>NZ_JBIRHH010000003.1:25306-126572 GCF_044328425.1 Streptomyces sp. NPDC017943 | reverse complement strand
GTCGCACCGGGTAATTCACTCGAATGCCGCAGGAAAAGATGCGGATACGGCCGGGGGGGGGGGGGGGGGGGCGGGGGGGGCCCCCCCCCCCCCGGGGGGGGGGGGGGGGGGGGGGGGGGTTTTCCCCCCCCCCCCACCCCCGTACGGCTGGGCCGTGACGGGGTGGCCTACCCGCTGGCTGCGGGCGAGGGCCGAAGCCGCGCCCTGGGGTACCTCGCCGAGAACCCCGGCGCGACCGCGCGCGAGGTGGCGCGCGCCGCGGGCATCTCGCTCACCACGGCCAAGGACGCCCGGCGGCGCGCACGCGAAGCCCAGGACGGCGAGATACGGGCCGGGGAGGCGCAACCCCGGGGCGAAGGACGACCGCAGGGCGAGGTACGGGCCGGCAAGGCGCAACCCCTGGGCGAAGGACGACCGCAGGCCGAGGTGCGGGCCGGGGAGGCGCCGGCCCGGGAGAAGGGGGCCGGCCACGGCCCCGCGCTCGCGGAGCGCCCCCGGGCGCACCCGCCGTGCGCGGACGTATCGTCGGCGGTCAGGCGCCTGCGGGCCGATCCCTCGCTCCGGTTCACCGAGGTCGGCCGCAAGCTGCTGCGGACCCTGGATCCCTCGGCCACCCAGCCGCACGACTTCGCCGCGATGGCGAGCAGTCTGCCGATCCACTGCGCGCCACTGATCGCGGAACTGGCGCGGCACCACGCCGAGAACTGGCGGCTCCTGGCCGATTCATTGACGGAACGGATCAATTCCCGGGACACTGGCGCATAAGTGCCGGACCCGTCCGGCACAGCACCCTCGCCGGCGCCCCGGATCGATGACGGCTCTCCAATCGGCCGTGACGGAGCCGGTGCATTTCCCGGTCTTCTCGGATCTTCCGCTGCTTTTCGATGGACCCTTGCCCTTTCCCGGGAAGCGGGCCGATGATGGCCGGCGAGATGATTCCGGAATCTGCAGTACCGCCCGGTGAATGACGCCTCGGCGAGGGTGAATTCAGGTGCGCGATGGTTGAATTTCCATCTCACGTTCACATGGTTGCGCGGCCCAATGCCGCTACGTACGCTGACTTCCACAAATTTCCGGAGCGGGGGAGCGGGGGGAATGTGACGTCGTACAGCCCAGGCCGATCGGGGCATGCGGAAACGCCTGATGATCGACCCGCAGTTCCCGGCGAGCGTCCCTTACCGGGGATGCCCACCCAGTGGTACAACTTCCTGCCGGATCTGCCCGGCCCGCTGCCCGAGGTCAGGGACTCCGGAAGTCCCACCGCCGCGGAGATATCCGCGCGGATCCGGCCCCGGGCCCTCATCGAACAGAATGCCCCCGGTGAGCAATGGGTCACGATTCCGGAACCCGTCGCGGAACGGCTCGTGCAGTGCGGCCGGCCCACACCGCTGCACCGGGCACACCGTCTCGAGAAGCATCTCGGCACGGGGGCGAGGATCTACCTGAAGCGTGAGGACGTCCTCCCCAGCGGCAGTTTCAAGCTGAACACCGCGATAGCGCAGGCCTACTACGCGGCCGAGGAAGGGCGGACCACCCTCGTCACCGAGACGGGGGCGGGCCAGTGGGGGATGAGTGTCGCCCTCGCGGCCCAGATGTTCGGTCTGCGGGCCGAGATCCACATGGTGAAGTGCTCGCTGGAGCAGAAGCCCTACCGGCGTCATTACATGGAACTGCTGGGCGCCGAGGTGCGGCCCTCGCCGTCGCCCCACACAGCGGTCGGACGGAAGATCCTCGCGGACAACCCCGAGCATCCGGGCAGCCTCGGCACCGCCATCAGCGACGCCATCGAGCACGCGCTGGACAACCCGTCCGCCGCGTATCTCGCCGGCAGCGGGATGCCGCACGTGTACCTGCACCAGACCCTGCTCGGGCTCGAAGTCGCCCGGCAGCTCAAGGACGTCCACGGCGAGGAACTGGGCGTGGACGGGCGCGGCGACCACCTCGTCGCGTGCTCGGGCGGCGGCAGCAACCTCTGCGGCCTCATCGGTCCCCATCTGCGGGCCAGGGCCGAGGGAGCGGACCTCCACTTCCTCGCCGCCGAATCTACGGCGGCGCCCCGGCTCACCCAGGGTGTCTACGCGTACGCCCGCACCGACCTCGGTGGCTTCACACCCGAGGTGCTCGGCTACACCATGGGAGAAAGCTTCATCCCACCGCCCACGCATGTCGGCGGCCTGCGCAACCACCACAGCTCCGCCCTGGTCAGCCTGTTGCGGCACAAGGGCGTGCTGGACGCCGTCGCCTTCGACCAGCGGACCGCACTGGAGGCCGGACGGCTGCTGCTGCGGACCGAAGGCCTGCTCCTCGCCCCCGAAGCCGGACACGCGGTCGCCGCGGCCCTGGACGTCGTGGCCAAGGCCGACGCCGAGCACCTCCGGCCGGTCATCGTGATCCTGGCCAGCGGCTCCGGCTTCCTGGACCTGCGCGGATACGACGACGTCCTGCTCGACGCATAGCCGGACCCCTCCACCTGCACGGCGTTCTCCGCACCCTGCGATTGGGAAGCCACATGCGCTTGGCGACATTTCAGCCCCAGCACGGCGTTCACTGCGAGACGACCACCCTGCGCAACATGCTCCACCACGCCGGCGTCGGTGTGTCCGAAGCCATGCTGTTCGGCCTCGGCCAGGGGATCGACTTCCAGTACTGGGACACCCCCGCGCCCGGACGCGTCCCGCCGATGCTGACCGGCCGGATCGAGCCCGTGCAGGTGTCCCGCAACGCCTGCTCGGCCCTGGGCGTGGAGCTGCGCGAGTCACGGGCGCCCGACGCCGACACGGCACACGCCGTCGCCAGGGAACTGCTGGAGTCCGACCATGTCGTGGGGGTGTCCGTCGACATCTTCCACCTCGACTACTTCACCTCCCGCAGCCACTTCGCCGCGCACCACATCGCGCTGTACGGACTCGACGACACCCTCGCGCACGTCGTCGACACCGAACAGCAGGGCGGAGCCCGGTCGCTTCCGGCACGAGCACTGCGCCGCGCCCGCGCCTCCGACGAGGGCTTCATGCCGTCACCCCACCTGTACCTGTACGTCGAGCAGGTCCCGGAGCGGCTCATCACCGACCCCGCATCGGTGCTGCGCGAGCAGATCTGGAACGCCGTCCGGCTGACCGCGGAACGGATGACCGAACGTCGCGGACCGCGCCACGGCGTTCCCGCACTGCGCCGCGCCGCCGCGGAGGTCGCCGGATGGCACGAGACCCTCACCTCCCCCGAGGAGACCGTGCCGGGCGTCGGACGCTTCTGGCGCTACGCCGGGACCGGAGGAGCCAACTTCCGCACCCTCTACCGCGCGTTCCTGCAAGAGGCCCGGCAGGTGTGCCGCGACGACGGACTCGCCCCGTTCGCCGAGGGGTTCGGTGACATCGAGCGGCAATGGGACCGGGCGATCGAGATGCTGATGGCCTACCCCGGTGCACACGGGCCCCGGCAGCTGCACGAGGTCGCGGCCCTGCTGGAGGCCATCGCCGACGCCGAACAGGCCCTCTTCGAGAAGCTTGCGGTGGCGGCGGCGAAGCGGGCAGGTGAACCGGTGTGACGGTCACCCGTGTGACATCCGTCTGCCGCATGTGCCACGGCGGATGCGGCGCCGTCGTGGAACTCGTGGACGGAGTGCCCACCGACATCCACGGCGACCCCGACAACCCCACCAGCGAGGGCTACTTCTGCATCAAGGGCAAGGCGTCACTGGACCTGCTGAAGAGCCCGGACCGGCTGACGACACCACTGGTACGGACCGGCCCCCGCGGCTCGGGGACGTTCGAACCGGTCGACTGGGACACCGCCCTCGACCGCATCGCCGCCGAACTCACCGCCACCATCGACCGGCACGGGCCCGAGTCCGTCGTCCTCGGCCAGGGGACCGACCGCAACTACCAGGAGTGGGTGTTCCGGCTCGCCAACGCGATCGGCACACCCAACGTCGTCGGCCCGGCACACGTGTGCTTCTACCCGCGCGTCATGGCCTCGATCATGACCTACGGCGCCTTCACCTTCTGCGACTACGACGGCGACCCCGAGGTCATCCTGCTGTGGGGCAGCAACAAGCCGAACACCCACTCCGACGGCGTGATCGGCATCAAGTTCCTGCGCGCGGTGGAACGCGGCAGCCGCGTCATCGCCGTCGATCCCCGACGGACCCCGACCGCAGCCCGGGCCGGCCTCCACCTGGCCGTCCGGCCGGGCACCGACTGCGCCCTCGCCCTCGGCATGATCAGGATCGTCATCGACGAGGGCTGGTACGACCACGACTTCGTCGCCGCGCACACCTCCGGTTTCGACGAACTCGCCGCGCACGTCGAGGCGTACGACGTCGACCGGGTCGCACGCATCACCGGGCTGGCGCCCGGGCTCATCCGCGAGGCGACCCGCTCCTACGCCCTCGCCTCCCGAGCTTGCATCGAGGCCGGCACCGGGCTGTCGCAGAACGAGAACTCCTTCGACACCCACCGCGCCCTCGCGCTGCTCGCCGCGATCTGCGGCAACATCGACGCCCCCGGCGGCGACGTGATCTGGGAGCCGATGCCCATCGAGGGCCGGCGGGCCTTCCCCCGCTCCGACCTGCTGCCCGAGGAACAGGCCGGGAAGCGGATCGGCGGCGACACGCACAAGATCCTGTCGATGTCCGGCTGGGTCGCGCCGGGAGACCTGCACCGGGCCGTCCTGACCGGATCGCCGTACCCGGTCACCTCCCTGCTGGTCTTCGGCAGCAACATCCTGGCCTCGCACGAGAACACCGGACTGGTCCGCGCCGCGCTCGGCAAGCTGGACCTGGTCGTCGTGTGCGACCTGTTCATGACCCCCACCGCCCGGTACGCCGACGTCGTCCTGCCGGCCTCCAGCTGGCTGGAGCGGGACCAGGTCGTCGAGTTCAACTCCTACATCGCGGCCCGGCGCAAGATCGCCACGGTCGAAGGGTGCCGCTCGGACGAGGAGATCATTCTCGCGCTGGCCGAACGGCTGGGTCTGAGCGAACACTTCTACCCCTCCGTCGAAGCCGCTCTCGACGCCAAACTCGCCGGACTCGACCTCACCTGGGAGCAGTTCACGAAGATCGGATACCTCCGCAACGAGAAGCGGTACCGCAAGTACCGCGACGGCGGCTTCCGCACCCGGTCCGGGCGCGTGAACCTGATGCACCCCGGGCTGCGGGCCATGGGGTACGAGCCGTTCCCCGTCCACCGGCACGCCCCGCGGGCGGACCCGGCCCTGCCGTACGTGATGACCAGCGCACATCCGCGCCAGTTCTACAACACCGAGTTCCACCAGCTGCCGACCACCTCACGCGGCCAGAGCTCGGCGCGGGTGACCGTCCACCCGGACACCGCCCGGCGGGAAGGGCTGGCGGACGGCGAGGAGGTGGAACTGTTCAGCCGGGCCGGTGCGCCCGGGGTGTTCATGACGGTCAAGATCTCCGACGCCGTCGCACCCGACGTCGTGGTGGCGGACGCCGGCTGGTGGTATCCGGACGAGCCCTCGATCGACCAGTCACTCAGATCCTCGGTCAATCTCCTGACGACCGACGACCGTTCCGACGTGCACATGGGGAGCGCCACGATGAGAGGTGTAGCAGTGGGCATACGGCGGCCGGGGCAGGACCGTGGCTAGCGCGCGGGGCACCGTGGCGGCCCGGGTGCCGGAGACCGACGAGGGCCTCCAGGGCGACGAACTGGCCCTCAAGTACGACGAGATGCAGCGCCACATCCGGGACAACGGCTGGCTCCGGGAAAAGATCGACGACATCCTGGCGGCGGGAATCGACTCCGGCGAGGTACTGGAACTGGGATGCGGCCCCGGCTACCTGGGTCTGGAGTGGCTCACCCGCGCGGACGACTCCGCCCGGCTCGTCGGCCTCGACATCTCACCGGCGATGCTGCGCCGGGCGCGCACCAACGCCGACGGGTACGGCGTCGCGGGACGCTGCGCCTACGAGTGCGGCACGGTCCTGGCCCTGCCGTTCGAGGACGACCGCTTCGACCACGTCGTCAGCGCCTCCTCGCTGCACGAGTGGGCGGATCCGGTGACCGCCCTGGCGGAGCTGCACCGGGTGCTCAAGCCGGGCGGCCGCTACTGCGTCTCCGACCTGCGCCGGGACGTCGACCGCACGACGTTCCAGTTCATGAAGGCGAACATCGCGGCCGACATGCGCCCGGGCTTTCGCACCTCCATCCGGTCCTCGTACGTCAAGAGCGAGATCGAGGAGCTGCTGGAGGGCACCGCGCTCGGCACGGCCGTCGTGACGGAAGTGCAAATGGGGATCGTCATCACGGGCAGGAAGGAAGCGCCATGAACGCACTCGCGGGAAGTTCGCCGGCCATCACCGCCACGCGCGAGGGCCGCTTTCCCGACCGCGCCGGCTTCGACCGGTCCTGGGAGGAGATCCTCCGGACGTCGAGCAGGTGGCGGGACCTCGACTGCGGCCGGTACCTGTCGGTCTGGTGCGGGTACGCGCCGGACCACGTCGTGGAGAAGCTCGCCGGGGTCAACCACGTCGGCATCTACATGGGCGACTACGACGACGACGAGCAGGTCTTCGGCTGGAACGCCTACCTGAACGAGCACCGGGCCTCCGGCCTCGTCACCACCGTCGAGATGGGCCCGTCGTACATCTCGCCCCGCCAGTACGGCACGCCGGGATGGTGGAACTCGATCGCGCTCGCCGACGGGCGCGTCATCGAGATGTTCGCCTGCCGCCGGTTCGGCCCCTGGGCGGAACGCCCCGCCGGTGAACGCGGGAGGCTCATGTCGCACGTCGCCATCGACGTGCACACCGACGACGACGTGCGCTACCTCCTGGACGTCCTCGACCGGGACGTCGACCACCTGGAGAACATCGCGTTCACCGAGGCCGACGAACTGGGCCACACCTACGGGCACCTGCGCAACAACGACAGCGGCTCCGTGCTCGAGATCGTCTTCGAGGCGCCGCGCGACGGGACGGGGCACGGCGATGGCGGTCATTGAGATCTCCCCGTACTCCGGCGAGCACTGCGAGTCCACCGCGCTGCTCAACATGCTGCGCAACCACGACATCGAGCTGAGCGAGCCGCTGATCTTCGGCCTCGGGCAGGGCCTGTCGTTCCTGTACTGGCACTCCAAGCAGATGCCCAGCCCGTTCCTCGCCGGCCGGGTCAAACCCGACCACCTCATGCGCAACGTGGCCGACGCGCTCTGCCTCGAACTGCGCACACAGGAGACGGCCTCCTCGGCGAAGGCCGAGGCCACGCTCGTCCAGGCCCTCGACGAGGGCGACGTGGTGGGACTCAAGCTCGACCGCTACCACCTCGACTACGCGCGGGAGAACCACCACTTCGCCGCGCACTACCTCGCCTGCATCGGCTACGAGGGCGACCGGTTCGTCGTCGTCGAGACCCGGTCGCTCGGCGTCCGGTCGACCTCCCGGGAGAGCCTCGCCCGGGCCAGGGCCGCCAAGGGGCCGATGTCCTCGCGCAACCTGTCGGTGCGGGTCGACCCGCGCGGCTACGACGAGTCGGTCCTCCCCAAGGCCTGCCAGGCGTCGATCCTGGCCACCGCACGGGAGTTCCTGGCCCCGCCGATCACCAACATGGGCTTCAAGGGCATCGCCAAGGCCGGCTCGCTGATGCGGGGATGGCACGACCGGCTCGACCGTCCCGTCGAGGCGATGGCCGCCGTCGGCACCAGCATGGAGGAGGGCGGAACCGGGGGTGGACTCTTCCGCACCCTGTGGGCGCAGTTCCTGGAGGAGGCGCACGAACTGACCGGCGTCGCGGCCTACGACGACCTGGCCGTCGAGTACCGCCGCATCGCCCGGCGCTGGACGGAGGTCGCGAACCTGCTCCGCGAGACCGACGACGCCGGCGCCCGGCAGGCCCTGGACGAGGCGGCGTCCCTCGTGGCCGGCCTGGCGGCCGAGGAGCGGACGGCCATGGCGCGGCTGGAGGAGGCCTCCCGATGACCACGCTCGCCCGGCCGGCCGGCCACGACCCGCGCACCAGGCTGCGCGACACCCTCGCCTCCCGCCTCGACATCGCCCGGAAGGTCGCCGCGGTCACCGCACTGGACCGTGCGGCACTCGACACCTGGGCGGCTCAGGCACGCGCGGCGACCGTGGAGCACGCCTGCCGCAACTCACCGTTCTACGCCGCCTTCGTCCCCGCCGACATCGCCCGGGCGGCGGCGCAGGGCCGCCCGGGCGCCTTCGAGACCCTCCCCTTCACCCGGCGTGAGCACCTCTCCGCCGCCTACCCGCTGGGCATGCTTGCGGTGCCGCGGCGCGAGGTGATCCGCTTCGACGAGAGCTCCGGCACCGGAGACGGGCGCCCGATCGCGGCGTTCTTCACGATGGCGGACTGGCTGGAGAACAACCTCACCGTCGCCGGGCTGCTGTCCACCGTGCTCGACGAGCGGGACGTCGCGGCCATCGCGGTCCCGTACGAACTGGCCGGAGTGGGCCAGGACCTCGACCGGGCGATCGAGATCCTCGGCTGCACGATCGTGCCCCTCGGCGCGGCCTCACCCTCCTGCACACCCGACCGCATGGTCGAGGCCCTCCAGCGCTCGGGCGCCACGACCCTGGTGTGCTCCGGCACGCGCGCCCTCTTCCTCGGCGAGATCGCCCGCCGCCGCGGCATCGACCCGCGGGTCGACCTGGGGGTTTCGAAGATCCTCATGGCGGGTGAGGGCGCTTCGCCCGCCAAGAAGCGGCGGCTCGCCGACCAGTGGGGCGCCGTCGCGTACTCCATGTTCGGCATGACCGAGACCAACACGCTCGCCATGTTCTGCCGCGAGCGGGAACTGCACCTGGTCGAGACGCGGACGTACTTCGAGGTGGTCGACCCGGAGTCCGGCCGGCGGCTGCCGGACGGCTCCGTCGGGGAGCTGGCCGTGACCACGCTGGCGAGCCGGGCCATGCCGCTGCTGCGCTACCGCACCGGCGACGTGTGCCGGATCGAGGCGGCGCCCTGCGCGTGCGGCTCCCCGCTGCGCCGGTTGCAGCACCGCGGCCGCATGGGCGACCGGATCCCCGTCGGTGACCGCTGGACGTCCCAGCTGGAGATCGAGGACATCGTCCTGGGCGCCATGACCACCGGGCCCTACTACTTCGCCTTCGACGTCGACGGCGACGAGCTGCGGATCGCCCTGCCGCCCTCCAGTGCCGACGACGCGACCCGGGCAGCCGTGGCGGCCGGGGTCCGTGCCCGTCTCGGCGCGTCCACCCGCTTCGGCCCGCTGGACACCGAGCGGTTCGAGACGGCCCTGCGGACCTCGGCCAAACCGACGATGCGCAACTTCAGTGCCTACGGGGGAGGAGGAGCCGCCGGTGCGAGTTGAACTGCCGCTTCCCACACGCGTCCCGATCGACGGGCGTTTCGAGATCGACGACACCTGCATCGACTGCAAGCTCTGCAACGACCTGGCGCCCGACAACTTCGACGCGGACCTCGACAACGACGTGCACTACGTGTGCAAACAGCCCGACACACCCGACGAACTCGAACGGGTCCTCGACGCCTTCGACTCATGTCCCACCGAATCGATCCGGTACTCAGCGGCACCCAGCGAGGAGTGATGGCGCAATGGCAAGCCTGGACGATCCGGTGACAGCCGACATGTGCCCCGCCGGACGGAGGACGACCGAACTCGGCCCGGTGGCCGAGAGCTACGACCAGCTGCACCGCATCGACCTGCTGGGCGAGGCACGGGCCGCACGGGGGGTGCCGGAGGGCACCTACGACTCGACGGTGTGCGCCGTCCTGCAGGCGTCGGAGGTGTGTCTGCTCAACCTCGCCCGGCTGGCGGGCAGGACGCAAGCGTGCCTGCTGGCCGACGACATCCCGGCCGCCTCCCGGTACGTGCAGTGGGCCGTCGGCTTCCACCGGCTGCTGCGCCGGCTCGGCACCGTGGTGTTCGACGTCCGCAGCGTGTTCGGGGCCGGCGCGGCGGCGGGGCCGGCGGCCGTGAGCATCTCCGAGTCCGCCGGCTACGCGGCCTACGTGGAGTCCCTGCGGGGACTGGAGGACGTCGCCAAGGGCACGCTGCTGGCCGGTGCGCCCGAGTTGACCCGCACCACCATCGCCACCAGGAGCATCGACGACTCGCTGTACCGCGTGCTGCACGGCATCCGGACCGCGTGCCACGACGCGACCAAGTGGGAGAGCGACCTCACCGCGGTCCCCGTCGGGGTGAGCCGGAGCACCGACGAGCTGATCTCCGCCGAGACGCTGGCCCGCGCCGTCGCCGCGACGGAACTGGACCCGGGCACCCTGCACGGCGAGTTCGTCGCCCTGCACCAGGTCCCGGAGATCCTGTGCGCCGAGGCGAACGACCATCTGGAGGTCGCGATCAGGGCGATCCGCGCCCAGGCCCTGAGCCGGGCGGCGCAGCACCTGACGGCCTGCCGGGAACTGCTCGACCCGGTGGTCGAGGCACAACGGGTGATGGCCGAACACCTGGCGACGGGGGAGTACCACGGCTTCCGCACCAACCTGGGCCCCGCGAGCGGCACCCACTCCCTGTCGATCAAGCAGCACATGTTCCGGGACCTGTTCAAACACCTGTGGAACGACCTGGGGGCATGGCTCGACTCGCTCGGCGGGTCCACGCTCGAGGAGACCCTCCGGGACATCGACGCGCGCCGCCACGACGACCCGGAGGCATGGCTGCGGCACACCGTGGTCGACCAGGCGTTCAAACTGCACACCGCCCACCAGCAGTGGCGGCACGAGCACCTGCACATGCCCCGCAACTGCCTGGGCAGCGGCGGCACCAAGTCCATGATCGGCATTCCGGACGGCCCCCAGGCCGTCTACAAGATGCGGGACGCGGCCAACGCCCAGCACGCGCTGGCCACGATCCACCGGGCACGCCGCACGCCCCTGACCAACGCCGTGCCGGACTCGCCCCTGGCCAAGCTGATCACGGACCCCAGCTCCCTCGACTCCGAGCTGATGCGGGTCGTGGGCGAGGCGACACGCGAGTACTTCCCGCAGGTGCAGGAGCAGAGCTACCAGCCCTTCCGGTCGGGTGCGGCCGAGCGGAACCCGTAGGAGCGCGGACGGTGACCACCACAGGACCCACGGCCTCTGACAGCGTCATGCCCACCGACGAGACGGCCTCCGCGCCGGGTCCCCTCACCGGGGCCTGGCGGGGAGCCGAGTACATCGCCAGCCTCAAGGACGAACGGGAGGTCTGGAGCGACGGGTGCCGGATCGACGTGACCGGCGATCCGGGCTTCACCCCCATGCTCCACACGCTGGCCGGCCTGTACGACGCCCAGCACCTGCCCGGCCGGGCGGACGAGATGCTGTACCGGTCGGAGACGTCCGGGAACCCCGTCAGCCTGTCGTACCTGGCGCCGGCCGACCGGGAGGGACTCGACCGCAAGTGGGCCAACTCCCACCGGTGGGCCGAGGCCTCCTACGGCCAGCTGTCCCGGATTCCCGACTTCATGTCGAACGTCGTGGTCGGCCTGTACGACTTCCGGTTCGAACTGGCCAAGGTGGACCCCGAGTTCGGGCGCAACGCGGAGAACTTCTACCACCGCTGCCGGGAGGGCGACCTCACCCTCACGCACGGCCTGGGCGACCCGCAGATCGACCGCTCCTCCACCCCCGCCGACCGGCCCGAGCTGGGCCTGCGGGTGGTGCGGCGCGGCGCCGACGGCATCGTCGTCCGGGGCGCGAAGCAGATCGCCACGCTCGCGCCGTACGCCCACGAGGTGCTCATCTACCTCTCGCCCGCCAACTACCTGCGTGAGGATCCCCGTTACGTCTGCTGGTTCGCCGCACCCCTGGCCAGTCCCGGCCTGCGCGTCCTGTGCCGCACGTCCTACGCCGACGGCTCCGGCGGCCTCTCGGCCCGCTACGACGAGCAGGACGCCATGCTGGTGTTCGACGACGTGTTCGTCCCGATGGACCGGGTGTTCCTGCTCGACGACTCCCCGACGGCCGTCCGGGGCTTCGGCGAGCTGAACAAGTGGTCCCTCTACACCGGCCAGGTGCGCTACTACCACCGGCTGCGCACCATGCTCGGGGTCGCCTCACTGCTGGCGCAGGCGATCGGCGTCGACACGTTCCGGCAGGTCACCGACCTGCTCGGGGAACTCACCTCGTACGTGGAGATCGTCCGGCTCGGCCTGGCCGCCGTCGACGCCGAGAGCCGTCCCACCGCCTCGGGACTGCTCGCCCCCGGCTCCACGGCCGCGCTCGACGCCGTAGCCGGCCGCTTCTCCACCCGCGCCTCGGAGATCATCCGGCAGATCGGGGCCTCGGGCCTGATCATGCAGCCCTCGGAGGCCGATCTGGGGACGTCCGGGCTGCGGGCGGTGCTGGACACCTACATGTGCGGACGCGACATGGGCGTGGACGAGAAGTCGCGGATCTTCCGGCTCGCCGCCGACCTGGCCGTCGACCGGTTCGGCATGCGCCAGGAGCTGTACGAGACCTGGAACCGCGGCGACCCCGCCCGGGTCCGCTCGATGCTCTACACCCGCTATCCCGACCTGCGGCGCTGCGAGGGCCGGGCCCGCGACCTGGCCGAAGGGCGGAACGACATCACATGAGTCTCGACAGCATCCGGCTCGAGGGAGTCACCACCCACAACCTCAAGTCGGTCGACGTCTCCTTCCCCAAGGGGAAACTGGTCGTCGCCGCGGGCGTGTCCGGATCGGGCAAGTCGTCCCTGGTCATCGACACCCTCTTCGAGCACTCCAAGACGCTCTACCTGGGGGCCCTGTCCAGCAAGTCCCTCGACATGGGCGACGGCGACTACCACGTCGACCGGATCGCGGGGACGCAGCCGCCGGTGGCCCTGCGCCAGCGCGACGGCGGCACCTCCAACCCCCGTTCGACCGTGGGCACGCTCACCGGACTCGACGGCCTGTACCGGCTGCTGTTCGGCGCCGGCTCGCGCCCGGTCTGCCCGGCCTGTCTCGGCCCGACCGGCGCGGACCTGTTCTGCGACGACTGCGGCTGCTTCGCCGAACCGCACTCCGCCAAGCACTTCAGCCCCAACCGCAAGGAGGGCAAGTGCCTCCAGTGCGACGGCATCGGCGAACTCGTCGGCTTCTCCCTGGACCGGATCGTCCCGGACCGGTCGAAGACCCTCACCGAGATCTGGGACGGGGCCGACCCCGGCACCTTCGCCGTCCCCAACGTGCGCAAGGCCTTCGAGGCGATGGCCGCGGACATCGGCCTCGACCTCGACGTGCCGTTCGAGAAGCTGAGCCCGGAGCAGACGGAGCGGGTACTGCACGGCTCGGACACCGTCTACACGCTCAAGATCCGCAAGGTCACCAACGACGTCCGCTTCGAGGGCATCCTGGGATTCCTGGAGCGGGCGTACCGCAACGCGTCGTCCGCCGCCCGCAAGAACGCCTTCACCAACTACCTCGGGCGGGAGGTGTGCCCGGCGTGCCACGGCGGCAGGCTGCGCCCGGAATCGCTCAGGGCGACGGTGGCCGGCCACACCTTCCCCGACTTCCAGAGCGACGAGCTGTCCCGCTCGATCGCCCGGCTGCGCGCCGGACTCGCCTCCGGCGCGGTACCGGCTCAGGTCCGCGAACTGGCCGCCGCGATCGTCAAGCAGAGCACCGACATCGAGGACGTCGGCCTGGGACACCTGCAACTGCGGCGGCCGGTGACCACCCTCTCCGGCGGCGAACTGCAACGGCTGCTGCTCGCCCAGCACCTGGCCAGCGACCTGACCGGCGTCATGTACGTCCTGGACGAGCCGACCGCCGGTCTGCACGAGGCCGACACCGGCAGGATCCTCGACTCGCTGCGGCGGCTGCGCGACCTCGGCAACACCGTCATCGTCATCGAGCACGACGAGTCGGTGATCCGCGCCGCCGACTGGATCGTCGAACTCGGGCCCGGCGCCGGATCCCGCGGCGGTGAGATCGTCTTCGAGGGCCGCTACGCCGACCTGCTGAGGTGCGCCGCCTCCCCGACGGCGGCCGCCCTGGCCTCGGACGGGCCGGCCCGCACCACGACGGACCTGTCGGGAGCGCCGTGGCTGGAGGTTCGGGGCATCACCCGCAACAACGTGCTCGACCAGACGGCCAGGTTCCCGCTCGGCGCACTCACGTGTGTCTCCGGGGTGTCCGGCGCGGGCAAGAGCTCGCTGGTGGCCGGCATCCACACCGCCGTCTCCCGGGCCCTCGCCCACCGGTCGGCCGGCGCGGCGGGGGAGAACGCGGGCATCGAGGGCGCCGAGGCCCTCGACGACGTCATCCACGTCGAGCAGCGGCCGATCGGCCGCTCCAGCCGGAGCACCCTCGTCACCTACATCGGCATCAGCGACCACATCCGCGACGCCTTCGCCGCAAGCGCCGAAGCGGTGGAACGCGGCCTCGGGCGCGGTGAGTTCAGCCCGAACGTGGCCGGCGGGCGGTGCGAGTCGTGCAAGGGACTCGGGCTGGCCGAGATCGAGATGACCCTGTTCAAGAGCGAGTTCATCGTCTGCCCCGAGTGCGAGGGCCGCCGCTTCCAGGAACACGTCCTCGACGTGCGGCTGGACGGCAGGAACATCCACGACGTGCTCTCGATGACCGTCGAGGACGCCCTCGCCTGGTTCGACGCCGAGCACAGTCCCAAGGTCGTCCAGGCGCTCGGCGTCCTCAGCGAGTTCGGCCTGGGCTACCTGCAACTCGGCTGCTCGACCACCACCCTCTCCGGGGGCGAGGCGCAGCGGCTCAACCTGGCGGGCGAACTGCTCAAGCAGCGCCGCAGCCGCACGCTGTTCATCTTCGACGAGCCGACCCGCGGTCTGCACACCGCCGACATCCGCCATCTGCTGGCGCTCTTCGAGCGGCTGATCTCCAGCGGCAACACGATCGTCGTCATCGAGCACAACGTGAAGGTGATCGCCCTGGCCGACTGGGTCATCGACCTCGGCCCCGGCGCCGGCCGCGAGGGCGGCCGTGTGGTGCACAGCGGGACGCCCGGCGAACTCGCCGCCGACCCGGACAGCGTGACCGGCCGGTTCGTGCGCCGGCTGCGCGACGAGGGCCCCGCGGCGATGCCGGCGCCCGTGACCGAGCAGGAACCGCGGGTCGGCGCGCCACCGGACCTCGGGGTGCTCGGCGAACTCCTGCCCCGGGCCGTCACGGTGGTCGCCGGCACGACCCGGCAGTCCGAACGGCAGGGGCCGACACCCTACGGCCTGGTCATCGGCTCGCTCACCGTCGTCTCGGACGAGCTCGCCCTGATCGGCTTCCTGGTGCGCTCGGGCAGCACCAGCTGGAACGCCATCGCGGACACCGGCCGCTTCTGCGTCAACATCCTCGGCGAGGACCAGCACGCCGTCTCCGAGGCCTTCTCGCAGGGCAGGCCGGACAGCCGCTTCGACGCCCTGGCCTGGACGCCCTCGGCCAACGGCTGCCCGCGGCTGTCCGACGCGCTCGGCACCATCGACTGCAGCCTGAAGTCGTCCTACCGGATCCGCGACCACGAGTTCGTGCTGGCGACGGTCGTCAGCGCCGACATGGAGACCGGCACCGGACGCCGGCCCCTGCTGCGGCCCGCACGGGGCGACAGCGCTCTCGACGACTACGGGTGGCGCCGGTTCGCCCGGGAAGCGGAGGCCCGGTGACGACGGCCGCGTCCCTCACGACGCACTACGAGCAGTTTCTGGACCTCCTCGACCGCGACGCCCGCGACCCGCTGCGTCCCCCCGCCGCGGCGGACGGCCGGGCCGCCGTCCGGGCCCGCTACGGCGAACGGGTCGACGCCTCCGGCGGATCCCAGCCGATCCTGCTGACCCGCGACGAGTGGATCCACCACCAGATCGACCTCACGCTGGCGCTGGGCCGGCTGCTCACCGAGGACGACGTCGTGGTCTCGGCGGTGCCGTACGAACTGTCGTTCATCGGCGCCGAGGTGGACCGTGTGGTCGAGATGGTCGGCGCCTCGGTGATCAGCGTGGGGACCAGCGGCACCATCTGCCCGATGGGCCGTCTGCTCGGGCTGATCGAGCAGTACGGCGTGACGGCCCTGGTGTGCTCCCCGCGTTTCGCCGCGGAGCTGGCGGGCCTCGCGGTGTCCCTCGGGAAGCGTCCGACGGACTCGACGGTCCGGACGATCGTCTGCGTGGGGGAGCCCTGCTCCGCCGAGCGCCTCGAGCGCATCGGCGCCACCTGGGCGGCGCGGACCTCCGCCCTCTACGGCACACCGTCGGCACCGACCGTCGCCGTGACCTGCGCGGAGGGCGCCCTGCACCTGTGCGACCACCGGCTGCGGGCGCAGGTGCGCGGCGGACGGCGCGGTGAACTGCTCCTGGACGGTGCCCCGACGGGCGAGGCCGTCGAGCTGCGGCGGGCGGACCACCGCTGCGTCTGCGGCTCGGCCAGCCCCGTCCTGGTGCCGCTCGGCAGCGTGGCCTCGGCGGTCCGCGGACCGGACGGGCTGGTCACGGCGCTGGACGTGGAACGGATCGTGTTCGGGCACCGGCGGCTCGCACCGCACTTCGCCTGCGACCTCCGGGACGGCACCTTCCACGTGACCTGCGCCGTGGCCGACCCCCGCGCCGTCGACCCGGACGCGATGCGACGGGCCGTCCGCGGCGGCATCCACGAGGCGCTCGGAGTCGAGGCCGAGGTCACCGTCGTCGCCGCACAGGACTGGAGTACCGCCACGTCATGACCCGCACCCGGTCGCGGCAGGCAGCCGCCGCGGCCGATCCACCGGTGGCATCCCGAGGAGACAAGACGCATGAGGGTAGCGGTAGTACAGACCCAGTGGGTCGACGATCACGAGGACGGCCTGCGCAACGCCTACCAGGCGATCGAGGACGTCTGCGGTGCCGGCGGCATCGACCTGGTGTGCTTTCCCGAGTTCCTGCTCGGCCCGCCGTGGTACATGCCGGGGCAGGACGGGCGCAGGGGGCTGACCGACACCCCCATCCCGGGGCCGGTCGTCGACGGGTTCCAGTCCCTGGCCCGCAAGCTCGACACACACATCCTGCTCGGTTCCCTCGTCGAGGACATGCAGGACGGCATGTACCGCAACACGTCCCTGCTGATCGGCCGGCAGGGCGTCATCACCGGGCGCGCGGTCAAGGCACACGCCTTCGGCAACGAGATGGTGGTGTGCCGCCAGACCGACTCCCTCGGGGTCCTGTCGACCGAGTTCGGGCAGATCGGCATCGCCGTGTGCTCGGACTTCTGGATCCCCGAGGTCGTCCGGATGCTGGCGCTCGCCGGGGCACGGACGGTCTTCGTCCCCGGCGGCACCCTCGGGCAGAACCAGCCGCTCATGGTGAACGCCCTGCGCACGGCGGCCTACCTGAACGACGTCAACATCGTCTACGCCAGCTCCGTCGGCGTCGTGCGCGGCAGGCGCGGGGACCGGCTCGTGGAGATCCACTTCGCCGGCACCAGTCTGGTGGCCGGTCCGCAGGGTGTGATCGCGCAGGCCGGCAGCGACGAGCCGGAGACCCTCGTCGTCGACATCGAGGAGCCGGCGGCCGGCGACGGCCGCCGCTGGCAGCACCTGCGCAGGCCCGAGGCGTACCGGGCGCTGCTGACCCCGTACGTCGGAGCGGACCGGGACCTGGCTGCCGAACTGCGGGCGTCCCTGACCGGGGGCGGCGGCCCGCAGCGGGGCGGGCCCGTCACCGCGACCAGCACACAGGAGGGGACCCGTTCGTGACCATCTTCGTAGCGCAGCACGCCCGCCGGGCCACACCGGAGGCGACGGCCTCCGCCGTACTCGACGATCTGGACGGCCGGGTGACCGACCAGGCGACGTTCGTCGTCCTGCCCGAGAACGTCTTCACCACCGGCGACGACGTCCGGGCGCTGCCCCCGGCGCTGCGCGAGCGGTGCCTGGACCGGCTGTCGGCACTGGCACGCACCCGCGGCACCTACGTCCTCACCGGCTCCTGGCCTGAGGAGGGGCCCGGCGGCGACCTGGTGCAGGTGGCCCGGCTGCTGGATCCGGACGGATCGGAACGCGCCCGACTCGAACGACCCGTCCTCGCCGACGGGACGACCGGCACCGGCGACGACTTCCCGGTCGTCGACACGCCCTTCGGCCGGGTCGGGTTGCTCCTGGGCCCGGACTTCTGGCTCATCGAACCGCCCCGCATCGCCTGCCTCACCGGCGCCGAACTGCTGCTGGTGGCCGGCTCGCTCGACGGCACGCAGCAGGAGTCGCAGCGGGCCGCGGTGTGGGGCATCGCGACCCTCAACACCGTCGCCGTCGCCTTCGCCGGGTCGCTGAGCGAACGGTGCGGCGGGGGCAGTGCCGTGGCGGTGCCCGAGGGGTTCCTCACCGAGGCGGGCACCGGCGAGGACGTCGTCGAGGCACCCTGGGACGTGGCGAGGATCCGGCGCTTGCGCGAACCCGACCTGCGGTTCCAGCAGACCCTCTGGTTCGGGCTGTGGGCACGGCGCACCGAGCTGTACACGGACCTGACGGCGCGGGTGAGTTGAGATGCGCGCAGCCGGTTCCCCCGCCGCCGACGTCCGGCGGCGCATCGCCGCCGAGATGGCGGACGACGTGCCGTGGGAGAGAGTGCTCAACTCCATCTGCACCGAACCCCATCCCCTGGGGGTGGAGATGGCCTCCGCCGCCGCGCACACCAACCTCGGTGACGTGCGCATCTTCCGCGGCACCAAGCGCATCGAGCGCAAGGTCGTCGCGCTGCTGCTCGACCTGGTCGGCAATCCGGGCGGATCCGGCAGCCTGGTGTCCGGAGGGACCGAGGCGAACCTGATCGCCATGCTGGTGGCCCGCGAGTCGGCCCGCGCCCGGGGGCGGTTGACCGACCGGCCCGAGGTGGTCGTCAGCAGCACCGTGCACTTCTCCTTCACCAAGGTCTTCTCCCTCCTGGGGCTCACACCGGTCGTCGTGCCGGTCGACGAGTCGCTGCGGCTGCCGGCCACCGAGGTGGCCCGCAGCATCGGCGAGCACACGGTCGCGGTCGTCGCGACCGCGGGCAGCAGCGAGTTCGGGGTGGTCGACGCGGTCGACGAGATCGGGCCGGTCGTGGCCGGGCGGGGCGTGCACCTGCACGTCGACGCGGCCACCGGCGGGTTCATCATCCCCTTCGCCCGTGAACTCGGGCACGACCTGCCGCAGTTCGACTTCACCGTCGAGGGCGTCGACTCGATCACCATCGACCCGCACAAGTACGGACTGGCCAACGTCCCGGCCGGGGCGATCCTGTTCCGCGGCGCACAGGACGCCGGACGCTTCGCCGTCGACTCCTTCTTCATCGACACACCGGTCCACCACACCCTGCTGGGCACCCGCCCCGGCTCGGCAGCCGTCTCGACCTACGCCGTGCTGGAACACCTCGGGCGCGACGGCTTCCTCGACCTCACCCGCACCAACTACGAGGTGACGCGCCACCTGGTGGACGGACTGCGGGCGGCCGGACACGAGCTGTTCGCCGAACCGCAGCTGAACATCGTCGTCGTCACCATGCCGCACGCCGTGCGGATCTCGCAGCTGCTGGAGACGCGGGGCTGGATCGTCTCCACGTCGAAGCGGTTCGGCGAGACGCTGCGGCTGGTCGTCACCCGCCACGTGACACCGAAGACGGTGGACGAGTTCCTCCCCGAGCTGGAACGGGCCTGCCGGGACGCCGCCGCCGAGGTGGCGCCGCGATGAGCCTCTTCCGTGGCGCCCGGACCCGGCTCGCCGCCCTGCAGATGCGGATCGAGCCCGGGCAGCGGGACGACAACCTGGCGCGGGCCGCGAAGCTGCTGTCCACCGCCCGCGAGCGGGAGGCCGACCTGGCGTGCCTGCCGGCCACCTTCGCCACCGGCCTGAACTTCCCCACCCTGCGCACCGACGCGACCGGCGAGGACGGTCCGGTCGTCGAGTTCCTCGCCGAGCAGGCCCGCACCCTCGGCCTCCACATCGCCGCGGGCGTCCTGCTCGGCGCGGGGCGGGACGTCTACGACGCCGCCGTCCTGGTCGGCCCGGACGGGAACACGCTCGGCTGGTACCACCGCGCCTGCGTGTGGGCGGGCGAGTCCGCGTACATCTCCACCGGCTCACCCGGCGAGGTGATCGACACCCCCGTCGGGCGCATCGGCCTCCAGGTCAGCTACGACCTGCGGTTCCCCGAGGCGAGCCGGCAGTACCTCGCCCAGGACGCCGACCTCGTCGTCTGCGTGGCGAACCTCTTCGGGCCGTTCTCCCACCCGCTGCGCTCCCTGTGCCGGGCCCGGGCCGCCGACAACGAGTGCGCGCTGGTGCTCGCCAGCGGGGTGGGGGAGAACCGCTTCGCGAACATGACCTACGTCGGTCGCAGCATGATCGTGGACGGTCTGGTGCAGGACGCCCGCGAGGACCGCGACGCGGACATCCTCGCCGAGGCCGCCCCGGGCAGCGGGGAGACGGTGATCCACGCGGACGTGCACTGGCGGCAGCGGCGCAAGGTCCGCGCCGGACTGCCCTTCCACGACGACCTGCGCTCGACCTGGACCACGATCCACGGGGGGCGCGCCTGATGAGGGCCACGCGTATGCAGCCGGAGTCCGGCTGGCTCGGCGACGTCCTGGGCCTCGTCGCGATGGACATGCGGCAGTTCTTCGACAACCGCCTCTTCGCGGTGTCCACGCTGCTGACGTCGGTCTCGATGGTGCTGGCCTTCGGGGCGGCGACCGACCAGATGGTGAGCCCGGCCCCGACGGCCGCCACCTACTTCGGTTTCGTCTTCCCCGGCATCATCGGCGCCGGCATCATGTTCAGCTGCACCTACACCGTCGGCTACACGGTCATCATCGACCGCAACCGCCGCACCATCGAGGACCTCATCCTCTCCCCGCTGTCGTACTCGGGGTTCCTGCTGGCCCGGATCATCGGCGTCGTCCTCAAGTGCCTGTTCCAGTTCGTGCTGGTGCTCCTGCTCGGCGTCGGCGTCTTCGACGCCCGCATCGAGTCCGTCCCGATGTTCACCCTGGGCTTCTTCACCGCCTGCACGGCCTTCGCCGGGCTCGGCATCCTCATCGCGACCTACACCAACGAGATCTCCTTCCCGGCGGTGGTCAACATCATCGTGATCCCGCTCATGTACTTCGCCGGGATCTTCTTCCCCCTCGGCAACCTCGGCACCCTGGGCGAGGTCTTCGACAAGCTGCCCCTCGCGGTGCACGTCGACATGTTCCGCGCCGCCACCTCGCCGGACGTCTCGGCCACCGGGGCGTCGGTGCTGGCGGTGGCCTACTCGGTCCTGGCCCTGTCCGTCGCCGCCTGGGCCTTCCGCAGGAGGATCGGCCATGGCTGACACCACGAGCGCCGCAGCACCGGTCCTGTCGGTCACCCGCCTCGACCACCGGGTGAGCCCCGGCTTCGCCCTGCGCTCCCTCACCTTCTCCGTGCACGCGGGCGAAGGCGTGGCCGTCATCGGCACCAACGGCGCCGGCAAGACCACGCTGATCCGGCTCGTCGCCGGCCTGCTGCGCCCCTCCGGCGGCGAGGTGCGCGTCTGCGGCACCCCGCCCCGCCGCTGGGGCCAGATCGGCCGTCACATCGGCTACGTCCAGCAGGCCAAGGACCTCCCGGACGGCGTCAGCGTGGAGACCTACGTCAAGCACCAGCTCAAGCTCCGGCGGGCGGACCCCGGCCGCTACGAGGAGCTGATCGCCCTGGCCGGCCTGGAGCAGTACCGGCACCAGTACGTGCGCAGTCTGTCCGGCGGCAGCCAGCGCAAGCTGCACGTCATCTGCGCCGTGGCGCACCGGCCCGACCTGCTCATCCTGGACGAGCCGACCACGGGCCTGGACCCCGCGGCGCGCGAGACGCTGCTGGAGCTGCTGGGCGGCCTGAAGAAGGACGGCGTCGGCGTGCTCTTCGCCAGCCACCACCGCGACGAACTGGTCGCCCTGGCCGACTCCGTCGTCGTGCTCCACCAGGGACGGCAGGTCCAGGACGCCTCGCTCGACGCCGTGACCCGATGGGGCGAGCGCTCCAGCCTGATCCTGGAGGCCTTCACCGACACCCATCTCGCCCGGCTGCGCGACTGGGCCGGGCAGCAGGCGCAGGCCGGGGACGGCCCGATCCGCAGCGCCGGCCCCGCGGATCAGGGCGTGCGGCTCGACCTGGCCGACGGCGACCACCAGGGCACCCTGGCCGAGGTGGTCGCCCGGGCCCACGCAGCCGGCCTCGCACTGCGCTCCGCGTCCTACTTCCAGCCCACTCTGGCGGACGTCGTCCGTTCCATCGTCGACCGAGTCGAACCGGAGGACATCGCATGAGCATCACCACCACGACCACGAGCATGCCGTTCTGGAAGGAGTACCCGGAGCGCGACAGCGAGTGGGTGCGGCAGTACCCGACCAAGCACGTGCCGGTGAACGAGGACGAGGTGTTCGCCCGCAAGCCCATGGGCGTCTACGTCCACATCCCGTTCTGCAACCGCCTGTGCTTCAGCTGCCCCTACATCAAGCACCAGACGGACCGCGACCTGACCCGCACCTATCTCGACGCGCTGAAGGCGGAGATCACCAACTACGCCGAGCGGCCCTACATCCAGGACCACGTCATCACCCTCGGCTACATCGGCGGCGGCACCCCGACCGCGCTGACCGCGCCCCAACTCGACGACCTGCTGGGCCACATGTACAGCAGCTTCGACATCGAGGAGGGCGCGGACTTCTCCATCGAGACCACCCCGGTCGACATCTCCGAGCGCAAGGCCACCGTCCTGCTGGAGCGCGGGATCCGGCGCATCAGCCTGGGTGTGCAGACCTTCGTGCCGGAGGAACTGAAGAACATCGGCCGGCCCAACGACCCCGAGATGCTCAAGGAGAGCATCAGGCTGCTGCGCCGGTGCGGCTTCGAGAACATCAACATCGACCTGATGCACGGCATCAACGGCCAGACGATGGAGAGCTGGGAGCACAGCCTCGACGTCGCCATCGACCTCGGGGTCACCTGCATCTCGTTCTACACCTACATGGAGTTCGCCCAGGTCTCCACCAAGCGCAGGAAACTACCGCCGGTGCCGGAGAAGGCCGTGGTCGACGACATGTTCCTGTTCGCCGCGGAGAAACTGGCGAAGAACGGGTTCCTGGGCTACTACGGCGACTGCTTCGCCAAGCCCGGCTACCAGCCCAAGTACGGCGAGACGTCCTGGAGCGAGGACATCCCCATCATCCCGCTCGGCCCCACAGCCACCGGGCACCTGCGCGACCACTGGTACTTCAACGAGCCCGACATCGGCCGCTACATCCAGACGGTGCGGGAGGGCCGGCTGCCCATCTCCATGGGCAAGCACATCACCAAGTCGGAGTCGATCCGACGGTCGATGGTGCTCGGCGTCAAGGCCGGACGGGTCGACCGCGAACGCTTCCGGCGCATCCACGGCGTGGACTTCATGGAGATGTTCCGCGCCGAGATCGACGACCTGATCGAGAAGGAACTCATCACCGCCGACGAGAACGGCATCGAGGTGACCGGCCCCAAGGGCTGGTACTACCTGGACAACATCTCCAAGGCGTTCTACTCGCCGGAGTACCGGCGCTACCCGCAGCACCTGGGAGCGGACATCTCCAACTTCATCTCGCGCCAGCCGATCCCCCTCCAGCTCACCACGCGCCCCAAGGACGAGGAGGCCGGCTGTGACCACTGCTGACACCCGACTGCTGAACCTCGGCGAGCGCGTACCGCAGGCCTCGCCGCACGACGACATCGACCAGGTGCGCTTCTACGACCTGGGCATGCGACGCTCCGCGCTGATGGCCTACAAGCGGCCGAGCGACCGCATCCTGGCCAACGTCCGCGAGGGCATGACCGACCTGGTCGAGGTCGGCTTCAACACCGGCCTGCTGTCGCTGCACGTCGCGGGCAAGCTGCCCGACCTGGCCGTGTCCGGCGTGGAGGAGAACCAGAACCTGGTCGACGTCGCCGAGGACAACCTGACGCTGGCCGTGTGGGCCAACAGCGCCGGCGACGTGGAGTTCGAGATGGCCAAGCTGAACCGGCTGCCCTTCCCGGACGACTCCGCCGACGTCGTCTTCTCGTTCTCCTCGCTGCACCGCTGGCGCCGGCCCGTGGAGACGCTGAAGGAGTGCGCCCGTATCTGCAAGCCCGACGGTGTCGTGATCATCGAGGACATGAACCGCCACGCGGAGGAGGGGCACATCACCTTCATCCTGCAGTTCGTGAAGGAGGGCGGCGACGAGTTCATGCGCTCGCTGCAGGCCGCCTACACCCGGGACGAGGCGGCCGGACTGCTGCGGGAGGCGGGCCTGTCGGACTGGCAGGTGGTCGAGGAGGACCTCGGCCTGGTGATCTCCTCGCGCCCCCTCGAACCGGTGAGCATGTGATGCCCGGGACGAGGATCGCGGTGGTCCAGATGGAGTCCAAGCTCGGCAAGCCGGCCCAGAACCTGCGCCGTGCCGAGCACTACATCGGTGAGGCCGCCGCGCAGGGAGCCGACCTGATCTGCCTGCCCGAGGCGTTCTCCACCTCGGGCAACATCCTCGAGGTCGCCGACGTGTCGGTGCCCGTCCCGGGACCGGAGACCGCGTTCCTGTGCGAGCAGGCGAAGCAGGCCGGCGTGCACCTCGTGGCCGGCCTGCTGGAGCGCGGCGACGACGGCAGGTACTACAGCACCTCGGTCCTGTGCGGCCCCGAGGGAACCGTGCTCGGCCGCTACCGGCGCGTGCACTGCCACGAACTGGAGGCCCGCTACCTCACCGGAGGATCGGAATACCCGGTCTTCGACGTCGAGTTCGGGCGCATCGGCCTGATGCAGGGCTACGACATCAACTTCCCGGAGGTCGCGCGGGAGTACTGCCGCCGCGGGGTCGACGTCATCGTGTGCTCCGCGCTCGTACCGGAGATGTTCGCCTACGTGGCGAACATGCGCCTGCCGGTCCGGGCCGTGGACGCCGAGTGCGTCGTGGCGTTCGCGTCCGGGATCGGCAACAACCTGTACGCCGGATTCGGCTACATGGGGCGCAGCCAGGTCCTGGCGGACCCGCTGTTCCTGGAGGCCGAGCGGTTCGACTTCGTCGACGGCGACGAACGGATGGTGGACCTCGGCAAGGAGCCCGGAGTCGGCGTCGTCGAGGTCGACCTGGACCGCATGCGGCGCTACCGCACCAAGGCCACCCTGAGCGGCGATCTGCAGCCGGCGACGTACTGGCAGTCCTGACGAGAGTGAAGGCCCATGCGCGTACTGCTCATCTCCACCAACAAGATCCGGGTACCGAGGCCGGCGCTGCCCATCGGCATGGCCTACATCAGCGCCGCCCTCAAACACGCCGGGCACCACGTCGACGTCCTCGACCTGCTCTGGGAGTCGCGCGAGCTGAAGGCGGTCCGCGAGAAGCTGACCACCGGGACGTACGACGTGGTCGGCATCGCCGTGCGCAACCTGGACAACCTGACGTTCATCGACCCGGTCTTCTTCGGCCCGATGACCGAGAAGATCGTCCAGTGCGTCCGCAAGTACACCAGCGCCACCGTCGTCCTCGGCGGATCGGGCTTCTCGGTCGAACCGCTGTCGTTCTTCGAGTACGCCCAGCCCGACTACGGCATCGCCGGTGAGGGCGAGGCCGGCATCGTCCAGCTACTGGACCACCTGGAGAACGGCGGGCGGCTGGAGTCGATCTCCGGGCTCTGCTACCTCGACGAGGACGGCAAGTTCTGCCAGAACCAGTCGAGTCAGGCGTTCGACCTCGGAGCGCTGGAGCCCGACCGGTCCGTGTACGACCCGCGGTACTTCGAGGAGGGCGTCTCGGCGGCCTCCGACCTCACCCGCGACCACCAGCCGGCCATCGAGACGTTGCAGACCAAGCGGGGCTGCAAGCTGTTCTGCTCGTACTGCATCATCCGCAAGACCGAGGGCAAGGGCGACCGGTTCAAGGAACCCGCCGAGGTCGTCGGCGAGATCCAGCGGGCCATGGCGGAGAACCCGGCCGTGCGGGAGTTCGAGATCGTCGACGCGACCTTCAACTACCCGATGGAGTACGCCGCCGAGGTGTGCGAGGAGATGATCCGCGCCAAGCTCGACGTGCCCTGGTACTGCCAGCTGACGCCCAACGCGGTCACACCGGAGTTCGTGAAGCTCCTGCACGCGGCGGGCTGCATCCGGGTCGACCTCGGCACCGACGCGCTCACCGACGAGGCCCTGTCTGACCTGATGAAGGGCTTCGACATGGCCCGGGTCCTGGAGATCGACCGCCTGTTCACGGCCAGCCCCATCGAGCACACCCACTGCATCTTCCTCGGCGGGCCGGGGGAGACGCCGCAGGCGCTCAGGGAGTCCATCCGCTTCACCGAGCGCCACCTCAACCCGGCCCAGATCTACGCCAACCTCGGCATCCGCATCCTCAGCGGCACCAAACTCCAGCGGCAGGCCGTCAAGGCGGGCATCCTGCGCGAGGGCCAGGGCACGTTCGTCCCGGCCTTCTACGTCGAGCCGGCGATCCTCGCCGACCGGGACACGCTGGACTTCGTCCGCAATGCCTACCTGAGCCACAAGAACTGGTACCTGTGGTGGGGCCTGGGCGGGCAGAACCTGACGGACCGTTCGAGGGAGACCGTCCAGGCCGTGGCCGACATGCAACAGGAGTACGAGTACGTCATGCAAGGCAAACCCCGGCTGGAACGCGCACCGAAGCCGCTGCCGGCCCAGCCCCTGAAACTCACGATCGGCACCCCGTGACCCCTGTCCCCGCCGCCGCGGACGAACTGGCGAAGGCCCTCGCGGCCCGCGCCGACCCGGACTTCGCGGTACGCATGCAGCGCTACTTCCCGCACGAGATCCGGGCCCTCGGGGTCGGCAACGCCGCCGTGGCCGAGATCGCCGGCCAGTACTTCCGCGAACGGCCCGCCGTCCCCGCCGCGACCCGGCTGCACCTGGCCGAGGAACTGCTGGCGCGGGCCGAGTACCACGAGGAGGTGCTGCTGGGCTTCGCCGTCCTGCACAAGGTCGCCAGGACCGGCCTCGGCGCCGAACTGCTCGACCGCTGTGAGCACTGGCTGCGGACGTACGTGTCCAACTGGGCGCAGTGCGACGACCTCTGCCTGAAGCTGCTGTACCCGTTCTTCCTCGGGCACCTGGAGCTGATCCCGCGGACCCGGGACTGGGTGGGGTCGGCCTCCCCGTGGGCCCGGCGCGCCGCGAACGTGGCCGTCGTGAAGTTCGTGCGGCGCAAGGTGGGCCGCACCGTGTTCGAACTGCCGACGTCGCACGTCTTCGACAACTGCGCGCGGCTCATGCACGACCGAGACGTGTACGTCCAGAAGGGCTCGGGCTGGCTGCTGAAGGTGACCGCCGAGGTCCACCCCGACGAGGTGGCCGCGTTCCTGCGCACCTGGCGCGAGGAGATGCCCCGCGACACGTTCCGGTACGCGGTGGAGAAGATGGACCCGCGGCTGCGCCGGTCCTTGATGGAACGGGGACAGGGGTGACGTCATGAACGCGACCGGCCGCTACGTCCACCGGCGCGGCATCCACTGCGAGTCCGCCTGCCAGTGCGCCCTCCTCGCGGCCGCCGGACACGAGGCGGACGAGGAGACCGTGTTCGGGCTGGACGGGGGCTTCGGGTTCTCCTTCTTCCCGGCGGCCGGACAGGCTCCGGACATCGTCGTCGGCAAGCAGGCGGTCATGCCGCTCAGGGCCTCCCGGCTGATGGGTGTGGAGGTCGTCATGCACACCCCCAGGTCCGGGGCGGGCCTGGCCAAGCTGCTGGAGTCGGCGCCGGCCGTCATGACCCGGGTCGACCTCGGGCTGCTGCCGCACTGGGGACTGGAGGGGCGCTCCTCCTTCGGCGGGTACTTCGTCAACGTGGTCCGCCCCCTCGGGGCCGACGCGTTCGAGGTGTCGGACCCGGCGTTCGACGAACCCGTCACCGTGAGCACGGCCGATCTGCAGGCCGCCCGCTCCAGCCGCAACTCCCCGCCCCTCAACCCGGACTGGAAGGTCTACGTCCTCGGCGCGCCCCGGCGCACCCCGCAGCTCGACCGCGTCGGCCCGGTGGCCGTACGCACCCTGTGCCGTGAGGTCCTCAAACCGGGCAACCGCAACCTCGGCATACCCGGGATGAGGCAACTGGCCGCGACCGCGCCGTCCTGGCCGGATTCCAAACGCGGCGAGGTCGAGGACGTGGACCTGACCGGCCGGGTGATCCGCACCGACGCCCTGGCGCGCCAACTGCTGCACCTGGGCCGTCAGATCGAGTCCTTCGGCACCGGCGGAGGCCTGTTCCGCCCGATGATCGGCCGCTACCTGCACAGGGTCGCCGATAGCACCGGCGAGGCGCGCTACGCCGAGGCGGCCGAGCGGTTCCTCGACAGCGGCCGGCTGTGGTCGACCCTCGGATCCGCGCTGCTGACGGCGGGGACCGTCACGGCCCGCGGCGATCTCAAGGCGCTCGTGGACGCCGTGTCGGACACGGCGCGGTCCGCGATGGACGTCGAGAAGCGGGCGCTGACCGCCCTCACCCCTCTGTAGACGCGAGGTCGAGACATGCCCACCGAGGACGAGACCATACTGCTCCAGGGACCCCGGCACTGGAACGAGCACGCGCGCCGGCGACGGGCACAGGGCGCCTTCCAACCCGATCTGCGCAAGGCGGGGCTGCACGGCGCCGATCTCCAGGGTGCCGAACTCGCCGACGCGGACCTCACCGACGCGGTGCTGACCGAGTCGTACCTGATGTCCGCGGACCTCAGGGGCGCGAATCTGGAGGGCGCCGACCTGTGCGAGGCGTACCTCATCCTGGCCGAGCTGAACGGCTGCCGCCTGGTGGGCGCGAACCTGGACGGCGCCGACCTCAGCGGTGCCGATCTGAGCGGCGCGGTCCTCGACCCGGACTTCCGGCGGTCCGCCGTGATCTCGGACTACCTCACGATCTGGCCATAGCGAAAGGAGCTCCTCGTGATCGTTCTGGGCTACAACGGGTTCGGCAGGTCTGCGGAAATCTTCGGACGCCTCTTTCGCGCCACCGGCATCGACCGCCATCTGCTGTACGGGCACGACTCCGCCGCCGCCCTCCTCGTCGACGGGGAGCTGGTCGCCGCCGTGGAGGAGGAACGGCTCAACCGGGAGAAGAAGACGTCGAGTTTCCCGGTCAACGCGATGCGCTGGTGCCTGGACTCGGCCGGGCTGTCGTTCGACGACGTCGACGTGTTCGCGTTCTCCTGGCAGTTCTCCGAGGACGTGCTGAACAAGATGATCGCCGAGATCACCGAGGATTTGGCGGCGTCCGTCGATCAGAAGTTCGCGCGGCTGCAACGCCTGGCCGAGACGCACGCGGCCCTGTTCAGCCAGGCCGCGACCGAGGCGGACTTCCTGGAGCACACGGGACACCGGCTGGACCCGGACAAGCTCGTCCGGGTGCCGCACCACCTCGCACACCTGATGACGGGACACCACCTGGCGGGCGGCCGGGACGCGGCCTTCCTGGTCAGCGACGGCCGTGCCGAATGGCTGTCCGCGATCATGGGGGAGGTGCGGGACGGAGAGGTCAAGGTCTTCGACGACATGACCATCGACTCCCGGCACTCGCTGGCGATGCTCTTCTCCGTGGTGACCCGCTACCTCGGATTCGTCCCGAACAACGACGAGTACAAGGTGATGGGCCTGGCCGGCTACGGCGCGCCACCCGAGCCCAACCCCTTCCTCGAGCACGTGGTCGAGATGTGCCCGGACGGCACCTACAAGATCCCTTACCCGGCCAACGCCGTGCCCGCCTACTACGCACTCTTCGACCGCATCTTCGGCGGGGACGAGAACAGCCGGGAACAGTTCGACTACCGGGTCCGCGTGGCCGGCGCCGCGCAGCACATGCTCGAGACGGTGACCGCCGGGCAGGTGCGCACACTCGAAGCCCGCAGCGACCTGCCCCGCATGGTCTTCGAGGGCGGGCTGGCCCTGAACTGCGTCAACAACAGCAAACTGCTGGAGCGTTCACGTTTCACCGAGATGGACGTCAGCTTCGGCGCGAGCGACGTCGGTGTGGCCATCGGGGCGGCTCTGTTCGCCTCCGGGCAGGCGGGCACACCCCCCAGGATCAGCACCTCGCCCTACCTGGGCCCCGCTTACGGCGATGAGGAGATCCGGGCGGCGCTCCGGCAGTTCGCCGACCGGGTCGTCTGGCGGGAGCTGGACCCCACCGATCTGCCGCGTGAGGCGGCGACCCTGATGCAGGAGCGGTGCGTGATCGGATGGTTCCAGGGACGTATGGAGTACGGCCCGCGCGCCCTGGGCAACCGCAGCATCCTGGCCAACCCGAGGTTCCCCGACATCAAGGACATCATCAACGAACGCATCAAGCACCGTGAGCAGTTCCGGCCCTTCGCCCCCGTCGTGCTGGAGCACCTGGCGCCGGAGGTCTTCGAACTCGGGAAGAAGACGTCGTCGCCCTACATGACGTTCGTGGTCCCGGTGCGGCCCGAGTACCAGGAGAGGATCCAGGGCGCCTGCCACGTCGACGGCACCTCACGGATCCAGACGGTCACCGAGGAGAGCAACCCGCTGCTCGCCCGGCTGCTGAGCGAGTTCAACGAACTGACGGGCATTCCCTGCCTGATCAACACCTCGTTCAACGTCGCCGGCGAACCCATCGTCTGCTCGCCCGCGGACGCCCTGTCCTGCTTCCTCAAAACAGAAATGGATCACCTGTTCCTCGGCACCTACCTGGTGTCCCGCATCTGACGCGGCGAACACCTTCCTGATTCCGGCGTCCGCAATCGTACTTTCCGGGGTTGCGCTACGCTCTACGCGACGGAAGGGAGACGTGGCCAGGTGGCGCTCTTGGAAGCAGAACCGTACGTCGGTCGACATTGCGAGTCGACCACACTCGTGAATTTGCTGCGGCAGCGAGAAGTGGATGTGTCGGAGCCGTTCGTCTTCGGAGTCGCAGGCGGCCTGTCGTTCATCTACTGGCGGACGAAGCAGATGCCGACGCCGTTCGTCGGGGGCCGCATCAAACCCGACACCCTGACGGACAACCTCGCGCAGGCCCTGGGACTGCGGCTGTCCGTGCACGAGACGTCGTCGGCGAAGCGGGCGAGGGACCATCTGCTGGCCGAGCTCGAGTCCGGCTCCCTGGTGGGACTCAAGCTCGACCGCTACTGCCTCGACTACTCCACCGACGACTTCCGCTTCGCGGCCCACTACGTGGCCTGTGTCGGGCATGACGACGACGACCGGTTCGCCCTGGTCGAGACCCGGCCGCTCGGTCTGCAGTGGGCGTCCGGCGCATCCCTCGCGACGGCGCGCAACCCGCGCGGCCCGATGAGTTCCCGCAATCGCGCCTTCACCCTCGACCTTCCGAAAGGCGGCCTCCCCGATCTCGGAAAAGCGGCCCGCGAAGGCATCAGGACGGCGGCGGAGACCTTCCTCGACCCGCCGATCTCCAATTTCGGATACAAGGGAATGCACAAAGTCGCCGACCTGATGCCACAGTGGCTGGACGACCTCGAATCGCCCGCCGAAGGTCTCGCGGAAATTGCCACGATCATGGAGGACGCCGGGACCGGTGGAGGCCTCTTCCGCACGATGTGGGCGGAATTCCTCGCGGAAACCGCCGAGATCACCGAGGTCGACGAATACCAGGAGACCGCGGACGCCTACCGTGACGTGTCGCAGAAATGGACCGAGGTGGCCGCCCTCGTGAACGAAGCGGGGGCGTCGTCGTCCCGGGAATCCCTCAACAGCGCCTCGAAGATCGTGCATGAGGCGGCGGACAAGGAGCAGCAGTTGATGCTCCGGCTGCTGGAGCTCTCCGCCTGAGTGGCAGCCGGCGAAGCGGCCCCCGTCCGCACCGCCCCGGCGGCCGGACCGTGCCGGCCGCCGGGGACGGTGTCGGGCTTCGCGGCGAGCAGGCTCAGCAGCCGCCGCAGTTGTAGTACAGGACGTCCCAGTGGTTGCCCTCGTCGGCGTAGATGTTGCCGGAGCCGGAGCGCCACTGCGGGGCACCGTCACCGCGCACACCGATGTAGGTGAACGTGTTCTTGATGTAGGTGCCGAGGCAGGTGTACTTGCTGAAGTCGAGCTTGTAGCCGTTCCAGTGCGAGTAGGTGCCCGAGGCGTGCCCGGTCTCGGTGCCGCCCGTGATGTTCAGGGCGCAGCCGCTGGCCCGCTTGAGGGTCTGCGCGCCCTGTGCGGTGGCGAGGTTGAGCTGCTCGAAGGACGTACAGGTGGCGTTGTTGCGGTTGGAGCAGTTGCCGGACGACGACCAGGTGATGCCGACCTCCCGGAACATGGAGGTCGCGGTGGCGTGACTGATCTTGGTGACGGCGAACGCCTTGCCGGCGGTGCCGACGACGGCCGCGCCGGGTGCGACGACGAGCGCCAGAGCGGTCAGCAGGGAACGGAGCTTCGGAACCTGGAATGCCTTCATGGGGAGACCTTCCTGCGGGGGGCCATGCTTCCTGTGGGGCGGCGGTGCAGGCGGTGCGGACCGATGATGCCCGGGGTCTACGCGCGTCCGCCAGAGGACAAAACGGAACGCCGTCACCACCGCTGCGGGGCCGGCCCGCCCGGACCCGCGCACATGTCCCGGCTGCCGGCCGCACATCGGCGTTCATGACCTGCGTGACGCGGGGTACCGGTGGGTGACCACCGCGCCGGGTGGCATGTGAGGAAAGGGCGGTTACGACAGGTGACGAATCCCGACGCGGTCTTCGCTTCGCTGGGAGTGGGCGCGTTGCTCGCGTCGGTACTGCCGCGGGTCCTGGCCGGGCGGCCGCTGTCACTGCCCCTGATCTTCCTGCTGTGCGGCATCGGCGTCTATCTGCTGCCCCTGCCGCTGCCCACGGTCGACCCGGTGACGGACCGGCTGGTGACCGAGCACATCACCGAGGTCGTCGTCATCATCTCGCTGATGGGCGCGGGGCTGGCGCTCAACCGGCCGGTGGGCCGACGTCGCTGGCTGGTGACCTGGCGTCTGCTGGGCATCACCATGCCGCTGGCCTTCCTCATCACCGCGGGCCTGGCGTGGTGGCTGCTGGACTGGCCGCCGGCCGCGGCCCTCCTGCTCGGCGCGGTGCTCTCCCCGACGGATCCGGTGCTCGCCTCGGAGGTGCGGGTGGGGGAGCCCACGGACGACGAACACGACGAGGACGAGGCCCGGTTCGCCCTCACCAGCGAGGCCGGCCTGAACGACGGGCTCGCCTTCCCGTTGACGTACGCCGCCGTGGGGCTGGCCGCCGTCGCGGGCACCGGCTGGTCGACCGAGTGGATCGGTTCGTGGGCGGCGCAGGACGTGGCCTACAAGTGTGCCGTCGGTGTGCTGGGGGGATTCCTGGTGGGCCGGCTGCTCGGCTGGCTGTTCTTCCGGGCCCGGTCCAGGTCGCTGCGGCTGTCCCAGCACCGCGAGGGGTTCGTCGCCCTGGGCGCCACCTTCCTGTCCTTCGGGCTGACCGAACTCGCCGGGGGCTACGGCTTCCTGGCGGTGTTCGTCACCGCGTGCGCCATCCGCGCCGCAGAGCGGGCCCACGGCTACCACAACGTCCTGCACGACTTCATCGAGCAGGTGGAACGCCTGCTCACCGCCGCGGTGCTGTTCCTGCTGGGCGCCTTCATCGCCTCGGGCGGGCTGTCCGCCCTGACCTGGCAGGGCGCGGTCGCCGCGCTCGCGGTGCTGCTGCTGGTCCGGCCGCTGACCGGGTGGCTCGGACTGCTGCGGGCACCCCTGGGGAAGCGGGAGCGCTGGGTCGTCGCGGCGTACGGGGTGCGGGGGATCGGCTCGCTCTACTACCTCGCCTACGGCCTGGGGCAGCACGGCTTCGGTGTCCCCGAGCGAGAGCTGTGGTCGGTGGTGGTGTTCACCGTGCTGGTCTCCGTGGTGCTGCACGGTGTCACGGCGGGCCCGGTCATCACCCGCCTCGACCGGCTGCGCGGCATCCGGTCCCCGTAGCGCGCGGATCGGCGGCACAAGGAGCCGGTGCCGTCGGGGGTACGGCGTGGACACCCCGCTCCGGAAAACCCGTTGGCGGGCCGCGGCGGCCACTGCTACGTTTCCGGAGGCCGTGCGACAGACCGAGGAGGTGGTACCCGTGAACGTATCGACATGGGTGCTCTCCTGCGGGGTCACGGTCGGGCGGTAGGTCGCCCGGGAGCGCCGTTCCTCAGCACTCCCGAAGGACACGACCATGCAGTTCACCTCGGAAACCCGTCTCGACGACGGCGTCCTCGCGCGCGAGTTCGCCCTGGGCGACATCCCCGGCACCCTGTGGACGCCGCCCGGACCGGCGTCCGTGCCGCTGATCCTGATGGCCCACAACAACGGCCTGCCCAAGGCGGAGCCCCGGCTGGTCGCCCGGGCCCGTCACACCGCGGCGCGCGGCTACGCGGTGGCCTCCGTCGACGCCGCCGGCTGCGGCGACCGCCCCCGCTCCGCCGCCGAGGAGCAGGCCCGCGCCGAACTGCGCAGGGCGATGCGGGCCGGCGAGCCGGTCGACGAGATCTTCGAGTCGTTCATCGGCCCGCTGGTCGAGAAGGCCGCCCCGGAGTGGCGGACCACCCTGGACGCGCTCCTCGCGCTGCCCGGGATCGACGGCCCGGTCGGATACTCGGGCTGGACAGCCCTCGGCATCCGGCTCATGGTGACGGAGCCGCGCATCGCCGCCGCCGGCCTCTTCGCGGGCGGGTTCGTGCCCCGGAGCCAGCGCGAGGAGGCCCGGCAGGTCACCGTCCCGCTGCTGCTGCTCCTGCAGTGGGACGACGAAGGCAATCCCCGGCAGCGGGCCCTGGACCTGTTCGACGCGTTCGGCACCAAGGAGAAGACGCTGCACGCCAACCTGGGCGGCCACACCGGCACACCCTGGTTCGAGCTGGAGGACGGGACCCGGTTCTTCGACCGCCACCTGAAGGAGCACCGCCCGGCGGCCCGGCGGCCCGGCGGCCGGGTGGCTCGGTGACCTGACCTGCCCGGCCGGTGACCTGCCCGGCCGGTGACCTGCCCGGCCGGTGTCCCGCCCGCCTGCGTCCGTCCAGGCGGGCGGGGCACCGTCCCGGCCCAGCCGGCACCCCGGCCGCTGCGCCGCTCGCCCGCACACCCCGCGTAGCCTTCGACCTGTGTCGTCTGCCTCCCGTCTGCACCGTGTCGCCGTTCTCGTGCTCGAAGGTGCGAAGCCGCTCGACGTCGGCATCCCCGCCCAGGTCTTCACGACCCGCGCGAGCATGCCGTACGAGGTGCGGGTGTGCGGGGCGACGCCCGGGCTCGTGACCGGCGGCGACGGACTCGCCTACCACGTCGCCCACGGACTGGACGCGCTGGAGTGGGCCGACATCGTCTTCGTCCCCGGATACCGCCACCCCGACCGTGACGACCCGCCGCAGGCCGTCGTCGACGCGCTGGTGGCCGCCCACGAGCGCGGGGCGCGGCTCGCGGCGATCTCCACCGGTGCCTTCGCCCTCGCCGCCACGGGTCTGCTCGACGGCAGGCGCGCCACGACGCACTGGCACTACACCCGCGCCCTCGTGGCCAAGCACCCGGACGTCCGCGTGGACGAGAACGTGCTGTTCGTCGACGAGGGCCGCGTGCTCACCTCGGCCGGCGCCGCCTCCGGCATCGACCTCTGTCTGCACATCCTGCGCGGTGACCTGGGCGTGGCCGCCTCCAACCACGCCGCCCGGCGACTGGTCGCCGCGCCCTACCGCAGCGGAGGCCAGGCCCAGTACGTGCCCCGCAGCGTGCCCGAACCGCTCGGCGAGCGGTTCGCCGACACCCGCGAGTGGGCGCTGCACCGGCTGGGGGAGCCCCTCACCCTCGACATCCTGGCGCGCCAGGCGGGCGTGTCGGCGCGGACGTTCTCCCGGCGCTTCGTCGAGGAGACCGGCTACACGCCGATGCAGTGGGTGATGCGCGCCCGCATCGACCTGGCCCGCGAACTGCTGGAGCGTTCGGAGCGCAGCGTGGAGCAGATCGCCGCCGACATCGGCCTGGGCACCGGTGCGAACCTGCGTCTGCACTTCCAGCGCATCCTCGGCACCACCCCGAGCGAGTACCGGCGCACCTTCACCCGGGGCGAGTAGCCCCGTCCCCACCCCGCTCCTCGCTCCGTCGCTGCAGGCCAGGACACCCCCCGTGGCGGGATCCTTTTGAACCGTGGCGATACCGCCACTGTCCGAGCGGCCGCCGGCGAGCGAGCCTGGTGGGCGAAGGGAAGGGACACCACTCATGACTCGCATCGCCATCAACGGTTTCGGCCGCATCGGACGCAACGTGCTGCGCGCACTGCTGGAGCGCGACAGCGCCCTGGAGGTCGTCGCCGTCAACGACCTCACGGAGCCCGCCGCCCTCGCCCGGCTGCTCGCCTACGACAGCACGGCCGGCCGGCTCGGGCGGCCGGTGACCGCCGACGGGGACTTCCTCGTCGTCGACGGGCGCCGGATCAAGGTGCTGGCCGAGCGCGAGCCGGCGCAGCTGCCCTGGGCCGAGCTCGGCGTGGACATCGTCCTGGAGGCCACCGGACGCTTCACCGCGGCCAAGGCCGCCCGCGCCCACCTCGACGCCGGCGCCAAGAAGGTGCTGGTCAGCGCGCCCTCCGACGGCGCCGACGTCACCCTGGCGTTCGGGGTCAACACCGACGCCTACGACCCCGAGCTGCACACGGTCGTCTCGAACGCCTCCTGCACGACCAACGCGCTCGCGCCGCTGGCCCAGGTGCTCGACGACCTCGCCGGCATCGAGCACGGGTTCATGACGACGGTGCACGCCTACACGCAGGAGCAGAACCTGCAGGACGGACCGCACCGCGACGCCCGTCGCGCCCGGGCCGCCGGCGTCAACATCGTGCCCACCACGACCGGCGCCGCCAAGGCGATCGGCCTGGTGCTGCCCGGCCTCGACGGAAAGCTGTCCGGTGACTCGATCCGCGTGCCGGTGCCGGTCGGCTCGATCGTCGAGCTGAACACGACCGTCGCCCGCGACGTGTCGCGCGAGGACGTGCTGGAGGCCTACCGCAAGGCGGCGCAGGGGCCGCTCGCCGGCGTCCTCGAGTACTCGGAGGACCCGCTGGTGTCGACCGACATCGTGGGCAACCCGGCGTCCTCGATCTTCGACTCCGCCCTCACGCGCGTCGACGGCCGCCACGTCAAGGTCGTCGCCTGGTACGACAACGAGTGGGGCTTCTCGAACCGCGTGATCGACACGCTCGAACTGCTCGCCGGGCGCTGATCCCACGCCGGGGCGGCGCGCCCACGGGGGCGGCCGCCCCCGGCGGCACTTCCCTCGGAGCGCTCCGGTCGGCCCCTCCCGGCCGGCCGGAGCGCTCAGGCGTGTCCACCACCGGCTAGGCGGGTTCCGCGTCGGCCGGAGCGGCGGCGACGGTGCCGGGCCGCCGTACGGTCAGCCGGCTCACCTCGTACGACATCTCGGTCGTCCCCGGTTGCGGGGGAGGGTGGTAACGGCCCGCGCAGACCGACAGGTTGACGATGAGGTAGGCGTGCCAGCTCCGCCCCACCCCCCGGCCGTCGGCGAAGACCTGCCTGCCGTTGAGCCACCAACGCACCGAGCGGGCGCCGAACTCGGTGCACAGGTCCACCCACGCGCCCGGACGGACCGCCTCGTCGCGGTGGTAACGGTTCGTGCCGCGCACGTGGTTGGTGAACTCGAGCAGATCCGGGTTGTCCGGGTGGTACTCGAAGACGTCGATCTCCTGGTCGCCGTCGCGCCAGGTCCAGATGGCCGGCCAGGCGCCGATCTCCTCGGGCAGCCTGACCCGGGCCTCCAGCACGTCCCCGGCCCGGACGGTGAACTCCTCCTGGCTCCCCTCGGTGGTCAGCAGCCCGGTGTTCCACCGTCCGTCGCGCCGCCGCCGGGCGCGCAGCACCCCCGACCGGCTGTACGCGGCATCGGACACCAGGTGATCCAGCTTGTCGTCGCGCGGATTGATCGGGCCTCCGTCCGGATACGCCCACGAACGCCCGGCGACCCATTGAGCGGTGGACGTGAAGTCGGCCGTGAAGACGACCGGTGCGGTGGCCGGGCGAGCCGGTAAGGGTTCGGTCATGCCGAATGTCTCACCCTGCCCTCGGCGTGTCATGCACGGAACCCTCCCACCGCCCCGGCTTTGACCCTTTCGGGTGAGGGTTCCCGGGAGCGCGGCCGCCGCTGCTCCTCCCCTTCCACGTATCCGAACACCCTTGTGAACACGGCTCGTTGTGTGGACGCCCGCGGCCTCTTGATGCCTGGGAGGGCCTCTGCTTCTCTCTTGTTAGGAAAGTTTCCTACTAGTCACGCGCCTGAACGGAGTTCATATGAGGGCCCCACACCCGTCGCTCCGCCGAGGAGTCGCAACCGCCGCACTCGGCAGTGTCCTGCTGCTCCTGCTCGCTCTCGTGCCGACCGGCAACGCGCGCGCGGCCGTCGCTCCCCGTACCGCGGCCACCACCCCGGTCTCCGCCAACGGCCAGCTCAAGGTCTGTGGCACCAAGTTGTGCAACAGCCGTGGCAACCCCGTCCAGTTGCGGGGCATGAGCACCCACGGCACCCAGTGGTACCCGCACTGCCTGACGAGCGGCTCGCTCAACGCCCTGGCCGACGACTGGAAGGCCGACGTCCTGCGTGTCTCCACCTATGTGCAGGAGGACGGATACGAGACCGACCCCCAGCACTTCACCGAGCTGGCGAACTCCCTCATCCGGCAGGCGAGCGACCGCGGTTTGTACGTGATCGTCGACTGGCACATGCTCACCCCGGGCGACCCCCACGCCAACCTCGGCCGGGCGCGGCAGTTCTTCACCGACATCGCCACCCGCAACAAGGACAGGAACAACATCCTCTACGAGATCGCCAACGAGCCCAGCGGGGTGAGCTGGTCGCGGATCAAGAGCTACGCGGAGCAGATCATCCCGACGATCCGTGCCGTGGACCACGACGCCCCCGTCCTGGTCGGCACCCGCGCCTGGTCCTCGTTCGGCGTCTCCGAGGGCGGCAACGAGACGGAGGTCGTGAACAACCCGGTCAAGGCGTCCAACATCATGTACACGTTCCACTTCTACGCCTCCTCGCACCGCGACGAGTACCTGGCGACCCTCTCCCGGGCCGCGGACAGGCTGCCCGTCTTCGTCACCGAGTTCGGCACGCAGAACTACGCCGGCGAGGGCGCCGACGACTTCGCCATGTCGCAGCGCTACCTCGACCTCATGGCCGCCAAGAAGATCAGCTGGGTGAACTGGAACTTCTCCGACGACCACCGCTCGGGGGCCGTCTTCAAGACCGGCACGTGCGACCGGTCCGGGCCCTGGACGGGCACCGCGCCGCTGAAGCCGGCCGGCGTCTGGATCCGCGAACGCATCAGGACGCCGGACGCCTTCCCCGCCGCCTGACCGGGCTCAGCCCCGGTCGCCGGGTTCCCGTGCAGGGGGCCGGCGGCCGGGCCGCCGCCCGCCGTCACGGTGCCTCGTCGCCCCGGTCCGCCTCCTGGCGCAGCACCTCCTCCAGATCGCCCAGCCGGTCCAGCCCCTGCACCGCGCGCCGCATCCGCGCGTTCCCGGACAACCGGTCGCGGTGCCGGTGCAGGAACGCCCAGTACCCGGCGGTGTACGGGCAGGCCCGCGGGCCGGTGCGATCGGTGGGCCGGAAGGCGCAGCCGCCGCACAGGTCGCTCATGCGGTGGATGTAGGCGCCCCCGGAGGTGTACGGCTTGGTCGTCATCCGGCCCCCGTCGGCGTACTGGGACATGCCGACCACGTTGGGCAGCATCACCCAGTCGTAGCCGTCGACGAAGCAGCGGTGGAACCAGTCGGTGACGGCCGCCGGGTCCCAGCCGCGCTGGAGCGCGTGGCTGCCCAGCACCATCAGACGCGGGATGTGGTGCGTCCAGCCCGTGTCGCGGACCTGCGCGAGCACTCCGGACAGGCACCGGGCGGTGACCGCGTCGGCGTCGAGCTCGGCGAAGTAGGCCGGCAGCGGCCCGGTGTGCCCCAGGGCGTTCCCGTGCCGGTAGTCCTCGCCGAAATGCCAGTACAGCTGCCAGACGTACTCCCGCCACCCCGCGACCTGGCGGACGAACCCCTCGGCGCTGTTCACGGCGACGGCACCCTCCCGCCAGGCGCGCTCGGCGTGCTCGACGCACTCGGCCGGGTGCAGCAGCCCCAGGTTCATCGAGGACGACAGCAGACTGTGGGCCATCACCGGGTCCCCGGCCAGCATCGCGTCCTCGTACGGCCCGAAGGCGGCCAGCCGGTGCGCCACGAAGCGCCGCAGCGCGGACAGCGCCTCGCGCCGGGTGGCGGGGAAGCGGCGGGGTCCGTCCCGGCCGACGAACCGCACACCGTCCTCGCGCTCCCACCGGTCGAGGTCCTCACGCACCTCGGCGTCGATGTCGTCCTCCCGCGGCCGGTACGGCGCCGCCACGTCGAGCGTGGTGGCGCCGCGCGGCGGGGGCTCGCGGTTGGCGTGGTCGTGGTTGAACCGGCCCCCCGCCGGGTGGCCGCCGTCCATCAGCAGGTCGTGCCGTTCACGCACCCAGTGGTAGAAGTTCTCCTGCAGCAGCCGCCGTCCGCCGAGCCCCTCGGCCCACCGCGCGAACTCCTCGTGCGCGACCAGGAATCCGCGTGCGGGCAGCACCCGCACCGCCGGCAGGGACCGCACCAGCCGCAGCGCCGCGTAGGAGGTGGGGTGGCACACCGTCGCCGGCGCGTCCCCCACCGCGCGGCGCAGGCCCTCGCGGTAGGTCTCCGCCCTCACGTACGTCACCCGCTCACCCAGCTCCGCCGCGCGGTGGCGCATCGCCGAGAGCACCAGGTGGGCCTTGGCGCGGTGGAAGCGCCGGCGCCGGAAGACGGACCGCGCCTCGATCATGACGACGGGCGCCCCGCGCTCGGGGCCCTGCGCACCGGCGGGGGACAGGAAATGCGGGCCGAGCTGGTCACCGAAGATCCAGTGTGAGGTGGGCATGGCGTGGCTTTCCGTGAGGGGCCGGGGCCTGCATGCGGGCGGTGAGGTCCGGCGCTGCGCCCGCCGCCACCGTCCCCGCCCCGTGGGGATCACCCACTCAGGGTTCGGCACCCGGGGCGGTGCCGGATGCGACCGGCCGCCCGCGTCCCCCGTTCGGACGCCGCCGCACCGACCGTGCCACCCGCACGGCGCACGGCCAGGTGGTTGATCGAAGAGCCCGCCGTCGGGTGCGAGGCCCCGGGGTTGATCGATCGATCTTCTCGATCCGTTCCGAAGCCGTCCCGGATGACCTCGGCGCGAGGTTGGCGCACCCGTCCCGGCCACCGCTCCCTGAGTCGTACGCGCGTTTGATGCGGCGAATAGGGGTCATTCGCATGCCATGCCCGCCTCCCAGCGGGGCGGCCCGGACAGGACCACGCCGAGAGACCACGCAGACGAGGGGTGAGACGCGATGACCGTCGCGACACAGCAGGGTGGCGGGGGCGGTTCCAGCGGCCTCTACGACGTTCTCGAGCTCATCCTCGACCGCGGCCTGGTGATCGACGCCTTCGTGCGCGTCTCCCTCGTCGGCATCGAGATCCTCAAGATCGACATACGGATCGTGGTGGCCAGCGTGGACACCTATCTGCGCTTCGCCGAGGCGTGCAACCGCCTCGACCTGGAAGCGGGACCGCGCAAGCCGGCCGGCCTCACGGAACTGGCGGGCAAGGTCACGGAGTCCGGTGCCCGCGGCAAGACGAAGGGTGCCTTGTCCGGCGCCGCGGAGACCATCGCCGACGCCTTCCAGCAGGCCCGCGACGAGGGCCGCGAGCGGCAGGCGGGACGCCGCCGCTCGTAGGACGGCGCGGGGAACGGCGGCCCGGTCGGCCACCTCGAGCCCCGGCCCGTCCGGCCGGCTTCGGGGCGGCGGCCCGCCAGGATGCGGTGTCACCGAGGCGGTGTGGGAGGGCGCGGAGGCACCGGGAGCATGAAAGTGGCGACTTTTGTGTCGATGATCGAATAGTCGAGCCGACTTCGGGGTAGAACGGATCACGGGTCTGTTCCCGGAGCGGAGGGACCCGCCACTCACCAGGCCGGTACTCCCGGCGAGATCGAAGGATTCTGTATGGCCAGCGGCACCGTTAAGTGGTTCAACTCCGAAAAGGGCTTCGGATTCATCGCCCAGGACGGCGGCGGACCGGACGTCTTCGCTCACTACTCGAACATCGCCGGCAACGGATACCGCGAGCTGGTCGAGGGCGAGCAGGTCACGTTCGACGTCACCCAGGGCCAGAAGGGCCCCCAGGCCGAGAACATCGTCCGCGGCTGACGCCCCGGCCGGCCCCTGGAGCCCCGTCGCGGAGTGACACCACCGACGTGTCGGGGAGCCGCTCGGCAACCGTGAGGCTCACACCCCAGAGGCCGCAGGTCTGCATCTCGCAAAGCGCACATCAGGGGCCCGGCACCAGCCGGGCCCCTGACGCGTTCCTGGGGCCGGCCAGGTGCCCCGCCTCCACCGGAGGCCGTGGAACGGCTCGGGCGGTGCCCGCGCGGTGGACGCGGACACCGCCCGGGGCGACGTCGAGGGCGAGGAGAGCGAAGGAACTTGCTGCAAAGGAATGTGAGAAGGAAGCCCCTTCATGGCCTCGCCGAAGGCAACGCTAGCACTCAGTCCGGGATCAGGTCCCCCAGGTTCTCGAGGGTGACGACCCGGGAGCCCGCGGGCAGCCCCTCGGGACGCTCCGGACCGATGTACGTCACGGGCTCGTCCGGGACCGCCCCCTCGTCCCACAGCTCCACGGTCGTGGCGCCGTCGGACAGCAGACCGGCCAGATAGCGCACCGTCAGGTACTCACGCTCCACCAGGGAGCGCACCACCTTGGACACCGACACCTGGTTCTCCTCGACGCGGTTGGCCGCCGAGATGCCCTTCAGGTACAGGTGCAGCCACTTCGCGGACCACCGGCCGTCGTCCTCGCGCCGGAACACCAGCGGCAACGCCACCCGTCCCACCCCGCGCAGCTCCGACTTCGCCCGCACCGTGCGCGGCTCGAACGGCCGGCCCTTCTGCTCGCCGTCGCGCACCATGAAGCCGAAGAACGACTCCTCGGCCTCCTCGAAACCCTCTCCTGCGTAGATGTTGACCTGCGGCACGACGAAGGCGCCGCGCACCCGGCCCAGCGACAGGTCGATGAACTCCGACGCCCCCTCGGGCGCCTCGGTCACATCGCCCGAGTGCCTGCCCCCGACAGCCCGCAGGGACGTGTACGACAGCCAGGAACCCGTGCTGTAGTCGCTGTTGAGCAGCAGGGCCGAGAGGTCGTAGTCGGTGCGCTGCCGGGTCTGCTTCCAGTACACGAAGAAGCGCAGACGCTCACCGTCGACCGCCGAGAGCGAACCGCGGGGCAGCACTCCGAGCCCGGCCGCGGACGCCTTGCCGCTGATGGGGAGGGCCACGTCGAGTACGTCGGGATCGACCAGCAGCCGGCCCGTGGCGGGAAGTCTGCGGCGTATCTCGGCGTCGAGGGCGCCGATCAGGCGGGCGCGGTCGGCGGCCGGTACCGGGGGCCGCAGATCCGGAGCGACCCAGCCCCGGCCCCGGCTGTTGACGAAGAGCCGCAGCCGTCCGCCGTCCCGCCCCCGGTTCTGGAAGTGCTCGCGCACGGACAGCAGGACCCGGCCGGAGACCTGGGGGGCGATCTCCACCGCGGCGGCGACCACCACGTCCCGCTCGTCCTGGCCTTCGGCTGTGCGCAGCAGACGGTCCAGGGCGCGGAACAGCCTGCCGGGGGCGGACTTGAGCAGGTGCACGGCACCGAGGACGTCGGACTGGCCGAGCAACTGCTCGAAGCGGCTGTCGAACGACCACGCCTCCTTCTCGCCCCGCGCCACGGCGAACACGTCGGCGGCGTGCGGCCACCGCGGGTACTCGTGCGGATGCAGGCGCTCCCCGAGTCGCTTGAAGGGCTCCCGGTGGGCGTGCACGTCGGCCAGCTTGGCGGGATTCGCCTCGACCACGGCGTCCAGGGCCGCGAGCAGCGAGCGGCGAACCGGCCGCGGGATCGCCCGGAAGCGGGTCGGCTCCCGCAGCGTCACATCGCCGCCCGAGAGCGCGCAGGCCAGGCGCAGCACGTCGACGACCGTGTCGAGCAGCGGATCCGCGCCGACGGCGAGGCGGGCCGCGTTGACCAGGGCGCGGTTCTCCCGAATCGGGATCGTCTCCGGCTGCGGCCCGGACGCGCACCGCTCGGCGAGGACCCCGAGGTCGCCCAGGTGCTCCTCGCTGAGCGGTGTCGCACTGCCGGCCAGCGCCAGGTACAGGTCGGTGACCTCGTCGTCCAGGTCCCGTCCGAGGTGCAGCACGGTCACGCGGTCGCCCGCCGAGGCGATCAACTCGTCCTGCGCCGCGAGCATCTCCTCGTAGGTGTGCTGGTAACGGCCGTAGACGGGCAGGCTGAGCAGGTCCAGCACACCACGCGCAAGCTGGGTCAGTGTGTGCGCGCGGGACGTGTCGTCGCCGAGTGCCTGGGCCACGCACCGCGTCCAGAACTCCTCGGTGCCGGGCACGTTGGCCGGGAAGTCGATGAAGTACGCGTTGTGCCGGACGTGGTCGCCCACCATCTCCCGCACGGTGCGCAGGGTTCGCCTGGCGGTGTGCACGACCGCGGCTTCGGACAGCCCGGACAGGTGGGCCAGGAGTTCCGCCGAGAGCTTGAAGCCCACGGACGCCAGTGTCGCGTCGAACTGCCGCGCGGCGGTGGCGCCTTCCCCGGCCGAGCCCTTGGGGGCGGGGATGCGGTGGGTGTGTCGGAGGACCAGTGATTCCAGACCGTGCGCCATGCGGTGATGATCGCAGGTCTGTGCGAACGGACGCATCGCAGTTTCCCGGCGGCCTGGCCCGTCCGCGGACCGTCCGCGGAGCGTTCGCCCGCCGGACGATGTCAGGCGAGCGGTTCGTAGCAGTCGTAGTTGCGCTGGGCGATGATCCTGCCGTCCCGGAATTCGAGGAACGCCGCGATGTGCGCCCGCATGACGTGGCCCGCGGGCAGATCGCCGAAGCCGGTGGCAAGGGTGCCGGACCATCTGATCTCCAGGGCGACCTGGTCACCCGTGACCACGGCGTTGGTGACGTCGTAGCTCTGAGCGGCGAGCAGCGTACGGGCCCGGGCGGACGCGGCGAGTGTCTCCGCGCGATCGCGGTCGGCGCCCGCGGGGAACAGAGCGTTGGGCAACTGGGAGTGGGTCATGTCCGGGTGCAGGAACTCCGCGAGCTCCTCCGGCGCGGCCAGCCGGGCCACCGCCTCGTGATAGCGGAGAGCCGTACGGACGTGGGGGTGCTGATCGGTCTGCGTCATATGCACAACCATAGTTGCACAACCGAGGTTGTCAAAGGGATGCTGGGGCACATGCGCGAACCAGTTGATCCCTCCGGCCTCGACCTGGGCAGCCTCGCCCTGTTCGTCGGCTTCGCGGCCGCCGGCGCGGTGCAGGCCGACCTTGCGGACCAGGGTTTCGGTGATCTGCGAATGTCGCACGGGTACGTCTTCCAGCACCTGATCGACGCGCAGCCCACCGTGAGCGACCTGTCCGAGAAGCTCGACATGACCCAGCAGGGCGCCTCGAAGGCCGTCGCCGAACTGGAGCGGCTGGGCTACGTCACACGTCTGCCGAGTGCTCGCGACGCGCGCATCCGGCATGTCGCCCTGACGAGCAAGGGCAGGGAGGCCGTCGCCGCCGCGCGGCAGGCGCGGGAGCGTCTCGAGGCGCGGCTGCGCCAGCGCTCCGCGGGAGCGGCCTCCGGCGGGGCGCACGGCACGGCCTTCGACGTGACCCGGGCGGTGCTCGTCGATCTCCTCGACGAACTGGGCGGCGCGGCGGCGGTCCACCGCCGTGACGTCAGGCCGCCGCGGTGAGACCAGGGTGATCGGGTGCGCGGCTCAGACGCGCCTGACGGTGATGCCGCTGCTCTCCAGTGCGGTGGTCTCGTCGGCAGGGGCGCCGGTGTCCGTCACGAGGACGTGCACCGAGGACGGGGGAGCGACGTGGGCCTGCGCGGTGCGGCCCAGCTTGCCGCCGTCGGCGGCGGCGATGACGCGGCGGGCCGAAGCGATCGCCGCCTTCTTGACCACCGCCTCGTCGAGGTCGTAGGCGGTCAGGCCGTCGCCCGCGGTCAGTCCGCAGCAGCCCAGGACGGCGGTGTCGAAACGCAGTGCCGACAGGGAGGCCAGGGTCAGGGGGCCGATGAGGGCCCCCTCGGCGGCGCGCGGCCGGCCGCCCGGGACGAGGAGCGAGGTCGGTTCGGGCGCGTCGCCGAGCACCTGGATCGCCTGCAACGACAGGGGCATCACGGTGACCGGCCGCCCCCGCAGCAGCCGGGCGACCTCCAGGCACGTCGTACCGCTGTCGAGCAGCACCGTCTCCCCGTCGGACACGAGGGAGGCCACCTCCGCCGCGATCCGGCGCTTTGCCTCCACGGCTTCGTGGGCGCGCAGGGAGAAGGGGGGTTCCTCGCCCCGCAGCAGAAGCGTGCGTGCGCCACCCCGGAACCGTTCGAGAACGCCCTGGGCGGCCAGGTGGTCCAGGTCCCGGCGGACGGTCATCTCCGAGGCCGCCGTCAGCTCGGCCAGTTCGGAGACCGACGCCCGGCCCGCCTCCTGGACGGCCTGGGTGATCAGGCGGTGACGTTCCACGGTGTTCATGGAGTGATTCAACACCACGCTGACCGAACACCGGAAGTGTGAGAAAACCCTGGTTCCGCACAGTCGATGTGTTCGTTAGGGTGAGCGCATGGAGAGAGCGCTGCGCGTCGCCCGCGCTGTGACGGTTGTCTATTTCGTACTCAACGGCACGTTGCTCGGCATGTGGGTGGTGCAGATCCCGGCGGTCGAGGAGCGTGTCGGCATCTCCCATGCGGCCCTGGGCGGGTTCCTCGTGCTGCTGGGCGCCGGAGCCTTCGTCGGCATGCAGGTCGGAGGGCGCCTGTCCGACCGGCTCGGCACCCGCACCGTCGTCCCGCTGGCGGGAGTGCTGTGCAGCGCCACCCTCGTGCTGCCCGGCCTGGCGCGGGAGCCGTGGGCCCTCGGAGCGGCCCTCCTGCTGTTCGGTTTCGGCAACGGCACCCTCGACGTCAGCATGAACGCCCACGCCGTGCAGGTGGAGAAGGCCTACGAGCGGCCCGTCATGTCGGCCTTCCACGCCACGTTCTCCGTCGGCGGCGTCCTCGCCGCGCTCGCCGGTGCCGCCGCTGTCGACATCGGCTGGGACCCGGCCACGACCCTGGGCGCCGCCGCCGCTGCCGGGGTCGTCGTCGCCCTCGGTGCGGCCCGTGGCCTCCTGCCCCCCGCGGCGACGGCCCCCGTGGCCGGCCCCGGGGACCGGACCCGGCCGCCGAAGCGGCCCGTGCCCGGCCGCATCTGGCTCCTGGCCGTCCTGGCACTGCTGATCATGCTGTGCGAGGGAGCCGCCAACGACTGGAGCGTCCTGCACCTCAGGACCGTGCTGGACGCGCCCGAGAGCACCGCCGCCTTCGCCTTCGGCACGTACGCGACGACCATGACGATCGGCCGGCTGCTGGCCGACCGGATCTCGGGGCGCTTCGGGCCCGTCGCGGTCCTGCGCCACGGCGCGGCCCTGGCCGCCGTCGGCATCACGGTCGCGGCCCTGTCCCCGTGGGTCTGGGCGGCTCTGACCGGCTGGGCGCTGTTCGGCCTCGGCCTGTCGGGCTGTGTGCCGCAGTTGTTCAGTGCCGCCGGTCACGCGGACCCCGCGGCGGCGGGAACCAACGTCTCCCGGGTGGCCGGGCTGGGGTACATCGGCATGCTGGCAGGCCCGGCCGTCATCGGCTGGATGACGCACCTCGTGGCGCTCAACCACACGTTCCTGCTGCTGTCCCTCTTCTGCGCGACCGCCGTCGCCGCGGCCGGCGTCCTGCGCCCCGTCCCGGAACGGCCGCGCACCGCCGAGCCGGTCTCCTGACCGCCTGCGCGGCGCGGCCTGACCACGCGCCGCGCAGGCTCTCGGCGCCGTGGGATTCCGGGTCGCCCCCTCGGCGCCTCGACGGCCGTCCGCCTCAACGCCCGGATCGCCGCACCTGAACGGCGCGCTGGGCCTCGTGGAGATTGGCCGGCCGGACCACACCGGTGGTGCCGTACAGCTCCAGCCGGCTGTGCAGGTCGCCTTCGAAGTCGGGTACGTCGATCTGGTCGAACTCCCGGACCTCGTTGATGCCGACGGTCGCGGAGTACGGCGCCAGGGCGTCGATCTTCATGAGGCCCGCGCGTCCGTTGGTGACGCGGATGTTCCAGTGCGTGAAACGGGCACCGAAGAGGGGCCCGGCGCTGGCATCGCCGCCGTGGCGTCCGTTGTTGTGCACGGTGATGTCGGTGCGGACGTTGGCGAACGGCATGCCCCGGTGACTGTCGAAGGTGCCCATCCTCATCTCCCCGCGCGACCAGACGTTGTGGGAGGACAGCCCTTCGACGTTGATGCCGTGCAGCTGGGTGCCGGCGGGGGCAGGGGTGGTGCGCTCCTCGATGGTGAAGTCCTGGACGAGGTTGTCGTGTGAGCCCTCGCGGCAGAAGTAGGGGTGGTGACTGCCCCGTCCCGAGACACGTGTGCGGCGCAGGGTGCAGGCGGAGGCGGCGACCAGGCCGAAGCCGTTGTCGGTGTTCCGGACCGTCACGTCGTCCACCCAGCAGTCGTACGCGCATTGCAGCACGACGCCGTTGTACCCCAGGTCGAGGAGGTGGGGTTGCTGCGGTGTCTCCACCGCCTCCAGCGTGAGCCCTTCGACGCCCGAGCCGGTCAACTCCGGTACGTGTGTGGTGAACTGCGGTTCCCACTCGGGGCGCAGGTCCAGCGGGAGGGGGCGTTCGAGTGTCACTTCGTGTCCGCGGACGCGGGTGATGCGGACGGGCCACTCGTAGGGGACGTAGGAGAGCAGCTTGCTCTTGTCGGTCCAGGTGTAGGCGTCGGGTCCCGGGCCGTCGCCCGCCATGTGCCGCAGCAGGGTGTGCCCGGCGTCGTCGCTGAGGCGGAGCAGGACCAGGGCGCCCGGGCGCAGGCCCGCCGGGTCGGTCACGGTCACGGTCCAGTCGCCTGCGCGGGCTGCCGCGGTGCGGGTGAGTGTGCGCCACTCCTCGCGCCGGTTGCCGGTCCAGCCCTCGAACGGCCACGCGCGCTCTCTGATCGCCTCGGTGAGGGAGTTCCAACGCGCCTCGGGCGCCAGCCAGATGAGGCCGCCCGCCCAGGACCAGGACGACTTGTCGCCGCCGTACCGGGAGCCGTACGGACCGATGAGCTCGGTGAGGTTCCTGGTGGCGCGGAGGGTCGTCCGTCCGCTGCCGGCGCCACGCAGGACCACGTGGGAGTGCCCGAGGCGGATCAGTCCGTCGACGCGGAGGACGCCGGGCGGGATGCGGACCGTGCCGCCGCCCGCGGCACCGGCCGCGGCGATGGCGCGGTTGATCGCCGGGGCGCAGTCCGTCCGGCCGTCCGCCACCGCGCCGAAGTCACGCACGTCGGCGACGACCGGGCGGCGGGGCAGCCGTGCGGCCCCGCCGCCGAAGCCCGCCCGTCCGACGAAGGGGATCTGGGGATGCCGGTACGGCTCGCGGACGAACTCGTGCCACAGCTCCGGCACGGTCCCGCGGGTGCCCGGCGCCGCGAACGCGGTGCCGCTCCCCGCGATCACGCCGGCCGCCACGGCTGCGGCACTGCCGAGCAGCGCCCGTCTGCTGAGCCCGGAGGCGACTGCGGCCTCGTGTCCCTTCATGCGCGCATCTCCTGTTCGTCCCCGGGGGTTTGGCCACCCGAGAGTGACACGCGACGCCCGAGACGTACACCCATGCGTACAAAGTTCATATACATGAACACCATGGCGATGTGAAGGCGTTGGGCAGCCCGAAGTCCCCGGGTGGGAGGGCCCACCCGGGGACTCGAGCCGTCATGTCACGTCAGGTCAGGTCAGGTCAGGGGAACTGGACCACCTTGGAGGGGACGGTGTCCGTCCCCGATGTGGGAGCTCCGGTGTCGTTGACGACGTGGCGGTACTGACCCTTCCCACCGAGGGAGATCACCATCAGGTGCCGCATCTTGATGCCGGGTTTGACCGACACCTGGAAGCCGTGGTGCTGCACGATGGTGTCGTCGGAGGTGTAGTTGCAGTAACTGCCGAGCGCCCAGGCCTCGTGCTCGTTCACCGAGTCGGCGACCTTGTAGGCGGCGTACCCCACGATGCCGTCATGGGTGATGGCGGCCTCGTCGGGAGCGTCGTAGGCCTTCTCGTTCTGGAAGAAGATCGTGCGGCCGCGCTCGCCGTTCCAGAGCACGTCGTACTTGTTGAAGTGCTCGACGAACAGGCCGGTGGTCAGGACGTCGTCGCCGTTGACGCGCAGGCCGTAGTCGGCGCGGTTGGTCTCCCAGCCCACACCCTCGCCGTGGTCGGCCCGCCAGATCCAGGTGTGGTCGATGAGGACGTCGTCGCTGTTGACGACGACCGAGTTGGTGGCGAGACCGGGACCCGCACCGCCGATGCGCACGAACACGTCCTGCATCGTGGTGGGGTTGTCCGCGTGGTCGGCCGACGCACCGGGCTGGCCGATGCGCAGCAGCGTGTCGGAGTTGGCCGCGCCGGCGTCGATCAGGAAGCCCGCGAGGCGGACGCCGTCCACATCGGCGACGTGCATGGCGTCGATGCCGCCGTCGGGGATGATCGTCGCCAGTCCGAGTCCGAGGACGACGGTGTTGGCGCGGTCGACCTCGATGGTCCGGTCGAGGTGGTAGACGCCGGGCGTGAACAGCAGGTTGAGGCCCTGGTCGAGGGCCGCGTTGATCGTGGCGGCCGTGGCGCCGGGCTTGACCACGTAGAACTGGTCCAGCGGCAGGGAGGTGCCGCCGCTGTTCGCCGGCCAGGACACGCCGCGCGCGTTGGTGCGCTTGGCGGGCACGAAGACCTTGTAGGTGCTGCCGTCCAGGTAGAGGAACGGCTTCTCGCGGGACAGGGGCGTGGTGTCGAACGTGGTGTACGGGCCGGTGGCGAAGTTGGTCGCGGGCGCGCCCTGGACGCCCGTGAAGGTCATGTTCCACACGCCGTTGGTCCACCCGCCGACGCTGCTGTCGCGGGTGTACCACTGCTGCTGCGAGTAGGGGCCGACCGTGCCGTCGATCTTGGAGTCCGCGATGTAGCCGCCGGAGGCCCAGCCGTAGCCGTTGGGGGCGAGGTTGAGGCCGCCCTTGACGTGGATCCGGCGGAACGGCGCGGCCTGGGCGACCGCCCACCGGTTGGTGCCGTTGGCCGGGGTGAGGGCCAGGTTCTCGGCCGACCGCCAGAAGTTCTGGGTGGCGTTGCCGTTGAACCAGCCCGCGTCCACGGTGATGTCACCGTTGATCTGGACGTCGTCGGGGTTGAGCCCGAGGCCGGAGATCGAGGTGTAGAAGCCCAGTTGGGCGTTGATGTTGTTGTACGTGCCCGGCTTGAGCAGGAACTGGTAGCGGCCGCTGCCGAACTGGCTCTTCTCCTGCTGGGCGAAGACCTGGTCGAACTTCTGCTGCAGGTTCGGCGTCGAAGGATCGACGACGATGACGTTCGGGCCCAGGTCGCCGCCGCCCTGGATGGGGCCGGGGCCGCCGTCGGACGCCGTGTGCACGGCCACCTCCCACAGGGAGTAGCCGTAGGAGGTGGCCCGGGCCGTGCCCAGGACGCGTACGTAGCGGCCGGTGCCCTCGACCTCGTAGGACGCGCGTCCGCCGGTGGCGCCGGTGACTTCCTTCAGGGTGCGCCAGTTCTGGCCGTCGCCGGACGCCTGGAGCTTGAAGTCCTTGGCGTGGGCGGCCTCCCAGTTCAGGTCGATCTTGCACAGATCCTGTGCCGAGCCCAGATCGACCTGGACCCACTGGGGATCGGAGGGCCGGCTCGACCAGCGGGTGCCGGCGTCACCGTCGAACGCGGCCGAGGCGGGGGTGCCGGCGTTCTCGACGGAGGAGGCCGAAGAGGACTTGCCGAGCGCGGCGTTGCCTGTCCCGCACGTGGCCGGGGGCGTGTCGTCGGTGGTGCCGAAGACCTGGAACTCCCACAGGGAGTAGCCCCAGGACGTGGCGCGCCGAAGCCCTTGTATCCGGACGTAGCGAGCCTGGCCCGAGACGTCCACGGTGTCGACGCCGCCGTCGCCGCCCGTGACGGTCTTCGCGTCGTTCCAGCTGGCGCCGTCCCGGGACAGCTGGATCTTGTACTCCTTGCCGTAGGCGGCCTCCCAGTCGAGGACGACCCGGGTGACGGACGCCGTGGCGCCCAGATCCACCTGCAGCCACTGGTTGTCGCCCGCGGCCGACGACCAGCGGGTGCCCCGGTCGCCGTCCACGGCGTTGGCGGCGGGCGTCCCGGCGTTCTCGTTCGAGGACGAGGTGACGGTCCTGCCCTGGGACAGCGGCGTCTCCGCTGCCGCGGCGGGCAGCTGGGCCGGGAGAGTGACGAGCGCCGCGGTGGCGATCAGGGTGACACCCAGTGCTCGCCGTCTGCGGCGTCGCACGTCGGTGATGTGTCTCATGCGTCAACTTTCTGCGGGGCCGGTGCGGGCTCACGCGCGAGCGTGCCGCTCGGCGCACAGGCATGCCGATGGGGAGAACGGCGGTGGGGCCGCTTAGTTCACGGTGTGATTTAAGGGGTGATGCAATCGGTGGGCAAGCCCTCGGACACGGATTGCCGTCAAAGCAGCGGGAATTGGGGGCGCGAGCGGGCCCCGGGCCGGCGGGCGGCGCCGGTTCGTGTGGTGGGGCCGGGGGAGGGCGGAGCGTCGGCGGGGAGTCAGCCCGCGGTGGTCGACCGGCGGACGATCACCGAGGTCGGCAGGACGACCGGCTGGCCGGGATGCGCTTCGCCCGACAGGCGGCCGAGGAGCATCCGGGCCGCGGTCTCCCCCATCCGGCGCATCGGCTGCCGGACCGTGGTCAGGGCCGGCTGGGTCAGGCGTGCCACCGGGATGTCGTCGAAGCCGATGACGGCGACGTCCTCCGGCACCCGCAGTCCCGCCGCGCGCAGAGCGGACAGCGCACCCATGGCGGCGAGGTCGTTGTGTGCGAAGACGGCGTCGAACTCCCGCCCCTCCCACAGGAGACGGCGGACCGACTCCTCACCGCCGGCCTCGGTGAAGTCGCTCTCGACGAAGAGTGCGGAATCCGTCGGGTGGCCGCTCGCGGCGTACGCGGCGTCGAAGCCCTCGCGGCGGTCGCGTACGCAGCCGAAGCGCAGCGGCCCGGCCAGGACCAACGGCCGGAGCCGCCCCTCGTCCAGCAGGTGGCGCGCGGCTGCGGCTCCCCCCTCACGATTGGCCGCGGTCACGTACGGGAACTCCGGGTGGCGGCCACGGTCGTCGATCAGTACGACCGGAAGTCCCTTGCGGTGCAGTGCGGTCAGCATCGCCAGCGTGTCCTCCGGCTCCACGGCGATCAGTCCGTCGAAGGCGCGGGCCGAGACCTGGCTGGTGAACCACTCGACCGAGTCGGTGCCCCGGTTGCAGGTGAACAGCAGCAGACCGAACTCGGCCGCCTCCACCGTGTCGACGACCCCCTGAAGGACCTCACCCATCCACGGCCAGGTCAGGGACGGGACGAGCATGCCGACCGTGCGGCTCCTCCCACGGGCCAGGCCCACCGCGCCGGAACTCGGCACGTACCCCAGCCGGTCGATGACCTCCCGGACCCGGGCGGCCGTCGAACTGTCCACCTCGCCGCGCGTGTTGAGCACCCGGGAGACGGTCGTCTTGCTCACGCCGGCCATCCGGGCCACGTCCGCGATGGTGACACGCACCGCATCCCTCTTCCTGCGCACGAACACACGGCCGCCGGACGGGACCGCCCCCGAACGGATCCGGCGCCGCTCCCGGAGCGACGCCCGAGTCAAACAGCGGCTTTCCCCCCACGTCAACACCGCAGTCAGGCGCCGCGGCGGCACCTCGCCGCCGCCCTGTGCCCGGGCCGCCGCACGAGCTGCCGGCCACGGCGAAGTCCGGCGCAGTGCACGGCAGTTGGGCGTACCAATCGCTACGGGAGGTATTGACGGCAGCGCGGTGTGTCCCTTTCATTCACGCACAAGGCCGGAACCGGTTCCGGAACCGCTTCCGGCAACAGCCCCCACCACTTCCCCCAGGAGGAGTGCTGTGCTGAGAACATCCCCCCGCCCGCCCACCGGCAGCCGGTCCAAGCGCCGCGCCTGGACCACCGCCCTGGCCTCCCTCGGCCTGCTGTTCGCGACCCTCTACACCGGAGCGGCCACCCCCGGCAGCCGCCCGGACAGCACCGACCTGAACGCCGCCCCGCAGGGCGCCCAGGTGGTCCGGGTCGCGGAGTTCCTCGCCGAATGCCCCTACAGCCACCGGCTCCCCGACGACCCGATCGTCTTCCCGGGGCTGCCCGGCGCCTCCCACATGCACAGCTTCTTCGGCAGCCGGGTCACCAACGCGCACACCGACGTCACCGACCTGCTCGGCTCGGCCTCGACCTGCGCCCCCGCCGTGGACACGTCGTCGTACTGGGTGCCCACGCTCTACCGCAACGACCAGCCCGTGGAACCGACCGGCACCACCTTCTACTACCTCGGCGAGGGCGTCCGCGACGACGTCATCCAGCGCATCCGCCCGTTCCCGCAGGGGCTGCGCATCGTGGCGGGCAACGCCAAGGCGACCGGCGTCGGCGACCCCACCTCGGTGGCCCGCTGGTCCTGCCTCCACCACGGCGAGGTCAACCCCTCGAAGGACTTCGTCACCTGCCCGGCGGGCTCGATGCTGGAGTCCTACCTGGACTTCCCGCAGTGCTGGAACGGGAAGGACCTGGACTCCGCCGACCACAAGAGCCACATGTCCTACCCGGTGAACGGCGCGTGCCCGTCCACCCACCCCGTGCCCGTGCCCAAGCTGCGGCAGGTGCTGCGCTACCCCGTGTCGGGGAGCACCCAGGGCCTGCGGCTCGCCTCCGGACCCGGCTACACGATGCACGGCGACTTCTTCAACGCCTGGCCCGAGAACGAACTCGCCCGCAGGGTCACCACCTGCATCAACGCGATCGTGAAGTGCGGAGCGGACGGCAACCCCTCCTGACCCCGCGAGACGCGGCACAGTCCCCGCCTCGGCACGGCGACCCACGCTCAAGGAGCAACGATGGCCCCTCCGACTCCACGCCGGTTCGGCAAGGCCCTCGTCGCCACCGTGCTGTGCGCGGTGGCCGTGTCGGGGTGTGGCGGCCCACCGCAGCCGGAACGGCCGCAACCCCGTGCGGTCGCCCGGCCCGACGCCACCGAGGTGGGCTGGATCCAGTTGGCGATCGCGATGGACGTACAGGCCCGGCACCTGCTCCTGCTCGCACCGGAGCGCAGTGGCGACAGGGAGGTGCAGCACTGGGCGTCCGAGGTCGCCGCCGGCCGGGACACCGAACTCACCCGGCTCCGCGCCCTCTTGAGCAGGAGAGGAGTCCCCGACGACAACCCCCACGAGGGCCACGACATGCCGGGCATGGCCGACGCGCGGGAACTGCGGGCTCTGCGCACCGCCCGCGGCCGGCCCTTCGACCGGCTCCTGCGCTCGGCGCTGCGGGAACATCTGGAGCAGGCGCGGAGGTTGGCCGTCGCCGTGCAGAAGGCCGACGTCGGTGCCGACGTGAGGAGGACGGCGCTCGACGCGGCTGCGTCCGCGTCGGACGCCTTGCGCCGGATGCCCCCGCCCTGACCGTACCCGGCCCGGGCATCCCGGCCCCGCCGGGTGAGGGCTCGAGGGGTGCTCGGCGACCGGTCCGGGGGTCGCGGCGTCCTACGACGCCGCCACCCTTCCGCCACCTGGACGTCCCGGCGTGCGTCCGCTGGGACGGCCCGGGTTCGCCCACTGTGATCAGCCGAGACCGAGAAGGTCGAGCAGGAACTGGATGAGGCCGTATCCGCCGTCCATCGAGGTCACCCCCTCTCCGCGTGCACTGGGTGTGGGTCATCCTTACCGGGGGCGACACGCCTTGATGTTCGGCCGGATGAGGTATTTGTGCGCGGTGCGGGCGGGGAGTGGACGGGCAGCCGGACGTGGGCCGTCAGCGCGAGTGACCCGCCGGGGTCCGGTCCGGGAGGACGCGGATCACCGGCCCGGACGGGTCCGGTGTGCGTGCGGGCGGGTGACGCGGCCCCGCCACGGAGGGCGGCCACGGCCGTCCGTGCGGCCGGGGCTCGCCTGCCCGAGGGCGGCACCGTGACCGTGCCGCGCGTGAGAGGCATCCGTGAGAAGTCGTGTCACCGGCATCCCGTAGGCTCCCGGCCATGAACGAGGGGGAATCCGGCAGACGGGTCATCGACGGGCGCTTCGAGCTGGAGGCGCGACTCGGCGGCGGTGGCATGGGCCTGGTGTGGCGGGCCCGCGATCTCATCCTGGACCGAGCGGTCGCGCTCAAGGAGGTACGGCCGTCCGATCCGGGTCTCGCCGAGTACGATCCGGCCGCCGCGGCGATGCTGCGGGCGCGGGTGCTGCGCGAGGCACGGGCCCTGGCCCGGGTCGACCACCCCAACGTGGTCACCATCCACCACGTCGTGGACGGCGGCGAGCACACCTACCCGTGGCTCGTCATGGAGTTGGTGACCGGCGGGTCGCTGCAGGACCGGCTGGACAAGGGTCCGCTGGCGCCCGTCGAGGCCGCCCGGATCGGCCGCGAGGTGCTGGCCGCGCTGCGGGCCGCGCACGCCGTCGGCATCCAGCACCGGGACGTGAAGCCCGCCAACGTGCTGATGAGGCCCGACGAGCGCCCCGTGCTCACCGACTTCGGCATCGCCGCCATCAGGGAGTCGACCGTGCTGACCGCGACCGGGTCCATCATCGGCACGCCCGACTACATGGCCCCCGAGCGCATTTCCGGCGGCGAGGGCGGCCCGGGCTCCGACCTGTGGTCACTGGCGATGATGCTGTACGTCGCCGTCGAGGGCCATCACCCGCTGCGCAGGGGCACCACCCTCGCGACGCTCGCCGCCCTCCTCAGCGAGGAGCTCCCGCCTGCTCGCCGGGCCGGGGTGCTCACCGGCTTCCTGAACGCCGTGCTCGTCAAGGACCCGGCCGGCCGGGCGGACGCCGAGACGGCGGACCGGATGCTGGCGGAGGCGGCCGGCGGCTCCGGCCCCGCGCCCGGTGCCCCCGGCGGGGACCGCCAGGCTCCGCCCGGCGGAGGCGGCCCGGCGACCTCGTACCGGCTGGCGCCGGCGCCGGACCCGGCGCCCACCCCTTCCGGGTTCGGGCCCCCGACGGGTTTCGGCCCGCCGACCGGCTTCCGGCCGACGGGCCCGTACGACGCCGTGCCCGGGCCCGTCGCTCCGCCGACGCCCTATCCGACGGGCCCCACGCGGTCGACGACGCGACCGGGCGGCCGGGCGAGGAGCCGCATCATCATCGCCTCGTCCGTCGTCGGCACCGTGCTCGCGGGAGTCCTCGTGTGGACGCTGGTACCGGACGGCGGTGGGAAGGGCGACGGGGAGGCAGCCGATCGCCCCGGCTCCTCGTCGACGTCGACCGGCACGAAGGATCCCACTCCCGAAGCGCCGAGGGCGTCCCGGTCGGCCCCGGCCTCGCAGGCGGACGCCGACACCGATCTGCTCACCCCGGACGGCATCCGGACGGCGGTGAAGGAGATCGAGGCCGCGACCGGCACGGACCGCGCGTGCCGCTTCATCGTCTATCCGGGATACGTGTCGGCGGAGATCATGGTGAAGGGAAGCGCCACCAAGTACGACTCGTACACCTACCGCCCGGGTCGAGGTGTCGAGAAGGGCATCATCAGCGGCGCGATCATCGTGGGCGACCGCCCGTTCGACCTCGACGAGTTCGACTGGGACGTCCTGCCCTCCTTGCTGAAGCGGGCGGAGAGGGACCTGAACGTGGAGGATCCGACCTCGCGCTACCTCATGGTCCGCCCCGCCGACGACACCTTCGACACACCCCTCGGACTGGCGGTCTATTTCGCCGACGAACATGTGAGCGGCCACCTGAACGCCGATCTGAAGGGTAAGGTGACGCAGGTCCTGCCCGCGCAGGACTGAACCGGGGGGCGCGTGCCGCCGATCGCCGGGGAGTCGAGGTGATTCACATGCCTTTGCTGCGACTTACGCGGATTCTCCCGGCAGGGTGTCCTGCACGGTGAAGTGTCCGAGGGTGCCGGTGACGTCCAGCAGGCGGCTGACCGAGGCGTTGAGCGGGCCGAGCAGGACGAAGGCGCGGCCCGTGGCGTCGTGGCGGCGCCGGGCGTCCAGGAGCGCGTTCAGCAGCATGCTGTCGGCGAAAACCACCTGCGAGAGATCCACGACGGTGGTGGGCAGCCCGGCGCGGTCGGCCGCCGCCCAGGCGGCCTGGACGTCCTCCGCGTCCTCGAAGTCCAGCTCACCGCGCAAAGCGACACACACCACCTGATCGAGGCGGGTGACGTGTACTTTCGTCGACTCGAAGGGCACAGACATTGGCTCATCCTCACACCGGAGCCAAACGAAGATCCAGTAAGTCCCGGTGTGATCGCCATGACACCGACGGGCGCAGAGTGCCGCGCCGGCCAGGTCACCGGACAGGTCGCCCGCACTCCGGGTGGCGGACCGGAGGGGCGCCGGCGTGCTCTACTGTCTGACCATGGCTGCACCGCACTCGGCCCACGGACATCACCCGGTCGGCGACCTCACCGCACACGACCTCTCGGCCTTCGATCTCACCGACATGGCCGCGTGCGGTGTGCGACTGCGGGAAGCCGTCCGGTCGGCGCCGACGCTCGACGCGGCGGCACAGTCCCTCGCCGACTTCCTCCACGGCCGGCTGAGCACCGACCGGGGCGCGCGGCGCCCGGACGTCAGTGTGCATCTCGCTTCCCGCCCGAGCCGCGACGCGTTGCGGGAGTTCCGCCCGCGGACCGCCGGCCTGCCGGACACGGACCCCTCCCCGCCGGGGCAAGCCACCGGCAGTGCCGCTCTGGCGTACCGGCTGCTCGAGCGGACCGGGGCTGGGACGGAACACACGGACGACACACCTCTGCTCGAAGCGGGTGTCGCCGTCCTGCAGGTGGACCGCACCGGCGACGCACCGCAGCCGGAAGGGGGCGACCACCGCGATCCCGCGTCGGCCCTGCTCTTCGGGGGCCCCCTGACCGGGCAGGAGTGGTTCGTCGTGACGCTGGCCTGCCCCGTCGAGCTGCCCGGTGCGACCGCGGACCTGTTCCGCCCCCTGGCCTGCGGCGCGCGCCTGGCGTTGCTGTCGGCCGGAGGCGCGCCGCCCGCGCTGCAGGCACAGGCCGCGGCCGCCCTGGCGGACAGCCTGGACGGCACGGTGGCGAGGCGGGCCGCGCACCTGCAGGGTGCCGTGGCCGAACTGCGCTCCACCGAGGCCCGGTTGCGGCGCTCCCAGCGAGAGCTCCAGCAGCGCGAGAGCGAACTGCGCGAGGAAGCCGCCATCGTGGAACTCTTGCAGGAGATCGGCGGCACCCTCGCCGCGGAACTGGACCTCGACGCACTGGTCCAGCGCGCGGTCGACACCGCGACCCGCCTGTCCGGGGCGGAGTTCGGCGCGTTCTTCTACAACGTCCTCGGCGAGACCGGGGAGTCGTACCTGCTCTACGTCATCTCCGGTGTGGACCGGTCGGAGTTCGACAAGTTCCCCATGCCGCGGAACACCCAGGTGTTCGAGCCGACGTTCCGCGGTCTGGGGGTCGTGCGGTCGGACGACATCACCGCAGACCCCCGCTACGGGCACAACGCGCCGCACCACGGCATGCCCGAAGGGCACCTGCCGGTCCGCAGCTACCTCGCCGTTCCCGTGGTCTCCCGCGGGACGGTGCTCGGCGGCTTCTTCTTCGGGCACGCCGAGCCCGGAGTATTCACCCAGCGCCACGAGCGCCTGGTCACGGGCGTCGCCTCGCAGGCCGCCGTGGCCCTGCAGAACGCGCAGAGCTACCGCCAGGAGCGGGAAGCGGCGATGGCGCTCCAGCGCCACCTGCTGCCGCGCCTGCCCCGGGTGGACGGCATCGTCACCACCTCGCGCTACCTCCCCGCGGCGCGCAGCCGCGGCGCCGGGGGAGACTGGGTGGACCTCATACCGCTGCGCGACGGCGACGTGGCCCTGGTGGTCGGCGATGTCATGGGCAAGGGGGTCACAGCGGCAGCCGTGATGGGGCAGATCCGCACGGCCTGCCGCGCCTACGCCCAACTCGGCCTCACCCCCTCCGAGGTCCTGGAGCAACTGAGCATCCTCGTCGACGACATCGCGCCCGGCTCCATCGTCACCTGCGTCTACGCCCTGCTGGACCGGGACCGCGCCCTGCTGCGTGCGGCCGTGGCCGGCCATCTGCCGCCGGCCCTGCGCGATCCGCACGGCGGCGTACGGTTCCTCGACGAGCAGGTGGGACCGCCCCTGGGAGTGGGACGGCGGCAGTACGCGCAGGCGGAAGCCCGCCTGGAGTCCGGTGCGCGGCTCCTGCTGTACACCGACGGCCTGGTCGAACGCCGCGGGCGCTCCATCGACGACGGCCTGCGGCAGCTCGGCGAACTGCTGGCGGGTCCGGTGGGCGAGGTCGAGGCCGACTGCGACTCCTGGCTGGAGGCACTGGCCGACGGACAGCACGACGACGACATCGCCATGCTGTACCTCTACCGGCCGGAGGATCCGGCCCACCACGTCGTGTCGGTCGTACGGGACTATCCACCGGTCTCCGGCGCGGTCCCCGAGGCCCGCGACCTGGCAGCCCGGACCATGCGCGCCTGGGGCCTTCCCCACCTCGCGAACGACCTGATGCTCATCGCCGACGAACTGGTGGCCAACGCCGTACGCCACGCCAGGACCGCGATGCGGGTCGAGCTGCGGCGCAGCGGCGGACGCGTCGTCCTCGAAGTGACGGACAGCAGCACCGAGGAGCCGCAGTTGATCGTGTCGAACCCGGGGGAGTTCGGGCACCGGGGCATATTCCTGGTGGACGCGCTCGCGACACGATGGGGCACCCGCCCGATCGACGGCGGCAAAGTCGTGTGGGTGGAGGTCGCCACCGCGTGACACCCGCCCCGGCCCGCTCCACGGACAGCCCTCCGTCCTGCCCGCCCACTCCACCGGAAAGACGCCCGCGATGACCCCGTCCCAGGAACCCGAGGCGCACGAGCCCATCAGCCCGGCAGAGGCCGACACCGGCAGCCTGCTCCCGACCGGGCCCTCCCTGACCCTCGTCTCCCGTCGCGGCCCCCGGCACGCGGTCGTCGCCGTGACCGGCCCCCTCGACTACCACACCACGCCCCAGTTGCTCGGGCACCTGACCACCAAGGAGATGCAGGAGGTTCCCCTGCTGCTCCTCGACCTGGATCAGGTCGACTTCTGCGACTCCAGCGCGCTCGGTGCCTTCGTCGCCCTCCACCGCGGCCGCATCGAGGCGGGGCACGGATTCGGGCTGACCGGGTTGCAGCCGGAGGTCCTGCGCATTCTGGAGCTCACGCGTCTGACGACCGTGCTGCCGCTGTACGCCACGGTCGACGAGGCCCTGTCGGCCTGACGCACCCACGGGGGACTCCACCGCCGGGGCAGGGCGGCGGGACACCGTGTGCAAGCCGCCGAGGGCTGGGTACCTGCGTTCGGTGGCTCGTCGACGACGGGTGTCCGAGCGGTTGCGCGTGGGCGCGGTGGGGAGAACGAAGTGGGGTTGCGCGAGATGCGGGGCGCACGGACGGTGCGGGGATGTGCCCGGATCCTGGCGGGCCGCTACCGTCTGGACGCGCCGATCGGATCAGGCGGCGCGGCGGACGTGCACCGCGGGTTCGACCTGCGGCTGCGCAGGCCGGTCGCCGTGAAGATCTTCCGCGCCGGTACGGGCTTCGACTCGGAGGACGCCCTGCGCAGCGAGGCCGTGATCCTGGCCCGGTTGCAGCATCCGGGGCTGGTCACCGCCTTCGACGCCGGACACCACGACGGGGAGGCCTTCCTCGTCATGCAGCTGATCGACGGACCCACCCTGAAATCGCGCATCGCCCAGGGTCCGTTGCCCTGCGAGGCCCTGGCCGGACTCGGCGCGGCCCTGGCCGACGCCCTGGCCCACGCCCACGAGGCGGGCATCGTCCACCGGGACGTCAAGCCGTCCAACATCCTGCTGGACTCCTCGGGCCGCCCCCACCTGACGGACTTCGGCATCTCCCGGCTGCTGGACGCGACCACCCGCACCGCCACCGGCACCCTGACCGGAACGGCGGCCTATCTCGCGCCCGAACAGGTCCTGGGCCGGCGCGTCGCACAGCCCGCCGACATCTACGCCCTCGGCCTGGTCCTCCTCGAATGCCTCACCGCCCGGCTCGAGTACGACGGCGGCCCCCTCGAAGCTGCCATCGCGCGCCTGCACCGCCCGCCCGCCGTGCCGGACTTCCTGCCCGACGGCTTCGCGGACCTCCTGCGGCGCATGACGAGTCTGGAGGAGCACGACCGGCCCACCGCGGGCGACTGCGCCCAGGCACTGACCCGTCTCGCCGGAACGGGCACATCGAGCCCTGCCGGATCCGCTCCGCAGCGCGCGCTGAGCGTCGTGCCGCCCACGGTCGCCGATCGGGCGGACAGCACGCACCGGAGCCTGCCCCTGGCGGTGGCGGGTCCCGCCACGGCTGCCCCTGCCACGGCTGTCCCTGCCGCGGCTGCCCCTGCTTCGGCCGAGACGGGTCTGCGGCCCGTCTCCAGGCGCGCCCGGTTGCGAACCGGCGGTGCCGCGGCGGCACTTGCCGCCGTGGTCGCCGCCGGCCTGGTGGTCACGGACGGTTTCTCGCACCACGACGCCGCGGGCGAAACGGCCCCGTCGGCCACGGACCGGGACGACCCGTCACGGACTCCGGACTCCGCGGCGCACCGGGCGGACACACCCTCGGCGTCGGCGACCCCGCCCTCGGCCGGTCCTTCCGCCCCGAGCCCCCCGGCGCGTGACTCCGCCGCGACGCGCGTCGCCCACGTGTCCTCGTCCGGCTCGCGACCGGCCGACCGGCCCGCCCCGACGTCCGGCACTCCTCAGCGGGTCGGGGCCGAGAAGGCCACCGAGCCAGGGGTCGAGAAGGCCACCGAGGGAAAGGCCAAGTCACGGCAAGGGCCGCCGGCCCACGCCCGACAGCACCAGAAGGGCAAGAAGCCGGCCCGTGCCAGGTGAAGTGTGAGGGGGCGCGGGGTGGGGATCAGCCGGTGCCGACGGAGAGCACCAACTTCCCCCGGGTGCGCCCTTCGCGGCTGAGCCGCCACGCCTCGGCGGCGTCCGCGAGCGGGAGGACCCGGGCGACCGGGACGGTCAGGCGGCCCTCACCGGCCAGTCGGCCGAGCTCGGCCAGTTGCGCGGAATCGGGGCGTACCCAGACGTAGTGGCCCCCGCGGGCGGTGACGGCGGGGTCGACGATCGACGCCAGACGGCCCGGATCGGCGAGCAGGCCGAGGGACACCTCGACGGCGTCCCCGCCGACGAAGTCCAGGGCCGCGTCGACGCCCTCGGGCGCCAGGGCCGCCACCCGCTCGGCCAGGCCCTCCCCGTGCGTCACCGGCTCCACGCCCAGACCGCGCAGGAACGCGTGGTTGTGCTCCCCGGCCGTCCCGATGACCCGTGCTCCGCGGGCCACGGCCAACTGTGCGCCGAGCACCCCCACCCCACCCGCCGCCGCGTGCACCAGGACGGTCCAGCCGTCGCGCACTCCGACGCGGTCCAGGGACTGCAGGGCCGTCAGCCCCGCCAGCGGCATCCCGGCCGCCTCCTCCCAGGAGAGCGAGGCCGGCTTCCGGGCGAGCATGCGGACGTGGGCCGAGACCTCCTCGGCGTAGGCGCCGAGTTGTGCGGTGTCCTTGCGGATGTAGCCGAAGACCTCGTCCCCTTCGGCGAACTCGCTCACATCGAAGCCGACCTGTTCCACGACGCCGGCCACGTCCCAGCCCGGGATCAGGGGAAAACGGGTCTCGATCAGCGAGTCCAGGGCGCCCTCGGCGAGCTTCCAGTCCACCGGGTTCACCCCGGCGGCCCTCACCCGGATGAGAACCTCACCGGGCGCGACCCTGGGCCGGGGCTGCTCCGTCAGTGCGAGTTCGTCGCCGTACTGCGTGAGTGTGATGGCCTTCATAGGACGAGAGCATACATGCGTGCGCGGTTTGCCGGTGATAGCAAATAATGCGCCTGCATGTGGTTCCGTGATCCGGAGATGCGGCCGCCTCGGCCTGCCGCGATCGTGGAGGCGTCGGAGCACCGCCCTCGGAACGCGACGGGAAAGTGAACGTGGACAAGTCGCAGCTCAGCCAGATGATCGCTCGACGTGCCGGAGACGCCCCGGGCGTCGGGCGGCTCGACACGGACGACATCAGTCGGGTCCTCGATCTGCTGTTCGGTACGGTCGAGCAGGCGGGTGCCATCGCCGAGACGCTCAAGGCGCAGGAGACCGTCACCCTGGGGAGCTTCGGCAGCTTCCGGGTGGACGACGGCGTGGCCACGTTCCGGCCGGGCACCGCCCTCACCGAGTACCTGCAGGGCCGGACCCGGTGACCAGCGCACAGGACGCGTGGGCGCGAGGGCGAGCACCACGGCCATGGGGCGCCTGACGCTCCACGCCACCGGACGGGCCTCTCCCGAGGTGGTCTGGGAGCGTTACGCGTGTCTCGACCGATGGCCCGCCTGGTCACCCCAGATCAAAGCGGTGCACTGCCCCGAGCGCCGGCTCACCGCCGGTTCGAGCGGCACCGTCGAGTCGGTGGCGGGTCTCCGCGCCGTGTTCGGGATCGAGACGGTCGACCGGGAAGGCCGGCGCTGGTCCTGGCGCGTGCGCCTCGGGCCGGTCGTGCTCCGACTGCGGCACGACGTCCGGGCGCATCCCCGCGGCAGCACCACGACCCTCGCCATGGACGGCCCACGCCTCGCCCTGCTGGCCTACGCCCCCCTGGCGCGACTCGCCCTGCACCGGCTCGTCCGGCCCTGACGCCCATACCGCCCGGACCGCCATGACCCGGACGGCTGCCGCACACGCGAGCAGGGGTTCGTTCGGCGCATCCGGGTACCCGGCGCCGGGATCACAGGGCCCCATCCCCCCGTGGCCGCACCGGTCGCGGCCGGTAGAAAGCAGAGGAACCGTAGCGATGAGCCAGCCCAACCCCATCAAGCGGGCGACGGACAAGGTCACCGAAGCCCTTCAGGGTCTCGGCGCGGGACCGGAGGAGGGGGTCCCCGGCAAGCCGGCCCCGGAGTCCCCGACCGTCGCGGAACCGACGGAGCCGCGCGAGCCGCTGCCGCCCAAGCACGACCAGAGCGGACCCGACACGATGTCACCCACCGGTCAGGCGACCGGTGCGGCCCAGGCCCGCATGGCCCAGTCGGGCGCCTATCTGACGGACGCACAGGGCACGCGTCTCTACGACACCGACCACTCGCTCAAGGCCGGCCCGCGCGGGCCGGTGCTGCTGCAGGACCACCACCTGCGCGAGAAGGTCATGCACTTCGACCACGAACGCATCCCGGAGCGTGTCGTGCACGCCCGCGGTGCGGCAGCACACGGCGTCTTCAAGAGCTACGGGACCGCGTCCGCCGTGACGAAGGCGGCTTTCCTCGCCCCGGGGGCGGAGACGCCGGTGTTCGTGCGCTTCTCCACCGTCCTCGGGTCACGCGGTTCCGCCGACACGGTGCGGGACACGCGCGGCTTCGCCACCAAGTTCTACACCGAGGAAGGCGTCTTCGACCTGGTCGGGAACAACATCCCGGTCTTCTTCGTGCAGGACGCCATCAAGTTCCCGGACATCATCCACGCGGGCAAACCGCACCCGGACCGCGAGATCCCGCAGGCGCAGAGCGCACACGACACCTTCTGGGACTTCGTCACCCTGCACACCGAGGCCACACACCACACGCTGTGGAACATGTCCGACCGGGGCATCCCGCGCTCGTACCGGATGATGGAGGGCTTCGGGGTCCACACCTTCCGCCTCGTGGCGGCCGACGGGTCCACGACGCTGGTGAAGTTCCACTGGAAGCCGAAGCTCGGTGTGCACTCCCTCGTGTGGGAGGAGGCCCAGATCGCGGGCGGCGTCGACCCCGACTTCCACCGCCGGGACCTCGCCGACGCCATCGAGGCCGGTGCCTATCCGGAGTGGGAATTGGGCATCCAGACCTTCCCCGACACCCCGGACCAGACCTTCGAGGGCATCGACCTCCTGGACGCGACCAACCTCGTGCCCGAGGAACTCGCCCCCGTCCAGCCGATCGGGCTGCTGACCCTCAACCGCAACCCGTCGAACTACTTCGCCGAGACCGAGCAGGTGGCCTTCCACGTCGGTCACCTGGTGCCCGGCATCGACGTCACCGACGACCCGCTGCTCGCCGGACGGCTGTTCTCCTACCTGGACACCCAGATCACCCGGCTGGCCGGTCCGAACTTCGCGCAGATCCCCATCAACCGGCCGCACTCGCCCGTCAACGACATGCTGCGGGACGGCTACCACCAGGACGCGGTGCACCGGGGCGTGGCTCCCTACCGGCCCAACTCCCTGGACGGCGGCTGCCCGTTCCTGGCGGGGGCGGACACGGGGGCGTACATCGAGACACCGGTGCGGGTGCCCGAGGCCACGAAGGTCCGGGAGGCTCCGGAGTCGTTCTCCGACCACTTCAGCCAGCCGCGCCGCTTCTGGCTGAGCATGAGCGAGGTCGAGCGGGAACACATCATCGGCGCCTACACCTTCGAGCTGGGCAAGTGCTACGAGCAGGCCGTCAAGGAACGGGCGCTGCACGTGCTGGCCCGCATCGACTCCGACCTGTGCGCCCGGGTCGCCGAGGGCCTCGGCCTGCCCGCGCCGGAGGCTACCGAGCCGCCGGCCGACGTCGAGCCGAGCCCCGCTCTCTCCCAGGTGGGGCAGACCTGGCCCACCGACGGCCGGCTCATCGGCATCATCGCGGCTCCGGACGGTGACCTGGACGGCGTACGAGCGGTGCGCGAGGCGGTGCTCGGCGCCGGAATGGTGCCGCTGGTCGTCGCCCCCACGGGCGGCAAGCTGGGCACCGGCGACGACGCGGTCACGGTGCAGCGGACGTTCGCGACCGCCCGGTCGATCGAGTTCGACGCGCTGCTCGTGGCCGGCTCGCCCGCGCCGGGCGGCGACGCCCACGGTGCCCGCGACGCCAAGGCACTGCCCGCCGGTACGCCCGGGGCCGTCGACCCGCGGGTCGGCCTGCTGCTGGCTGAGGCGTTCCGCCACGGCAAGGCGATCGGCGCCTGGGCGGGGGGCGACGCGGCGCTGACCGCGGTCGGCATCCCGACGGACGGGCCGGGCGTGGTGCTGGGCAGCGACGGCACGTCGGTGCTGGAGCAGCTGCGGGAACTGATGGCCTCGCACCGTGTGTGGGAGCGCTTCGTCACGTCGGTCTGACACCTGGGCCTCGCCGCCTTCGACGACACGCGGCGAGGCCTCCCGCGCGGACGCTGCGAGCCGATGCGATCCGGGTCGGTCCGACCCGCACATCCCTCGGCTCGCAGCGCCGCCGTGGGGATGGTCAGCCGACCGCGTCCAGCAGGTGCGCACCGTTGTTGCGGACGTTGTTCACCGCCGTGGAGACCGGCCGCGCCCGCAGGTTCCCGTCCGCGGGCTGCGTGAGCAGGGCGCGGAGGTCCTCGGTGTCCTGGTGGCCGGGGTCGAGCCAGGCGTCATAGTGCTCCGGGTCGAGGGCGAGAGGCATGCGGGGATGCACCCGGCCGGCCGCATCGGTGGCCTCGGTGGTGATGATCGTGCAGGTCAGAAGCCAGGCGTGCGGATCGTCGTCGTCCTTGACCTCGGGATTGCGCCAGTATTCGTACAGGCCCGCCATGGCCATCACCTGTCCGTCGGCGGGGTGGATGAAGTACGGCTGCTTGCGCGTCCTGCCCGTCGCCTCGTCCTTCACCTGCTCCCACTCGAAGAAGCCGTCGGCGGGCAGCAGGCAGCGCCGCTTGGCGAAGGCGCGCCGGTAGGCCGGCTTCTCGTGCACGCTCTCGACCCGGGCGTTGATCATCCGGGCTCCCACCTTCGGGTCCTTCGCCCAGGACGGGACGAGACCCCACTTGAGTGCCCGCAGCTCCCGCCGGACCTCCTCCGTCCCGTCCCGCGAGGCACGCTCGAGCACCGCGTGGACCCGGTCGGTCGGCGCGACGTTCCAGCTCGGCGCCAAGGTCTCCTCGGGACGCCAGTCGGTGACGCCGAACAGCTTGGTCAGGTCTTCGGGTGCACGGGTGGAGGAATAGCGGCCACACATACCGCCACTGTGCCACGACGCCGCCGCCCGGGGTGCGGATACCGCCGCAGTGGCGGCCGCCGGCAAGGGTCGGGCGACGACCGACCGCACATCCGCCCGTTCGGCGGGCACAATCGTCCGCGTGGAACCAGACCAGTCACCGGAGCGCACCCCGGACGGGCACTTCGTCCTCATCAAGGGCCGGAAATGGCGGGCCACCGACCCGGCCGTCCCCGAGGAGATCGCCGCACGGCTTCGCCGTCACCTCATGGCGGCCCGCCGCGCGGTGCGCTCGGCCACGAGTGCCGCCGACGCGCACGCCGAGCGGACCGCGCGCGCACGCGTCCACCAGGCGAAGACCGCGCTGGGTGAACGGGGCACCCCCTGGTGGGACCAGAGCCCGGACGAGCGCCGACGACGCTGGGAACAGGGCCTGGCGCGCCTGGACGACGGGACACGCGACGACGGGGCGCAGGACTGAGCGGCCGGCGCCCCCGACGTCCCCGTCCTCAGATGCCCATGGAGGCGATCTCGATGGGGGAGCGGTAGGAGGCGGCGGCGGTGACCACGCAGGCCCGGTACGTGCGGTTGGCGTACACCGCTCGGAAGTAATCGCGCAGGTTCTGCCAGTAGCCGACCAGGTAGCCGAGCCCGGGGACGAAGCCGGGCGGGCGCGGGACGAGGGCGAACGCCTCGCTGCACCGGAGGATCTCGCCGGTGGCGGTGGACAGGATGTCCGCCACCTCGGCGTTCATGTTCCAGCCGGCCGCGAGCTCCGGGCTCCAGATCGCACCGGCCACGGCCCGCAGCTTCTCCTGCTCCTCGGGGGTGGGGTCGCCCAGCGTGCCGGGTGCCACGGCCACCGGCGCGTGTGCCGGTGGGGCGGGAGGCGCTGCCACGGCCGGTCCGGCGACGGCCGTCACGAGACCCGAGGCCAGTAACGCCACCGCGGCCGCGGCATGCCGGTGCCCGATGCTTCTCCTGCTGGTCTCCACTGTGTCCGCCTCCCGTCGGGTGACCACCCGCGACCGCGGGGGCGGTCCGAAGATCGCATGCGGGTACAAGGCGGTCAACGGCGACAACTGGCCATGACGATAGGGCAGTTGAGCAGTCGCGGTGACCGGGAGGCAACAGAAACTCCGCTGCGTCGGCAGCGAAGGTCTGGGAGCATGCACCGTTGTGGAGATCGACAACGCCCTCGTCGTCCGCCGTGCCGTCGGCCCCGACGCCGCCGCGGTGGCCGAGGTATGGCTGCGTTCCTACGCGTCGGCGCTCCCGAGTGTGCACCGGGCGCATACGGATGACCAGGTCCGGGTGTGGATCCGGGACGTGCTGATACCCGGCGGGCACACCTGGGTGGCGACCGTGGCGGGCACGGTGGTCGGCATGATGGTGCTGGACGGCGAGGAGCTGGAGCAGTTGTACCTCGATCCGGCGTGGCAGGGCCGGGGCATCGGAGGCCACCTCGTGCACCTCGCCAAGCAGCTCCGTCCGTCCGGGCTCGCGCTGTGGACGTTCCAGGTCAACGCCTCGGCACGCCGCTTCTACGAGCGGCACGGCTTCGTCGCCACCGAACGGACCGACGGACGCGGCAACGAGGAACGGGAGCCGGACGTCCGGTACGTGTGGCGTCCCGGCGGCTGAGAGATCCGACGCGGACGCCGGAAAAACCGATGGGCCCCTGTCCGTGGCGCAGGTACTCTGCCGCGGTGGATATGACAGGACAGCCCCTCTTTTGTGACGTCGACCTCGCTGCGCGCATCGAGCGGGCCGAAGTGGAACTCATCTCGAGCGGAAGCGCGGCCGCACATCGCCGTCGGGGAGGGGGATCGGGGTTCCTGAAGCCGGTCATGGGAGGCGTGGCGTCCTTCGCCGAGGACGATTCGCCGCTCAACAAGGTCGCCGGGCTGGGGTTCGGCGGCACACCGGACGACGGTCTGCTCGACGAGATCGAGCGTGCCTTCGCCGAGCGAGGGGCCTCCGTACAGGTCGAGTTGGCGCACCTGGGCGATCCGCACATCGCCGCCCGGCTGACGGAACGCGGCTACCGGCTCACGTCCTTCGAGAACGTCCTCGGGCTCTCCCTGTCCAGTGAGCACCCTCGGTTCGAACCCGAGGGAATCACCGTCAGGACCAGTGGCGACGAGGAGTTCGAGCAGTGGCTCGACGTCATCGCGGACGGTTTCGCGCACCCGGACACACAAGGAGTCGCCTCGCACGAGGAGTTCCCGCGCGAGGTGATCGCCGCAGCCGTGCGTGACCTCGTGAGCGCGGCCGGGGTGAGGCGGTACAGCGCGGTGTGCGAAGGCACCGTGGTGGGCGGGGCAAGCGTCCGTATGACCCATGGGATCGCCCAGTTGACGGGTGCGGCCACCGCCCCCTCCCACCGGCGCAGGGGTGTCCAGACCGCGCTGCTGGCGGCCCGGCTCGCGGATGCCGCCGCAGCGGGCTGCGACCTCGCCGTCGTCACGACCCAGCCCGGCTCGAAGTCACAGCAGAATGTGCAGCGGCAGGGGTTCCACCTGCTCTACACCCGTGCCGTCCTGGTGAAGCAGACCGGCGTCACGGACCGGCTCTGAGGGCCTGAGGGCCTGAGGGACAGAAGTCAGCGGGCTACGGCGGGCCTCCGGGACCCGGGCCGCTTCTACCACGCGAGGTGTGCGGCGGTGCGCGCCCGCTCCCACATGCCGGGAATCAGCGCGGCCGGACGCTGCTGCTCGCCGTGCAGGGCGTTCAGCACCACCAGGCACCCGGTCAGGGCCGGGACGGCCCACTGCGCGCAGGCCAGGTGCCGACGCGCCTTGTCGAGGTCGATCGGGTGCTTCCCGGCCTTCTCGATGTCGCCGGGGTCGGAGGAGGACGCCAGCTCGACCTTCTTCCCCATGACCCGGGCGTAGGCGGTCGCGGCCAGGGCCGCGGCGGTGACCACCGTCTTGGCCGTCGTCGAGGCGGTCACACCCTGCTGGGTGGCGACCCGGCTCGCATTGGCGGCGAGCAGTCCGCCGCCGCCGAACAGGTGGGCTCCGATCGCGGCGGCGTTGACCGGCGTCCACTTCGCCCACCCGGCCGAGGAGATCCGGTCGCGGGCCGCCTCGGTGCCGCCTTCGTCCCGGGCCGCTCCGTTGAGGCCGACCGCCCCCATCAACGAGCCTCCGAACCAGGCCGCCAGGCCGAGATCGTGCAGGCTGCGGATGACGGTGTTGCGTTCCGACATGACAGGGCTCCTCGTTCCGGCGGTCACAGGGGGTGGCCGGGCAGACCGCGGCCACCCGCCCACCTTCGCCCGGCCGGGGGTGCCCCGCCAGCACCGGCGGGCCAGTCGGGTGCCTGCGTCGGACACCCCGCGGGGCACGCCGTGCGAGGGCCGGTCAGAGCCCCTGGTGCGCCTACGACGAGCAGGTCACCGGGCAGGCTGCCGGGCAGGTCACCGGGCGGGTGCTGCGCTTCCTCGACCGCGTCGGGTGGAGATCGACGCGGGGGGCCGCAGGGCGCACGGTCGTGCACACGTCTTATCTGTCCGTCGCCGCGTAGTAGCGGTGACACGTGCGCAGCATGCCCTGCGCCGACAAGGTGAAGACGTCCACGAACTCCCTCTGCTGGGGTGCGAGCCGGCCCATCGCCACCACGCAGTTGCCGTCGGCCACGATGCGGGTGATCAGGTGCCGGGCGCCCGGAGGCCGCGGCCGCTCCAGTTCTGCCCCCAGGGTGCCGGCGTCCAGGAGCGAGCCGTAGCCGTCGACGTCCCCGGCGTCGAGGTAGTCGTACGCGAGGCGGACGTGGTCGACCCCGGAGTCGGTGATGACCCGGCTGGTGCCGGGGCGGCGGGGCGGCGGGATGCTCATGGCGGGGTCCTTTCCTTCGGCTGCTCCGCGTGAGGTCGGTGAGGGGCGGTGCCGTGCCCTCAGCCTCGGGGACACCCGCATCCCGCTGCTATCGCACCCCTATCACGGCCGATCGCGCCCCGGAAGGGCCGCGTCGGTGTGAACCGGATTCCGGTTCGGCGCCGCTGCGGCCTGCGGCGACTCGCTCGACGTCCGGGTGGGGCGGGCGATCAAATCCGGCCAACGACGGTTCATCGTCATGAAATCTCCACACCATGGACAACGCCTGAACGTTTCAGCAAGACTGTGCCCGCTCCACCATCTGTCCAGGTGCGGCTCCTGCTGGGAGACTCATGACCGTTTCGCCCGGCGGGGCTCCGAGCGCCCCCGAACCGGTGGCCTTCTGCATCCTCGGCCCGTTGACGGTCGTCGGCGCGGGCGGGCCCGTGCGGGTCCCGCCCGGACGGCAGGAGATCATCCTCGCGGCCCTGCTGCTGGAGGCGGACCGCGTCGTCAGCACCGACTACCTCGTCGACCTCATCTGGGACGACGAGCCGCCGGACACCGCCCGCACCCAGGTGCAGATCTGCGTGTCCCGCCTGCGCAAGCTCCTCACCAAGGCGGAGATCGCCGCGGCCATCACCACCCGGCCGCCCGGTTACGTCCTCAGGACCGGGGGCGAGTCGGTCGACGCGCTGCTCTTCGCCCGGCAGGTCGCCGACGCGCGCACCGCGGCACGGCAGGGCGATCCGCACACCGCCGCCGATCTGCTGCGCGCCGCCGACGAGTTGTGGCAGGGCCACTGCCTCAACGGCGTGCCGAGCGACACCCTGCGCAGCAAGGCGCTCCAGTTGGACGAAGAGCGGATGACCGCCGCCGAGACCCGTATCGACCTGGAGCTCGATCTCGGCCGCCACCACCATCTGGTCGCCGAGATACGCACGCTGGTGCACGTCCACCCGCTGCGCGAGCGGCTGCGCGGTCAGCTCATGCTCGCCCTGTACCGGTCCGGGCGGCAGGCCGAGGCGCTGGAGGCCTACCGCGCCGGGCGCGAACTCCTCGTCGAGGAACTGGGGCTGGAGCCGGGCAGCGAGTTGCGCGGTCTGGAGGCGGCCATCCTGGCGGGCGAGGTTCCGCCGGCGCCCGCCGGTCCCGCCGCCCGTGCCGACCAGGACCCGCACCGCGGCCGTACGGCGTACGCCGACAACGCTCCGGCCGCCGACGGGACGTCGCGCGGAGAGCCGACCGGAGGCAGCCCGGCCACGAGCACGAGCACGAGCACGAGCACGAGCACGAACACGGGTGCGGCGTTGCCTTCCGACCGGACCGCGGCGAGAGCGGGGGCCGGCGCCGACCCGGCCGGCACCGCCCCCGCGCCGGGCGGTGCCGGCCCACTTGTCTCCGCCACGGCGGGTGGCGCCCTCACCGGCGCTCCCGTACCGGCGGAGTGCGGCCCGGTCCTCCCCGCCATGCCCGGGCAACGGGCGGCAGGCGACGGCATCACCCCGGCCGCCTCCGGGGTGTCGTCCGGCACGATCTCGTCCGCGGTACAGCGAGCCGGAGCCCCGGGGGCCGGGGGAGCCGCGGCACCCGAGCTCATCACCCCGCCCGGCCTTCCCCGTACGGCCGCCGCGGCCAACGCCTTCGACGGGTCGACAGGGCGTCCCGCCCCCTCCTTCCCCGCACCCCCCGGCGACGAGATCCCGCGGCAACTTCCCGCCGACACCTCCGACTTCGTCGGCGACGAGCGGCAGGTCACCGCACTCCAGGCCACCCTCCTCGGTGACGGCCTGCGCCGCTCCGTCGGGCTGGCCGTCATCGTCGGCAAGCCGGGCACCGGCAAGTCCACCTTGGCCACGCACGTCGCCCACCTGCTCGCCCAGCACGCCTACCCGGACGGGCAGTTGTACTGCGACCTGCGCGGTACCACGGGTGCGCCCGCCGCGGCCAACGAGGTCCTCGGGCGGTTCCTGCGGGCGCTGGGCATTCCGGGGCCGGTCATCCCCGAGTCGCAGGACGAACGCGCGGAGATGTACCGCACGTTGCTGGCCTCGCGCCGGGTGCTGGTCGTGCTCGACGACGCCGTGTCCGAGAGCCAGGTGCGGCCGTTGCTGCCGGGCAGCAGCCACTGCGCGGTCCTGGTGACCAGCCGCCTGCGGCTCACCGGCCTGCCCGGGGCCGAACGCGTCGAACTGGACGTGATGGACACCGAGCGAGCGCTGGAACTGCTCGCCCGGGTCATCGGCGCGGACCGGGTCGGCCGGGAGAAGCCCGCGGCCGAGATGCTCATCCGTACCGTCGGTGGACTGCCGCTCGCCCTGCGGATCGTGGCGGCCCGGCTGGCGGCCCGCCCGCACTGGAGCCTGGCCTCGATGGTGCAGCGGCTGGCGAACGAACGGCACCGGCTCGACGAGCTGACGCACGGCGAGATGACCATGCGGGCCAGCCTCTCCCTCACCCACGACGGCCTCGCACCCGAGGACCGCCGACTGATGCGGCTGCTGAGCCTCGCGCAGGCCGCGACACTGCCGGGCTGGCTGGCCGGTGCCCTCCTGGACGACCACCGCCCCTACCCCTCGGACCTGCTCGAACCCCTCGTCGACGTGCAGATGCTGGACGTGGTGGGAGTCGAGTCGACCGGCGGGTTCCGCTACCGCTTCCACGAGATCATCCGGGTCTTCGCGCGGGAGCAACTCGACCTGCACGACGAACCCGCCGTGCAGGCGGCGGCCCTGGAGCGGATGATGGGCGGCTGGCTCTCCCTGGCCGAGCAGGCCCACCGCCGCATCTACGGCGGTGACTTCACCGTCCTGCACGGCACGGCGACCCGCTGGGTGCCGCCGGAGAACTGTGTCGACGACCTGCTCGTCAACCCGCTGGAGTGGCTGGACAGCGAACACGCCGGCCTGGTCCAGGCCGTCGAGCAGGCGGCGGCCGCCGGGATGGACGAGCTGTGCTGGGATCTGGCCGCCACGCTGGCCACCTTGTTCGAGGGCAAGGGGTACTTCGACGACTGGCAGCGGACGCACCAATTGGCGCTGGACTGCGCCCGCGCGGCCGGCAACACCCGCGGCACCGCCGCGCTGCTGAGTTCCCTGGGGGTCCTGCACCTCGGCCGCAGTCAGCACGAGGAGTCGCAAGGCGCACTGACCTCCGCACTGGACCTCTTCCAGGTGCTCGGCGATCGCCAGGGCCTCGCCCTGTGCCACCGCGACCTCGCCCTGCTGGCGCGGATGCGCGGGGACGACGACCGGGCCCTGACCCTGTACGACCGGGCCCTGAGGGACTTCGACCAGGCCGGTGACGTCGTGGGCCGGGCCATCGTGCTCACCCAGAGCGCCCACATCTGGATGCGGCGCGGCCAGATCGCGGGGGCCCAGGCCCGCCTCGACGAGGCCCTCGGCATCTACCGGTCCGTGGGCTACACGGGCGGGGAGGCGCGCACCCTGCGCCGCGCCGGACAGTTGCAGCAGGGGCAGGGCCGCCACGAGGACGCGGTGCGCACCTACACCGAGGTGCTGGAGCTGTGCCGGGACCACGGCGACGTCATCGGGGAGGGACACCTGCTGCGCGATCTCGGCCACGCCAACGCGGAGTTGGGGCGTGGTGAGGCGGCGCGGGGTTTCTACACCCAGGCGCTGACGGTGCGCGAGCAGATCATGGACCACGGCGGGGCGGCGCTGATCCGGCTGGACTTGGCGCGGCTGCTCACGGGCAGCGACGCGGCGGCGGACCGGGAGTGGTCGCGCGACCAGTTGAGGAAGGCGACGGCCGCGTTCCGTGAGCGGCGGATGACCGCGGAGCTGGCGGAGGCGGAGCGACTGCTCGACGCGACGGGGTCCGCTCGCGCGGCGGGACCCTCGGGAGAGAGCTTCTCGGCGATTGGGTGATCACCGGGCCGCTGTGATCGCGGCTACGGAGGTGGCGGCGTCCGAGCCACCGTGACGGGGTCCCTGCGGTGCCTGCGGTTGCTGCGATGGCTGTACTGCCTGTACTGACTGCGGGGCTGCGGTGATCAGGCGCAGCACCGGTTTCCGGGGCCGGGCCGACGCGGTCAGTCCCACGGGTTGGTGTCACCGGACGCGGTGGGCGACGGGGTGGTGGCCTGCGGCGTGGTCACGCCGGTCGTGCCGGCCGTTCCGGAGGTGGTGACGGCCGGGCCGTCGGCCTGTGCGATCTGCGCGCCGAGCAGCGTGGCTCCGGCGACGGCGACGGTGACGAGGGCGGCGCGGAGAGCAGGAGCGACAGTCATGATCGGTGTCCTTCCGGTAGGGCGTCCCCGGCTTCCCGGGGCGCTTCCTTCTTCGTGGGCACCACGCTAGGAACGACCGGAAACCCGGCACCGCCCCCGCCCTTATCGCCGCGCTATCACGCCCGGCTGTGTGGCGGGGACAGCCGGTGATAGCGGGGCGGCGGAGGGACGCCCGCCGCACGATGTCGGCGGGATAGTGCCCTGCGGACGATGGAGAACGGGAACCGGGCCGCGCCGTCCCGTCCCGTCATCGACCACCGTCCTCACCGGGAGCGTCACCATGGACCCCCTCGCCACCCGCGCCGCCCGAACCGCCGGCCCCGCCGCCACCGTGCCCGCCCGCCAGGTCGGGACTTTCGGCCGGCCGCACCTCGCCTCCGTCGCCCCCTCCGCGTCCTCCGCCCTCTCCACACCCGCCGGTCCAGCCGGAGACTTCACGTTCCCCGGGGCCGCCTCCGGCCCCGCGGCTGCCGCCGTCACTCCGGCTGCGCCTGCCTCGGGGACCACACAGATAGGTGCGCTGATCCGCGCGCACCGCCTGCGCATCGGGCTCACGCAGCGGGAACTCGCCGATCTGTCCACGATCAGCGTCCGGGCCATCCGGGACCTGGAGCAGGGCAAGGCGAGACGGCCCCGCTCCGGAACCGTCCAGCTGGTGGCGGACGCGCTGCGGCTCGGTCCGCGTGCCCGGGCCGCCCTGGAGGAGGCGGCCCAGCGGGGCCGGGGCATCGGACCGGGCCCGCAGGAGCCGACGGCGCCGCCGACCGCCCCGCACGCGATGGTGGCACGCGAAGGCGAAACACAGATACTGGCATCGGAGTTGGCGGAGTCGGGGACGGAACGGCTGGTCAACGTCGTCGGGCTGACCGGCGTCGGCAAGACCCGGCTGGCCCTGGCGGTGGCCGAACGACTGCACGGTGCGGGCCTGCCCGTGCTCTGGCACGCCTTCCCCGGCCACCGCGGCGAGTACCTGGCGCCCGGGGACACCACTCTCACCGCCACCCTCGCGGCCCTGGCGGCCGAGCTGTTCGCACCCCACGCCCCCGGCGACGGGACGCCGGCCGTCGCCGCACTGGCCGAACTGGTCGGTGAGGCACCGGTGTTGCTCGTGCTGGACGGCGCTCCGGCCTCACCCCCCGGAGCCGACCGGCTGACCGCGCTCCTGCGCGGTTGCCCGGGGCTGCGGCTGCTCGTGACGTCCGACGCGCCGTGGGGCGTGCCCGGTGAGCGCATCTTCCTGCTGTCCCCGCTGGACGTTCCGGGCGACGGCGCCGGGGCGAGCGGCTCCCCGGCCGTCCGGCTCTTCCTCGACCACGTGCGCCGGGCCCGGCCCGACCGCGCGGCCGGACCCGCGGACGTGGAACGGGCCACCGCCGTCTGCCGTCTGCTGGACGGCCATCCCGGGGCACTCCTCGCGGCCGCGTCCTGGCTGGTGGTGTACGACCTGGCGACCCTGCGCGGCTGCCTGGCCGCGGACCCCGCCGCACTGCTCGACCACCTCGACCCGACGGGCGGTGCGGGCGACTTCCGTACCCGACTGTGCGACCGTCTGGAGCGGTTGCAGGCCGGGCCCCGCGCCCTGCTGGACGCCCTGTGCACGCCGACGGCCACCGACGGCGGCGTCCCGGGCCGGGGTCATGAGCTGAGCGACCTCACCAGGCTCACCGGTCTGAGTCCCGCCGAGTGCGGCCGGTTCCTGCGCGAACTGCTGCTCAGTGGCACGGTGAGCGCGGCGTACCGGGACGGCGCCTCCCGCTTCCACGTCCTGGGCCTGGTCCGAGCCGTCCTCGCACAGCCTGCCGCGGCAACTGCCGCCGCCCACTGACCTGCTCCCGTACTGCCGGGCCAACTGCCGCTCCCGGGCGCCCGCCACGGCTTGTATGGCATCCGGCCGCCACGACGGTCCGGGCAGTCACCCCTCTCCAGCAGCCCCACGACTCCGAGGAGCACCCCCATGTCCCCGACCGCGTCGGAACAGGGCACCGCGTACGGGCCCTCCACTGTGCGGCTGCCCCTGTCGGCGGCGCAGCGTGACATCTGGATGGCGCACGGGCTCGACACCTCCGGCTGCCGCTACAACATCGGGGAGTACCGCGAACTCACCGGGCCGCTCGACACCGGCCTGCTGGCCTGCTGCTGGTACCGGCTCGCCTGCGAGGCCGACGCGCTGCGCATCCGAGGCGTCGGCTCCGGCGACGACGGCACACCGTGGCAGGAGATACAGGCCAAGCCGCTCGGACGCAGCCTGCGCATCGTCGACCTGAGCGACGAGGACGACCCGGTGGCGGCGGCCCGCGCCTGGATGGACGCCGAACTCGCCCGCCCCTTCGACCTGGCGCACGACTGGCTCACCCGCCACGCCCTGATCCGCGCCGGCCGCACTGACGCGGGGGAGGAGCGCTGGTTCTACTTCCACGCCTTCCACCACCTGGCCATCGACGGCATGGGCATCGCCCTGCTCGACGAGCGGCTGGTCGAGCTGTACGACCGTGCGGCCGCGGGACAACCGTGGGGGGAGACACCCTTCGGCAGCCTCGAGGAACTGCTCGCCGAGGACACGGCGTACCACGCCTCCCCGGAAGCCGCCGAGGATCGGGCGCACTGGGCCGCGCAGCTGGCCGGTGTCGAGCCCGTCCCCCGGCTCGCCGAGGGCCACACCGCGACCGTACGGCCCGGAGCGCTGCCGTTCACCCGGCGCACCGTCCTCCTCGGCGCCGAGCGGTCCGACCGGCTGAAGGAGGTCGCCCGCAGCCACCGGGCACCCTGGACGATGCTGGTCCTCGCCCTGGTCGCGGCCTACGTGCACCGGGTCGGCGGGGCCGACGCACCCGTGCTGGGGCTGCCGGTGACGAGCCGGCGCACCGAACTGGCCCGCCGCACCCCCGGCATGATGTCGAACGTCATCCCGCTGCGGGTGCCGGTACGCGCCGACGACTCGCTCACCGACCTGCTCACGACGGTCCGGGCACAGGCCCGCGAGGGCCTGAAGCACCAGCGGACCCGCTACGAGGACGTCTGCCGCGACCTGGGCCTCGGCGAAGCGGCCCGGCGGATCGCGTCCCCCCAGGTCAACATCATGGCGTTCGCGCCCGGCAAGCGCTTCTTCGGCCTGCCGACCGTCCAGCACAACCTCGGCAACGGCCCGGTGGAGGACCTGGCGGTCGGCGTGTACGACCTGGGGCCCGAACTCGGCCTGCGGATCGACTTCGACGCCTCACCCGAGGTCTGCGACATCGCGGCGGTGGCCGGACACCAGGACCGCTTCGTGAAGTTCGCGGAACGCCTCCTGACGGAGCCCGAACTCGCGCTGTCCCGGACGGAGGTCCTGGGCACCGGTGAACGGCAGAGGGTGCTGGGTGAGTGGGCCGGCCGGTCGGTGGGGTATGGCGGGGAGCCGGTGCTGACGGCCCGGTTCGAGGAGCGGGTGCGGTCGCGGCCGGATGCGGTGGCGGTCGTCTTCGGCGACGAGAGCCTTTCGTACGGGGAGTTGAACGCTCGGGCGAATCGGCTGGCCCGGCATCTGCGGGGGCTGGGGTTGGGGCGTGGTGATCTGGCGGGTGTGCTGCTGGATCGGGGTGTGGACTTCGCCGTGGCGGTGGTCGCGGTGGTGAAGGCGGGTGCGGGGTATGTGCTGCTGGATCCGGAGTTCCCGGACGAGCGGCTGCGCGGCACGGCCGAGGAAGCCGGACTGCGTGTCCTGATCACCGACTCCACGCACGACGGCCGGGTGGTCGGCAGTGGCCCGCCGGTGCTGGTCGATCGAGAGCGCGAGTCGATCGCCGCGCACGGCCGGGACGATCTCGATGTGGCCCTGGCGGGTGAGGACGCGGCGTGTGTGATGTTCACGTCGGGGTCGACGGGGCGTCCGAAGGGGATCGTGTCCTCGCACCGGAACCTGGTGTCGACGGTGACGGCGCAGTCGTATGCGGTGTTCGGTGCGGGTGAGGTGTTCCTGCAGTGCTCGCCGGTGTCGTGGGACGCCTTCAGCCTGGAGTTCTGGGGTGCGTTGCTGCACGGTGGTGCGACGGTTCTGCAGCCCGGTCAGCGGCCGGAGCCGGCGCTGGTGGCGGAGTTGGCCGTCCAACGTCGGGTGACGATGCTTCAGTTGTCGTCGAGCTTGTTCAACTATCTGGTCGATGAGCATCCGGACGCGTTCGCGTCGACCCGGATCGTGTTCACCGGGGGTGAGCCGGCCTCGCCCACGCACATCGCCCGTCTGCATCGGTCGCATCCGCGGGTGACGGTGACCAACGGCTATGGCCCGGCCGAGTCGATGGGCTTCACCACCACCCACACCGTGGAGCGTGGGTCCGGCATGGGGACGAGTGTCTCCATCGGCCGTCCGGTGACCAACAAGTTCGCCTATGTGCTGGACGAGGCTCTGCGTCCTGTTCCGCCGGGTGTGACGGGTGAGTTGTACCTGGCGGGTGAGGGTGTCGCGCACGGGTATCTGGCCCAGTCCGCCGTCACCGCGGCTCGTTTCGTGCCCAACCCCTTCGGTCCGGTGGGCAGTCGCTGCTACCGCACGGGTGACCGGGCCTACTGGGACGGCGAGGGGAAGCTGCACTACGCGGGCCGCAGTGACGGTCAGGTCAAGATCCGGGGGTTCCGGATCGAGCCGACCGAGATCGAGACCGTGCTGACCGGCCACCCCCACATCTCCCAGGCCGTGCTCCTGGCCACCGACCATCTCACCGCCTACGTGACGGCCACCCCGGGCGCTTCCGTCACACCCGCCGCCCTGCGCGCCTGGCTGCGCGAGCGGTTGCCCGAGCACATGGTTCCCGCCCACTTCGTCCTGCTGGAGCGGCTGCCGCTCACCCCCAACGGGAAGATCGACAAACGCGCACTGCCAGCGGTGGAAGCCCCGCTGACCTCCCACGGCCGGGCCCCCCGCACCGCACTCGAAGAGCTGGTACGCGACATGACCAGCGAGGTGCTCGGCTCGGCGGCACCGCTGTCGATCGACGACAGCTTCTTCGACCACGGCGGCCACTCCCTGCTCGCCGCCCGCCTCACCCACCGCATCGCCGCCACCTTCGGCGTGACGCTCACCCTGCGCGACGTCTTCCAGCACCCGACCCCCGCCGCTCTCGCCCGGCGGATCACGGAAGCCACCGGCCGCCCGGCGCTCCCCGCGCTCACGCCAGCGGCCGTGCGCCCCGAGCGGCTGCCCCTGTCCAGCGCGCAGCAACGGCTGTGGCTGGTGGCCGGACTGAACGGACCCGACACGGCCTACAACGTGCCCCTGGCCGTCCGGTTGAGTGGAGGCGAGGTGGACGCCGCAGCCCTACGAGCGGCAGTCGGCGACCTCGTGCGGCGGCACGCGCCGCTGCGGACCCGCTTCGCGACGGCGGAGGGACAGCCGTACCAGCTCATCACGCCGGCCGACGAAGCCGCGGACGGCGTCCATGTCCAGGTGCGTGAGGTGGCGCCGGACGAGGTCGAGGCCGAGCTGCACGCAGCGGCAGGGCACGCCTTCGACCTGACCACCGAGCACCCGCTGCGGGTGACACTCCTGCGTGAGGGTGACGACCGGGCCACCCTGCTCCTTCTGCTGCACCACATCGCCACCGACGGCCAGTCCCTGCGCCCCCTGTTCGCCGATCTGTCCGCCGCCTACACGGCCCGGGCGGCCGGCCGCGCCCCCGACTGGGAGCCCCTGCCCCTCGACTACGCCGACTACGCGCTGTGGCAACGCACGGCCCTCGACGACGAGTTGCTGGAAGAGCAACTGGCGTACTGGCGCACGGCGCTCGCCGACCTGCCCGACGAACTGCCTCTGGTGACGGACCGGCCACGGCCGGCGGTCGCCGGTCGGCGCGGCGACGCCCTGCTGGTGGACTTCGGCCGGGACCTCCACAAACGGGTCCTCGAACTGGCCCGTGCCGAGAGGTGCACCCCGTTCATGGTGCTCCAGGCCGCACTGGCCGCGACACTGACGCGGCTGGGCGCCGGAACGGACATCCCCCTCGGCTCCCCGGTCGCGGGCCGTCCCGACGAGGCGCTCACGAAAATGGTGGGCTTCTTCGTGAACACGGTGGTGCTGCGCACCGACACGTCGGGCGACCCGGAGTTCCGGGACCTGCTCGCTCGCGTGCGGACCGCCGACCTGGACGCCTTCACCCACCAGGACGCTCCGTTCGACCTCGTCCTGGAGGCGGTGAACCCGGCGCGCTCCCTGGCCCGGCACCCCCTGTTCCAGATCTGCCTGACGCTGGAGTCCGGCCCGCCCGTCCTCCCCGACCTCCCCGGGATCCAGGCCGCTCCCGCCCAGCCGCCGGCCACCGGCTCGGTCAAGTTCGACCTGGAGTTCCTGCTGACCGCCGACGACAGCACCGGCCTGTCGGGAACAGTGCTCTACAGCTCCGACCTCTACGACCGCTCGACCGTCGAACGGATGGTGGAGGCCCTGCGCCGCCTGCTGGAACACGCGGTGACCGCGCCGGGGACCCCTCTGTCCCACCTGGAGATCCTCGGCAGCGCGGAGCGCCGGCGGATGGTGGGGGAGTGGGCCGGCCGGTCGGTGGGGTATGGCGGGGAGCCGGTGCTGACGGCCCGGTTCGAGGAGCGGGTGCGGTCGCGGCCGGGTGCGGTGGCGGTCGTCTTCGGTGACGAGTGCCTTTCGTACGGGGAGTTGAACGCTCGGGCGAATCGGCTGGCCCGGCATCTGCGGGGGTTGGGGTTGGGGCGCGGTGATCTGGCGGGTGTGCTGCTGGATCGGGGTGTGGACTTCGCCGTGGCGGTGGTCGCGGTGGTGAAGGCGGGTGCGGGGTATGTGCTGCTGGATCCGGAGTTTCCGGACGAGCGGTTGCGCGGCACGGCCGAGGAAGCCGGACTGCGGGTCCTGATCACCGATGCGGGCCGGCAACGCCGCGGCATCGACGGTCCGTGGAGCGAGGTACTGGTCGACGAGGAACGAGCGGTCCTCGCCGCCCACGGCGGAGAAGACCTCCAACTCACCCTGGCGGGTGAGGACGCGGCGTGTGTGATGTTCACGTCGGGGTCGACGGGGCGTCCGAAGGGGATCGTGTCCTCGCACCGGAACCTTGTGTCGACGGTGACGGCGCAGTCGTATGCGGTGTTCGGTGCGGGTGAGGTGTTCCTGCAGTGCTCGCCGGTGTCGTGGGACGCCTTCAGCCTGGAGTTCTGGGGTGCGTTGCTGCACGGTGGTGCGACGGTTCTGCAGCCCGGTCAGCGGCCGGAGCCGGCGCTGGTGGCGGAGTTGGCGGTGCGGCATCGGGTGACGATGCTTCAGTTGTCGTCGAGCTTGTTCAACTATCTGGTCGATGAGCATCCGGAGGCGTTCGCGTCGGCGCGGATCGTGTTCACCGGGGGTGAGCCGGCCTCGCCCACGCACATCGCCCGTCTGCATCGGTCGCATCCGCGGGTGACGGTGACCAACGGCTATGGCCCGGCCGAGTCGATGGGCTTCACCACCACCCACACCGTGGAGCGTGGGTCCGGCATGGGGACGAGTGTCTCCATCGGCCGTCCGGTGGTCAACAAGTTCGCCTATGTGCTGGACGAGGCTCTGCGTCCTGTTCCGCCGGGTGTGACGGGGGAGTTGTATCTCGCCGGTGAGGGTGTCGCGCACGGGTATCTGGCCCAGCCCGCCGTCACCGCGGCCCGTTTCGTGCCCAACCCCTTCGGTCCGGTGGGCAGTCGCTGCTACCGCACGGGTGACCGGGCGTACTGGGACGGCGAGGGGAAGCTGCACTACGCGGGCCGCAGTGACGGTCAGGTCAAGATCCGGGGTTTCCGGATCGAGCCGACCGAGATCGAGACCGTGCTGACCGGCCACCCTCACATCTCCCAGGCCGTGCTCCTGGCCACCGACCACCTCACCGCCTACGTGGTGCCCACCACCGCCCCCGGCCCCGAACCGCAGGGGATCCGCCGCTGGCTGCGGGAACGGCTGCCCGACCACATGGTCCCGGCGTTCGTGGTCACCCTGGACCGGCTGCCCCTCACCCCCAACGGGAAGATCGACAAACGGGCGCTGCCCGCCGTCCAGGCACCTCGGACGGCCGGGGACGGGCGGGCCCCCCGTACCCCGCTCGAGTCGACCGTGCTCGGCCTCTTCACCGAAGTCCTGCCCGTCACCGAGACGTTGACAATCGACGACAGCTTCTTCGACCACGGCGGCCACTCCCTGCTCGCCGCCCGCCTCACCCACCGCATCGCCACCGCCCTCGGCGTCACGCTCACCCTGCGCGACGTCTTCCAGCACCCCACCCCGGCCGCCCTGGCCGAACACATCGAGTCCACGCCGGCGGCCGGCGCCGCTGCGCCCAAGCGGGTCCGGCCCACCCTCCGCCGCCGCACCGACGACCAGTAACGGAGCCCTCCATGACCGACCACACCGCACTGACCGCCGCCCCCGACGACGTCGTCTGGGACCTGCCCGGTGACGGCCCGCAGCGCAGCGCGCTGCTGGTCCTGCCGCACGCCGGCGGCAACGCCCACGCCTACGCCGGCTGGCGCGAGCACCTGCCCGCCGACGTGCGGCTGCTGATCGGCCAGTACCCGGGGCGCGGTGCCCGCTACGCCGAGGACCTGCCGCGTGACATCGCCGACCTGGCCGGCCCGGTGGCCGCCTGCCTGCCCGCCGGGGCCACCGACGACCTCGTCGTGCTGGGGCACAGCATGGGGTCCCTGGTCGCCTTCGAGGTGGTGCGGCTGCTCCAGGCGTCCGGCCGTACGCCGCGGGCGCTGGTCGCCTCCGCGTGCCGGGCGCCGTTCCTCGCCAACCCGGCCGTCGTCCACCCCGAGCGGCTGGACGACGACCAGCTCGTGGCCGCCATCAAGGCACGCGGTGGCACCGACGACGGCATCCTCGACGACCCGGAGCTGCGGGAGATCGTCATCCCCTCCATCCGCGCCGACTTCGCCATCGACGACGTCTACCGCTGCCCCGTCGCCGAGGCCCGCGTCGAGTGCCCGGTGACGGTGATCGGCGGCGACGCCGACCCCGTCGCCCCCGCGGCCTCCCTCGGCCGCTGGGCCGAGGTCACCGGCCGGGCGTTCACCCAGCACGTCCTGCCGGGCGGGCACTTCTACTTCCAGGACCAGCTGCCGCGGTTCTTCTCCGTGCTGTCCTCCGTGGTCGGCGGCCGGATCACCGCCTCGGCCGCCTGACGGCCCGCGGCCCGCCCCTTCCGCCTTTCACCCTCCACCTTCCTTCTTCGCGACCTCCCAAGGACTCCTCATGACCATCCACGCAGACGCCCCGGCCCTTCCCGCGACGGCTCCGATCACCCCGGTCCGCGAACCCGGCAAGCCCGTCGTCGTGCACGTCCCGCCCGCCGCGGGACTCGACGAGGCGGTCGCCTGGCTGACGGCCCACCGCGAGCAGATCCAGGCCGAACTGCTCCGCTCCGGCGCCGTCCTGCTGCGCGGCCTGCCCGTGCGGGACGCCGCGAGCTTCGCCGCCGCCCGTGACGCGCTGATCTCGCAGCGGGCCGGCTACAAGGAGAAGGCCACCCCGCGCACCGACTTCGGCGAGGGCGTCTTCTCCTCCACGGATCTGCCCGCCGTCCAGCCCATCCGGCTGCACAACGAGAACAGCTACACCCTCGACTTCCCCGGCGTGCTGCTGTTCGGCTGCGTCACCGCACCCGAGGAGGGCGGCGCCACCACGGTCGGCGACATGCGCGAGGCACTTCGGCTGCTCCCGCCGAACCTGGTCGCCCGGTTCGAGCGCATGGGCTGGCTGCTGGTGCGCAACTACTCGGAACTCGCCGGGCTGCCCTGGTACAAGACCTTCGCCACCGAGGACAAGGCCGTCGCCGAGGCGTACTGCACGCAGAACACCGTCGGCTTCGAGTGGCTGGACGACGGCGCGCTCGTGACCCGCCAGCGCCGCTCCGCCATCATCACCCACCCGGTGACGGGCGAGCGCAGCTGGTTCAACCACTTCGCGTTCTGGAACAGCCGCACGCTCGACCCGGACGTCCGCGAGGTGCTGGTGGAGACGTACGGCGAGGACGGCCTGCCCTTCAACACCTACCTCGGTGACGGCAGCCGCCTCACCGACGAGGAGGTCGACGCCGTCAACGCCGTCTACGACCGGGTGACGGTCCGCGAGACCTGGCAGGAGGGCGACCTCATGCTCGTGGACAACCTTCTGTGCGCCCACGGCCGGGAGGCGTTCAAGGGCGACCGCAAGATCCTCGTCGCCATGGGCGAGCCGATCGCCCTCGCCGACTGCGCCCCCACGACCGAGCCCGCCACGACCGCCTTCACCGGAGAGTGACCGCCGCCATGACCGCCGTCCTGCCCGAGCGCCCCGCCACCGCCACCGCCACCGTCCCGGACACCGGCGGGCACACCGCCTCTTCCGTGACCGACCTGCTGGACCGTCTGGCCCAGGCGCCCGCCGACCGAACCGCCGTGGTCGCCGCCGACCGCGAACTGACCTTCGCCGGGCTGCGCGCCGAGGCCATGCGGATCGCCGGCCGGCTCGCCGCCCGCGGCATCGGCCCGGAGAGCGTCGTCGCCCTGGCCCTGCCGCGCGGCGCCGATCTGGTGACCGCGCTGATCGGCACCCTCACCGCGGGTGCCGCGTACCTTCCGGTCGACCCCAGGCTCCCGGCCGAGCGGCGCCGCTACCTGGTGGAGGACTCCCGCGCCGACCTGGTCGTCACCGCCGACGGCACCGACGCCCCGACCCCGGGCACCCCTCACGTCACCGTCGGTGAACTGACCGCACCGGACGGGGCCGGGGACGCGCCGTACCGCCCCGCGCCCGTCCCCGGCGACGCTCTGGCGTACGTCATCTACACCTCCGGCTCCACCGGCCGGCCCAAGGGCGTCGAGATCGGCCGCGCCGCGGCGTCCGCGCTCCTGGCCGAACTGGAGTCCGAGGGCATCGCGGGCCCGGGTGCCGGCCGGGTCGGCTGGAACGCCTCACCGTCGTTCGACGCCTCGGTGCAGCAGTGGGTCCGCCTGTGCCGCGGGGACACCCTGGTGATGATCGACGACGAGACACGTGCCGACCCGGCGCTGCTGGCCCGATGCGTCGACGAGCAGGCCCTGACCGCGCTGGACATCACCCCCGCGCACGCCGAACCGCTGCTGGACCTGCTGACCGCCGACGGCGGGCCGCGCCCCCTGACCCTGCTCGTCGGCGGTGAGGCGATCAGCCCCGCCCTGTGGCGGCGGATCGGCGAGCAGACCGAGGCCGGCGTGCTGCGCGCGGTCAACCTGTACGGTCCGACCGAATGCACCGTGGACGCGACGGCAGGCTGGATCGACGGTGCCGACGCGCCGCACATCGGCACGGTGCTGCCGGGCCTGCGCGGGCGGGTGCTGGACGAGGCCCTGCGCCCGGTCCCGCCCGGCGGCCGCGGCGAGCTGTACCTGGCGGGCCCGCGCGTGGGCCGGGGCTACCGGCACCGCCCGGCCCTGACGGCCGAGCGCTACGTCGCCGACCCGGACGGTTCCGGATCCCGCATGTACCGCACGGGCGATCTCGTACGGCTGCTGCCCGACGGCCGGCTGGCCTGCCTCGGGCGGGCCGACGGGCAGGTCAAGCTGCGCGGCCACCGCATCGAACTGCCGGAGATCGAGGCGGCCCTGGCCGCCCACGCCCAGGTCGCCGAGGCCGTGGTCGTCCTGCGCGACGACGTCAACGGCGCCCCCGGCCTCGTGGCCTACCACCGCCCGCACGACCCGGCGGCCGGTCCCGCGGACACCACGGCGCTGTGCGCCCACCTGACGGCGACACTGCCCGCGTACATGGTCCCGGCGGCCTTCGTGGCCGTGGAGCGCTTCCCGACCACGACCCAGGGCAAGCTGGACCGGGCCGCGCTGCCCGCCCCCGCCGCGCAGGAGGCCCCGGCCGACGCGTCCGGGCCCGCTCTGTCGCGCTCCCAGGCGCTGATCGCCGGGGTCTGGTCCACCGTGCTCGGCGCCCCGCGCATCGGACCGGACGACAACTTCTTCAAGCTGGGCGGACACTCCCTGCTCGCGATCAAGCTGGTCTCGCGGGTCCGGGCCGAACTCGGCGTCGCCCTGCCCGTGAAGGCCGTCTACGCCAACCCGCGGCTGCGCGACCTCGCCGCCCACATCGACACGCTCGTCGCCGCCGCGCCGGGCCAGGACGCGTAAGGACCATGACCGTGATCCCGCTGTCGTTCGCCCAGCGCCGGCTGTGGTTCCTGGGCCGCCTGCACGGGCCCTCCGCGGCCTACAACGCACCCGTCGTGCTCCACCTGGACGGTGTGCCGGACCCCGAGGCCCTGCGGGCCGCCCTGGCCGACGTCGTGGAGCGGCACGAGGTGCTGCGGACGGTCCTGGCGGCCGGCCCCGACGGCGAGCCGTACCAGCAGGTGCGACCGGCCTCCGCCGTGGAAGCCCTGGCCGTCGAGGACTGCGCACCCGGCGAACGCGACGCGGCCGTGGCCGCGTTCGTCCGGCAGCCGATCGACATCACCGCCCGGCCGCCGCTGCTCGCCCGGCTGTTCCGGACCGGTGACGGGACCACGGACGTCCGCCCGTCCACGGACACCTCCAGCGCCACGGACACCCCCAGCGCCAGGGGCACCTCCGTGCTCGTGCTGCTCCTCCACCACGTCGCCACCGACGGTTGGTCCGTACGGCCCCTGCTGCGCGACCTGGCGGCGGCCTACGCCGCCCGGAGCGCGGGCCGGACGCCTCACTGGCAGCCGCTGCCCGTCCAATACCGGGACTACACGCTGTGGCAGCACGAGCTGCTGGGCGACCCGGCCGACCCGGGCAGTCTGGCCGCCGAGCAACTGGCGTACTGGCGTGCCGCGTTGGACGGAGCACCGGCCGTGCTCGACCTGCCCGCCGACCGGCCCCGCCCGGTCGAGCCGTCCGGCCGCGGGGCCACCGTCACCGGCCGGCTGGACGCGGCCGCCCACGGCGGACTGCTGGCCCTGGCCCGCGGCCGGCGCGCGACCCTGACGATGGTGGCCCGGGCCGCTCTGGCGGCGACGCTGGCGGCGGCCGGGGCCGGCGAGGACGTCGTCATCGGGACGCCCGTCGCGGGCCGCCCGGAGGAGGACCTCCACGAGCTCGTCGGCTTCTTCGTCAACTCCCTCGCCCTGCGCACCGATCTGTCGGGCGACCCCACCGTGTCCGAGCTCGTCGACCGGGTCCGCGACACCGACCTGGCCGCCTACGAGCACCAGGACCTGCCCTTCGACGTGCTCGTGGAGCACCTGGCCCCGGAACGGGCCCTCGGTCACCACCCGTTCTTCCAGGTGATGCTGACCGTGGCCGCCGACGGCACCGGACCGGGCCCGGTCCCACTCGCCGGCGGGCTCACCGGACGCACCGCCGACACCGGTCTGGACGCGGCCAAGTTCGACCTGACCTGGTACTGCGCGGAGCGCCACACCGAGGACGGCCGCCCGGACGGCGTCGACGTGGCCCTGACCTACGCCGAGGACCTGTTCGACGCGGACACCGCCCGGCTGCTGCTCGACGCCTACCTGACGGCCCTGGCCGCCTGCGCCGCCGACCCGCTGCGGCCCACCGCCGAGCTCCGGCTGCTCGGCGCCGGGGAACACCAGCAGCTCCGGCGCCGACCGGCTCGCACCGGGCACACCGCGGGTACCGAGTCCGCTCCCGCCGCCGTGCGGGCCGACGTCCTCACCCCGCGCGAGGAGATCCTCTGCGGCCTGTTCGCCGAGGTGCTCGGCCGGGAGACGGTCGCCGCGGACGCCAACTTCTTCCGCAACGGCGGCCACTCCCTGCTCGCGGGCAAGCTGGTCAACCGCGTCCGCGGGGCGCTCGGCACCGAGGTGGGCATCCGCGACCTCTTCCTCGCCCCGACCCCGGCCGCACTGCACCGGCGGCTGGCGGAAGCTGCCCGGACCACCCACGCCGGCGACAGGCCGGAGCTGACCGCCGTACCCGCCGGGGAACGGCCCGCCCGGCTGCCGCTGTCGGCCGCACAGCGCGCCCTGTGGCTGCTCGGCCGTATCGAGGGTGCCTCCGCCGCCTACAACGCGCCGCTGGTGCTGCGCCTCGACGGGGTGCCCGACCGGCGGGCGCTCGCCGCCGCGCTGGCCGACGTGCGCGCCCGGCACGAGGTGTTGCGCACCGTGTACGGCTCCGAGGACGGCGAGCCCCACCAGCGCGTGGTGCCCGCCGGCCGGATCCCGGACGCGGTGCAGTGGGAGGAGTGCCCGCCCGGCGAACTGGACGACCGGGTGGCAGCGTTCGGCCGTTCCGTCCTGGACCTGGCGACCGAAGGGCCCCTGCGGGCGCGGGTGTTCCTGCCCGGCGACGGCACCTCCGTCCTCGTGCTGCTCGTGCACCACATCGCGACGGACGGCTGGTCCCTGGCCCCGCTCACGCGCGACCTGGGCGAGGCCTACGCGGCTCGCCTCGCGGGCCGCGCACCGCTCTGGCGGGCCCTGCCCGTGCAGTACGCCGACTTCGCCCTGTGGCAGCGCGACCTGCTGGCCGGACCGGCCCGCAAGCGGCTGCTGGCCTTCTGGGAGCAGGCCCTGGCCGGCCTGCCGGCGCGCACGGACCTGCCGTACGACCGCCCGCGGCCCGTCGAGCCGTCGGGACGCGGATCGGCCGTGACCGCGGTCCTGGACACGGACGCGCACCGGGCCCTCACCGCACTCGCGCGGGAGCACCGGGCCAGCCTCTTCATGGTGGTGAGGGCCGCACTGGCGGCCACCCTGCACGCCGTCGGCGCGGGCACGGACCTGGCGGTGGGCACCCCGGTGGCCGGCCGCTCCCACCAGGACCTGCACGACCTGGTCGGCTGCTTCGTCAACTCCCTCGTCCTGCGCGCCGACCTGTCGGGGGACCCCACGACCGCCGATCTGGTGGACCGGGTCCGCGACGCCGACCTGGCCGCCTTCGACCACCAAGACCTGCCCTTCGACCTGCTCGTGGAGCAACTCGCCGAGCCGGGACGGGCGCTGGGGGAGCACCCCTTCTTCCAGGTGATGCTCACCGTGCAGGAGACCGCCGCCGAACGGGCCGGACTCGGCACGCTCACCGCCACCGCCACGAGCACCGACCTGGGCGCCGCCAAGTTCGACCTGTCGTTCCACTGCGCCGTGCGCCGCACGGCGGACGGCGGCCCCGCCGGTGTGGACCTCCACCTCGGATACGCGTCGGACCTGTTCGAGGCGGACACCGCCCGGCTGCTGCTGGACGTGTTCACCCGCTCGCTGCGGGCCGTCGCCACCGGCGCCACCGTGCGGCTGTCGGAACTCGGGCTGGTGACGGCCGAGGAGGACCGGGCGCTGACCGCCCGGCGCGAACGGCTCGCGGCGGCCACCGTGCGGCAGCCCGCCGAGGACGCCGGCGCAGCAGCCCCGCACGCCCCGCGCGTCGAGATCCTCGCCGGGCTCTTCGCCACCGCACTGGGACGTGACACGTTCGCCGCCGACGCCAACTTCTTCAAGTCGGGCGGGCATTCGCTGCTGGCCAGCAAGCTGGTCAACCGCGTCCGGCGGATGCTCGGCGTCGACCTGGGCATCCGCGACCTGTTCCTCGCGCCGACCCCGCTCGCCCTGCACCGGCGGCTGGCGGAGACCGGAGCGGACCGGGCCGCCTCCCGGCCCGGGCCCGTGGCCCTCCCCGCCGACCGGCGCCCCGCGCGGCTGCCGCTGTCGTACGCCCAGCGCCGGCTGTGGTTCGTCGACCAGATGGAAGGACCCTCGGCCACCTACAACATCGCCCTGGTACGGCGGCTGGAACGGCCGCTGGACCCGATGGCGCTGGCCGACGCGCTCGCGGACGTCGCCGAACGGCACGAGGTGCTGCGCACCGTCTACGGCAGCGAGGGCGGCGAGCCCTACCAGCAGGTGCTGGACGGGGCCCGCCCGCACCTCGAGCTGGCCCGGCCCGCCGACCTGAGCGCGGCCGTCGACGCCGCCGCCGCGCACGTCTTCGACCTGGCGCGGGACATCCCCCTGCGGGCGTGGCTGCTCCATCCGCAGGGCGACGGCCCGCAGACCCTCGTCCTGCTGCTGCACCACATCGCCGCCGACGGCTGGTCCACCGGCCCGCTGCTGGCGGACCTGGCGGCCGCGTACGAGGCGCGGGCGGGCGGACGGGCGCCGGACCGGCCCGCGCTGCCGCTGCAGTACGCCGACTACACCCTGTGGCAGCGACGACTGCTCGCGGACGGCGGCGCCGACCGCGAACTGCGCTTCTGGCAGGACACGCTGGCGGATCTGCCGCCGCTGACCGACCTGCCGACGGACCGGCCCCGGCCGGCCCTGCCGTCCGGACGCGGCGCGCTGACCGCCTTCACCGTGCCCGCCGCCACGCACCGGGCTCTGGTGCGGACCGCGCGGGCCCGGGGCGCCACCCTGTTCATGGCGGTGCAGGCGGCGCTGGCGGCCTGCCTGACCCGTCTGGGCGCGGGCACCGACCTGGCGGTGGGCACGAGCGTGGCGGGACGCGGCGACGAGGCGCTGTCCGGCCTGGTCGGCTTCTTCGTCAACACGCTCGTGCTGCGCACCGACACCTCCGGCGACCCCGCCTTCACCACCCTGCTGGAACGGGTGCGCGACGCGGACCTGGCGGCCTACGACCACCAGGACCTCCCCTTCGACCGGCTGGTGGAGCACCTCAACCCGCACCGCTCCACCGCCCACCACCCCCTGGTGCAGGTGATGCTCCAGGTGAATGCCGGGCCCGGGCAGGACGCCGCGCCGTCCGGCCCGCTGGCCGGCACCGAACTGCCCCACACCTCGCGGACCGCCAAGTCCGACCTCACGTTCGCGCTGACGGAGCAGCCGGACGGTTCCCTGGCGGGCGTGCTGGAGTACGCCACGGACCTGTACGGGCGGCCCGGGGCCACCCGGCTCACCGATCTGCTGACGAGGGCACTGGAGCTGTACGCGGCCGACCCGGACGCGCGCGTCGGAGACCTCCCCGCTCCGGCCGACCGGCGCGGCGAGAGGCCCGTGGTGAACGGCTACCGGATCGACGTGGAGCATGTGGCGGCCGTCCTCGCCGCGCACCCGGCGGTGCGCGAGGCCCGGGCGCAGGTGGCCGACCAGCGGGTCACGGCCCGGGTGACGGGGGCGGGCCTCGTCGAGGGCGACGTGCAGGCCTGGGCGGCCGAGCGGCTGCCGGAGTACAGCGTGCCGGCCGTGATCACCGTCGCACACGGCGACGCCGCGGATTCGCAGGACGCCGACCGGAACGGCCGCGACGACGCGGGCGGGCCCGGGGACACCCTGCTGACCGGTCTGCTGCGGCTGTTCGCGGAGGTGCTCGACGGGCGGGAGGTCGGCCCGGCGGACAACTTCTTCAAGGCGGGCGGCCACTCCCTGCTCGCGGTCCGCCTGGTCAACCGCGTCCGCACCGAACTGGGCCGCGAACTCACCCTGCGCGAAGTGTTCCGCCACCCCACGCCGACGAAGCTCGCCGCGTACCTGGCGGCGGCCGCCGCCACGCCCGGCCCCGCCCAGCCCCCGCCGCTGCGCCGCCGCACGCGCGCCGGCAGCCGGGTCAGCCGGCCGTAGCGCACGCCGGCCAAGAGGGCCTCGCGGCTACCGCCCCACCGCCCGGAGCACCCGACCACCGTCGAGTGCTCCGGGCTTCGCCGTGCCCGGCGCAGGCGCGATGCGGGCGGCGGCAGTCGCGGCGGCAGTTCGCGCGGGCAGCGGCAGGAAACGGGCGACGAGCCGCCGGACAGCTGCCCCGCCGACTGCCCGCCGCGGGTGCCCGCGCTGCCTAGCGTGGGAGCACGTCAGCCGGCGGCACACCCCGAACCCTCGCCTGGAGGCCCCGCGATGCCCTCGACCGTCCCCACCGCCTCCGCCGTCCTGGACGGCGGCCCGGCGCCCCGCACGGCGCCCCGCGTCCTGGACCGGATCGCCGGTCAGGACGCCGAGCGGATCGCCCTCGTGCACGGCGAACATCGCATGACCTACGGGCAGTTGGCTCTCGCCGTGGCCTTCCGCGCCGACGAGCTGTCCGACCGCGGGGCGGGGCCGGGCCGGCTGGTCGCCGTGCACCGGCCGCGCGGTGTCGACGCCATCGTGGGCCTCCTCGCCGCCCTGCGCACCGGCGCGGCCTATCTGCCGCTGGACCCGGCGGCCCCCGCCGCCCGCACCGCCGCCGTCCTCGCCGACTGCACGGGCACGGCCCTGACCTCCGTCGACGGGGAACACGTCCTGCTGGGACCCGGCGTGGACACCGACGCCGCGTACGTCATCTACACCTCGGGCTCCACCGGTACCCCGAACGGCGTGGTCGTCGGGCAGGACGCGCTCGCCGCCTTCACGGCCGCGGCCACCGACGTCTACGGCATCACCGCGGACGACGTCGTCCTCCAGTTCGCCCCGCTGCACTTCGACGCCAGTGTGGAGGAGGTCTTCCTCACCCTGGGCGCGGGCGCCACCCTCGTCCTGCGCGACGAGGACATGCTGGACGTCCCCGGACTGCTCGCCGGTTGCGCCGCGCACGGCGTCACCGTGCTGGACCTGCCCACCGCCTACTGGCACGAGCTGGCGCACACCCTGGCCGCAGGGCTCGCCGCACTGCCGTCCACGCTGCGCACCGTGATCATCGGCGGTGAGGCGGCGCTCCCGGAGCGGGTGGCCCAGTGGTGCGCGTCCGTGGACCCCGAGCGGGTCCGGCTGCTGAACACCTACGGCCCCACCGAGACGACCGTCGTCGCCACCGTCGCCGACCTGTCCCGGTACACCGGAGGACCGGTGCCGATCGGGACGCCGCTGCCCGGGATGCGGGCCGCCGTGGTCGACGGCGAACTGTGGCTGCTGGGCACGCAGTTGGCCCTGGGCTACCTGGGCCGGCCCGAGCTGACGGAGCGCCGCTTCGCCCGGCTCGGCACATCACGCGCCTACCGCACCGGCGATCTGGTGCGCGTCCGCGACGACGGCCGGCTCGGATTCGACGGCCGCGCCGACGACGAGGTGAAGATCAACGGCCACCGGGTGGACCCCGCGTCCGTCGAGTCGGTGCTCTCCGGCCACGCAGGGGTGCGCGAGGCCGCCGTGGTCGCCACCGAAGCCCCCGGCGGCGGCAAGCGCCTCACCGCCTTCGTGGTCACGGAGGACGGCGTGAGCCCGTCCGCGCTGCGCGAGCACACGCGCCAGGCGCTGCCCCCGGCCGCCGTGCCCACGACGTTCACCCCGGTCCGGTCACTGCCGCGCACCTCCTCCGGGAAGATCGACCGCAGGGAACTGCGCGCCCGCGCCGCCCGCACCACCGCCCCGGCCCCGGTCACGGCACCGGACCCGGCGTTCGACGTGTTCGCCGGGGAACCGCTGCCGGCCGAGGACCGGGTGCCGCTGTCGTACGCCCAGCGCCGGCTGTGGTTCCTCGCCGGGCTGGAGGGCCCGTCCACCACCTACCACCTCCCGATCGTGCTGCGGCTCGACGAGGATCCCGACCCCGCCGCCCTGACCGCCGCCCTCGGCGACCTGGTGGCACGCCACGAGGTGCTGCGGACGGTGTACCCGGCCGTCGACGGCGAGCCCTACCAGCACGTCCTCGACGCGCCGCCGGTCCCGCTCCACGAACGCACCTGCGCGGCCGAGGACGTGGCCGCGGAGGTGACCCGCTTCACCTCGGCGACCTTCGATCTGGCAGCACAACTGCCGTTGCGTGCCGCGCTGGTGCGCACCGAGGCCACGGCGGACGGCGAGCCGGAGGCGACGCTCGTCCTGCTCACCCACCACATCGCCACCGACGGCTGGTCCGTGGGCCCCCTGCTGCACGACCTCGGCACCGCCTACGCGGCCCGCCGCGCCGGTACGGCGCCCGGCTGGGAACCGCTGCCGGTGCAGTACGCCGACTACACGCTGTGGCAGCGGGACCTGCTGACGGACCCGGCACCGCTGCTCGCCCACTGGCGTGCCGCGCTGGACGGCATGCCGACCGTGCTCGACCTGCCCGCGGACCGCCCTCGCCCCGCCGAGCCCACCGGCGCCGGCGCCACCCTCACCGCCCGCCTCGGCGCGGACGCACTGCGGCGTCTCACCGCGCTCGGCGACGAGCACGGGGCCAGCCTGCTGATGGTGCTGCAACCCGCGCTCGCCCTGGCCCTGGCGGCCGCGGGCGCGGGGGAGGACATCGCCGTCGGCACCCCCGTCGCCGGCCGCGGCGACGAGGCCCTGGACGACCTGGTGGGCTTCTTCGTCAACACCCTGGTCCTGCGCACCGACGTGTCCGGCCCCGCCTCGTACGCCGAACTGGTGCAACGCGCCAGGGACACGGACCTCACCGCCTACGCACACCAGGACCTCCCCTTCGACCTGCTGGTGGAACACCTGGCGCCGGAGCGGTCCCTCGCGGTGAACCCGTTCTTCCAGGTGATGCTCACCGCCGAGACCGACGACGGCTCCGGCACCGGCACGCGCGGCCCGCTCGCCGGGCGCTTCACCGAACCCGGCCTGGAGGCTGCCAAGTTCGACCTCAGCGCCTCCTGCGTCGCCCGGCCCGCCGACGGCTCCCTCACCGTCTGGTGGCAGTACGCGGCCGACCTGTTCGAACCGGACACCGCCCGCCTGCTGCTGGACCTCTTCGTGCGCGCCCTGGAACGGGCCGCCGCCGATCCGCACGCCCCCGTCATGGCGCGGGAGTTGCTCACCCCCGAGGAGGCGGCCCGCGTCACCGGCCTGCGGGACCGGCTCCGGCAGACCCGGCGGGAACAGCGGGAGGCCGCACGAGCCGGCGCCGGCACCGGGCAGCCGCACGTGGAGAAGGTGCTGCGCACCCTGTTCGCCGAGGTGATCGGCCGCCCGGAGCTCGACCCGGACGACAACTTCTTCTCGGTGGGCGGGCATTCGATGTTCGGGGTGCGCCTGGTCAACCGCATCCGCGCCACCCTGGGGCTGGAGGCCCGGATCAGGGACCTCTTCCTCGCCCCCACGCCCCGCGAACTCGCGGCCCGTCTCGCCGGGCAGGCCACCTCGTCCGGCAGACCCGGACCGGCGCCCGTCCCCGCCCGGCTGCGGCCCGAGCGGGTGCCACTGTCGTACGCGCAGCGCAGGCTGTGGTTCGTGGACCAACTGGAGGGCCCGAGCCGCTCCTACACCATCCCGTTCGCGCTGCGCCTGGACCGGCCGCTCGACCCGGACGTCCTGGCCGACGCACTGGCCGACGTGGCCGGACGGCACGAGGTGCTGCGCACCGTCTACCCCGCGGTGGACGGGGAGCCGTACCAGCGGGTGCTGACGGGCGCCGCGGCCCGCCCCGTGCTCGACGTGGTGGACTGCCCCGCCGGCGCCCGGGCCGCGGCCGTCGACGAGGCGGCCGGCCACGTCTTCGACCTGGCCGCCGACCTGCCCCTGCGCGCCACGCTGCTCACCGAGGAGGGCGCCGGGCAGATCCTGGTGCTGCTCGTGCACCACATCGCCGCCGACGGCTGGTCCACCGGTCCGCTGCTGACCGACCTGGCAGCCGCCTACGCGGCGCGCAGCGCGGGTTCCGCCCCCGGCTGGGAGCCGCTGCCGGTGCAGTACACGGACTACACGCTGTGGCAACGCGACGCCCTCCGGGACGAAGCGGCAGAGGAGCACGTCGCCTTCTGGCGCGAGACCCTCGCGGGCGCCCCCGAGGTGCTCGAACCCACCCCGGCCAGGACCCGTCCGGCCGAGGCGTCGAAGCGGGGCGCGGCGGTCCCGGTCGTCCTGGACGCGGACGTGCACGCAGGCCTGGAGCGGCTCGCCCTGGACCACGGGGCCACCCTGTTCATGGTCGTGCAGGCGGCGCTCGCCGCGCTGCTGACCCGGCACGGCGCCGGCACCGACCTGCCGCTGGGCACGGTGGTCGCCGGGCGCGACGACGAGACGCTCGACGACCTGGTGGGGTTCTTCGTCAACACCCTCGTGCTGCGCTGCGACACCTCAGGCGACCCGCGGTTCGAGGAGCTGCTGGACCGGGTGCGCGCCACCGACCTGGCGGCCTTCGCCCACCAGGAGCTGCCCTTCGACCTGGTGGTGGAGCGGCTCAACCCGCCCCGGTCGGCCGGCCGGCACCCGCTGGTGCAGACGATCGTGCAGGTGGAGCCCGCCGAGGCGGGCCCGGGGGAGGGCGGCGTGCTGGCCGGCACCCCGCTGGCCACCGAGTCGGGCTTCACCAAGTTCGACCTGACCCTGTCCCTGCGGGAGTCCCGCACCGCCGACGGCCGGGCCGCCGGTCTGGGCGGAGCCCTGGAGTACGCCACGGACCTCTACGACGCGGCGACGGCCGCCGTGCTGGCCGCCCACCTGGAGCGCATCCTGCGGTCCGTGGCGCACGACCCGGCGCAGCGGGTCACCGACCTCGTCCTGCTGTCGGCCGAGGAGGAGTTCCGGCTGCTGACGTCGTACAACGACACGGCCGCCCCGGCCGCCGGATGCGGGCTGGTGCACGAGCGGTTCGCCGCCCAGGCCCGGCGCACCCCCGACCGGATCGCCCTGTCCCACGGCGAGGAGCGGGTCACCTACGCCGAACTGGACGCCCGCGCCACCGCCCTGGCGCACACCCTGCTGGCCGCCGGGGTGCGGCGCGACGCGGCCGTCGCCGTGCTCATGGACCGGACGCCCCTGCTGCCGGTGGCGCTGCTGGCGGTCCTCAAGTGCGGTGCCGCCTACGTGCCGATGGACCCCCGGCTGCCCGAGGCCCGGGTGCGCACGATGACGCAGGACACCGGCGCGAGGGTGCTCCTCACCCAGCGGGCGCACCTGGACTCGCCTGCCGTGGCGGCCGAGGCGGCGGCCGGGCTGCGGGTGCTGGCGGTGGACGGGCCCGGCGCCTTCGACCCGTCCGCTGCCGGGGACCCGGGTGTGGCGGTCGGCGAGGACGCCCTGATGTACGTGATGTTCACCTCCGGCTCCACCGGCCGGCCCAAGGGCGTCGGGGTGACCCACCGCAACGTGGTGGAGCTGGCCACCGACCGCTGCTGGAACCGCCACCACCACCGGCGCATGCTGGTGCACTCGGCCATCGGCTTCGACGCCTCCACCTACGAGCTGTGGGTACCGCTGCTGAGCGGCGGGGAGCTGGTGTTCTGCCCGGGCGACGGCACGGACCTCGCCGAGATCGACCACACCGTGCGCACCCACCGCGTCACCGCGGCCTACTTCACCATGGGCCTGTTCCACATCATGGCCGACGAGGGCCTGGACACCCTCAAGCTGCTCGACGAGGTGTGGACCGGCGGCGACGTCGCCTCCCCCCAGGCGCTCCAACGGGTCCTGACCCACTGCCCGGACACCGTCCTGGTGCACAGCTACGGACCCACCGAGACCACCTTCGCCTCCCACCACCAGCACTTCCCCGTCACCGAACGCGCCCTGCGCGGCGTGTACCTGGGCGCGGCGCTCGACAACACCCGCGTCTACGTCCTGGACGAGCGGCTGCGTCCGGTGCCCACGGGGGTCGCGGGGGAGATGTACCTCGCCGGCACCCAGGTGGCGCGCGGCTACGTCGGCCGCCCGGCACTGACCGCCGAGCGTTTCGTCGCCGACCCGTTCGGCGCGGACGGCGGCCGCATGTACCGCACCGGAGACCTGGTGTGCTGGACCGCCGACGGCGAACTGCGCTTCCTCGGCCGGGCCGACGGCCAGATCAAGCTCCGCGGCTTCCGCATCGAACCCGGGGAGATCGAGGCCACCCTGGCCCGCCACCCCGGCGTCGGGCAGGCCGCGGTGGTGGTCCTCGACGACGGCCCCGGAGGCAAGCGCCTGGTCGCCTACGCCGTGCCGCGCACCGGGTACGAGCTCACCGGCCCGGACCTGCTGCGCTGGGCGGCGGACCAGCTCCCCGAGCACATGGTGCCCTCGGCGGCGGTGCTGCTCGACGCGATCCCGCTGACGGTCAACGGCAAGCCCGACCGCACGGCGCTGCCGGCCCCCGCCCCGGCGGTCCGGACCACCGGCCGGGCGCCGCGCACCCCGCGCGAGGAACTGCTGTGCGGCCTGTTCGCCGAGGTGCTCGGCGCCGAGACCGTCGGCATCGACGACAACTTCTTCACCCTGGGCGGCCACTCCCTGCTCGGCGTGCGCCTCGTCAGCCGGATGCGGGCGGTCCTCGGCCTCGAACTGGGCGTGCGGGACCTGTTCCGCACCCCGACCGTGGCAGGGCTGCTGGCCGACGAACCGAACGGCTTCGACCCGATGGGCGTCCTGCTGCCCCTGCAGACCAAGGGCAGCAGACCCCCGCTGTTCTGCCTCCACCCGGGCACCGGCGTCGGCTGGACCTACGCCGGACTCACCCGCCACCTGGGCCCCGACCAGCCGCTGTACGCGGTGCAGGCGCGCGCCCTGGCCGAGCTCGGGCACGCGCCCGAGTCGGTGGAGGAGATGGTCGACGACTACCTGCCGCTGATCCGCGAGGTCCAGCCGCACGGCCCCTACCGCTTCCTCGGCTGGTCCTTCGGCGGCACCGTCGCCCACGCGCTGGCGGTGCGGCTCACCGAGCTGGGGGAGCGGTGCGACCTGCTCGCGATGATGGACGTGCACCTGCTGCCCACCGAGCCGCGGCGCCGCCGCATGACGCCGGCGCAGAAGCGGGACATGCTCGTCGGCGACGCCTCGGACGAGCCCGAGGACGCCCCCTTCGACGTCGAGGCGCTCATCGGCCTGGTCCGGCTGAAGGACCCGGTGCTCGGCGCCTTCTCCGACGACGAGATCCGCTCCGTGATCGGCGCCTCCATCAACCACGCCGAAATCATGAACCTGTATGCCCCGCGCCCGGTGAAAACCGACCTGGTGTTCCTCGGCGCACTCGAAGAAGGAGAAACGGAGAACACTCTCGCGCAGCACTGGATCCCCTATATCGACGGCATCGTGGAAAACCACTTGATCGGGGTTCCCCACACCAGAATGGGAGAACCCGAACCGCTCGCCCTGATCGGCCGCATCCTTTCCGAGAAACTGAGGAGCCTGTCATGACCAACCCCTTCGACGACCCCGAGGGCACCTTCCACGTCGTGGTCAACGCCGAGGGTCAGCACGCGCTGTGGCCCGTCTTCGCGGACGTTCCCGCAGGCTGGGACGGGGTGTGGGGCCCCGGCCCGCGGGCCGCCGCCCTCGAGTACGTGGAGCGGAACTGGACCGACATCCGCCCGCTGAGCCTGGTCGCGCAATATTCCTGACATTCGCGCCCCTGGTCGACCACCGGCCGCGCCCCCCGCCGGCACCGGGGGCGGGCCCCTTTCGGCCCCCGCCCCCCCCCGGCGATTTCACCCGCGGTCGCCAAAACACATAAAACCCGGATACACGCCCC
>NZ_JBIRHH010000003.1:0-25296 GCF_044328425.1 Streptomyces sp. NPDC017943 | reverse complement strand
CCGCCCTCGAGTACCTGCCGCGCAAGTGGCCCCCAAGCCGCCCGCTGACCGTGGCCGCGAAATTCGCGTCACATGCGCCCCCGTGGTCCCCCCCCGCCCGCCCCCCGTGCTGGCCGGGGCCGCGGCCCTTTTCGTCCCCGCGCCGCCGGCGGTCTTTTCCCGCGGCTGACGGAAAAGCCGTTCTTCCCGTGATCCTGCCGCCGCAACTGCCTCTCCGGAAAGCCTTGTTCTCCTATATTTCTGAGCATGCGACGACGGAATGTGAACACCCTGCTGACCGGCACGGCCTCGGATTCCCACACCTGGAACCTCGTCTATCTCCAGCTGCTCCTGGAGGAGTGCGGGCACCGGGTGCGCAACCTCGGTCCGTGCGTCGGCGGCGAACTGCTGGCCGGGGCCTGCGCGGCCGAGCGGCCCGACCTGGTGGTCATCAGCAGCGTGAACGGCCACGGGTACCGCGACGGGCTGAACGCCCTGCGGGCCCTGCGCGCCGCCGGACCGCACCCGCCCGTCGTCCTCGGCGGCAAGCTCGGCGTCGCCGGCCGCGCCGACCCCGAGCAGCGCGCCAGGCTGCTGCGGGCCGGCTGCGCGGCCGTCTTCGACGACGGCGACACCGCCGCCCTGCGCACGTGGCTGGACGAGACCTTCGCCGGGCGGGCCGCCGCGTGAACACCATCGCGACGCTCCCCGCCCCGCACCCGGCCCGCACCGCGGGCGCGGCCGGCCGGGAGGCCGAGGCCCACACCGGCGGGCTGCTCGACGCGGCACAGGAGCGCACCGCGTCCTTCGGGGAGTACGTCGCCGCCGCGGCCGCCGCCGGCCGTCTCGTCGTCCAGCCGCGCATGGGCTTCAGCGACCCGCGACGGATGCGCGAGGGCCTGCGGCGCACCCGCTCCGCCGTCGCCACCACCGTCGGCACCCTCACCATCGACAGCTACACACGCACCGGCGACCTCGCCGCCGCCCGGGCCGCGCTCGCCGAGGGCACCCCGCTCAACGGCTACCCCATCGCCACCCACCCCCCGGAGCTCACCCGCGACCTGCTGGACTCGCTTCGCGCCCCCGGCTTCCCGGTCCAGGTCCGGCACGGCTCCTCCCGGCCCGAACCCATCATCCGCGCGCTCACCGCGGCCGGCCTGGACGCCACCGAGGGCGGCCCCGTCTCCTACTGCCTGCCCTACGGCCGCACTCCGCTCGCCGAGTCGGTGGACAACTGGGCCCGCTCCTGCGAACTGCTGGCCACCCTGGTCCCCGACCGCCGCACCGCCCACGTGGAGAGCTTCGGCGGCTGCATGCTCGGACAGCTGTGCCCGCCCGGACTGCTCGTCGCGCTCAGCCTCCTGGAAGGACTCTTCTTCGTCCGCCACGGCATCCGCAGCATCTCCCTGAGCTACGCGCAGCAGACCGACCAGGCGCAGGACGTGGAGGCGGTCCGCGCGCTGCGCCGCCTCGCCGAGGAGTTCCTGCCCGCCGACGTGGACCGGCACGTCGTCCTCTACGCCTACATGGGCGTCTTCCCCCGCACCGAGCGCGGGGCGACCCGGCTCCTGGAGGACGCCGCCCACCTCGCCGTCCGGTCCGGTGCCGCGCGGCTCATCGTCAAGACGGCCGCCGAGGCGCACCGCATCCCGACCGTCGGGGAGAACGTACGGGCACTGGAGACCGCGGCGGCCGCGGCCGCCCTGGCCGAACGGGACGGCACCGGCGCCCCGGCGGACGGCGCCGTCTACCGGGAGGCGCGCAGCTTCGTGGAGGCCGTCCTGGAGCTCTCCGACGACCCGGGACGCGCGCTGCGCACCGCGTTCGCACGCGGGGTGCTCGACGTTCCCTACTGCCTGCACCCGGACAACGCGGGCCGCAGCCGCAGCTTCCTCGCCCCCGACGGGACGCTCCGCTGGTCCGCCGTGGGGCGGATGCCCGCCGTGCCCTACGCCGCGCCCGGCGCGAGCGGCCCCATGACCTCCACCGGCCTGCTGCGAGCCCTGCACACCCTGGCCGACCGCTACGACCGCCCCGGCCCGCCGGCGGCACGCGCGACGCCCCGACCCCCCGCCCCGCCGGCCCGCCCCGCCACGCCCGCACCCCGTACCCCACCCCCGTCACGACCTGGAGACGACATGGACGCCACCACCCCGCCCGCGCTGGGCGAGCACCTGGCCTCGCCGCGACTTCGCTCGGCGATGCTCGTCCAGCAGGAAGCCCTGTACGCCGCCCGCGGGTTCCTGCGCGGCGAGGGCTTCGTCGAGCTGCTGCCGCCGTTGGTGGGACCGGTCACCGACCCCGGCGGCCGGGGCGCCAAGGCACTCGACGTCGACTACTACGGACAGCCCTACAAGCTGATGACCAGCGCCATCCTCTACAAGCAGGCCTCCCTGAAGGGCTTCCCGCGCCTGTTCTACGTCGCACCCAACGTGCGCGTGGAGCCCCCGGAGACCGCCGGCACCGGCCGCCACCTCGTGGAGTTCCACCAGATCGACGTCGAACTCGCCGACGGCACCCGCAAGGACGCCCAGGACATCGCCGCCGGACTGCTCACCCACGTCGTCGACCACGTGTGGACGGCCGTCCCCGACGTGCTGCGCGAACTGGGCCGCGACGAACTCGACTTCGCGGAACTGCGGTCGGGCAAGTTCGACACCCGCACCCACGACGAGGCCGTCGCCCGGCTCGTCGCCGCCGGCCATCCGCAGAGCCCCGACGCAGAGATCGACTGGACCGGCGAGCGGCTGCTGTCCCTGGAGGCCGACCGCCCGTTCTTCGTCGACGACTACCCCAAGGGCTCACGCGGCTTCTACGACCGCGAGGACCCCGAACGCCCCGGCGTGCTGCGCAACTTCGACCTGCTCGCCCACGGCGGCTACGGGGAACTGGCCAGCGGCAGCGAACGCGAGTCCGACTACGCGACGATCGTGACGCGGATGCGCGAGAGCGGCGAGAACCCCGCCAAGTACGCCTGGTACCTCCAGCTGGCCCGCGAGGGCATCCGCCCCAGCGCCGGCTTCGGCATGGGACTGCAGCGACTGGTCCGCTTCCTGACCGGGCTCGACTCCCTGTGGCAGGTCAGCGCCTACCCGAAGCTGCCGGGGGTGATCGCGCCGTGAACGCCCTGCACGCGACCGGGTTCCCGGAGGGCCGCGTACGCGCGAGGGCCCGGACCGGCACCGCCGACGTCTTCCCCGCGGCCGAGGAGTACGGCGGCGCCCTCTTCGGGGCCACGGCCGCCGAGCCTCCCGACGACCTCGACCGACTGCGCGTCGCCCCACCGGTGTTCATGCCCCGGCGGCTGGAGAAGCTGATCGACCTCGGCCGGGAACCCTCCCACGAGGACGTCGACCTGTCCGGCCGTACCGGCGGGTTCGCCACCCGGCTGCCGCTGTACCTCTCCGCGTTCGGCTCCACCCGGGCCGGCAGCGGCGACCTCGCCCTGGCCGCGACCCGGCAGGCCGCACGCCTCGGCATCCCCCTGGTGATCGGCGAGAACATGGTGCCGGTGCACGGCTACCGGCGCGGCGGCGACGCCGGGCGGGTGCGTTCGGCCCTGCTGGAGCGCATCGCCGTCTACGCGGAGACCGCGGCCGACGGCGTCGGCGGGGTGGTGGTGCAACAGTCCACCGAGGACGCCGACTCGGAGGTGTGGAACCTCCTCTACAGCGACCCCGGCACCCGGGCCCTGCGCGACTCCGGCCGGCTCGGCTTCGAGCTGAAGGCAGGCCAGGGCGCCAAGCCGGGCCTCGGCGGCATGACCGTGGTCGACGCCGCCGAAGGGGAGCGGCTGGCCGGGCAGTTCACGGTCCAGGACGTGCTGGGCGATCCCGCCCGGCGGCTGCGCTGCGCCACGCCCGGCACCTTCACCGAGGAGATCGTCCGCCAGCAACTGCGGTTCATGCGGAACAACTTCCCCCTCGCCCGCACCTGGGTGAAGTTCCACCCCGGCCGCGACGTGGCCCGGGCCGCCGCCACCGCCTGGGCGGCCGGTGCCGACGCCGTCACCGTGGACGGTGCGGAGGGCGGTACCGGCTGGGCGCCCCGGGTCTTCCTCGACGCGGTCGGCCTGCCGCTCGGCGAGTGCCTGCGGCGCATCGGCACGCCCGCCGGGGACCTGCTGGCCACCGGAAGGATCTGGGAGGGCGGCCGGGCCGTGCGTGCCCTCGCGCTGGGCGCCCGTGCGGTCGGCCTCGGCCGGGCGGCACTGCTCGCCGTGGACGAGGACCCGGACGAGGGCCTGGTCCGCCTCGTCGACGCCCTGGCACTGGAACTGCGCCTGCTGGTCAGCGCGCTGGGCAAGTACCGGGTCGGCGACCTGGCGCCGGAGGACCTGTGGGACCCGGCCGCGGGTCCGGACCCGGCCCCGGACCGGGTGCCTGCCGTGACGGCCGGGGACCAGCCGTGAGCCGGTCCGCCCGCGGGGCGTCGGCGGAACCGCCCGGGGTGCGGCGGCGACCCGGCGACCGCCCCGCCTCGGGCCCGGCACCGGCACGACCCCGCACGGATCCGGCCCGCGGCCGGTCCGGCCCGGCCGTGGCGGACCGTCCTCGCTCCGCTCGCGGGCTGGTCCGGGCCCGGTTCCGGCTCACCGGCACCGACGGGATCCCCGGTGTCAGCGTCCGGCCCGGCCCCGGCGCCGGGACCGCCGGCACGGCCGCCACCCGTGCCCTGCGCGAAGCCGGGCTCGCCCACCTCGGAGGGCACCTGGAACTGCGCACGTACGGCCGCGCACCCCGGGACACCGAAGCGGCCCACGCCGCCCACCGGGCCGTACACCACGCCCTGGCCGCCCGCCGCCCCTGACCCCGGCCCACCCCTCTCCCTCGCACAGAACAGGTACCTCCATGGACACCACCGCACAGCACTCGGTCCCCTGGGGCCGGGTCGGCTCCCTCGTCGGCGGTCAAGCCGCCGTCCAGCTCGGCAGTTTCGCCCTGCTCATCGCCATGAACTGGACGGCCGTCCAGCTCGGGGGCACCGGTGCCGTCACCCTGCTGATGCTCGCCGCGACCGTGCCGCGCGCCCTCATGCTCATCTTCGGCGGGGCCGTCGCCGACACCCTCGGCCCGCGCTTCGTGCTGCTGCGCACCACCACGGCCCGCGTGGTGCTGCTGGCGGCCGGCGCCGTGATCACCGCGACCACCGAGTCCCTCTGGCCGCTGGTGGTGATCGCCCTGATCGAGGGCGTCCTGCTGGGCCTGGCCGGACCCGCCTCCGGCGTCCTGCTGCCCATGCTGGCGCGCGGCGACCAGCTGGCCCGCGCCAACTCCCTGTACGCCATGGTGCTGCGGGTGGCCCCCATCCTCGGCGCCCCCACCGGCGCGTTCCTCATCTCGGTGGGGGAACTGTGGCTGGCGCTGGCCGCCGGTGCGGTCACGGGCGCGATCTGGCTGGGCTGCCTGCTGCACGTCACCCACGGCTTCCGCCGGCCCGAGCCGGAACCCGGCGCCTCACTGATCAAGCGCTCCGGTGACGGCTTCCGGCTGCTGGCCGGCCACCCCCGCCTGCGCTGGATGTTCCTCGCCTCCCTGTCCCTGGACATGGCGTTCAGCTGGCCCGCGGAGGTCGCCCTGCCGCTGCTGGTGTCCGAGCGGGGCTGGGGCGTCAGTGCCGTCGGCGTGGTGCTCGCCGCGTTCAGCGTCGGCGCCCTCGGGTCCAGCGCACTGGGCGCCGTGCTGGCCCACCGCATCCCGATGTACGTCCGCCTGGTCGTCACCGGCGCGGGTCTGGCCGCGGGCATCCTGGTCATGGCGCTGATGCCGTCGGTGGTGTCGCTCACGGCCGTCGCCGCCGCCGTCGGCCTGCTGTCCGGCCTGAACGGGCCCGCCATCGTGACGCTCTACCAGGAGGCGGCTCCCGAGGAGCGGATGGGTGCGGCGATGTCCACGCTCGCGCTCGCCGGCATCGGCACCGCCCCGATCTCCATCGCCGTCTTCAGCAGCCTGTCGCTCGTGCTGGGCGTGCAGGCCACCTGGCTGCTGTGCGGCACGATCGCCTTCGTCTCCCCGCTGGCCGCCGTCCTCGCCCTGCGCCACCCGGCCCAGCCCCGGGAAGCCGCGCAGAAGCCCGCCGAGACGCCCGTCCCGGCCGCCGCCTGAAGGAGGGCCATGACCGTCCTGACCGTTCCCCGCCTGCTGCTGCCCCGGCGGCTGACCGGCTCCGCCCCCGACCCCGGCGGTGGACCGGACGGCACACCCCACCCGTCCCCGGGCCCGGAGGTGTGGCTGGTGGACACCAGCGAGTACCGCACCCACGCCGAGCGCCGGGCACCGACCGTCCTCGACGACCAGGAACTCGCGCGAGCCGCCGAGTTCGTCCGGACCGCCGACCGCGACTCCTACGTCTGCGCGCACGTGGCGCTGCGCCGCCTCCTCGGCCTCTACCTCGACATCGCGCCGGGTGAGGTCGTCATCGAGCGGGCGCCGTGCCGGCACTGCGACGAACCCCACGGCAGACCCGTCCTGCCCGGCGACACCCTGCACTTCTCGCTCTCGCACTGCACCGGCCTGAGCCTCCTGGCGTTCGCCACCGCCCCCGTCGGGGTGGACGTGGAGGAACTGGTGGCGCCGGCGACGATCCTGGAGACCGCCGACGTGCTGCATCCACGGGAGGCGGCGGAACTCTCCCGCCTCCCCGCCACCGAGCGGCCGGCGGCCTTCACCCGGGTGTGGACCCGCAAGGAGGCCTACCTGAAAGGGCTGGGCGTGGGCCTGTCCGCCGATCCCTCGGCCGACTACGTCGGCTCGGGCCCCCGGCCGGCCTCCGTGCCCGGCTGGTCCCTGGCGGACGTCACGGTCCCGGTGGGCCACTGCGCGGCGGTGGCCCTGCGCACACCCTGACCGTCGCGCACAGCCGCACCTCGGTGCCGGGTCACCGCGACCCGGCACCGCCGTCCCGTCGTTCCGCCTGCTCCCCGCCCCTGGTCGGCGACCTGTGGGCGGCACCGTTCCCGATTCGCACTGCCGTGCGCGCCGTCCGTATGATCGCGGCGCGAGACGGTGCCACCGGGGCCGCGTGCTCGCCCGGACCTGGGAGACCCCATGCGCCGCCCTCTCGTGCTCGTCGCCGCTGCCGTGCTGCTGTGCGCCGGATGTGCGACGGCCGATGCCGAGGACCGCGAGGCACCGGCGTCGACACCGGCCTCCCGCGCCGCGTCGGACCCCCGCTCCGCCGTACGGGAGGCCGTCGCGCGTCTCCGCGGGACCAGCGCCGCGGTCCGCCAGGAGGTCAGGCTGGAGGGCGAGGGCGAGGTGTACGACCTCACCGTCACGGGCGGCTTCGACTTCTCGGCCGGCAAGGGCCAGTTGGCGGTCGACCTCCCCGGCGGCGCCATCGACCACAGCGACCAGGTCTTCGCCGACGGGCAGATCTACGTCAGCGGCGCCGCCGGCATGGAGAAGGGCACCTGGGGAGTCCTGCCCCGCGACAAGGCGGAGGCCCACTACCTGCTGCGCGCCCCGCTCAACGACCCGGAGCACGTCCTGCGGCAGATCGCCGCCCTGCGCGACATCTCCCGCGAGGGCGAGGAGAAGATCCGGGGCGTGCGCACCGTGCACTACCGCGGGATCCTCGACCACCGGACCGTCACCCTGCGCATGGCCCCCGAGGTGCGCACGAAGATGGACCAGGTGCGGGACGCCCTGGGCAGTGACATCCCCGTCTTCGCCGACGTGTGGGTCGACGGCCGCGGACGGCCGGCGAGGACCCGGATGAGCGTGAACCTGTCCGGCGCACAGGTCCAGCACACCATGACCCTGTCGGACATCGGCGAGCCGATCCGCGTGAAGGTCCCGCCGGCCGCGGACACGGTCCCGGTCTCCGAGGTCGGCGGCGTCCTCAACGGCTGAACCGGCAAACCCTCCCCCCGTCCCGCGGGGCCGCGATCCGGCTCGCGGAAAAGCCGTTGCACCCCTGACCACCGCCGCACACACTGACCGTCATGCCACAGCGCTCCGCCACCTCGCGCGTCACCGTACGGCCGGCCACGGTCGAGGACGCCGCCGGGATATGCGAACTGATCAACACGATCGACGTCATCGAGACCGGCGAACCGGGAACCGAAGTGGCCGAGGTCGTCCGCGACATGACGCTGTCGGGCACCCGGCCCGAGACGGACACCTGGCTCGCCTTCGACGAGGACGGGGCGTTGGCCGGCTACGCGCTGGTCTGCGACAGCCACGGGACCGGACACATCGACGCCGATCACTACTCGCTGCCCGGACACCACGAGGCGGGGGCCGCCCTGCTCGACCTGATGGCCGCCCGCGCTGCGGCCATCGCCCGCGCCAACGGCCGGCCCGAAGCGGTGTGCCACCTCTACCTCAGGGACCCCTCGACGCTCGACGCCACCCTGTTGCGGGAACGGGGCTGGGAGCCGGTGCGCCGGTACCACGTGCTCACCAAGCCCGTCGCCGCGGACACCGACACCCCGCCGACCCCGCCGCCGGGAGTGTCCGTACGCCCCTGCGCGTCCGAAGCGGACCTGCGGCTCGCTCACGACCTCGTCGAGAAGGCCTTCGTCGACCACTTCAGCCATCACCCCGCGGGTTTCGAGCAGTGGCGCGAAGGACTGGCCACGCCGACCACCGAGGCCGATCCGTCGCTGGTGTGGCTGGCGGACGTGGCGGGAAGCGGCACGGTCGGCGCCCTCGCCGCCCACGACAACCGCCTGACGATGGGGTGGGTCCGGCACCTCGGAGTCCTCCAGGACGCGCGCGGCCGCGGCGTCGGTGCACACCTCCTGCGCACCGCGTTCGCCGCGTTCGCCGTCCGCGGCAGGGCCACGGTGGGCCTCGGGGTGGACACGGAGAACGCGACCGGCGCCCTCGCGCTCTACGAGCACCTGGGCATGAAGCCCGACCAGGCCATCGACACGTGGCAACTGCGTACGAGCACCGCGCCGTGACTGCCGCTCACCCCGCGAAAGGTCCGCTCAGCGCCGCCCAGTGCAGGATGAGGATGGTCTTGCCGTCGACGATGCGTCCGTCCCGGGTCATGGCGAGGGCCTCGGCGAAGGGGAGCTCCAGCACCTCGATGTCCTCGCCGTCCTCCTCCAGCCCGCCGCCGCTCCCGGTCCGGTCCTCGGGCCGGTACGGAGCGGTGAAGAAGTGCAGGCGTTCGGTGACGGAGCCCGGGCTCATGTAGGCGTCCAGGGCGTGGGTGACGGGGCCGAGGGTGACGCCGAGTTCCTCGGCGCTCTCGCGTCGGATGGCCGTGCGCGGGTCGTCCCCGTCGAGCAGGCCCGCCGCGGCCTCGACGAGCATGCCGTCGGGGTGGTCGTTCACATAGGCCGGGTACCGGAACTGCCGGGTGAGCAGTACGCATCCGCGGTCCGGGTCGTAGGGCAGGACGACGGCGCCGTTGCCCCGGTCGTAGGTCTCGCGCTGCTGCGTCTCCCACCGTCCGTCGCGCCGGCGGTAGTCGAAGGTGGTGCGGCGCAGCACGTGCCAGCCCTGGGACGTGAGCTCGACGTCGCGGACCACGACGCCGGGGTTGCGATCGAGGCCCCGTCCGGCCCGGTCGAGGTGGGTGCGTCCGCGGTGGTCGGGTGTGTCGATGCCCGGGCGGCTCGTCACGCGGCCTCCTGCGGGGTGCGGCGGGGTATCTCGGCCACGTCGTGGTAGACGGGCAGGCCGCGCCGCCGGGCCGTGGCGACGTCCTGGTCGGCACCGGTGGACGCGCCGGGCAGGCGCAGCACCGCGTCGCAGTGGGCCAGGAGGCGGTCGGCGGTCGGGTAGAGGACCTGGTCGGCGAGGGGGGCGGTGGGATCGGCGCCGGCGGACCGGAGGACGGGCAGGGCGATCCATTCGCCGATCACCGGAAGGTGGCCGGCCGCGAAGACGGGCCAGGCCGCGTCTTCGAGGCGCGCCAGGTTGGCGGCCATGGCCTGTGGGTCGCCGTCGGTACCGGAGCGGTAGGGGCCTGCGATCAGGATGAGCATCGGCTTGTCGGTCATGGCCGCTAGACTACACGCAGAAACAGGCAACATCAGGAAGGAACGTGCATGCTGGCCGCTGAACGACGCGAGCACCTCCTCGGTCTCCTCGCCCGCACCGGGAAGATCGTCGCCAAGGACGTCGCCGCCGAGCTGGGGATCTCCGAGGACAGCGTGCGGCGCGACCTGAGGGAACTCGCAGCCGAGGGACTGTGCCAGCGGGTGTACGGGGGCGCCCTGCCCGCGTCCCCGGCGGTGGTGGATTACGACGCGCGGCAGGCGGTGGCGCCGGAGGGCAAGCGAAGGGTCGCCGCGGTGGCCGCCGGCCTGGTGCGGCCGCACGGCTCGCTGATCCTCGACGGAGGCACCACGGCCCTCGCGGTCGCCGAAGCGCTGCCGAAGGACCTCGTCTGCACCGTGATCACGCACAGTCCGACGATCGCCGCGGCCCTCCTCGACCACCCCGGTGCGGAGCTCTTCCTGCTGGGCGGGCGGGTCTTCAAGCATTCGGCGGTCACCTGCGGTGCCGCCGCGGTCGAGGCCGCGCAGAACGTCTCCGCCGACCTCTGCCTGCTCGGTGTCACGGGCGTACACCCCGAGGCGGGCCTGACCACCGGGGACGCCGAGGAAGCGGCGATGAAACGCGCCCTGTCCGCCCGGGCCGCCGACACCTACATCCTGGCGTCCTCCGAGAAGATCGGCACAGCCTCGCAGTACCGCGTCCTGCCCTGGGAGAAGGTCACCGGTCTGATCACCGACGCGGCCCCCGGGGACACGGTCGTCGAGCAACTGACGGCCCTCGGGGTGCGGATCGTGGCGGCGGGCTGACATGCGGAAGGACCAGGATGGCCGGCAACCGTCGAAGCCGGTCCTGACATGTGTCAGGACCGGCGCGACCGGCCACCCGTCTAACCTTGCGGTGACGTCGCGAATTTCAGCGGCCGGGGCGGCGGGCGTCCCGGGCTCCCGCCCTGCCGTACTTTTCGGGCAGCGAATCCGCCGCGCCTCCGGCAATCCGGCGCAGCCGTCCCGCGCTCTCCTGCGGGAGACGAAATGCGGGAACCGCCGGAGGTACGCGGATTCACGTCAGCATTCGCCCCGCCACACGGCCTTGGTGAACACCACACCGGCCGTGAAGTTCCATTTGTAGTCACCGGGCCCGGGGTTGTAATGCAGGCAATCCTCGTACGTCCCGCCGTTGTACGTCCAGGTGAGCTGGATGTGGTCCTCGCCCGGGTACTCGACGCCGTTGTTGAACACCGAGCGGCCGCTCACACTGCCCGTCCAGTCACCCTCGGTCTTCACCAGGAGCTGACCGGTCTGCCCCTCGCCTGCGTAGATGCAGAAGAAGCCCTTGCCGCAGCCCGAGGGGTCGGGCTCCGCGGACGCGGTGGGTGACACGGCGAGCACGCCGGAGAACGCGGCGGAAACCACCAGGGCCGTGAATAAGCGCTTGCGCACGATACGCCTCCTCTTTCGGTGTCGATGCGGCATCACCGTAGCAACGGCAAGCGGAGGAGGGAGACATTCCGCTGGATTTCCGGAGTCGATCGGAGAAGGCCCCTGCAAAGGACGTGCCGCCCGGAACTCGGCCGTCCGCCAACGGTTTCCGGCCTTTCCGAATCCGGTGGTCCACGTATTTTCCGCTCGATTCATCGCCGCGGTCCTGCAGAGCAACACGGAAAACCGTCCGGAGATTGACTCGTTATCGGCCCAACCGAATGCGGTGGGTATTGCCCCTGGTGCGGATGCGGCCAGGGTGGTGTCCCTCGGCCCCGTTCGACGGTCCACAGGCCGCCGAACTCGTCTGCACAAGGGGGAGAACCATGCACATCGAGTCGTCCCGGGCGTTACCCGACGCCTCCGCACCACGGCGTGGACGGGTCCGCGCCCGGCACACCCTGTCCCTGACCACCCTGACCTGTCTGGCCGTCGCCCTCGCCCTGACGGCCGGCGCCGCGCCCGCCCTCGCGGCTCCGCACGAGGGACCCACGGCCACCACGGAGTCCCACTGGGGCAGATCGACGCCCGCGAAGACGCCGCCCGTCCGTGTCGGCGTCACCGAACCCCCGCGCTCCGTGGCGTCGGCCGCTCCGGGCGCGGGCGAACGGGCCTGGCAGCAGCGCGAGGAGAGACGACTGCGCGGACAGGAGCCCGCGCCCTCGCGCTCGGGCGCCGCCGCACCCGAGCGCTATGTGCCCGAAGGCCAGGGGGCCGTTCCCTGGCATCGGATCAGCGACTTCCGTATCACCGACGCCCTGGTCGGCCGGATCGACTACTCGACCGGCAACCTGATGCTGGCGGCCACCGACTTCGACGTCGCGGGCGTCGGCCAGAGCCTGCGGCTCACCCGCACCTACAACTCCCTGGACGCCCCCTACGGCGAGGTGGGCGCGCAGTGGTGGCTCGGGTACGAGCGGCGGCTGGACCTGTCGTTCAGCGACCAGGTGTTCCACTACGACGACACCGGAGCCACCGTCGAGTACCGCAGGAACGCCGACGGGACCTTCACCACTCCGGCCGGGTACTCCAAGGACCTGCGCAAGAACGCGGACGGCACCTACACCCTGACCGACCGCTCCTCCGGTCTGGCGGACACCTACGACACCGCCGGGCAGCTCACCAAGGTGAGCGACCGCAACAACGGCTCCGTCACCGTCACGGCCCACGAGGACTCCTCCGGCGCTCCCGCCGGCTTCAAGCTGACCGAGACGCGCTCCGGCCGGTGGATCGACCTGACCCGCACCGGCGAGCGCACCTGGCAGGCGAAGGACAGCAGCGGCCGCACGGCCTCCTACGAACTGGACACCTCGGGCCGCCTGACCCGGACGGTCGACACCGCCGGCAAGGCGACGGCGTTCGCCTACGACGGCGACGGCCGACTGGTGAAGCTGACCACCTCGGAGTCCCGGTCCTCCGTGTTCACCTACGACTCCCAGGACCGGGTCACCTCACTGCGCCGCTACTCCGAGAAGGGCGGCGGCCCCGGCCCGACGTACACGTACTCCTACACGGGCGCCGGTCACCGCGACGCCGGCGTCACCACCGTGACCGATCCGCTGGGGCACACCAGCGAGTACCACCACAACGCCGACGGCGAGGTCACCAGGACCGTCGACGGGCTGAAGCACGAACGGTCGAAGACCTACAAGGACCACCTGGTGCAGACGGCCACCGACGCGATGGGCACCGGCAACGGCGGCCCCGGCGGCAACGTCACCACCTACGGCTGGGACACCCGCAACAACCCCACCTCGGCCAAGCTGCCCACCGGCGCCACGGCGACCGGCAGTTGGCAGACGATCGCCGGCGCCGACGTCCCCTCCAGCGTCAACGGCCCCGACGGCGAGAAGACCGAGTTCACCTACGACACGGCCGGCAACACAAAAACCATCGCGACCACCGGCACCGGCGGGGGCACCCGCACGTTCACCCACAACGAGGCCACGCCCACGTGCGGTGGCTTCCAGGGGCAGACCTGCTCGGCCACGGACGGCAACAACAAGAAGACGTCCTTCCGGTACGACGGCAAGGGCGACCTCGTCTCGGCGACACCGCCCGCCCCGCAGAACCCGGCGGTGTTCACCTACGACGCGCTCGGGCGCACCGCGACCGCCACCGACGGGCGGGGCGTGAAGAGCACCTACACCTACGACGACCGCGATCGCGTCACCAAGGTCACCACCGGGCAGTCCACGGTGAGCTACACCTATGACGACGACGGCAACCTGACCTCCCGGACCGACGGAACCGGCATCCAGACCTATCGCTTCGACGCGCTCGGCCGGGAGACGGTCCGCACGCTCCAGGACGGATCGCAGACGGTGCTGGCCTACACCGCCGACGGCAACGTCGACACCTACACCGACCCCGGCGGCGTCACCGACTACGCCTGGGACGCCGCCAACCGGCTCACGTCGCTGACCGGGCCCACGGACAAGAAGACGACCTACGAGTACGACAACAACGACGCCCGCACGAGGACGACCTACCCGGGCGGCACCGTCCAGGCCGTGGAACTGGACACCTCCGGCCGCCCGAAGAACATCAAGCACATCGCGCCGTCCGGCCGTATCACCGGCGACCTGACGTACACCTACTCCTACACCGCCGGCAGCGACAGCCTGGACGGCGTCAAGATACGCTCCCGCACGGACAACCTCTCCCGGACCAGGACGAGTTACGGGTACGACTCGGTGGGGCGCGCCACCCTTGCCGAGGAGATCGAGGCGTCGGGCCGCAAGACCTCCTGGCAGTACTGCCACGACCCGGCCGGCAACCTCGTCTCCCAGGGCACCGTCCCGGGCTGCCCCGGCACCACGGCCTACACCTACGACGACGCCTCCCAGCTCATCGCCCGCAACGGCATCACCACCAACTGGTCCTACGACAAGGCGGGCAACGAGACCGCGGCCGCCCCGACCACCGAGACCACCCGCACCGCCGAGCAGTACACGGACTTCGGCCAGCTGAAGTCCCTCACCGTGCGCGACACCACCTACGGCGCCCAGTACGCGAGCACCGACAGCAGTGAGCGCGTCCGCCTGGGCACGACCGTCTTCCACAACGGGCCCCTCGGGCTGTCCGGGCAGACCACCGCGGGCAAGGACACCGAGTTCATCCGGGAACCCGGCGGAACCCTCAACTCCCTCACCACCGGCGGGAAGAACTACTACTACCTCACCGACGCCCTCGGCTCCGTCACCGCCCTCGTGGACGAGAGCGGCAAGCAGGTGAACACCTACCGCTACACCCCGACCGGGATCGGCCGGGCGGGCACCACGGAGACCGTTCCCCAGCCCTACCGGTTCACGGGCGGCTACCAGGACCCGACGGGCCTCTACCACTTCGGGGCCCGCTACTACGACCCGCAGATCGGCCGCTTCACCCAGCCCGACCCCTCGGGGCAGGAGAAGAACCCCTACCTCTACGCCGAGGGCGACCCGCTCAACCGCATCGACCCGAGCGGCACGTACTGGGTCGTCGACACCGTCGGCAAGCTCCTCGACGTCAAGTCGGCCGCCGAGGCGGGCATGGCCTTCCAGGAGGGCAACGGCAGGAAGCTGTGGGGCATCGCGGCCGGTGCCGCGGTCGGCGCGGCGGCCGAGGCGTCGTGCACCGCGCTCGCCGGGGCGGCGGGTCTGGCGACCGCCGGGGTCGGAGGATTCCTGGTCGCGGCAGGATGCCTCGTACTCGGCGAGAAACTGGGCAACCACGCGGAGGACAGCATCTCAGGCTGACGGACACCACGCGGACCGAACCCGAGGAGGACTCGATGACGACAGCCGAGACTTCAGGACGCTATGACTACCTGCCGGCGACGGGCTGGGTCATCGCCTTCGTGGTCGTCTGCTTCGTCCTGGCGTTCATCGTGAAGAAGCGGGGACGCAAGTAGAGCGAAGCCGTGCGTCGTGCCGGTGGTGCGCCTCATGCACCACCGGCACCGGCGCGCGCCGGCACCGGCGACGCGGGGGATGCGTCCGTTCGCCGCATCCGACGGGCGACCGGCCGCCGGAATCGTTTCACGGCACACGCGCCGAGGAACCCCGCATGCATGGGTGACTACAACGACACGATCACGGTCACGGTCGCACCGGACCGGCTCTTCGCCTACCTGGCCGACGTCGAGAACCTGCCCGCCTACCTGCCGCGCCTGACCTCCGCGCGGCCGCACGGCGGCGACCAGGTCACCGTCACGGCCCACATCGACCCGCCGGACGCCCCCGAGAAGGACGTCACCAGCGAGGCGTGGATCCACGTCATCGAGGACGGGAAGACGCTGGAGTGGGGCGCCCCCGGCGAGCACGACTACCACGGCCGGCTTCAGATCGATCCGGGTGACGACGCCGCGACGTCGCGCCTGACCGTCCAGCTGCACACGGACAGCACCGAGGGCGCCCAGGTGGACCACGGCCTGGAGGAGGCCCTGCGCGGCATCAAGAACGCCGCCGAGGCCGCCGACCGCTGATCGAACGCCTCCCCGGCCGGCACGGCACACACCAAGAGCCACGACACAGCCACGACACCCTTCAGCGCGTCAGGTGGAGGGTGTCGTGCGCCACTCGTCGGCCGTGTGCGGGACGCTTCCGGCGTTCCAGTCCAGGCGCAGAATGGCGAGGTCGTCGGTGTGCCGGTCGGCGTTGAGCGTGCGCGTCCTGCCGATGAGCTGGTCGAGGTGGCTGCCCGGATCCGACGTGCGCAGCTCGTCCATGATGCGCAGCAGCCCGTCGACCCCGAGACGGGCCCCGGCGACGTCGGAGAAGCCCTCGATGAGCCCGTCGGTGTAGGCGATGAGGGCGCCCTGCGCGGGCAGCGTCAGCGTCGTGGCGGGCCATTTGCCCAGGCCGGGGGCGATGCCGAGGGCCATCCCGTGGGCGGCCTCGATCTCCGTCGTACCGTCGGGCGTGATCAGCAGGGGCGCGTGGTGACCGGCCAGGTGCAGGGTGAGCCGGGCCGCGTCGGCGTCCAGGGTGATCAGGGTGCACGTGGTGAACAGGTTGGTGTTGGCGCGTTCGGCGATGTGTATCTGCTCCAGCAGGTGGAGCAGCCCTTGGTCCCGGTGGCCGCCGAGGGTCAGTGAGCGCCAGGCGATGCGCAGGCAGACGCCGAGGGCCGCCGCATCGGGGCCGTGGCCGCTGACGTCACCGATGACGGCGTGCACCTGTCCGTCGTCGGTCTGGACGACGTCCAGGAAGTCACCGCCCAGCAGCGCTTGGGCCCGCCCGGGGTAGTAGCGGCTCGCGGCGGTGACGGCGGTCGACGTCAGGAGGGGTTCGGGCAGCAGGCCGCGCTCCAGGCGCGCGTTCTCCTCCGCCCTGAGCCGGCCGATCTGGAGGGCCGCGTTGGCGCGTTCCGCCTGCTTTCGCTGGACGGCGTAGCGGACGGCACGCTGCATCAGATCGGGCTCGACCTTGCCCTTGACCAGGTAGTCCTGCGCGCCCGCGGCCAGGGCGTCGACTCCGGCGCGCGGTTCGTCCAGGCCGGTCAGGACGATGATGGCGGCCTCGGCCTCCTCCTGGATCGCCTGGACCGTCTGCACCCCGGAGGCGTCCGGGAGGTGGAGGTCGAGCAGCACGCAGTCCACGGGACGGGTCGCGAGCGCCGCACGCGCCTCGGCGGCGGTGCGGCAGCGGGCGAGGGAGTGCGGCAGGTCGGTGTCGTGAAGGAGTTCCTCCACGAGGAGGGCGTCGCCGTCGTCGTCCTCGACCAGGAGGATGCGGAACGGTACGGCATGCCGTGCCGAGGGGGTGTTCACGGCTGCGCCTCTCTCTCCCGATCGGTGTCGGGGCCGGTGCCGGCCTCGCTCACGGGGAGGGTGAAGACCACGCGGGTGCCGGACGTGTACTCCGGGTCGATGGTGATGGTGCCCCCGTGGAACTCCACGACCTTCTTGCACATCGCCAGGCCGATGCCCGTGCCCGGGTAGGCGTCCTTGGTGTGCAGGCGCTGGAACAGGACGAAGACCTTCTCCCGGAACTCCGGGGCGATGCCGATGCCGTTGTCGCTGACGGCGAACCGCCAGTCGGCACCGTCCTTCGTGGCGGCGACGTGGATCCGCGGCGGCTGTCCCGGGCTGCGGAACTTGATCGCGTTGGAGAGCAGGTTCTGCCAGAGCATGCCCATCTGGCTCGCGTCGCCGACGACGGTGGGCAGGGGGTCGTGCGTGATCTCGGCACCGGTCTCCTCGATGGACACACCGAGGTCGTTCAGGGTCCCGTCCAGCACCGCCTCGAGGTCGACCTTCTGGTGGTCGTTGAGGATCCGGCCCACCCGGGAGAAGGCCAGGAGGTCGTTGATGAGGCTCTGCATGCGGTTGGCGCCGTCGACGGCGAAGGCGATGTACTGATCGGCCTTCGCGTCCAGCTGGCCGCCGTAGCGCCGCTGCAGCAGCTGGGTGAAGCTGGACACCTTGCGCAGGGGCTCCTGCAGGTCGTGGGAGGCGACGTAGGCGAACTGCTCCAGTTCCGTGTTGGACCGCTTCAGGTCCTCGGCCTGTTCGTCGAGCAGGCGGCGGGAGTCCTCACTGAACTGCAGTTCCTCCACCAGGCGCCGCCGCATCGACTCCACGTCCGAGGCGAGCTGACGCAGGTCGGAGGGGCCGGTCACGCTCAGGGTGCGGTCGAAGCGGCCGCGGGCGACGTCGCGGGCCGAGGCGCTGAGCACGGCGAGCGGGCCGGTGACACCCCGGCGCAGGCCCTCGAAGATGAGTGCCGCCACCAGCAGGATCACCAGGGCGATGACCGCGAACATCCAGTTCCGCAAGGTCTCCGCCTGCCGCAACTGCCGGTTCGTCGCGGTCCTCTCGCCCTGGAGGCGGGCCTGCTGGCCGGTCATCGTCCGACGCAGCGAGTCGAACGTGGTCCGCCCCTCCTCGGCCCGCGAGGTGGCGAGCCGTACCGCGTTCTCGGGGGACGCCGACGAGACGGGACGGGCTATGCGCTCCTGCCAGCGGCGGGCGAGCTTCTCGACCTCGGCCAGGTCCGCGCGGGCGCCCTCGTCGGTCTCGACCAGCGGCCGCAGCCGGCGCAGGGCCGCGTCCTGGTCGGCCTCGCCCTGCTGGTAGGGCGACAGGAAGTCCGAGCGGCCGGACAGGCCGTATCCCCGGATACCGGTCTCCTGGTTCACCAGGGCCGCCTCCAGCCGCATCGCCTCGATGAGGGCGGGGGAGCGCCGGTCGACGAGCTCGTCGGTCAGCTGTGAGGTGCGCCACATCGCCCAGCCGCCCAGCGACCCGAGCACGGCCAGCACGACCAGCGTCGAGGCGACCCCCGCACGCAGCCATCGCCGAGTGGTCCAGCCCGAAAACACTGTGTCGGTCACGGACTGTTCGCTGTTCATGGCGGTTTGTTGCTCCCCCTCGGCGGGCCGGGATCACGGCCTGGGACACGGCACGCCCACTGTACCGGCCCCGACAACACACGTTGTCTCGGGAGAGATCAACGCCTTAAGGTGGCCCCATGCCTGCTCCACCACCCTTGCCCGATCCGCCCGGCGGTGAGACGGCTGCGCTGGTGAGCGCGGTGGTGGAGGACATCACCCGGCGCCTCGCCCAGTACGGCCTCCACCCACCGGCGGACTCCGGCGAGGCTGCCGACGACGCCCGGCGACGCGCGCTCGTGCGTCTGAGGGTGATCAGCGGCGTCAAGGACGCCGTGCGCCTGCTCGAGGACCAAGCGGCCCGGGCCGCCGCCGCGAGCGGAGCCGGCTATCCGGAGATCGGCCAGGCCGTGAGCATGAGCCGCCAGGGAGCCCGGCGACGCTGGCCCGGGCTCATCACCGGCACCACCCACCTTTCCACCACCCCTCCCACTTCTCGGAGCCTGTGACCCATGGCCGCTGCCGCCGCTACCCGCCCCCACGACGTGCTGCTGGTCGAGGACGACGTCGCCGACGCGATGCTCATCCAGGACGCCCTGTCCGAGCGCGGCACCCGCAACATCACCCAGGTCTCCGACGGCATCGCGGCCCTGGACTACCTGCGCGACCCCGGCAACGAGCGCCCCGACCTCATCGTGCTCGACCTCAACATGCCGCGCATGAACGGCCGCGAGTTCCTCGCCGTGGTCAAGGAGGACGCCGAACTGCGCACCATCCCGGTGGTCGTGCTCACCACCTCGGCCGCTCCCGACGACGTCACCGGCGCGTACCACCAGCACGCCAACGCCTACGTGACCAAGCCGGTCAACCTCGAGGAGTTCGAGGCGGCGGTCCGCAGCATCGACGCCTTCTACCTCGACATCGCCGTGAAGCCGCCGAAGCAGTGAGGACGACCGGACTGCGCCGGCAGCGGTCGCTGCCGCCGGCAGGGTGCGCGCGGGGCGCGAGGGGGGAGCACGAGGCAACGTAATGGGTCCAGATGTTGGGTGACGGCATAGCTGCGCGCATCGGCGAGCAGCACCCTCAGATCTCGGTCGATCTCGACGGTGACGGCACGTGCATCGCGCACGCGCGTCACCGCGCCGTCGACTTCCTCCTCCAGGCCGGGACCGTCCACGGCGTGCCCGTCTCGCAGCGCGCGACGGACGTGACGCAACTGGTGGTCAGCGAACTGGTCACCAACGCCGGGAAGTACGCACCGGGTCCGGCGCGGCTGGACCTGCGGATCCACGGCGGCGTGATCGAGGTGTCGGTGTGGGACTCCGACCCGGTGCTCCCGGTGGCGAGGGCGGCGGACGCGGGCCGGATCGGCCAGCACGGCCTGGAGATCGTCATGGCCGTCTCGCAGGGCTTCGAAGCGGAGCGCGTGGAGTCGGGCAAACGCATCACCGCCCGCATCGCACTCGCCGACGACGCGGGCGGCCCCTGACGGCTCACCGAGGATCCGCCCGTCCTGGGCGGACCGCGCGGGCATGAACCGCGCCGCGCGGGACACCCCCATAGGCAAGTGCTGCGCCTGGTCCTGGGAATCGGGGGAGTGTCATGCAGGCCGTACCGCCTCGCGAGGTCATGATCATCACTGCCGCGGCGGCCGCCGGGGCCGCGCTCGGCGCACGCTGGTGGAGCTCCCGCGCACGCCGGCCGTACGCCGACCCGGACGTGCCGGCCCCGGAACGCGTCGAGGAACTGCACCGGGTCTTCCGCGACGACGCGTCGACGCCCCCGGCCGACTCCCCGGCACAGACGCTGCACCGGTACTGGAACCGCCTGCTTCCCCTGCAGTTCGCGGCTCCCCCCGAGCCCACCGCACCACACCCCGTGCCGTCCGGGCGTTCGACCGAGACGGCCGGGCCGTGACCGGGGTGTGAGCCGCCGTCACGCCCCACCGGCCGTTCCTCGGGCTCCCGCGACCACCGCGGGGTCGCGCGCCGTGCCGGCGACCGCCGGTCCGGCCGCCGCCGGGGCACAGGGCAACGCGTGCAGGGCACCCGTCGACGAGACGGCGTACACGGCCCGGCTTCCCGGCCCGCACACCGCTGCCACGATCTGGCCTCCCAGAGCGACGCTCTGCAACGAGGTGCCGTCCGCCGCGTCCAGTACGTGCAGCCGGCCGCTCCAGCCGCCCGCGTAGACCGCCGCACCGTCGGTGCACAGAGTGAAGAACTCCTCTCGCCGGCCGTGGTGCGCCGTCCACAGCACCGCTCCGCCGGCCGCGTCGTGACAGTGCACGGTTCCCGCCGTGTCCGCGGTGACGAGGGAGCCGCCGACCCGGATCGGCGAGGCGACCACGGGTGCGCCCAGGTGCGCCTCCCAGACAGGGGAGCCGTCGGCGGCCGCCAGGCACCTCAGGGTGCCCCTGCCGTCGGCGACCACCACATGCTCGTCGAGGGGCAACGGAGGCGCGAGCACCGGTGCCGTGAGCCGAGCGGGTGCCTTCCAGGCAGGCGAGCCGTCCTCGTCGTCCACGGCGAACAGGTCGAGTCCGCGGGCGGCCGACAGGTACACCTGGTGCGTACCGGCGGCCACCGGCACCACCGGGGCGTCCCCCAGGGGTCTGCTGCGCCACCACATCCGGCAGGTGACCGCGTCGAAGTGACGCAGCAGGCCGTCCGCGTCGCCGAGGAACACGCTCTGCCCGCGCAGCAGCAGCCGGGCGCGGCTGAGGGTGCCGGGGGGAGCCGCCCAGCACCTGGTGTGTTCGCGGGTGCTCCATGCCTCCAGCCGGTCGGCGGAGTCGCACACCATCAGCACCTCCCCGTCGGCGCACAGATGCACCGGCGCGGTGAAGCCGGTGTGACGTGCCCTTTCCTCTCCGGTGCTCCCGTCCAGCCAGCGCACGGTGCCGCCGCGATCGGCCGTGACCACCGTGCCGTCCTCGGTCGCCGCGACGCTGTGGGGCCAGTCGCCGGCCTCCGTGCTCCAGCTGCGCCGCCCGGGCCGGAACGGAACGGTCAGGTCGGCGGTGTCACCGGCCGTCGCCAGGACGTCCCGCAACTGTGTGCGGTAGGCGGCCAGGGCACGGGTGACGTCGGAGGGCAGCCGCAGTGCGCCGGGCTGGCCGAAGCCGGCCGCGACCTCGTCGAGCCGGGGCCGGTCGGAGGGCTCCTCCGCCAGGCAGGCGCGCACGAGCCGGCCGACGGCGTCGTCCGGCAGGCCGGACAGGTCGGGAGCCGCGCCGCCGATCCGGCGCGTGAGCATGGCCCGGGCGTCGTTCGCCGCGGTGTACGGGGGGTGACCGGTGAGGGCGTACAGGACGGTGCCGCCGATGCCGAAGACGTCGGTGGCCTGTCCGGTCGAGGCCAGTCCCCGGACCTGTTCCGGCGCGCAGAAGTGCGGGTGACCGATGATCATGTCCAGGGTGAGGGTGACCCGCTGGCCGCGGATGCGGGTCAGCCCGAAGTCGATGATCCACGGCCCGTCCTGCGTGAGCAGGATGTTGCCCGGGTGGAGATCCCGGTGCAGAAGTCCCTTGGTGTGGGCGGCACTCAGGGTGTCGGCGAGTTCCGCGGCCACGGCATGGACGGCGTCCGGAGGCAGGGGGCCGCCGTGCGTCTCCACGATGCGGTACAGCGACAGGCCCGGGATGAACCGGGTGGCCAGAGTCGGCCGCCGGCCCGTCGTGAAGTCGAAGGCCAGCAGCTCGGGGATGCGCGCACCGCGGCAACGCTCCAGGGCCTTGCTCTCCTGGTGGAAGCGCTGCATGTGCTGCGCGTCGTCGGTGAATTCGCTCTTGAGCACCTTCACGGCCGCCAGCGTGGCCGGGCCGTGCCCCTCCTCCCGGCGCCGGCCGAGGTAGACCGTGCCGAAGCCGCCGGTCCCCAGGCGGCCCACCAGGCGGAAGCCCGCGGCCTCGGACGGGTCGCCGGCCGGATCCAGTGGCATCACCATGTTGCGTCCCTTCTCGTGGGCGTCACCGCAGGACGGATGCCTCGGTCGTCGTCTCGTGCGAGAGGCCGATGCCGCACAGCACCGTCGACTTGCCGAGCTCGCAGGTTCCGGTGTCCCGCAGAGGTGCCCCGCCGGGACGCGACGCCTCACGCTCGCAGTCCAGCAGGAGGACCGGACGGCCGCCGTCCTGCCGGCCACGGACGGTGACGCGGGCGCGCACCTGCCCGGCGTCCGTGTCCTGGACGACTTCCCGGCCGCGCAGCGGGATGGTCTGGCGGTCGCCGGTGCGCAGATCGGTGACGACGAGGAAGCCGGAGAGCTCCGGGTGGAGTTGCTTGTGGCGGCGCCACCAGGCCGCGCCCCCGAGCAGCAGCACGAGCAGGACCAAGGGATAGAGCCAGCCGGGCGTCCGGCCGGGCACGGTGCCCCGCACGTCGAGTTCGGTGACGACGGGCCTGCCCGTGGCGAAGCTGCCCTCCGCCAGGGAGCCACGGATCGTGGACGTCCAGGGGGAGGAGACCCGGGTGTGCAGGAAGGCGTGCGTGGTGAAGTCGCGCGAGACGGGCAGCAGGCTGAACCGGGGTTCCTGACGCCACGACAGGGTCACCCGCACCGTCTTCCTGGCACCCGGCTGGAGGGTGACGGGACCGCCGGGCGTGGTCACCTCGGCGTCCCCGGTGCCCGTCAGCCGTACCTCCAGCGGTACGTGCCGGGCCTTGGAGCGGAGGGTGACCGTGAGCGTCCTGGTGCGTTCCCCGGTGGTGTCGCCGGCCCCCACGGTGATCGCGCCGGCCCGGCCGCGGCGTACGTCCTCTCCGGCGACGGCGACGGTGACCGTGCCGCCCCGGTCGGCCCGCAGCAGACTGACCGCCTTCTGCGCGCGTACCTGGTCCTTGGCGGTGCTGAGCTGCGTGCCGAGGGCGGCCGGGTCGGCCGGCAGGATGCGCGGGGTGCCGAAGGCGCTCCCCAGGACCTCGGAGACGCCGGTGCCGTCGGTGAGGGGCAGGCCGTACCCCATGATCCTGCGGTCCGTGCCCAGCGCGTCGAAGCGGTCCCGCACCTTGTCCCATGCGGGGCTGCCCAGCCGGGAGTAGGGGCTGCCGGGCGCCTGGACGGCCCCGTCGGTGAGCATCAGCACCGCGCCCACCGGCGCCTCGCTGCGGTCGAGTTGGTCGGCGGCGGCCTCCAGCGCGGCCCCGTGGTCGCTCGCGGACTCCTCCGCGCTCCGGGGCAGTTCCCGGTCGATCAGGTCGTCGGTGCGGTCGGCCCGGGACATGGGGTGGACGACGCTGGTGGCCCGGCCGAAGGTGACGACGGCCACCTGGTCGGCGGGGGTGAGGCTGTCGAGGAAGTCCGCGAGGCGGCGCTTGACCGTGGTGTAGAGGGGCGTGCCGTCGGGCCCCTTGTCCTGCATGGAGCTGGAGACGTCCACCAGGACGACGTAGGCCGCGGGCACGTCGTCGACCTTGAGCGAGCGGTAGATGTCGTCGCGGGGGACGGGAGCAGGCGCGGCCGTTCCGGGGGGAGCGCCGGCCAGGGCCAGCAGAGTCGTGAGGACGAGCAGCAGAGCGGCACGGGCCGTCGGCCGGGTGGTCGCCATGGCAGGGGTCTCCCTTGGTGGGTGGGTCCGTCAGCCGCGGATGCGGCCGGCGGATCTGTCGAGCGCGTGGAGCCGGCCGATCTCCTCGTCGTAGCGCCGTTGCTCCTCCTGGAGGCGCTGGATCTCCCGGAGTGCTTCGGCCTTGCTGGTGGTCAGTTCGCGGATGGCGTGGTCGCAGTAGTGCCGCAGGACCGGGCTGTTGCGTCCGTTGAGGGCGAGGGCGCGCTCCAGGTCCTCGCACTCCTCCAGGGCGCGGCCGTCACCGGCGTACCGCGCCCACTGCCGGCGGTACGCCTCGAGGAAGGACCGGACCCGTTCGCCGGGCCGGCCGCGCAGGGCCCAGGCCTCCAGGGCGGCGCGGATCCCCTCGTTCGCGGCGCCGGTGCGGCGGGCCGAGCACGCGTGGGCGGCGAACGTCTCGCAGTCCTGCGGTGTGCCGGACAGGTGCAGGGCGACCCGGTGCACCTCGCGCAGGGCGAGGGCCGAACGCAGCCGTGGCAGTCGCTCCGCGATCCGCTCGAGCCAGGCCCGGTCGGCCTCCGTCTCCTTCCAGTACGGCACTTCGGTGGCCAGGCGCTCCACCGTGTCGGCCACGAGGTCCGCGTAGGAGCCGGGACCGTCGAGGACGCGCATGCTCAGGTGACGGGCGGCCGGCCCCGGTCCCCGGCCGGTGTCCGGGTCGACGGCGAACACCCCGGTCAGCAGGTGCTGGACGACCATGGCGGCGTACGGGCGGACGGAGCGCGGATCCAGTTCCGCCTGGAAGGCGGACAGATAGGTGTCGACCCTGCCCACCGGGTCGTGCGAGCCCGGCGCGGACGCCGGGGCGACCGCGCCGGTGAAGCCGGCGGGTGGCAGCCCGATCAGCCCGCACAGCACGTCCCAGCGGGCCGCGGGGGGGGGGGGGCGGGGGGCCCCCCCCCCCGCCCCCCCCCCCGGGGCGGGGGGGGGGGGGGGGCCCGCCCCCCCCCGCCCCCCGTTTGGCGGGACCCGGTGGGGCCGGGCGGGGGAG
>NZ_JBIRHH010000002.1:685637-981975 GCF_044328425.1 Streptomyces sp. NPDC017943 | reverse complement strand
ACGGCCCGGTTCTCCGTGGTGTTGATCCGCTCACCGCGGAACATGGCGTCCCGCAACCCGAACACGTCCGTCGCCACGGCCAGTTCCCGCAGCAGGGCGAGCGTCTCGTCCGTGATCAGGTGCTTGGAGTAGTCGATGCGCAGGTCACCGACGCGCACGACATAGCGCTCCGCGCGCCCCGGGTCCGCAGCGAACAGCTCGCGCAGGCTCGGCTGCGGCAGGGCGTCGGTGCGGTGCTCCGCCAGGGCGGTCCACTCGGGCCGCGCGGTGAGCCGGGGGGTGCCGGCGGGGGAGTCAGACATGGGCAGGGGTCTCCTCGGTTGCCTCGCCGTTCAGGGCGATGGCGTACATCTCGTCCGCGTCGAGGCGCCGCAGCTCCTCGGCGATGAGTTCGGAGGTGGCACGGACCTTCAGGGCGAGGGTCCGGGACGGCTGGCCGGGCAGCGTCAGTGTGGCCAGCGGTCCTTCGGGGCGGTCGATCACGATCTCGCCGTTCCCGGTACCCAGGCGGACGGCCGTGACGACCGGTCCGGCGGTGACCACGCGGTCGACCCGGACGTGCAGCCGGGCCTCCAGCCACCGCGCCAGCAGTTCGGCGGCCGGGTTCTCGGCCTCGGCCTCCACGGCCGCCGAGGTCACCTTCTCCCGGGCCTGGTCGAGCGCCGCGGCGAGCATCGACCGCCAGGGCGTCAGCCGGGTCCAGGCGAGGTCGGTGTCGCCGGGCGCGTAGGCGCGCACCCGGCTCTCCAGGACCTCCAGGGGGTTGCCGACGGCGTACAGGTCGGTGATGCGCCGCTGGGCGAGCGCTCCGAGCGGGTCCTTGGAGGGCACCTCGGGGGCGTCCATGGGCCACCACACGACCACGGGCGCGTCCGGCAGCAGCAGCGGCAGGACGACCGAGTCGGCGTGCTCGGACACCTCGCCGTAGGTCCGCAGGATCACCGTCTCGCCGGTACCGGCGTCGGCGCCCACCCGGACCTCGGCGTCCAGCCGGGAGGACTGGCGGTCGCGCGGGGTGCGGGCGTGCCGCTTGATGACGACCAGCGTGCGCGAGGGGTGCTCGTGCGAGGCCTCCTCGGCCGCCTTGATCGCGTCGTAGGCGTTCTCCTCGTCCGTGACGATCACCATCGTCAGGACCATGCCCACGGCGGGCGTGCCGATGGCGCGGCGGCCCTGCACCAGCGCCTTGTTGATCTTGCTTGCCGTGGTGTCGGTCAGGTCGATCTTCATGGCCTGCGCCAGCTCCGTCCGTCTCGTGCGAGCATCTCGTCGGCTTCCTCGGGTCCCCAGCTGCCCGAGGCGTACTGCGCGGGCCGGCCGTGCGTGGCCCAGTACTGCTCGATCGGGTCGAGGATCTTCCAGGACTCTTCCACTTCCTGGTGACGGGGGAACAGGTTGGCGTCGCCCAGGAGGACGTCCAGGATCAGCCGTTCGTACGCCTCGGGGCTCGATTCGGTGAACGACTCGCCGTAGGCGAAGTCCATGGTCACGTCGCGGATCTCCATGGACGTGCCCGGCACCTTGGAGCCGAAGCGGACCGTCATGCCCTCGTCCGGCTGGACGCGGATGACGATCGCGTTCGAACCGAGCTCCTCGGTGGCCGTGGAGTCGAAGGGGGAGTGCGGGGCCCGTTGGAAGACGACCGCGATCTCCGTCACCCGGCGGCCCAGCCGCTTGCCGGTGCGCAGGTAGAACGGCACCCCGGCCCAGCGGCGGTTGTCCACCTGGAGCTTGATCGCCGCGTAGGTGTCGGTCGTGGAGGCGGGGTCGATGCCGTCCTCCTCCAGGTAGCCGCGCACCTTCGCACCGCCCTGCCAGGCCGCCGCGTACTGCCCGCGCACGGTGTTCGCCCCCAGGTCCTGCGGCAGCCGCACGGCCTTGAGGACCTTCAGCTTCTCGGTGAGCAGCGACGGGGCGTCGAACGCGGCCGGCTCCTCCATCGCGGTGAGCGCCATCAGCTGGAGCAGGTGGTTCTGGATGACGTCGCGGGCGGCGCCGATGCCGTCGTAGTAACCCGCCCGGCCGCCGATGCCGATGTCCTCGGCCATGGTGATCTGCACGTGGTCCACGAAGGACCGGTTCCAGATCGGCTCGAACATCGTGTTGGCGAAACGCAGCGCCAGCAGGTTCTGGACGGTCTCCTTGCCCAGGTAGTGGTCGATCCGGAAGACCTGCTCCGGGTCGAACACCTCGTGCACGACGCGGTTGAGCTCCTGCGCCGACTCCAGGTCGTGGCCGAACGGCTTCTCGATGACCGCGCGGCGCCAGGACCCCTCCGGCGCGTCGGCCAGCTTGTGCTTCTTCAGCTGCTCGACGACCTTGGGGAAGAACTTCGGCGGCACCGAGAGGTAGAACGCGTAGTTGCCGCTGGTGCCCCGGGAGGAGTCCAGCTCCTCCACGGCGGAGCGCAGCTGCTCGAACGCCGAGTCGTCGTCGAAGTCGCCCGGGATGAACCGCATGCCCTCGGCGAGCTGCTGCCAGACCTCCTCGCGGAACGGGGTGCGCGCGTGCTCCTTGACCGCGTCGTGCACGACCTGCGCGAAGTCCTGGTCCTCCCAGTCCCGGCGGGCGAAACCCACCAGCGAGAAGCCCGGCGGCAGCAGGCCGCGGTTGGCCAGGTCGTACACGGCCGGCATCAGCTTCTTGCGGGACAGGTCGCCCGTGACACCGAAGATGACCAGCCCCGAGGGGCCCGCGATCCGGGGCAGGCGGCGGTCCTGCGGGTCGCGCAGGGGGTTGTCGAAGGGGGCGTCGGCGCGCCGGGCCGGCGGGGCGGCCCGTTCCTCGCCGCCCACTCCCGTGGGCTCGACCCCCGCCGCCTCCTGGGCGGCCAGGGCCTCCTTCTCCTCCTTGGTCCCCTTGGTCTCCTGCTCGGCCGTCCGGTGGATGTCCTCGCTCATCCGGCGTCAACTCCCTCGTCGTTCAAGGACTTGGTGACCGCGTCCAGCAGCTCCTGCCAGGCCACCTCGAACTTGGCCACTCCCTCGTCCTCCAGTTGCCGCACCACCTCGTCGTATGCGATGCCGAGCCGTTCGACGGCCGCCAGGTCCTCGCGGGCCCGGTCGTAACCGCCGGTGACGGTGTCGCCCCGGACGTCGCCGTGGTCGGCGACGGCGTTCAGCGTGGCCTCCGGCATGGTGTTGACCGTGCCGGGGGCGACCAGCCCGTCCACGTACAGGGTGTCCTTGTAGGCGGGGTCCTTCACACCGGTGGAGGCCCAAAGGGGGCGCTGCCGGTTGGCTCCGGCGCGCTGAAGGCTCTGCCAGCGCTCCCCGTCGAAGGTCTGTTCGTATGCCGCGTAGGCGAGCCGGGCGTTGGCCAGAGCCGCCCGGCCCCGCAGGGCGAGGGCCTCGTCCGTGCCCAGCAGCGTCAGCCGCTTGTCGATCTCGGCGTCGACGCGCGAGACGAAGAAGGACGCGACCGAGTGGACGGCCGACAGGTCGATCCCGGCCGCCCGCGCCCGCTCCAGCCCCGCGAGGTAGGCGTCCATGACCTCGCGGTGCCGCTCCAGGGAGAAGATCAGCGTCACGTTGACACTGATACCCGCTCCGACCACTTCTGTGATCGCGGGCAGGCCGGCCCGTGTCGCCGGAATCTTGATCATCACGTTGGGGCGGTCCACCAGCCAGGCCAGCTGCCGGGCCTCGGCCACGGTGGCCGCCGTGTCGTGGGCCAGCCGGGGGTCCACCTCGATGGAGACCCGGCCGTCCCGCCCGCCGGTGGCGTCGTACACCGGCCGCAGGACGTCGGCGGCGGCCCGGACGTCGGCGGTCGTCAGCATCCGGACGGCCTCGTCCACGCCCACGCCCCGCACCGCCAGGTCGGCGAGCTGCTCCTCGTAGCCCGCGCCGGAGCCGATGGCGGCCCAGAAGATCGAGGGGTTGGTGGTGACGCCGACGACGTTCCGCCGCGCCACCAGACCGGCGAGGTCGCCGGACTCGATCCGCCGGCGCGACAGGTCGTCGAGCCAGATCGACACGCCCGCGTCGGACAGGCGCTGCAGGGCTCCCGCGGGTGCGGTCGCTTCGGTCACAGTGATCATCTTCTTTCGTGCGAACGGATCAGCCGCGGGCGGCGGCGAGGGAGTCGCGCGCGGCGGCGACGACGTTTTCGGGCGTGAAGCCGTACTCGGCGAACAGGGTCCTGGCGTCGGCGGAGGCGCCGAAGTGCTCCAGCGAGACGATGCGGCCGGCGTCGCCCACGAACCGGTGCCAGGTCAGGCCGATCCCGGCTTCCACGGCGACCCGGGCCGTCACCGACGGCGGCAGCACGCTCTCCCGGTAGGCGCGCGGCTGCTCCTCGAACCACTCCACGCACGGCATCGACACCACCCGCGTGGGCACACCGGCCGCCTGGAGCTGTTCGCGCGCCTCGACGGCGAGCTGCACCTCCGAGCCGGTGGCGATGAGGATCACCTGGGGCGTGCCGCCCTCCGCCTCGAACCTCACGTAGCCGCCGCGCGCCACGTCCGGGTCCGGCTCGTAGGTCGGTACGCCCTGCCGGGTCAGGGTCAGGCCGTGCGGCGCCGGCGCGGTGCCGTGGCGGCGCAGGATCTCGGCCCAGGCGAGGGCGGTCTCGTTGGCGTCGGCCGGGCGGACGACGTTCAGGCCGGGGATCGCGCGCAGCGACGCGAGGTGCTCGACCGGCTGGTGCGTCGGGCCGTCCTCGCCCAGGCCGATGGAGTCGTGCGTCCACACGTACGTCACCGGCAGCTGCATCAGCGCCGACATGCGTACGGCGTTGCGCATGTAGTCGGAGAACACCAGGAAGGTGCCGCCGTAGATGCGGGTGTTGCCGTGCAGCGCGATGCCGTTCATCTCCGCGGCCATGGAGAACTCGCGGATGCCGAAGTGGATCGTGCGGCCGTACGGGTCCGCCTCCGGCAGCGGGTTGCCCGCCGGGAGGAAGGAGCTGGTCCTGTCGATGGTGGTGTTGTTGGAGCCGGCCAGGTCGGCCGAGCCGCCCCACAGCTCGGGGACGACCTCGCCGAGCGCCTGGAGCACCGTGCCGGACGCGGCACGCGTGGCGACGGCCTTGCCGGGCTCGAACACCGGCAGGGCGTCCTCCCAGCCCTCGGGCAGCTCGCCCTTGCTCACCCGGTCGAACGTGACGGCCCGCTCCGGGTGGTCGGCGCGCCAGGCGGCGAGCCGCTTGTCCCAGTTCGCATGGGCCTGCGCGCCCCGGTCCAGCGCCCCGCGGGTGTGGGCCAGCACCTCGTCGGCGACCTCGAAGGAACGCTCCGGGTCGAACCCGAGGAGTCGCTTGGTAGCGGCGACCTCGTCCTCGCCCAGCGCCGAGCCGTGGGAGGCCTCGGTGTTGCGGGCGTTCGGGGCGGGCCAGGCGATGACGGTGCGCATCGCGATGATCGAGGGGCGTCCGGTCTCCGCCTGCGCCGCCTTCAGGGCGGCGTACAGCGCGGGTACGTCGATGTCGCCGTCCTCCCGCGGCACGACGCGCTGCACGTGCCAGCCGTAGGCCTCGTAGCGCTTCAGCACGTCCTCGGAGAAGGCGGTCGCGGTGTCGCCCTCGATGGAGATGTGGTTGTCGTCGTAGAGGAAGACCAGGTTGCCCAGCCTCTGGTGGCCGGCGAGGGAGGAGGCCTCCGCGGATACGCCCTCCTGGAGGTCGCCGTCGGAGACGATCGCCCAGACGGTGTGGTCGAAGGGCGACTCCCCCTCGGGCGCGTCCGGGTCGAACAGGCCGCGCTCGTAACGGGCGGCCATCGCCATGCCGACGGCGTTCGCGACGCCCTGGCCGAGCGGGCCGGTGGTGGTCTCCACGCCCGCGGTGTGCCCGTACTCCGGGTGGCCGGGGGTCCTGGAGCCCTGGGTACGGAAGGCCTTGAGGTCGTCCAGCTCCAGCTCGTAGCCCGCGAGATACAGCTGCGTGTACAGGGTCAGCGAGGTGTGGCCGGGGGAGAGGACGAAGCGGTCACGGCCCGCCCACTCGGGGTCGGCCGGGTCGTGCCGCATCACCTTCTGAAAGATCGTGTAGGCGGCCGGGGCCAGGCTCATCGCGGTGCCCGGGTGGCCGTTGCCGACCCGCTGCACGGCATCCGCCGCCAGCAGACGGGCGGTGTCGACGGCACGCCGGTCGAGTTCGGTCCATTCGAAGCTGTCCGCTGTCTGCGTGCTCATCTTCAAGAAGTCCTCTGGGGGAGCGGAGGTTCTGCTCTGACGTGTTCAAAACTAAAAGTCTGACTTTTTCGAGGGAAGGTCGCGGTGTGTCAGCCTGTGGTGAAAGTGGGACACCGGGCGGCGGCACGTCGTGCGGACGGGCGGCACGAGGCGGACATGGCAGACAGAACCCCCCAAGGCGGCGACGGGATCGCGACGTTCCCCTTCCCGGTCGAGCTGAGCGTCGGCGGCGTCGGCGTGCAGGTCGCGCCGATGGGCGACGCGTGGGCCACCGGTGTTCCGCTGGACCGCGTGCACCGCATCGACTTCCACGTCGTCCTGCTGTTCGGCGCGGGCCCGGTACGGCACATGGTCGACTTCACCGAGTACGAGGCCGGCGCCGGGGACCTGCTGTGGATCCGCCCCGGGCAGGTCCACCGCTTCTCGCCCGGCAGCGAGTACCGCGGAACGGCACTGACCATGCAACCCGGCTTCCTGCCGCGCTCCACCGTCGAGGCCACGGGCCTGTACCGCTACGACCTGCCGCCGCTGCTGCACCCCGACCCGGCGCAACTCGCCGGTCTGCGGGCCGCCCTGGACCAGCTGCGACGCGAGTACGAGGACACCGCCACGCTGCCGCTCAGCCTGCACACCGCCGTGCTGCGCCACAGCCTGACGGCGTTCCTGCTGCGGCTCGCGCACCTCGCGGCCAGTTCGGCCGAGGCGCCGCGGCAGCGCTCCGACTCCACGTTCACCCTGTTCCGGGACGCCGTCGAGCGGGACTTCGCCTCCAACCACAGCGTCAGCGCCTACGCCGACGCGCTCGGTTACTCCCGCCGCACCCTGGTGCGCGCGGTCCGGGCCGCCACCGGCGAGACCCCCAAGTCGTTCATCGACAAACGCGTCGTCCTGGAGGCCAAGCGGCTCCTCGCCCACACCGACCTGCCCATCGGCCGGATCGGCGCGGCGGTCGGCTTCCCCGACGCGGCGAACTTCTCCAAGTTCTTCCACCAGCACACCGACCGCACCCCGGCGGCGTTCCGTGCGGAACTGCGCTGAGGACGGCGCACCGCGCCCCCGCCCACGTGAAGAAGGGGTCCGCGCAGGTGAAAAGGGGCCCCACGCGCGCGTGGAGCCCCTGGCCGGGTCCGGTCAGCGGGCGAAGGTGAACCAGTTGACGTTCACGAAGTCCGCGGGCTGACCGCTGGTGAAGGTCAGATACACGTCGTGCGTGCCCGTCACGCCGCCGATGTTCGCGGGGATCGTCCGCCACGACTGCCAGCCGCCCGTGCTGCCCACCGCGAAACTCCCGACGGGCGCGTTGCTGCGGCTGTCCAGCCGCACCTCGACCAGTCCGCTGACGCCGCTCGCCGCGCCGCTCGCGACCCGGGCGCTGAACTGCCGGGCCGCCGTGGAGCCGAAGTCGACGCCCCTGAACTGCACCCAGTCCCCGCTCGCGATCGCGCCGATGTTCCGGCCGCCGCCGGAGTCCGAGGTGGTCTCGGTGATGACGCCGGACTGGCCGTCGAAGGACTCGGCCTGGATGGTGCCGTAGGCGTCGCGGTTGCCGGTCGGCGGGGGCGTGGTGCCCCCGCCGGACGACAGCACCTGGACGTAGTCGACGACCATGGCGTGCCCGGGCTGCGTGCCGCCGTCGGGGCCGCCGCCGAACGCGTCCGGGAAACCGCCGCCCATCGCCACGTTGAGGATGATGAAGTAACCGTGGTCCGTGGCGTTGCGCCAGGTCGTCGCGTCGACCTGGTCGGCGCGCACCGTGTGGAACCTGGCGCCGTCCAGGAAGAAGCGGATCTCCTCCACGCTCGTCGAGCGGTCCCACTCCATCCGGTAGGTGTGGAAACCGGCCTGACAGGTCGTGCCCTGGCACGTGGTCGAACCGCCGATCCCGCTCGTCTCGTTGCAGGGGCCGCCGGGCGAGGTGCCGCAGTGCATCGTGGCGAACACCGTGTTCATGCCCTGGGTGTTCTCCATGATGTCCAGCTCGCCGACGGCCGGCCAGTTCCAGTAGTTGCCGCGGTAGGGAGCGCCCAGCATCCAGAACGCCGGCCAGTAGCCCTTCGCGGCGGCCCCGGTGACGTTGGGCACCTGGATGCGCGACTCCACGCGCAGTGTGCCGCCGGCGGGGGGCCGGAAGTCGGTGCGCCTGGTCTCGATGCGGCCGGAGGTCCAGTTGCCGGAGGCGTCCCGGCGGGGCGTGATGCGCAGGTTGCCGTTGCCGTCGAGGGAGACGTTGTCGGTGCTGCTCGTCATCGTCTCGATCTCGCCGGTGCCCCAGTTGGCGGGGCCGCCCGGATAGCCCTTGCCGGTGGCGTACTGCCAGGCGCCGGTGTCGACGCCGCTGCCTGCGGGGCCGTTGAAGTCGTCCGCGAACACCTGGGTCCAGCCGGACGGGGGAGGCGGGGCGGAGGCGCTCGCGGAGGGCGCGCCGACACCGGCGGCGGCCGCCGCGAGTCCGAGGGCGCCCGCCACGGCGACGAGCGCGCGCCGCAGGCGCCGGGGTCTGGGGGAGGTGCCGGAGGTTTCGCTCATGGGGGGCCTCTCGGTACGGGGAGGGGGAGAACGCTTGGGGAGGAGGGCTGAGAGCGCTCTCAAAGTGCCGCCAATGTGCTCTCTGGTGCGCCGGTCGTCAAGAGGTGAAGCCATGGAAACGTGGAACGGGTGGGCGGGCTGGACGGGATCAAAAGGTGCGAGTGAGGGGGGAGTTGGGCGTCTGGGCCTACTGGTGCCCGGCGGGACGCCGTCGCCCGGCGTACCCTGCGGGTCATTCGGCCGGGGGACCGGTCGGCGGCCCGTCCGGGCTCCCCGCGCTCGACCGCCTCGGGCCGGGAGACCACTTCCGCACGTACCGACCCGCCGCGTCGTCGACGATCAGGCACACGAGGACGCCGATCACCAGCGTCCACTGCGGCAGCCCTGCCCAGGCGGCGCCGAGGCCCATGGCCCCCGCGAGCGCAGCCATGAACAGCAGTCGCAGCCCGTGCCGCTGCCAGGGGTGTGCGGCCGGCCGTCGCGCCCACCTCCGGGCCCGGTCCGCTCCTGCCATCACCGGTTCCTCCCCCCCGTCACGAGTGCCGTCGGGCGGCCCCGCCTCGTTCGACAGCCGGCGAGCCGGGACGGTTGCCCCACCGGCCTGGACTCCGGGACGCCGGGGCCCGCCCCGCGGCGGCGGTCCGCCGGCCCGGGGCCGGGGAAGCCACCCCCTCCATCCGGCTGAGGGAGGAAGCCGACGCTGTTGAAGCGGGCTCGCCGGGGAACCCGGGGTGGACGACTGACCGACCGGTCCAGGCAGCAGGAGGTTTCCGTGGCCGTTCGCCATCACCTGATCCGAGTCCCGCCGAGTGCGGTGTGGGAGGTCCTCGCCGACGGCAACCGTTACGCGGAATGGGTGGTGGGCACCTCCGAGTCCCACCCCGTGCGCGGGCACTGGCCGCACGAGGACGCGGCCATCGCCTACCAGGTCCGGCTCGGACCGGTGCAGCTGGACAACGAGACGGTGGTCCGCGTCTGCGAGGAGGGCAGCCGGCTGGAGCTGGAGGCCAAGGCCGGTGTCCTCGGCACCGCGCGCATCGCCATCGAACTACGGCCGTGGGGCGAGAACTGCCTGGTCATCGTCGACGAACACCCCCTGCGCGGCGCGGGCGGCCGGCTGCACAACGTGGGCTTCGAGGCCCTGATCCAGCTGCGCCACCGCGCCATGCTGGCCCGGCTGGCCCGGCTGTGCGAGGGCACGGACGAGGAGGAGGACGACGCGTACGAGACCCGGCGTCCGCTCGGCCAGGTCACCGCGGCCGACGGGGCGGGCGGAGCCGGCCGTGCCTGATGCCGTGGTGATCGGCGCGGGCCCCAACGGCCTGGTCGCGGCGAACGTCCTGGCGGACGCCGGGTGGAGCGTCGAGGTCCTGGAGGAGCAGCCCGAACCCGGCGGCGCGGTGCGCCACGACCGGGGCGTGCACGCCGACTACGTCAATGACATGTTCAGCTCCTTCTACCCGCTCGCCGCGGCCTCGCCCGTCGTGGCGGGGCTGCGCCTGGAGGAGCACGGCCTGCGGTGGAGCCATGCGCCCAGCGTGGTCGCCCATCCGCTCTCCGACGGCCGCTGCGCGCTGCTGGACCGCGACCCCGGGACCACCGCCGCGTCCCTCGAAGCCTTCGCGCCGGGCGACGGCGAGGCCTGGCAGCGGCTGCACGACGTCTGGGAGGGCCTGCGCGGCGACATCGTGGACGCCCTGTTCACGCCGTTCCCGCCGGTGCGCGCCGCGGCGCGGCTCGGCCTGCGGCTGCGCGCGGCGGGCGGGCTGCGCCTGGCCCGCTCCCTGGTGCTGCCGGTGCGCCGGCTCGGCGAGGAGGAGTTCCGCGGCGAGGGAGGCCGGCTGCTCCTCGCCGGCAACGCGCTGCACGCCGACCTCGCCCCCGAGTCGGCGGGCAGCGGCGGCTTCGGCTGGCTGATGGCCATGCTGGGCCAGACCTACGGCTTTCCCGTCCCCGCCGGCGGCTCCGGCGCGCTCACCGCGGCCCTGGTGCGGCGTCTGGAGAGCCGGGGCGGGCGGGTGCGGTGCGGACAGCGCGTCGAGCGGGTCGTCGTCGGCGGCGGCCGGGCGCTGGGCGTGCGCACGGCGGGCGGTGACGCCGTGCGGGCCCGGCGCGCCGTGCTGGCGGACGTGTCGGTGCCCGCCCTGTTCGGCGAACTCGTCGAAGCCGAGCACCTGCCCGCGCAACTGCTGCGGGACCTGCGGAACTTCCAGTGGGACTTCGCCACCTTCAAGGTCGACTGGGCCCTGGACGGCCCCGTGCCCTGGCAGGCCGGGCAGGCGTCCCGGGCCGGGACCGTGCACCTCGCCGACGGCATGGACGAGCTGACCCGTTTCGCCGCGCAGATCGCCATGCGGCAGGTCCCGGACCGCCCGTTCCTGATCTTCGGGCAGATGACCACCTCCGACGCCTCCCGTTCCCCGCGCGGCACCGAATCGGCCTGGGCCTACACCCACCTCCCGCACGACGTCCGCGCCGACGCCGCCGACGAGGGCATCTCCGGCAGCTGGGACGCCAAGGAGCAGGAGCTCATGGCGGACCGCATGGAGCGCCAGGTGGAGCGCTTCGCACCCGGCTTCCGCGCGCTCGTCCGCGGCCGCCGCATCCTGGCGCCCCCCACCCTCCAGGCGCTCGACGCCAACCTGGCCGGCGGTGCCATCAACGGCGGCACGACCGCCATGCACCAGCAGCTCTTCTTCCGCCCCCTGCCGGGCACCGGCCGCCCGGAGACCCCCGTGCCGGGCCTGTACCTCGCCTCCTCCGGGGCCCACCCGGGCGGCGGGGTGCACGGCGCGCCCGGCGCCAACGCCGCCCGGGCCGCGCTGCGCCGCCACCGCGCGCCGGGGATGGCGGGCGTGCAGCGGCTCCTGGCCCACCGCGACCGCACCGGAAGCCGGCGCTGAGCCGGCCGCGGCGACGCGGCCGGGAAGGAAGGCCCCCATGCACAGCAGCCCACTGGCCGGACGCACGGTCGTCATCACCGGAGCCGCCCGCGGTGTGGGCGCCGCGCTGGCGCGCGAGACCTCCCGGCGCGGCGCCCGGGTGGCGCTCCTCGGGCACGAGAAGGGCTCCCTCGAGGCCGTCGCCGCGTCCCTGCCGGGGCCGTCCCTGGCCGTCGCGGCGGACGTCACCGACCTGGACGCCCTGCACGCCGCCGCGGACACCGTACGGTCCGCCCTCGGCCGCCCGTCGGCCGTGGTGGCCAACGCGGGGATCGCCGAGGGCGGCGCGTTCCTCGCCTCCGACCCGGCCTCCTGGCGCCGCGTGATCGAGGTCAACCTCACGGGCAGCTCGCACACGGCCCGCGTGTTCCTGCCGGACCTGCTGGAGACGGCCGGCTACCACCTCCAGGTGGCCTCCCTGGCGTCGATCGGCGCCGCCCCGCTGATGAGCGCCTACTGCGCCTCGAAAGCGGGCGTCGAGGCCTTCGCGCACTCCCTGCGGGCGGAGGTGGCGCACCGGGGTGTCGCCGTGGGCATCGCCTACATCAACTGGACCGACACCGAGATGATCCGCGACTTCGACCGGTACGACGTGCTGCGGGAACTGCGCGGTCACATGCCCGCGCCGGCCCGCCGCGTGTACCCGGCGGAGGTCGTGGCCGCCCGGCTGGTGCGGGCCGTGGAGCGCCGCCGCACGGCCGTCTACGCGCCGGCCTGGCTGCGGCTGACGCAGCCGGTGCGCCCGGCCCTGCCGCCGGTGGTGCTGCGGGTGACGCGCCGCACGCTGCCCCGGCTGGAGGCCCGGGACCCGCTCCGCTCCACCGGGCCGCTCGGGGCCGGGGGCGAGGCCGACCGCAGGGCGGCGGACCACCGCTCCTGACACCGGCGTCCCGCCCCCTCCCGGACGGGCGGGCCCATGCCGGACACTGGAGAACGGGAGAAGGGAGGCCGACCGTGCTGACCGAGGTCCGTGAGCAACTGGGCCGGGCCCTGTTCCGGCGCGTCGCCGGCCCGGGCGGACCGCAGACCCGCGCCCGCATCCACGACACACCGGGACCGCGCTGGTTCGGCCCCGACCGGCCGATCCGCACGGTCCACGGCGACGCCTCCATGTTCATCGGCGGGCTGACCGCGCTGCTCCTGCAGTCCCTGCACCCGCTGGCCATGGCGGCCGTAGCCGGGCACTCCGGCTACCGCGGCGACCCGTGGGGGCGGCTGCAACGCACCAGCACCTTCCTGGCGGTGACGACCTACGGCACCGCCGACGACGCGCAGCGGGCCGTCGACCAGGTACGCGCCATCCACGAGCGGATCCGCGGCACCACGGCCGACGGCGAGCCGTACCACGCGGCCGACCCGCACCTGCTCGGCTGGGTCCACGCAGCCGAGGCGTACAGCTTCCTGCGCGCCCACACCCGCTACGGCGCCCGCCCCCTGGACGCGGCCGGCCAGGACGCCTACGTCGCCGACACCGCGCGGGTCGCCGAGGCCCTGGGCGCGGTCGACCCGCCGCGCGACCGCCGCGAGCTGACCGGGCGGCTGGCCGCCTACCGGCCCGAGCTGCGGGCCACGCCCGAGGCGCGGGCCGCCGCCCGCTTCCTGCTGTTCCGGCCGCCCCTGCCGCTGGCCGTACGGCCCTTCTACGGCGGGCTCGTCGCCAACGCCGTCACCGCGCTGCCCCCCTGGGCCCGCTCCCTGCTGTGGCTGCCCCGGGTCCCGGTCGTCGAGGACCTCGCCCTACGACCCGCCGGCCTCGCCCTGACCCGGACCATCCGCTGGGCCATGACCCCGCCGCCCCAGGAGACGTGAGCCCGCCTCACCGGGTGCGCGCGGGGTCCGGCCCCGGCCGTACAGATGAGTAAGGTTCACGGCGTGTCGGCCGAACGACGACGGACGCCGGGGGCACCGCGGTGGCCCGGGCCTGCGGGCCTGCGGGCCGGAGCGTACCCGCGGCCGGGCACGTCGAACGAGGCGGCGCGTGTCGGGAGTCCCCGGCGTGCCGCGCGCAGCCTACGGAGGCGGAGGAACCCGGTGAGACTGACGATTCTGGGCGGCGGAGGCTTCCGCGTGCCGCTGGTGTACGGGGCCCTGCTGGCCGACCACGCCGAGGGCCGCGTGACCAGCGTCGTCCTGCACGATCCGGACGCGGGACGGCTCTCGGCGGTGACGCGCGTCCTCGCCGAACAGGCCGTGGGTGTCCCGGACGCCCCCGAGGTGAGCGCCACCACCGACCTCGACGAGGCGCTGCGCGGCGCCGACTTCGTGTTCTCGGCGATCCGCGTCGGCGGCCTGGAGGGCCGGGCGGACGACGAGCGCGTGGCGCTGGCCGAGGGCGTCCTCGGCCAGGAGACGGTCGGCGCCGGCGGCATCGCCTACGGCCTGCGCACGGTGCCGGTCGCCGAGGACATCGCGGCGCGCGTGGCCCGGCTCGCCCCCGGCGCCTGGGTCATCAACTTCACCAACCCGGCCGGACTGGTCACCGAGGCCATGTCCCGCCACCTGGGCGACCGCGTCATCGGGATCTGCGACTCACCGGTCGGCCTCGGCCGCCGCATCGCCCGCGTGCTGGGCGTGCGGAACCCGGGCGAGGCGTTCATCGACTACGTCGGCCTCAACCACCTCGGCTGGGTGCGCGGCCTGCACGTGGCCGGCCGGGACGAACTGCCGCGCCTGCTCGCGGACCCGGCACTGCTCGGCTCCTTCGAGGAGGGCAAGCTCTTCGGCGCCGACTGGCTGCGCTCCCTGGGCGCCGTCCCCAACGAGTACCTGCACTACTACTACTTCAACCGTGAGGCCGTGAGCGCCTACCGGCAGGCGGAGAAGACCCGCGGCGCCTTCCTGCGCGACCAGCAGGCCCGCTTCTACGCCGAGGTCGCGGACCCGGGGACCTCCGCCCTGAAGGCCTGGGACGACACCCGTGCCGAGCGCGAGGCCACCTACATGGCCGAGAACCGCGAGAGCGCGGGCGCGGGCGAGCGCGACGAGGACGACCTGTCCGGCGGCTACGAGAAGGTCGCCCTCGCCCTGATGCGGGCCATCGCCCGCGACGAGCGCACCACCCTGATCCTCAACGTCCGCAACCGGCACACCCTGTCGGTGCTCGACGGCGAGGCCGTCATCGAGGTGCCCTGCCTGGTCGACGCCAACGGCGCCCACCCCCTCGCCGTCGACCCGCTGCCCGGCCACGCCACCGGGCTGGTCTGCGCGGTCAAGGCCGTCGAGCGCGAGGTCCTGGCCGCCGCCCGGACGGGATCCCGCGCGACGGCCGTGAAGGCCTTCGCACTGCACCCCCTCGTCGACTCCGTGAACGTGGCCCGCAAGCTGGTCGAGGGCTACACCGAGGCCCACCCGGGGCTGGCGTACCTGAGATGAACGCCGTCGGGTGAGTGCCGTCCCCCGTTCGCTCCCGCCCGCACCGGATTGACCCACGAAACCGGCAGCGGAATGCCCCCTGCCTCGGGTCACCCGGCTGCCTAGGCTCGTCATCATGACGACGACGCAGCAGCAGACGTCCCCCGCCCGTGACTTCCCGCCGGTCCTCACCCGCGCCGCCGAGGCGGAGCAGACCCGTGACCCCAGCAGTGTGATGACCCTCCTCGCCGACTCCGCGGACACCGGCGGCCGGCTCACCAGCTACCGGTCGACCTTCGCCGAGGGCGCGGTCGGCGCGCCCGCCCATCTGCACACCCAGGCGGCCGAGCTGTTCTTCGTGCTCGACGGTGCGCTCCAGGTCCTGGTCGGCGAGGAGATCACCGTGCTGCGGGCCGGCGACTTCCTGCTGGTGCCCCCGCACACCCCGCACGCCTTCGCCGCCGCGCCCGGTGAGACGGCCGACGTGCTGTTCGTCTTCACCCCGGGCGCGGGCCGGTTCGACTACCTGCGGCTGCTGGGCCGGGTGATGCGGGGCGAAGCCGCCCCCGAGGAGATCGCTGCCTCCTCGGAGCGCTTCGACAACCACTACGTGGACAGCCCCGTCTGGCGCGAGGCGCTCGCAGCCAGGTCCTGAAGGGGCGCCGCGGCCGCTGCGCCCGCGTCGACCGGGCCCGCCGGGGCGGGCACCGCCGGGAGCGGCTCGCAGGCCGCCTGCCGCTGCTTCGGGACGGACACCGGCCGCAGCGGGCGCGGCCCGGACACCACCGTGTAGTCCTGCCCCAGGAACGGCGGGACGATCTCGCCCGGGTCCTCGCCGAGGGCCAGTCGCACCGCGGCCCACGGGGCGTTGACACCGCACAGGGACAGCTGGTGCAACCCTCCCGCCGGGCGGGTGTTGACGTCCATGAGCACGGGCCGCTCGCCGAACATGCGGAACTGGATGTTGGACAGGTGGTGCAGACCGAAGCCCTCGGCGATCCGCCGGGCCGGCTCCAGCCACTGCTCGTGCAGGGTGAAGCCGCGGCGCCGGCCGTTCTTGGTGCGGCCGACGGCCAGCCGGACCCGGTTGTCCGTGCCGGTCAGGCAGTCCACCGACACCTCGGGCTGCTCCAGGCGGGGCATCACCAGCCAGTCGACGGGCTCCCCGGCCCCGTGCAGTGCCTCCAGCACCAGGTCGAGCGGCACGTACGGGCCGGGGAACCCGTCGAGCTGGGCCAGCGAGAAAGGGCTGCGGGTGATCACGCGGAAGCCCACCCCGCCCGCCCCGGAGGCCGGCTTGAAGCAGGCCCGGTGCCCGGCGGCCTCCAACTCCTCGACCGCGGCGAGGAGTTCTTCCGCAGTGCGGACCCTCCACCAGGGCGGTACGGGCACGCCGATCGACTGGACCGCCTCGTAGGCGACCACCTTGTCCGCGAAGAGGGCCACCGCCTCGGGCGTCGGTGCCAGCAGCGCGGTGCCGGCCGCCGTGAACTCGGCGCGGTGCGCCACGATCGCCGCCTGGTGGAGCCGGGGCACGAACACGTCGATGCCGCGCCGCGCGCACTGGTCCAGCGCGTACTCGACGTACCCGGCCGGGGACAGGTTCCCGGGTTCCGGCTCCGCGGTGTCGGCGGCGGCCAGGACGGGCGAGTCCGGGTCGCCGTGCGTGGCGTGGATCTCGACGGCCCGGTCGTCGGGATTCCTCCGCAGCTGATCCATGAAGAACACGTTCTCCGCGTACGTGCGGTTGAGCCAGACGCGTACGCGAGAGACCATCCGGGCCGCCTTTCACGGTTCGCGGGCAGGGCTCGGCGGCCCGTGCCCGGGCAGGAGGAGGGAGGGTCACCAAACCGCCCTGCTCGAAGGGGAGTTCACGGCGGCGGTGTCGGGGCGATCATACGGCTTCCGCGAGCCGTGTCGTGCCACGCCCGTGGGAACGATCGCGCCGCCCGCCGGGCACCCGGCCCGCCTTGTCGCCGCGGCCCGTGATGTGATCTCTTGGGCAGGCGTGCGCAGGGGCACTCGGAGGGGGCGAAGATGATGTCGACGGCCGAGGGTGCGGGGCAGCCGCCGTCCGCCGGCGGCCTGTCGGCGGGCCGGCCGCCCGCCGCCCGTGAGCGCCGTCAGCCGCTGTCCGCCGCACCGGCTCCGGACGGATGTGCCGCGGCGCCCCGAGTGAGCGAGGAACGGTGATCGAGGAACTGCTGCCCCCCGCCGTGGTGACGGTGGAAGCGTACGGCCGGGACGCCGCGGCCGCCGAGCTCTTCCCCGAGGAGGCGGCGGTCCTGACCCGGGCGGTCGCCAAACGGCAGCGGGAGTTCGCCGTCGTGCGCTCCTGCGCCCGGCGTGCCATGGAGAAGCTCGGTGTGCCGCCGCAGCCGGTCCTGCCGGGGGAGCGGGGCGCCCCGGGCTGGCCGGCCGGGCTGGTCGGCAGCATGACCCACTGCGACGACTACTGCGCCGCGGCGCTGGTCCGCGCCTGCGACCTGGCCTCCCTGGGCATCGACGCCGAGGTCCACGAGCCGCTGTTCGAGGAGGTGCTGTCGACCGTGGCCCTGCCGGCCGAGGTGGAGCGCCTGCGGCGGCTCGCCGGCCGGCGTCCCGACGTGCACTGGGACCGGTTGCTGTTCAGCGCGAAGGAGTCCGTCTACAAGGCGTGGTTCCCCCTCACCCGGGAGTGGCTCGACTTCACCGAGGCGGACGTCGAACTCGCCGAGGACGGCAGCTTCCGCGCGGCGCTCCTCGTCCCCGGCCCCCGGGTGGGCGGCCGCCGCCTCGACCACTTCGAAGGCCGCTGGACGACGGGCCGCGGCCTGATCGCCACGGCCGTGGCGGTCCCGCACGCCTGAGCGGGACCGCGTCACGCACCCGGGCCCCGGCCGGTGCGGCTCCCCGGGACTCGCCGGCTCAGGGCCCCGGTTCCGGGCACCAGCTCTCCAGGAGGCGGAAGAACGCCTCCTCGTTGCCGGTCAGGCCCGCCTCCCGAAGGGCCTGCTCCGCCTCGGCGAGCACCGCGGGCGGGACGACGGGCGGGCCGCCGTCCCGGTCGAAGGCCGCCCGGACGGTGTGCAGCAGACGCAGGTACGCCTGGACGGCGGTGCGTTCACGGTCGGTCAGTACGGCGGTCGGCATCGGTCGGCTCTCCCCGTGTCGGCGTCATCGGTCCCGCGCCCGCCAGGGCACGACGCCCCGCACAGCGGTGCGCACCCCCAGCTTGCCGCCCACCACTGACAATCCGGTCCCGCCGCCCTCCGGTTCGCCCGCTCGGCGCAGACGCGACCGACCGCGCCACCCGCGCGGGCGGCCGTCAGCCCTGCGGGCCGCGGTACCCCAGGGACGCCTCGATGCGCCCGGCCAGGTGGTCGCGCTGCGCCGGGGCGCGGGACGCGGAACCGGCCAGCCAGGCGCGGCACTTGCTGGCGAGCAGCAGTCCGAAGCTCTCCGCCTCGCGCTCGTCGTCGAGGTCGAAGCGGGTGCGCGCGGCGACCTTCAGCACGGTCGCCTGGAGGTCGGCGCGGTCGTCGAGCAGCCGGGCCGCGACCGCCGCACCCTCGACGTGGTGCGAGCAGTGCCCCGCCTTCATGTGCCACAGCTCGTGTCCCAGGATCACCAACTGGTGCTCGGGAGCCGTGCGTTCCTCGATCACCACCAGGTCCTGCTCGGCCATGTCGAGCCAGAGCCCGCTCGCGGTGCCGGGCGGGAAGGCGGCCGTGCGGAAGCGCACGGGGCGGCCGCGGCGTCTGCTCATGCCGTCGCACAGCGCGGCGTACAGCTCGTCCGGACGCGCCGGCGCGGGGAGGGTCAGCTCCGCGACCAGCTCGCCGCACAGGCGGCGCATTTCCCTACCGATGCCCACAGCTCTCCCCACGGTCACGACTCGGGCCGCTTGACGCTCTCCAGGAGCATGTCCAGCCACTCCGCGACCTTGTCGCGGTGCTGGTCGGTGGGCAGCTGCGCGGCACGCCAGGCGATGCCGCGCACGCCGTGGTCCTGCAGCAGCCGCTCCAGCGGGTCGTCGACCGCCGCGGCAGCCTGGCGCTCCCGGTCGGCGAGCTTCTGCAGCAGCTCCTGCTCGGTGTGCTGCAACGCGCTCACCAGGGCCTCGGGATCCTCGGCGGTCAGGAACCCGGCGTGCACCCGGAAGAACCGCTGCAGCGCGTCGCAGTGCTCCATGGTCGGCCGCCGGTCGCCGTTGATGAGGGCGCCGGCCTGCTGCCGGGACATGCCCGCGCCGTCGGCGATCTCCTGCTGGGTGTATCTGCGGCCGTTGGGCTTGAGCCGGGTGCGCCGCAGCAGGTCCAGACGCTGCAGGAACCGGGCCTGCACATCCGGCTCACCGGCCGGCCGGCCGCTGAGCAGCGCCTTGACCACGGGCTCCGGCACCCCGGAGGCCGCGGACAGCCGGCCGGTGTCGAAGACCTCGGCGTGCGGCACGCCGAGCCGGTCGGCGAGCGCGGTGACACGGGAGACGACGGCCGGCAGCACAACAGCCTGCGTGGCGCCCGGACCTTCGACGAAGCCACCCGTCACCGACAGATCTCCTACGTCTCTCACAGGCTTCTCACATATAGATGCCGTGACCTACCCCGGCGTGAACTGACCGGAGCGTAGCCGGTGCCTCGAACTCACATCCAGGTCTCGCCACAACTGTGGCCAATTTCAGCCGTCAACAGCCGCGGAATGCCACGATAGTTGACACGCCTCCGCTGCGGGCAGCAGGATCGGGGCGCCGCGTCAGGGCCGCACAGGCAAGAGGGGTGACCTCCCGATGGCATATCAGGCAGGAGGGCAGCGGCCGGCACCGCGGCCCGTCGCCGAGACTCCCGAGATCCAGGCCTACCTGGAGGACTACGCCGGGCTGCTGGAGACAGCCGGCTCCCCCTCGCTCGTCGTGGACCACTGCTGGGACGTGGTCCTGGCCAACAGCGCCTTCCGGTCGCTCTTCGCCGCCGTCGGGCCGCACCCGACGGCGATGCCGGGCGACAACTTCCTGCGGTTCGTGCTCTTCCACCCCGACGCACCCGCGGTCCTCGGCGACCACGAGTCCAGCTGGTGCCTGCCGATGCTCGCGCACTTCGCCCGGACCGTGGAGACGCACGGCCCCGATCACGGGCTCCAGTCGGTCCGCCGGGACATCGCCCAGGACCCGATCATGGAGGCCGCCTACCGGCACGGCCTGCCGCACTGGATCCGCTCGGTCGGCGAGGACGCCGTCGAGCAGGACGGCGCCGTACGGCCGCTGCTGCACCCGGACCCGCGGCGGGGCGCCGTCGAGTGCCGGATCGTCGCCGAGACCTCCCGCACGCTGGAGGAACTGGGCTGCACCCGGCTCACGTTCATGTTGCGTGACGCGCGTCGCACGCCGTCCCGGGACCGCCGCACCCGCCGCGCCGCCTCCCACCTCCGGGTCGTCCCCGCCGCCGGCTGACTCCTCGCGGCCCGGGACCCCCGGCGCCGCGCCCCTCGCGGGTCTCTCCGTGCGGGACCCATTCCCAGAGCGTGTGGTGTGTGACATAGTACTGGCGTGAGCAAGCCGCTGACCTGCGATGTCGTGGTGATCGGCGCCGGAGTGGTCGGCGCCGCCTGCGCCTTGTACGCCGCCCGGGCCGGCCTGCGTCCGGTCGTCGTGGACCGCGGCCCGGTCGCGGGCGGGACCACCGGCGCGGGGGAGGGCAACCTCCTCGTCTCCGACAAGGAGCCCGGCCCGGAACTCGAACTGGCCCTGCTGTCCGCCCGCCTGTGGGCCGAGCTGGCCGAGGAGGGGCTGGGCGGGGCCGTCGAGTACGAAGCCAAGGGCGGTCTCGTCGTCGCCGGCGGCGACACGGCCCTGGCCGGGCTGGAGAAGCTCGCCGCCGGGCAGCGGGCGGCGGGGGTGGCGGTACTGCCGGTGCCGGCGACCGGGCTCCGCGACCTGGAACCCCACCTGGCCCCCGGCCTCGCGGGCGGCATGCACTACCCGCAGGACGCCCAGGTGATGCCCGCCCTCGCGGCCGCGCACCTCCTGCGCGCCTCCGGGGCCCGGCTGCTCACCGGCCGGGAGGTGACCGAGGTGCTGCGCGGAGCCGGTGGTGCGGTGCGCGGCGTGCGGACCGACCGGGGCGAGTTGCACGCCCCGGCGGTGGTCAACGCGGCGGGCACCTGGGGCGCCGAGGTGGCGGCCCGGGCCGGAGTCCGCCTGCCCGTCCTGCCCCGGCGCGGTTTCGTCCTGGTCACCGAGCCGCTGCCGCCCCGGATCCGGCACAAGGTGTACGCCGCGGACTACGTCGCCGACGTGGCCAGCGACGCGGCGTCGCTGCAGACCTCCCCGGTGGTGGAGGGCACGCCCGCGGGGCCGGTCCTCATCGGCGCCAGCCGCGAACGGGTCGGCTTCGACCGGTCGTTGTCGCTCCCGGCCGTCCGGGCCCTCGCTGCCGGGGCCACCGCGCTGTTCCCGTTCCTCGCCGGCGTGCGCGCCCTGCGCACCTACGCCGGTTTCCGGCCGTATCTGCCCGACCACCTGCCCGCGATCGGCCCCGACCCCCGCCTGCCCGGCCTCTTCCACGCCTGCGGGCACGAGGGCGCGGGCATCGGGCTCGCCACCGGCACCGGCCGGCTGATCGCCCGGGCGCTCACCGGTGAGCCGCCCGACCTGGACCTCGGGCCGTTCCGGCCCGACCGCTTCCCGCAGGAGGCCCCGTGAATCCCCTGGAGCTGGCGGGCGCCCGGCCCGGCCCCGCCTTCACCGTCACCTTCGACGGCCGCCCCGTGCAGGCCCTGCCCGGGCAGACGGTCGCCGCCGTGCTGTGGACGGCCGGCGTCACCTCCTGGCGGACCACCCGGGGCGAGGGCCGCCCGCGCGGGGTGTTCTGCGGGATCGGCGTCTGCTTCGACTGCCTGGTGACCGTCAACGACCGCCCCGGCCAACGCGCCTGCCTGGTGCCGGTGCACCCGGGCGACACGATCGTCACCCAGGCCGGGTCGGGTCACGGGGAGGTGCGCCGTGCGGACTGAACCCGTGCCGTTCGGCGCCCCGCGCACCGGCCCCGCCGCCGACCGGGGCCGGACCGCCCACCGGGAGGCGCGCCGTGCGCACTGACCTCGCCGTGATCGGGGCCGGGCCCGCCGGTCTCGCCGCCGCCCTGGCCGCGTCCGCACGCGAGGTGCGTGTGGCGCTCGTCGACGCCGCGCCCGGGCCGGGCGGGCAGTTCTACCGGCAGCCCGCAGCCGGTCTCGGCGCCACCCGGCCCGAGGCGCTGCACCACCGGTGGCGGACGTGGCAGCGGCTGCGGGACGGCCTCGCCGCCGCCGCCGTGGACGTCCTGACGGAGCATCACGTGTGGTGCGTGGAACCGGTCTCCGGCGGTTTCACCGTGCACGCCCTGCTCGGCCCCGGGCAGGAGGAGCCCGCCGAGGTGCACGCGCGTGCCCTCCTGCTGGCCACCGGCGGTCACGAGACGGTCCTGCCCTTCCCCGGCTGGACCCTGCCCGGCGTCGTCACCGCCGGAGGAGCGCAGGCCATGCTCAAGGGCGGGCTGGTGGTGCCGGGCAGCCGGGCCGTCGTCGCCGGGACCGGGCCGCTGCTGCTGCCCGTGGCCGCCGGCCTCGCCGCGGCCGGGGTGGGGGTCGCCGCACTCGTCGAGTCCACCGGCCCCCGGCGGCTCGCCCGCCACGCCCGGGCCCTGGCCGCCAAGGTCCCCGAAGGCGCCGGGTACGCGGCCCGGCTGCTGCGCCACCGTGTGCCGGTCCTCACCCGCCACACCGTCGTCCGCGCCCACGGCGAGGACCGGCTGACCGGCGTCACGATCGCCGCCCTCGGACCCGACGACCGCGTCCGGCCCGGCACCGAACGGCGGCTGGAGTGCGACACCCTGGCCGTCGGCCACGGCATGGTCCCGCAGACCGATCTCGCGGGGGCCCTGGGCTGCCGCCTGGACGGACCCGGCGTGGCCGTCGACGCCGAGCAGCGCACCGACGTGCCCGGCGTGTGGGCTGCCGGGGAGGCCACCGGCGTCGGCGGCGCCGCCCTGGCCCTGGCCGAGGGGCACATCGCCGGCAGCTCCGCCGCGGCCCGCCTGCGCGGCACCGACCCCGCCCCCGCGCCCGCCGCCCTCAGGTCCCGGGCACGGCAGCGGAGTTCGGCCACCGCCCTCGACACGGCCTGGGCCCCGCCCGCGCACTGGGCCGAGCAGCTGACCGGCGACACCGTCGTCTGCCGCTGCGAGGAGGTCACCGCCGGCGACGTCCGCGGCGCCCTGGACCTCGGGGCGGGCGACGAGCGGACCGTGAAGCTGCTGACCCGGGCGGGAATGGGCTGGTGCCAGGGCCGCATGTGCCATGCGGCGGTCGCCGCCCTCGCCGGCCGCCGGCCCACCCCGCCCGCACGGCCGTTCGCCCGGCCCGTGCCGCTCGGCGTCCTCGCACGGCAACACACCGAGAAGGGACCGTCATGACCGAACACCGCCCCTGGCGCGGCGTCCTCGTCGCCACCGCGCTGCCGCTCGATCCCGACCTCTCCGTCAACCTCGACCGCTACGCCGAGCACTGCGCCTGGCTGGTGGAGAACGGCTGCGACGGCGTGGTGCCCAACGGCTCCCTCGGCGAGTACCAGGTGCTCACGCCCGAGGAACGCGCCCGGGTCGTCGAGACGGCCGTCGCGGCGGTCGGCGGGGAGCGGGTGATGCCGGGCGTCGCCGCCTACGGCTCCGCCGAGTCCCGGCGCTGGGCCGAGCACGCAGCCGAGGCGGGCTGCCGTTCGGTGATGCTGCTGCCGCCGAACGCCTACCGCGCCGACGAGCGATCGGTCCTCGCCCACTACGCGGAGGTCGCGAAGGCGGGCCTGCCGGTCGTGGCGTACAACAACCCCGTCGACACCAAGGTCGACCTCCTGCCGGAACTGCTCGCCCGGCTGCACGGCGAGGGACACATCCGGGCCGTCAAGGAGTTCTCCGGCGATGTCCGCCGGGCCTACCGGATCGCCGAACTGGCCCCGGACCTGGACCTGCTGGCCGGGGCCGACGACGTCCTGCTGGAGCTGGCCGTCGCGGGCGCCAAGGGCTGGGTCGCGGGCTACCCGAACGCCCTGCCCCGGGCCTCGGCCGAGCTGTACCGGGCGGCGGTGGCCGGTGACCTGGTAACCGCTCTGCCGCTGTACCGGCAGTTGCACCCGCTGCTGCGGTGGGACTCCCGGGTGGAGTTCGTACAGGCCATCAAGTTGTCCATGGACGTCGTCGGCCGCCACGGCGGCCCCTGCCGGCCGCCGCGTGCGGCGCTGCTGCCCGAACAGGAGGCCGCCGTACGGGCCGCCACCGAGAAGGCCGTCGCGGCCGGATGGGCGTAGGGGCCATGCGCAGCAGACTCGTCCTGCACGCCGTCGACTCGCACACCGAGGGCATGCCGACCCGGGTGATCACCGGCGGCATCGGCACCGTCCCGGGCGCCACGATGAACGAACGGCGGCTGTGGTTCCGCGAACACCGCGACGACGTCAAGCAGTTGCTGATGAACGAGCCGCGCGGCCACTCCGCCATGAGCGGCGCGATCCTCCAGCCGCCCACCCGCCCCGACTGCGACTGGGGCGTCCTCTACATCGAGGTCTCCGGTTATCTGCCGATGTGCGGGCACGGCACCATCGGGGTGGCCACCGTGCTCGTCGAGACCGGCATGGTCGAGGCCGTCGAACCCGTCACGACCATCCGCCTGGACACCCCGGCGGGCCCGGTGCTGGCCGAGGTGGCCGTCGAGGACGGGGCCGCCAAGCAGGTCACCCTGCGCAACGTGCCCTCCTTCGCCGTCGGCCTCGACCGCGAGGCGGTCCTGCCCGACGGCCGCTCGGTGACCTACGACCTGGCGTTCGGCGGCAACTTCTACGCCATCCTGCCCCTGGAGCGGTTCGGGCTGCCCTTCGACCGCTCCCGCAAGGACGAGATCCTCGCCGCGGGCCTGTCGCTGATGGCCGCCGTCAACGCCGAGGATCCGCCCGTCCACCCCGAGGACCCCTCGATCCGCGGACTGCACCACGTGTACCTGGCGGCCCCCGGCTCGACCGCCGCCCACTCCCGGCACGCCATGGCCATCCACCCCGGCTGGTTCGACCGTTCGCCCTGCGGCACCGGCACCAGTGCCCGGATGGCGCAGTTGCACGCACGCGGCGAACTCCCGCTGCACACCGAGTTCGTGAACGAGTCCTTCATCGGCACCCGCTTCACCGGCAGACTGCTCGGCACGACCGAGGTCGCCGGCCGGCCGGCCGTCCTGCCCAGCTTCACCGGACGGGCCTGGATCACCGGCACCGCCCAGTACCTGCTCGACCCCGACGACCCGTTCCCCGCGGGATTCGTCCTGTAGGCCGGGCACGCCCCGCGCACACGAGAGGAACCACGACCGACATGGCCCCGCAGCACACCCCCGCCCTGCCCGTGCTCGGCAGCAGGAAGCCCAGCCACCGGGAGCGGGTCGCGGACGCGCTGCGGGCCGCCCTCATCGCCGGTGAACTGCGGCCGGGCGAGGTGTACTCGGCCCCCGGCCTCGCCGCCCGCTTCGACGTCTCGGCGACGCCGGTGCGCGAGGCCATGCTCGACCTCGCCAAGGAGGGACTGGTCGACACCGTGCCCAACAAGGGCTTCCGGGTCACCGCCGTCTCCGAGCGGCAGCTCGACGAGTACACGCACGTCCGGCGGCTGATCGAGATCCCCACGACGGCGGGGCTCGCGGCGACGGCCGACCCGGCGGCCCTGCGGGCGCTGCGCCCGGTGGCCGAGGAGATCGTCACCTCCGCGGCCGACGGCGACCTCATCGCCTACGTCGAGGCCGACCTGCGCTTCCACCTCGGCCTGCTGGCCCTCGCCGGCAACGGCCACCTCGTCGACGTCGTGCGGGATCTCCGGCGCCGCTCGCGGCTCTACGGGCTGACGGCGCTGGTGGAGCAGGGACGGCTGCGTGCGTCCGCCGAGGAGCACCTGGAGATCCTCGACGCCCTGCTGGCCCGCGACGAGGAGGCCGTGCGCGCGGTGATGACCCGCCACCTCGGGCACGTCAGGGGGATGTGGGCCGCGCCCTGACCCCCTTCTTGCGCAGTTGCGCAAGCAGCTTGCGTTGCTTGCGCTAGTCTTGCGGGCATGACGCGACGACTTGCCGAGGTGGCGAAGAAGGTCGGGGTCAGCGAGGCCACCGTCAGCCGGGTGCTCAACGGCAAGCCCGGGGTCTCCGAGCCGACCCGGCAGGCGGTGCTCTCCGCCCTCGACGTCCTGGGCTACGAGCGCCCCACGCAGCTGCGCGGCGAGCGCGCCCGTCTGGTCGGCCTGGTCCTGCCCGAGCTGCAGAACCCGATCTTCCCGGCGTTCGCGGAGGTCATCGGCGGGGCCCTGGCCCAGCTCGGACTGACCCCGGTGCTGTGCACACAGACCCGCGGCGGTGTCTCCGAGGCGGACTACGTGACGCTGCTGCTCCAGCAGCAGGTCTCCGGCGTGGTGTTCGCCGGCGGCCTGTACGCCCAGGCCGACGCCCCGCACGACCACTACCGGCAGCTCGCCGAGCGGCACATCCCCGTCGTGCTGGTCAACGCCGCCATCGAGCACCTGGGCTTCCCCGGAGTGTCCTGCGACGACGCGGTCGCGGTCGAACAGGCCTGGCGGCACCTGTCCTCCCTCGGGCACGAGCGCATCGGGCTGGTGCTGGGCCCGGCCGACCACGTCCCGTCGGCACGCAAACTGGCCGCCGTACGGGCCGTGGGGCACGTGCCCGACGAGTTCGTCGCCCGCGCCATGTTCTCCATCGAGGGCGGACACGCGGCGGCGGCCCGGCTCATCGACCGGGGCGTCACCGGCTTCATCTGCGCCAGCGACCCACTGGCCCTCGGCGTCGTGCGCGCCGCCCGCCGCAAAGGGCTCGACGTGCCCGCGCGGATCTCCGTCGTGGGCTACGACGACTCCGCGCTGATGAACTGCACCGAGCCCCCGCTCACCACGGTCCGCCAGCCCATCGAGGCCATGGGCAAGGCCGTCGTGGAGCTGCTGAACGCCCAGATCAGCGGTGGTTCGGTGGCGGCCGACGAGCTGCTGTTCGAGCCGGAACTGGTGGTGCGCGGCTCGACGGCCCAGGCACCGCGCATCTGAGATCCACCCTTCTGTCGAACAATTACAGATTCCGCGCGACATCTTGCGGACAGATGTCGCCGGTGCTTGAGTGTGCGGCGCCCCCGCTCCCGTCCTGAGGCGTCCACCCGCTCCTGCCCTAAGGGGTCCACCGATGACAAGCACCGGGATCCGCCGTACCGTCGCCGTGATCGGCGTCAGCGCGCTCGCGCTCACCGCCTGCGGCGGCGCCGACGGCGACTCCGCCAGTGGCAAGACCCGCATCACGGTCAACTGCATGCCGCCCAAGAGCGCCAAGGTCGACCGCGCGTTCTTCGAGGAGGACGTCGCCGCCTTCGAGAAGCAGAACCCGGACATCGACGTCGTCCCGCACGACGCGTTCCCCTGCCAGGACCCCAAGACGTTCGACGCGAAACTCGCCGGCGGGCAGATGGAGGACGTCTTCTACACGTACTTCACCGACGCCCGGCACGTCGTCGACATCGACCAGGCCGCCGATCTCACGCCGTACGTCAAGGAGCTCAAGAGCTACGGCACCGTCCAGAAGCAACTGCGCGACATCTACACCGTCGACGGCAAGGTCTACGGCGTCCCGCGCACCGGCTACTCGATGGGCCTGATCTACAACAAGGCCCTCTTCGAGAAGGCCGGCCTCGACCCCGAGCGGCCCCCGGCGACCTGGCCCGAGGTCCGCAGCGCCGCCAAGAAGATCGCCGGGCTGGGCGGCGGCACCGTCGGCTACGCCGACTACAGCGCCCAGAACCAGGGCGGCTGGCACTTCACCGCCGAGCTGTACTCCCAGGGCGGCGAGGTCGTCGACGCCGCCGGCGAGCGGGCGACCGTCGACAGCCCCGAGGGCCGCGCCGTGCTGCGGACCCTGCACGACATGCGCTGGACGGACGAGTCGATGGGCAGCAAGCAGCTCCTGGTCATCAACGACGCGCAGCAGATGATGGGTTCGGGCAAGCTCGGCATGTACCTCGCCGCCCCCGACAACATCCCGATCCTGGTCAAGGAGAAGGGCGCGGACTACGAGGACATCGCCATCGCCCCGATGCCCGGCGGCAGGGCGACCCTCGTCGGCGGTGACGGCTACATGTTCAGCAAGAAGGCGAGCCCCGCCCAGATCCGCGCCGGGCTCAAGTGGCTGGACCACATGTTCCTCACCCCCGGCGACGGCTTCCTCGGGGACTACGCCCGCGCCAAGAAGAACGACGCCCCGGTCGGACTGCCCGAGCCGCGCCTGTTCACCGGCGCCGCCGACGCCAAGGACCAGCAGGTCAAGAAGGCCAACGCCAATGTCCCGGTGGAGAACTACCAGCCCTTCCTGGACGGCAACCAGAACCTCGGCATGAAGATCGAGCCGCCCCACGCCCAGCAGATCTACTCCGTGCTCGACGGGGTCGTCTCCGCCGTCCTCACCAAGCGGGACGCGGACATCGACCGGCTGCTGAAGGACGCCTCCGGCAAGATCGACGGCATCCTGGCACGGGGCTGAGCCCGGTGAAGCACCCGGGACCCATCCCGACGAGGACCACCGACCGGCCGCTCGCCCGGGCGATCGCGGTCCGCCCGGTCCAGGCACCGCCCCCGGCAGGGGGCCGGGGACGGCGCCGCCGCCTCGCCGACCAGGGCCGCGCCTACGCCTTCCTCCTGGGCGGACTGATCTGCTTCGCCCTGTTCTCCTGGTACCCGGCGATCCGCGCGGTCGTGATCGCCTTCCAGAAGTTCACGCCCGGCTCCGATCCCGAATGGGTCGGCACCGCCAACTTCACCCGCGTCGTACAGGACCCGGAGTTCGCCGCCGCCTGGCGCAACACCCTCACCTTCACCGTGCTCGCCCTGCTGATCGGCTTCGCGGTCCCCTTCGTGCTGGCCCTCGTCCTCAACGAGCTCCGGCACGCCAGGGCGTTCTTCCGCGTCGTGGTCTACCTGCCGGTGATGATCCCGCCGGTGGTCAGCGCCCTGCTGTGGAAGTGGTTCTACGACCCCGGCGCCGGTCTCGCCAACGAGGCGCTGCGGTTCCTGCACCTGCCCACCTCCAACTGGTCCAACGGCGCCGACACCGCGCTCGTCTCCCTCGTCATCGTGGCCACCTGGGCCAACATGGGCGGCACCGTGCTGATCTACCTGGCCGCCCTGCAGTCCATCCCCGGCGAGCTGTACGAGGCGGCCGAACTGGACGGGGCGAGCCTGCTGCAACGCGTCCGGCACGTCACCGTCCCGCAGACCAGGTTCGTGATCCTCATGCTGATGCTGCTTCAGATCATCGCCACCATGCAGGTGTTCACCGAACCGTTCGTCATCACGGGCGGCGGCCCGGAGAACGCCACGGTCACCGTGCTGTACCTGATCTACAAGTACGCCTTCCTGTACAACGACTTCGGCGGGGCCTGCGCGCTGAGCGTGATGCTCCTGCTGCTGCTCGGCCTGTTCTCCGCCGGGTACCTGCGGCTGACCCGGACCGACGGGGAGGCGGCATGAGCAGCACCCGCACCCTGGTCTCCCCGGCCGTCCTCGCCCGGCCGCGCGGCAGGGCCGTGTACTGGACCGTGTTCACCGGCGTCGTCCTGCTGTTCGCGCTGGCCTTCCTCTTCCCCGTCTACTGGATGGTCACGGGCGCGATGAAGTCGGCCGACGAGGTGGCGCGCACCCCGCCCACCCTCGTCCCGGACACCTGGCGGACGTCCGGCTACACCGACGCCTGGGACCTGATGCAGTTGCCGACGCACCTGTGGAACACGGTCGTGCAGGCGGCCGGGGCGTGGCTGTTCCAGCTGGTGCTCTGCACCGCCGCCGCCTACGCCCTGTCCAAGCTGAAGCCCGCCTTCGGCAACGTCGTCCTGGCCGGCATCCTGGCCACCCTGATGGTCCCGGCGCAGGCCCTGGTCGTGCCCAAGTACCTGACCGTCGCCGACCTGGGCCTGCTCAACGACCCGCTCGCCATCTGGCTGCCGGCCGTCGCCAACGCCTTCAACCTCTACCTGCTCAAGCGGTTCTTCGACCAGATCCCGCGGGACGTCCTGGAAGCGGCCGAGATGGACGGTGCCGGGCTGCTGCGGGTGCTGTGGTCGATCGTGCTGCCCATGTCCCGGCCCGTGCTGGGCGTGGTGTCGATCTTCGCGCTGGTCGCCGTGTGGCAGGACTTCCTCTGGCCCCTGATGGTCTTCTCCGACACCGGCAGGCAGCCGATCAGCGTGGCCCTCGTCCAGCTGTCGCAGAACATCCAGCTGACCGTGCTCATCGCCGCCATGGTGATCGCCAGCATTCCCATGGTCGCGCTGTTCCTCGTCTTCCAGCGGCACATCATCGCCGGGATCAGTGCGGGCAGCACCAAGGGCTGACGCCGCCGACCCCCCTTACGACGAAAGGCACCGACCGTGGGACAGCCCACCCCCGCCTCCCCGTCCTCCTCGGCCGCCGACTGGTGGCGCTCCGCCGTCATCTACCAGGTGTACGTCCGCAGCTTCGCCGACGGCGACGGTGACGGCACCGGCGACCTCGCGGGCGTGCGTGCCCGGCTGCCCCATCTCGCCGAACTCGGCGTCGACGCACTGTGGTTCACGCCCTGGTACCTGTCCCCGATGAAGGACGGCGGCTACGACGTCGCCGACTACCGGATGATCGACCCGGCGTTCGGCACCCTCGCCGAGGCCGAGAAGCTCATCGCCGAAGCGCTGCACCTGGGCATCCGCACCATCGTCGACATCGTCCCGAACCACGTCTCCGACCAGCACCCCTGGTTCCGCACCGCCCTCGCGGGCGGCCCCGAGCGGGAGCTGTTCCACTTCCGCCCGGGCCGGGGCGCCGGCGGCGAGCTGCCGCCCAACGACTGGCGCTCGGAGTTCGGCGGCCCCGCCTGGACCCGCGTCGCCGACGGCTCCTGGTACCTCCACCTGTTCGCCCCCGAGCAGCCCGACCTGAACTGGGCCCACCCGGCGGTCCGCCGTGAGCACGAGGACGTCCTGCGGTTCTGGATGGAGCGCGGTGTCGCCGGAGTGCGCATCGACTCCGCCGCGCTGCTGGCCAAGGACCCCCGGCTGCCCGACTTCGTCCAGGGCCGCGACCCGCACCCCTACGTCGACCGCGACGAACTGCACGACGTCTACCGCTCCTGGCGGGCCGTCGCCGACGAGTACGGCACCGTGTTCGTCGGCGAGGTCTGGCTGCCGGACACCGAGCGCTTCGCCCGCTACCTGCGCCCCGACGAACTGCACACCGCCTTCAACTTCTCCTTCATGACCTGCCCCTGGGACGCGGGACGGCTGCGCCGCTCCATCGACGAGACCCTGGCCGAGCACGCCCCGGTGGGCGCGCCCGCCACCTGGGTGCTGTGCAACCACGACGTGACCCGCACCGTCACCCGCTACGGCCGCCGGGACACCGGGTTCGACTTCGCCACCAAGGCCTTCGGCATCCCCTCCGACCCGGAACTGGGCACCCGCCGGGCACGCGCCGCCGCCCTGCTGTCCCTGGCCCTGCCCGGCGCCGTCTACGTCTACCAGGGCGAGGAACTGGGCCTGCCCGAGGCCGAGATCCCCCCGGACCGCATCCAGGACCCGATGCACTTCCGCTCCGGCGGCACCGACCCGGGCCGGGACGGCTGCCGTGTGCCGCTGCCCTGGACGGCCGGGGCACCGCACGCCGGGTTCGGCGGCGAGCCGTGGCTGCCGCAGCCCGAGGACTGGGCCGCGTACGCCGCCGACCGGCAGGCCCGCGACCCGGAGTCGATGCTCCGTCTGTACCGGGAGGCGATCCGGCTCCGCCCCGTCTTCGGCGACGGCCCTCTCACCTGGCTTCCGGCCCCCGGCGGCGTGCTCGCCTTCGGCCGGGCGGACGCCCTGTGCCTGGTGAACCTGTCCGGCACCCCCGTCACCCTGCCCGCCCGTGCACGACTGCTCCTCGCCAGCGGCCCGCTGGACGCCGAGGGGCGGCTGCCCGAGGACACCGCGGTCTGGCTGCGCGCCTGAGACCGCGGCAACGCGCTATCCCCGTACCCCCACCACGAAGGGATCAGCACATGCACACCCAGCAGACTGTCAGGAGCATGCCAGCCCTGGCGACGGCCGTGGTGCTCGCCGCCGGAACCCTCGTCGCCCTCGCCCCCACCCCGGCGCAGGCCGCGGCGGGCGCCACCCTGCCGTTCACGTCGGTCGAGGCCGAGTCGGCGGCCGGCACCGGCTCCCGGATCGGCCCCGATCACACCCAGGGCACCCTCGCCTCCGAAGCCTCGGGACGCCAGGCCGTGCGCCTCGCACCCGGGCAGCGCGTCGAGTTCACGGTGCCCCGCACGGCCGACGCGGTGAACGTCGCCCACAGCGTCCCCGACGGCCAGTCCGGCTCGCTCGACGTGTACGTCAACGACCGCAAGCTCGCCCGGACCCTGCCGGTGACCTCGAAGTACTCGTACGTCGACACCCCCTGGATCCCCGGTGCGAAGACGCACCACTTCTACGACAACGCCCGGATGCTGCTCGGGGAGACCGTCCGGGCCGGCGACAAGGTCGCCTTCCAGGCCACGAACGTCCAGGTGACCGTGGACGTGGCCGACTTCGAGCTTGCGGCCGGGCCCGCGTCCCAGCCGGCGGGGTCGGTGTCCGTCACCTCCAAGGGCGCCGACCCCAGCGGCCGGGGCGACTCCACCCAGGCCTTCCGGGACGCCATCACGGCGGCCCGGGGCGGGGTGGTGTGGATCCCGCCGGGGGAGTACCGGCTGACCCAGTCCCTGGGCGGCGTGCAGGACGTCACCCTCCGGGGCGCCGGGCACTGGCACTCCGTGGTGCGCACCTCCCGCTTCATCGACCAGTCCGGTTCCGCCGGGAACGTCCACATCGAGGACTTCGCGGTGATCGGCGAGGTCACCGAGCGCGTCGACTCCACCCCGGACAACTTCGTCAACGGCTCGCTCGGGCCGAACAGCTCCGTCTCCGGCATGTGGCTGCAGCACCTGAAGGTCGGGCTGTGGCTGATGGGCAACAACGACAACCTCGTCGTCGAGAACAACCGCTTCCTCGACATGACCGCCGACGGACTCAACCTCAACGGCGGCGCCCGCGGCGTGCGCGTCCGCCAGAACTTCCTGCGCAACCAGGGCGACGACGCGCTCGCCATGTGGTCGCTGAACGCGCCGGACGTCGACAGCAGCTTCGAGAACAACACCATCACCCAGCCGAACCTCGCCAACGGCATCGCGATCTACGGCGGCACCGACATCACCGTGCGCGGCAACCTCGTCTCCGACACCAACGCGCTCGGCAGCGGCATCGCCATCTCCAACCAGAAGTTCCTCGACCCCTTCCACCCGCTCGCCGGGACCATCACGGTCGACGGCAACACCCTCGTGCGCACCGGCGCGATGAACCCCAACTGGAACCACCCCATGGGCGCCCTGCGCGTCGACTCCTACGACAGCGCCATCGGGGCGCAGGTGCGCATCACCGACACGACCGTCACCGACAGCCCATACAGCGCCTTCGAGTTCGTCTCCGGCAGCGGGCGCGGCTTCGCGGCGAGGAACATCACCGTCGACGGGGCGACCGTGCGCAACACGGGCACGGTCGTCGTCCAGGCCGAGACCCAGGGCGCCGCCACCTTCCGCAACGTCACCGCCTCCGGTGTCGGCGCCGCGGGTGTCTACAACTGCCCCTACCCGAACGGCTCGGGCACCTTCACCCTCACCGACGGCGGCGGCAACTCCGGCTGGAGCAGCACCTGGTCGGACTGCGACAGCTGGCCGCAGCCCGGTCAGGGCAACCCCGACCCGGACCCGGACCGCAACCTCGCCAAGGGCCGCCCGGCCACGGCCACCGGCTCCCAGGACGTCTACACGCCCGGCAAGGCGGTCGACGGTGACGCGAACACCTACTGGGAGTCGGCCAACCGCGCCTTCCCGCAGTCCCTGACCGTCGACCTCGGCTCCGCCCAGGCGGTCCGGCGCCTGGTGCTCAAGCTGCCCCCGCAGGCCGCCTGGCAGGCCCGCACGCAGACGCTGTCGGTGCTCGGCAGCACGGACGGTTCGGCGTGGTCGACGGTGGTGGCCGCGAAGGACTACCGCTTCGACCCGGCCACCGGCAACACCGCCACGGTCACCCTGCCCGCCGGTACCGGCCTGCGCCACCTGCGCCTCCAGGTGACGGCCAACACCGGCTGGCCCGCGGCCCAGTTCAGCGAGGTGGAGGCGTACCTGTCCTGACCTGCCCGCACGCCCCGCGCCCCTGCCGCCCCGGACGCACGAGGCGGCGGGAGGCGGGGCCCGCGCGCTCACGGCAACGGCCCTCAGCGCCGCAGCGGAGCGTGAGCCGTCTCCGGCAGCCGCAGGTACACCAGCGACGATCCCAGGCAGATCGCGGCGACGTACCAGGGGAACAGGCCCGCGTGGCCCAGTTCCTTGAACAGCGTGCCCAGGTAGGGAGCCGTGCCACCGAAGACGGCCACCGTCAGGGAGTAGGGGAAGCCGATGCCCGCCGCGCGGACGCGGGGCGGGAAGATCTCCGCGTTGACGGCCGCGCTGATCGAGGTGAACCCGGTCAGCAGCACCATGCCCGAGCACTGCACGAGCAGCAGCACGGTGAAGGAGTCGCGCAGCGCGTGCAGCAGCGGCACCATGAGCAGGGCGAAGCCCAGACCGAAGAAGAGCAGCAGCGGACGGCGGCCCAGGCGGTCCGACAGCAGCCCGCCGAGCGGCTGCAGCAGGGCGAAGAACGCCAGCGAGAGGGTGCCCGCGAGCAGCGCGTCCGCCTTCTCCACGCCCGCGTCGAGTTCGGCGTACGTCGGCAGGTACGACGTCCAGGTGTAGTAGGCGAGGGTGCCGCCCGCCGTGATGCCGGCGACCAGGAGGGACCCGCGCGGATGCCGGCGCAGTGCCTCGAACAGGCCCGGGCGGGGCGCCTTCTCCCGCTCGGCGCTGCGGGTCTCCTGCGCGCCGCGCCGGACCCAGAAGCCGACCAGGCTCAGGACGGCGCCCAGGACGAAGGGGACCCGCCAGCCCCAGCCGTTCATCCGCTCCTCGCTCAGCGTGCCCACCAGCAGCGTCGCGACGCCGGAGGCGACGAGCTGGCCCACCGTCGTCGAGACGTACTGGAAGCTGGAGAACAGCCCGCGCCGGCCCGGGGCCGCCGACTCCACCAGGAACGTCGTCGAGGCCGCGAACTCCCCGCCCACCGACAGACCCTGCAACAGCCGGGCGAGGACGAGGACCACCGGCGCGAGCACACCCACCGACGCGTACGTCGGAGTGAGCCCCACCAGCAGGCTGCTGCCGCCCATGAGCAGGATGGTGACGGTCAGCGCGGCCCGCCGCCCGTGCCGGTCCGCGACCGCGCCCATCAGCAGCCCGCCCACGGGCCGCATGAAGAAGCCCACCGCGAACACCGCGAACGTCGACAGCAGCGGCACCAGCGAGCTGTCGGCGTCCTTCGGGAAGACCTGGCCGGCGATGTAGGTGGCCAGGAACGTGTAGGCGTACCAGTCGTACCACTCCACCGCGTTGCCCACGGAGGCGGCGAGGAGCTGGCGAACGGGCCGTTTCGTCGGCGGGGGAGCCGTCTGCGTCTGCGTCACGCCCCTCACCCTCCCCCCGGACAGCGCCGCCTCACCCGGCGTACCGGCGACTTTCACACGAGCGTCACCGGCCCCTTCCTCGGCGTTCGGTGTCCCTGAAACACTCCTTCCGCGCGGCTTCCGTCACCCGCCGGCCCTCCCGCACCCCAGGATGAGAGGTCTGTCCTTCATGCCCGACGTCAACCGGCGCCGATTCCTCCGACTCGCGGGGGCCACCACGGCCTTCAGCGCGCTGTCCGCCAGCATCCAGCGCGCCGCCGCCCTCCCGGCGAACCACCGCACCGGATCGATCGAGGACGTCGAGCACATCGTCGTCCTCATGCAGGAGAACCGGTCCTTCGACCACTACTTCGGCACCCTGCGCGGGGTCCGCGGCTTCGGCGACCCGCGTCCGGTCACCCTGGACAGCGGCAGACCGGTCTGGCACCAGGAGAAGGACGGCGCGGAGATCCTGCCGTTCCACCCGGACGCCGACGACCTCGGCATGCAGTTCCTCGAAGGCCTGCCGCACTCCTGGCCCGACGGCCAGCAGGCCTACAACGGCGGCAAGTACGACCGCTGGGTCCCCGCCAAGGGCACCACCACGATGGCCTACCTGACGCGCGAGGACATCCCGTTCCACTACGCGCTCGCCGACGCGTTCACCGTGTGCGACGCCTACCACTGCTCGTTCATCGGCTCCACCGACCCCAACCGCTACTACATGTGGTCCGGGTACACCGGCAACGACGGGACCGGCGGCGGCCCGGTCCTGGACAACGCCGAACTGGGCTACGGCTGGACGACCTACCCCGAGCGGCTGGAGCGGGCGGGCGTGTCGTGGAAGGTCTACCAGGACGTCGGCGACGGCCTGGACGCCCGGGGCTCCTGGGGCTGGATCCAGGACGCCTACCGCGGCAACTACGGTGACAACTCGCTGCTCTACTTCGACACGTACCGCGACGCCGAGCCCGGGGACCCCTGGTTCGACAAGGCCCGCACCGGCACGGACGCCAAGGCCGGTGAGGGCTACTTCGACCGGCTGCGCGCCGACGTCAAGGCCGGCAAGCTGCCCGCCATCTCCTGGATCGCCGCCCCCGAGGCCTTCTCCGAGCACTCCAACTGGCCGTCCAACTACGGCGCCTGGTACATCGCCCAGGTCCTGGACGCCCTCACCTCCAACCCGGAGGTCTGGTCGAGGACCGCCCTGTTCATCACCTACGACGAGAACGACGGCTTCTTCGACCACGTGGTGCCGCCGCTGCCGCCGAAGGACGCCGCACGCGGCCTGTCCACCGTCGACGTCTCGCTCGACCTCTTCCCCGGCGACAGCCGCAGGACGGCCGGCCCCTACGGCCTCGGCCCGCGGGTGCCGATGCTCGTGGTCTCACCGTGGAGCAAGGGCGGCTACGTCTGCTCCGAGACGTTCGACCACACGTCGATCCTGCGGTTCATGGAACGCCGCTTCGGGGTGCGCGAGACCAACATCTCGCCCTGGCGGCGGGCCGTCTGCGGGGATCTCACCGCCGCGTTCGACTTCTCCCGCAGAGATGCCCGGCCCGCAGCGCTGCCCGGCACCGACGCCTACGAGCCGCAGGACCGCGAGCGGCACCCCGACTACCGGCCCACCCCGCCCGCCGACCCGCGCATGCCCCGCCAGGAGCGCGGCCCGCGCCGCACCCGGCCCCTGCGGTACGCGCCGCACGTCGACGCCTCCGTCGACCCCGGCTCGGGCAGGCTCACCCTGACCTTCGCCACCGGGGCGAAGGCGGGCGGTGCCTTCCACGTCACCTCCGGCAACCGCGCCGACGGGCCCTGGACGTACACCACCGAGGCGGGCAAGACCCTCTCGGACTTCTGGAATTCGGCCTACTCGGCGGGCTCCTACGACCTGACGGTGCACGGGCCCAACGGCTTCGTGCGGGTCTTCAAGGGCTCCGGGCGGACGGCCGGCTGCGAGGTCACCGCACGCCACACCGGGGACGACGTCGAACTGACCTTCACCAACAAGGGCTCCGGCACGGCCCGGCTGAAGGTGGCAAGCGGTTACGGCGGCCGGCCCACGGCCGTCACCGTCCGCCCGGGCGCCACGGTGCGCCGCCGCGTGGAGAGCGCCGCCCACCGCTGGTACGACCTGACCGTCACCGACGCGGGCGACGCGGCGTTCCTGCGGCGCTTCGCCGGTCACGTCGAGAACGGCAGGCCGGGCGTCAGCGACCCGGCCATCGTCACCGGCTGACGCCCGTGAGGTGCCCCGGATCGTGCGGCCGGGGCATCCAGCCCGGTTCGGCCGCGGCCGAACCGGGCTCCAGGGCCAGCACGGCGGCCACCGGATGGCCGTCGCCGTGCGGCTGCGGCGCGGGCGCCGCCCGGCTCAGCAGCACCACGCCCCAGGCGGCCAGTCCCGCGCCGCCCAGCGCCAGCAGCACGCCGGCCGGACCGCCCTGGAGGCGCTCGCCCAGCAGCGACAGGCCGATCACCGCGGCGGCCAGCGGATTGGCCAGGGTCACCACGGCCAACGGCCCGCCCAGGCCGCCCTGGTAGGCCGTCTGCGACAGCAGCAGCCCTCCGGCCGCGAACGCCGCCACCAGCAGCGCCACGCCCACGACCTGGATGCTCAGCACCGGTCCGGACCGGTCCGTCGCGGCCACCGTCACGGTCTGCGTCAGCGCGGACGCGACCCCCGAGGCCAGGCCGGAGGCGGTCGCGTGCCGCAGGCCGGGCCGGGCCCCCGGCCGGGACAGCATCCCGATGAGGGCGGCGGTGGCGCCCGCCACGGCCAGCGCCTCGGGCACGCTCAGCACATCGTCCGGGGCCGGGCCGGACGCCGTGACCAGGATCGCGGCGAGACCCAGCAGCGTCAGGGCGGTGCCCCGCCACTCGGCTCCACTCACCCGCCGGCCGGCCAGCCGCGCCCCGAGGGGCACCGCCGCGACCAGGGTGAGCGCGCCGAGCGGCTGCACCACCGTCAGCGGCCCGTACTTGAGCGCCACGACGTGCAGCAGCGCGGCGGCGGCGTTCAGTCCGACCGCGCACCACCAGGCGCCGCGGCCGAGCAGCCGCAGCGGGCCCGAGCCGGAGGAGCGGGAGGCGAGCCGTTCCTGGGCGACGGCCGCGGCCGCGTAGGCGACGGCGGAGACCAGGGACAGGGCGACGGCGACGAGGAGCGCGTTCACCGGCCCGCCCCCACCAGCGTCTGCTCCTCCTGCGGGGCCGCGGCGGGCCGGCCTGCGCCGGTGCGGTCCGGCGCCGGACCCGCCGTGCCTGCCCGGCCCGCGGTGCGGTGCGGGAAGCGGAACGGCAGGAGGGTCCGCACGGACGCGGTCGCGGTCACGGCGGGCACCACCGCGAGGGCCAGTCCCAGCAGGGCGGCGGCGACCAGGGCGTCCAGCCAGTAGTGGTTGGCGGTGCCGACGATCACCAGCAGGGTCAGCGCCGGATGCAGCAGCCACAGCCACCGCCATCGGGACCGGGTCGCGGCGATCACGCCGACCGCCACCATCAGGGCCCAGCCGAAATGCAGCGAGGGCATCGCCGCGAACTGGTTCGACAGGGAGTCCGCCCCGGGGTCGCCGTAGACCGAGGGGCCGAACTCGCGCGCGGTGTCCACCAGGCCGGTGGCGGCGAGCATGCGCGGCGGGGCCAGCGGGAAGAGCAGGTGCAGCACCAGGGCGGCGGCCGTGAGCGCGGCCAGCACCCGCCGGGCCCGCAGGTAGTGGGCGGGGCGGCGCAGGTACAGCCAGAGCAGGAACGCGGCGGTGGCGGGGAAGTGGACGGCCGCGTAGTAGGTGTTCGCCAGGTGCACGACGCCGTCGCCGTGCAGCAGCAGGGACTGCACCGCCCCCTCGCCGGGCAGGTGGAGCGCCCGCTCGGCGTCCCACACGCCGCGCGCGTTGCGGAAGGCCTCACCGGTGTGGCCCGTGGCCAGTTGCCGGCCCAGCTTGTAGACGACGAAGAGACCTGCGACGAGCAGGAACTCCCTGAGCAGCGGTGGCCGCGCTATCGCGTCGGGCCCCGCCGGCGCAGGCTCGGTGCGGGCATTCATCCCCCGGCCCCTTCGGTGACAGTGGTGCTGTTATCGGTACGGCAGCGTACCGATACGCCAGTGTACCGATACGCCGACGTACCGGTACACTGGCGTATCGGTAGACGAAGGACACACCACCGGCCGGGAATGCCGGCCACCCGACGGAAGTGAGGAGCACCGACCATGACGTCGCAGGCTGCGGACGGGCCCGAGCCGGCCGGTACCTCGCGCCGCTCCAAGATCACGCCGGAGCGTGAGCAGGAGTTCTTCGACGCCGTGCTGGAACAGCTCAGGGAGTGCGGATACGACTCCCTCACCATGGAGGGGATCGCCGCCAGCACCCGGTGCAGCAAGTCCACGCTCTACCGTCAGTGGAAGACCAAGCCGCAGTTCGTGGCGGCGGCGCTGCGCTCGTACCGGCGGACGCGCTGCGTCGACACCGGCTCCCTCGCCGACGACCTGCGCGAGGCGGCCCGCATCACGGGCGACCTGTCGGGGCGGGACACCAAGCTGCTGCACGCCCTCACGCACGCCGCCACCCAGGACCCGGAGCTGCAACGGGCCCTGCGGGAGGCGGTCGTGGAACCGGAGATCGCCGCGCTGAAGGAGATCGTCCGGCGCGGGGTGGAACGGGGCGAGGTGCCCGCCGACCACCCGGCGCTGGAGTACATCCCGGCGCAGATGCTCGGCGTGCTGCGCCTGCGGCCCGTGCTGGAGGGCCGGCCCGCCGACCCGGACTACCTGGTGCGCTTCGTGGAGGCCGCGGTGCTGCCCGCGCTCGGCCTCACCTGAGACCCGGGTCGCCGTCCGCCGGATGACCGGACGGCGACCCGATCGCGCCGACCCGTGGGGACGGGGGCGGCGCGCACCCCGCGGCCGGGCGGGGTGCCCCTGTGAGCGGCAGGGGCGCCCCACCCGGCCGTCGCTCCGCGCCGGCGGGGCGGGACGTCAGACGTCCTGGCCGTTGCCGCTGCCGGTCGAGACCTTGATGCCCTCGGTGATGTCGTCGAGGACCCTCTCCTTCTGGTCGGCGTCGACGCCGAACCGCACGACGACCATCAGCTTGGCGTTCGCGGGGGAGGGGAACGCCAGCGACTCGACGATGCCGTCGGCACCCTTGCTCGTGACGGCCTTCCAGCGGACCAGGTAGCCCTTCTGCCCCGCCACGGTCACGGCCCGGGAGGCCAGCACGTCGTGCTGGGTGATCCCGCCGTAGGACTTGCCGCCGTAGGACTCCTCGGCGTTCGCCCCGATGTCCGCCTTCGCTATCTCCTCCGGGGTCGCGCCCTTCGTACCGAGGGCCACGGCCGGGGCCGAGTAGGCTCCGCCCTTCGTGCAGGTCGACGAGGTGTCGCCGGGGCACTTGTAGGAGTCCTCGGACGTCACCTGTGCGCCCGCGTTCCCCTGCTGCCCGTACCAGCCCTCGGGTATCGGCAGGCTGATGCCGCTGACCCGGTCGGTCACGGAGCCGCTCCTGATCTTCGGCGGCTCGGACCGGCGGGGCTGCGGGCTCTTGCCGCCGGGGCCGTCCTCCTCGCCCGGGTTGCCACCCGGTCCCCGTGAGGTGGCCGACGGGCCGCCCGAGCCGTCGTCGGCGGTCAGTGCGTACGTGCCCACGCCGATGCCGGCGAGCACCACGACGGCCGCGGCGACGGCCGCCCCGATCCGCAGCCCGCGGCCCTTGCGCGGCGAAGCACCGCCGGGATGGACCGGATGCCCCGGCGCCGCCGGATACCCGGCCCCGGGCGGGTACGCGCCGCCGGGCGGGTACGGGGCTCCCGGCGGGTAGGCGGCGCCGGGCGGATGGGGGGCTCCCGGTGGGTACGGGGATGCGGACGGGTGCCCGGCTCCCGGGGGGAACGGAGCTGCGGACGGGTGCCCGGCTCCCGGTGGGTACGGGGCTGCGGCGGGGCCGCCGGGGACGGGCGGATACGGCGCTCCGGCCGCCTGACCGGCGTGGGGCAGCTGCCTCCCGGGGCCGGCCGGCTCGCCGGGGGCGGGGGACGGGCCGGGTGTTTCGCCGGCCGCGCCCGGGCCGGCCTGCCCGGTGCCGGCCGGGTCCGCCGATGAGGCGGCGGACGCGGCGGCGCCGCCGTCCGTTCGGCCCGAACTGGCGGCCTCCGACACCCCGGCCCCGGCAGGCCGCTGCCCTGCGGCCGCGCTCCCGGAGTCGCCCCGGTCCTCGGAGCCGGCGTCCTGCCCGGAGGCGGCCGCGCCGCCGGAGGTGGCACCGCTCGCGGAGGGGCCCTTGTCCAGCGAGGGGCCCTCGCCCCCGGACGCGGTCCCGCTCCCCGAGGCGGGCTCGCCCCCCGAGGCGGGCTCCTTCCCGACGGGAGCATTGCCCTCCGCGCGGGGCGCGTCGGCCCCGGTCGTGATGTCCGGCGCCGCCGGGGACGGATCCGGCGCGGCCGGGGGAGCCCAGGACGCGGGCTGCTGCGGGCGGATGCGGTCCGTCCAGGCCCTGCCGTCCCACCAGCGTTCCGTGGCGGGCCCGTCACTTGTCTGTCCGGGATCGGGGTACCACCCGGAAGGAGTCTCGCGCGTCATGCCCCCACCGTATGAGGCGTCGGTGAAAGAGGCATGAGAGGAGCCGGAAGCAATTGTTCCGGCGGGAGCCGGACCGGCCCCCGGGCAACCTGGCGCACCACGCGGGAACGACGGCCGAAAACCGCCGCCTCGACCCGGGCGGGAAGAACGCGAGGGCGGATGAGGGCGCACGCGCTCACGAGGGCCTCGGCCGCGCTGCCGTCCTCCGGTGTGAAAAGCCGTGCCGCGATGATCGTCGCGAAGTGGCCGTGGACGCCGGAACCGTACCCCTCGACGAGAAGCCCGCAGACCCGGCGAGCAGCGCCCGCCGTCCGTCCCCGCGCGGGCCGTTCGCGGTGAATGAACGTCAGCTCCCTTGTTTTTACGCCCTGTTGACCCGAAGGTGGCTGGTGGCGGGCCGGGTGCGTCGCCCGGCTGCACCCGGTGTCACCCGTCACGGCAACAGGTGCCGCGACCACCCTCCACCGAGGCAAGCGGACGGCTAGGCTCGACGTCTGTACGTCGTTCGGGCGACTTGGGGAGGTAGCGGGATGACGGAGGTACGGCCAGCGGCCGCCGCCTCGGCTTCCCTGTGGGAGCGGGACGAGGAAGTCGCCGCCATCGCACAGGCGGTCGACAAACTCTGCACCGACCGTTCCTCGTCCGGCGGGCTGCTGGTCTTCCGCGGCGAGGCCGGACTCGGCAAGACGGCCCTGCTGGCCGAAACCCGCCGCGTCGCCGAGGCGCGGGGCTGCACGGTCTGGTCGGCCCGCGGCGGTGAGACCCTCAGGTCGGTCCCCTTCAACGTGGTGCGGCAGTTGCTCCAGCCGGCCCTGGTGTCGATGCTGCCGGAGGAGGCCCGCGAGTACCTCGGCGACTGGTACGACATCGCCGGACCCGCCCTCGGCATCGCGGACCCCGGTGCCCGGCAGGCCGACCCGCAGGGCGTGTGCGACGGTCTGGTCGCCGCGGTGCGCCGGCTCGCCCGCCGCGACTGGCCGCTCGTGCTGCTGATCGACGACGCCCACTGGGCCGACCAGGAGACCCTGCACTGGCTCGCCGCGCTCGCGGAGCGCCTCGACGAGACGTCCGTCCTGGTCGTCGTCACCCGCCGGCCGGACGACGTCCCCGACGTGAGTGCCCGGCACCTGGAGACCGTCGCCGCGGCCGCCGACGGCCCCGTGGCGACCCTGAGCGCCCTCACCCCGGACGCGACGGCCGGGCTCACCCGCGCCACCCTCGGCCGGCACGCCGACGCCGCGTTCTGCCGCGAGGTGTGGGCCGTCACCGCGGGCAATCCCTACGAGACCGTGGAACTGCTCGCCCGCGTCCAGGACAGCGAAGTGGAACCGGTGGAGGCACGCGCCGGGGAACTGCGCGAACTGAACCGCTCGGCCCGCGGCGGCGGCCTCGTCGCGCGCCTGGAGGAACTGGGCATCGACGCCACGCGGTTCGCCTGGGCCGCGGCCATCCTCGGCACCGGCATCTCCATCGACCTGGTCGCCAAGCTCGCCACCCTGCGGCCGCAGGACGCCCGCCGCTGCGCCGAACTGCTGCGCACCGCCCGCATCCTCACCGAGCCGGACCCGAGCACGGGCCACGCCGCCGACGGGGACCTGGAGTTCGTCCACCCGCTCATCGCGACGGCCGTCTACCACTCCATCCCCGACGCCCTGCGCACCGCGATGCACGGCATAGCGGCCCGCATCGTCACCGACGAGGGCCACGGCGCCGCGGCCGCCGCCCGCCATCTGATGGAGGTGCACCCGGACGACGACGAGGAACTCGTCGGGCAACTGCGCGAGGCGGCCCGCGAGCACCTCGCGGTCGGCGCGCCCGACGCGGCCCGCCGCTGCCTGGAGCGGGCCCTGCAGGAACCGCCCCGGCCCGAGTCGCACCCGCACGTGCTCTACGAACTGGCCCAGGCCACCTTCCTCACCGCGCCCGCCCGCACCATCGGCCATCTGCGCAGCGCGCTCGGCATGCCCGGCCTCGACGGCGACCAGCGCGTGGACGCCGTCTTCCGGCTGTCCCAGGCGCTCCTGCACAACGACCAGCTGGAGGAGGCCGTCCGCACGGTCGAGGCGGAGGCCGCCCGGCTGCAGCCCGGGCCCGCCCGGATGCGGCTCCAGGCCGTGCACTTCATGTGGGAGGGCCTGCACGCGGGCGAGGCCACCTCGCCCGGCCGCTCGCAGCGGCTCGCCGACCTCGCGGGCACCTGCACCGGCCGGGACAACTCCGAACGCGCCCTGCTCATCCTGCGCGGCTTCGATGCCCTGATGCACGGCGAGAACGCGGAGGAGGTCGCCGAACTGTGCGACCGCGCCCTCGTCAACGGCCGGCTGGCGCCCGGCCTCGGCTGGACCGACACCGAGTGGGGCATCGAACTGCTGCTGATGCTGGCCAACGCGTACGCGTTCACCGACCGTCTCGACCGGGCCGAGGCCCTCTACAACGAGGCCCTGCGCGCCTACGAGACGGCCGGGTGGAGCGGCGGCCACCTGGCGCTCGCCCACGCCTACGTCGGGTTGGGCCACCGCAGGCGGGGCCGTCTGCGCGAGGCGGAGGCCTCCCTGCGCGAGTCGCTGCGGCTGGCCGAGCGCGTCGGCCGCGGACTGCCCCTGTACTGGTCCGCGACCTGCAACCTGGTCGACACGCTCCTCGCCCGCGACCACGTCGACCAGGCCTGGGACGTGGCCGAGCGGTACGGCTTCGCCCCGCCGTACCCCTCCACCATCGTGCTGCCCGACCCGCGTTCGGTGCGCGGGCGGCTGCTGCTGGCCGTCGGGCGCACCAAGGACGGCATCAACGAGCTGGAGGCCGCGGAGAAGGCGGCGGCGGCTCGCGGCCACCACAACCCCGTACTCGTCCCCTGGGCCGCGGACCTGGCCCGCGCCCTCAGCACCGAGGACCCCGACCGTGCCGCCCGGCTCGCCGTCGAGGTCCGCCGGCAGGCGGAGCGCTTCGGCACGGACACCGCCATAGGGGAGGCCCTGCGCTGCGCCGCCGCGCTGGAGACCGGCCAGCGGGCGGTCCGGCTCCACGCGCAGGCGGTCGCCTACCTGGAGGCCTCGCCCTGCCAGTACGAGCACGCGGCGGCCCGCATCGAGTACGGCATCGCCGCCCGCTCCGCGAGCGACCTGCGCCGGGGCCTGGACCTGGCGGTCTCCTGCGGGGCCGACGGGCTGGCGGCCCGGGCCCGGGCCGAACTCGACGGCGGAATCGAGTAGTTCGCCGTCGACCGGGTGCGCACGGGCGCGTCAGGACGCCTTGGCGTACACCACCCACACCTGGCCCTCGGCGAAGTTCACCGGGGTGCCGTCCGGGGTGGTGAACGCCGTGCCGTCGGCCGCGTCCGGGCGCTGCCAGCGCGCCTTCCAGCTCCGGCCGTCGCGCAGCACCTCCGCCTTGCCCGTGCCCACCGTCTCGGTGTACGGCGTGTTGTTGCCGAGGAAGTCCCGGAAGGCGGACTCGCGCACCTTCACGTACTGCACGACGACCGTCGCCGGGGCCGGCGGCGTGCCGCCGGCGGTGGCCGCCGGGCCGCCGTCCATGCCCACCAGCCAGCGCTCGCGCGCGTCCGACCAGGTGAAGGTGAAGCGGGCCGCCGGGTAGCGCACCGTCCGCGAGTCCGTCGCCGTGCCACCGGAGGGCGCGGGCCCGTAGCGGAATCCGGTGGTCAGGGCCGCCCGGCCCGGGGCCTCGGGCACCAGCCGCCCGGGCCGCAGGTAGAGGTTGTGCGGCGCGGGCCGGTCGTCGGCGCGGAAGTAGGCCGCGGCGGCGTCGGACGGGGTCTCGGCTCGCAGCGGAGCGCCGTCGATCAGCGGCAGGAGCTTCGTCTGCGCGCCGGAGAAGGCGAGCGTCGGGCGGTCGAACTGCCGCAGCAGCTCCAGGTCCGACTCGCGTGCGCTGCGCACGGGCCCGACCACCTCCGGCAGCCGGGTGGCGTAGACCGCCATCAGCCTGCTGAGTCCGCCCTCGACCTGCTCGGCGTACACGACGTCCGCCGCGTCGACACCCGTCTGGGGGCGGGCCGCGGGGGCGTTGTCGATCTTCACGGCCAGCACGGACGGTCCGCCGGCCCCGGGGGAGGCCGTCCGGGAGTTCCCCCGCTCCGTTCCCCGGCCGTCGTCACCCGCGCCGTTCCCGCCCGTGCAGCCCGCCAGGGCGGCCGTCGCCAGGGCGGCCAGGAGCGCCGCCGTCGTCGCGGTGCGCCGACCGCGCACGCCCCGTCCTCTGCCCACCGTCGTCATCACGCCTCATGTCATCGATGTGTCTAGATTGTGCGCTTATCTGAACATCGACGCCCACTGTTGAGCGGATATGGCAAGTCGGTGTCGCTGCGCTGTCCGCCGATCGGCCCAAGATTCGGCCCGGGCGGCAGGGGTACCCGGGCCGCGCCGACCGACCGACGCGCAGGCCGACGGAGGGACCCGAGGCGATGAAGGCAGTGACCTGGCAGGGCAAGCGGGACGTGCGGGTGGACGAGGTGCCCGACCCCAAGATCGAGGAACCCACGGACGCGATCATCCGGATCACCTCCACGGGGCTGTGCGGATCCGATCTGCACCTCTACGAGGTGCTGACGCCGTTCATGACCCCGGGGGACATCCTCGGCCACGAGCCGATGGGCATCGTCGAGGAGGTGGGCGCGGGCGTCCCGGACCTCCAGGTGGGGGACCGCGTGGTGGTCCCGTTCCAGATCGCCTGCGGCACCTGCTGGATGTGCCTGACCGGCCTGCCCACCCAGTGCGAGACCACCCAGGTCACGGGCGAGGGCATGGGCGCCCCCCTGTTCGGCTACACCCGCCTGTACGGCGCCGTGCCGGGCGCCCAGGCCGAGTACCTGCGCGTTCCGCAGGCGCAGTTCGGCCCCATCAAGGTGCCCGAGGGCCCGGCCGACGACCGGTTCGTCTACCTGTCCGACGTGCTGCCCACCGCCTGGCAGGCGGTCGCCTACGCGGCCGTCCCGAAGGGGGGCAGCGTCGCCGTGCTCGGCCTCGGGCCGATCGGCGACATGGCCTGCCGGGTCGCCCGGGTGCAGGGCGCCGACCGGGTCTTCGGTGTCGACCTGGTGCCCGAGCGGCTGAGCCGGGCCCGTGCCCGGGGCGTGGAGACGTTCGACCTCAGGTCCTTCGACAGCGAGGAGGAACTGGTCGCCGCGATCCGCGACCAGACCGACGGCCGCGGCCCCGACGCGGTCATCGACGCGGTCGGCACGGAGGCCCACGGCAGCGCGGTCGCCAAGCTGGTGCAGAACGCGGCCGCCGTGATGCCGCGCAAGCTGAGCGGCCCGATGGCCGAGCGCTTCAGCGTCGACCGGCTCGCCGCCCTCCACACCGCCATCGAGCTGGTGCGCCGCGGCGGCACCATCTCGCTCTCCGGCGTCTACGGCGGCATGGCGGACCCCCTGCCGCTGCTGACCATGTTCGACAAGCAGATCCAGCTGCGGATGGGCCAGGCCAACGTCCGCCGCTGGGCCGACGACATCATCCCGTACCTCACCGACGAGGACCCGCTCGGCGTCGACGACTTCGCCACGCATCGCGTGCCGCTGTCGGACGCGCCGCAGGCCTACGAGATGTTCCAGCGCAAGCAGGACGGCGCGGTCAAGGTGCTGATGCAGCCCTGAGCATCCTCCGGACGCCCTGAGGTTCCCCGGGACGCCCGGGGAACCTCAGGTGCCGAGGATCTCGGCGAGGTCGTAGCGGACGGGCTCCTCCAGCTGCGCGTACGTGCAGCTCTCGGGGGTCCGGTCCGGGCGCCAGCGGCGGAAGCGGGCGGTGTGCCGGAAGCGCTGCCCGTTCTCCATGTGGTCGTACGCCACCTCGGCCACCCGCTCGGGCGCCAGTGGCACCCACGACAGGTCCTTGCGGCCCGACCAGCGGCTCGGCGCCCCCGGCAGCCGGGCCGTCTCGTGCGCGGACTCCTCGGACCAGGCCGCCCACGGATGCCCCGAGACGTCGTCCAGGCGCAGCGGCTCCAGCTCCTCGACCAGCTCCGCCCGGCGCTTCATCGTGAACGCCGCGGACACGCCCACGTGCTGGAGCGTCCCCCGGTCGTCGTACAGGCCGAGCAGCAGCGAACCCACCACCGGGCCGCTCTTGTGCAGGCGGTACCCGGCGACCACCACGTCCGCCGTCCGCTCGTGCTTGATCTTGAACATGGCACGCTCGTCCGGCCGGTAGCGCACGGTCAGGGGCTTGGCGATCACGCCGTCGAGGCCCGCCCCCTCGTACTGCTCGAACCACTGCCGCGCCACCTCGATGTCGGTGGTCGCCGGGGCCAGGTGCACCGGGGGCGCCACCCCCGACAGCTCCCCTTCCAGGCGCTCCCGCCGCTCCGTCAGCGGAGCCTGGAGCAGCGACTCGTCCCCGAGGGCCAGCACGTCGAACACGACGAGGGACGCCGGCGTCCGCTCCGCGAGCGTGCGCACCCGCGAGTCCGCCGGATGGATCCGCTCGGTCAGCGCGTCGAAGTCCAGATGACCCTCCCGCGCGATGACGATCTCCCCGTCCACCACGCACCGCCGCGGCAGCCGCTCCCGCACCGCCGTCACGAGCTCGGGGAAGTACCGGGTCAGCGTCTTGCCGGTACGGCTGCCGAGCTCGACCTCGTCCCCGTCCCGGAACACGATCGCCCGGAAACCGTCCCACTTCGCCTCGTACTGCATGCCCGCGGGGATCGACGCGACCGACTTGGCGAGCATCGGCAGGACGGGGGGCATCACCGGCAGATCCATGCGTCGATTCTGCGCCCGCATGCCCGGCCACGCCCGATGTGCGAGGTATGCGGGGTACGCCTACCGTGGCTCGCATGGGTGACGCGGTGGAACTGGAGGTCGACGGCCGGACCGTACGGCTGTCCAGCCCGGACAAGATCTTCTTCCCCGAGCGCGGTTTCACCAAGCTCGACCTCGCCCGCTACTACATCGCCGTCGGCCCCGGCATCCTGCGCGCCCTGCGCGACCGGCCGACCACCCTGGAGCGCTACCCCGAGGGCGTAGGCGGGGAGAACTTCTTCCAGAAGCGGGCGCCCAAGAACATGCCCGACTGGATCCCGACCGCGCACATCACCTTCCCCAGCGGCCGCAGCGCCGACGAGATGTGCCCCACCGAGCCGGGGGCGGTGGTGTGGGCCGCCCAGTTCGGCACCCTCACCTTCCACCCCTGGCCGGTCCGCCGCGACGACGTCGACCACCCGGACGAGCTCCGCATCGACCTCGACCCGCAGCCCGGCACCGACTACGACGACGCCGCCCGGGCCGCCCACGAACTGCGGGCGATGCTGGAGGAGTTCGGCGGTCTGCGCGGCTTCCCGAAGACCTCCGGCGGCCGGGGCCTGCACGTCTTCGTGCCCATCGAACCGCGCTGGACCTTCACCCAGGTCCGCCGCGCGGCCATCGCCGTCGGCCGGGAGATGGAGCGCCGCATGCCGGAGCAGGTCACCATCAAGTGGTGGAAGGAGGAGCGGGGGAAGCGCATCTTCATCGACTACAACCAGACGGCCCGCGACCGCACGATCGCCTCCGCCTACTCCGTCCGGCCCCGCCCGCACGCCCCCGTCTCCGCGCCGCTGCGCTGGGAGGAGGTCGGGGTGGCGCACCCGCAGGACTTCGACCTCGCGACCATGCCCGCGCGCTTCGCCGAACTCGGCGACGTGCACGCGGACATGGACGACAGGCGCTACTCGCTGGAGGCCCTGCTCGACCTCGCCCGCCGTGACGAGCACGACCACGGACTGGGCGACCTGCCGTACCCGCCCGAGTATCCGAAGATGCCGGGAGAGCCCAGACGGGTACAGCCGAGCAGGGCCAGGAAGACCTCCGGAGGGCCTACAGCTCCTTGATCCGGATGTCGCGGTACGAGACCACGTCCGTCGTGCCGTGCACCTGGAGCCCGATGTAGCCGGAGGCGAAGCGCCGCCCGTCCGTGCCCGGGTCGTCCGAGCGCGGGGGAGCGAACTCCTGGCCGCCGGTGTTGTCGAACTCGTTGATCAGCACGCCGTTGCGGAAGACCGAGTAGTGCTGGCCCTCCACCCGGATCTCGTAGTCGTTCCAGGTGCCCTTCTGCGTCACGCCCGCGCCGGCCAGGCCCACGCGGTCGAACCCGTAGATCGAGCCCGTCTTGTACATGTCGCCGTCGGGCCGGTCGAACACCTGCACCTCGTGCCCGTACTTGATGGCCACCCACTCGGGGCGGGACTCCTCCGGGTGGTCGAGGACCCACGGGAAGCGCACGAACACACCGGAGTTGGCGTTCCCGGTGCCGGGAGCGTCGTCCCGCCACTGGAGCTTCAGCGAGAAGTCGCCGTACTTGCGCTGCGGGAACCACAGCATGCCCATGCCCGCCGTGGTGGTGCCGGAGGTGAGGGTCCCGTCCGGGTTCAGCCCGAACGAACCACCGCCCACCTGCTGCCACTTCGCGAGGGACTCCGCCGTGCCGTCGAACAGCGCGCGGTAGCCCTCGGTCTGCCCCGGCTCGCCGATGCCCGACTGCCGGGCGGCCTTGCGGATCGCCTTGACCTCCCGCTGGTCGACGACCCCTTCCGTCAGCAGGTCGTCGAGGACGGCGTTCACGTGCTTCAGGAACAGCGCCTGGGACGTCCACTCCTTCTCGTCCTCGATCAGTTCGCCGATCCGGCACCGGTTGTCGGTGACCCGGTTGCGCACGCCCGAGTCGACCGTGCCGACGATCACCGTCAGCCGCTCGTCGTACTCGGGGCAGTCGGGCGCCGGGACCTGGCCGGAGACGACGGTGAAGGAGACCGTGCGGGCCGCCGCGGTGTTGCCGGCCTTGTCCGTGGCGCGGTACGCCACGGTGTGCGCGCCGGCCCGGTCGACCACCACCGGAGCGGAGTAGGCGAGGTAGGGGCCGCCGTCGAGCGAGTACTCGATCTTCTCGACGCCCGAGCCGTGCGCGTCGGTCGCCGTGACGGTCACCCGGGCACTGTTGACGTACGCGCCCGCGGAGTTCTTCGTGCCCTCCACGCTCACGCCCGTCACCGGGGCGGTGGTGTCCTGCGGCGGTGCCGCGACGACGGTGAACCGCACGCTCTTCTCCGCCGCCACGTTGCCCGCCTTGTCGGTGGCGCGGTAGCGGACGGTGTGCGTGCCCGCCTGGTGCACCATGACGGGCGCGGTGTACGCCTGCCAGGCACCGGAACCCACCGCGTACTCGATGGTGTTGACCCCGGAGCCGGTGTCGGACGCCGAGACGGTGACCGTCGCCATGTCGATGTAGGCGCCGTTCGCGTCGCGCTCACCGCCGACGGTCGCCGAGGTCTCCGGCGCGGTGGTGTCGTCCGACTGCGGCGCCACCACCGTGAACCGGGTGCTCTTCTCGGCGGAGACGTTCCCCGCCTTGTCGAACGCGCGGTAGCGGACGGTGTGGCTGCCGACCTGGTCGACGACGACCGGCGCGGTGTACGGCTGCCAGGCACCCGTGTCGCCGATCGCGTACTCGATCCGGTCCAGGCCGGAGCCGCCCTCGTCGGTGGCGTGCAGGGCCACGCTCGCCGAACCGACGTACTCGCCCTGCGCGTTCTGCGTGCCGCTCACGTGCGCCGACGCCTCGGGCGCGGTGGTGTCCTCGCCGGTGCCCTCGGTCACCGTCAGGATGCCCTGCATCTGGCCGTGGCCGGGGATCGTGCAGTGGTAGAAGTACCGGCCGGGCGTGAGCGTGACCTGGGCGGTGTGCCTGCCGCCCTCGGCGTCGTTGGGATTGGCCAGGATGTTGAGCTGCACGTCGCTGTTGAACTCGGGGTCGCTGGTCACGAACGTCAGCGTGTGCGGCATGCCCGTGGTGTTCCCGGTGGCCGCGCTGTTCTCGAAGACGATCGTCGCGGTCCCGGCGACCGCGGTCGTGGGCGCCGAGGCGTACTTGTCGATGGCGTCGCCGGCCGTCCAGGTCAGGACCTGCTCGGCATCCTCCTTCGCGGGCTGCCCGGCGGCGGGCAGCGCCTGCACGCCGAGCATCACCAGCAGGGATGCCAGCAGGGCGGCCCAGACTCCTCGTGCGCGCATCACTCGGTCCCCCTCGCCAGTCGACCGGCGGCCGGGGTCGGTCCGCCGCCCTTGTAGGTGACCCGCCACAGGGCCGACTTGGAGTCCGAGGTGAAGAAGCCGCGCCCGTAGTCGAGGACGTAGAGCGCACCGTCCGGACCGAACTTCCAGTCCATCAGGTTCTTGATGCCGTCGTTGCCGATCGGCACGATCTTCTTCAGCGACTCCGAGTGCACCGGCAGACCGCCGTCACCCTGCGTCCTCGGGTCCATGACCACCGCGTTGCGCGGCTGGTCGGCGTCGTAGAAATCGCCGACGAACCACTTGCCGTCCCAGTACGCCGGCCACTTCACGGCACTGTCCGCCGCGACCCGGTCGTACCGGTAGACCGGCCCGTTCATCGCCGCCTGCCCGCCGCCCTTGAGCCAGGGCAGCTTGTAGGTGGCCTCCGCCGCCTTGTACGAGGGGACGCCGTTCGCGTCCCGCGGGAAGTCCGGGGCGCCGCCCGACGGCGAGTACCAGATGTTGTTGCCGGTCACCGGCGGCAGGTTGACCAGGCCGTCGTTGTTCGGCGACTCGTTCTTCGGGTGGTCGCAGTCGTACCAGCCCAGCGGCTTGGACGGGTCCGGCAGATTGCGGTCCCGGTAGGGCTGCTTGTTGCCCATGCAGTACGGCCAGCCGCGGTTGCCGGCCTCGGTGATGACGGCGAACGTGTCGTACTTGGCCGGGCCCCAGGTCGTCGAGGGCGCGCTCGCGTCCGGGCCGACCCAGCCCGCGTAGAGCACGTCGGTCGACTTGTCGACGGAGATGCGCGCCGGGTTGCGGACGCCCATCACATAGATCTCGCCGCGCGTCTTGCCGCCGCCCTCGGCGGTCTCCTTGCCCGTGAAGAGGTTGCCCGCGGGCAGCGTGTAGGTGCCGTCCGGCTCCGGATGGATGCGCAGGATCTTGCCGTTGAGGTTGTTGGTGTTGCCGGCGGTGCGACGCGCGTCCGCGAAGGAGACGCCCTTGTAGGCGGGCTCCGGGTTGTTGCCCGAGTAACCGCCGCTGAAGCCACTGGAGTTGTTGTCACCGGTGGCGATGTACAGATTCCCCTTGGAGTCCCAGGCCATCCCGCCGCCCGCGTGGCAGCAGCTGTGGATCTGCACCGGCCACTTCAGCAGCACCTTCTCGCTGGACAGGTCCAGCTTGTTCGTGGCCCGGTCGAGCGTGAACCGGGAGACGCGCCGCTCGGCCGTCCGGGTGTCGCGGTCGATCCGCGCGTGCGGCGTGTAGTGCAGGTACACCCAGCCGTTCTGCTCGAACCGCGGATCCAGCTCGATGCCGAGCAACCCCTCCTCGACCTTGACCAGTTCGTCGCCGCCCCCCTTGTTGCCGAAGACGTCGAGCGCCCCGGCCAGGGTGACCTGCTTCGTCCTCGGGTCCCAGACGTGGATCTCGCCCTTGCCCTTGCCGATCTCGGGGTCGTTCCAGTCGGTGACCACCGGCTGCGAGGAGTCCGCTCCTCCCCGGCCGATGTAGAAGACCCGGCCGTCGGGGGCGGTGACCAGCCCGTGCGGCTCACCGATCTGGTCGTTCTGCCCGGGCTGGTTGGGCTTGGTGAGGCGCTCGGCCGTGTAGTTGGCGGTGATGGTCGCCTTGCAGTCGGCCTGCTCCAGCCGGGTGGTCCACATCAGCGCACCGCGCAGATGGGCGCGGAAGTCCGCCTCGTCGTAGGACGACACCGTGCCGCCCATGCCGGTGTAGAAGGAGCGCCCGCCGTCGTAGTCCCGGCACCAGCTGACCGGATGGTCCCAGCCGTTGGCGCCGGTGCCCGGCTGGTACGTCGACTCCCGCACCCGGGCCACCGTGTGGACCTCGCCCGAGGGGTTCTTCGTCCAGTTGAGCCACTTGTCGGGACGCTTCCACTGCACCGGGAGGTCCTGGGTGGCCGGGTGGCGGCGGTCGCCGACCTCCACGGTCGCCCGCTGCACCGACGCCGGGCTCGAGGCGGCGGGCCGTGCCCCGACCAGACCGGTGAACCAGTCCGAGTACGGTTCCGCGCGGGCCGCGTCGTGGATGCCGACGAACCCGCCGCCGGCCTCCATGTACGCCTCCAGGCCCGCCTCCTGCTCCGCGTCGAGGACGTCGCCCCCGCCGGTCAGGAAGACGACCGCGTTGAAGCGGCCCAGCTTCGTGCCGTTGGTGAACACCGAGGCGTCGTCGGTGGCCTGCACCGCGAAGCGGCGGTCCGCGGGACCCGACAGCCCGATGTCCTCGATGGCCTCGATCCCGGCGTTCACCACCGGGGACTCCTCCCCGGCCGCGGCGGAGCCGTGGAAGATCAGTACGCGTACGTTCGCGCCGCCCGGGGGCGACTTGATCGACATCGTTGTCAGCGGTGGTTCGGGGAACGGGCGCGCGTTCGCCGCGGGTCCGGACAGGAGTCCGGCGGTCACGACGGCGGCGGCCACCGAGGCCGCCCAGACGCGTCTTCTCTTGCTCGCCCCGCGTACGTGCATGGGCACCTCCTGGGTCACAGCAACACCGCCAAGGAAGCTAGACCCCTTTGCACGCTCCGCCAATACCTATGACCGGGATGGAGGCAACTTTGTCTTGAGTGTGGATAAACGAGGGCGCGGCCGGTACCGTCTCAGCGGTTCGTCTCAGGTACGCCTCCGTAAATGCCTTACCAGTGTGGGGAGTTCGGCGTGGACAGACGCAGCTTCAACCGGCGGGTCCTGCTGGGCGGCGCGGCCGTCGCGACATCGTTGTCCGTGGCGCCGGAGGCCCTCAGCGCCGACACCCCGGCGAGGACGGCTCCCGCCGGGGGCGCGGTGAAGCGCATCAAGCTGTACGCCGAGAAGCTGGCGGACGGTCAGATGGGCTACGGCCTGGAGAAGGGCAAGGCGAGCATCCCGGGCCCGCTGATCGAGCTCAACGAGGGCGACACGCTCCACATCGAGTTCGAGAACACCATGGACGTCGCGGTGAGCCTGCACGTCCACGGCCTCGACTACGAGATCACCAGCGACGGCACCAGGCTGAACCGCAGTCACGTCGAGCCGGGCGGCACGCGCACCTACACCTGGCGCACCCACGCCCCCGGCCGCCGCAAGGACGGCACCTGGCGCTCGGGCAGCGCGGGCTACTGGCACTACCACGACCACGTCGTCGGCACGGAGCACGGTACGCAAGGGCTGCAGAAGGGCCTGTACGGCCCGGTCATCGTCCGCCGCAAGGGCGACGTCCTGCCCGACCGGACGCACACCGTCGTCTTCAACGACATGCGCATCAACAACAAGGCGCCGCACTCCGGGCCCGACTTCGAGGCCACGGTGGGGGATCGCGTCGAGTTCGTGGTGATCACGCACGGCGAGTTCTACCACACGTTCCACATGCACGGTCATCGCTGGGCGGACAACCGCACCGGCATGCTGACCGGCCCGGAGGACCCCAGTCAGGTGATCGACAACAAGATCACCGGACCGGCCGACTCGTTCGGCTTCCAGGTCATCGCGGGGGAGGGGGTCGGCGCCGGTGCCTGGATGTACCACTGCCACGTGCAGAGCCACTCCGACATGGGAATGGTGGGCCTGTTCCTGGTGAAGAAGCCGGACGGCACGATCCCCGGCTACGACCCGCACGACCACGGGCAGGAGCCCGGCGACGGGGACGGACACGAGCACGGCGCCGCCGCCGGGGGTGAGCACGAGCACTGAGGGCGCGGCGGGGGCCCGCCGGGGCGTGGGCCTTCCGCGGGCGGTGGTGCGGTGGGGCGCGGGCGTGACCGGCCCGGTCGCGGGCGGGCGTCGCGGCCGGGGGCCTCGGCCGCGGGCGCTCGGGGCGTGCGGGCGGAGCGGGGCCGGCCGGGCCGGGGAGAGCGCTCTCACCTCCCCTCGCGGCCGGGGCTATCCTGATCCGCAGCCGCAGAGAGGGAGCCCCGAAGTGACCGACACAGCGCCGCGCCCCACGCTGGAGGCCGTGGCCGCGCGGGCCGGGGTCTCGCGGGCCACCGTCTCACGCGTGGTCAACGGCGGGGACGGGGTGCGGGACGTCCTCGTCGAGCGGGTCCGCAAGGCCGTGGAGGAACTCGGCTACGTGCCCAACCAGGCCGCCCGCTCCCTGGTGACCCGGCGGCACGACGCGGTGGCGGTGGTCGTCGCCGAACCGGAGACGCGCGTCTTCGCCGACCCGTTCTTCGCGCTCCAGCTGCGCGGCATCAGCAAGGAACTCACCGCCCACGACAACCAGCTCGTGCTGCTGCTCACCGAGGGCCGGGACGACCACGCCCGCGTCGGGCGGTACCTCGCGGGCGGACACGTCGACGGCGCCCTCGTCTTCTCGCTCCACCTCGACGACCCGCTGCCGGAGCTGATCCAGCGGGCCGGCGTGCCCACCGTCTTCGGTGGACGGCCCGGCTGGGGCGGCGACCGGCGGGACGTGGTCTACGTCGACACCGACAACCGGGGCGGCGCCCGCGACGCCGTCCGCCACCTGGCGGGCCTCGGCCGCACCCGCATCGCCCACATCACCGGCGCCCTCGACCAGACCTCGGCGGCCGACCGCCTCGACGGCTACCGTGACGTCATGGCGGACGCCGACCCGCGGCTGATCGCCGAGGCCGACTTCACCTACGCCGGCGGTGAACGCGCCATGCGCGAACTCCTCGCCCGCTGCCCCGACGTGGACGCGGTGTTCGCCGCGAACGACCTCACCGCCTCCGGCGCGCTGCGCGTCCTGCGCGAGTCCGGCCGCCGCGTCCCCGACGACGTGGCCGTCATCGGCTTCGACGACATGCAGCCCATCGCGGAGCAGACCGATCCGCCCCTCACCACGGTCCGCCAGGACATCGAGGAGATGGGCCGGCTGATGGCCCGCCTGCTGCTGCGCGACCTGGACCGGGGCGCCCCCCGCGAGGACGACGCCGGCCCGCCGTCCAGCGTGGTGCTCCCCACGACGCTGGTGCGGCGCGGGTCGGCGTAGGGCCTGTCCGTCAGCCCTCCGGACGCTCGCTGCGGACCACCGCGAAACGGGCGCCGTACGGGTCGGCCAGCTTGGCCAGACGGCCGACACCGGGCACGTCGGTGGCCGGGACCCGGACCGTGCCGCCCCGCTCCCCGGCCCGCGCGACGACCGCGTCCGGGTCCGTCACCTCGAAGTACGGCAGCCAGTGCGCCTGCTCCTCGGCCGGGTCCTCGGACAGCGGGACGACGCCGCCGAACATGGCCTCCTCGCCCTCGCCGGCCGGGCTGAACGTGGTGTAGGTGCCGCTCGGGAAGTCGAGACCGCTGGTCTCCAGGCCGAGGACCGCGTGGTAGAAGGCGGCCGTGGCGGGGACGTCGGCGGTGTACAGCTCGACCCAGCACAGCGAGCCCGGCTCCTGCACGGCCTCCAGGCCCTCGTTGCGGCCCGGCTGCCACAGCCCGAAGGACACCCCGGCCTGATCGGTCAGGATCGCCATGCGGCCCAGGTCCTGGACGTCCATGGGCTGCACCAGGACCCTGCCGTGCTTCTGCTCGGCCGCCCGGGCGATGGCGTCCGCGTCCGGCGCCTGGAAGTAGACCGTCCAGGAGGGCGGTCCCTGCTCCGCCGTGGTCTGCATGCCGCCGGCGGTGGTCCGCCCGTCGAGCCGGAAGAGCCCGTACCCGCCGACCTCCGGACCGCCCGGCTCGAACCGCCAGCCGAACAGATCGCCGTAGAAGGCCGCCGCGCCCTCGATGTCCGGTACGCCGAGATCGATCCAGTTGGGAGAGCCGGTGACATAACGGGTGGTGAGCATCCTCGCCCTCCTCGCACAGGGGCCCGTCCGCCTGTACAGCCGAGTCTGGCACCGCCCGGGGCCCGGCGCCGCCGGAACGCCGCCGATCCGTGCGCCGGGCCCCGGGCGCGTCCGCCCGGGTGACGCGCCGCTCCGCGCGCCGCCGTGCGCGCGGCCGTCCGCGCGGGCAACATCGAGGCGGCCCGGGGTCCGTGAACGCGGTGTTGATCCCGCGTTGATCGAACGTTTTTCACCTGCCGCGAGGCTCGGGCCATGCACATCGACACGATGACCTCGCCCGAACTCGCCTGGCAGCAGGAGGCGCTGTGCGCGCAGACGGGGGCGGACTTCTTCTTCCCCGAACCGGGCAGCTCGGTGCGCGAGGCGAAGCGGATCTGCGGCATGTGCCCGATCCGCACGGCCTGCCTGGAGTACGCGATGGCCCACGACGAGCGCTTCGGCGTCTGGGGCGGCCTGTCGGAGAAGGAGCGCCTGGAGCTGCGGCGCGTGGCGCGGTGACCGCGCCGCGTCCGGTGTGCGGCGCGTGTCCGGCGTGCCGTGCGAGCCCCGCACGCGGGCAGGGCCCGGCCGCTCGTGGCGGCCGGGCCCTGCCGGGACGGTGCGCGGTGCGTCGTCAGGCGCCGGCGCGGGCGGCCATCCGGGCCTTGCGCGCGGCCAGCTTCTCGTCGAACTTGGCCGCCTCGGAGTCGAGGCCGTTCATGTACATGCCGAGCTCCTCCTGCGCCTTGCGGCCCTCCGGACCCAGCCCGTCGATCTCCATGATCTTCAGGAAGCGCAGCACGGGCTGCAGCACGTCGTCGTGGTGGATGCGCAGGTTGTAGACCTCGCCGATCGCCATCTGCGCGGCGGCCCGCTCGAAGCCGGGGATGCCGTGCCCGGGCATGCGGAAGTCGACCACCACGTCCCGGACGGCCTGCATCGTCAGGTCGGGCGCCAGCTCGAAGGCCGCCTTGAGCAGGTTGCGGTAGAAGACCATGTGCAGGTTCTCGTCGGTCGCGATCCGGGCCAGCATGCGGTCGCAGACCGGGTCGCCGGACTGGTGTCCGGTGTTGCGGTGCGAGATGCGGGTGGCCAGCTCCTGGAAGGCGACGTAGGCGATCGAGTGCAGCATCGAGTGGCGGTTGTCCGACTCGAAGCCCTCGCTCATGTGGGACATGCGGAACTGCTCCAGCTTGTCCGGGTCCACGGCGCGCGAGGTGAGCAGGTAGTCGCGCATCACGATGCCGTGCCGGCCCTCCTCGGCGGTCCAGCGGTGCACCCAGGTGCCCCAGGCGCCGTCCCGGCCGAACAGGCTGGCGATCTCGTGGTGGTAGCTGGGCAGGTTGTCCTCGGTCAGCAGGTTGACGACCAGCGCGATCCGGCCGATCTCGGTGACCTTCGACTGCTCCTTGTCCCAGGCCTGGCCGTCCTCGAAGAGGCCGGGGAAGTTGCGTCCGTCGCTCCACGGGACGTACTCGTGCGGCATCCAGTCCTTGGCGACCTTCAGATGCCGGTTGAGTTCGGTCTCGACCACTTCCTCCAGGGCGTACAGCAGCTGAGCGTCGGACCAGGCGCCGGCGGGGCTGCCGAGATGGGGAGTGGTGATCGTCATGGACTCTCCAGGGGGACATGCGTACGAGCGGTGAGCGGAAACCTACGGCATCGTAGGCTACGTTGCCGTAGGTTACGAAGCCGTAGGTCGAGAGCTCCACAAAGGCCGCTGATCAGCGATGTCGCCCATGTGCGGGCCCGGCCTCCGGATGTGCAGGTCGGCGGCCCGGCGGATGGCGGACCCCGCCGGTCAGACGTACAGCTCCCGCAGCCGCACCGAGAGGCATGTCACACAGCCTTCGAGCTTCTCGAACTCGCTGATGTCCACGACGACCGGTTCGTACCCGAGGTCGGCGAACAGCTCCGCGGTCTTCGGCGCGCTGGCCGCCATCAGCAGCTTGTCCCCGCCGAGCAGCACCACATGGGCCCCGGCCTCCTCCGGCACGGGCAGGAAGCGGCCGAAGAGGGAGGGCGCGTCCATCGTGGGGATGTGCCCGATCACCGTGCCGTCGGGCAGCGCCGTGACCGCGGTCTTCAGGTGCAGCACCTTGCTCACGGGCACCGACACGACCCGCGCGCCGAGCGGCTCGAACGCGGCGCGCACCTGCTGCACCCCGGCGGCGTTGGTGCGCCCGCCCCGGCCGACGTACACCGTGTCGCCGATCTTCAGGACGTCGCCGCCCTCCAGGGTGCCCGGGTCCCACACCCAGTTCACCGAGCAGCCCAGGCTCGCCACGGCCTCCTCGACGGCGGCGGTCTCGTCGCGCCGCGACTCGGCGCCCGGGCGGGTGATCAGGGCGACGTTGCGGTACATGACCACGGTGTCCTCGACGAACACCGCGTCCGGGCAGTCGTCGGCCGGCTCCACCTCGACGGTCTCCCAGCCGTGCGTGCGCAGGGCCGCCACGTACGCCTCCCACTGCTGCACCGCGAGGTCGGCGTCGACGGGTTCCCGCTCGATGTGCGTCACCAGCCCTTCGGCGAGACGCGGGCCGGGACGGCGGACGAGGGCCTTCTTGCTGGGCACGAGGACGACTCCGTATCGGGTGGGACGTGTGGACCGCACCGAGGGAGTTCCCCGGATCGGCCGGAACCCGACGTGCGTCGGCCGACCATCATGCAGGGCTGAGGGCGGACAGGACAGCCCCCGCCCCGGCCGCCCCGCCCGCCGTCAGCCCACCGGCTCCGCGTCCGGGGCGTCCCGCCGCTGGGCCGGAGCCGAGGCGGCGCCGGTCGCGGGCGGCTCGGGGGCGCGCAGGCACTCGATGAGGTAGTCGCCGGTGTCGGGGTCCCGCGTCACGCCGTGGGTCTCGCTGCCGAAGCCGGGGAAGCGCCGGTCGAAGGACTCCAGGGCGCCCAGGTACCGCAGGAGCGGCCCGTCGGCCGTGCCGACGCTCTCGCCGGGCATCAGGACCGGGATGCCGGGCGGGGTGACGGTCACCATCGCCGCGGCGACCCGGCCCGGCGTGTCGGCCAGGCGCAGCCGCTCCGTACCGCCGCGGATCAGCCGCTGGTAGCACTGCTGGGGTGGGGCGACCGGCTCCGGCAGCTCCTGGAAGGCCGTGTCGAGGAGCTCGACCAGGCGGGAGGCGCGCAGCTGGTCGTGCATCTCCTGGCACAGGCCCCGCAGCGTCAGTCCGGCGTAGCGGCGCGGATGCCCGGCCACGAGGGCGGGGAGCACCCGGTCGAGCGGGGCGTCACCGTCGTAGAGGTCCTTGAAGTCCATCAGGGCGTCGAGCAGCGTGCCCCACTTGCCCTTGGTGATGCCCATGGAGAACAGCACCAGGGTGGTGTAGCTGTCGGTCTTCTCCACCACGATGCCCCGGGTGCTCAGGTACGCGGTGAGCACCCGGGCGGGGATGCCCTGCCCCGACAGCTCGCCGGTGGCGCCGATGCCCGGGCAGGTCAGGGTCACCTTGATCGGGTCGAGCATGCAGTACCCGTCGGTCAGCCCCGGGAAGCCGTGCCAGTCCGCGCCCGGTTCCAGGTGCCAGCAGGACGGCTCGGTCCGCAGCAGCTCGGCCGGTGCCTCGTCGAAGGGCAGGCGCGCCCCGGTGGCCGGGTCGGTCACCTCGCCGGGCTGCCAGACCCCGAAGAACCACGCCGGCCGGTCGCCCGCGGCCGCGATGCGGCACCCGATGCGCACCATCTCCTGGCGGAAGCGGACCGCCTCCGTCACCGCCTCGTCGACCAGCCACTGCCCCTGCGGCCCGTCCATCATCGCCGTGGCGACGTCCAGGGAGGCGATCATCGGGTACAGCGGCGAGGTGGTGCCGTGCATCATCAGCGCCTCGTTGAACCGGTCGTGCTCCACCGGCGCCCGCGGGCCGGGCCTGACGTGCACCATCGCGGCCTGGGACAGCGCCGCCAGCAGCTTGTGCGTCGACTGGGTGGTGAAGACCGTGGGCCGGTCGGGCCCGGGGAAGCTCTCCTCGTCGACGGACATGCCGTAGCGGCCCGCGTAGAGCGGGTGGAAGCGGGCGTAGGCGAACCACGCCTCGTCGAAGTGCAGCCGGGGTGTGCCCGTGGCGAAGGCCCGGGCCGCGGCGCCGGCGTCGTAGCACAGCCCGTCGTAGGTGGAGTTGGTGAACACCGCGTACTGGGCGCGCGCGGACACCGCGTCCGCCGTGAGCGGGTTCGCCGCGATCCGCTCGGCCGCCGCCTCGATCTCGGCCGGGGGCAGCGGGCCCGCCAGGCCGTAGCCGTTCCGGGTCGGGACGAGGTACACCGGCCGGGCGCCGGAGACGACCAGGCCGTGCAGGACCGACTTGTGGCAGTTGCGGTCCACCAGGGCGATCTCGTCGCGGGTGACGCTGAAGTGCCCGACCATCCGGTTGCAGGTGGAGTCGCCGTGCAGCACGAAGTAGGTCCGCTCCGAGCCGAAGACCCGCGCGGCGTTGCGCTCCGCCTCGCCGATCGGCCCGGTGTGCTCGAACAGCGAGCCCAGTTCCTCCACGGAGATCGACAGGTCGCTGCGCAGCAGCCGTTCCCCGAAGTAGTCGTGGAACGCCCGGCCGACGGGCGACTTGAGGAAGGCGACGCCGCCCGAGTGGGCGGGGGTGTGCCAGGAGTACTCGTGCGCGTCGTCGAAGCGGCGCAGCGCCTTGAAGAACGGGGGGAGCAGGGCGTCCTGGTAGGCCCGCGCGGCGGTGGTGATCCGCCCGGCGATGAACGACGGGGTGTCCTCCAGGGGCCACACGTAGCCCACGACCGCCTGCGAGACCCACAGCGGCAGCTCGCGCAGCTCCTCGTCCGCCATGACCAGGAACACCGGCAGGTCCCGGAAGCGGCGCCCGATGCCGCGCAGCACCCTCGCCCCGCCCGGCTCCCGCGCGGGGGTGCCGGGCGCGAGGTCCCACGCGACCAGCGCGGCGGCCAGCCGGGCCTCCGTCCGGAGCACCGCCTCGGCGTCGGCGGCGCTCGTCACCCAGCGCACCTGCGCGCCGCGGTCCCGGATCGCCTCGGCGATGCGCGCCAGCTGCCCGGCGGCGGCGCCCGCGTCCTGCGGGTGCTCCGCCACCGCGACCAGTACCGTGCCAGCGTCCATGCCGTCCCCCTGTCGCCGGTGGCCCGCGCCACCTCACGACCAGTGTTCGGGCAGCCGCGGGCCTGATCGGCCGGCGACCGCCCGAACCACCCCATCGGGGCACGGCCCGGGCCGCTCATTGACGGCCGGCTCTCAGTCCGGCGCCACCGCGTCCGCCCCGACCGCCCGGCGCAGGTGCTCCGCCGTGAACGACCCCCGCGCGCCGAGCAGGTCGCGCGGCGTCCCCTCGAAGACGACCTCGCCGCCGTCGCGGCCGCCGTCCGGGCCGAGGTCGACCACCCAGTCGGCCCGGGCGACCACGTCCAGGTTGTGCTCGACCACGACGACCGTGTTGCCCGCGTCGACCAGCCGCTCCAGCAGGGCGACCAGGCCGGCGACGTCCGCCATGTGCAGGCCCGTCGTTGGCTCGTCGAGCACGTACACCGCGCCCGTCCGGTGCAGCCGTGTGGCCAGCTTGATGCGCTGCCGCTCCCCGCCGGACAGCGTCGACAGGGGCTGGCCCAGCGTCAGGTACGTGAGCCCGACGTCCCGCAGGGCCCGCAGCCGGCGCCGCACGCCCGCGTCGTCGAAGAAGCCGAGGGCCTCGCCCGCGGTCATCTCCAGCACGTCGGCGACCGAGCGCCCCCGCACGGTCAGCGCGAGCACCTCCTCCTTGAAGCGCCGTCCCTCGCAGTCCTGGCAGGTCGTCGTCACCGGGTCCATGAACGCGAGATCGGTGTGGATGACGCCCCTGCCCTCGCAGGTGCCGCACGCCCCGGCCGAGTTGAAGCTGAACAGGCCCGCCTCCGCTCCCGTTCCCCGGGCGAAGATCCTGCGGATCCCGTCCATGATCCCCAGGTACGTCGCCGGGGTGGACCGGCCCGAGATGCCGATGGCGGACTGGTCGACGACCACGGCCTCGTGCGCGGCGGTGAACTCGCCGGCCAGGGTGCTCTTGCCCGACCCGGCGACCCCGGTCACGGCGGTGAGCACCCCGGCCGGGAACCGCACGGTCACGTCCCGCAGGTTGTGCCGGCCCGCGCCCTTCACCCACAGGTCGCCGGTGGGACGGCGTACCGCGTCCTTGACCGCCGTACGGGTGCGCAGGCAGCGCCCGGTGAGCGTGCCGGACGCGGCGAGACGCTCCGGGGTGCCCTCGAACACCACCGTGCCGCCGTCCGTGCCGGCCCCCGGCCCCATGTCGACCACGTGGTCGGCGAGCGCGATGACGTCCGGGTCGTGCTCCACCACGAGCACGGTGTTGCCCTTGTCGCGCAGGCGCAGCAGCAGTTCACCCAGGCGTCCGACGTCCCGCGGGTGCAGTCCGACGCTGGGCTCGTCGAAGATGTACGTCATCCCGGTCAGGCTGGAGCCGAGGTGGCGCACCGTCTTCAGCCGCTGCCCCTCCCCGCCGCTGAGCGTCGCCGTCTCCCGGTCCAGGCTGAGGTAGCCGAGGCCGATCGCCTCGATCCGCTCCAGCGCGGCCACGGCCGCCGAGGCGATCGGCCGGGCCACCGGGTCGTCGATCTCCTTCAGCACGGTGATCAGGTCCGTGACCTGCATCCGGGCGCAGTCGGCGATGGACCGGCCGCCGATGCGGGTGGCGAGCGCCGCCGCGTTCAGCCGGGCTCCCAGGCACTGCGGGCAGACGCCCTCCACCAGGAACTCCCGGACCAGGTCGCGCGTCTTCTGGCTCATGGCGGACAGGTCCCGCTTCAGGTACAGCCGCTCGAAGCGGTCCGCCAGCCCCTCGTAGTCGGTGGTCCAGGTCCCGCCGCTGCCGCTGACGGTGACCTTGCTGCCGGGCCGCCCCCGCATCAGGAACTCACGCTCGGCGGCGCTGAAGCGCCCGACCGGCTTGTCCGGGTCGAGCTCGGTGCTGCTGGTGTACGCCTGGCCCTGCCAGGTCCCGGCGGCGAACGGCGGGAAGCGGACGGCTCCGCCGGCCAGGGAGCGGCCGGGGTCCAGGATGCGGTCCCAGTCGGGCCGCACGGTCCGGCCGAGGCCGTCGCACTCGGGGCACATGCCCGACGGGTCGTTGAACGAGTACGCGGTGGCGGGTCCGGCGCTCGGGGTGCCGTGCCGGGAGAACAGCACCCGGATCACCGAGTAGACGTCCGTCATGGTGCCGACCGTCGACCGCGAGTGGCCGCCGACGGGCCGTTGGTCGACGACGATCGCGGGGGTGAGGTCCGCCAGGCCGTCCGCGTGCGGCCGTTCGAACTTCGGCAGCCGGTTGCGGACGAACCACGGGAAGGTCTCGTTGAGCTGGCGCTGCGACTCCACCGCGATCGTGTCGAAGACGAGAGACGACTTCCCCGATCCCGAAACGCCGGTGAACACGGTCAGCCGGCCTTTCGGGATGCGGAGGGTGACGTCCTTGAGGTTGTTCTCCCGGGCTGCGGTGAGGGTGATGACATCGGGCATGCAGCCGACGCTAGGCGGTATACCCGACAGCTTCTGGCGTGATTTCCCGCAGTTCTCCCTCCTCCATCAGCAGCCAGCGCGTGATCCCGACGGACTCCAGGAACGGCAGGTCGTGGCCGGCCACGAGCAGCGCCCCCTCGTAGGACTCCAGGGCCGAGGTCAGCTGCCGCACGCTCGCCATGTCGAGGTTGTTGGTCGGCTCGTCCAGCATGAGCAGCTGAGGGGCCGGCTCCGCCAGCATCAGCGCGGCCAGGGCCGCCCGGAAGCGTTCCCCGCCGGACAGCGTCGCCGCCCGCTGGTCGGCGCGGGCGCCGCGGAACAGGAAGCGGGCCAGCCGGGCCCGCACCCGGTTGTTCGTGGCGTCCGGTGCGAACCGGGCCACGTTCTCGGCGACCGTCAGCTCCCCGTCCAGGACGTCGAGCCGCTGCGGCAGGAACCGCAGCGGGACGTGCGCGGTGACCTCGCCCGCCTCCGGCGCGAGCTCCCCGCCGATGGTGCGCAGCAGGGTCGTCTTCCCCGCGCCGTTGCGCCCGATCAGCGCGACCCGCTCCGGACCGCGCAGGTCGAGCCCCTTGACCCGGGCGCCGTGGCGCAGCCGCAGATCCCGCAGCGTGAGGACCGTGCGTCCCGGCGGGACGGCGGTGTACGGCAGTTCGACGCGGATCTCGTCGTCGTCCCGTACGGCCTCCACGGCCTCGTCGAGCCGGTCCCTGGCCTCGGCGAGCTTCTCCTCGTGCATGATCCGGTGCTTGCCCGCGGACTCCTGCGCCGCGCGCTTGCGTGCCCCCATGACGATCTTCGGCTCTCGCTTCTGGTCCCACATCTTCTGCCCGTACCGCTTGCGGCGGGCCAGTTTGACCTGGGCGTCGGCCAGTTCGCGCTGCTGCCTGCGCAGATCGGCCTCGGCGACGCGCACCATGCGCCCGGCCGCCTCCTGCTCGACCTCCAGTGCCGCCTCGTAGGCGGAGTAGTTGCCGCCGTACCAGGTGATCCCACCCGAGCGCAGATCGGCGATCTGATCGACGAGATCGAGCAGTTCACGGTCGTGGCTGACCACGACGAGGACGCCCGGCCAGGCCCGGACGGCCGCGTACAGCCGTCGGCGCGCGTACAGGTCGAGGTTGTTCGTCGGCTCGTCCAGCAGCAGGACGTCGGGCCGGCGCAGCAGCAGCGCGGCCAGCCGCAGCAGCACCGACTCGCCGCCGGACACCTCGCCGACGGTGCGGTCGAGCCCTACGTGACCGAGACCGAGTTCGCCGAGCGTGGCGAGGGCGCGCTCCTCGACGTCCCAGTCGTCGCCGACCGCCTCGAAGTGCTCCGCCGACACGTCACCGGCCTCGATGGCGTGCAGCGCGGCACGCCGGCCGGCGATGCCGAGCACCTCGTCGACCCGCAGGTGGGTGTCGAGCGTGACGTTCTGCGGGAGGTGGCCGACCTCCCCGGCGACCCGGACGGTGCCGTCGGCCGGCGGGAGGTCGCCCGCGATCAGTTTCAGCAGGGTCGATTTCCCCGACCCGTTGACGCCGACCAGGCCGGTGCGGCCCGGGCCGAAAGCGGCGTCGAGGCCCTCGAAGACGGACGTGCCGTCGGGCCAGGCGAAGGACAGGGACGTGACGGTGACGGATGAAGACATGGCGGCCTCACTCGCGGTTGCTCGAAGCAGACAGGGGCAAACGCGTGTCGAGACACCTGCGACCCGGAAGGGGGCTCCACGGGCATGGGAAAAGCCCTGCACCGGAGGACGGCTCGGACGCCGAGGTCGCACGCAGCGCACACCCCTGGGGTGTGACGCGGTGTCTCAGGACCTCAGACGAGCAACGTCCTTCTCCCATCGACGGCAACAGGACCGCTTCACACCGTAGGAGTGGCCGCGGGGGCTGTCAACGCATTAACGGACCGCCCCCGCGCCGCGCCGGGTGACCGTTCCCCGACCCCCAGGAGGCACCGTGCCCGCGTCCGACGGCCCGCTCTCGCTGCCGGCCCGGCTCTGCCTGCTGGGCTGGGACGCCGCACGGCCGCCGTCCGGGGCCACCGTCCGGCTGCCCGGGCTGGTGCGGGCCGGCGCGCTGGTCGAGCTGGCCCGGCACGGCCTGCTGCGGGACGAGGACGGCATCGCCGTGCCGGCCGACCCGGACGCGGCCGCGGGCGACGCGGTCCTCGACGGGCTGCTCGAACTCGTCCACGAGTCGCGCCCGCACCCCTGGCGGACCTGGGTGACGCTGCGGTCCCGGGTGACCCTGGACGCCGTACGGGAGCAGCTGGTCGCCGGGGGGTACCTGCGCGCGGAGAAGAAGCGGATCCTCGGCGTGTTCCCGTCGGTGGAGTACGCCCTGGGGCGCGCCGCGGCGGTGGAGGCGCTGCGCGAGGAGGTCCGCCAGGTGCTGAGCGGGCCGCTGCCGGTCGCCGCGCTCTCCGAGCGGGACGCCGCCGTGGCCGCCCTGGCAGCCGCCGCGGGCCTGTCGGGGGAGGAGGGGGCCGCGGCGGGGCGGCGGGTCGAGGAGCTGACCGAACGGGCCGGGGAGGCCGCACCGGGGCTCCACCGGATCGTGCACGAGGTGCGCGCGGCGGTGGCCGAGGCGGTGAGGGCGCCGGCGTCGCTCTGACGCGCGGCGCTGGGCGCCGACGCGGGGACCCCGGGTCGCCGTCGCCGTCTGGCCGATTCATGCCGGCCGCCCCGCTCACCGAGGAGATCCCACGCGCATGGGGGAGATCCCGCGCTCATTGAAGGAGATTCCGCGCCGCAGGGGCACGCAGGCCGGCGGCCCGCCGGATCAGAAGTGCCGGCGCCTCAGCAGGCGTCCCGCATCAGCTCCGCCAGGCCGTGGTCGAGGTCGAGGTCGAGGTGCTCCAGACCGACCGGCACCAACGCGCTGGTCGCCTCCAGGAACCGGCGGATCTCGCTGGAGCGGACGTGCACCACGGCGGTGCCCTCGGGCGCGTGGAACTCCAGCACGGTGCGGTCGTACCCGTAGGGCCGCACCCGCACGTCACCGTGGCCCTCGCAGTCGTGCAGGCCCGCGGCGAGCAGTTCGCGCGAGAAGGTCCAGCAGACGTCGACGCCCTCCAGCGTGGCGGGGGCCGGGAAGGTCATGCGGACGGCGAACGGGTCGCGCCGGTCGTAGTGCAGCGTCGCGGGGATGCTCGGCATACGCGGCGCGGCGGCGACGAGGCGGGCCTCCACGGGCTGCTCGATGACGATGGACAACGCCTTGCTCCCTCTGGACGGCTGGACGGACTTCCGGGCGTATGAGGCCGGGCACTGGAAGAGACGTGGGAATGAGCCGATCCGTGCACCCGGGATGCGAGTGACCTCCGTCACCGCATGCATGCACGCGCCGACGTCGTTCTCCTCGTGTGCCCCGCAGGGCACTTGTTGCACCCGCGCAGCCCGGGGAACGCGTGCGCGAGGCCGTCTGGACGGCGTCCGGGCGGTGGGCTAGCTTCGCCCGCCATGAGGCGCATGGGGAACACGCGACACCCGCGACGGTGGGGACCGGCACGGCGCACGGCCGCGGCGATCGCCGCCTGCGCGGCGGCACTGGCCGCGCTGACCGCCGTACCGGCGCAGGCGCACCCGGCCGGGCGCGGGGCACCGCACTGGGAACTGAAGGACACCGGCACCCCGGACGTGCGGTTCCGGGGCCTGGCCGTGGCCGGGCGGGACACCGCCTGGGTCGCCGGGACCGCCGGGACCGTCCTGCGCACCACCGACGGCGGGAGAAGCTGGCGGGACGTGTCGCCGCCCGGCGCGGGGGAGTTGCAGTTCCGGGACGTGGAGGCGTTCGACGCGCGCCGCGCGGTCGTCCTGGCCATCGGGGAGGGCGAGGCGTCCCGCGTCTACCGCACCGACGACGGCGGAGCGACCTGGACGGAGTCCTTCCGCAACACCGACCCGAGGGCCTTCTACGACTGCATGGCCTTCTTCGACCACCGGCACGGCCTCGCCATGAGCGACCCGGTGGACGGCAGGTTCCGCATCCTGTCGACCGGTGACGGCGGCCGGACCTGGCGGGTGCTGCCGGACCGGGCCATGCCGGCCGCGCAGGAGGGCGAGGCCGGGTTCGCCGCGAGCGGCCAGTGCCTGGTGACCTCCGGGCCGCGGGACGTGTGGCTCGCCACCGGCGGGGCCGCGCACGCGCGCGTGCTGCACTCCGCCGACCGGGGCCGCACCTGGACGGCCGCCGCCTCGCCCGTCCCGGCGGGCGATCCCGCGCGGGGCGTCTTCGCCCTCGCCTTCCGGGACCGGACCCACGGTCTCGCCGTCGGCGGCGACTACCGCCCCGACCAGCCCTCGCCCCGGTCCGCCGCGCGCACGGCGGACGGCGGCCGCACCTGGCGGGCCGCCGGCACACCGCCGGCCGCCTACCGTTCCGGCGTCGCGTGGCTGCCGCACAGCCGGACCACCGCCCTCGCCGTCGGCCCCACCGGCACCGACCTCACCACCGACGCGGGCCGCACCTGGCGCACCGTGGACACCGGCTCCTTCGACACCGTCGACTGCGCACCCGGCGCGGGGTGCTGGGCGGCGGGCGAGAAGGGGCGCGTTGCCCGCCTGGAGCACTGAGCGGGCGGGGTGCGCTGAACCTTGGCAGTGTGGGTACCCGTTCACTGATCGAGGAAGGAAGTGAGCGGGAATGCCACGCGGTTCGAGCCCCAAGAGGGAACGCCAGTACGAGCACATCAAGGAAAGCGCGAAGGACCGGGGCGAGAGCACCGGCCGCGCCGAGGAGATCGCCGCGCGGACCGTCAACAAGGAGCGCGCCCGGTCCGGCGAGTCGAAGACGGCCAGCCGCACCTCCACCCAGGACATGTCCTCCGGCAAGCGCGGCGGCCAGCGGTCGGGGCAGGGTTCACAGGGGCCCACCTACGACCAGCTCTACCAGGAGGCCAGGCGCAAGGGCGTGGAAGGCCGTTCCAGCATGAACAAGAGCCAGCTCCAGCGCGCGCTCGGCAAGTGACGCCCGCCCCTCGCGAGGCCGGCAGGACTCCCGCGTCCTGCCGGCCTTCGCGCGGCCCGTAGGCTTCCCCCACCATGACGACCGTACGCATCCCCGAGGACTGGCCCGCCACCGAGGAGCAGGCCCGCGCCGTGCAGGACGAGCTGCGCGGGCGGGTGATCCTGGACGAGGTGGGACCACCCCCCGGGACCGGGCATGTGACGGGCGTCGACGTCGCCTACGACGACGAGCGGGACGTGGTCGTGGCGGCGGCGGTCGTCCTCGACGCGTCCGGGCTGGAGGTCGTCGCCGAGGCCACGGCGGTGGGCCGGGTCTCCTTCCCCTACGTGCCCGGGCTGCTCGCCTTCCGGGAGATCCCCGCGGTCCTCGCCGCCCTCGACGCGCTGCCGTGCCCGCCCGGCCTGGTCGTCTGCGACGGGTACGGCCTCGCGCACCCGCGCCGCTTCGGCCTGGCCACCCATCTCGGCGTCCTCACCGGCCTGCCCACGATCGGCGTGGCCAAGAACCCCTTCGTCTTCACCCACGACGACCCGGGCGCCGCGCGCGGCAGCTCCTCCGCGCTGCTCGACGGTGCCGAGGAGGTCGGCCGCGCCCTGCGGACCCGGGACGGCGTGAAGCCCGTCTTCGTCTCCGTGGGCCACCGCGTCTCGCCGGACAACGCCTGCGCCCACACCCTCGCGCTGACCCCGCGCTACCGGCTCCCGGAGACCACGCGCCGGGCGGACGCCCTGTGCCGCAAGGTCCTGAAGGAGACCTACTCCGCCTGACCGGTCACCCGCCAGTGACCGACCTCGCGGTACTCCGAGTCGTACACGGCCGCCCCGTCCCCGGGTGCGAGGGCGTAGTGGCGCAGATTGCCGCCCCAGTACCTCAGGATCCGGCCGAGCTCGCCCGCCGGGTCCTTCGCCAACGCCGCGTCGTCCATGGTGACTTCCAGAAGGAATCGCATGCCTTCCATCGTTCCATTGAAGGCGCGTGGGGACTTCTGCCTGCCGTACCGGGGCCGGGGCGCCGGAAGTCTCGAACCCCGGTGCAGGGTCCGGGCCGGCAGCGAGCGGGCTGAGTACGGACGCTGAGTACCCGTACGGATGTGCGCCCAGCCCGTCGCCGACAGGCTGGGCGCATGCCGACACACCGTGCACCGAAGCCAGTGGCCGCCCCGGACCGTCCCGTCGAGCGGGCCGTCGTCGCCGGACTCGTCCTCGCCGTGGCGGCGGGGCTCGCCTGGATCGGCGGGATGATCTACACGCTCACCGCGTGGCCGCTGTGAACCGCGTGTCCGTCACCGGGTGGCCGCCACGCGGAAGCGGATGCCCGCCGCGCGCAGCCGGCCGATCAGGGCGTCGCCCATCGCCACCGCCGTGGTGACCTGACCCGCCGTCCGGGGAAGGTCGTCCAAGGCCAGGCACAGGGCCGACTCGCCGAGCATCTTCGCCGTCTCGTCATAGCCGGGATCGCCACCCGAGACCTCCGTGAAGACGCGCCGGCCGCCGCCCTCGCCCACGAACCGGACCGAGAACCAGCTCCTGGCCCGCTTCTGCGCGTCGGGCCCGTCGCCGGGCTTGAGCCGGTCCGACAACCAGCGCCGCGCGGGCGGCACCTGGGCCGCCGCGACGAGCGCGCCCAGCGCCGCCACCCCTCCCGCCACCACGGGCAGGTGCCGGACGGCGGCGTACTGGCGATAGCGGAAGTCGGGCCCGTAGCGGTCCAGGGCCGCCGCCGAGCGCCGCACGATCTGCGGGTCGATGGTCGGCATCGGCAGCGCCCAGGCACCGACCTCCCCGGCGAAGCGCGGCGTGCCGAGCGGCGCCGACGCCCGCCGTCCGACCAGCCGCGGCTCGTGCCGCCGCCGGTCCCGCGCGGCCGCCGCCATCTGCCGCCGGCGGGCGATCTGGTGGAGGGCCGAGGCGAAGGTCCCGCCCGAGAACGCCGCGTCCGCCGTCACGAACCCCTCGATGCTCAGCGGCACGTCCTCGGGGAGCTGCTGCACGGTGAAGTACACGCCGAGGTCGTGCGGGACCGAGTCGAACCCGGCGGCGTGCACCAGCCGGGCCCCGGTCTCCCGCGCGCGTGCGTCGTGCCGGACGTACATCAGGTCCACGAACTCCGGCTCGCCACACAGGTCCAGATAGTCCGTCCCCGCGTCCGCGCAGGCGGCCACGAGCTCCTCCCCGTAGGCGAGGTACGGGCCGACCGTCGTCGCCACCACGCGCGCGTCGCGGGCCAGTGCGCGCAGCGACGCCGGGTCGGAGGCGTCCGCCCGGACCACCCCGACCCCGGCGGGCAGCCGTTCGCCCAGCCGCTCCAGCTTCTCGGCGCTGCGGCCCGCGATCGCCCAGCGCAGGCCCTCGGGAGCGTGCGCGGCGAGGTGTTCGGCGGTGAGCGCGCCGGCGAAACTCGTGGCTCCGAAGAGCACGATGTCGTACGGACGGTCCGTCTGGCTTTGCCTGCTCATGACACCCCTCGGTCGTGCAGCCCGTGCCGCTGTCGGTGGCCGAGGCTAGCGTGAGGGGTGCGGAGCCCGACGACGAGCCCGGAGGAACGCGATGGCCGTGCCCGGACATGCCCTGAAGAAGCGGGAGAAGGTACGCGCGTTCGCGCTGGGGCTGCCGGGCGCCGTCGAGGAGTTCCCGTGGGGCGAGTCCGTCGCGAAGGTCAACCGGAAGGTCTTCGTCTTCCTGGGCGTGCGGGACGGCAGCCACCCCCTGGGGGTGACGGTGAAGCTCACGGACGGGACGGCGCACGCGCACGCGCTCGCCTGCCCCGGCGCCGAACCCGCCGGGTACGGCCTGGGCAGGGCGGGCTGGGTGAGCGTCCCCCTGGAGGCGCCGGGCGCCCCGGCCGCGGAGCTCCTGTGCGACTGGGTGGAGGAGAGCTACCGGGTGATCGCGCCGAAGCGGCTCATAGCGGAGCTGGACGGAGGCTGACCCGTACGGCACATTGCTAAGCGCTTGCTCGTTCAGCTCTTGTGCGGAGTGGAACGTGTTCTTAGCATCGCTGGTGTTACATCACTTGTGTCACGGCACTGGGGGCTGGATGACCACGGCAAGGACGCCCGGGCACGGTCCGCTCACCGGTGTGCGGGTCGTCGAGCTGGCCGGCATCGGGCCCGGCCCGTTCGCCGCCATGCTCCTGGCCGACCTCGGCGCCGACGTGGTGCGCGTGGACCGGCCCGGCGGCCCCGGCCTCGGCATCGACCCGGCGTACGACGTCACCAACCGCAACAAGCGCTCGGTGGTCGTCGATTTGAAGTCACCGGACGGCGCCGGACGGGTGCTCGACCTCGCCGCCCGCGCCGACGTGCTGATCGAGGGGTACCGCCCCGGCGTCGCCGAGCGCCTGGGTGTCGGCCCCGAACCCTGCCACGCCCGCAACCCCCGCCTGGTCTACGGCCGGATGACCGGCTGGGGCCAGGACGGACCGCTCGCCCGGCGCGCCGGGCACGACATCGCCTACCTCGCCCCCACCGGCGCCCTCGGCATGACCGGCGACCCCGGCGCGCCGCCCGCGGCCCCCGCCAACCTGCTCGGCGACTACGCGGGCGGTTCCCTCTACCTCGTGGTCGGCGTCCTCGCCGCCCTCCACCACGCGCGGGCGACCGGGACCGGGCAGGTCGTCGACGCGGCCATCGTCGACGGCACCGCCCACCTCGCCACGATGATCCACGGCATGCTCGCCGCCGGGGTCTGGCAGGACCGCCGCGGCGCCAACCTGCTCGACGGCGGCTGCCCCTACTACGGCACCTACGAGACGGCCGACGGCCGGTACATGGCGGTCGGCGCCCTGGAGCCGCAGTTCTACGCGGAGTTCCTGGCCCTGCTCGGCATCGAGGACCAGGACGGCGCCCACGCGGACGTCACCCGCTGGGGCGCGCTGCGCGAGGAGATCGCCGCCCGCTTCAAGGCCCGCACCCGGGACGAGTGGACGGCCCTCTTCGACGGCACCGACGCGTGCGTGGCGCCCGTGCTGTCGCTGCGCGAGGCACCCCTCCACCCGCACCTGGCCGCCCGCGGCACCTTCACCGACCACGGCGGCATCACCCAGCCCGCCCCGGCCCCCCGCTTCTCCGCGACCCCGACCACCGTCCGCAGCGCCCCGGCCCGGCCGGGCGCCGACACCGCGGACGTCGCCCGGGAGTGGGACGTGCCCGGGCTGCTCCCAGCGTCCCGAAACCCTCAGTGAAAGGCCCTCTCGTGAGCACCGAAGCGTACGTCTACGACGCGATCCGCACCCCGCGCGGGCGCGGCAAGGCCAATGGCGCCCTGCACGGCACCAAGCCCATCGACCTGGTCGTCGGGCTCATCCACGAGATCCGCGACCGCTTCCCGGACCTCGACCCGGCCGCCGTCGACGACATCGTCCTCGGCGTCGTCGGCCCGGTCGGCGACCAGGGCTCCGACATCGCGCGCATCGCGGCCATCGCCGCCGGGCTGCCCGACACCGTCGCGGGCGTCCAGGAGAACCGCTTCTGTGCCTCGGGCCTGGAGGCCGTCAACCTGGCCGCCGCGAAGGTCCGTTCCGGCTGGGAGGACCTCGTCCTCGCCGGCGGCGTCGAGTCGATGTCCCGCGTACCGATGGCCTCCGACGGCGGCGCGTGGTTCAACGACCCGATGACCAACCTCCAGGTCAACTTCGTGCCGCAGGGCATCGGCGCCGACCTCATCGCCACCATCGAGGGCTTCTCCCGCAGGGACGTCGACGAGTACGCGGCGCTCTCCCAGGAGCGGGCCGCCACTGCCATGAAGGACGGCCGTTTCGACAGGTCCGTCGTCCCGGTGAAGGACCGCAACGGGCTCGTCGTCCTCGACCACGACGAGTTCCCGCGCCCCGGCACCACCGCCGACTCCCTCGCCAAGCTCAAGCCGTCCTTCGCGGACATCGGCGAGCTCGGCGGCTTCGACGCCGTGGCCCTCCAGCAGTACCACTGGGTGGAGAAGATCGACCACGTCCACCACGCGGGCAACTCCTCGGGCATCGTGGACGGCGCCTCGCTCGTCGCGATCGGCTCCAGGGAGGTCGGCGAGCGCTACGGCCTCACGCCCCGCGCCCGGATCGTCTCCGCCGCCGTCTCCGGCTCCGAGCCCACCATCATGCTCACCGGTCCCGCCCCGGCCACCCGCAAGGCCCTCGCCAAGGCCGGGCTCTCCATCGACGACATCGACCTCGTCGAGATCAACGAGGCGTTCGCGGCGGTCGTGCTGCGCTTCGTCAAGGACATGGGCCTGTCCCTGGACAAGGTCAACGTCAACGGCGGCGCGATCGCCCTCGGCCACCCGCTCGGCGCCACCGGCGCGATGATCCTCGGCACCCTCGTCGACGAACTCGAGCGCCAGGACAAGCGCTACGGCCTCGCCACGCTGTGCGTCGGCGGCGGCATGGGCGTCGCCACCATCGTCGAGCGCATCTGACCCCCTCCCGACGGATCACACGGAGCACCTCCACATGAGCACTGAGCCCACCACCATCCGCTGGGAACAGGACCGCACCGGCCTCGTCACCCTGGTCCTCGACGACCCGAACCAGTCCGCGAACACCATGAACCAGGCGTTCCGCGACTCCCTCGCCGCGGTCGCCGACCGGCTGGAGGCCGAGAAGGACTCCATCCGGGGCGTCATCGTCACCTCCGCCAAGAAGACCTTCTTCGCCGGCGGCGACCTGCGCGACCTGATCCGCGTCACACCGGAGACCGCGCAGCAGCTCTTCGACGGCGGCATGGCCGTCAAGCGGAACCTGCGCCGCATCGAGACCCTCGGCAAGCCCGTCGTCGCCGCCCTCAACGGCGCGGCCCTGGGCGGCGGTTACGAGATCGCCCTGGCCTGCCACCACCGCGTCGCCCTGGACGCACCCGGCTCGAAGATCGGCTGCCCCGAGGTCACCCTCGGACTGCTGCCCGGCGGTGGCGGCGTGGTCCGCACCGTCCGCCTGCTCGGCATCGCCGACGCCCTGCTCAAGGTCCTCCTCCAGGGCACCCAGTACAGCCCGCGCCGCGCCCTCGACAACGGCCTCGTCGACGAGGTCGCCGACAGCCACGAGGACATGCTCGCCAGGGCCCGCGCCTTCATCGACGCCCACCCCGAGTCCCAGCAGCCCTGGGACAGGCCCGGATACCGGATCCCGGGCGGCACCCCGGCCCACCCCAAGTTCGCCGCGAACCTGCCCGCCTTCCCGGCCACCCTGCGCAAGCAGACGGGCGGCGCCCCCTACCCGGCCCCGCGCAACATCCTCGCCGCGGCCGTCGAGGGCGCCCAGGTCGACTTCGAGACCGCGCAGGTCGTCGAGGCCCGCTACTTCGTCGAACTGGCCGCCGGCCAGACCGCGAAGAACATGATCCAGGCGTTCTTCTTCGACCTCCAGGCCGTCAACTCCGGCGCCAACCGCCCCCAGGGCGTCGAACCCCGCACGGTCCGCAAGGTCGCCGTCCTCGGCGCCGGGATGATGGGAGCCGGCATCGCCTACTCCTGCGCCCGCGCCGGCATCGAGGTCGTCCTCAAGGACGTGTCCCTGGAGGCGGCCCTCAAGGGCAAGGGCTACTCCGAGAAGCTGTGCGCCAAGGCCGTGGCCAAGGGCCGCACGACCCGGGAGAAGGCCGACGCCCTGCTGGCCCGCATCACGCCCACCGCCGAGGCGCAGGACCTGGCCGGCTGCGACGCCGTGATCGAGGCCGTCTTCGAGGACACCTCCCTCAAGCACAAGGTCTTCCAGGAGGTGCAGCACGTCGTCGCCCCCGACGCGCTGCTGTGCTCCAACACCTCCACCCTGCCCATCACCGCCCTGGCCGAGGGCGTCGAGCGCCAGGCCGACTTCATCGGACTGCACTTCTTCTCGCCGGTCGACAAGATGCCGCTCGTCGAGATCATCAAGGGCGAGCGCACGGGCGAGGAGGCGCTGGCCCGCGCCTTCGACCTGGTCCGGCAGATCAACAAGACGCCGATCGTCGTCAACGACTCGCGCGGCTTCTTCACCTCCCGCGTCATCGGCCAGTTCATCAACGAGGGCGTCGCCATGGTCGGCGAGGGCATCGAGCCCGCCTCCGTCGAGCAGGCCGCGGCCCAGGCCGGCTACCCGGCCAAGGTGCTGTCCCTGATGGACGAACTGACGCTCACCCTGCCGCGCAAGATCAGGGCCGAGTCCAAGCGGGCGGTCGAGGAGGCGGGCGGCACCTGGACGCCCCACCCCGCCGAGACCGTCGTCGACCGCATGGTCGACGAGTTCGGCCGCACCGGCCGCAGCGGCGGCGCCGGCTTCTACGACTACGACGAGGACGGCAAGCGCGCCGGGCTCTGGCCGGGGCTGCGCGAGCACTTCACCCGGCCCGGGCACACCATCCCGTTCGAGGACATGCAGGAGCGGATGCTGTTCTCCGAGGCGCTGGACACCGTCCGGCTGCTGGAGGAGGGCGTGCTGACGTCCGTCGCCGACGCCAACATCGGCTCCCTCCTCGGCATCGGCTTCCCGGGCTGGACCGGCGGCGTGCTCCAGTACATCAACGGCTACGACGGCGGCGCCGGGGCAGGCGTCGGCCTGCCCGGCTTCGTGGCCCGCGCGCGGGAACTCGCCGAGCGCTACGGCGACCGGTTCACGCCGCCCGCGCTGCTGGTGGAGAAGGCCGAGAAGGGGGAGCGGTTCGCCGACTCAGCCCGCCGCTGACCCGTCGGACGCCCCGGTCAGCCACGCGCCCAGCTCTTCCTTCAGCGACCGCTGGAACGCGGTGAGCAGCGCCTGCACCACCAGCGGGTGCATGTGCGCGGACAGGGACCGCACGTCCTGTGCGTCCCGCTCCGCCACCTCACCGCGGAAGAGCCCGGACAGCTCCCGGGCCGCGGCGCGCGCGTGCTCCAGCAGCACCGTGCGCGCCGCGGAGATGGCCCGCTGCGACAGGGGCACGTCCAGCAGGCCCACGCCCAGCCGCAGCAGCCCCAGATCGGCCTCGTAGCCGCCGTCCGCCGGCCGGATCACGCCCATGGCGGCGAGCCGCTCGACATCCTCCCCGTCCAGCGGCCGCCCGGCCCGCCGCGCCAGCTCCTCCCGGGTGACCGTCTCGACGGTCTCCGGCGACCAGGAGGCCACCACCGCCCGGTGGACGGCGAGGTCGTGCGCGCTCAGGCCGGGCGGCAGCCGGCGCAGATACCGCTCGATGCCGGACAGGGTCATGCCCTGCTGCTGCAGCTCCTCGATCAGCGCCAGCCGGGACAGGTGCGCGCGGCCGTAGTGCCCGACGCGCCGCGGGCCGAGCACCGGCGGCGGCAGCAGCCCCTTCGTCCCGTAGAAGCGGACCGTGCGCACGGTGACACCGGCCCGGGCGGCCAGCTCGTCGATCGTGAGGGTCGGCTCCTCGGTGTCGGTCGTCATGTGCAGCAGTATCGCTGTCCCACCAATGGTGTGAAACCTCACCGGCACCGTGTGCGGACCTTGTGAGAAGTCACGCTTGGTGACCCCGGTCACCGTGTGCGCGGCGAGGCGTGTGGGAAGGTGCTGCCTTGGTCTGTGCCGCGTCACAAGGGTGGTACGGGCCGACGCACTGTACGGACCCCGGGCCCACGACGTCCGGGGCGATCCAGAGAGTGGAACCACCCGTGAGCAAGGACGCCGTGAACACGGCTGCGGCCACGCCGCGTACCGATGCGGCCCAGGTGCCCGCGGACGCGGGCGACGCCGGCTACAGCAAGGACCTCAAGGCCCGCCACGTCAACATGATCGCCATCGGCGGTGCCATCGGCACCGGCCTCTTCCTCGGCGCCGGCGGCCGTCTGCACAACGCCGGCCCCGCGCTGGCGATCGCCTACCTGGTCTGCGGCATCTTCGCCTTCTTCGTGGTCCGGGCGCTCGGCGAGCTCGTCCTGTACCGCCCCTCCTCGGGCTCCTTCGTGTCGTACGCGCGCGAGTTCCTCGGCGAGAAGGGCGCGTACGTCGCCGGCTGGATGTACTTCCTCAACTGGTCGACCACCGGTATCGCCGACATCACCGCCATCGCGCTGTACACGCACTACTGGAGCCTGTTCACCGACATCCCGCAGTGGGTGCTCGCGCTGATCGCCCTCGCCGTGGTGCTGGCCGTGAACCTGATCTCGGTGAAGATCTTCGGCGAGATGGAGTTCTGGTTCGCGATCATCAAGGTCGCGACGCTCGTCGGCTTCATGCTCATCGGCATCTTCCTGCTCGCCACCCAGCGGGAGGTCGGCGGCCAGACCCCGGGCCTGAGCGTGATCACCGACAACGGGGGCGTGTTCCCGCACGGCATGATGCCCGTCGTCCTCGTGATGCAGGGTGTGATCTTCGCGTACGCCGCGCTGGAGCTGGTCGGCGTCGCGGCGGGCGAGACCGCGGAGCCGGAGAAGGTCGTCCCGCGCGCGGTGAACTCGATCATGTGGCGGGTCGCTCTCTTCTACGTCGGCTCCGTCGTCCTGCTGGCCCTGCTGCTGCCGGGCTCGGTCTACTCGGCCGACCAGAGCCCCTTCGTCACGGTGCTGTCGAAGATCGGCGTCCCGGCCGCGGGTGACGTGATGAACCTGGTGGTCCTGACGGCCGCCATGTCCTCCCTGAACTCGGGCCTGTACTCCACGGGCCGCATCCTGCGCTCCATGGCGATGGCCGGCTCCGCGCCGAAGTTCACCGCCCGCATGAACCGCAGCCAGGTCCCGTACGGCGGCATCCTGCTCACCTGCGGGGTGTGCGTGCTGGGCGTCGGCCTGAACTTCCTCGTCCCGGCCCAGGCCTTCGAGATCGTGCTGAACGTCGCCTCCCTCGGCATCATCAGCACCTGGGTGATCATCATGATCTGCCACCTGGTCTTCGTCCGCCGCGCCAAGGCGGGCCTGATCAGCCGCCCCGCCTTCCGCCTGTTCGGCAGCCCCGTCACGGAGATCACCACGATCGCCTTCCTGCTGGCCTGCCTCGGCATGATGTGGAACGACCCGGAGGTCGGCCGCAAGACCCTCCTGCTCGTCCCCGTCATCGCGGTCATGCTGGTCGCGGGCTGGTTCGGCATCCGCCGCCGCGTGTCCCGCACGACGGACCAGGAGCTGTCGCGCCTGGCGGAGTAGGCCCCTCGACGCCCCCCTGGGCGCCGCCCTGCCCGAGTCGCCGTGCCACCCCCGCCGTCAGCCCTGCCTCTCGAAGGAGCGCAGCAGGCAGGCGGTCAGGTGGTCGGTGATCGTGCCGGTGGGGTCCAGGCGGGGGTTGAGGATCGTGACGGTGAGGCCCACCGCGTCGCCGCCCGAGAGCGCCGTGCGGAGCACGGTCTCCAGGTCCTGCCAGGACAGGCCGTCCGGCTGGCGGTAGTCCACGGCGGGCATCACCGCGTCGTCCAGGACGTCGACGTCGAGATGCACCCAGTAGCCCGCGTCCGCGCCGCCGCCGGTCAGCAGGCCCACCGCGCGCCGGGCCGCCTCACCCGCGCCCAGGGCGCGCACGATGTCCAGGTCCATCGCGTGCAGCGCGTCCGGCAGCGGCTGCATCCCGTACGCCGCGGACTCCTCCGCGTCCCGGAAACCCAGGGCGACCACGTCCTCGTCCCGGACCAGCGGCCCCCTGCCCTCCAGGTCGGCCAGCACGCGCGGCCCCCGGCCGGTGGCGAGGGCGAGTTCCATGGACGCCACCTCGCCGGCCGGCTCCGCCTCGGGCTGGTAGAAGTCGCTGTGCCCGTCCAGGAACAGCAGGCCGTGCCGGTCCCGGCGGCGCAGCGCCAGCAGGGCGCCCAGCAGCACGCTGCAGTCGCCGCCGAGCACCACGGGGAAGCGGCCCTCGTCCAGGAGGGCCCCCACGGCGTCGGCCAGCGCTCCGGAGTACGCGGCGACCGCGTCCCCGTTCAGCAGACCGGTCGCCGCATCCCGCTCCGGGTCGTACGGCGGCGGCTCCACCCGCCCCGCCCGCACCGCGCCCAGCCCCTCGGCCAGCCCGGCGTCGAGCAGCGCCCCCGGCAGCTCCTCCACACCGGTCGGCCGCAGCCCGAGCACGGACGGCGCCTCGACGATCGCCACGTCCCGCACGCCGCCTCCTCGTCACCGGCCGGCCACCACGTCATCGGCGGGCCCACGCGCCGCCGGGCCGGTGACGCCGGTGCGCCCATCCGCCCCGGCCGCCCCCACCGGGCGCGCATGGGCCCACCGTAGACCGGGACGCCCGGCGGGGCGCGTCAGTGCCGGTGCTCCGGCCGCCCGTGGACGCCGTTCGTCGCGGCGATCTTCTTCCAGGACCTCGGCTGCTCCACGGCCGCCGGCCCCTTCGCCACCGCCGCGGCCCGGGCCGCGGGCGCCCCCGGCTTCGACGGCTGGAACAGCCACGTGTCGAACAGCGCGGCCAGCGGCTTGCCGGACACCTCCTCGGCGTACCGCCGGAAGTCGGCCACCGACGCGTTGCCGTGCGCGTGCTCGCGCGGCCAGCCCTTCAGGATCGCGAAGAACGCCTCGTCGCCGACCTTGTTGCGCAGCGCCTGGACGGCCAGCGCGCCGCGGTCGTAGACGGCGATGTCGAACTGGTCGTCCGGGCCGGGATCGCCGGGCCGTACCGTCCAGAACGGGTCCTCGGCGGGGTGCGAGGCGTAGACGTGGTCGGCGAGTTCCTGTGCCGTGCCCTCGCCCTCGTGCTCCGACCACAGCCACTGCGCGTACCGGGCGAAGCCCTCGTTGATCCAGACGTCCTTCCAGCCCTTGAGCGACACGGAGTCGCCGTACCACTGGTGGGCCAGCTCGTGCACCACGACGGACACGTTCGCGCCGCTGGCGAACTGCCGCGGGCTGTAGAACGGCCGCGTCTGCGTCTCCAGCGCGTACCCGGTGTTCGTGTTCGGCACGTACCCGCCGAGCGCGTCGTAGGGGTACGGCCCGAAGTACCCGGCCAGCCAGTCCGCGACCTCCCCGGTCCGCTCGACGCTCGCCCGGGCCGCGCCGGCGTTGTCCCCGAGGTCCTCGCTGTAGGCGTTGAGGACCGGGATGCCGCTCTCGCTCGTGCCGGTGGTGATGTCGAACTTCCCGACCGCCAGCGTGGCGAGGTAGGTGGCCTGCGGCTTGTTCGAGCGCCAGTTCCAGCGGGTCCAGCCCAGCCGTGAAGTCGTCGACTGGAGCCTGCCGTTGGAGATCGCCTGGGTGCCGTCCGGGACGAGCACGGACACGTCGTAGGTGGCCTTGTCCAGCGGGTGGTCGTTGGCGGGGAACCACCACGCCGCCGCCTCGGGCTCGTTGGCGGCGACACCCCCGTCCGGGGTGCGGTGCCAGCTGGTGAACCCGAACGCCTTCTTCGAGGAGGGCACCCCGCGGTAGCGCACGACGACCGTGACGGGCGTGCCCTTCGCCAGCGGCTTCCTCGGCGTGATCTCCAGCTCCTGCTCGCCCGAGGTGCGGTGCGCGGCCGTGACGCCGTTGACGCGCACCTCGGTGACGTCCAGCAGGAAGTCCAGGTTGAAGCGCGACAGGTCCTGCGTGGTGCGGGCGACGACGGTCGCCGTGCCCTCCAGTTCGTCGGTGGCCGGCTGGTACTTCAGCCTCAGGTCGTAGTGCGAGACGTCGTAGCCGCCGTTGCCGTAGGCCGGGTAGTAGGGGTCGCCGGCACCCGGAGCGCCGGGGGAGAGGGAGGCGGCCGATGCCGGGATCGCCAGCAGGGTGACGGCCGCTGCCAGGGCTCCCGGCGCGATGATTCTGCGGTGCACGCAAAGCTCCAAGTCGTGGGGTCCCGAAGTCTGTGACGAACCTATTCACCCCCTGCGCCGCTCGTCATGTCCATGGCCCTCGCTGTCACACGATCGCCATTCGGCCGACACGCGACACCACCCCCGCGGGCCCCGCCCGGACACGCCGGTCCGTCAGCTGCCCTCTTCTGAACCGGAGTTCACCGATGTAGCGTCCGCCGCATGCCGAAACGCACGCGCTTCACGACCTGGAGACCGCTCGCGACGGCGGCCACGGCCGCCCTGATGGCCACCCTGCTCACCCCGGCCACCGCGTCCGCCGCCCCCCGCGAGAGCCGGCCCGTCCACTCCTACGCCGACGCCGTCCGCGACGCCGTCTGGGTGGACACCGGACTCGACGGCGACCGCGACGGGAAGGCCGACCGGGTCGCCGTCGACATCGTCCGCCCCCGCGAAGCCGCTCGCCAGGGCCGCAAGGTCCCCGTCATCATGGACGCCAGCCCGTACTACTCCTGCTGCGGGCGCGGCAACGAGAGCCAGAAGAAGACGTACGACGCGAACGGCGACGTCGTGCAGATGCCGCTCTACTACGACAACTACTTCGTGCCCCGTGGCTACGCCGTGGTCGGCGTGGACCTGGCCGGAACCAACCGCTCGGACGGCTGCGTCGACGTCGGCGGCCGCTCCGACGTGCGGTCCGCGAAGGCCGTGGTCGACTGGCTCAACGGCCGCGCCAGGGCCTACACCACCCGCACCGGCACCACCCGCGCCACGGCGGACTGGACCAACGGCCGCACCGGGATGATCGGCAAGAGCTGGGACGGCACCATCGCCAACGGCGTCGCCGCCACCGGTGTCGAGGGCCTGGAGACCATCGTCCCCATCAGCGCCATCTCCTCCTGGTACGACTACTACTTCCAGCAGGGCGCCCCGCTCTACGACTCCGGCCCCGAGTGGCTGGCGGACTACGTCAACAGCCCCGCAGCGCGCGCCAAGTGCGGTCCCGTCCAGCAGAAGCTGACCGAGGGCGCCCCGCGCACCGGCGACTGGACCCCGCTGTGGAGCGAGCGCGACTACGTCAAGGCCGCCCGCAAGGTGAAGGCCAGCGTCTTCCTCGTCCACGGCATGCAGGACCTCAACGTCCGCATGAAGCACGTCGGCCAGTGGTGGGACGCCCTGGCGAGGAACGGCGTCGAGCGCAAGATCTGGCTCTCCCAGACCGGCCACGTCGACCCCTTCGACTTCCGGCGCGGCGCCTGGGTCGAGACCCTCCACCGCTGGTTCGACCACGCGCTCATGGGCTACGACAACGGCATCGACCGCGAGCCCATGGCCGACGTCGAACGCGCCCCGGGCACCTGGCAGACCTCCCGGACCTGGCCGCCGAGCGGCACCCGCGCCGTCACCCTGCGCCCCGGCGAGGGCGCCCGGGAAGGTGTCGGCACTCTCGGACTGCGCCGCGGCCACGGCACGGAGACCTTCACCGACGACCCGCGGCTGAACGAGACCGACTGGGCCGCCCACCTCGACGACCCGACGCCGGAGAAGGCCGGGTTCACCACCGGGCCGCTCACCCGGGACCTGCGCCTGGCCGGCTCCTCGAGGGTCACCGTCACCGCGACGCCCTCCACGCCGACGGCACACCTGTCCGCCGTGCTCGTGGACGTCGGCCCCGCCACCGTCCGCGACTACGCCGACGCCGGTGAGGGCATCACCACGCTCCCGGAGCGCAGTTGCTGGGGAGCGAGCACCGCGGGTGACAGCTCCTGCTTCAAGGAGACGAAGCCGAAGACCGCCGACGTCGACTACACCGTCGTCAGCCGCGGCTGGGCCGATCTCGGCAACCACGCCTCCGCCGGGAAGGGCTCGCCGCTCACCCCGGGCGAGCGGTACACGATCACCCTCGACCTGGCGGCCACCGACCACGTCGTGCGCAAGGGCCACCGCCTGGCGCTGATCGTCGGCGGAACCGACCAGGGGCTGATCGACCCGCCCGCCGACCGGCCGACGCTCACCCTCGACCTGTCCCGCACCTCGGCGCACGTCCCGTTCACCGGCGGAGCCGCCGCGTTCGCCCGTGCCACCTCGGGCACGGCGTCCGCGAGCCCCGACGCGGGCCGCCTGGACGGCGTGCGGGAACCGCGCACCACCCACCGCGTCCCGGAGGGAGGCCGATGAGCCGCCGCACCACCCCCGTCGGAGCACTGATCGCCACCACCGCGGCGCTCGCGGCGTCCCTGGTCGCCGCACCGGCCCAGGCGTCCGCGGACTCCGTGCCGCGCACCGGTTTCGAGCGGACGAACGGCGCCCGCTGGACCACCCAGCCCGAGGAGCAGGACTTCCTGCGCGCCGTCGACCGGTCCAGCGGCCGCGTCTCGGTGACCCGTTTCGGCACCACCGCGCAGGGCCGCCCGCTCCAGCTGGTCCGTATCGGCAGGGCGGCGAGCCCCACCTCGGTGCTCCTCGTGTGCAGCCAGCACGGCGACGAACCGGCCGGCCGCGAGGCCTGCCTGACCACCGTCCGCGATCTCGCCCTCGCCCGCGACAGCCGCACCCGGCGGTTCCTGGACCGCACCACGGTCCTGGTCGTGCCCACCGCCAACCCCGACGGCCGCGCCGCCGACACCCGGGGCAACGCCGACGGCGTCGACATCAACCGCGACCACCTCGCCCTGCGCACCGCCGAGGGCCGCGCGCTGGCCGCCGTCATCCGCGACCGGCGCCCCGACATCGTCTACGACCTGCACGAGTACGGCGCCACACCCCCGTACTACGACAAGGACCTGTTCGACCTGTGGCCCCGCAACCTCAACACCGACCAGGACGTCCACGACGAGGCGCGGACCCTGTCCGAGGCGTACGTGCGCCCCGCCGCCCGGCGGGCCGGCCACTCCATCGGCACCTACGGCATCTGGACCGACCCCGCCACCGGTGATCCCGTGCGGCAGGTCGCCGGGGACGGACAGGAGCGGATCCTTCGCAACATGTCCGGCGTGAAACACGCGGTGGGGCTGCTGATCGAGAGCCGGGTCGACCCGCTCACCGAGGCCGAGAAGGCCGACGAGGCCCTCAACAACCGCCGCCGGGTGACCTCGCAACTGGAAGCCCTGGACGGTTTGTTCGCCCACACCGACCAGCGCCGGGCCCGGATCGCGCTCACCACGGCCAAGGCCCGGCTCGCCGGCCTGGCGGACACCGGTCCGGTCTACGTGGGCGGCGCCGACAACGAGGCCCCCGAACCGGCCGACGTCATCCAGGACCCGCCCTGCGCCTACCGCCTGACCGCCGCCCAGTACGCCGAGGTCGGGGACGAACTCGCCCTGCACGGCGTGCGCGTGCGCAAGGACCGCGAGGGCGTCCTCGTCCCGCTGCGCCAGCCGCTGCGGGCCCTCGTCCCGTTGTTGCTCGACGACCGGGCCGAGTACCACCTGATCGGAGGATCAACCGAAACCGCATGTTGACAGGGGTGAAAATGCGCCAGTCGTGGTAGCAGCGTGTACGGAGGAGCAACACCTCCGCTGCTGTCCCGATGAAAGGTGCCGCCTGTGACGCAAGAACGACCAAGCGACAAGGGTTCCCCGGAGGGGACCGCGCTACCGGGGTCGGAAGCGGGGCTGCCCGGTCAGGACCGGCCGCAGACCGACCGCATCGTCTTCGGCGTCACGGCGGTGCTCACCCTGGCCTTCGTGGTGTGGGGCGCCACCGCGACCGACTCGCTCGAAGACGTCTCCACCACCTTGCTCGGCGGGCTGATGCACAACGGAGGCTGGGCGTTCATGCTCGCCGCCTCCGGCTTCGTCGTCTTCGCCCTCTGGCTCGCGATCAGCCGCTACGGCCGGATCCACCTGGGCGCGGAGGGCGAGGAGCCGGAGTTCCGCACGGTCTCCTGGGTCGCGATGATGTTCAGCGCCGGCATGGGCATCGGCCTGATGTTCTACGGCGTGAGCGAACCGCTGTCACACTACAACACCGCCCCGCCGGGCACCGACCCGGCCGACTCCGGTGACCGCATGGAAACCGCCATGGCCACCACGCTGTTCCACTGGACCTTGCACCCGTGGGCCATCTACGCCGTGGTCGGTCTCGCCATCGCCTACAGCACCTTCCGCAGGCGGCGCCGGCAGACCATCAGCGCCGTGTTCACCCCGCTCATCGGCCGGAAGAACGCCAACGGCGGCATCGGCCGGGCCATCGACGTCCTCGCGATCATCGCGACGGTCTTCGGCTCCGCCGCGTCCCTGGGTCTCGGCGCGCTCCAGATCGGCTCCGGCGTCCAGGAGCTGGACTGGATGGACGAGGTGAGCACCGGGCTGCTCGTCACGATCATCGCCGTGCTGACCCTGGCCTTCGTGGCGTCCGCCATCTCCGGTGTGGAGAAGGGCATCCAGTGGCTGTCCAACACCAACATGGTGCTGGCGCTGGTGCTCGCCCTGTTCGTCTTCGTCGCGGGTCCGACCATCATCGTGCTCGACCTGCTGCCCACCTCCGTCTTCGCCTACCTCGGCGACCTGCCCCAACTGGCCGGGCGCACGGAGGCCAGCGGCGGCGAGGGCGTCGCCGACTGGCTCGGCAGCTGGACGGTCTTCTACTGGGCGTGGTGGATCTCCTGGACGCCCTTCGTCGGCATGTTCATCGCCCGGATCAGCCGCGGCCGGACGATCCGGCAGTTCGTCGGCGGTGTCATCCTCGTGCCCAGCACGGTCAGCCTGATCTGGTTCGCGATCTTCGGCGGCTCGGCGATGAAGATGCAGGAGGAGGGGCAGCTCGGCAAGGAGACGACCCCGGAGGGCCAGCTCTTCGACGTGCTCCAGCAGTTCCCGATCGCGACGGTCACGAGCCTGCTGGTGATGGTCCTCGTCGGCATCTTCTTCGTCTCGGGCGCCGACGCGGCGTCGATCGTCATGGGCACCCTGTCGCAGAAGGGCGCCCTCGAACCCGGCCGCTTCGTGGTCGTGTTCTGGGGTGTGGTCACCGGCGCGGTGGCCGCCATCATGCTGCTGGTCGGCAGCGGGCAGGGGGACGCCCTGACGGGCCTGCAGAACCTCACGATCCTCGCGGCGGCGCCGTTCGTCGTCGTGATGATCTTCATGTGCGTCGCCCTCATGCGCGACCTGCGCCGCGACCCGGTGATCGTCCGCGAGCGGATGGGCTCCGAGGCCGTCGAACAGGCCGTGATCGAGGGCCACACCAAGTACGACGGCGAGTTCGAACTCCGCGTCGGCCCGGGCCGCGGCCCGGACGTGGAGGGAGACCCGGTCGGCAAGCACTGACCCACCCACCGCACGAGGGCGGCCCGGCCACGACGGCCCGGGCCGCCCTCGCCGTGTGCCACGGCCACGACCGTCCGGGCCGCCCTGGGCGTGCGTTGCGGGCACGATCGTCCGGGCCGCCCTGGGCGTGCGTTGCGGGCACGATCGTCCGGGCCGCCCTGGGCGTGCGTCGCGGCCAGGATCGCCGGGGCCGCCCTCGCCGTGCGTTGCGGCCAGGATCGTCCGGGTCGCCCTTGGCCGTGCGTTGCGGCCACGACCGTCCGGGCCGCCCTGGGCGTGCGTTGCGGCCAGGATCGCCGGAGCCGCCCTCGCCGTGCGTTTCGGCCACGATCGTCCGGGTCGCCCTTGGCCGTGTGCCACGGCCACGACCGTCTGGGTCGCCCTGGGCGTGCGTTGCGGCCAGGATCGTCCGGGTCGCCCTCGGCCGTGCGTCGCGGCCACGATCGTCCGGGTCGCCCCCGGCGTACGTCGCGGCTACGACCGTCCGGGCCGCCCTCCCCGTGCGTCGCGGCCCGTTCCGCCTCAGGCCGAGGCCAGCCGGGCCGCCTCCCGCGCGCAGCCCCAGGCCACCGTGACGCCCGCGCCGCCGTGCCCGTAGTTGTGCACCAGGACGCGGCCGTCCGGCAGCCGCTCACGGTCCAGGCGGACCGCGTCACGCACCGGGCGCAGTCCCACCCGGTGCTCCAGCACCCGCGCCCCGGCGACCTCCGGCCGCAGCGCGGCGCAACGCCGCACGATCGCCTCGGCCGCAGCCGGGTCCGGCTCCGTCGACCAGGCGTCCTCCTCGCTGGTACCGCCGAGGACGAGCCCGCCGGGCTGCGGGAACATGTACGCGTGCTCCCCGGCCGCGTCGGTGGCGACCAACCACGTGTCGATCCCGGGGTTCTCCACCACGACCAGCTGCCCGCGCACGGCCCGTACGGCCGGGTCCGGCACCAGCTCGCGCGCCCCCAGCCCCGTGCAGTTGACCACCACGGGCGCGTCCACCTCCCCGAGGGACGCCACCGCACGCGCCTGAACCACTCCGCCCGCCGCGGTGAACCGGTCGCGCAGCCAGGGCAGATGGGCCGGCATGTCGATCAGCGGCAGCCGCGCCCGCACACCCGTCCCGGCGTACTCCTCGGCCGTGGCCGCCCGCAGCCCGGGCACCCGGCCCGCCAGCCACCCGTCGACCTCGTCGAACCGGGTGTCACCCAGGACGCCTTCGACCATGCGGACGCCGGACGCCCCGGACCCCGCCGCCAGTTCCTCGTACACCTCCAGCGACCGCAGGGCCCACGTCCGCGCGAGCGCCATCGGCTCGATGCGGTACGGCCACCACAGCGCACCCGCGACGGCGGAGGTGGTCGCCTGCACGGCGTCCCGCGTCCACACCCGCACCCGGTGCCCCCGCTCGGCGAGCACCACCGCCGTCGTCAGCCCGACGACGCCGCCCCCGACCACCACGATCGCCTCACGCGTCCCGCTCCGCATACGGGGACGGTAGCGGAATGCGGCCTGGCCCTGCTCATCTCACCCCGCCCACTAGGATCGGCGCTCTGATGACTGCCACCCTCGTCGCCAAGAACCTCGCCGCCGGGCACGCCGACCGCGCCCTGTTCACCGGGCTCGACCTCGTCGTCGCGCCCGGCGACGTGATCGGCCTGGTCGGCGCCAACGGCGCGGGCAAGTCCACCCTGCTGCGGATGCTCGCCGGCCTCACCACCCCCGAGCAGGGCGAACTGCGCCTGTCCCCGCCGGCCGCCACCGTCGGTCACCTCCCGCAGGAGCCGGACCGCCGCCCCGGCGAGACCGTCCGCGCGTTCCTGGCCCGGCGCACGGGCGTCACCGAGGCGCAGCGCGCCATGGACGAGGCGACCCAGGCGCTGGTCGACGGCGCGCCGGGCGCCGACGACGCCTACGCCACCAGCCTGGAGCGCTGGCTCGGCCTGGGCGGCGCCGACCTCGACGAACGCGCCGAGGAGGTCGCCGGTTCACTGGGCCTCGCCGTGGACCTGGACCAGCCGATGACGTCCCTGTCCGGCGGCCAGGCGGCCCGTGCCTCACTCGCGTCCCTGCTGCTGTCCCGCTACGACGTCTTCCTGCTCGACGAGCCGACCAACGACCTCGACCTGGACGGCCTCGAGCGCCTCGAACGCTTCGTCGCCGGCCTGCGCGCCGGCACGGTCGTCGTCAGCCACGACCGCGAGTTCCTCACCCGCACCGTGACCAAGGTCCTCGAACTCGACCTGGCCCAGGGGCAGATCAACCTCTACGGCGGTGGCTACGAGGCCTACCTGGAGGAGCGGGAGGTGGCCCGCCGGCACGCCCGTGACGACTACGAGGAGTACGCCGACAAGAAGGCCGCCCTCCAGGACCGCGCACAGATGCAGCGCTCCTGGATGGACAAGGGCGTCAGGAACGCCCGGCGCAAGGCGGGCGGCGACAACGACAAGATCGGCCGCAAGTTCCGCAGCGAGGCCAGCGAGAAGCAGGCCGCGAAGGCCCGGCAGACCCAGCGCATGATCGAGCGCCTCGACGTCGTCGACGAGCCGCGCAAGGAGTGGGAGCTGCGCATGGAGATCGCCTCGGCCCCGCGCTCGGGCGCCGTCGTCGCGACGCTGCGCGACGCCGAGGTGCGCCGCGGCGGCTTCGTCCTCGGGCCGGTCTCCCTCCAGATCGACTGGGCTGACCGGGTGGCGGTCACGGGCGCCAACGGCTCCGGCAAGTCCACCCTGCTCGCCGCCCTGCTCGGCCGCGTCCCCCTGGACGCCGGCCACGCCGCGCTCGGCTCGGGCGTGCTGCTCGGCGAGGTCGACCAGGCCCGCAAGCTGTTCCACGGCCCCACGACCCTGCTCGACACGTTCCGGGCAGCCGTCCCGGACACCGAACCGGTCGAGGTCCGCACCCTCCTGGCCAAGTTCGGCCTCAAGACCGACCACGTCCTGCGCCCGGCGGCGACGCTGTCCCCGGGCGAGCGCACCCGGGCCGCGCTGGCGCTGCTCCAGGGCCGGGGCGTGAACCTCCTGGTCCTCGACGAGCCGACCAACCACCTCGACCTGCCGGCCATCGAGCAGCTGGAGTCCGCGCTCGACGCGTACGAGGGCACCCTGCTGCTGGTCACGCACGACCGCCGCATGCTGGACGCGGTCCGGGTCACGCGCCGCCTGGAGGTGGCCCACGGGAAGGTGACCGAGCGCTAGGGCCCGCCGTTCGGACCATTCCGGCGTCGCGGGGCTCGAGTCGGCTGACAGAGCCGAGCCTCATGGCCGGGCCGATCCGAACGACCGACCCTGGGCGGCCGCCAGGCGCCGGGCCAGGGAGGGGTAGTCCACGACGAACCCCTCGCCGTCGACCCGCAGGTCGCTGCGGACGTCACCGGAGGCGAAGCCGACCCGGCCGGGCCGCAGATGGGTGTACGTCTGGCGTGACGGGTGCACCGTCAGGTCCGGCACGGACACCCAGGCCATCAGGAACTCCACCTCGCCCGGCCCCCGGTGCAGTCCGTGGCGCAGCACCGGCATGGTGTTGGTCAGGGGGCACCGGGCCAGGTCGCAGTCGAGGGCGCCGTCGACGACCGGGAGCCGTTCGCCGTCCGCGGTCCAGGCGCCCGCGCCGTCGTGCCGCAGGTCGAGCGTGCGGCTGCCGTCCGCGGAGTCGACCGTCACCCGCAGCCGGCGGGTGACGAACCCGTCGGCGGTCTCCAGGTCGTAGGTCACCCAGTAGGGCTCCGGTGCGACGCCGACGGCCCGCCCGCGCGCCCGCAGCAGGCCGTCCCGCACCTGGATCCAGGCGGTCTCGACCCCACGGCTCGCGAACACCTCCCAGGTGAGGACGCGTGCGGCGGACATGACGCCAGTGTAGGTCCGCCGCCCGGCCGAGGGCGTGGGGAACTGCGCGACCGGTCACGACGGACCCGCAGCTCCCCACGGCACGAGCACTCCGGCCGGGCCGTCAGCGGCGACCGTTCTTCGGATCGACCAGACCGGCCCGGCGCAGGGCGTCGGCCATGGCACCGTTCGCCGGCGCGGGAGCCTGACGCGACCCGCCGCCCTGACCCCCGCGACCACCGCTCTGGCCCCCGCGACCACCGCCCTGGCCGCCGCGGCCACCGCCGCCCTGCCGCTGCTGAGGCGGTCGCCCGCCCCGCTGGCGGCGCTCACGCTCGCCGGAGCCGCCGCCCTGGCCGCCCTGCGGTGCAGCCTCGTCGTCCAGACGCAGCGTCAGCGAGATGCGCTTGCGCGGGATGTCGACGTCCTGGACCTTCACCTTCACGATGTCCCCGGGCTTCACCACGTCGCGCGGGTCCTTCACGAACGTCCTCGACATCGCGGAGACGTGCACCAGACCGTCCTGGTGGACGCCGACGTCGACGAACGCGCCGAAGGCGGCGACGTTCGTCACCACACCCTCCAGGATCATCCCGGGCGTCAGGTCGGAGATCTTCTCCACGCCCTCCTTGAAGGCGGCCGTCCGGAACGCCGGACGCGGGTCGCGGCCCGGCTTCTCGAGCTCCTTGAGGATGTCGGTGACGGTCGGCAGGCCGAAGGACTCGTCCACGAAGTCCTGGGGCCGCAGCGAGCGCAGTACGGACGTGTTGCCGATGAGCGCCGCGACCTCCTGCCCGGCCGTCTTCACCATCCGCCGCACGACCGGATAGGCCTCGGGGTGCACGCTGGAGGCGTCCAGCGGGTCCTCGCCGCCGCGGATGCGCAGGAAGCCCGCGCACTGCTCGTACGCCTTGGGGCCGAGCCGGGCCACCTTCTTCAGCTCGCGGCGGGACGTGAACGGCCCGTTGGCGTCCCGGTGCGCCACGATGTTCTCGGCGAGCCCGGAGGTGATGCCGGAGACCCGGGCCAGCAGCGGGGCGGACGCGGTGTTGACGTCCACCCCCACGCCGTTCACACAGTCCTCCACGACCGCGTCCAGCGAGCGCGAGAGCTTCACCTCGGACAGGTCGTGCTGGTACTGCCCGACACCGATGGACTTCGGGTCGATCTTCACCAGTTCGGCCAGCGGGTCCTGGAGCCGGCGGGCGATCGACACGGCGCCGCGCAGCGACACGTCCATGTCGGGCAGCTCCTGCGAGGCGAACGCGGACGCCGAGTACACCGACGCGCCGGCCTCGGACACCATGACCTTGGTGAGGTTCAGCTCCGGGTGCCTGGCGATCAGCTCGCCCGCGAGCTTGTCGGTCTCGCGGGAGGCCGTGCCGTTGCCGATCGCGACGAGTTCCACCGCGTGCTGCTTCGCCAGCCGGGCCAGCTTGGCGAGGGCCTCGTCCCAGCGGTTGGCGGGGACGTGCGGGTGGATGACGTCCGTGGCGACGACCTTGCCCGTCGCGTCGACCACGGCCACCTTGACGCCCGTGCGGAAACCGGGGTCCAGCCCGAGGGTCGCGCGCGTGCCCGCCGGGGCGGCGAGCAGCAGGTCGCGCAGGTTCGCGGCGAAGACCCGCACCGCCTCGTCCTCGGCGGCCGTGCGCAGCCGCAGCCTGAGATCGATGCCGAGGTGGACCAGGACGCGGGTGCGCCACGCCCAGCGGACGGTGTCCTTCAGCCACTTGTCGGCGGGACGGCCCCGGTCGGCGATCCCGAACCGGTTCGCGATGATGCCCTCGTACGAGGACGGGCCGTCGGTCGGCTCCTCGGGTTCGAGGACGAGGTCGAGGACCTCCTCCTTCTCGCCGCGCAGCATGGCGAGGACGCGGTGGGAGGGCAGCTCGGTGAACGGCTCGGAGAAGTCGAAGTAGTCGGCGAACTTCGCGCCCGCCTCCTCCTTGCCGTCGCGCACCTTGGCGGCGAGCCGCCCGCGGGTCCACATGCGCTCGCGCAGCTCGCCGATCAGGTCGGCGTCCTCGGAGAACCGCTCGGTCAGGATCGCCCGGGCGCCGTCGAGGGCGGCCTGCGGGTCGGCGACGCCCTTGTCCGCGTCGACGAAGGCGGCGGCCGCGACGAGGGGGTCGACGCCGGGATCGCCGAGCAGCCCCTGCGCCAGTGGCTCCAGACCGGCCTCACGGGCGATCTGGGCCTTCGTGCGCCGCTTGGGCTTGAACGGCAGGTAGATGTCCTCCAGGCGGGCCTTGGTCTCGGCACCCCGGATCCGCGTCTCCAGTTCCTCGGTGAGCTTGCCCTGCTCGCGCACCGATTCCAGGATCGCCGTCCGCCGCTCTTCCAGCTCCCGCAGGTAGCGCAGCCGCTCCTCGAGCGTGCGCAGCTGCGCGTCGTCGAGCATCTCGGTCGCTTCCTTGCGGTAGCGGGCGATGAAGGGCACCGTCGAACCGCTGTCGAGCAGTTCCACGGCAGCCCTGACCTGCCGCTCCCGTACGCCGAGCTCCTCGGCGATCCTGCCTTCGATGGACCCGTTGGACCCGGGTGTCGTCACGATCCCGTACCGCCTTCTCCGCTGAGGTTGCGCGGCAATTGTGGCAGGTGACACCGACAGTCGGGGATCAGGGCGGCCCCCGGCGGGCCGGGGGCCGAGGTCAGGCCCTGCGGGTGGAGGACGAAGCCCCGCCGAACAGCCGGGCCAGGGCCCGGAAGGGAAGCGTCACGACGGTGGCGATGGCGCCGCCGATCTGGCGCAGCACGTCTGCGATGGCACGGAACACGAAATTCCCCTTTCCTCGTCCGCCTGGGAGGTCCTCGGAGTTCCTCGGCTTCCCTCGGATCTCCTCGTCTCCCGTTCCGGCCGCACCGGCCGGTGCAGAACAGGTACCTCGTCAACGGCTCACCATGCGTCACGACCGGACACGCGCTCGGGAGAAGGCCGCGGGCGGGCCGCCGCGACGGCCCGCCCGGGCGCCGGGTCAGGCCCTGCCGATCAGATCCGCCGGGAAGGCCCCCGCCGTCAGCGCCGCCTGTGCGAACGCCCCGCCCAGTTCCGTCAGCCGGGCCACACCCCCGGCGCCCAGGTGCTCGTAGGGGGCGCGGTCCAGGCGGTCCGTCTCCTGCTCGATCTCCGCGCGCAGGGCGGCACCCCGCTCGCTCAGCTCGCCGGACGACTCCAGCAGGCCGCGCTCGCGCAGCCGGTCCGTCGCCGCGGCCCAGTCCTGGGGGGTCCATCCCCGGGTGCCGAAGACCCACTTCGGGGCCATGCCCTTGCCCGTCGCCGTGTGCGTCACGACCGCCTCCAGGCCGTCCAGCCCGGCGGACATCAGGACGGCCAGGTGGCCGTCGCCCCGGTGCTCGCGCAGCAGGGTCGCCGCGTGCCAGTAGGCGAGGTGCGGCTCCTCGGGGACGGGCAGGTCGGCGTGGGCGGCGTACAGCGGGCGCGCCTCGCGCGAGCAGGCCTCGGCGGCGCGCAGCGCCAGGCGTGCCGCCTCGGCCATCTCCGCCGACGCCAGGACCTCCTCGCCGAGCAGCCGGCGCAGCGTCGCGTCGACCGCACGCGTGCGTGCCGCGAGCACCCGGGACGGTGCGGCCGTCTCCCAGACGGCCGGGACGTGCCGGGCCACCAGCGCGTACTTGTAGTTGTAGAAGGCGGCCGCCACCGGTCCGGCGCCGACCGGGCCGAGGGCGGCGGCACGCACGGCGAAGTTCACCGCGCGCGGATCGGTGATGCCGACGGCGCCCAGTTCCCGGCCCAGGTCGGGCGAGAAGTAGTGCGTCGCGTGCAGGGAGTTGAGCATGGTGTGGCAGCGTCGGCCGGCGCGCGGCTCCAGGGCGGCAGTCGTCATGCCCGGCAGGTTACCAACCGCTTGGTATGGCCTCCATGGCCGTGCGCCGCATGGCAGGAAAGGTGGGGAACCCGGCATTGCGGCCGTGTCCCGCCCCCGCGAAGAATCGGGGGCATGACCCAGCGCACGGTTCTCGTCGTCCTCTTCGACGGCCTGCAGAGTCTCGATGTCACCGGCCCCGTGGAGGTCTTCGCGGGTGCGGAACTGCTCCGCCCGGGCACCTACCGCATCCGCACGGCGTCCCTGGACGGGGCGCCGGTGCGCAGCACCAGCGGTCTGACCCTCGTGCCCGACCAGTCCCTGGCCGACGCGGCCGACGCGGCCGATCCGGACGTCCTGCTCGTCCCGGGCGGCAAGGGCAGCCTGCGGCCCGAGCCGCGGCTGGTCGACTGGGTGCGCGCGCACGGGCCGCGCGCCGCACGGCTGGTGTCCGTGTGCACCGGAGCCGCCGTGCTGGCCGAGGCGGGGCTGCTGGACGGCCGCCGGATCACCACGCACTGGGCGTACTGCGACCGGATCGCCCGCCGGCATCCCGCCGTCCGGATCGACCCCGACCCCGTCTACGTCCGCGACGGGAACGTCGCCACCTCGGCGGGCGTCACCGCCGGGATCGACCTCGCCCTCGCCCTGGTCGAGGAGGACCTGGGGCGGGAGACCGCCCTGACCGTCGCCCGCCACCTGGTGGTCTTCCTGCGCAGGCCGGGCAACCAAGCCCAGTTCAGCGCGCAGCTGGCCGCGCAGACGGCACACCGCGAGCCTCTGCGCGAGGTCCAGCGCCACATCGCCGAACGCCCGGGGGCGGATCTCTCGGTCGAGACCCTCGCCGCCCGCGCCCGGCTGTCGCCGCGCCACTTCGCCCGCGCGTTCCGCGCCGAGACCGGCACGACTCCGGGCCGCTACGTGGACCACGTCCGGCTCGAGCACGCCCGCCGCCTGCTGGAGGACACCGCCGACGGAGTCGAGGAGATCTCCCGCGCCAGCGGCTACGGCACCCCGGAGGCCATGCGCCGCGCCTTCGTCAAGGCTTTGGGGACCTCCCCGGCCGAGTACCGCCGCCGCTTCCGCCCGGCGACCGCGCCCTGACCACGGGCCGGCCCGCCCCCACCCACGCCCTGCCGCCGACCGAAGGGACCCCCATGCTGATCGCCATCGCCCTCTACGAGGGCTTCACTGCCCTCGACGCCGTGGGCCCATACGAGACCCTCGGCCGTCTGCCCGACGCGCGGACGGTGTTCGTGGCCGAGGAGGCCGGCCCCGTGCGCAACGACTGCGGCAGCCTCGCCCTCGTCGCCGACCGGACCCTGGCCGACGTGCCGCACCCCGACATCGTCGTCGTCCCCGGCGGCCCCGGCCCGCTCCCGCTCGCGGCGGACGGGCCCCTGGCCGGCTGGCTGCGCACCGCGGACGCCACCAGCACCTGGACGACGTCCGTGTGCACCGGCTCCCTGCTGCTGGCCGCCGCCGGGCTGCTGCGGGGCCGCCGCGCGACCTCCCACTGGCTGGCCCTGGACGAGCTGCGCCGGCACGGCGCCGAGCCTACGGGGGGACGGGTCGTCACCGACGGCAAGTACGTCACCGCGGCCGGCGTCTCCGCCGGCATCGACATGGGCCTGACGCTCCTGGGCCGGATCGCCGGCGACGACCACGCCCGGATCGTCCAGCTGGCCACCGAGTACGACCCGCAGCCGCCCTACGACGCCGGATCACCCGAGAAGGCCCCGGCCCACCTGGTCGACCTGGTCCGCGCCCACTCCGGCGTCATCCTGACGTAGGCACGTCCCAGCCGAAGCGCGGCTGTCTGTGCTCCAGGAACGCGGCGACGCCCTCCGCGGCGTCGCCGCTGCCGCGCGCCTGCACTGCCCAGTGGCCGTCCCGGTCCGTGCGTCCGTCGGCGAACTCCTTGGCGGCCGCCTGGGTCAGCTGGGAACGGGACACCAGGACGCGGGTGAACTCCGTCGCGCGCTTGCCGAGTTCGTCCTCCGGCAGCACCTCGTCGACCAGCCCGGTGCGCAGCGCCCGCCCCGCGTCGATCAGCTCCCCGGAGAACAGCAGGTACTTGGCGGTGGCCGGTCCCACCAGGGACGCCAGCCGCCGGGTCGAGGAGGCCGGGTAGACGATGCCGAGCTTCGCGGGCGTCACCCCGAACAGCGCGCCCTCCTCGGCGAAGCGCAGGTCGCAGGCCGCCGCGAGCTGTGCGCCGCCACCCACGCAGTACCCCCGGATCACCGCCAGGGTCGGTTTGGGGAAGGCGGCCAGCGCCTCCTCGGCCCGCACGGCCAGCCCCTGCGCCTCCTCCGGCGAACCCCGCAGTGTCGATATGTCGGCACCGGCGCAGAACGTCCGGCCCTCGCCGGTCAGCACCAGCGCCCGTACGGCCGGGTCGCCCGCGAGGCCGTCCAGCAGCGGTGGCAGGGCCCGCCACATCGCGGCGGTCATGGCGTTGCGCTTCTCGGGGTGGCGGATGACGACCGTCGCGACCGCGTCGGTCACGGCGTGGTCCAGCTGGGGCTCCATGCGCCGGATGCTATCCGCACGCCAAACCCGTACAACCCGAATAGTTCGCCGAGACGGCACAACCAGGGCAGAACCAGTCCCACAACTGACCGTGTCATACGCCAACGGTCAGAAACGCTCGATAGTTGCTGACTTGTGTTCAGCCCCGAGGTGGTGGGCGCATCGTTCCCAACACTCGACGTGTGGCGACAATCGAGCGCGAGGGTGGCGACCGGACGATGGACGACGACGGGCGCGGATCCGGCCGGCGCCCCGAGGGCGCGGCGCCCCTCGGTCCGGGGTCCGCGGATCCGCTGCCGTACGAAGGGGTCTGGAGGTTCACCGCGCCCGCGGTGGAGGCCTCCGTCCCGCAGGCCCGGCACGCCGTGCGGGACCTGCTGCTGCGCCAGGGCGTACCGGTCCCGGACGACCTGGCCCAAGGGCTGCTGCTGATCGTCTCCGAACTGGTGACGAACGCCGTGAAGCACGCGGCGGTGCTGTCGCCGACGATCGCCGTCGAGGTGGCCGTCGGGGCGCAGTGGCTGCGCCTGTCCGTGGAGGACAACCACCCCTACCGGCCCACGGCCCTGGAGACCGACCACGGCCGCACCGGTGGGCGCGGGCTCCTCCTGGTGCGGGAGATCACCCGCGAGGCCGGCGGTGTCTGCGAGGTCGAGTACATCGCGAGCGGCGGCAAGGTGATCTGGGCCGCCCTGCCGCTCGCACCCGCCCGGCTGCCCTAGGGCAGCGCACCGGACGAACGGGTCACCAGCCGGCCGAGGCGCCCGTCAGCTCCCTGACCGCGGGCCGGGCCGCGTCCAGCACGGTCATGAACCAGGCGGAGAACGGGTCCTTGGCGTGCCGCTCGGCCAGTTCCGGCGGGGTCACGAAGACCGTCGACGCCACCTCCTGCGGGTCGGGCCGCAGCACGGCCTGCACCATGCCGACGAAGAGGTGGTTGTACTCCTGCTCCACCAGCCCCGACTCCGGGTCCGGGTGGTTGTAGCGGACCGTGCCCGCCTCGGCCAGCAGCGAGGGGGACGCGCCGAGCTCCTCGAACGTGCGCCGCGCCGCCGCCGCGAAGGGCGCCTCGCCGGGGTAGGGGTGGCCGCAGCACGTGTTGGACCACACACCGGGGGAGTGGTACTTGCCCAGCGCCCGCTGCTGGAGCAGCAGCCGGCCGTACTCGTCGAAGAGGAACACGGAGAACGCGCGGTGCAGCTGCCCGGGCGGCTGGTGGGCCGCGAGCTTCTCCGCGGTGCCGATCGTCACGCCGTCCTCGTCGACGAGTTCCAGCAAAATCGCGTCTGCGGTGCCGTTCGACGGGCTGTGCGTCGCGGTGGCAGGTGTGATCGGCATACCCATCCTTCACATCGGTCTTCGCGCCCCAAGTCTGCCGTACGAATCCGGCACTCCCGGCACTTCGCTGCCCGCCCGCATGTCCCGGGCGGGCGACATCGAGCGCGGACGGCGCCGCCCGGGGCACCGGACGAGGGACCCGGAAGGGGATCGTGCCCGGCCCGGCGGGCCGAAAATCGTCCCCGGCGGGTGCTCCGGGAGTCAGGGCGCCTGCGCGCGCCGCAGGGCTGCGTCGCCCGGCGCGCGCGGAGCGCGATGCGCCCCACCGGCCACGGCCGCCCCGGGGGCCCGGGGCGTCAGTGGCACAGGCGCGCCTCGTGCTCGGCGTGCCCGCTCGGCTCCAGCTGGAAGGTGCAGTGCTCCACGTCGAAGTGGTCGCCGAGGCAGCCCTGCAACTCGTGGAGCATCTTCTCGTGCCCTATCGCGTTCAGCGTCTCGGTGCTGACCACCACGTGCGCCGACAGCACCGGCATGCCGGAGGTGATCGTCCACGCGTGCAGGTCGTGCACGTCCTCGACCCCGTCCGTCGCCAGGATGTGGGCCCGTACCTCGGCCATGTCGACGCCCTTGGGCGCCGCCTCCAGCAGCACGTCGAGCGTCTCGCGCAGCAGCTTCCACGTCCGGGGCACGATCATCAGTGCGATGACCAGCGAGGCGATCGGGTCGGCGGCCTGCCAGCCGGTGGCCATGATGACCAGGGACGACACGATGACCGTGACCGACCCCAGGGCGTCCGCCGCCACCTCCAGGAACGCGCCCCGCACGTTCAGGCTCTCCTTCTGTCCGCGCATCAGCAGCGACAGCGAGACCAGGTTCGCGACCAGGCCGATCGCGCCGAACACCAGAGCGATGCGGCCCTCGGTGCCGGCCGGGGTGATGAACCGCTGCACCGACTCGTACACGACGTAACCGCCGACCCCGAGCAGCAGCAGGCAGTTGGCCAGGGCCGCCAGGATCTCGGCGCGCGCGTAGCCGAAGGTGGCCCGGTCGCTCGGCGGGCGGCTCGCGAAGTGGATGGCGAGCAGGGCCATGGCCAGGCCCAGCGCGTCCGTCGCCATGTGCGCCGAGTCGGCCACCAGGGCCAGCGAGTCGGCCAGGACACCGCCGACGATCTGGACGACGACGATGCCGAGCGTGATCGCCAGCGCCATCCGCAGCCTGCCGCGGTACGCCGAGGTCGCCGTACCGCCGGCCGCGCCGTGCGCGTGCCCGTGATCGTGCCCAGCCCCCATGAAGAGTCACCCTCCCGCGTCCGCCTGATCCTGCTCGGGCACCCCAGTCAACTACGGGGAGGGGGTATGGGCAACGCGGCACTGAACACCGTTGTCATCTGCTCTGACCTGCGGAAACGATCCGCAGGTCAGAGCGGATGCGCCAGCCGGGCGCCGTGACCGCCGAACGCCGCGGCGGTCAGGAGCCGTGGTGCAGCCGCCAGCCCTCCCACGCCGACGCGGCCATCTCGCGCACCCCGCGGCGCGCCGTCCAGCCCAGTTCCCCGGCCGCCCGGGCCGCCGAGGCGACCGCCCGCGGGGCGTCCCCGGGGCGCCGCCCCTCGACCACCGGGGGCCGCCGGTCGCCGGTGACCTCGCCGATGACCGTGATCAGCTCGCGGACCGAGACGCCCTCCCCGCGGCCGATGTTGACCGTCAGGTCGTCCGCGGCGCCGCCCTCGGCGAGCCGCCGGGCCGCCGCGAGATGGGCCTCGGCCAGGTCGGCGACATGGATGTAGTCCCGCACGCAGGTGCCGTCCGGGGTCGGGTAGTCGTCGCCGAAGATCCTCGGGGCCTCGTCGCGCGTCAGCCGGTCGAAGACCATCGGGACGATGTTGAACACCCCCGTGTCGGCCAGCTCGGGCGCGGCGGCGCCCGCCACGTTGAAGTACCGCAGGCACACCGTGGAGATCCCGTGCGCCCGGCCCGCCGCCCGCACCAGCCACTCCCCGGCGAGCTTGGTCTCGCCGTAGGGGTTCACCGGCGCGCAGGGGGTGTCCTCCGTGATGAGGTCCACGCCCGGGTCGCCGTAGACCGCCGCCGACGACGAGAACACGAACCGCCCGATCCCCGCCCCGGCCACCGCGTCCAGCAGGGTCGCCAGGCCCCCCACGTTCTCCCGGTAGTACCGCGTGGGCTGCGCCACCGACTCGGCGACCTGCTTGCGCGCCGCGAGGTGCACCACACCCGTCACGCCGTGCTCGGCGAGGACCCGCTCCAGCAGCTCCCTGTCGAACGAGGACCCCCGCACGAGCGGGACGCCGGACGGCAGGCGCGCGGGCACCCCGGCGGACAGGTCGTCCAGGGCGACGACGCGCTCCCCGGCCTCCGTCATGGCCCTGGCCACATGGGCCCCGATGTAGCCGGCCCCGCCGGTGATCAGCCAAGTCATGGTCGTCCACCCTATGCCGCCCCGCCCGGCCCCCGCGCAATGTCCCCGATGTCCGGTCTGCGGGGCGCGGTTTGTGGGGCGGGCCCCGGATCCACCAAGATGATCGCGGCAGGAGCTCGGGCGAACTGCGTCGATCGGGCCGCCCAACGGGCGGTGAACACGGCCTTCCGGCCATCCGATAGCCTCTGCCGACATGCCGCCCCGGGACTCACCGGCGCGGCCGCCCCCATCATGTACAGCACCGGTGCGGAGCGCCGGTCCCAGGGAGTGAATTCGGTTGTCGACCGCCATCCTCACCGGGCAGCCGGTCCCCGGATCGTCGATCGAGGGCGACCTGCGGTCCCTCGGCTTCGACGTCCGGGTCGCCGGCGACGCCGTCGAGGCCGAGACACTCCTCGCCGAGGTCCCGGGCGACGAGCGGGTCGCCCTGGTCGACGCCCGGTTCGTGGGTCACGTGCACGCCCTGCGGCTCGGCCTGACCGACCCCCGCTTCCCGCTGGCCGCCATCCCGGGAGCCGTCACCGCCCGGCCCGCCGGGCGCCAGGCCCTGACCCGGGCGATGGCCCGGGAGAACTCCGCCGGCGGCGGCACCACCCTGGTCGACAGCCTCGCCGACCGCGTCCTGAGCGCGCTGGACGCCGACGGCGCCGAGGTCCACCGCCCCGAGCTGGGCACCCTCGTCGCCGCCGTCCCGGCCGACCCGCAGGCCCGCAACGAGGCCCGGCAGGCCGTCGCGGACGTCGACGACGAGACCGTACGCCTGAAGTCGGCCGTGAAGGCCCGCGACGGCTTCTTCACCACCTTCTGCATCAGCCCGTACTCCCGCTACCTCGCGCGCTGGTGCGCCCGGCGCGGCCTGACCCCGAACCAGGTCACCACCGCCTCCCTGCTCACCGCGCTCATAGCGGCGGCCTGCGCGGCCACCGGCACCCGCGGCGGCTTCGTCGCCGCCGGCGTGCTGCTCATCGCGTCGTTCGTGCTGGACTGCACCGACGGCCAGCTCGCCCGCTACTCCCTGCAGTACTCCACCCTCGGCGCCTGGCTCGACGCCACCTTCGACCGGGCCAAGGAATACGCCTACTACGCCGGCCTCGCCCTGGGCGCCGCCCGCGGCGGCGACGACGTCTGGGCCCTGGCCCTGGGCGCCATGGTCCTGCAGACCTGCCGGCACGTCGTGGACTTCTCCTTCAACGAGGCGAACCACGATGCCACCGCCAACACCAGCCCCACCGCCGCCCTGTCCGACAAGCTCGACAGCGTCGGCTGGACGGTCTGGGTCCGCCGCATGATCGTCCTGCCCATCGGGGAGCGCTGGGCGATGATCGCGGTGCTCACGGCCGTGGCGACCCCCCGCATCACCTTCTACGTGCTGCTCGTCGGCTGCGCCTTCGCCGCGGCCTACACCACCGCGGGCCGGGTGCTGCGCTCCCTGACCCGCCGGGCGCAGCGCACCGACCGCGCGGCTCGGGCCCTGGCCGACCTCGCCGACAGCGGGCCCCTCGCCGAATCCCTCGCGCGGGTGCTGCGCAGGCTGCCGGCCAGGCCGCCGCTCGGCGCCCGGTTCCTGGTCGCCCTGCCCGGCGCCGCCCTGCTGGTGCTCGCGGCGGCCCTGGAGCCGTACGGCAGCGCGCTGCCCGTGGCCGCCGCGGTCCTGTACGCCCTCACCTCCGCCGCGGCCGTCGCCCTGCCCCTCAAGGGCGCCCTCGACTGGCTCGTCCCGCCGCTGCTGCGGGCCGCGGAGTACGGAACCGTCCTCGCCCTCGCCGCCAAGGCGGACGTGAACGGGGCCCTTCCTGCGGCTTTCGGGCTGGTGGCGGCGGTCGCCTACCATCACTACGACACGGTGTACCGCATCCGCGGCAACGCCGGAGCGCCCCCCGCCTGGCTGGTGCGCTCCCTGGGTGGGCACGAGGGGCGGACGCTGGTCGTCACCGTCCTCGCCGCGCTGCTCACCGCCCCACAGTTCACCGTCGCGCTCACGGCCCTCGCCGTGGCCGTGGCCCTTGTGGTGCTCGTCGAGAGCATCCGCTTCTGGGTCGCCGCCCACCAGGTCGGCGCACCCGCCGTACACGATGAAGGAGAACCCGCATGATCGGCCTCGTGCTGGCCGCCGGCGCCGGACGGCGTCTGCGCCCCTACACCGACAGACTTCCCAAGGCGCTGGTACCGGTGGGGCAGGCGGGCGAAGAGGACGGGCCCACGGTTCTCGACCTCACCCTCGGCAACTTCGCCGAGATCGGCCTGACCGAGGTCGCCGTCATCGTCGGCTACCGCAAGGAGGCCGTGTACGCGCGCAAGGAGGCGCTGGAGGCGAAGTACGGCCTCAAGCTCACCCTGATCGACAACGACAAGGCCGAGGAGTGGAACAACGCCTACTCCCTGTGGTGCGGCCGTGACGCCCTCAAGGACGGCGTGATCCTCGCCAACGGCGACACCGTCCACCCGGTCTCCGTCGAGAAGACGCTGCTCGCCGCCCGCGGCGAGGGCAAGAAGATCATCCTCGCCCTGGACACGGTCAAGGACCTGGCCGACGAGGAGATGAAGGTCGTCGTCGACCCCGAGAAGGGCATGACGAAGATCACCAAGCTGATGGACCCCGCCGAGGCCACCGGCGAGTACATCGGCGTCACCCTTATCGAGGGCGACGCGGCCGCCGAGCTCGCCGACGCGCTGAAGACCGTCTGGGAGGCCGACCCGCAGCAGTTCTACGAGCACGGCTACCAGGAGCTCGTGAACCGCGGCTTCCGCATCGACGTGGCGCCGATCGGCGACGTCAAGTGGGTGGAGATCGACAACCACGACGACCTCGCCCGCGGACGGGAGATCGCGTGCCAGTACTGACCCGGCTGATCCCCTCCCCGCTCGTCGTCGACATCCGCCCGGGTGCCCTCGACGATCTGGCGTGCGTGCTCGCCGACGAGCGCATCTCGCACTCCGGCCGCCTCGCCGTCGCCGTCAGCGGCGGCTCCGGCGCCCGGCTGCGCGAGCGCATCGCGCCGAGCATGCCCGGTGCCACCTGGTACGAGGTCGGCGGCGGCACCCTCGACGACGCCGTCCGGCTGGCCGGCGACATGAAGAGCGGCCGCTACGACGCCGTGGTCGGCCTCGGCGGCGGCAAGATCATCGACTGCGCCAAGTTCGCCGCGGCGCGCGTCGGCCTGCCCCTGGTCGCCGTGCCCACGAACCTCGCGCACGACGGTCTGTGCTCGCCGGTCGCCACCCTCGACAACGACGCGGGCCGCGGCTCCTACGGTGTGCCGAACCCGATCGCGGTCGTCATCGACCTGGACGTCATCCGCGAGGCCCCGGTCCGCTTCGTGCGCGCCGGCATCGGTGACGCCATCTCCAACGTCAACGCGATCGCCGACTGGGAGCTGGCCAACCGCGTCAAGGGCGAGAAGATCGACGGACTCGCCGCCGCCATGGCCCGCCAGGCGGGCGAGGCGGTGCTCCGGCACCCGGCCGGGGTCGGCGACAACGGCTTCCTCCAGGTGCTCGCCGAAGCGCTCGTCCTCACCGGTGTCGCCATGTCGATCTCCGGTGACTCGCGGCCGGCCTCGGGGTCGTGCCACGAGATCAACCACGCCTTCGACCTGCTCTTCCCCCAGCGGGCCGCCGCCCACGGCGAGCAGTGCGGTCTCGGTGCGGCCTTCGCGATGTGGCTGCGGGGAGCGCACGAGGAGTCGGCGTACATGGCCGAGGTGCTGCGCCGGCACGGGCTGCCCGTGCTGCCGGACGAGATCGGCTTCACGACGGACGAGTTCGTCAAGGCCGTCGAGTTCGCCCCCGAGACCCGGCCGGGCCGCTACACCATCCTCGAACACCTCGACCTGAACACCGAACAGATCAAGGACGTCTACGCCGACTATGTCAAGGCCATCGGTAGCTGAACTCCGCCCCGTCGTTCACCCCGCGGGGGTGAAGGACCGGCGCAGCGGTGAGCACTGGATGGGACGCCTCTACATGCGCGAGGTGTCCCTGCGGGTCGACCGCTACCTGGTGAACACCAGGGTCACGCCCAACCAGCTCACCTACCTGATGACCGTCTTCGGTGTGCTCGCGGCCCCGGCACTGCTCGTGCCGGGGATCCCGGGCGCCGTCCTCGGCGTGGTGTGCGTCCAGCTGTACCTGCTGCTGGACTGCGTCGACGGCGAGATCGCACGCTGGCGGAAGCAGTACTCCCTCAGCGGCGTCTACCTGGACCGCGTCGGCGCCTACCTCACCGACGCGGCGGTGCTCACCGGCTTCGGCCTGCGCGCCGCCGACCTGTGGGGCAGCGGCCGCATCGACTGGCTGTGGGCCTTCCTCGGCACCCTCGCCGCCCTGGGCGCCATCCTGATCAAGGCCGAGACCGACCTCGTCGGTGTCGCCCGGCACCAGGTCGGCAAGCCGCCGGTGCAGGAGACCGCCGCCGAGATGCGCTCCTCCGGCATGGCGCTGGCCCGCCGGGCCGCCGCCGCCCTGAAGTTCCACCGGCTGATCCTCGGCATTGAGGCGTCGCTGCTGATCTTGGTGCTGGCGATCGTCGACCAGATCCGCGGCGATCTGTTCCTCACCCGGCTCGGCGTCGCGGTGCTGGCCGGCATCGCCCTGGTGCAGACGCTGCTGCACCTGGTGTCCATCCTCGCCTCGAGCAGGCTGAAGTGAGTGCCATGAAGGTCGGGGCCGTCATCATCACCATGGGCAACCGCCCCGACGAGCTGCGCGCCCTGCTCGACTCCGTCGCCAAGCAGGACGGCGACCCGGTCGAGGTCGTCGTCGTCGGCAACGGCTCGCCCGTGCCGGACGTCCCCGAGGGCGTGCGCACCATCGAGCTGCCCGAGAACCTCGGCATCCCCGGCGGCCGCAACGTCGGCATCGAGGCCTTCGGCCCGGCCGGGCGCGACGTCGACATCCTGCTCTTCCTCGACGACGACGGGCTGCTCGCCCACCACGACACCGCAGAGCTGTGCCGCAAGGCGTTCGAGGCGGACCCGAAGCTCGGCATCGTCAGCTTCCGCATCGCCGACCCCGACACCGGCGTCACCCAGCGGCGGCACGTGCCCCGGCTGCGGGCCTCCGACCCGATGCGCTCCTCCCGGGTCACCACCTTCCTCGGCGGTGCCAACGCCGTCCGCACCCGCGTCCTCGCCGAGGTCGGCGGCCTCCCGGACGAGTTCTTCTACGCCCACGAGGAGACCGACCTGGCCTGGCGCGCCCTGGACGCCGGCTGGATGATCGACTACCGGTCCGACATGGTGCTGTACCACCCGACGACCGCGCCCTCGCGGCACGCGGTGTACCACCGCATGGTCGCCCGCAACCGCGTCTGGCTGGCCCGCCGCAACCTGCCCGCCCTCCTCGTCCCGGTGTACCTGGGCGTGTGGCTGCTGCTCACCCTGCTGCGCCGCCCCTCGGGCCCGGCCCTGCGGGCCTGGTTCGGCGGTTTCCGCGAGGGCTGGACCACCCCGTGCGGCCCCCGCCGTCCCATGAAGTGGCGTACGGTGTGGCGGCTGACCCGGCTGGGCCGGCCCCCGGTCATCTGACAGGCTCGGGTCCGGGACCACCCGGCGGCGCCCGGCGGGACCGTACCCTGGCCCCGGCCCGAGCAGGCCCGCACAGGCCGCCTCTATCGAAGACGAAAGTTTCCACTAGTGAGTGAGACAACGCACGACGCCACGGTCGCGGTCAGCGCGCCCGTGGCGCCCGACGAGGGCCTCACGGCGAAGGAGCTCGCCGCCAAGTACGGGCTGAGCGTGAGCGGCGCCCGGCCCTCGCTGCCGGAGTACGTGGCTCAGCTCTGGGACCGGCGGCACTTCATCCTCGCCTTCTCCCGGGCGAAGCTGACCGCCCAGTACAGCCAGGCCAAGCTCGGCCAGCTGTGGCAGGTGGCCACGCCGCTGCTGAACGCGGCCGTGTACTTCTTCATCTTCGGTCTGCTGCTGGAGGCCGACCGCGGTCTGCCCCGCGAGGTCTACGTCCCGTTCCTCGTCACGGGCGTGTTCGTCTTCACCTTCACACAGAGCTCGGTCATGGCGGGCGTGCGCGCCATCTCCGGCAACCTCGGGCTGGTCCGCGCCCTGCACTTCCCGCGGGCGTCCCTGCCGATCTCCTTCGCGCTGCAGCAGCTCCAGCAGCTGCTGTTCTCGATGATCGTGCTGTTCGCCATCGTGATCGGCTTCGGCCACTACCCGGACCTGTCCTGGCTGCTGATCGTGCCGGCACTGGTCCTGCAGTTCTGCTTCAACACCGGCCTGGCGCTGATCATGGCCAGGGCGGGCGCCAAGACCCCGGACCTGGCGCAGCTCATGCCGTTCGTGATGCGGACCTGGATGTACGCGTCCGGCGTGATGTTCTCCATCCCGATCTTCCTGGCGGACAAGCCGTCCTGGATCGCGAACCTCCTGCAGTGGAACCCGGCCGCGGTCTACATGGACCTGGTGCGCTTCGCCCTGATCGACGACTACGGCGGGAAGTACCTGCCGGACCACGTGTGGGCGGTCGCGGGCGGCTGGGCGGTGCTGTTCGCCGTCGGCGGCTTCGTGTACTTCTGGAAGGCGGAGGAGAGGTACGGCCGTGGCTGAGCAGCGAGACGAGCGGATCCCCACCGTCATCGCGGACGATCTGCACATCGTCTACCGCGTGAACGGCGCCAAGTCCGGCAAGGGCAGTGCCACCGCCGCCCTCAGCCGCATCCTCAAGAAGGGCTCCGCCGACACGGAGCGGGGTGTGCGCAAGGTGCACGCCGTGCGCGGAGTCTCCTTCGTCGCCTACCGCGGCGAGGCCATCGGCCTGATCGGTTCCAACGGCTCCGGCAAGTCGACGCTGCTGCGTGCGATCGCCGGCCTGCTCCCCGCCGAGCGGGGCAAGGTGTACACCGACGGCCAGCCCTCGCTGCTCGGCGTCAACGCGGCCTTGATGAACGACCTCACCGGAGAACGCAACGTCATATTGGGCGGGCTCGCCATGGGGATGTCCCGCGAGGAGATCAAGGAGCGCTACCAGGACATCGTCGACTTCTCCGGCATCAACGAGAAGGGCGACTTCATCACTCTGCCGATGCGCACCTACTCCTCCGGCATGGCCGCCCGTCTCCGCTTCTCCATCGCCGCGGCCAAGGACCACGACGTCCTGATGATCGACGAGGCGCTCGCCACCGGTGACCGCAAGTTCCAGAAGCGCTCCGAGAACCGCATCCGCGAGCTGCGCAAGGAAGCCGGCACGGTGTTCCTGGTCAGCCACAACAACAAGTCCATCCGCGACACCTGCGACCGCGTCCTGTGGCTGGAACGCGGCGAGCTGCGCATGGACGGCCCGACCGACGAGGTGCTCAAGGAGTACGAGAAGTTCACGGGCAAGTAGCGCGATCCGGCCAGGGCCCCTCCGGAACTGCTCCGGCGGGGCCCCGCGTCTGCAAAAGAAGCGTCAACTCCGGGCCCGGGCAGGAATCTTGGGGCTGATCGGTGCGTTCTCCCGGGGTGCGGGCCACCCTGACGAACCGTGTCGTGTGGGACAACGTAAGCTGTACCGGTCCCGAAACACGGCAATCAGGGCAATAATGCGCGACACCGCCCGTCGGACGACCGTGCGGACGGCCGGGCGGCGTGTCCGAAATAGTGTGTATTGGGTCGGCAGTGTAGAACGGGAGATGTGACGGCGATGGCTACGGAAACTCCCCAGCTCCACGCAGCACGTGCCGTCCCCGCACCGGGCAGCCGGCGGTGACGGGAACCGGCACGGCGCGCACCCTCGACCCGGAGCGCGCCACCCTCGACAAGGCCGCGGGTGAGAACTTCCCCGTGGCCCCCTTCTTCCTGCCCCGGGCCTGGCGCACCGACCTCATGGCCGTCTACGGCTTCGCCCGTCTCGTCGACGACATCGGTGACGGCGACCTCGCCCCCGGCGGCGCCGACGCCCGGCTGCTCGGGGTGTCCCCGCAGGACGCCGACGACCGGCTGGTCCTGCTCGACGCCTTCGAGGCCGACCTGCGCAGGGTCTTCGACTCCACCCCCCGCCACCCCCTGCTGCGCCGGCTGCAGCCGACCGTGCGGCGGCGCGCCCTGACTCCCGAGCCGTTCCTCGGCCTGATCGCCGCCAACCGCCAGGACCAGCTGGTCGGCCGCTACGAGACCTACGACGACCTGCTCGCCTACTGCGAGCTGTCCGCCAACCCGGTCGGCCGTCTCGTCCTCGCCGTCACCGGCACCTCGACGCCCGAGCGGATCCGCCGCTCCGACATGATCTGCACCGCCCTGCAGATCGTCGAGCACCTCCAGGACGTGGCCGAGGACCTCGCCCGGGACCGCGTGTACCTGCCCGCCGCCGACCTGAAGCGCTTCCACGTCCAGGAGGAGGACCTCGCCGCGGCGAGCGCGGGGGCGTCGGTCCGGGCGCTGGTGGCGTACGAGGCGCAGCGCGCCCGCCACCTGCTGGACGAGGGCGCGCCCCTGGTGGGCAGCGTCCACGGCAGGCTGCGGCTGCTGCTCGCGGGCTTCGTGGCGGGGGGAAGGGCGGCGCTGAGGGCGGTCGCCGCCGCCGATTTCGACGTACTTCCCGGCCCGCCCAAGCCCGGCAAGCTCCAGGTGCTGCGTGAGGTGGGCTCGATCCTGCGAGGAGAGGGGTGATCCGGACCGTGGAATCCGAACCGCACACGTCCGCGCCGGTACTCGCCGCCTACAGCTACTGCGAGGCCGTCACCGGGCGGCAGGCCCGCAACTTCGCCTACGGCATCCGCCTGCTGCCGACGCCCCAGCGCCGTGCCATGTCGGCGCTCTACGCGTTCTCGCGACGCGTCGACGACATTGGCGACGGCCCGCTCACGGGCGAGGTCAAGGTGGCCCGGCTGGAGGAGACGCGGGCGCTGCTCGCCCGGATCCGCGAGGGCGGGGTGGGCGAGGACGACACCGACCCGGTCGCCGTGGCCCTCACGCACGCCGCCTCCCACTTCCCGATCCCGCTGGGCGGTCTGGACGAGCTCATCGACGGTGTCCAGATGGACGTCCGGGGCGAGACGTACGAGACCTGGGACGACCTGAAGGTCTACTGCCGTTGTGTGGCGGGGGCCATCGGGCGGCTCTCGCTCGGGGTGTTCGGCACCGAACCGGGGGCTCGCGGCGTCGACCGCGCGCCCGAGTACGCCGACACGCTCGGCCTCGCGCTCCAGCTCACCAACATCCTCCGTGACGTCCGGGAGGACGCCGAGGGCGGGCGCACCTACCTGCCCGCCGACGACCTCGCCAAGTTCGGTTGCTCCGCGGGCTTCAGCGGCCCCCGTCCGCCCGAGGGCTCGGACTTCGCGGGCCTCGTGCACTTCGAGGTGCGCCGGGCCCGCGCCCTGTTCGCCGAGGGCTACCGGCTGCTGCCCATGCTCGACCGGCGCAGCGGCGCCTGCGTCGCCGCCATGGCCGGCATCTACCGCCGCCTGCTGGACCGCATCGAGCGGGACCCGGAGGCGGTGCTGCGCGGCCGGGTGTCGCTGCCCGGCCGGGAGAAGGCGTACGTGGCCGTGCGCGGTCTGTCGGGTCTCGACGCCCGGCACGTTACGCGACGCGCCGTCAGGAGGCGGGTGTGAGCGACGAAGGAGCCGCCACCGAAGGAGAACGGCGGGCAACCCTCCGGCCCGGGGGCGCGTCCCTGACACAGACGGCCTCCCGCGCGGGCTTCGCGCGGCACGGCCGCCACGCGGGGGAGGGGGTGCGATGACCCACGGCACGCGGTCCCGGGGACCGGCCGCGGACGGACGGCACACCGTCGTGGTGGGCGGCGGGCTCGCCGGTGTCACCACCGCGCTCGCCCTCGCCGACGCCGGGGTGCGCGTCACCCTCCTGGAGGGCCGTCCCCGGCTGGGCGGCCTGGCGTTCTCCTTCCGGCGCGGCGACCTGACCGTCGACAACGGACAGCACGTCTACCTGCGCTGCTGCACCGCCTACCGGTGGTTCCTCGACCGCATCGAGGGTGCGGCCCTGGCCCCGCTCCAGCACCGGCTCGACGTACCGGTCCTGGACGCCGAACGCCCCGCGGGCCGGCGTCTGGGCAGACTGCGGCGCGACGCGCTGCCCGTGCCGCTGCACCTGGGCCGCAGCCTCGCCACCTATCCGCACCTGTCGCTCGCCGAACGCGCCAGGGTCGGCCGCGCCGCGCTCGCCCTGAAGAAGCTCGACCCGGCCGACCCGGCGCTGGACGCGCAGGACTTCGGCAGCTGGCTGGCCGCGCACGGCCAGTCCGCCCGCGCCGTCGAGGCCCTGTGGGACCTGGTCGGGGTCGCCACCCTCAACGCCGTCGCCGCGGACTCCTCCCTGGCGCTGGCCGCCATGGTGTTCCGGACCGGTCTGCTGTCCGACCCGGGCGCGGCCGACATCGGCTGGGCGAGCGTGCCGCTCGGCGATCTCCACGACGGGCTGGCCCGCAAGGCCCTCGACTCCGCGGGCGTGCGCACCGAGCTGCGCACCCGCGTCACCTCCGTCCGGGCGCAGCCGGACGGCCGCTGGCACGTCGAGGTCCCCGGCGAGACGCTCCACGCCGACGCGGTGGTGCTCGCCGTGCCGCAGCGCGAGGCGCACGGCCTGCTCCCCGACGGAGCCCTCGACGCCCCCGAGCGGCTGCTGCGGATGGGCACCGCGCCGATCCTCAACGTCCACGTCGTGTACGACCGCACGGTCCTCACCCGGCCCTTCTTCACCGCCCTGGGCAGTCCCGTGCAGTGGGTGTTCGACCGCACCGAGGCGTCCGGGCTGCGCGAGGGCCAGTACCTCGCCGTGTCCCAGTCGGCCGCCCAGGACGAGATCGACGCCCCCGTGGCGGTGCTGCGCGAGCGGTACCTGCCCGAGCTGGAGCGGCTGCTGCCCCGGGCCCGGGGCGCGCACGTGAGGGACTTCTTCGTCACCCGGGAGCGGACCGCCACGTTCGCTCCCACCCCCGGCGTCGGGCGCCTCAGGCCCGGTGCCCGCACCAAGGCACCCGGCCTGTACCTGGCCGGAGCGTGGACCGCCACCGGGTGGCCCGCGACCATGGAGAGTGCGGTCCGCAGCGGCGTGAGCGCGGCGGACGCCGTGCTGGGCGCCCTGGGCCGGCCCCGCCCGCAGCACCTCTTCGCGTTCGAGGAGGCGGCGTGATGCTCGCTCGGCACGACGCGGCAGGCGGCCCCCGTACCTCCGGCACCGCAACAAGAGGAGAGACTGTGCCCACTGTGCCCCCGGCCTCGAGGACCGCCGAGGCGGTGGACGTGACCGCGCTGCTGGAGCGCGGCCGGACCCTGGCCACTCCGGTACTGCGGGCGGCCGTCGACCGGCTGGCCCCTCCCATGGACACGGTTGCCGCCTACCACTTCGGCTGGATCGACGCCCAGGGCAGGCCCGCCGCGGGCGACGGCGGCAAGGCGGTGCGCCCCGCCCTGGCCGTGCTGTCCGCCGAGGTCATGTCCGCGGCCCCCGAGACGGGCGTCCCCGGCGCCGTCGCCGTGGAGCTCGTCCACAACTTCTCCCTCCTGCACGACGACCTCATGGACGGCGACGAGCAGCGCCGGCACCGGGACACGGTCTGGAAGGTGCACGGTCCCGCGCAGGCCATCCTGGTCGGCGACGCCCTGTTCGCCCTGGCCAACGAGATGCTCCTCGAACTCGGCACCGTCGAGGCCGGCCGCGCCACCCGCCGCCTGACCACCGCCACCCGCGCCCTGATCGACGGCCAGGCCCAGGACATCTCCTACGAGCACCGCGACCGGGTCAGCGTCGAGGAGTGCTTGGAGATGGAGGGCAACAAGACCGGTGCCCTGCTCGCCTGCGCCAGCTCCATCGGCGCGGTCCTCGGCGGGGCCGACGACCGCACCGCCGACACGCTGGAGAAGTACGGCTACCACCTCGGCCTGGCCTTCCAGGCCGTCGACGACCTCCTCGGCATCTGGGGCGACCCGGACGCCACGGGGAAGCAGACCTGGAGCGACCTGCGCCAGCGCAAGAAGTCGCTGCCCGTGGTGGCCGCGCTCGCGGCGGGCGGTCCCGCCTCCGAGCGGCTCGGCGAACTGCTCGCCGCCGACGCCAAGGCCAGCGACTTCGAGAACTTCTCCGAGGAGGAGTTCGCGGCCCGCGCCGCCCTGATCGAAGAGGCCGGCGGCCGCGAGTGGACCGCATGCGAGGCACGCCGCCAGCACACCATCGCCATCGAGGCCCTCGACGCCGTCGACATGCCCGACCGGGTGCGGGAGCAGTTCACGGCGCTCGCGGACTTCGTCGTCGTACGGAAGAGATGATCACCATCGGCCGAATAACCCTCGCGTAGTCGCCGGCCGGTGCCGCGAGCAGCACCCGGACACCGGCCGACGGCGGACCCACAGCAGATGCACACCTTGCAGGACTGCACGAAGGGGAAGCCATGACAGCGACGACCGACGGAAGCTTCGGGGCCCTGCCACCCCGCGCCGCCGCGGCCAGCGACACCGACACGCACACCCCCGGGGCGGCCGGGGTACCGCAGGCCGCCGCACGCGCCGCCCGGCGCGCCACCGACCACCTGCTCTCCCGCCAGGACCCCCAGGGCTGGTGGAAGGGCGACCTCGAGACCAACGTCACGATGGACGCCGAGGATCTGCTGCTGCGTCAGTTCCTCGGCATCCGCGACGACAGGACCACCCAGGCCGCCGCCCTGTTCATCCGCGGCGAGCAGCGCGAGGACGGCACCTGGTCCACCTTCCACGGCGGGCCGGGCGAACTCTCCGCCACCGTCGAGGCCTACGTCGCGCTCCGCCTCGCCGGTGACGCGCCCGACGCCCCCCACATGGCGAAGGCCGCCGCCTGGGTCCGCGCCCAGGGCGGCATCGCCGCGGCCCGGGTCTTCACCCGGATCTGGCTGGCCCTGTTCGGCTGGTGGAAGTGGGAGGAGCTGCCCGAACTCCCGCCGGAGCTCATCTTCCTCCCCACCTGGGTGCCGCTCAACATCTACGACTTCGGCTGCTGGGCCCGGCAGACCATCGTCCCGCTGACCGTGGTCTCCGCGAAGCGGCCGGTGCGCCCCGCGCCCTTCCCGCTCGACGAGCTGCACACCGACCCGGAGCGCCCGAACCCGCGCAAGCCCCTCGCCCCGCCGCTGAGTTGGGACGGGGCCTTCCAGCGCATGGACAAGGGCCTGCACGCCCTGCGCAAGGTCGTGCCCGGAAGACTGCGCCGGGCGGCCCTGAACAGCGCCGCCCGCTGGATCGTCGAACGGCAGGAGAACGACGGCTGCTGGGGCGGCATCCAGCCCCCGGCCATGTACTCGATCATCGCCCTGCATCTGCTCGGCTACGACCTTCAGCACCCGGTGATGCGGGAGGGGCTCGCCTCGCTGGACCGGTTCGCCGTGTGGCGCGAGGACGGGGCCCGCATGATCGAGGCGTGCCAGTCGCCGGTGTGGGACACCTGCCTGGCCGCCATCGCGCTGGTGGACGCCGGACTGCCCCCGGACCACCCGCAGTTGGTGAAGGCGGCCGACTGGATGCTGGGCGAGGAGATCGTCCGGCCCGGTGACTGGTCCGTGCGCCGGCCCCATCTTCCGCCCGGCGGCTGGGCGTTCGAGTTCCACAACGACAACTACCCCGACATCGACGACACCGCCGAGGTGATCCTCGCCCTGCGCCGGATCGCCCACCACGACCCCCGGCGGCTGGACCGGGCCGTCGGGCGCGGGGTGCGCTGGACACTCGGCATGCAGTCGAGGAACGGCGCGTGGGGAGCCTTCGACGCGGACAACACCAGCCCGTTCCCCAACCGGCTGCCGTTCTGCGACTTCGGCGAGGTCGTCGACCCGCCCTCCGCCGACGTCACCGCGCACGTCGTGGAGATGCTCGCCGTCGAGGGGCTGGCCCACGACCCGCGCACCCGGCGCGGCGTGGAGTGGCTGCTGGCCGAACAGGAGCCCGACGGCTCGTGGTTCGGGCGCTGGGGCGTCAACTACGTCTACGGCACCGGGTCGGTCGTCCCCGCCCTGGTCGCCGCCGGTCTGCCCGCCGCGCACCCGGCGATCCGGCGCGCCGTGGGATGGCTGGAGTCGGTGCAGAACGACGACGGCGGCTGGGGCGAGGACCTGCGCTCCTACCGGGACCCCGCGCGGTGGAGCGGCCGGGGCGCCTCGACCGCCTCCCAGACCGCGTGGGCGCTGATGGCGCTGCTGGCGGCGGGGGAGCGCGACTCCCGCGCCGTGGAACGCGGCATCGAGTGGCTCGCCGCCACCCAGCGGGAGGACGGCTCCTGGGACGAGCCGCACTTCACGGGGACGGGCTTCCCGTGGGACTTCTCGATCAACTACCACCTCTACCGGCAGGTGTTCCCGCTCACCGCACTCGGCCGCTACCTCCACGGAGAGCCCTTCGCGGACCGGCTGCGGGTGAGCGGCTCGGCGGGGGAGGCCGGCGACTACCGGCTCGCCGGGGCCGAGGCCGACTGATGAGCACGCGGACCGGCCCGGCCCCGCTGCTGATCGCCTGCGCGCTCGGCATCGAGCAGTTCGCCCTGCGCGCGGGCGGCCGCGGCGGGGCCGGCGGACCGGTCACCGTGCTGCGGACCGGGATGGGGCCGGCGGCGGCCGAGCGGGCCGTCACACGGATGCTCGCCGATCCGGCCCTGGGCGGTGCCGCCGTCCTCGCCACCGGCTTCTGCGCCGGGCTCGCGCCCGGGATGCACCCGGGCGACCTCGTCGTCGCCGAGGAGACCCGCGACCCGCGCGCCACGACGGCCTGCGTCGGGACCGACCTGCTGGTGAAGGCCCTGGTCCGCGCGGTACCCGGACGGACCGTGCACACCGGCCCGCTCACCGGGTCCGACCACGTCGTGCGCGGCCCCGAGCGCTCGGCCCTGCGCGCCACCGGAGCCATCGCCGCCGACATGGAGTCCGCCGCCACGCTCCTGAGCGCCGTGCGCGAGGGCGAGCGCCCGGTTGCGGCCGTCCGGGTGGTCGTGGACGCTCCAGAACATGAACTCGTCCGGATCGGCACGGTGCGCGGTGGAATATCAGCTTTCCGTGTTCTTCGTTCGGTCCTTCCCGCTTTCTTCGAATGGCACCGTTCCTTGCTGCTCCCCAGGAGGTGAGCCAGATGGCCATGCCGCTCCGACAGTCCATCAAGGTCGCTACGTACTTGGCTGAACAGAAGCTGCGCCGCAGGGACAAGTTCCCGCTGATCGTGGAGCTGGAGCCGCTGTTCGCCTGCAACCTCAAGTGCGAGGGATGCGGCAAGATCCAGCACCCCGCCGGGGTGCTGAAGCAGCGGATGCCGGTCGCCCAGGCCGTGGGCGCCGTCATGGAGTCCGGTGCCCCCATGGTGTCCATCGCCGGCGGCGAGCCGCTGATGCACCCGCAGATCGACGAGATCGTGCGTCAGCTGGTGGCCAAACGGAAGTACGTGTTCCTGTGCACCAACGCCATGCTGCTGCGCAAGAAGATGGACAAGTTCACGCCGTCGCCCTACTTCGCCTTCGCGGTGCACATCGACGGGCTGCGCGAGCGGCACGACGAGTCCGTGGCCAAGGAAGGCGTGTTCGACGAGGCCGTGGAGGCGATCAAGGAGGCCAAGCGGCGCGGCTTCCGGGTCACCACCAACTCCACCTTCTTCAACACCGACACCCCGCAGACGATCATCGAGGTGCTGAACTTCCTCAACGACGACCTCGAGGTCGACGAGATGATGATCTCGCCCGCCTACGCCTACGAGAAGGCCCCCGACCAGGAGCACTTCCTCGGCGTCGAGCAGACCCGCGAGCTGTTCAAGAAGGCCTTCTCGGGCGGCAACCGGCGGCGCTGGCGGCTCAACCACTCCCCGCTCTTCCTGGACTTCCTGGAGGGCAAGGTCGACTTCCCCTGCACGGCGTGGGCGATCCCGAACTACTCGCTCTTCGGCTGGCAGCGCCCCTGCTACCTGATGAGCGACGGGTACGTGCCGACGTACCGCGAGCTCGTCGAGGACACCGACTGGGACAAGTACGGCCGCGGCAAGGACCCGCGCTGCGCCAACTGCATGGCGCACTGCGGCTACGAGCCCACGGCCGTCCTGGCCACCATGGGCTCGCTCAAGGAGTCGCTGCGCGCCATGCGCGAGACGGTCTCCGGGAACCGGGACTGAGGACGTGACCACCGTCCCGCTGGGCATGCCCGGGGTGCCGGTGCGCCCGGTCGCGCCCCGGCGCGCCTCGCGCACCGTCCACGTCGGCCCGGTGGCCGTGGGCGGCGACGCCCCGGTGTCGGTGCAGTCGATGACGACGACCCGCACCTCGGACGTCGGCGCCACACTCCAGCAGATCGCCGAGCTCACCGCCGCCGGCTGCCAGATCGTCCGGGTCGCCTGCCCCACGCAGGACGACGCGGACGCCCTGGCGGTCATCGCCCGCAAGTCGCAGATCCCGGTGATCGCGGACATCCACTTCCAGCCCAAGTACGTCTTCGCGGCCATCGAGGCCGGCTGCGCGGCCGTACGCGTCAACCCCGGCAACATCAAGCAGTTCGACGACAAGGTCAAGGAGATCGCCCGGGCCGCCCGCGACCACGGCACCCCGATCCGCATCGGCGTCAACGCCGGGTCGCTCGACCGGCGGCTGCTGCGGAAGCACGGCAGGGCGACCCCCGAGGCGCTCGTGGAGAGCGCCCTGTGGGAGGCGTCCCTGTTCGAGGAGCACGGCTTCCGCGACCTGAAGATCTCCGTCAAGCACAACGACCCGGTCGTGATGATCGAGGCGTACCGCCAGCTCGCCGGGAGCTGTGACCATCCGCTGCACCTGGGAGTGACCGAGGCGGGACCGGCGTTCCAGGGCACGATCAAGTCGGCCGTGGCCTTCGGGGCGCTGCTGTCCCAGGGGATCGGCGACACCATCCGGGTGTCGCTGTCCGCGCCGCCCGCCGAGGAGGTCAAGGTCGGCATCCAGATCCTGCAGTCCCTCGGGCTGCGGGAACGCCGGCTGGAGATCGTCTCCTGCCCCTCCTGCGGACGCGCCCAGGTCGACGTGTACAAGCTGGCCGAAGAGGTCACCGCCGGGCTGGAGGGCATGGAGGTGCCGCTGCGCGTCGCCGTCATGGGGTGCGTGGTCAACGGGCCCGGCGAGGCCCGGGAGGCCGATCTGGGCGTGGCCTCCGGCAACGGGAAGGGGCAGATCTTCGTCAAGGGGCAGGTCGTCCGGACCGTGCCCGAGTCGAGGATCGTCGAGACGCTGATCGACGAGGCGATGAGACTCGCCGAGCAGCTGGAGCAGGACGGCGTGGGGCCGGGGGAGCCTGCCGTCACCGTGAGCTGAGCAGCACGGAAACCGAAGGGGGCCCGTAAGTGACGATCCTGGAGAGCATCCGCGGACCACGCGACCTGAAGGCGCTGTCCGAGGCGGAGTTGAGCGCACTGTCCGCGGAGATCCGGGAGTTCCTGGTGCACGCGGTCGCCAGGACCGGGGGCCACCTGGGCCCCAACCTGGGCGTGGTGGAGCTGACCCTGGCCCTGCACCGGGTCTTCGCGTCGCCGGCCGACCGCATCCTGTGGGACACCGGCCACCAGGCGTACGTGCACAAGCTGGTCACCGGCCGGCAGGACTTCTCCAAGCTGCGCGGCAAGGGCGGCCTGTCCGGCTACCCCTCGCGGGAGGAGTCCGAGCACGACGTCATCGAGAACAGCCACGCCTCCACCGCCCTCGGCTGGGCCGACGGGCTCGCCAAGGCACGCGAGGTGCGGGGCGGGAAGGGCCACGTCGTCGCGGTCGTCGGCGACGGGGCGCTCACCGGCGGCATGGCCTGGGAGGCCCTCAACAACATCGCGGCCGCCCGGAACCGGCCGCTGATCATCGTGGTCAACGACAACGAGCGCTCCTACGCCCCGACCATCGGCGGGCTCGCCGACCACCTCGCCACTCTGCGCACCACCGACGGCTACGAGCGGGTCCTGGCCTGGGGCAAGGACGTGCTCCAGGGCACGCCCCTGGTGGGCGGCACCCTCTACGAGGCCCTGCACGGTGCGAAGAAGGGCTTCAAGGACGCCTTCGCCCCGCAGGGCCTGTTCGAGGACCTGGGCCTGAAGTACGTCGGCCCGATCGACGGCCACGACATCGGGGCCGTGGAGTCCGCGCTGCGGCGCGCGAAGCGCTTCCACGGGCCGGTGCTCGTGCACTGCCTCACGGAGAAGGGCCGGGGCTTCGAGCCCGCCCTCGCCCACGAGGAGGACCACTTCCACACCGTCGGCGTCATGGACCCGCTCACCTGCGCCCCGTTGGCGCCGGCGGGCGGCCCCTCCTGGACGTCCGTGTTCGGCGAGGAGATCGTGCGGATCGGCGAGGAGCGACAGGACGTGGTGGCGATCACCGCCGCCATGCTGCACCCGGTCGGCCTCGGCGCGTTCGCCGCGCGGTTCCCGGAGCGGGTGTGGGACGTCGGCATCGCCGAGCAGCACGCGGCCGTCTCGGCTGCGGGCCTGGCGACGGGGGGACTGCACCCGGTCGTCGCCGTCTACGCCACGTTCCTCAACCGCGCCTTCGACCAGCTGCTGATGGACGTGGCCCTGCACCGCTGCGGGGTGACCTTCGTCCTGGACCGGGCCGGGGTCACCGGCGTCGACGGGGCCTCGCACAACGGCATGTGGGACCTGTCCGTCCTGCAGGTCGTGCCCGGACTGCGCATCGCCGCGCCCCGGGACGCCGACCAGCTGCGGGCCCAGCTGCGCGAGGCGGTCGCCGTGGACGACGCGCCGACCCTGGTCCGCTTCCCGAAGGAGTCGGTGGGGCCGCGCATCCCGGCGATCGACAGGGTGGGGGGAACCGACGTCCTGCACCGGGCGCCGGACCCGCGCGTGCTGCTGGTGGCGGTCGGTGTGATGGCGTCCGTCTGCCTGCGGGCCGCCGAGCTGCTCGAGGCCCGCGGCATCGGCTGCACCGTCGTCGACCCCCGCTGGGTGAAGCCCGTCGACCCCGCGCTGCCGGCCCTGGCCGCCGAGCACGACCTGGTCGCCGTCGTCGAGGACAACAGCCGGGCCGCCGGCGTGGGCTCGGCCGTGGCGCTGGCCCTCGGGGATGCGGAGGTCGACGTGCCCGTGCGGCGCTTCGGCATCCCGGAGCAGTTCCTCGCGCACGCCAAGCGCGGCGAGGTGCTGGCCGACATCGGCCTGACCCCCGTCGAGATCGCCGGACGGATCAGCGCGAGTCTGACCGTCAAGGAAGAGCAGTCCAAGGAGTCACAGGAATGACCACCGCCGAATCCGCGTCGGAGTCGTCGCAGGCCGGGGAGTTCGACCTCGGCGCGCTGCTGGCCGAGCGCGGGGCCGAGCGCTACGAGCTGCACACCCGGTACCTCAACCACCAGCTCCCGCGCATGCTGCACACCATCGGCTTCGACAAGGTCTACGAGCGCGCCGAGGGCGCCTACTTCTACGACGCGGACGGCAACGACTACCTGGACATGCTCGCCGGGTTCGGGGTGATGGGGCTCGGCCGCCACCACCCCGTCGTCCGCAAGGCGCTGCACGAGGTCCTCGACGCCTCTCTCGCCGACCTGACCCGCTTCGACTGCCAGCCGCTGCCCGGCCTGCTGGCCGAGAAGCTGCTGGCGCACAGCCCGCACCTGGACCGGGTGTTCTTCGGCAACAGCGGCACCGAGGCGGTCGAGGGGGCACTGAAGTTCGCCCGGTTCGTCACCGGCAGGCCCAGGGTCCTGTACTGCGCGCACGCCTTCCACGGCCTGACCACCGGCGCGCTGTCCGTCAACGGCGAGTCCGCCTTCCGCGACGGCTTCGCCCCGCTGCTGCCCGACACGGCCGTGCCGCTCGGCGACCTCGACGCGCTGGAGCGGGAGCTGGACAAGGGCGACGTCGCGGCCCTGATCGTCGAGCCGATCCAGGGCAAGGGCGTGCTGGAGGGCCCGCCCGGCTGGCTGCGGGCCGCGCAGGAGCTGCTCCACCGGCGCGGGGCCCTGCTCATCGCCGACGAGGTGCAGACGGGCCTCGGCCGTACCGGGGACTTCTACGGCTACCAGCACGAGGACGGCGTGGAACCGGACCTGGTGTGCGTGGCGAAGGCACTGTCGGGCGGCTACGTCCCCGTCGGCGCCACCCTCGGCAAGGAGTGGATCTTCAAGAAGGTCTACTCGTCCATGGACCGGGTTCTGGTCCACTCGGCGAGCTTCGGGTCCAACGCCCAGGCCATGGCGGCCGGCCTGGCGGTGCTGTCGGTGATGGAGAACGAGCAGATCGTCGCGGGCGTACGGGCCACCGGCGAGCTGCTCAGGTCCCGGCTCGCGGCGCTCACCGACCGCTACGAGATGCTCGCCGAGGTGCGCGGCCGGGGGCTGATGATCGGCATCGAGTTCGGCCGTCCGAAGTCGCTGAAGCTGCGCAGCCGCTGGGCCATGCTCCAGGCGGCGCGCAAGGGGCTGTTCGCGCAGATGGTCGTGGTGCCGCTGCTGCGGAAGCACCGGATCCTCACCCAGGTCTCCGGCGACCACATGGAGGTGATCAAGCTGATCCCGCCGCTGATCATCGGGGAGCGGGAGGTGGACCGGTTCGTCGAGGCGTTCACGGCCGTGATGGACGACGCCCACGACGGCGGACTGATGTGGGACTTCGGCAAGACCCTCGTCAAGCAGGCGGTCGCCAACCGCTGAATCCGGCCCGCTTTGCCTGAGAGGCAAGAAATTTGCCGCACAGGCAAACCTGCGGCTGAATGGAGGCATGAGCTCCTCCGAGAGCGAGCGGCCGCCAGCGGCCGGCTCGCCGGCCGAACCGGCCCCCGGCGCCCTGCCGGCCGCGGTCGCCCCGCAGCTGCGGGCGCTGCGGCGGCAGGCCTCCCTGACGCTGGAGGCCGCGGCCCGCGCCGCCGGGCTGTCGCCCGCGCATCTGTCCCGGCTGGAGACCGGCCGGCGCCAGCCCTCCCTGCCGATGCTGCTGGCACTCGCCCGCATCTACGGTACGACGGTCTCCGAACTGCTCGGCGAGACGGTCGCCGAACGGGACTCCGTCATCCGCGCCGCCGCCATGGAACCCACCGCGGCGGGCGGCTGGACCTACTGGCAGGCCGGCGCCCCCGGCCGCGGGATGCAGGCCCTGCGCGTCCACGTCCCCTTCGGCTCTCAGGGCGACATCGTGCGCGTCCACCCCGGGGAGGAGTGGCTGCACGTGCTGCGGGGCCGGCTGCGGCTGCGCCTGGCCGACACCCTGCACCGGCTGGCGCCCGGCGACAGCGCCCACTTCGACTCGCTGACCCCGCACCGCATCGCCGCCGAGGACCACGACGGCGTCGACCTGCTCTTCGTGCACACCCTGCTGCAGAGCCCCACGGCCGCCCTGTGCCTGGGCCCCAACCCTGGAGAGACGACATGAGCGACTTGGAGGAGAAGTTCCCCCGGGCCCTGTGGGTGCGCCTGCTGGTCTACCTGATCCTGGGACACGTCTTCGCCGCCTTCATCTACCTGCTGTTCGAGGTCGGGGCGAAGTAGATCGCGGCCGGGGCCGGGGTCCGGGAGGTCCTCAGTCCAGCAGCCGCTCGCGCAGCCGCTCCCGGGTCTCGGGAGCGAGCCCCAGCCCCTGCTCCAGATAGGCGTCGACCCCGCCCCAGGTCTCCTCGATCGTGTCGAAGGCGGCCGTCAGGTACTCGGCGCGCGCGTCGAACAGGGGGCTGAGCAGTTCCATGACCTCGGGGGAGTAGGCCGAGGCGTGCGAGCTGCTGCGGTGGACCTTGTAGCGGCGGTGCTTGGCGTTCGACTTCAGGTAGTCGTCGACGATCGCCTCCCGCTCGACGCCCACCGCCAGCAGCGTCACCGCCACCGACAGCCCCGCGCGGTCCTTGCCGGCCGCGCAGTGCATCAGCGCCGGGACGCTGTCCTGCGCCAGGGCGTGCAGGACCCGGGAGTGCTCGCCGGTGCGGTCCTTGACGATCGAGCGGTACGAGGCGATCATCCGGGCCGCGCCCTTGCCGTCGGCCAGGATCGCGCGCAACTGGTCCAGGTCGCCGTCGCGGACCATCGTCCAGAACTCGGCGCCGTCGGCCGGGTCGCTCAGGGGCAGGTTCACGTTGCGCACGCCCGGCAGCGTGACGTCCGGCCCCTCCAGCTTCTGGTCGGCCGCGTTGCGGAAGTCGAAGATCGTGTGCAGGCCCAGTCCGGCCAGGAAGGCGGCGTCCTCCCCGGTCGCGTGCGCGAGGTGGCCGCTGCGGAACAGCACGCCCGGGCGCACCCGCCGTCCGTCCACCGTCGGCAGTCCGCCGACGTCGCGGAAATTGCGCACTCCGGTCAGCTCGGGCTCCGTCGACGGGACCTGCTGTGTCACGAGGGCTCCTCCCCATCGGTGCCGCCGCCGCGGCTCGCCGGCGGGCACCACCCGACGATACGACATGCCTGCCTGGGGCAATCAGGTGTCCACAGCCGTCACCGGCGTCCCGGCACCCGAGGGGCGGGCGACGGGGCGGTGGCCGTCCGGGTGCCGGGATCGTCGTCCATGTTGAGCGGAAGTGGCAGTTTGGTCCGAATGAGGCGCTTCGGCCGCTTCGCCACAACGTGCCCTGGTCGGCGCCGAGATGGGGAGAGGGGGCGTGACCATCGTCATATCCGTGACGATGTGTTGTCGCCATGTGCACGTAATTCGGGCAATTATCCGGGACATTGGGAAAAGCGGAAGATCGTGGATCCACGCTCGGTGACGGCGGAGAACACCGGTGCCTCAGGGAAAACACCGTCACGCGCAACCACAGGCTTGTCCCTTCGCGTCCCGGTCGCTTACGTTCCACACCGATCCGGACGGACGCCTAATCCTGCCGCCGCCCGGTGCCCGCACCCACTGACCCGACGTACGGCAGGAGCGGGGGACCCACAGGTACGACGCCTGTTCCGGTTCCCGGAACGGCTTGGGGTTCAGTCGCGCCACGGCGCGGCCGGGCATCTCCAGCCCGCACCCGACAGCTCACCTCGCAGGCGACGGAGAGGAATTCGCCATGCCCGCGAAGGGTAAGCACCGCCGTCCCAAGACCCAGCGTTTCACCCGCTCCATCGCCGTCGCCGGCACCGGCGGCGCCGCTCTCGCGCTCCCGCTGATGGGAGCCGCCGGCGCCCACGCCGCCACCCCGCAGACGGCTCCGGACAAGGCGGTCCAGTCCGCTCCGGCCCCGGAGAAGAAGGCCGCCGAGAAGACCGCCGGTGCCCGCACGTACACCGTGAAGGCCGGCGACTACCTCGCGAGGATCGCCGCCGACCAGCACGTCAGCGGTGGCTGGAAGAAGCTGTACGCGGACAACCGCGACGCCGTCGGCGACGACCCGTCGCTGATCCACCCGGGCCTGAAGCTCTCCCTCGGCAAGAAGGCCGCCGCGAGCCAGGCCCCGGCGAAGCCCGCCCCCAAGGCCTCGGCGGAGAAGCCCGCGAAGAAGTCCGCCGCCGAGTCCTCCGCGGACACCTCCGCCAAGGCCGGCACCGCCGCGAAGCCGGCCGCCGCCGCGCCCGCCGCCCAGGGCAATGCCAGTGGCTTCTCGCTGCCGGTGGACGGCGCGTCCGTCGGCACCCCCTACCGCATGTCCGGCAGCATGTGGTCCAGCGGCTACCACACCGGTGTCGACTTCGTCGTCCCGACCGGCACCTCCCTCAAGGCCGTCGGCGCGGGCACGGTCGTCTCCGCCGGCTGGGGCGGCGCGTACGGCAACCAGGTCGTCATCAAGCTCAGCGACGGCAACTACGCCCAGTACGCCCACCTGTCGCAGCTGTCCGTCTCGGCCGGCCAGACCGTGACCGCCGGGCAGCAGATCGGCCTGTCGGGCGCGACCGGCAACGTCACCGGACCGCACCTGCACTTCGAGATCCGCACCACGCCCGACTACGGCTCGGACGTGGACCCGGTCGCCTACCTGCGCTCGCACGGCGTCTCCGTCGGCTGACCGACCGCACCCCACCTGCCTGACACGCCGCCGAAGGCCGGACCCGAACGACCGGGTCCGGCCTTCGGCGTGTGGCGAGCACCCCCAACGCCCCCGTGGACATGCGTATTCCGGAGTTGACCAACCCTTGGGGAGTGGCCTTTCTCACCGCCCGTCAAGCCCTGCCTACGGTCGCGTAGGTCACATTCGAGGGTGAATCATGAACGGCTGTGGCAGACGATTCGAAGAGTGACAGCAAAGCAGTGATCGGGTCGTACGTGGCGCTGGGGGACAGCTTCACCGAGGGCGTCGGCGACCCCGGCCCCGACGGGGCGTTCGTCGGCTGGGCCGACCGGTTCGCCGTCCTGCTCGCCGACCTGAGGCCCGAGGGCGACTTCCGGTACGCGAACCTCGCCGTGCGCGGCAAGCTCCTCGACCAGATCGTGGCGGACCAGGTGCCGCGGGCCGTCGAACTGGCCCCGGACCTCGTCTCGTTCTGCGCCGGGGGCAACGACATCATCCGGCCCGGCACCGACCCCGACGAGGTGGCCGAGCGCTTCGAGCGGGCGCTGCTGCGGCTCACCGCCGCGGCCGGCACGGTGATGGTGACGACCGGGTTCGACACCCGGGGCGTGCCCGTGCTCAAGCACCTGCGCGGCAAGATCGCCACCTACAACGGACACGTCCGGGCCATCGCCGACCGGTACGGCTGCCCGGTGCTCGACCTGTGGTCCCTGCGCAGTGTCCAGGACCGCCGGGCCTGGGACGCCGACCGGCTGCACCTGTCTCCCGAGGGGCACACACGGGTGGCGCTCCGCGCGGGCCAGGTGATGGGCCTCGACGTGCCCGCCGACCCCGAGCAGGTCTGGCCGCCGCTGCCGCCGCGCGGGGCGTTCGACATGCGGCGCGACAACGTCCAGTGGGCGCGCGAGTTCCTGGTGCCGTGGATCGGGCGCCGGCTGCGCGGGCAGTCCTCCGGCGACCACGTGACGGCCAAGGGGGCCCTGTCCCCGGACGACATCCGGATGCGGATCGCGCCCGTGGCGTGAGACCCGCGCCGGGCGGGCCGGACCGCTACCCGGCGGGCGACGCGGCCGGTTCCAGGCCCAGTTCCCGGGCCAGGGCCTCGTCCGCCCACTGCTGGGCGCGGGCCCGGGGGACCGACCCGGGGTAGGACGTCAGCTGGACGGCGAGGCCGTCGAGGAGGGCGGTGAGGCGGAAGGCGGCCCCCGGGGGATCGGGGCAGGGGAACTCGCCGGCCGCCACGCCCTCCGCGATGACCTCGGCCAGGGCGGCCTTCCACCGCCGGTCGAGATCCTCGGTGACCTCCCGCAGCGCCGGCTCGCGCAACGCGGCCGCCCAGCCCTCGATCCACAGGCGCCAGCCCTTGGCCTGGCCGGTCGGCGCGTACCACCGCACGGCCGACCGCAGCCGGCGCAGCGCCGGTGACCGGCGGCCGAGCAGCCTGCGCAGGTGCGCGAGGTCGGCCTCGGCGGCGTGCCGGAACGCGGCGGCGACCAACTGCTCCTTCGAGGAGAAGTGGTAGAGCACCAGCGCGTTGCTCACCCCGAGCGCCGAGGCCACGTCGGCGATCCTGACCGCCGCCACGCCCCGCGCCTCGATCTGCTCGATGGCGGCCCGCAACAGCTCCCCGCGCCGCTCCGCGACACTCAACCGGACTCTCGTCACACCGTCACCCTATCCACGCGGGCACGGCCCCCGGCGTACGGATCCGGCCGGTCCCGCACGTCAGCGGTGCCAGCCGAACCGGTGCGCCAGCTCCGGCAGCCGGTCCGCCGCGAGCGCGTGCGCGGCGGACCGGGGCGTGGTCCCGCCGGCCTGCGCGCGGGTCAGCGTCCGCTCCACCAGGTCGCGCATCGCACGGCGGATGTGCGCGAACGCCTCCTCGGCGTCGGGGCCGACGTCCCCGAAGAGGGTCCACCACCACCAGGCGTTCGTCCCGGAGTTGACCACGACGTCCGGCAGCACCGTCACGCCCCGCGCGGCCAGCAGGGGCTCCGCCTCCGCCGTGACGGGCATGTTGGCCGCCTCCACGACCCAGCGGGCGGTGATCCGGGCCTGGTTCTCCGCGTCGATCGCGTACGACACGGCCGCCGGCACGAGCACCTCCGCGTCGGCCGACAGCCAGGCGCCGCCGGGCAGTTCGAGGTCGCCGGGGCGCAACACCGAACGGTCGACCGTGCCGTGGGCGTCACGGGCGGCGAGCAGGGCCTCGACGTCCAGCCCCGCCGGGTTGGCGATCGTGCCCTTCAGGTCGGCGACGGCCACGACCGGCAGACCCGCGCGGGAGAGGAACCGGGCCGTGGCCCCGCCCATGGTGCCCAGCCCCTGCAACGCCACCCGGGTCCCCGCGTAGGGCACCGCGGCCCGGTCCAGCGCGGTCAGCGCCGCCTCGGCCACCCCGCAGCCGCCGACCAGCTCGTCGAGGCCGATGCCGTCCACCTCGAGGGCGAAGGCGTCCGCCAACCGGCGCCGCGCCGCCGCCTCGTCCTCCAGCAGCGGGTACACCGCCTGGATCGAGGAGACGAGACCCGCCTCGGCGGCGGCCCGGTCCACCACGTCCTGACCGAGTCCGAGGTCCTCGCCCGTCGTCCAGAAGCTCTCGATGTACGGGCGCATCGCCCGCAGGTACCGCACCAGGAGCGGGTACGCCTCCGGGTCCCGCGGGTCGCAGTCGATGCCGCCCTTGGCGCCGCCGAGCGGGACGTAGCGGCCCGCGGGGTCGTAGTGCAGGGCCTCCTTCAGCGTCATGCCGCGGGCCAGACCCGTCACCTCGTCCAGGGTGCAGCCGGGCCGCATCCGCAGGCCGCCGCTGGCGACACCGCGCACCAGCCGGTCGACGACCAGGAAGCCCTGCCGGCCGGTGAGGTGATCGGTCCAGGTGAGGGACATCCAGGGACTGGCCATATGGGCTCCTTCGCCACCGGGCTACTGAATCGCCGGTCAGTATCCCCCCTCGCGGGGCGCCGGTGCACGGGTGGGGCCGGAGGGGCCGACCATAATGGAAAGCCTGACCGACTCCACCTGGAGGTACCGTGGCCGGTTTCCGTACCCTGAGCTCCGGGCTCCGCGCGCTGCGCCCCGGGGCGTTCGGCGCGGACCCGAGCGGTGAGCGCATGGCGCGCATCCGCCGATCGCCCCACTTCGCGGACGGGGTCTTCCAGAACCCCGGCGGCCCCGCGCGGACCCGGCCCTCGGGCTCCACCCTGGACTTCGCGAAGGTCTTCTTCGACAAGGAGACCCGCCCGCGGCGCACCCCGCAGGGCGCCGTGCCGGTGCACTCCACCACGCTCGCGGACATCGCCCGGCCCTCGGCCACCGGCCTGCGGCTGACCTGGACGGGGCACTCCAGCGTCCTCGCGGAGATCGACGGCCGGCGGGTCCTGTTCGACCCGGTGTGGGGCGAGCGCTGCTCGCCGTTCCCCTTCGCCGGCCCCAAGCGGCTGCATCCCGTCCCGCTGCCGCTCGCCGCGCTCGGACCCGTCGACGTGGTGGTCATCTCGCACGACCACTACGACCACCTCGACATGCCCACCATCAAGGCGCTGGCCGGCACGGACACGCTCTTCGCGGTCCCGCTCGGGGTCGGCGCCCACCTGGAGCGCTGGGGCGTGGCGCCCGGCCGGCTGCGCGAGCTGGACTGGCACGAGTCGACCGAGGTCGGCGGTCTCACCCTCACCGCCACCCCCGCCCGGCACTTCTGCGGCCGCGGCCTGCGCAACACCCAGCACACCCTGTGGGCCTCCTGGGTCGTCCAGGGCGAGGAGCACCGGATCTACCACAGCGGGGACACCGGCTACTTCGACGGCTTCAAGGAGATCGGTTCCGCGCACGGCCCGTTCGACGCCACCATGATCCAGATCGGCGCCTACTCCGACTTCTGGCCGGACATCCACATGACCCCGGAGGAGGGCATGCGCGCCCACCTGGACCTCCAGGGCGGGCCGGACCACGGCCTGATGCTGCCGATCCACTGGGCGACCTTCAACCTGGCCACGCATCCGTGGGCGGAGCCGGGCGAAGGGACGCTGCGGGCCGCCCGCGCCGTGGGGGCCCGGATCGCCCTGCCCCACCCGGGCGAGCCGTTCGAGCCGACGGCCGAGTCCGTCCCCTCGGAGCCGTGGTGGCGCGGGGTGGCGCTCGCCCCGTCGGGCCGCCGGCCGGCGGCCGTCGAGGCCGTCACCGACAGCACGATCAAGACGGTGTCCGACCGGGCAGCCGTGGCCCAGGCCGATACCGTGAGTGACGGTGACCGGAAGGCCGGTACGGGCACCGAGGGCGCCGAGTCGCTCCCGGCGGGCTGAGCAGGGGCGCACGAACGATGGACGGCGAGGGCCGGGGAGCGGATGGCTCCCCGTCCCTCGCCGTCTTCGTGTGACCGTCCCTGAGCAGGTCGGATCGTGCTGTTGCCGTTCCTGAACGAAATCCTGAGGGGGTTATCGGTCTGTCGTACGAGCCCTCATACCAGAGCGGGACGCTCTCCGTATGAGTTTGTCAACTGCCCACCGCACATGATGCGCTGACGACTACTGTCAGTGGCCGTCGGGAAACGGACGGACCAAGGAGCGGGGGCCGGCACGTGCAGGCGCAAGGCGGACGAGGGAGTCGACGCGGCGGGGACCCCCGCTGCCCGCGCACCACCGACGCCGGCGCCGCCGCGGGCCCCGGCCCGGGACGCCACGCCAACCCGGACCGGAACGCGGCCGGGCGGCCGCGGAGCGAGGCTGCCGACACCCGCGGCGCACGGCAGCGACCACGCGAAGCCGGGCGCATCACCCCGGGCGCCCCGGCGCGCCAGCGGCCACGCGAACCCCGGCGCACCACCGCGAGCGCCCCTGGCCCCGACGCCCGACGGACCAGCACGAGGACACCGATGTCACACCTCCGGCCACCGGCCGTACGCGCAGACCGCCGTGAGGGCGGGCGGCACGGGCGGCCCGCCTCCCGCCCCGCACCCGCGCTGCCCGAGACCCACATACGGTCCCAGTTGCTGCGCATCGCCGTGCTGCCGCCGGTCGCCGTCGCCCTCAGCGGCTGCGCGGCCGTCCTCTTCACCGTCCGCTCCACCGGCGCACGCCCCGGGCTCACCTTGTGGGCCGTGCTCGCCGGCGCGCTGTCGGTGACCCTCGTCGCCCTCGTCGTGGCCGCGGTGGCCGCCGGCCGCGCCGCCCGGTCCGTGCACGACCGCGTCGGCGTCCTGCGCCGCGCCACGGCACGGCGCGAGGCCGACCTGCGGGCCCTGGTGGAGGCGCTGCGCCGCGGCGACGGACCGCCGCAGGCCGGGGCGCGGGACCACAGCGGCGGCCCCGGCACGGACGCCGACGACCTCGACCTGCTCAGCGCCGATCTGACCCGGGCTCACGACAGTGCGGTCACTGCCGTCGTCCAAGCCTCCCAGCTCTCCAGCCAGGCGGGCAGCGAGCAGAAGCTCGAGGTGTTCGTGAACCTCGCCCGGCGGCTGCAGTCGCTGGTCCACCGCGAGATCTCCCTCCTCGACGAGCTGGAGAACGAGATGGAGGACCCCGACCTGCTCAAGGGGCTCTTCCACGTCGACCACCTCGCCACCCGCATCCGCCGTCACGCCGAGAACCTCGCGGTGCTCGGCGGGGCCGTCTCCCGGCGGCAGTGGAGCAACCCCGTCGACATGACCGAGGTGCTGCGGTCGGCCATCGCCGAGGTCGAGCAGTACTCCCGGGTCAAACTCGTCCCGCCGATCGACGGGCAGCTGCACGGGCACGCCGTCGCCGACGTCATCCACCTGCTGGCCGAACTCGTCGAGAACGCCACGGTGTTCTCCGCCCCGCACACCCAGGTCCTGCTGCGCGCCAACCTGGTCACGTCCGGGCTCGCCGTCGAGGTCGAGGACCGCGGCCTCGGCATGCCCGTCGAGGAGCAGACGCGGATGAACGCGCTGCTCGCCGACCCGGACCAGGTGAACGTCGCACGGCTCCTCGCGGACGGCCGCATCGGCCTGTTCGTCGTCTCGCAACTCGCCCGGCGGCACGGCATCACCGTCCGCCTCCAGTCCAACATCTACGGCGGCGTCCAGGCCGTGCTCGTGGTGCCGCAGGCGCTGCTCGGGGTGGAGGCCGGGGCGCCGGAGGCCGGTGCGGGTGCGGAGCCGCAGGGTGGGGTCGTGACGGGTGCGGTGGCGACGGGCGGGCAGCCCTCCCCGCTCCCGCAGCTGCCGCGGACCGGGCAGTCCGGGCAGTCCGGGCAGTCAGATCATGCCGATCACGCCGGGCAGGCCAATCAGGCCGGGCAGTACCGACAGGTCGGTGGGAGCGGGCCGGGCGGGGAGAGCGGGCAGGGGGAGAGGCACGCGGCGAACGGCCGCTCCGCGGCATCCGTTCCGGCCCCGACGGGTGCCGGTGGCGGTGCCGACGCCGCCCCCGACAGGGGCGGTCAGCCGGCCCGTCCGCCCGCGGGCGCCCCCGCACCCCTGCCGGTACGCGGCGCCCGCCGTGAGCGGCCCACCCCGGCCGAGGCAGCACCCGGTATCAGTCCGGATGCCCGGTCCGTGCTGGCCGCGCACGGCTCCGCACCCCCCGTCCCCCGCAACGGCGCCGTACGCGGCACCATGGGCAAGCCCCAACTGCCCCGCCGCCGCGCCCAGGAGCACATCGCACCGCAGTTGCGCGACGGTCCCGCGCCGCGGCAGGACCCCGAGTTCCTCGTGGGGCACGACCCGGGCCTGATGGCCGCGTTCCAGCGCGGCATCAGCCTCGCCGAGGCGCAACAGAGCCTGGAGGCAGGGGACATGGCGTGGGGGGACACGGTGCCGGCCCACATGGAGTCCGCGCACCCGGCCCCGCCCCACAGCGCCCGGCCCCCCATGGACCCTGCGCACACAGCCTCGGCCTCCATGGACCCTACGCACACAGCCCCGGCCCCCGTGCACCCGCCGCACACAGCCCCGGCCCTCATGGACCCCGCGCACATGACGGCGACGCACAGGGACTCGGCACCCGGGGACTCCGCGCTGAGAGGACTCAGTCCTCTGCGGCCGGTGCGGTCCCAGCCGCTGACCACCGAGGTGTCCCCGGCCGCCCCGGCCCCTGGGCCGCGGCCCGACCACACGACCACCGACCGGCGGGACGGGAGCGCCCCCGCCGGATGACCACCCCCCCTCCCACCCCCACCCCTGCCCCCACCCCCAGCGCTCCCGCAGACCTTCGCACCCCAAGGAGTCGATCCACCATGGCGAGCGACGCGCCGACCGCCCACGTATCCGACCTCGACTGGCTGATGAGCGGGCTCGTGCAGCGCGTACCGCACACGAGCGCCGCGGTGCTGCTGTCCTGCGACGGGCTCGTGAAGTCCGTGCACGGCCTGGACCCGGACAGCGCCGACCACATGGCCGCCCTGGCCTCCGGCCTGTACTCGCTGGGCCGCAGCGCCGGGGTCCGCTTCGGCGACGGCGGCGACGTCCGCCAGGTCGTCGTCGAACTGGCCTCGACCCTGCTGTTCGTGACCACCGCCGGGTCCGGCACCTGCCTCGCCGTGCTCGCCGGCCGCGAGGCCGACGCGGCCGTGCTCGGCTACGAGATGGCCATGCTGGTCAAGAGCGTCCGCCCCTACCTGGTGACCGCGCCCCGGCAGCAGTCCGTCGAATCCCCGGCGATGAGGCCTTGAGCGTGACGGCGGCCGGTGACGGGCCCTGGCTCGACGACGCGGCCGGGCGCCTCGTGCGCCCGTTCACGGTCAGCAACGGCCGGACCCGTCCCACCGTCGCGCTCGACCTCGTGTCCCAGGTGATGGCCACCGGGGCGACCCCCCTCGGCTACCTCGGCCCCGAGCACACCCAGGCGCTGGAACGGTGCCGGGTGCCCGTCGCGGTCGCCGAGGTGGCCGCCCACCTGAAACTGCCGGTGGCCGTCACCAAGGTGCTGCTGGCCGACCTCGTCGACTGCGGGGCGTTGACGACCAAGCCCCCCGCGTTCCACCACAACCCGACGGACCGGGCTCTTCTGGAGGCAGTGCTCGATGGACTACGACGACAGCTCTGACTACGCCGGCGGACCCGGCCACGGCGCCGATCCCTTCCCCACCGCGCTGAAGATCCTGGTGGCGGGCGGGTTCGGCGTGGGCAAGACCACCTTCGTCGGCGCGGTCAGCGAGATCGCGCCGCTCAGCACCGAGGAGCTGCTCACCACCGTCAGCGCCACCACCGACAACCTCGACGGCATCGAGAACAAGCTCGAGACGACCGTGGCGATGGACTTCGGCCGCATCACACTCGACGCGGAGCACGTGCTGTACCTGTTCGGCACCCCGGGCCAGGAGCGCTTCTGGTTCATGTGGGACGAGCTGTGCGAGGGCGCGCTGGGCGCGGTGATCCTCGCCGACACCCGCCGCCTCCAGGAGTGCTTCGCCGCCGTCGACTTCTTCGAACAGCGCGGGCTCGGCTTCATCGTCGCCGTCAACGAGTTCGACGGCGCCCACCGCTACGACCCCGAGGAGGTCCGGGGCGCCCTCGACCTGCCCGCGGACATCCCGGTCGTCCGCTGCGACGCCCGGATCTCCAGCTCCGGGGTGCAGACCCTGCTCACCCTGGTGCGCCACCTCATCGCCCACACACCCGCCCCCACCACGGGGTACAGCGCCCACATGTGACCGACCGACACCGCCACGGAGTGCCTCCATGACGCCTGCCCACAGCCCCGGACCACGCCCATGACCTACGACCCGCCGCGCCCGGCCGGTCGTCTCCTGCTCACCCCCGAGGACACAGAGGCCCCCGCCCGCGCTCGCCGACTGCGCGGGATGGGCCTCGGGGACCACCCCGAACCCGCCCTCGACGCGTTCGCCCAGCGCCTCGCCGACGTCACCGGGGCGCCGTACGCGATGGTCAACTTCCCGGGCGAGCAGGGGCAGTTCTACGCGGGCCTGGCCGTCCCGCCCGTCCCGCCGGCCGTGCGGAGCGACGGCACCGGTCCGCGCCTGGGCCGTGTGCTGCCCCGCGACCACGGCTTCTGCCCCCATGTGGTGGCGCGCCGCAAGGCCCTGGCCCTGGAGGACGTCCGCGACTACCCGCGCTTCGCGGGCAACCCGGTGGTCGACGAGTTCGGCATCCGCTCCTACCTCGGGGCGCCGCTGCTGGACGGCTCCGGGGTGGTGCTGGGCACCGTCAGCGTCGCCGACGTCCAGCCGCGGCCGTGGGGCAGACCCGGCCTGACGGCGATCAAGGAACACGCCGCGCTGCTCTCCGCCGAGCTGGAGCGCCGCGAGGGTCTGCCGCCGCACTGAGCCCGCCGGCACCGGCCGCCGCCGGGGCGTGAAGCAAAGCTGAGGCGGCGCTTAAGAAATCCTCGATGGACCGGGTGCGCCGTCGTACGGCAGATTGCTGTGCGATCCCACTCCTCTCCCGGCCCAGGGGTTCCTTCGGCATGCCCGGAGCCGGGACTCACCCCCTGGAGCCGTAGCGGTGAAGGCGCTGGTCAAACAGAAGGCGGAGCCCGGCCTGTGGCTGGCGGACGTACCCGAGCCGGTCATCGGCCCCGGGGACGTCCTGATCAAGGTGCTGCGCACCGGCATCTGCGGCACCGACCTGCACATCCGCGCCTGGGACGGCTGGGCCCAGCAGGCCATCAGCACCCCGCTCGTGGTCGGGCACGAGTTCGTCGGCGAGGTCGTCGAGACCGGCCGCGATGTCACCGAGGTCTCCGTCGGCGACCGGGTCAGCGGCGAGGGCCACCTGGTGTGCGGCAAGTGCCGCAACTGCCTCGCGGGCCGCCGTCACCTGTGCCGGGCCACCGTGGGACTGGGGGTCGGCCGGGACGGCGCGTTCGCCGAGTACGTGGCCCTGCCCGCCGGGAACGTCTGGGTGCACCGGGTGCCCGTCGACCTCGACGTGGCCGCCATCTTCGACCCCTTCGGCAACGCCGTGCACACCGCGCTGTCCTTCCCGCTCGTCGGCGAGGACGTCCTGGTCACCGGCGCGGGCCCGATCGGCCTGATGGCCGCAGCCGTGGCCCGGCACGCGGGAGCGCGCAACGTCGTGATCACCGACGTCAGCGAGGAGCGGCTGGAACTCGCCCGCAAGATCGGCGTCAGTCTCGCGCTGAACGTCTCCGGGGCCACCATCGCCGACGGGCAGCGCACGCTCGGACTGCGCGAGGGCTTCGACATCGGCCTGGAGATGTCCGGCCGCCCCGAGGCGATGCGCGACATGATCGCCAACATGACGCACGGCGGCCGGATCGCGATGCTCGGCCTGCCCGCCGAGGAGTTCCCCGTCGACTGGGCCCGCGTCGTCACCTCGATGATCACCATCAAGGGCATCTACGGCCGCGAGATGTTCGAGACCTGGTACGCCATGTCCGTCCTGCTCGAAGCCGGCCTGGACCTCGCGCCCGTCATCACCGGCCGCTACGGCCACCGCGACTACGAAGCGGCGTTCGAGGACGCGGCGAGCGGCCGCGGCGGCAAGGTCATCCTCGACTGGACCGCGTAACCCCCTCCCTCCGCGAGCACCTTAGGAGCTTCCCCGATGTTCGACTCCGTGCGCGACGACCTGCGCGCCACCCTCGACGAGATCCGGGCCGCCGGACTGCACAAGCCCGAGCGCGTCATCGGCACCCCGCAGTCCGCCACCGTGAACGTCACCGCGGGCGGCCGCCCCGGCGAGGTCCTCAACTTCTGCGCCAACAACTACCTCGGCCTGGCCGACCACCCCGAGGTCGTCGCCGCCGCCCACGAGGCCCTGGACCGCTGGGGCTATGGCATGGCCTCCGTCCGCTTCATCTGCGGCACGCAGGAGGTGCACAAGGAGCTGGAGGCGAGGCTGTCGGCGTTCCTCGGCCAGGAGGACACGATCCTGTACTCCTCCTGCTTCGACGCCAACGGCGGTGTCTTCGAGACGCTGCTCGGCCCGGAGGACGCGGTCATCTCCGACGCGCTGAACCACGCGTCGATCATCGACGGCATCCGGCTGTCCAAGGCCCGCCGCCTGCGCTACGCCAACCGCGACCTGGCCGAACTGGAGGCCCGCCTGAAGGAGGCCTCCGACGCGCGCCGCCGCCTCATCGTCACCGACGGCGTCTTCTCCATGGACGGCTACGTCGCCCCGCTGCGCGAGATCTGCGACCTGGCCGACCGCTACGACGCGATGGTCATGGTCGACGACTCCCACGCGGTCGGCTTCGTCGGCCCCGGCGGCCGCGGCACGCCCGAGCTGCACGGCGTCATGGACCGCGTCGACATCATCACCGGCACCCTCGGCAAGGCCCTCGGCGGCGCCTCCGGGGGCTATGTCGCCGCCCGCGCCGAGATCGTCGCCCTGCTGCGCCAGCGCTCGCGGCCGTACCTGTTCTCCAACACCCTCGCCCCGGTGATCGCGGCCGCCTCCCTGAAGGTGCTCGACCTGCTGGAGTCCGCGGACGACCTGCGCGTGCGGCTGGCGGAGAACACGGCCCTCTTCCGCGGCCGGATGACCGAGGAGGGCTTCGACGTCCTGCCCGGTGACCACGCCATCGCGCCGGTCATGATCGGCGACGCGGCGGTCGCCGGACGCATGGCCGAACTGCTGCTGGAGCGCGGGGTGTACGTGATCGGCTTCTCGTACCCGGTCGTGCCGCAAGGCCAGGCCCGGATCCGGGTCCAGCTGTCGGCGGCGCACTCCACGGACGACGTGGACCGCGCCGTGGACGCCTTCGTGGCGGCCCGGGCGGAGCTGGAGGCCGAAAACAGCCGGTGACCTGAGAGAATCGGTCGCATGATCGAGGCGCGGCGGCTCCACATCCTCCGTGCGGTGGCCGACCACCGCACCGTGACGGCGGCTGCCGCCGCGCTGTACCTCACCCCTTCGGCCGTGTCCCAGCAGCTGGCCGCGCTGGAGCAGGAGACCGGCCACCGGCTGGTCGAGCGCGGCGCCAAGGGCGTGCGGCTCACCCCGGCCGGCGAGATCCTGCTCAGCCACACCAACGTGGTCCTCGCCCAGCTGGAGCGGGCCGAGGCCGAGCTGGCCGCCTACGGCTCGGGGGAGGCGGGGACGGTCACCGTCGCCGCCTTCGCCACCGGCATCGCCCTGGTGGTGGCGCCCGCGGTCGCCCGGCTCGCTGAGTCGGCGCCGGGCATCCGCATCCGCGTCCAGGACGCGGAGGGCGACGCCAGCCTGCCCATGGTGCTGGACCGGCAGGTGGACGTGGCCGTGGCCGTCGAGTACCGGGGCGCCCCGCCCGCCGACGATCCGCGCCTGGCGCACGTGCCGCTGTACGCGGAGCCCTTCGACGCGGTCGTGCCCGTCAGCCACCGGCTGGCCGGGGCGGCGGAGGTGCCGCTCGCCGAACTGGGCAAGGACCCCTGGATCGGCCCCTACCCGGGCAACCCCTGTCACGACGTGGTGGTCCTGGCCTGCGAGAACGCCGGATTCCAGCCCCGTATGGAGCACTCCTCCGACGACTTCCGCGCGGTTGTCGCACTCGCTTCGGCCGACGTGGGGGTGGCGCTCGTGCCGCGCTCGGCGCTGCGCGGTATGGACCTCACCGGGGTGGTCGTCCGTCCCGTCGACGGCACCGCCCCGACCCGGCGGGTCTTCGCCGCCGTACGCCGTGGGGCCGAGGAGCACCCGCTGATCCGCCCGGTGCTGGAGGCGCTGAGCGCGGCGGCCCAGGCGCAGCCGCTGCCAGTGTGAGGACTCCGTAACCCGGCTGTCTCACATCAGGGATACCGTCCCGGATATGAGAAACGACGACGACGCGGACCCCGTGGACGTGCGGCTGGGCGCGCGCCTGGCCGAGCTGCGGGCCGCACAGGGCTGGTCCCTGGGCGAACTGGCCGAGCGCAGCGGCGTCAGCCGGTCCACCCTGTCCCGGGCCGAGCGCGCCGAGACCAGCCCCACGGCCGCCCTGCTCAACCGCCTGTGCGCCGTCTACGGGCGGACCATGTCGCAGCTGCTCAGCGAGGTCGAGGCAGAACCCGCACCCGTGGTCCGCGCCGGGGCCCAGCCCGTCTGGCAGGACCGGGCCTCCGGCTTCGTCCGGCGGGCCGTCTCGCCCCCGCACCCGGCACTGCGCGGCGAACTCGTCGAGGGCCGCCTCGCCGCCGGCTCCGACCTCGCCTACGACCGTCCCCCGGTGGCTGGGCTGGAGCAGCACGTCTGGGTCCTGGACGGCACCCTGGACGTCACCGTGGAGGGCGCCGAGCACCACCTGGCCACCGGTGACTGCCTGCGGATGCGGGTGTGGGGACCGACCAGGTTCCGGTGCACCGCACCCGGCGGGGTGCGCTACCTGCTGGCGGTGGTGCGGCCGTGAGGCGTCTGGACGCGACCGGGGTGCGCCGGCACGCGGGAGGGCTGGCGGACCTGCTGGCGGACACCGTGCGCGGCGGGGCGTCGATCGGGTTCCTCGCCCCGCTCGGCCGCGCCGAGGCCCTCGCCTGGTGGGGCGAGCGGGCCGCCGACGTGGCGGCGGGCCGGCTCGCCGTCTGGACGGTGCACGACGGCGGCCGGGTGCTCGGCACCGTGAGCCTCGCCTTCGCCGCCAAGCCCAACAGTCGCCACCGGGCCGAACTCGTCAAGCTGATGGTGCACCGCGAGGCGCGCGGACGGGGGCTGGGACGCCGGCTCCTGGCCACCGCCGAGACCGCCGCCGTCGCCGCCGGAGTCACGCTCCTGCACCTGGACACCGAGACCGGCAGTCCCGCCGAGCGGCTGTACCGCTCCGCGGGCTGGACCCCGGCGGGCACGGTCCCCGACTACGCGGCGAGCCCCGAGGGCGTGCTGCGGCCGACGACGATCTACTACAAGCGGCTCACGGCCCCCACGCCCACCGGCTGACTGTCAGTGCCGGCCGCTACGGTGCCTGCCATGCCGGATGCCGAAGACGTACGACGGATCGCCCTGTCCCTGCCGGACACGACGGAGAAGGCCGCCTGGAACATGCCCACGTTCCGGGTCGCGGGCAAGATGTTCGCCACCCTGCCCGAGGAGGAGACCTCGATCGCCGTGCGCTGCCCCAAGGAGGAGCGGGACGAACTGGTGCTCGCCGAGCCGGACAAGTTCTGGATCGCCGACCACGAGTCGTCGTTCGCCTGGGTGCGGGCCCGGCTCGACGCGCTGGAGGGCGAGGAGGAACTGCGGGACATCCTGGCCGACTCCTGGCGCCAGGCCGCCCCCACCCGGCTCCTGGAGGCCCACCCCCGGCTCGGTCTCCCGGCGGGAGGATGACCGCCTCGGGGCTCACGCGGCGGCGGCCGCTCCGGTGAAGGCCGCGATGCGCTCCCTGAGCGAGGCCGCGTCCAGGCCGTGCGCGGCGACGTGCTCCTCCAGCCGCCCGTACCGCCGCAGTTCACGGCGTCCCACCCCCAGTCCCAGCACCCGGTGCGGCACCGCCGACAGCGCGTCGTTCACGGCAGCCGACGACGTGCCCGCCAGGTAGGGCTCCACCAGGACGACATCCGTCCCGGCCGCCTCCGTGGCCCGGCGCAGGGCGGCCGCGTCGAAGGGGCGGACGGTGATCGCGTACAGCACGGTCACGTCGAGGCCCTCGGTGGCGGCGAGCACCGCGTCGAGCATCGGCCCGACGGCGACCACGACACCGCGGCGGCCCTCGCGGACGGTCAGGAGGCGCGCCCCGTCGACGGGCAGGGCCCGCTCGCCGGACTGCACCGACAGCCGCACGTAGACCTTGTCGTCGCCCGCGGCGACGGCGTGCCGCAGCAGCGTCTCGGCCTCGTCGGGGTGGCCCGGCACATGGACGGTCCAGCCGTCGAGGGTGTCGAGCAGCGCCACGTCGCCCGGCGCCATGTGCGTGTAGCCGCCGGCGGGCCAGTCGTACGAGGCGGCCGCGCTCACCAGGACCGCGCCCGCGTCCTGATGCCCGAGATCCAGTTTGACCTGCTCGAAGGGCCGCTCCACGAGGAAGCTTGCGAAGGTGTGCACCACGGGGCGCAGCCCGGTCAGCGCGAGGCCCGCGGCCGCGCCGATCAGCAGCTGCTCGCGGATGCCGACGTTGATCACCCGGCCGGGGTGGCGCCGGGCGGCCTCCTCGAAGCCGCTCACACCGATCTCGGCGAGGACCACGGCGACCCGGGGGTCCTCCTCGAGCAGCCGGGAGACGACAGGGGCGAAGCGGTCACGCATGGTGTCCATGGGGTCGGGGTTCCCTTTCGGAGAGGTCGGGGCGGCGTCGGCCGCCCGGGTGGACGGACGGCCGGATCAGCCGGTCTTCGGCTCGACCCGGGCCACGACCGCGTGCGGACGGCCCGGGTGCGGCGCGGTGAACGCGGCGTGCAGGGCCTCGTGGTCGCGCCCGTCGACGGTCAGCGCGGACCAGCCGGCCGCCTCGAAGCGGGCGGCGATCCCGCCCGGCCGCGCGTAGGTCGCCGAGGCGTTGTCGACGACGACGGTGTGCAGTCGCTCCAGGCCGGCGGGACCGGCGAAGGCGATCGCCTCGTGGTTGCTGCCCTCGTCCAGCTCGGCGTCGCCCACGAGCGTCCACACCCGCGGCGCGTCCAGCCCCTGCGCGCGCAGCCCCAGCGCGGTGCCGACGGCGATCGGCAGCCCGTGTCCCAGTGAGCCGCTGCCGATCTCGGCTCCCGGCACCAGGGTGCGGTCGGGGTGGTGGCCGAGCGGGGAGTGGTAGGAGCCGAAGTCCGCCAGCCACTCCACTGGCAGGAAGCCCCGGGCGGCCAGCACGGCGTAGTACGCCATCGGCCCGTGGCCCTTCGACAGCAGGAACCGGTCCCGCTCCGGGTCCGAGATCCGCTGCGGGTCGACCCGCAGCACCCGGTCGTAGAGCACCCACAGCACGTCCAGGGTCGAGGTGGCGGCCGGTCCGTGCTTCTCGTCGCCGGTCATCAGGGCCATCAGCCCCGGCAGGTCGGCGTAGCCGTACGGAGAGGTCCGTGTCGCGTGTGTCATGTCCCCGAGCGTGCAACCTCGAGCAAGGTCGAGGTCAAGCGGCGGGACGACGAAAACGGGTGCGCGATCACCGGCGCGAGTGCGGTATGGTTTCCCTGCGCGTTCGGCCGGGGGAAACCCCAGGTCAGACGGGCAACGGGACGTGGCGCAGCTTGGTAGCGCACTTGACTGGGGGTCAAGGGGTCGCAGGTTCAAATCCTGTCGTCCCGACAGCATCGACCAGCGGGTCAGCCGGCATCGGCTGACCCGCTGGTCGTCGTGCGGGTGGCCGCCGCCAGGCCGCGGCGGCCACGCGCGAGGTCAGATCACGCAGCCCGCGTGGGACAGCGCCTGCTTCAGCAGCACCCCGTGGCCGCCCGGCATCTCGCTCTGCACCGCCGGCGACAGCGCCTCCTGCGGGCTGAACCACACCAGGTCCAGCGCGTCCTGCCGGGGCCGGCAGTCGCCCGTCACCGGCACGATGTACGCGAGGGACACCGCATGCTGACGCGGGTCGTGGTACGGCGTGATGCCGTGCGTCGGGAAGTACTCCGCGACCGTGAACGGCTGGAGCGAGGCCGGGACGCGGGGCAGGGCGACCGGACCGAGGTCCTTCTCCAGGTGCCGCAGCAGCGCGTCGCGGACCCGCTCGTGGTGCAGCACGCGGCCGGAGACCAGCGTCCGGCTGACCGTTCCGTCGGGCCCTATGCGCAGCAGCAGGCCGACACTGGTCACTTCGCCGCTGTCGTCGACACGCACGGGCACGGCCTCGACGTACAGGATCGGCATGCGGGCGCGCGCCATCTCCAGCTCGTCGGAGGACAGCCAGCCGGGCGTGGTTTCGGTCATGTCAGACATCGCTTGATCATACTTTCAGCCGTTCGGACTTCCTGGGGAGCAGCTCCCAGAGAACTGTGACCGTCCACACCCCCGTTCAATCGTCCTTCGGCTGTCGGCGGAGCCGCCGGCCGCGCGGCGGTCCGCCACGGGCGTCAGGGTTTGACGGCCACCGCGCCGTACTGCGGCACCAGCACGGCCGCGCCGGGGTCGGCCCGCCACTGCCCGCACGACACCAGCCCCGGCTCCAGCAGGTCCAGACCCTCGAAGAACGCGGCGATGTCCGCGCCGCTGCGCGCGGTGATCGGGGGAGTGGCGTTCTCGTTCCAGAACTCCATCGCCGGGATCTGGCCGGCGCCGCCGAGCTCCTCGTCGAACGTCGGGTGGGTCAGCACCAGGTGACTGCCGGAGGGCACGGCGGCCATCACCCGGCGCACGATCTCGCGGGCCTTGTCGACGTCCAGGACGAAGTTGAGGATCCCCAGCATCATCACGGCGACCGGCCGCGTGAAGTCGAGGGTGTCCGCCGCCCGTTCGACGATGGCCTGCGGGTCGTGCACGTCGGCGTCGATGTACGCGGTGACGCCCTCCCGCGTGCCGGTGAGCAGCGTCCGGGCGTGCACCAGCACGATGGGGTCGTTGTCGACGTAGACGATGCGGGAGTCCGGGGCGATCCGCTGGGCGATCTCATGGGTGTTGTCCGCGGTCGGCAGACCCGTGCCGATGTCGAGGTACTGCCGTACCCCGGCCTCGCCGGCCAGGAACGACACGGCGCGGCCCAGGAAGTCCCGGTCCGCCCGGGCGATGTCCCGGATGATCGGGAACATGCCGGCGACGTGCTCGCCGACCTGCTGGTCGACCTCGTAGTTGTCCTTGCCGCCGATCCAGTAGTTCCACACGCGCGCGTTGTGCGCCACACCGGTGTTCAGCCGCGCCGATCCTCCCGAAGGGGTGTGGCCATCACTCACGACTCGTCCTCTCCTCGCACGAACGACCGATCGGTCATGGCCGCCATTGTGCCGCGCCGATGATCACGGTGTCCCGAGAATCGGCGCAGCGGGCGGTGCCGAGGGAGGGGGTGGCCGGGGGGAGGCTAGTCCGTGGGGCTCGCGGCGGGCGACTTGCCGGCCAGGACGTCCTCCAGGCGCTGGGTGCCCTGCTCGACGGCCTGCTTGGTGGAGTCGTTCTCGTCCCCGTCGAGACCGCCCGCGGTGACGGTGATCGCGTCGTCGCCCACGCGTACGGCGGCGACGTCCAGGGTGAGGGTGGCGGGCTCGCCCCCGCTGTCGCCCTGCACGGTCACGCGCAGCCCCTGCCGGGCGTCGCCGACGCCGGGCAGCGAGGTCTCGACGACCTGGACGGTGCGCTTGTCGCCGCCGTCGGTGACGGTGAACTGGTCGCACGTGTCCGGCAGGGTCGACATCCACGTCAGGGAGTCCTGCGGGTCGGTGCGGTCGTAGGACGCGACCTGGTACAGCAGGCGGGAGTCGCCCTGCGTGAAGCCGCGCAGGGCGGAGGCGCCCGAGGGCCTGCCGAGCAGGTCGTCGTCGAAGAGGGAGTCCATCAGGCGCTGGCAGTCGGCTGCCTGGTTCTTGCCGCTGACGAAGTCGTTGACGTCGACCTTGCCGATGAGCAGGTTGTCGTGCCAGTTCTCCGCCTCGGTGTCCTTGACCTGGGTCCAGTCGTCCTCGATGTCCGCCTCGGTGATCAGCGCGGTGCGGGCTCCGTCGGTGCTGAGGGTGGCGGTGGGGGAGGGGGTCTGCCGCTCCCCGGCGACCTGCGAGGCCCGGACCCCGGTGACCCGTGTGCCGCCGTCCGTGTCCCCGCCGTCCGAGCAGGCGGCGGTGGCCAGCAGGGTGCCTGCCGCCAGGGCGATGGTCAGGGTGCGGGCGAGCCGGGGCGATCGACGGGTCATGGCGGGTGCCTCCTGGGGACGTGGCGCGTGTCCCCAGCGCACCACCGGCACCTGCGGCCCACCAGCGGCGTCGGACCGTTCGGGTGAGCGGGACGGCCGGGCTCCCGCGGCAGCGAGCCGCCGCGACGGGAGCGGGCCGGGAACCGCCCGTCCGGGCGGGGGGGCCTCGCGGCGGGGGCGGAGGGTTCAGTCGCCGAGGGCGTCCGCCGCCACGTCCTTGCCGACCGCCGCGCGGACCAGCGCGGCGGCGAGGACGTCCGCGCCGGTGTTCCCGGCCAGGGCGACGAGGCGCTCGGAGTCCAGCGGCAGACCCAGCCGTTCGGCGCCCTGGAGGGCCTTGGGGTCCAGGAAGGGGGCGAGTTCCGACCAGACGCCCTGTGCCTCCCGCAGGAAGATGTCCGCCCCGGCCGGTCCCATGCCAGGGAACTCCTGCAGCAGGCGCCGCAGTTCGGCGACCTCGCCGTCGGCCTCCCGGCGCAGCTTCCGCAGGTCCCCGCCCCACCGGTCGTTCAGCAGCTCGGCGGCGTCGCCGAGCTGGGTGGCGGTGCGCTCGTCGTAGCGCCGGTAGCCGCCCCGGCCGAGCGCGTCCACGCGCTGCTGCCAGGAGGCCGCCGACATCCGGCGCGGGTCGCGCAGCCCCGCCTCGTGCAGGGCACGGGCGGTGGCCGTCGCGACCGACGCGCGGATGCGGGCGCTGAGCAGGTGGGACAGCACCAGCAGCCGGTACAGCGGCTGGGGCGTGTCCCGCAGCCGGATCCCCGCCTCGTCGGCGTAGGTCCGGCCGTGGGCGTCGAGCAGCCGGCGCAGGACGCGCTCCTGCCGCTCCACGGCTCACGCCCTCGACGGGTCGTGGCCGAGCGTCATCAGCCGGTGGCGGCGGCGGGTGTCGCCCTCCGTCGCCTCGGGCTCGGGCTCGTTCTCCGGATCGGTCTGCTCGTCGACCGTGTCGACGACCTTCCGCATCACCCGCAGGTCGTCCTCGGTCAGGTCCGTGCGCCGTTTCTGCAGGATCGCCAGGACGTGCTGCCCGGTGTCGGTGCCCGCCTGCTCGGGCAGCGGCTCGGTGTCCTCGCCGGCGTCCCGGACCCGCAGCCAGGCGGTGAGTTCCTGCGAGGTCATGTTGACGGCGCGGTGGAAGTCCTCCCACAGCGCGTCGAGTTCGAGGGCGTCGGTCATCGTCTGCCCCTTCCGTGCCTGTGTCGGTGCCTGCTCGGGGCTTCGTGCGCGTCCGGGCGGGCTCAGCTCTCGCCCGGGACGTTCTCCGCGACGAACATCCAGCGCTGCTTCTCCAGTTCCGCGGTGACGGCGATGAGCAGGTCCTGGGTGACCGGGTCGGCCTTCTCGGTCGTGTCGATGCGCTCGCGCAGCCGGGTGACGGCGTCCTGCAGCGCGTCGACCATGACCTGCACGGCGTCCGCGTCGCGCACCCAGCCCTCCTGCGGGGCCGGCAGCGTGAACGCCTTCGCGACCGTCTCCGGGCGGCCGTCCGGCGGCACCCCGAGGGCGGCGGAGCGTTCGGCCACCGTGTCGGCGAAGTTCCGTGCGGCCGTGACCAGTTCGTCGAGCTGGAGGTGGACGGAACGGAACCGCGGTCCGACGATGTTCCAGTGCGCCTGCTTCCCGATCAGTGACAGACCGAGCAGATCCACCAGGGTGTCCTGGAGGGCTTCGCAGGAGACCCGGCGGGCCTCGTCGGGCAGGGTGCTCCTGACAGGGGTCATGGGGTGCTTCTCCTTCTCAGGTCGTTCGCGTCGAACTTGTCGTTCGCGTCGTACCCGTCGTTCGGGTCGTACTCGTCGTTCGGGTCGTCCGGAGCAGTGCGTCCCGCTCCTCCTCGCAGGGGCCGCCCCACACGCCCGAGGCCCGGCCGTTGCTCAGCGCATAGGTCAGGCAGGCGTCGGCGACTCGGCAGCGCGCGCAGACGCGCGTGGCGGCCGACACGTCCCGGAGGGCGGGTCCGGCGGTGCCCACGGGAAAGAACAGCTCGGGGTCCTCGTCCACGCAGGCGGCGCTCCGCAACCACTCCATGGACGCGCGGGTGCCCCGGGCACACCGGTGCAAACGCGGATACGGAAGGCGGGGTGCCGGTGGAGTGGCCTGCGATACCACCGTGCCGACGCCCCCTTCACCCCTGAATCCTTCACAGGGGGCCGCCAAGGGGCTATAGTCCGAAACTAGCGGTGCTAATTAACCGGCGGTGTGAGGAGTCCTCCCGTGCGTCCCGTCCACTTCGCGGCCGCCCGCCGCACCCCCATCGGCAAGCTGCGCGGCTCCCTGTCCGCGGTCCGGCCCGACGACCTCGCCGCCGGTGTCGTGCGCGCCCTGGTCGCCGACGTCCCCGCGCTGGACCCAGCCCGGATCGACGACGTCTACTGGGGCGCGGCCAACCAGGCCGGCGAGGACAACCGCAACGTCGCCCGCATGGCCGTCCTGCTCGCCGGTCTGCCCGAGTCGGTGCCCGGCGCCACCGTCAACCGCCTGTGCGCCTCCGGCCTGGAGGCCGTGACCACGGCCGCCCGCACCATCGCCGCCGGCGAGGCCGACATCGTCGTGGCGGGCGGCTCCGAGTCGATGAGCCGCGCCCCCTTCGTGCTGCCCCGCCCCGACGAGGCCCTGCCGCACCGCATGGAGACCGCCGACACCCGCCTCGGCTGGCGCCTGGTCAATCCCGCGATGCGCGACCTGCACGGTCTGCTCGCCATGGGCGAGACCGCCGAGGAGGTCGCCACCCGGTACGGGATCACCCGCGAACGCCAGGACGACTTCGCCCTGCGCAGCCACCGGCTGGCCGCCCTGGCCCGCAAGAACGGCCACTTCGACGACGAACTGCTGCCCGTGGAGCGGCCCGACGGGGTCGTGGTCGACGCCGACGAGAGCGTGCGCGAGGACACCTCGCCCGAGAAGCTGGCCCGGCTGAAGCCGGTCTTCCGTGAGGGCGGCACGGTCACCGCGGGCAACGCCTCACCGATGAACGACGGCGCCGCCGGCCTCCTCCTGGTCAGCGAGGAGGCCCTGAACGATCTGGGCCTGGAGTCCCTCGGCCGCTACGTCGCCGGCGCCTCCGCCGGGGTCCACCCCGACGTCATGGGCATCGGCCCGGTCCCCGCCACCCGCAAGGTGCTCGCCCGCGCCGGCTGGAGCATCGGCGACCTGCAGGAGGCCGAGTTCAACGAGGCGTTCGCCGCCCAGGCCCTGGCCTGCGTCGACCAGCTCGGCATCGACCCGGAGCTGGTCAACCCCAGCGGCGGCGCGATCGCCCTCGGCCACCCCCTGGGCTGCTCGGGCGCCCGCATCCTGACCACCCTGCTGCACCGGATGCGGCGCACGGGCGCGGAGCGGGGCCTGGCGACGATGTGCGTCGGCGTGGGGCAGGGCAGCGCGGTTCTCGTCGAGCGCCATTGACCGCGCCCCGCGCATCCCGGGTGCGCGGCCACCGGGCGAGACGGCCCTGACCCCGTCGACTCGGTGCACATAGCATCGGTGTTCGCATGAACACCATGACGCTCTGGCACCTCACCGGCTGGGAGTTCGCCGCCCTCGCCTTCGCGGCCCTGCTCGTCGGTTTCTCCAAGACCGCCGTCAGCGGGGCCAACACGGTCAGCCTCGCGATCTTCGCGGCCGTGCTGCCCGCACGCGCCTCCACCGGGGTGCTGCTGCCGGTGCTGATCGCGGGGGACCTCCTCGCCGTCGCCACCTACCGGCGGCACGCGCACTGGCCCACGCTGTGGCGGTTGTTCCCGGCGGTCGCGGCCGGTGTCGTCGTCGGCACCGTCTTCCTGCTGTGGGCGGACGACGCGGCCGTACGGACCTCGATCGGCGCCATCCTGCTGCTGATGGCGGCCGTGACCCTCTGGCGCAGGCGCACCGCCGACACCGGGGCGGAGCCGGAGCCGGTCACCACCCGGGCCGGGCGCCTCAAGGCCCGCTCCTACGGCGTCCTGGGCGGCTTCACCACCATGGTCGCCAACGCGGGCGGCCCGGTGATGTCGCTGTACCTGCTGTCCGCCGGCTTCCGCAAGCTCGGCTTCCTCGGCACCTCCGCGTTCTTCTTCCTCATCGTCAACGTCTCCAAGCTGCCCTTCAGCGCCGGCCTCGGCCTGATCGACGGCCGGTCCCTGCTCCTGGACCTGGCGCTCGTGCTGTTCGTCGTGCCGGGCGCGCTGCTGGGCACGTGGGCGGTGCACCGGATCGACCAGCGGCTGTTCGAGCAACTGGTCATCGCGGCGACGGTGGTGGGCGGCCTGCAACTGCTGCTGCGCTGACCCCGCGAGCGGCCAGGCCGCCGTCGCCGCACCGCGGGACCGCCCCGCGGATCAGCGGCCCCCGTCCGCTCCCCGCAGCCGCGGCGCGCGGGCCGCCGCGTCCACGGAACGGCCCTCGCGCTCCACCTCGGCGGCCAGCTCCCGCGCCCAGGCGGCGACTGCGCCGACGTCGATCCCGTGCGGCCGCCGCTGTCCCGAGCCGGACACCCACGCCCCGGCCGCGCCCGCCCCACGGCGCAGCAGCCGCGCCCCTCCCGTGAGGTTGCCGCGTGCGGCGTGCGTGAGCCCCACGGCCAGCTGGGCCAGCCCGCGCCACAGCTCGCGCTCCTCCTCGGGCCCCGCCTTCCAGGCGTCCTCGAAGACCTCGTGCGCGTGGAACGGCTTGCCCTCGTCGAGCAGCCGCTGCGCCTCGCGGACGGTCTCCTCGGGCGTGCGGACCACACCCTCGGGCTGCCGGGGCACCCCCTCGCTGCCGTACGGCAGGGGCCGCCCGAGACCGTCCCGGGGCCGGGCGTTGCGGGCCCGCCCCTCGCCGTCGCGGTCCCGTGCGCCGCCGGTCGGGCCCGAGTGCGTCTCTCCTGTGCTGCCCATACGGCGATTGTCCCGCGCGGCCCGTTTTCGGCGCGGCCAGGGGTGTGGGGTAAAGTGCTGTCCGCGCGATCACGCCGGTCTCGGCGGGTGGCGCGCACCGGGACGTGGCGCAGCTTGGTAGCGCACTTGACTGGGGGTCAAGGGGTCGCAGGTTCAAATCCTGTCGTCCCGACGGTGTGGAAGGCCCTCGCGGGCGGATGTCCGCGAGGGCCTTTTCTGTGCGCCATGGGCCCTTTTCCGTGCGCCGTGGGGCCTTTCGTGCGCCGTGGGACCGTTTCCCCGCGCCGTGGGACCGTGGAGACAGACGGGCCCCTGCTCCGGAAGGCCGCGGGAATCCGGGCCCGGACCTCCGGAAGGAGCACACCGGTCATGACCCTCCACCCGGCCCACCCCGCCGCCCGCTCGATGAGGACCACCCCCGAGGGCCTGCTGTGGGAGCCCAGCGACCGCTGGGTGCGCGGACGCGTGGGCGACACCACCGTCGTCGACAGCCGGCGCCCGGTGCTCGTCTGGGAGCCCCACCTGCCCGTGCCGCAGTACGCCTTCCCGCGCGAGGACGTCCGCACCGACCTCCTGCGCCCGGCCCTGCACCCGCCCACCGGCAGCCACACCGGCTCCCAGGTCTTCTACGACCTGCACGCCGACGGGCCGGTACGGCCGGGCGCGGCCTGGACCTTCCCCGCCGACGACCTGTCCGGGCACATCGCCTTCGAGTGGTTCCGGCGCACCGACACCGGCCTCGACCACTGGTACGAGGAGGACGAGGAGATCTTCGTCCACCCGCGTGACCCGCACAAACGCGTCGACGCCCTGCCGAGCAGCCGGCACGTGCGCATCGAGGTCGGCGGGCAGACCGTCGCCGACAGCCGCGCGCCGGTCCTGCTCTTCGAGACGTCCCTGCCCACCCGCTACTACCTGCCGCCCGAGGACGTCCGGCTCGACCTCTTCGCGCCCACGGACCACAGCACCGGCTGCCCCTACAAGGGCACCGCCTCCTACTGGACCTGGCGCGGCGCGGGCGACGTACCCCCGAACGTGCTCTGGAGCTACGCCGAGCCGCTGCCCGCGGTGGCGGCGGTCCGCGGGCGTCTGGCCTTCTTCAACGAGGTCGTGGACATCGTGCTCGACGGTGAGCCGCTGGAGCGGCCCACGACGCCGTTCAGCCGGATGCTGCGGGAGGGGAGCCGTTCTCAGGGCCGTCCTTGAGGCCGTCCCCAAGGCCGTCCTCGAGGCCGTGCTCCACGTCGTCCTCGAAGCCGTCGAGCAAGGCGTCGAGGCCGGCCGCGAGCCCCTCGGGGCCACCGGGCTCGGCGAGCGCGGCCGCGGTGTCCCGCAGGGTGGGCAGTTCCCTGGGCGACAGCCGGTGCAGACCGAGCCGGAACGCCGGTTCGGTCTCGTCCGGGTTGTCCACCACCGGGCGCAGCTCCACCGAGACGTAGCCCAGCAGCCAGGCGGTGAAGGCGCGGAACAGGCCCGCCGCGGCCTGAGGCCCGAATCCGGCGCCGCGCAGCAGCGCCAGCACCCGCTCGTGGTCCCGCAGCACCGCGGGGGGCCGCCGCACCAGCGGCACGGCCAGCAGGCGCGTGGACAGCAGCGGCACCGCCTGCGGGTGGGTGAGGCACACGTCGTAGGTCGCGCGGGCGATGCGGTGCAGACCGGCCCGCCAGTCCTCGTCCGCGTCCCCGTCCGCGGCGAGCTGTTCCTCCAGCTCCAGGTAGAGCGCCTCGACCAGGCCGTCGAGCAGGGAGTCCTTGCTGGGGGCGTACCGGTACAGGGCCATGGCCTCCACACCGAGCTCGGTGCCGAGGCGGCGCATGCTGAGCGCGGACAGGCCCTCACGGTCGACCAGGACCAGGGCGCTGGCCAGCACGCGCTCCCGGTTGAGCCGGCCGTAGCGGCCGCGGTCGCTGGCGCGCCGGGCCTCCCGTGACCCACGGCCGTTCGCCATGCTGCCTCCTCGGTGTGCGGACGCGACGTCCCGGGCGGGACGGGGGACGACTCCTACGACGTACACATACACGATCGCGGCCGAGTCGCACCTCGACCGAGCTGCGCCGAGGATGAGAACTAGCGGCACGGGGCATGCGCGGCCACTTGGCGGAAGGGAGTGCCGGGTGACGTTGACCGAGGAACTGCGGGGGCTGTTGCCCCTGCGCCCCGCCCCCGTGGTGACGCGCCCCGCCGACGCCCTGACGGCCCGCAGGCTGGCGGACTCGCTCGGCACCGGTGAGCCGAGCCTTCCAAGGCGGACCTTCTCCGACCTCCTCGTCTTCCGCCTCGACGGCCCGGATCGCACGGCCGTGGTCAAACACCCCCGCAGCGCACGCGCGTCCGCCTCACTGGCCCACGAGTGCGAGGTCGTGCGGCGCCTGGCCGAGGACGAGCGCCTGGGGCCGTGGCGGCGGCTGCTCCCGGTCGTGGAGGAACACCGTCCGGACGGTCCGCTGCCGCTGGTGGTGGAGTCCTGCCTGCCCGGGACCGGGGCCGACGCGTACCTGAGGCACGCACCGCGGCAGGCCCGCCGGGTCGCCGAGTCCGCCCTCGCGGCGATCAGCGCGCTGCACCGGGCCACCGGACGCACCGAGGACGTCACACGGCGGGCCGCCGAGTGGGTCGAACCGCGGCTCGACGTCCTGGCCCGGGAGGTGCGCTGGTGCCGCAGCGGCCAGGGCGCGCGGGCCCTGGAGGCCGTGCGCGACCTGCTGGAGCGGGAACTGAGCGGCCGCCGCCTGCTGGTGGGGTGGACCCACGGTGACTTCCACCCCGGCAACCTGCTGCTCCGGCCGGACCGCGGGACGCCGTCCGGGGTGATCGACTGGGCGGGTGCCGTCCCGGACGGCCCGGCGCTGCTGGACTGCCACACGTTCGTGCTGACCCTGCGGCACCAGCTCGCCGGCCGGGAGTTCGGCGCGGTCGTCGCCGACGTCCTGCGGCGCGCCTGCCTCCGGCCCGCCGACCGGCGGCTGCTCGCGGGGGTGCGGGCCCTGCCGTCGGAACCCCGGACGGAGACGGCCGCCGCGCTGCTGACCTGGCTGTGGCACGTGGCCGGGAACCTGGACAAGTCGCAGCGGTACGGGCGCAGCCACCGCTGGGTCGCCGACAACGTCGTGGCCGTCCTCGCCGAAGTGCCCCCGTCCGACGGCGCAGCGCCGGTCCGGTCCGCGGCGCCGCGCCCACGACCTCCCGGGAGGACGCCGTGAACCCGACCGAGCCGGCCGTCGCCACCCCGGCCGGCCCCGTGCAGGTGACGACCCCGGCGCCCCGGGAGGTGTGGTGGGACCTGGCCGGGCGGGACCCGGATCTCGCCGTCACCCAGACGCCGACCTGGCTCGACTGCCTGTGCGCGACCGGACCCCACCGGGACGCCAGCCGCCTCTACACGTTCCCCGGCGGCGGCCGGATCGTGCTGCCGCTCGTCAGCCGGGGCAGGCGTCCCCGCCGGCTGGACGCGGAGGAGTCCTGGCCGGCCGGCTGGGGGATCGGCGGGCCCGTGGCCTCTGCGGGCGTGGGCCCCGACGAGGCGCGGGCGGTGTGCGAGGACCTGGCCCGCCGCCCAGCCCTGCGGGTCGGCCTGCGGCTGCGCCCGCAGGGAGCCGAGCTGTGGGGCCGCGCCGCCCGCGGCCTCTTGCGGCTCGAACCCCACACCACCCAGGCGATCGACCTCGACGGCGGGTTCGGCACGGTCTGGCGGGACCGCTTCCACCAGCGGGTCCGGCGGGACGTCAAGCGCGCCGAGAAGGCACACCTCGACGTGGAGGTGGACCGGTCCGGCCGGCTCGTGCCGGTCTTCCAGGAGCTGTACGACCGGTCCATCGAGCGCTGGGCCGTGCAGCAGCACGAGCCCCGGGCGCTGGCCCGCCTGCGCAGACGGCGGGAGTTCCCCGAGGAGCGGCTGGCCGCCGTGGCCGCCCGCTTCGGCGCCGCCTGCTCCCTGTGGGCCGCCTGGGACCGCGGTGAGCCCGCCGCCGCCCTCGTGGTGCTGCGGCACGGCCCGCACGCCAAGTTCTGGCGGGCGGCCATGGACCGGGACGTGGCACACCCGGTCCGGGCCACCCCGCTGCTGTACCGCCTGGCCGTCGAGGACGCGTGTGCGCAGGGGTGCCGGGTCTTCGACCTGGGGGAGTCGGCCCCGGGCTCCTCGCTGGAGCACTTCAAGGCCGGGTTCGGCGCGGTGAGCCGGCCCTCGCCCCGCTACTGGCGGGAGCGGCTGCCGGTCTCCGCCGCCGAGCGGGGGCTGCGCACCGCCGTCAAGCGGGCGATCCGCTTCCAGGACGCCTGACAGCCCCGGTCAGCCGTCGCCCTTCCAGATGTCCAGCGGTTCGGCCTCCGCGCTGTGACCGAGCGCGTCGAGGCCGAAGGCGTCCAGGAGGGTGCGCAGCAGTCCGTACAGGTTGTTGGGCTGGTCGTGGTCGCCGGGCTCGACCCGTTCGCCGACGACGACGGTCGGGATGTGGTTGTCCTCGTCCTCGCCGCCCTCGTCCTCGTCCCAGGTGACCACCAGCACGCTGTTGTGGGTCATGGCCCACTCCGCGTAGTCCCCGAGGTTCTCGCGCAGCCAGGCGTCGGCGCGTTCGACCCCGCCGTCGTGCATGTCGTTGTCCAGGTTCGGCACCACGAACGAGACGTCGGGCAGCTTCGAGAAGTCCTCGGGGAAATCGGTCCAGGGGCGGTTGACCGAGTCGGGCAGGTTCGTGAAGTTGACCCACGGCGCGTGCCGGCGGACGTAGGGGCCGCTGGTGCACCCCCGGAAGCCGGTCCTGGGCAGGCTCTCGGCGTAGCCGGCGAAGGTGAGGTCCGCCTGGAGCAGCTCGGAGGCGAGGTTGCGGGACGAGAAGTCGTTCGGGCAGTCGTCGTCCACGCCCTGGGTGGAGCCGGAGAACAGGGCCAGGTAGTTGGGCTGGCTGGGGTGGGTGATGGCGAAGAACTCGGTGAGGTTGGCGCCCTTGCGGGCCAGCTCGTTGATGAACGGGGCCTCGGGGGAGCCGATGACGTCCTCGTAGCCGCGGTTCTCCTCGACCACCACCACGACGTGGTCCGGCCGCGGGACACCGTCGTCCCCGCCCGAGGATCCGCAGGCCGCCACCGGCACGAGGAGGGCCGCGGCCGCAAAGGCGGCGAGGTGCCCGCGCAGGCGGTGCAGGGGCCGGGACAGGGGCCCCAGTCGTGGTGTCACGGTGCTCCTTCGACGCTCGCCCGTTCGCGCTGCCACTCGCACTGAAGGGCAGTAACGTAATTTTTAGCATTTATGCCGCATATCGCTCGGCATCGATCGCTGGTGTGTGCCGATGAGGAAGCGCCGCGCGGGTGCTTCCCCGGCCCGGTCGTCGCACCCGCTGTGCGGGAGGCATCTCCATGGGCAAGCGTTCGCCGCTGACGGCTGGTCAGTGGGCGCCGCGTGCCGTCCCGGAGACGCGGCGGACCCCCGACACGGCGGCCGGACCGCCCGCGCGACGGCCGGCGGCACGGCAGTGGGCGGCGCGGGCCCCCCTGCCCGTCGCCCTCGTGCTGTGGCTGCTGTCCCTGCGCCACGTGAACCTCGGCGCCATGACCGACCTGGGCCTGCTGCAGGTGCTGCCCGTGCTCTTCTGGGTCGCCCTCGGACTGCTCGTCCTCGGCTTCTGCGCGGCCCTGTCGGACCGGCGGACCCACAGCGGCTGGTTCCTCGCCCACGTCCTCGCCCTGATCGCGATCCTGCACGCCACACCGGCCCTGCTCTACCCGACCCTGCGCTACGGCTGGGCGTGGAAGCACGTCGCGGTCGTCGACGCCATGATCCGCAACGGCGGCAGCGTGCCCGGCGCGGAGAAACTGGACGTCTACGACCAGTGGCCCGGCTTCTTCCACCTCAACGCCCTGGTCGTGCAGGCCACCGGCCTGGAGTCGGCACTCGGCTACGCGGTCTGGGCGCCGCCCGTGGTCAACGCCCTGCTGATCGCGCCGCTGCTCCTGATCTACCGGTCCGTCACCACCGACCGGAGGCTGATCTGGGGGGCCGTCTGGATCTACTACTCCTGCTCCTGGGTGGGGCAGGACTACTTCGCCCCCCAGGCCTTCGCCTTCCTGCTCTTCGTCACGCTCGTCGCCCTGCTGATGAGCCAATTGCGGGCCTCGGCGGAACGACCCCCGGGCACCACGGCCCGGGCCTGGCCCCCCGGCAGGTTCCTGGCCGTCGTGCTGATCATGGCGGTGATCGTCTGCTCCCACCCGCTGACCCCGCTCATGATGATCAGCGCGCTGGTCGCCCTGTCGCTGCCCCGGCGCAACAGACGCGTGCTGCTGCCCGTCCTGGGCGCCGGGGTGCTGCTCACCCTCCTCTGGGACGCCACCGTGGCCCGGCCCTTCGTCTCGGCCAACCTCAGCGAGTTCGTGGGCGCGCTGCTGGAACCGGACTCCAACGTGGTCTCCGGGCTCGCCGCGCTCGGCACCGCCGCGCCCGGGCAGGTGCAGGTCTCCTGGATCGACCGGGGCCTGTCCGCCGCGGTGTTCCTGCTGGCGGCGATCGCCTTCGTCCGGCGCCGCTGGACCCGCCGCACCGGGCTGCCGCTGCTCGTCCTGGCTCCCCTGCCGGTCCTGGTGGCGAACGCCTACGGCGGCGAAATGATCTTCCGGGCCTATCTGTTCGCGCTGCCGGCCGCCGTGCTGCTCATCTCGGCGCTGCTGTTCGAATCGCGGCGACGCCCGCGGCTGCGCGTGTTCGCCGTCGCCCCGGTGCTCCTGGCGATGCTCGGCGGGCTGCTCTTCGGGTACTACGGCAAGGAGTCGGCCAACTACTTCACGAAGGACGAGGTGGCGGCCACCCGCTTCGTCACGGCCACCACGCCCCCGGGCTCCCTCATCGTCTCGCTCACCTCCGACGTGCCCGGCCTGGAGATGAACTACGACCAGCACCCGCGCGTCCAGCTCAACGAACAGGACCTCGCGGTCCGCCGGCGGCTGGTGAGGGATCCGATCGAGGGGCTGGAGCCGTTCATCGACGGTGCCACCGAGCGCGAACCGGCCTACATCGTGCTCAGCCGCGCCCAGGCCGCGGAGTGCTACCTCAACGGCACCCTGCCCGCCGACACCATGCGGCGGATGGACACGGCCATGGCCGGCACCTGGGGCTTCGTGCCGGTGTTCCGCAACAAGGACGCGGTGGTCTACCGCTACCAGAACCCCGACCGCGCGGAGTCGTCATGACCACGCTCCTCACCGGCCACTCCCCGCGCCGGACACGGCCGTTGCGCATCGGGCTGGCCCTGTCCGGCTGGATCGCCCTGGCCGCGGCGCACCTCCTGCCGGACGCGAGCGTCCCGCGCCTGATCGTCGTGTGCGCCTTCCTGCTCCTGTGCCCGGGGGCAGCGGCCACGCGCTGGTCGGGCCCCTCGCCCTGGCCCGTGGGGGGACGGCCGTTCGCCGTCGAGAGCGCCTTCCTGCCGGTGGTGCTCAGCCTGTGCCTGGACGTCCTCGTGGTGGTGCCGTTCTACCTCGGCGGGGCCTACGGCACGACGCCGGTCCTGAGCACCCTGGCGGCCGTCACCACCCTCCTGGCCCTGCTGCCCGTCCCGGACCGGCGCCGCCGGGCCGAACCCGGCGCCGAGCCGCCGGACGGCCGCACCGGTGACGCCGCACCGGCCGGGAAACGGCGGTAGCCCCCATGCCGGCGCAACGGCTGCGCACCGCCCTGGCCGCCCTGGCGGCGGCACTCGTGCTCACCGCCGGATGCGCAGCCGCCGACCGGGAGCAGCCCCGCAGGCCCGCACCGGTGCCGGGCGACTGGAAACTGACGTTCCGTGACGAGTTCGACGGCTCGGAGCTCGACACCGGCCGCTGGGCGACCTGCTACGACTGGAACCGGGACGGGTGCACCAACAGCGGCAACGACGAGGAGCAGTGGTACCTGCCCGGACAGGTCTCCGTCGGCGACGGGCAGCTCAGCCTGAACGCCGAGCGGCGCGCCACCCGCGGCAGCGACGACCGGACCTACCCCTGGCGCTCGGGGATGATCTCGACCGGCCGCGACGACTGGTACGCCGAACCCCGGCACGTCTTCACCTACGGGTACTTCGAGGCGTCCATCCGCATCCCCGCGGAGGGCGGCATGTTCCCCGCGTTCTGGATGATGCCGGCGTCCAGGTTCACCCCGCCGGAGCTGGACATCATGGAGTTCCTCGAGCGCACCGACCGGGTCATGATGTACGTGCACTGGCGCAGCCCGGACGGCGACCAGCGGGCCCGGGCGGGGTACGGACCCGTCGCCTTCCCGGACGGGCACCACGTCTTCGCCATGCTGTGGACCCCGGACGAGGTGAGCTGGTACGTCGACGGGGTGCGCAGGTTCCGGGTGACGGAACCCGAACGCGTCCCGCACGTGCCCATGGAGGTCCTGATCAACCTCGCCGTCGGCGTGCCCGCGTCACCTCCGCGGTCGGTGGACTCCGCCCGTATGACGGTGGACTGGGTGCGCGTCTGGCAACGGTGACGGCCCGTCAGGCCGTCGCCGGCGGCAGGGACGGGTAGGGGCGGTCGATGCCCGCCCGCAGCCTGCGGTAGCCGCGCCACACCCGGGTGCGGGGCCCCTCCGGGAACGGCGCGACCGGGGCGCCCTCACCGCGCACCCAGTCCAGGTACCGGGCCCGGGGGGTGTCGGCGCGCACCATGAGCCGCGCCAGGCGCAGCGGTTCGTCCGCGGAGGAGCTGAAGCCGTCGCGGACCGCCGCCGCCGAGGTCCAGCCCGCCTCGCGCACCAGCCGGCGGACCGGGCGGCTGGAGTAGCCGTGGGGGTAGGCGAAGGCGTCCACGCGGTGGCCGAGCGCGTCCTCCAGCCGGGCCCGGCACCCGGCGATCTCCCGCCGCGCCGCGCTCCGGGGCAGGGTGTCCAGTTGCGGGTGGGTGACGGTGTGGCCGCCTATCTCGAAGTGCCGGTCCAGCTCGCGCAGGTGCGGCCAGGTCAGCATCGGCGCCGGCGGGAGCAGACTGCCGTGCCCCGCCGGCCGCGCGGGGCCGCCGAGGGCGCCGGTGGTGACGTAGAGCGTCGCCGGCAGGCCGCGGGCGGAGAGCAGGGGGGCCACGGTGGTGCGGAAGTCGGCGAACCCGTCGTCGAAGGTCAGCACGGCCGGGCGCGGCGGCAGGGGCGGGCCGCCCCGCACCGCGTCGAGCAGTCGCCGCAGCGGGACCACCTCCAGGCCGTAATCCGCCAGCAGGTCGAGGTGTTCGGCGAAGACGCGGGGGCTCACGGTGAACGGGGCGATCCAGCCCGGCGGGTCGGTGCACACCGAGTGGTACAGCAGCACGGGGACGGGCCGGCACCTCATGCGGGCCTCCCGCCCACGGGCACGGGCAGGGGAGCGGCCGGGGTGCGGCCGGCCGGGAACCGGGCGCGCACGGACCCCACGGCGTACCCGAGAGCGGTGGCACCCGTGCCCAGCACCAGGGCGAGGAGCGTGCGCACCGCCGGGGGCCGGCCCGGCCGCAGGGCGTCGCGCACCGCGCGTGGAAGGGTCCGGGCCAGGTACGCGCGCTCGCTGGACAGGGCGGCGGAACCGGCGCCGTACCGGGCCACCAGCGCCTTGGACAGGCCTTCGGCGTAGCAGCGCGACCGGAAGTACGACCACGTGGCCCGAGCCGCGGGGACGCGGTGGCGCACGGCAGCCGAGGGGTCGTGCAGCAGCACGGCCTGTGGACGGCGGGCGGTCACGCGCAGGCACAGCTCCGTCTCCTCGCAGCCCAGAGGCCGGGTGCCCACCCGCCCCAGGTCCGTGCGGAAGCCGCCGGCCGCGAGGAGTTCGTCCCTGCGGAAGGACATGTTGGCCCCGATGAAGTTGCGGACCGGTGCCCGCTCCTCGGGCAGCCCGCGGTAGGAGCAGCCCACCACCCAGTCGAACTCCGGCGGGAACCAGCGCGGACGGTCCGTCTCCCACCAGGGGACGACGAGCCCGCCCACGCCGGCGACCAGCGGATCGCGGTAGGCGGCCAGGAGGCGCTCCGCCCAGGCGGGGTGGGCCGTCGCGTCGTCGTCGAGGAACGCCACCACGTCCCCGACGGCCGCCGCGACGCCGGTGTTGCGGGCACCGGACAGGCCCTTGCGCTGCTCGTTGGGCAGGACGCGGACGCCGTGCAGCATGCGCCCGGCCAGCCGCTGGAGCGCCGGGCAGTGGTCCACGACCAGGAGGACGTCCTCCGGGGGGCGGCGCTGGGCATGGACCGAGGTGATCGCGGCCTGAAGGTCCTCCCAGCGGTCGAGCGTGTACGCGCACACGACGACCGAGAGGGTCGGTGCGGTGTTCATGAGGTCCTCCCGGGGGTCAGGGCGTGCTCGCGGAGGCGGTGACCAGCCAGCGGGACCGCAGGACCAGCAGCGGTGCCGCGATCAGGCACTCGGCCGCCAGCCAGGCGAGGCCGGCCCCCGTCACGCCGAACACCGGCAGCAGCAGCCGCACCAGCCCCAGCACCAGCACGCACAGGGCGACCTGCAGTCCCACCACCAGCCGCATCCGGCGCCGGGCGCGCAGGACGTCCACGGCCACGCTGAAGACCAGGTTGGGCAGCGCGGACAGGGCCAGCAGGCGCAGCAGGGTGGTGCCGTGCTCGGCGTAGCCGGGGCCGAACAGCCGCAGGATCCACGGGGCTCCGGCGACGATGACGGCCACCCCGGCGGCCAGCAGCGTCCCGGAGTGGCGCAGCACGCGCAGTCCGTGCTCCGCGAGCCGCTCCGGGCGGCGCACCGCCTCCACGACCAGCGAGCTGCCCATGTTGCGCACCACCAGGAACAGGACGTAGCCGATGATCCACGCGAGCGAGAAGTAGGCGCTCTGCTCGGCGCCGAGCGCGTTGAGCACCATCAGCGGCACCAGGGTGTAGGCGGCCATGCGGAACAGGGAGCCCGTGTAGTCGGCGGCCGCGTAGCTGAGCAGCCGCGGCGGGCGCACGGCCTCGGGGTTGTCCCGCTCGTGGCGCGGCACCGCCCGCCGCAGCAGGAGGTAGTTGGCCACGATCAGCGAGACCAGCAGTCCTCCCGCCCAGGACAGCAGGATGCCGCTGGTGAGGGCGAGGACGGCCCCGCCGGCCAGCAGGGCGATCTTGACGACGGCGAAGACCATGTTCTCCGCGACCACCCAGCCGGGGCGGCGCATCGCCGTCAGCGCGCCGTCCTGCAGCACGAAGACGGTGTACGCGGCGGTCGCGGCCACGAACCACAGGGCGACCAGGGGGTCGCGCAGGAAGGCCAGGTCGGGCGCGAGGCCGGGCACCAGCAGGACGAAGACGAGGCAGACCACGGCGCTCCAGGAGGCGGTCACCGCGTAGCAGGTGAGCAGCAGTCTGCGGGTCTGCCGGCCGGAGCAGGGCAGGAACCGGATCAGGAAGTCGTTGAGGTTGAGCTGGCCGATGTTGGCCAGGAGCAGGGAGGCGGACAGGGCGGAGTAGCTCACGCCCACGACCTCGTCGTCGTACCAGTGCGTCGCGAACAGCCAGAAGATGGCGCCGACTCCGGCGTTCACCAGCGAACCGACGGCGAGCAGGTGGCCGTTGCGCACGAGCGGTTCGCTGGGCAGGACGCGGGCGACGCCGGTGCGCACCACGGCGGTCAGCGACCGCGCCCGGCCCGTTGCGCCGGCGGACCCGGGCGGGCCGGCCGTCTGCTGGGACGCGTACACGGCTCCCTCCTCAGCGCGGTCGGTGGGCGCGGTTGCGGTGGCGGCTGCGCAGGTAGCCGACCGGCCCGTAGAGCAGCCCCCGCAGCTCCAGCAGCGCGAGCCGGCGCGGACGCGCGGTGTCCGCCCGGGCCTTGCGGCGGGCCTGGACCAGGGCGTACCGCACGCCCCGGGGGAGCCTGCGCAGCAGGGCCGGGAGCATGCGGGGCTCGCCGGCCAGGGCGCCGGTGAGGTAGGCGCCGAGCCCGGCTCCGTAGCCGAACGCCTGGGCGTCCAGGGCGTCGGGGGTGCGCCGGTGGCGGTGCCAGACGATGGCGTCCGGCCGGTAGGCCAGGGTGTGGCCCGCGGTGAGGATCCGGAAGAAGGCGAGCAGGTCGTCGCCGCCGCGTGCCGGAGTGCCGGTGCCGGTCGCCGGGTCGAAGCCGCCCAGCGCCCGCAGCGCGGTGACGCGGAAGGCCATGTCGGTGCCGGAGCCGAAGCGCCCCGCGGTGAAGGGGAACAGCGGATCGTCCGGTGGGTGGCGCAGCGACCAGCTGCGGGGTGCCCAGCCCTTGGCGAAACCGCCGTGGCGCTCCAGGGCCACCTGGGCCGCGGTGTCCAGCTCTGCCGGGACGATCAGCCCGGTGACGCAGGCGATCCGTTCGTCGGCGGTGAAGGCGCCGGTGAGCGCGGCCAGCCAGCCCGGGTCGGCCAGGGTGTCGTCGTCGGTGAAGGCGACGATCTCGCCGTGGGCCCCGGCCAGGCCCCGGTTGTGCGCGTGGGCCAGCCCCGGCACCGGTTCCCGCAGGTAGCGGACCCGGCCCGCGTAGTGTCCGCGCACCAGCCGCTCGGCCGCGTCGTCCGCCGGGGCGTTGTCCACGACGATCACCTCGAAGCGCGGATAGTCCTGCCGGAGCACGGAGTCGAGGCAGTCCTGGAGCATCCCGGGCCGGTCGTGCGTCGCGACGACGACACTGACGTACGGCCGGACGGACGTGCTCGGGGCGGGGGGACCGGACCCGGGCGGCACGAAGCGCCGGCGGGCGATGTCGGCCAGCGAGCGCCACAGCTCCTCGGGGGTGTCCTCCCGCTCCCCGGTGGCGTGGACCATGCCGAGCGGTCGGCCGCGCAGCCGCACCAGGGCGAGCACCGGGGGCGCCGGGCGGATCAGCCCGGGCCGTCCGGGCGGGCGGAACTCGTGCGGCCGCGCCAGGTCGACGTCGACGACCTGGGCCGGAGCGCTCGCCGGGAGGCGGACGTCCGGCGCCGCGGGACCGGTGACGCTCACGCCGGGTTCCCGCGCGCGGCGGTGCGGGCCCCGGGCCGCTCCGACAGCAGGGTGCGCAGGACCCGTCGGCCGTCCGAGACGGCGTGCAGGTTGGAGCGTCCGCTGCGGCGGGGGAGTTCGAGGCTCGGGACCTCGGCGATGCGCAGGCCCGAGCGCAGGGCGTGGGCGATCATCTCCGTCTCGATCTCGAAGCCCGAGGAGTGCAGGTCGAGGTCGTCGAGGAAGTCCCGGCGGAAGGCGCAGAAGCCGTAGCACAGGTCCGTCAGTTTCGCGTCGTAGAGGCGGTTCACGGCGGCGAGCAGGACCTGGTTGCCCAGACGCCGGATGCGCGTGATGTCCAGGGAGCCGCCGCCCGCGATGAACCGCGAGCCCTTGACGAAGTCGAAGCCGTTGTCGAGGAAGTGCAGGTAGTGCGGGATCTCCCCGGGCAGCATGCTGCCGTCCGCGTCCATCATGACGATGTGGTCACCGGTCGCGGCGAGGAAGCCGGTGCGCAGGGCGTTGCCCTTGCCCGGACCGCTCTGCTCGACGTGGCGGACGGTCGGCAGGCACCGGGTCGCCATGTGCACCGTGGCGTCGGCGGAGTCGCCGTCGACCAGGATGACCTCGTCGACGCAGTCCGGTATCTGCTCGAAGACCCACGGGATGTTGCGCGCCTCGTTGCGGGCGGGGACGACCAGGCTCACGGTGGCACGGGGTGGGGGGCGGTCCCCGGACCGGCGCAGGGGATGGGCCGCACGGTCCGGTCGTGCCGTGCCGTTGCCGGTGACCTGCGACGTCCAGCTGGGGTGCTCGGTCAGGTGATGCGAGTGGTTCATGATGCCGGTGTCTCCCCGGTGAAGCGTCCCTGCGGAGACGCCATATATTTACGACGTATACGTACATCTTGCCCGAATTGTCCCGCAGGTCAAGAGGGTGCCGGCGCCGATCGGCACCCACGCGCGCACGCCCGTGCCGGAGCGCCGGGCGCGGAGTAGGCTCGAAAGCGGCGAAGCGCACGGCGGCGTGGTCCCGATCATGAACGCACGCATCGAGGATTACGCCCTCATCAGCGATCTGGAGACGGCCGCCATGGTCGGCCGCGACGGGTCGGTCGACTGGCTCTGCCTGCCCCGCTTCGACTCCCCGGCCTGCCTCGCCGCCCTGCTCGGCACCCCGGACAACGGACGCTGGCGCCTCGCCCCGGTCTCCGGCGGCACCTGCGCGCGCCGCTCCTACCGGCCCGACACCCTCGTCCTGGACTCCGTCTGGGAGACCCCCACCGGGACCGTCCGCGTCACCGACCTCATGCCGCCCCGCGCGGACGTCCCGTGCCTGGTCCGGGTGGTCGAGGGCCTCACCGGCACCGTGGACCTGCGCAGCGAGCTGCGGCTCCGCTTCCACCAGGGCCGCGTCGTGCCGTGGGTGCGGGACGCGGGCCACTGCACCGTCGCGGTCGCCGGCCCGGACGCCGTCTGGCTCGGGGCCGAGGGATCGGTCCACGACCGGGGCGACCAGGACGCCACGGTCTGGGAGTTCACCGTCACGGCCGGACGCCGGCTGGCCCTCACCCTGGGCTGGACGCCCTCGCACCGGCCCGGCCCGCCCTCACCGCTGTCCGTCCCGGCGGAGACCGCCGTGAAGGAGGCCACCGGCTTCTGGCGGAGCTGGGCCGGCCGGTGCCGCTACCGGGGGCCCTGGCGGGAGGCCGTCGTGCGCTCCCTCATCACCCTCAAGGCCCTCACCTACGCCCCCACCGGCGCCATCGTCGCCGCGCCCACCACCTCCCTGCCCGGCTCCATCGGCGGCGCGCACAACTGGGACTACCGGTTCTGCTGGCTGCGCGACTCCACCCGCACCCTGTCCTGCCTGCTGCGCAGCGGCTACCACGACGAGGCCACGGCCTGGCTCGGCTGGCTGATGCGGGCCGTCGCCGGAGATCCCGCCGACCTCCAGTCGGTCTACGGCGTCAAGGGACAGCGGCTGCTCCCGCAGACCGAGGCGCCCTGGCTGCCCGGCTACGAGGGATCCCGGCCCGTGCGCTTCGGCACCTCGGCCGTGGACTGCTTCCAACTGGACGTCTACGGCGAGGTCATGGACACCCTGTGGCTGTCCCTGCGGGCGGGCATCGCCCTGCCGGCGCACGTGTGGGACCTGGTCGAGTCGCTCATGGGCTTCCTGATGCGGCACTGGAGGGAACCGGACCAGGGGATGTGGCAGGTGGACGGCCCGCGACGGCAGTTCGTCCACTCCAAGGTCATGGCGTGGGTCGCGGCCGACCGCGCCGTGCGCATGGCCCGGCTCCTCGGCCGCAACGGCCCCTGCGGGCAGTGGCGCGTCATGCGCGACGAGATCCACCGCCAGGTCTGCCGCCGGGGGTGGGACCCCGACCGGCGGTCCTTCGTGCAGTCCTACGGCGCCCCCGGCCTGGACGCCTCGGCGCTGCTCCTGCCCCGGGTCGGGTTCCTGCCCGGCGACGACGAGCGGGTCCGCGCCACCGTGCGCGCCGCGAGCGGGCTGGGCCACGAGGGGTTCCTCCGCAGGTACGGGACCGGGGCGCACGGCGGCTCACCGGGGCACCGGGCGGACGCCGAGGGCGCCTTCGTCTCCTGCACGCTCTGGTACGCCGAGGCCCTCGCGGCCACGGGCGAGCGCGGGCGGGCCCGCGAGGTCTTCGAAAGGGTCCTCGCCGTCCGCAACGACGTCGGTCTGCTGGCCGAGCAGTGGGACCCCGGCAGCGGCCGCCAACTGGGCAACGCCCCCAAGGCGTTCAGCCACATCGCCCTGGTGGAGACGGCCTTCGCCCTCTCGCCGGCCACGGCGTGGAGCGGGCGCGGCCCCGGCGCACCCGGGCGGTGACGCGGACGGCGCCTCTCCCGCGAGCAGCCGACGGCACCGGCGGGCCTGTCGACCGCACCGGCAGGTCCTGCTGACCGCTCCGGCGGTCCTACTGACCGCTCTCCGCCGTCCGGGCGGTGCCGGTGTAACCGTGCGGATTGAGCCGCTGGAAACGCCAGGCGTCCCGGCACACGTCGGCCAGGTCCCGGGTGGGGCGCCAGCCCCAGGCGCGGCTCACGGCCGACGCGTCCACGACCAGCTCGGCGACGTCCCCGGGGCGGCGCGGGGCGACGGCGTAGGGCAGGGGCCGGCCGCAGGCGCGGGAGAACGCCCCGACCACCTCGAGGACCGAACGGCCCGTTCCCGCGCCGAGGTTGTACACCCGCATCCCCGGCGCGTCGACCAGGTGGTCCAGCGCGACACGGTGCGCCTCGACGGCGTCCATGACGTGCAGGTAGTCCCGTACGCCGGTGCCGTCGGGGGTCGGGTAGTCGTCGCCGAACACGCTGAGCAGCTCGCGCCGGCCGACGGCCACCTGGGCGAGGCGGGGCAGCAGGTTCTCGGGGGTGCCGCGCGGGTCCTCCCCGAGGAGCCCGCTCGGATGGGCCCCGGCCGGCACCGGGTAGCGCAGGCAGAGCACGGTGAAGTCGGGATGGCTCCGGCAGACGTCGCCGAGGATCTGCTCGCACATCCACTTCGAGGTCGCGTAGGGGGTGCCGGGCCGGACCGGGGTCGCCTCGTCGAGCGGACCACCCCCGGCGTCGCCGTAGATCCAGCAGGAGGAGGGGAACACCAGCCGGTGCACGCCGTGCTCCTGCATGGTGTGCAGCAGGGCGGTCGTGCCGCCGACGTTGGTGTCGTAGTACGCGGCGGGCATCCGTGTCGACAGGCCCCCCGCCTTGTGCGCGGCGAAGTGCACGACGACGTCCACGGAGTGTCGGTCGAAGACGGCCGTGAGGGCGTGACGATCACGGATGTCCAGTTCGTAGACGGCGCCGACGAACCGGCCGGCGATCCGTTCGACCCGCGCGAGGACCTGCGGCGAGCTGTTGGAGTAGTCGTCGACCACGATCACCTCGTAGCCGTGGTCGAGCAGCTCCACGCAGGTGTGGCTGCCGATGAACCCCGCCCCGCCCGTGACCAGGACGGTCGAGGGCGCCCAGGACGAGCCGGCTTGCCGGGTGGTCGGCAACTGGTTGCTGCGGACCATGCCAGGACTCCCGCGTCGGGTGCGTCGCCACCGTATGTTTACGGTGTATATGTACGACTTTGCACCCGGTGCGGGGGGTGGGTCAAGGCCTCACCAGCAACTGGAAGTCGAACGAGTACCGCGAGGCGCGGTAGACGTGCGTGCCGTACTCGACCGCGCGGCCGGTGTCGTCGAAGGCGGTGCGCCGCATGGTGAGCAGCGCCGCCCCCTCCGCCTCGTCCAGACGCGCCGCCTCCCGCGCCGTGGCCGCACGGGCGCCCACCCGCTGGCGGGCACTGTGCAGGGTGATGCCCGCCGCGCGCAGCATCCGGTACAGGCCCGTCGACTCCAGGCGCGCGCCGTCCAGGTCGAGCAGCCCGGACGGGAGGTGGTTGCGCAGCAGGGCCACCGGCGTGCCGTGGGTGCTGCGCAGCCGCTCCAGCAGGACGACCTCGCTGCCCTCGGGCACCCCGAGGGCGGCCGCCACGTCGCAGGCCGCCGGGACCGTCTCGTGGCGCACGACCCGGGTGGCCGGCCCCTGCCCGGCCGCCTCCAGGTCGTCGTACAGGCTGCTCAGTTCCAGCGGGCGCCTGACCTTGCTGTGCACCACCTGCGTGCCCACTCCGCGCCGGCGGACCAGCAGGCCCTTGTCGACCAGGCACTGGATGGCCTGGCGGACGGTGGGGCGGGACAGGCCGAGGCGGACCGACAGGTCCACCTCGTTGCCCAGCAGGTCCCCGGGGGCGAGGAGCCCCTGCCCGATCGCCCGCTCCAGCTGCTGTGCGAGCTGGTGGTACAGCGGCACGGGGCTGATCCGGTCCGGGGCGAAGTGCAGCGAGGCGAGGGCGGGGGCGGCCGCGGTGCGGGTCCGGTCACCGGTCTTCGCCATGGAGATGCCCCTTTCCGAGGGTCGGGTCGAGCAGCGCAGCCGGAGCGGTGGCGGTGGCGTCAGAGGTGGCGGCGGCGCCCGGCGGCCCCGCGGTCGTAGCGGGCACGGGCCTCGACCGCGGCCGGCCGGGAGGCGGTCTCGGCGACGGGCACGTCCCACCAGGCCTCGGCCGGCGGGGCGGTCGGGGCGGGGTCGGTCTCCACGTACACGCACGTCGGCCGGTCCGCGGCGCGGGCCGCGGCCAGGGCCTCCCGCAGCTCCCGCACGGTCTTGGCGCGCAGCACGTCCATGCCGAGGCTCGCGGCGTTGGCCGCCAGGTCGACGGGCAGCGGGGCGCCGGTGAAGGTGCCGTCGGCGGCCCGGAACCGGTAGGCGGTGCCGAAGCGCTCCCCGCCGGTCTCCTCCGACAGGCCGCCGATGGAGGCGTAGCCGTGGTTCTGCAGCAGGACGACGGTGAGCGGCAGACCCTCCTGGACGGCCGTGACGATCTCCGTCGGCATCATCAGGTAGGTGCCGTCGCCGACCAGCGCCCACACGGGCGTACCCGGGGCGGCCTGCTGGACGCCGATGGCGGCCGGGATCTCGTAGCCCATGCAGGAGTAGCCGTACTCCAGGTGGTACTGGCGCGGGCTGCGCGCGCGCCACAGCTTGTGCAGGTCGCCGGGGAGCGAACCGGCGGCGTTGATCACCACGTCCTCGTCGCCCACGACGGCGTCCAGCGCGCCCAGCACCTGTGTCTGGGTCGGCACCGCGCTGTCGTCGGTTGCCCGGTAGGCGGCCTCGACGACCTCCTCCCAGCGCTCCTTGCCGGCGCGGTACTCGGCCTCGTACGCCTCGGGCACGCGGTGTCCGGCCAGTGCCCCGGTCAGCTCCTCCAGCCCGGCGCGGGCGTCGCAGACCAGGGTGCGCGCCGCCAGCTTGTGGGCGTCGAAGCCGGTGATGTTCACGTTGAGGAACCGCACGTCCGGGTTCTGGAAGAGCGTGCCGGAGGCGGTGGTGAAGTCGGTATAGCGGGTGCCGACGCCGATGACGAGGTCGGCCGCGCGGGCGAGGTCGTCGCTGACGGCCGTACCGGTGTGGCCGATGCCGCCGAGGTCGGCGGGGTGGTCGTGGCGCAGGGAACCCTTGCCCGCCTGCGTGGAGGCCACCGGGATGCCGGTGGCCTCCACGAACGCCTTCAGGGCGTCCTCGGCCTCGCTGTGATGGACGCCGCCGCCCGCCACGATCAGCGGCCGCTCGGCCGACCGGATCGCCTCGACGGCCGCCGCCAGCTCCACGGGGTCCGGGGCGGGACGCCGGACGTACCAGACGCGCTCGGCGAAGAACTCCTCCGGCCAGTCGTACGCCTCCGCCTGCACGTCCTGCGGCAGGGCGAGGGTGACGGCGCCGGTCTCGGCCGGGTCGGCCAGTACGCGCATCGCCTGGAGCGCGGAGGGGATCAGCGCCTCGGGGCGGGTGATGCGGTCGAAGTACCGCGACACCGGGCGCAGGGTGTCGTTGACCGACACGTCGGCCTCGACCGGGTGCTCCAGTTGCTGCAGCAGCGGGTCGGCCGCGTGCGAGGCGAAGTAGTCCCCGGGCAGGAGCAGCACCGGCAGCCGGTTGATCGTCGCGAGCGCCGCCCCGGTGACCAGGTTGGTGGCGCCCGGGCCGATGGAGGTCGTGACCGCCTGGGCGGACAGGCGGTTGAGCTGGCGGGCGTGGCCGACCGCCGCGTGCACCATGGACTGCTCGTTGCGGCCCTGGTGGTACGGCATCGCCTCGGCGTGCTCGAGCAGCGCCTGGCCGATCCCGGCGACGTTGCCGTGGCCGAAGATGCCCCAGGTCCCGGCGATCAGCCGGCGGCGCACGCCGTCGCGCTCGGTGTACTGGGCGGACAGGAACCGCACCAGGGCCTGGGCGGTGGTCAGTCGGCGGGTGCGGGCGCTCATCGGGTCCTCTCCGGGGCGGTGTAGAGGGGCAGGCGGGGGTCGACCGGCTGGTCCGGCCAGGTGTCACGGATCCAGGCGTGGTCGGGGTGGTCGCAGATCAGCCAGGCGCGCTCGGCCTCCGGACCCGCCATGACGTTGAGGTAGTACATGTGGTGGCCGGGTGTGGCCATCGACGGGCCGTGCCAGCCGTCCGGGATGAGCACCACGTCGCCGTCGCGGACCTCGGCCAGCACGTCGGTGTCCCGGCCGGGGCCGGAGGGGGAGACCCGCTGGTAGCCGAGGCCGGGGACGCCGTCGTGGCCGGCGAACTCGAAGTAGTAGATCTCCTCCAGCACCGACTCCTCGCCCGGCCGGTGCTCGTCGTGCTTGTGCGGCGGGAACGACGACCAGTTGCCGCCGGGGGTGATCACCTCGACCGCGATGAGCTTGTCGCACTCGAAGACGCCGGCCGCGCCGAAGTTGTTGACCTGCCGGGAGCAGGTGCCGGTGCCGCGCAGCTCCACGGGGACCTCGGAGGCGGGGCCGTAGCGGGCGGGCAGCCGGCGCGTGCAGCGCGCTCCGGTCAGCGCGAACCGGCCGCCGGCGGCGGAGGCCACGGTGGCCCGGGCGTCGCGTGGCAGGTAGGCGAAGTCGCTGACGCCGCTGAAGACGTCGGGGCGGCCGGTGAGGTCGAAGGTGTCCTGGCCGAAGTCGTCCGCCGCGGCGACGGTGCAGCCGCCGGAGAGCGGGACGACGATCCACTCGCTGTCGCCGGTGTCGAAGGTGTGCGTGCCGCCCGGCGGCAGCTCCAGGACCCGCAGACCGGCGAAGGCCCAGCCGGCCGACCCGGGCGTGACGTCGACGGTGTAGGGGCCGCCCCGGGCCTTGCCCGCGGGAAGGTGATACGTCATCGTGTGCCTTTCGGATCACGGCGGAATCGACTCACGAACCGGTTCACAGACTGGCTCACAGCAGGCCGACGGCGGTGTCCACCGCCTCCTCCACACTGCCCCCGGCCGGGTAGAGCAGCGACCGTCCGACGACCATCCCCTGGACGGTCGGCAGCCGCAGGGCCTTGCGCCAGCGTTCGTAGGCGCCCTCCTGGTCGCCGCCGACCTCGCCCCCCAGCAGCACCACCGGCAGGGTGGAGGCCTCCAGCACCGCCCCCATGTCGTCCGGGTCGTCGGTGACGGGCAGCTTCAGCCAGGTGTAGGCGGAGGTGCCGCCCAGACCGGAGGCGATGGCGATCGACCTGGTGACGGCCTCGGCGGACAGGTCGTTGCGGACCCTGCCGTCGACCCGGCGGGAGATGAACGGCTCGACGAACAGCGGCAGCCGCCGGGCGGCCATGGCGTCGACCGCCCGGGCGGAGGACTCCAGCGTGGCCAGCGAGCCCGGGTCGTCGTAGTCGATGCGCAGCAGGAGCTTGCCCGCGTCGAAGCGGAGGCGGTCGATGTCCTCGGCCCGGTGGCCGGTGAAGCGGTCGTCCATCTCGAAGGAGGCCCCGGCCAGGCCGCCGCGGTTCATCGAGCCCATGACGACCTTGTTCTCCAGCACGCCGAGCAGGAGCAGGTCGTCCAGGATGTCGGCGGTGGCGAGCACCCCGTCGACACCGGGCCGCGACAGCGCGGTGCACAGCCGCTCCAGCAGGTCCGCGCGGTGCGCCATGGCCAGGCGGCGGTCGCCGACCGCCAGCGCGCCGCGCGCCGGGTGGTCGGCGGCCACGATCATCAGCCGGCCGCTCTCGCCGAGCAGCGGGCGCCGCGTCCGGCGGGCCGCGGCCTCGGCGACCGCCTCGGGGTTGCGGGCCCGGACCGTGGTCAGCTCGGGAATGCCGATGTTCAAGGAAGGCTCCGTTTCAGTGGCTCGTGCCCGGCGACGGCACGCCGGCGAGGAGGTCCTCGACCTCGGACGCGGTGGGCATCGCGGAGGAGCAGGCGAGGCGGGAGGCGACGAGGGCGCCGGCGGCGTTGGCGTGGCGCATGGTCCGCTCCAGGTCCCAGCCGGCGAGCAGACCGTGACAGAGGGCCCCGCCGAAGGCGTCGCCCGCCCCCAGGCCGTTGACCACCTCGACCGGCACCGGCGGCACCTCGGCCCGGCTGCCGTCGCGGTGCACGGCCAGCACGCCCTTCGGCCCCTGCTTGACCACGGCCAGCTCCACCCCCGCCTCCAGCAGGGCGTCGGCGCAGGCGTGCGGTTCGCGCACCCCGGTGGCGATCTCGCACTCGTCGAGGTTGCCGACGGCGACCGTGGCGTTGCGCAGGGCCTCGCGGTAGTGCGGGCGTGCCTCCTCGGGGTCGCGCCAGAACATCGGACGCCAGTCGAGGTCGAAGACGGTGACGCCGGCCCGGTCGCGGGCCTTGAGGGCGGCGAGCGTGGCCGAGCGGCTCGGCTCCTCGCTCAGGCCGGTGCCGGTGATCCAGAAGATCCGGGCCCCGCGGATCGCGAAGAAGTCCAGTTCGCCGGTGTGGATCTCCAGGTCGGGCGCCTTGGGGCGGCGGTAGAAGTACAGCGGGAAGTCGTCCGGCGGGAAGATCTCGCAGAACGTGACGGGCGTCGGGTACGCGGCGACCGGGGTGACCCAGCGGTCGTCGACGCCGAAGCCCGTCAGCTCCTGGTGCAGGTACGCGCCGAAGGGGTCGTCGCCGGTACGGCTGATCAGTGCCGTGCGGCGGCCCAGGCGGGCGGCGGCCACGGCCACGTTCGCCGCCGAACCTCCCAGGAACTTCCCGAAGGTCTCCACGTCGGCCAGGGGCACGCCCGTCTGGAGGGGATAGAGGTCGACCCCGATGCGGCCCATCGTGATGACATCGAAATACTGGGCTGGCCCGGTCATGGGCGACCTCCTCGGAAGCTGGGGATGCGGCCCCGAGGGGCCCCTGACACGGTGGGGGCGGGGATCCGCGGGACCTGCCGCCTCCCAGGTGTAGGTCGCGGAGGGCGGCGCTGTCAATACTTTGTTCTTACATTCGGACCTGCTCGTGAAATGATGTCTTAACAAAGTATTGACAGCGGGCGCGGCAGGGACTTGTATCCCGTGCCATCGCAACAGTCGGTGTGCGGCATCATGATCCGGACTCCGTAAGGCTCCGGGACCACGGATCCCTTCGTGATCCCTCCCTTTCCCCCGCAGCAGCACAGTGAGGTGCCAGGAAAGATGGACCGCTCTTCCCACCCCCGCTCCCGCAGGCTCGCGCCCGTCGTCGCCGTCGCCGCGGCGGCGGCCCTGACCCTCGCCGGCTGCTCCAGCAGTTCCGGGGGCAAGAAGTCCGAGGAAGGCGGCGCGAACGCCTCCGCCGGCAAGGCGAACACGCCCCGCATGACCGTCGCCCTGGTCACCCACCAGGCACCCGGTGACACCTTCTGGGACACCGTCCGCAAGGGCGCCGAGGCCGCGGCCGCCAAGGACAACATCAAGCTCGTCTACTCCGCCGACCCGAACGCGGGCAACCAGGCCAACCTGGTCCAGAACGCGATCGACCAGAAGGTCGACGGGATCGCCGTCACCCTCGCCAAGCCGGACGCGCTCAAGGGCGTCATAGGCAAGGCCGAGAAGGCCGGCATACCCGTGGTGGGCCTCAACAGCGGCCTCAGCGACTGGAAGGACCTCGACCTGCTGGAGTTCTTCGGCCAGGACGAGTCCGTCGCCGGTGAGGCCTTCGGCAAGAAGCTCAACGAGGTCGGCGCCAAGCACGCGCTGTGCGTGGTGCAGGAGCAGGGCAACGTCGGTCTGACCCAGCGCTGCGACGGCGTGGAGAAGACCTTCGACGGCAAGCTCGACACCCAGAACGTCAACGGCACCGACATGCCGTCCGTGAAGTCGACGATCACCGCCAAGCTGAAGCAGGACCCGTCGATCGACTACGTCGTCACCCTCGGCGCCCCCTTCGCCCTGACCGCGGTCCAGTCCGTCGGCGACGCCGGCAGCAAGGCCGAGATCGCCACGTTCGACCTGAACAAGGACCTGATCAAGGCCATCAAGGCCGACGACATCAAGTTCGCCGTCGACCAGCAGCCCTACCTCCAGGGCTACCTGGCCGTCGACGGCCTGTGGCTCTACAAGAACAACGGCAACTACAGCGGCGGCGGCGAGCAGCCCGTGCTGACCGGCCCGGCCTTCGTCGACAAGTCCAACGTCGACCGGATCGGGGAGTTCGCCGCGAAGGGCACCCGGTGATGAGCATGACCCAGCAGGCCACGCCGGCGGTGGACACACCGCCGGCCCCCGGCCCCCGGCAGTCCGACGGGCGCACGCGGCAGCGGCCGCTCGCCCTGCGGCTGCTCGCCCGCCCCGAGGTCGGGGTCTTCCTCGGCGCCGTCGCCGTCCTCGTGTTCTTCCTGTTCGCCGCGCCTCCCGTGCGTGACGGCAGCTCCATGGCGAACATCCTGTACCAGTCGTCGACCATCGGGATCATGGCGCTGCCCGTGGCCCTGCTGATGATCGGCGGCGAGTTCGACCTGTCCGCCGGCGTCGCCGTGGTCACCTCGGCGCTGACCGCGTCGATGCTCAGCTACCAGCTCACCCTGAACGTCTGGGTCGGCGTGGTCGTCGCCCTCCTGGTGTCCCTCGGGATCGGCGCCTTCAACGGCTGGATGCTGGTGAAGACCGGCCTGCCCAGCTTCCTCGTCACCCTCGGCACCTTCCTGATCCTCCAGGGCGTCAACCTCGCGGTGACCAAGCTGGTCACCGGCAACGTCGCCACCGACGACATCAGCGACATGGACGGCTTCGCGCAGGCGCAGAAGATCTTCGCCTCGAGCTTCGAGGTCGGCGGCGTCAACGTCAAGATCACGGTGGTGTGGTGGCTGGTCTTCGCCGCCCTGGCCACCTGGGTGCTGCTGCGCACCCGGTACGGCAACTGGATCTTCGCCGTCGGCGGCAACAAGGACTCCGCGCGGGCCGTCGGCGTGCCCGTGACCTTCACCAAGATCTCCCTGTTCATGCTGGTCGGCTTCGGCGCCTGGTTCGTCGGCATGCACCAGCTGTTCTCCTTCAACACCGTCCAGTCCGGCGAGGGCGTGGGCCAGGAGCTCATCTACATCGCCGCGGCCGTCATCGGCGGCTGCCTGCTCACCGGCGGCTACGGCTCCGCGATCGGCCCGGTCTTCGGCGCGTTCATGTTCGGCATGGTGCAGCAGGGCATCGTCTACGCCGGCTGGAACCCGGACTGGTTCAAGGCCTTCCTCGGCGTCATGCTCCTCGGCGCCGTCCTCATCAATCTGTGGGTCCAGCGCACGGCGACCCGGAGGTGACCGCGATGACCAGCAACACACCCGGCACCCACGGCGCCGTCCTGAAGGACGAGCCGACGGCCGGAGACCGCCCCCTCGTCGAACTGCGCGACGCGGGCAAGTCCTACGGCAACGTCCGCGCCCTGCACGGCGTCGACCTCGCCGTCCACCCCGGCAAGGTGACCTGCGTCCTCGGCGACAACGGCGCCGGCAAGTCCACCCTCATCAAGATCATCTCGGGGCTGCACCAGCACACCGAGGGCGAGTTCCTCGTCGACGGCGAGCCCGTGCGCTTCTCCACCCCGCGCGAGGCCCTCGACCGGGGCATCGCCACCGTCTACCAGGACCTCGCGGTCGTCCCGCTGATGCCGGTGTGGCGCAACTTCTTCCTCGGCTCCGAGCTGACCAAGGGCCCCTGGCCCGTGCGGCGCCTCGACATCGAGAAGATGAAGAAGACGGCGGACGAGGAACTGCGCAACATGGGCATCGTCCTGGACGACCTGGAGCAGCCCATCGGCACGCTCTCCGGCGGCCAGCGCCAGTGCGTCGCCATCGCCCGCGCCGTCTACTTCGGCGCCCGCGTCCTCATCCTGGACGAGCCGACCGCGGCCCTCGGCGTCAAGCAGTCCGGAGTGGTGCTGAAGTACATCGCCGCCGCCCGCGAGAAGGGCCTCGGCGTCATCTTCATCACCCACAACCCGCACCACGCCTACATGGTCGGCGACCACTTCAGCGTGCTGCGCCTCGGCACCCTGGAGATGTCCGCGGACCGCAGCGAGGTCAGCCTCGAAGAGCTCACCAACCACATGGCCGGTGGCGCCGAACTCGCCTCCCTGAAGCACGAGTTGGCGCAGGTTCGCGGCGTCGACGTCCAGGGGCTCCCCGAGGAGGGGGAGATCGGTGCTCCCGCAGCCGCGTCGTCGTCGGAAGGAAAGTCCTGACATGGCCCACGCGCTCGACCGCATCCGGGTCGGTTCCGCCCCCGACTCCTGGGGTGTCTGGTTCCCCGACGACCCCCGGCAGGTGCCCTGGGAACGCTTCCTCGACGAGGTCGCCGAGGCCGGCTACTCCTGGATCGAACTCGGCCCCTACGGCTACCTGCCCACCGACCCGGCCCGGCTCACCGACGAGGTGACCCGCCGCGGCCTGAACGTCTCGGCCGGCACGATCTTCTGCGGACTGCACCGCGGCCCCTCCGAGTGGGACTCCACCTGGGAGCAGGTCAGCCGGGTCGCCGCGCTCACCCAGGCCATGGACGCCGGGCACCTGGTGGTCATCCCGTCCTTCTGGCGCGACGACAGGACCGCCGAGATCCTGGAGCCGCCGGAGCTGACGACCGAGCAGTGGCGCCACCTCACCACCGGCATGGAGCGCCTCGGCCGGGAGGTCAAGGACACCTACGGCCTGGACATCGTGGTGCACCCGCACGCCGACACCCACATCGACACCGAGGAGCACGTCGAGCGCTTCCTCGACTCGACCGACTCCCGGCACGTCAACCTCTGCCTGGACACCGGGCACTACGCCTACTGCGGCGGCGACAGCGTCAAGCTGATCGAGACCTACGGCGAGCGCATCGGCTACCTGCACCTGAAGCAGGTCGACCCGGAGATCCTCGCCGACGTCGTGAAGAACGAGGTCCCCTTCGGGCCGGCCGTCGCCCGCGGTGTGATGTGCGAACCGCCCGCCGGTGTGCCGGAGCTGGGTCCGGTCCTGACCGCGGCGCAGAAGCTCGGCGTGGACCTGTTCGCCATCGTCGAGCAGGACATGTACCCCTGCGAGCCGGACAAGCCGCTGCCGATCGCCGTGCGGACCCGCGCGTTCCTCAGGTCCTGCGGCGCCTGACGACCCGAAAGGACGGCCATGACCGAGCGTGCCCCTCTCGGAGTCGCGGTCATCGGAACCGGACGGATGGGCGCCGACCACGCCCGCCGCATCCACGAGGTCACCAGCGGAGCACGGGTGGCCGCCGTCGCGGACGTCGACGCGGAGCGGGCGAAGGCCGTCGCCGCCCGCGTCGGCGGCTGCACCGTCCACACCGACCCGGTGGCCGCGATGGAGGCGGACGGCGTCGACGCCGTCCTGATCGCCTCCCCGGGCCCGGCCCACGAGGCCGCGCTGCTCGCGGCGTTCGCACGCGACCTGCCCGTGCTGTGCGAGAAGCCCCTCACCCCCGACGCGGCCTCCGCCCTGCGCGTCCTGGAAGCCGAACAGCGCCTCGGCCACCGCCGGGTCCAGGTCGGCTTCATGCGCCGCTACGACCCCGAGTACGCCAGGCTGAAGACCCTGCTCGCGACGGGGCAGCTGGGCCGCGCGCTGATGCTGCACAACCGGCACCGCAACGTCGCCAGCGCGCCCTCCTTCACCAGCTCCATGCTGGTCACCGACTCCGTCGCCCACGAGGCCGACGCGACCCGCTGGCTGCTGGGCCACGAGATCACCGCCGTCACCGTGCTGCGCCCCACCCCCTCGGCCGGCGCCCCGGACGGCCTGCAGGACCCCCAGTTCGTCGTCTTCGAGACCGACGGCGGCGCCCTCAGCGACGTCGAGATCTTCGTCAACTGCGGCTTCGGCTACCAGGTCCAGGCCGAGCTGGTCTGCGAACGCGGCACCGCCCGCATCGGCGACGGACACGCCCTGGTCACCCACATGGCCGGCCGCTGGGGCGGCACCATCGCCCAGGACTGGACCGAACGCTTCGAGACCGCCTACGACCGCGAGATCCAGACCTGGGTCGACGCCACCCGGCGCGGTGAGGTCACGGGCCCGAGCGTCTGGGACGGCTACGCCGCGGCGGCGGTGTGCGAGGCGGGCGTCCGGGCGCTGCACGACGGCGGACGGGTGGCGGTCGAACTGGTGGACCGACCCGCGCTGTACGCCTGAGGAGCCGCCCGCAGGGGGAAGGGCCCGGTACCGGTACCGGGCCCTTCCCCCTGCGGGCCTGGCGCGCGCTCACACGCGGGCCGCACGCGCGGCGGCCGCTCAGGCCTGCCGCACCTCCTCGATGGTCACCGGCCGGTGCTCGTGCAGCGACAGCGTGCACGCCTCGGCGATCCAGCCCGCCTCCAGGGCGTCCTCGATCGTGCAGGGCGAGGGCCGCACACCGGCCACGACCTCGGTGAAAGCGGTCAGTTCGGCACGGTAGGCGTCGGTGAAGCGGTCCATGAAGAAGTCGTGCGGGGTGCCCGCCGGGAACGTCACGCCCGGCTCGACCGAGCGCAGCGGCAGCTTGTCCTCCAGGCCGACCGCGATGGAGTCCGCGAAGCCGTGGATCTCCATGCGGACGTCGTAACCCCGGGCGTTGTGACGGGAGTTGGAGACGACCGCGAGGGTGCCGTCGTCCAGCGTGAGGATCGCGCCCGTGGTGTCGGCGTCGCCGGCGTCCTTGATGTAGTCCGCACCGCGGTTGCCGCCCACCGCGTAGACCTCGCTCACCTCGCGGCCGGTCACCCAGCGGATGATGTCGAAGTCGTGCACGGAGCAGTCGCGGAAGATGCCGCCCGACGCGGCGATGTAGGCGGCCGGCGGGGGCGCCGGGTCGAGCGTGGTCGAGCGGACCGTGTGCAGCGTGCCGAGTTCACCGCCCAGCACGGCCGCGCGGGCGTTGACGAACCCCGCGTCGAAGCGGCGGTTGTAGCCGATCTGGACCGGCACGTCCGCACCCCGCAGGGCCCGGAGCACCTCGACGCCCTCGCCCATGGTGCGGGCCACGGGCTTCTCGCAGAACACCGGCACGCCGGCCTCCACCCCGGCCAGGATCAGCGCGGGGTGGGCGTCCGTGGCGGCCGCGACGACGATGCCGTCCACCCCGGCGGCCAGCAGGGCCTCCGGGGAGTCCACGACCTCGGCCCCGAACCGCTCCGCGGCGGTCTTGGCCGCGTCCGCGAACGGGTCGGTCAGCACGAGGGAGTCGACGGCGTCGAGTCCGGAGAGGGTCTCGGCGTGGAAGGCGCCGATGCGGCCGAGGCCGAGGATTCCGATACGCATGAGGTGGTGCTCCTGGAGAGGGTGAGGGGGCGTGCGGGTGGTGCTCAGTCGAGTCCGCCGAGGACGTTCTGGTCCCAGTCGATCACCGACCCGGTGACCACCCCGGACCGGTCGGACAGCAGCAGGACGACGAAGTCGGCGATCTCGTCCGGCCGGCCCAGCCGGCCCATGGGCAGCCTGGCGGCGGCTTCCTCGCGCCAGTCGTCCCCGGCCCCGTGGAAAGCCCGCTGCGTGGCGTCCTCGCCCTCGGTCGCCGTCCAGCCGATGTTCAGCCCGTTGATCCGGATGCGGTCCCAGCGGTGCGCGTGCGCGGCGTTGCGGGTCAGGCCGATCAGGCCGGCCTTCGCGGCGACGTACGGGGCGAGGAACGGCTGGCCGCCGTGGGCCGACGACGTGATGATGTTGACGACCGTGCCGGGCGCCCCGCGCGCCACCATGTCGGCGACCGCCGCCTGCATCGCGAAGAACGGCGCCTTCAGATTGATGGCGATGTGCTGGTCGAACAGGTCCGGCGTGGTGTCCAGCAGGGTGCCCCGGGACGTCAGCCCCGCCGAGTTGACCAGGCAGTCGATCCGCCCGTGGGCGCCGACGGTCCGCGCGACGGCGCCCCTGGCCTGCTCGGCGTCGGCGAGGTCGGCCCGTACGAAGCGGGCCCTGCCGCCCGCGGCGGTCAGTTCCGCGGCCAGCGCCTCGCCCGGCCCGGTGCGCCGGCCCGTGACGACGACGGCCGCTCCCTCGCGCACCGCGGCCCGCGCGACGGCCGCGCCGACCCCCTGGCTGCCGCCGTTGACCAGGACGACCTTGTCCTCGAGAAGTCCCATGGAGTTCCTCAGCTCTCCCGCCGCCGCGCGGCGGCCCGCAGCTCCGCCCGGAGCACGTCCGGTTCCCACCGCTGGGCGAGCGCCCGCCGTACCAGGTCCGCCTGCGAGGGTGGGGCCAGTCCGTCCAGCGGCGGGTCGCGGTCGAGGTTGGTGGGGAAGGGGTAGCCCTCGGCGCTCGCCGCGACCACGTGCTCCAGCCAGGCCCGGTCCGCGCCCTCGGCCTGGCGCCTGAGCAGCACCGGGTACACGGCGCCGACGACGGCCTCCCGGTCCACCGTCTCCATGGCCCGCCCGAACGCCGACGACACCTGCAGCAGATTGGCCATGCGCCGGATGCCGGTGGAGCGGTTGGTGCCGGCCGCGTGGAAGAGAGCCGGGTTGAAGAACACCGCGTCGCCCTTGGCCAGCGGCAACTGCACCTGGTGCGCCTCGAAGTAGGCCCGGAACTCCGGGCGCCGCCAGGCGAGGTAGCCCGGCTCGTACTTCTGCGAGTGCGGCAGGTACCTCGTCGGCCCGGACTCCACCGGCATGTCGCAGTGCGCGACCGCCCCCTGGAGGGTCAGCACGGGGGAGAGGCGGTGCACGTGCGCCGGGTAGGCGGCGGCCGCCTCGTCCGTCAGGAAGCCCAGGTGGTAGTCGCGGTGGGCGCTCTGCGCGGCGCCGCCCGGGTTGACCACGTTCAGCTGGGAGGTGACCTGGTAGCCGGGGCCCAGCCAGGCGGTGGCCACCAGGGCGAGGACGTCGTTGGCGTAGTAGTCGGCGAACGCCTCCGCGTCGTGCAGGGCCGCCTTCTCCAGCGCGTTCCACACGCGGTCGTTGGCGCCGGGCGCGGCGAAGTGGTCGCCGGCGGCGGCGCCCGAGGCGCGCTGCTCGGCGATCAGCGCCTCGAAGACGGCGGTGGCCCGGTCCACGACCCCCGGATCGGGGAAGGCCCCGCGGAAGACGACGATGCCGGGGCCGTCGGCGAGGGCCCGCACCAGCTCGGCCTGCACCACGCGGTCGCCCTCGAGCAGCGCGCAGTCGTACACGGGCACGTCGCGCTCCACGGTGGAGGCGTGCGGGTAGTCGGTGGGATCCGTCGCCTGCTCGACCAGGGCGCGGAACGCGTCGAGGTCGCAGTCCTGTTCGGACAGCCAGGCGCGGTGGTGGACGGAAGTGAAGGACATCGTCGTCCCTTCGGGGTCACGGAGCGACGCAGCCCTGCCATTCTTGTCAGTACAAACCCCTCGAACAACCAGCAGCGAGCCATCAAAAACCCCTCAAGGAGCCGGCGCATGGGCCACCCCTTCCCGATCCGGGAGATCGCACGTCAGGCGGGACTGAGCGAAGCCACCGTCGACCGGGTCCTGAACGGCAGGGGAGGCGTGCGCGAGAGCACCGCGCGGGAGGTCCACCAGGCCATCGCCGACCTCGACCGGCAGCGCACCCAGGTCCGGCTGGTCGGCCGGACGTTCATGGTCGACATCGTCATGCAGGCCCCGGAACGCTTCACGACGGCGGTGCGTGCCGCACTGGAGGCCGAACTGCCGTCCCTGCACCCGGCGGTGCTGCGCTCGCGCTTCCACTTCCGCGAGACCGGCGCGGCGGACCTGGTGCGGATCCTCGACCGCATCGCCCGGCGCGGCTCGCAGGGCGTCGTCCTCAAGGCCCCGGACGTTCCCGAGGTCACCGCCGCGGTCGGGCGCCTCGAAGCCGCCGGAATCCCCGTGGTGACGCTGGTGACCGACCTGCCCGCCAGCGCCCGCCGCGCCTTCGTCGGCATCGACGACCGGGCGGCGGGCGCCACGGCCGCCTATCTGACGGGCCAGTGGCTGGGGGAGCGCCCCGGCAACGTCCTCACCAGCCTCAGCAGCGGGTTCTTCCGCAACGAGGAGGAGCGCGAGATGGGCTTCCGCAGCGTCATGCGCGCCCGCCACCCGGAACGCGCGCTGGTCGAGATCGCCGGGGGGCAGGGCCTGGACGCCACCCAGTACGACCTGGTGCGCGCCGCGCTGGAACGCGACCCGGACATCCGCGCGGTGTACTCCATCGGCGGCGGCAACATCGCCACGCTGCGGGCCTTCGACGACCTGGGCCGCGAGTGCGCCGTGTTCGTCGCACACGACCTCGACCACGACAACACCCGCCTGCTGCGCGAGCACCGCCTGTCCGCCGTGCTCCACCACGACCTGCGCCAGGACGTGCGCGAGGCGTGCCACACCGTCATGCGCGCGCACGGCGCCCTGCCGCCCGCGGGCCCCACGCTGCCGTCGGCGATCCAGGTGGTGACGCCGTACAACATGCCCGCGCAGGCGGCCGTGTGATCCGCCCGCCGGGCCCGGGCGTGGGTCCGGCTGAACACCGGGTGCGCGCCCTACCGTCGGGCACCATGTGGACCTCGCGCCCGGAGGGCGGCCCCGAGCGGCTGGTGACCCTGGTCGACGGCGTGTTCGCCATCGCCATCACGCTGCTCGTCCTGGACCTCTCCGTGCCCCGGGACCTCGATCCGGCCGCCTACCGTGCCGCCCTGCGCGACCTGCTGCCCGACATCGGTGCCTACGCGCTCAGCGTCGCGGTGCTGGGCAGCTTCTGGCGCGACCACCGCCGCATCTTCCAGGACGTCCGGGAGATCGACGGGCAGGTCATCGGCATCTCCATGGCCGGCCTCGGGGTCGCGGCCCTGGTCCCGTTCCCGACCAGACTGCTCGCCGAGTACGGGGCCCAGCCCGTGTCGGTGGCGATCTACTCCGGCGCGGTCGCCGCGCTCGCCGCCGCCCACCTGGCCGTCGCCGCCGTCCTGGCCAGGCGCCCCCGGCTGCGCCACGGCCGCGTCTCCGAGGCGGCCACCCCGCTCTACCTCCTCGACAGCGCCACGTCGGTGGTGGTCTTCACCGCCACGGTCCCGCTCGCCCTCGTGGCCGGCCCCCGGATCATGTGGGTGTGGCTGCTCCTCGTGCCGGTGAAGGTCTACCTGGGCCGCAGACTCCACACCCCGACCTGAGGTCGCGGGTGCGGTGAAGCGCATCCCCCGGCGGCGCTCACCGCGGCCCGGACACGTCCACCCACTCACCGCCGGCCGCCGACCGGGCCATCGCGTCCAGGGCGGCCGCACTGTGCACGGCGTCCCGCAGGGTCGCCCCGTACGGAGTGCCCTCGGCGACCGACCGCAGGAAGCGGTACGCCTCGACGACCTTCAGATCGTCGTAGCCCATGGCGTTCGCCGCCCCGGGCTGGAACGCGGCGAACTCCCCGTGCGCGGGGCCCGCGTACACCGTGGTGACGGACTGGTCCTGGTACGTCGTGCCGCGGCTGACACCCAGCTCGTTCATGCGCCGGAAGTCCCAGAAGACCGCCCCCTTCGTGCCGTGCACCTCGAAGCCGTAGTTGTTCTGCTCGCCGACCGAGACCCGGCAGGCCTCCAGCACGCCGCGCGCCCCGGAGGCGAAACGCAGCAGGCAGCTGACGTAGTCCTCGTTCTCCACCGGGCCCGGCTCCCCGCCCGCGGCCCGGCCGTGGCCCGCCGTCGCGCCGGTGGGCCGGGCCCGCTCGGGCAGGAAGATCGCCGTGTCGGCGGTGAGGGACGCGATGTCGCCGAGCAGGAAGCGCGCCAGGTCGACGCCGTGCGAGGCCAGGTCGCCCAGCACGCCGCTGCCCCCGCGCTGCCGCTCGTAGCGCCAGGTCAGCGCCCCCTCGGGGTGGGCGGCGTAGTCGCTGAACAGCCGCACGCGGACATGCGTGACCGTGCCCAGTTCCCCGGAGGCGATCAGCTCGCGGGCCGCCTCGACGGCGGGCGCGTTGCGGTAGTTGAAGCCCACCGCGCCCTGCACACCCGCCGCGGCGACCGCGTCCGCCACCGCGCGGGCGTCCGCGGCGGTCAGGCCCACCGGCTTCTCGATCCAGATGTGCTTGCCCGCCTCGGCCATGGCGACGCCGATCTCGCGGTGCAGGAAGTTCGGCGCGGTGATGCTCACCGCCCGCACCCGGGGGTCGGCGGCCACCTCACGCCAGTCACGGGTCGTCGAGGCGAAGCCGAACTGCGCGGCCGCCTCCTCCGCCCGGCCGGGCACCTCCTCGGCGACGGTCACCAGCTCGGGGGCGAGGGGCAGCTGCGGATAGTGGTGGCGCACCCGCGCGTACGCCTGGGTGTGCACCCGCCCCATCCAGCCGAATCCGATGACGGCGACGCCGAGCGTGTCCACCATGAGAGCCCCTCTTTGGACCGTTCCAGAACCTGTCCACGCCACCCTGGGCGGGCCCTGAGCAGCCTGTCAACCCTTTGACAAGCGCACGGCCCGCATGGAACGGTCCACAGCATGACGAGACCGCCGACCATCCGGGACGTCGCCGAGCGGGCCGGTGTCTCCAAGTCGCTGGTCTCCCTCGCGCTGCGCGGCTCCGACCAGGTCCGCCCCGAGAAGCGGGAAGCGGTCCTGCGGGCCGCCCGCGAGCTGGGCTACCGGCCCAACGCGGCCGCCCGCAGTCTGAGCGAACAGCGGACCCGCACCATCGGCGTCCTGCTGAACGACTTGCGCAACCCCTGGTTCGTCGACCTCCTGGACGGCCTGAACCCCCTGCTGCACGCGAACGGCCTGCGCATGCTGCTCGCCGACGCCCGTCTCAACCGCCGTGCCGGCCAGGACCCGGCCGACCCGCTGCTGGACCTGCGGGTCGACGGACTGGTCGTGGTCGGGACCCTGCCCGACCCGGCGGCGCTCGAGGAGGTGGCCGGGCGCATCCCGGTCGTCCTGGCCGGCTCCCGCGAGCCCGCGCCGCCGGGCGCCGACGTCGTGGCGGGCGACGACGAACAGGGCGCCCGGCTGGCCACCGAGCACCTGATCGGTCTCGGCCACCGCCGCATCGCGCACATCGCCGGGTACGGAGCGGTGGGCGGGCTGCGCAGCCGGAGCTTCGCGGCGACCATGCGCGGGCACGGCCTCGCGGACCTGGCGGTGGTGGAACCGGGCGACATGACCGAGGAGGGCGGCTACCGCGCCACCGTCCGGCTGCTCAGCCGCCCCGACCGGCCGACGGCCGTCCTTGCCGTCAACGACATCACCGCCGTCGGTGTGCTCTCGGCGGCCGAGGAACTGGGGCTCCGCGTCCCGCGCGACCTGTCCGTGGTGGGCTACGACAACACCAGCATCGCCCGGCTGCGGCACGTGTGGCTGACCACGGTCGACCACGCCGGCCACGAGGTCGGCCGCCGCGCGGCCCGCTGCCTGCTGGACCGCTTCGACGACCCCGCGGCCCCCGGCCGCGAGCAACTCGTCGCGCCCGCCCTGGAGATCAGGGGGACGACGGCTGCACCACCCGCGCTGACGGCGTCCCGCCCGCTCACAGGTTGATCGCGTACGCCTTGCGCAGGGTCTCGTGCACCGTCCACGTCGTCCGGTCGCCCTCGCGCAGCACGGCCATGTCACCGGGGCCGACCGTGAGCGTGGGCCCGCCCTCCACCTCGATCGTCGCCGACCCGCTGACCACCACGAACAGTTCGTCGGCCTCGGTGTCGGTGACCACGCCGGGCGTGATCTGCCAGATGCCCCGCACCTGCCGGCCGTCCTCCGACTCCCAGACCACCTTCCCGGTCACCTCGGGTTCCCCGGCCAGGATCTGCTCGGGCGCGAGGAGCTCGGGGACGAGCTCGGCGTCGGGGATGTGCAGTGCGAAGCTGTGCGTCATGCGGCGACCCTAGCCGCGGCCGGGCGGGCGGCGGCCTGGACAGAGTGTGGGGTGTCCACGGCGCGGGGCGGACACTCCGTCCCGTCCGGACCCGGAGGGTCGGGCGCGATGTCCGTCTCAACCCCTATGCGCTGGTCGGGAGTTCCCGCCGTTTGGCGTATTGTTTGCGGCATATGCCCCTGCGGTGCGGTTGCGGTCCGGGTGCGACCGCGCCCGTCGAACAGGGCGCACACGCACGGGAGAACGGGGGAGCAGGACGTGGACGAGACACGGCACCGGTCCGCCCGGCGCGCCGGGCCGGCGGGGGGCGCCGTCACGGCGCTCCTGGCCGTCGCGGCCTGTGCCGGGCACGCGACCAAGACGGGCCTGCCCTGGTGGGCCGTCCTCGCCGTCGTGGTCTCCACGGCCGGCCTGGCGGGCTGGACCGGGGCCCGTATCGGCCGCGGGCCCGCACCCCGGGACGAACTCTTCGGTTCCGGCGCCCACATGCCCGCCCCCGACCCGCTCCCTCCGCCCGCCCCCCTCCGCCGCGACACCGGGGCCCCGCTCCGTATGCGGTAGGGTTGACCTGCGCGATCACCCGTTCGTCCGGGTGGTGCGCATCGGGACGTGGCGCAGCTTGGTAGCGCACTTGACTGGGGGTCAAGGGGTCGCAGGTTCAAATCCTGTCGTCCCGACGTACAAGGCAGCAGGTCGGAGGCCGGCCGGAGCGATCCGGGCCGGCCTCCGGCGCGTTCGCGGCCCGCCCCGGCGCCCGTTCGGCGCCTCACCCGGCACTCTCCCCGGCCCTCAGCCGGCCCGCTTGCCGAACACCCGCTCCACCGCTTCCGCCAGAGCCGATCCCGGGCCCGGTGCGGCGGGCGGGGACTGCCGGGCGGCGAGGTAGCCGTCCGGGCGCACCAGGAAGGCCGCGGCGTCCCCGCCGTACTGCCGGGCGAAGTCGCCGTCGTCGTCCCGGAAGACCGGCAGCGCCCGACCGTCCCCGCCCTCCCCGTCCCCGGCCCCGTGTCCGTCCAGCTGCCCCCGGGCCGCCTCCGGGCCGTCCACGCCACGCCCGGCGACGACGAACGCCGGCACCCTGCCGCCGGTCAGCCGGTGGACCCCGGCGGCCGCCTCGCCGCACCCGTGGAGCGCCTCGGCACGGTCGGCGTAGAGGACGAGGACGTGCCCACGCTCGCGCAGCAGGTCGTACAGGCGCAGCGGTGTCACGGCCAGGCGCGCGGTCAGGCCGCGGCAGTCGGGAACCCGCTCGCCGGGCAGCGGCCCCGGCACCCCGGCACCGTCCGCGGCGGCCCCGTCCGGCACGACCAGGGGACTGTCCGGGTAGCCGACGAGCAACTGGGCCTCCCGCAGCAGGACCGTCGTCAGGTCGCCGGGTGCGGCCCGGACCCCGTCCCGCGCCGCGTTGCGCACGGTGCGCCCCACCACCTCCTCCCCGACGGGGTGGCGCTCGGCGTGATAGCCGGCCAGCAGTGGCGAAGGGGCGCCGCCGTCCAGCGCGAGGGCCAGTTTCCACGCCAGGTTGCAGGCGTCCTGGATGCCGGTGTTCATGCCCTGGGCCCCGGTCGGGGGGTGGATGTGTGCGGCGTCCCCGGCGACGAGGACCCGGCCGACGGCGTACCGGTCGACCAGGCGGTGGCTGATGCGGAAGACCGACGACCAGCGCAGCGCCGACACCGTCGTGGGCTCGGGCGACATCCGGTCGAGCACCGCCTGGACGTGCCCGAGTCCCGGCGCGCGTCCGCTCTCCAGCCCGTGCGCCACCGCGTCCGGCCCGCCCTCGGGGGCGGCGGACAGCTCCGGCGGCACCAGCATCGACATGCGGTAGCGGCGGTCCCCGGGCAGCGGGATGCAGACCAGCAGGTCGTCGATGCGGCCCTCGGGGTCGTGGTGGGAGGCCCGCACGCTGTAGCCCTGCGGCAGGCTCCAGTCGACCTCCACGTCGGCGAGCATGTACTCCTCGGGGAACCTGTCCCCCTCGAAGGCGAGACCCAGCTTCTTGCGGACCGTGCTGTGCGCCCCGTCGCAGCCGATCAGGAACCGCGACCGCACCTCCTGCTCCTCGCCCGACGCCGTGACCAGGCGGCTGACCACCCCGTCCGCGTCCTGGGCGAAGTCCACCAGCTCGGTCTCCCGCTCGATCCCCGTGCCGAAGCGGGCCAGGTGCTCCTCCAGGATCCGTTCGGTCTCGTACTGCGGCAGCGCCGCGAACGCGTAGGGAACCTCGGGCGGAAGCCGCAGCTCGAGGCGGTCCTGCTCCACGCCGTCGGAGTACGTCACCTGCCCCCGCATCGGCACGGCGGCCTCCAGCACGGCACGCACCAGGCCCATCCGGTCCCACATCTCCAGGGTGCGCGGCTGCACACCGACCGCCTTCGCGTACGGCAGCCGGGCCGGCAGCCGGTCGACGAGGCGGCAGGTGACGCCCTGCCGCCGCAGTTCCCCGGCGGCGGTCAGCCCGACCGGTCCGGCGCCCACGATCAGCACGTCTGTGTCCACCACGGAGGTCTCCCGCCGAGAGCCCCCCTGCAGCTCCGCCTCCATCGTCCACCGCCCGGGGGCAGCCTGCGAGTCGGACGCCCCGGGCCCCGGACACGGCGCGGCCGGGTACGTCACTCACCCCCATGGGTGACGTACCCGGCCGTTCCCCCGGCGCCGGACCATGGCTCGGGTGCCGCGTGGCGGTGTCGTGCCCTGAACACACGCCACCGCCGTCCGCCGGGAACCCGGACGGAGTGCGGACGGACGCCGGCGGGGCGACGCCGAGGCAGTGGGGTCCCCCGTCGCCCCGCTCCCCGAGGAGCCCGCCGGCGACGCCGACGGTGCCCCATCCTGCCCGCCGCTCCGGCCGGGCACATGAGTCGGGATCTGCTCAACTCGCCCTGTATCAAACGTGAGCAGTCGCGCTCATGAGGATGTGACGACCTATGAGAAGGACACGACGACGCCGGTGCCGCCCTGGCCGTTCACCGCGCGGGAGGACGAACTGGACCTGGTGCGGCGGTCCCTGACCGGCGACCGGCGCGGGATCGTGGTGACGGGCCCGGCGGGCTGCGGGAAGACCCGCCTGCTCGCCGAGGCGGTCCGTGGCGGCGGCTGCGTACGGGCGGCCGGTACGCCCGAGAGCCGGGCGATGCCCTTCGCCGCGTTCGCCCATGTGCTGCCCGAGGCGGTCACCCTGCCCCGCGCGGTCCACCTGCTGTCCGGGGCGGGCACCGTGGTCGTCGACGACGCGCATCTGCTCGACGACGCCTCGGCCGCCCTCGTCCACCAGCTCGCCGTGCACGGCCGCGCCCGCCTGCTGGTGGCCGCCCCGGACGGCTCCGCGACGCCGGGGGCGATCACCCGGCTGTGGACCGGGGAACTCCTGCCGCGGCTGGCGCTGGAGCCACTGCCGGACGAGGAGACCGCCCGGCTCCTCACGGCGGGCGCCGGCCCTCTCGACCCGCTGACCGCCGGGCGGCTGCTGCGGCTCGGCCGGGGCGACCTGCGGTTGCTGCGCGAACTGCTGCACGCCGTGGGGCCCTTGCTCGCCGCCGGTCCGGACAGCGGCGAGCGCGGCTGGCGGGGGCCGGTCCCGCTGACCGCGGCCGTCCGGGCGTACGCCGCCCCCGTCCTCGGCCACGACTGCCCGCGCGAACGCGAGACCCTCGACCGCCTCGCCTTCGGCGAGCCCCTGGAACCCACCGTGGACGGCCTCGACCTCGCCGCCCTCGAAGCCCTCGAGTCCGACGGGGTGATCGAGGTCGGGCCGCGGGGCGGCGTCCGCTTCACCCACCCCCTCCACGGCCCCGTCCTGCGGGCGGCGGCGGGCAGGCTCCGGGCGCGCAGGCTGTCGCCCGGCCCGGAGGCGTACGCCGCCGCCCTCGACGCCGAGGCGTCCGCACTGGCCCGCCGGATCGACGGGGACGACGTCACGGCGATGCCCACCCCCGTGGGCGACTTCCTGGTCACCGAGGGCGGGCCCGTGCCGGGGGCGTACGCCGCCGTACGGGCCCGGTTCGCCCGGCTGCGGGGGGAGCCGAGGACCGCGGCCGCCTGGGCCGGGGAGGGGCTGCGGGCCGACCCGGGGGACGTGACCTGCCGGGACGAACTCGACCGCGCCACCGGGCTCGGGTCCCCCCGCCCCACGCTCCGCGAGCCCTACGACGCGGTCCGGCTCGGCACTCCCGGGGAGGCGGCCGGCCGCCGGCTGAGAGGTGTGTTCGCCCGGCACGCCGACGCACTCGCCCGTGCCGACGGTCCCGCCCTGGACGCGGCGGCGGAGGAACTGGCCGAGCGGGGCTTCATCCTGTTCGCCGCCGAGGCGTACGCCCAGGCGGTCGCGGTGCACCGCGATCCGCGCGCCGCCCGGCACGCCCGGACCCGGGCCGTCGCCCTGGCCCGGCGCTGCCAGGACGCCCGGACACCCGCGCTGTCCGGACTGGCCCTCGGTGAACTCACCGCCCGGCAGCGGCAGATCGTGACCCTCGCCGCGGCGGGGCTGAGCAACCGCCAGATCGCCGAACGCCTGACCCTGTCGATCCGCACCGTCGGCAACCACCTGTACGGCGCCTACACCCGCCTCGGCGCCGTCGACCGCACGGCCCTGCCGCGCCTGGCGGAACCCTTGGAGGCACAACCGGCCTGAACACCCCCACCCGGCGTCCCGCCCACCCACCCACCGACCGGCGGTCTGACCCGCGCAGGGGACGGGTCAGGCCGCCCGTACTGCGGGGGTTGAGCCGGGGGCCCGGAGTCCGCCCCGGTTCGGCCACGCAGGCCCGGGTCTTGTCGGTCCCGGGGGTCGGTCGACCCGCGCCGTGCGGTCCGGTCGTTCTGCCGACCGGCGGCCGGGAGTTCGGCCCGGGGCCTGGGTACGGCGTTGTTTCGGGCGTCGCCGTCCCGTCGGTCTTCCGGGGCCGGTCGGCCCGCTTCTGTGGCCCGGCCGTCCGCCGACGGGCGGTCTGACCCGCGCAGGGGACGGGCCAGGCCGCCCGTGCTGCGGGAGTTGAGCCGGGGGGCCGGAGTCCGCCCCGGCTCGGCCGCGCAGGCTCGGGTCTTGTCGGTCTCCGGGGGCCGGTTGGCCCGCGCCTGCGGTTCGGTCGTCCGCCGACCGAGGGCCGGGAGTGCGGCCCGGGGCCGGGTACGGCCCGGGTCGGCCTTGGGTCGGGTTCGCGAGCTCGTGTTGTGTCGGAGTTCGCCGTCCCGTCGGTCCCCGGGGGGCCGGTCGGTCCGCGCCTGGGGTCCCGGGGGGGCGGCCCCCCCCCCCCCCCGGGGGGGGGGGGGGGGGGGCGGGCCCCCCCCCCCCCCCCCCCGCCGGGGGGGGGGGCGCCCCCCCCCCCCCCCGGGCCGGGAGCTCCATCCCGGGGCCCGGTGTGTGCGGGGGCGCCCGTAACCATGGCCGCTCACCGACCAGGTGGCCCGACCCGCAAGGGACGGGTCAGGCCGCGCCGAAGGCCGAGAAGGCCCAGCCCGTGGCCTGGTGCAGGGCGTCGCCGGGCAGGGCGGCTCGGGCGTCGCGGAGTGCCTCCGCCAGGGACAGCCCGGAGTCCAGGCCCTTGTGCAGCGCGAGCATCAGCGGCACGACCGCGGCGTCGTTCACGGGGGCGCTGCACGCCACCACCCCCGCCGTGCCGAGCGGCAGCAACGCCGTGACCAGGCCCAGCAGTTCGTCCGCCCCGACCGACGCGAGGCGCGCGGTGTCGCAGCAGGACAGGATGATCCGGTACGGGCTGCGGTCCAGCCGCTCGAAGTCGTGCACGACGATCGGGCCGTCGGCCATCCGCAACGAGGAGAAGAGCGGACTGTCCGCGCGGAACGTGCCGTGCGCGGCGATGTGCGCCAGCCCCGCCCCGTCCAGCTCGCGAAGCACCCGCGACACCCGCGCGCCGCCGCCCTCCAGGACCGTCGCCCCGCCGTACCGCCCGGCCAGCTCCGTCACCTCCGCGCCCGCGCCGGCCAGACCCGGGCCGCGGACCAGTACGGCCCGGCCGTCCGCCGGCGGCGCGGTGTCCCGGGCCCGCAGCCAACTCGCCGCCGACGGCGAGACGCTGAGCACCCGCTCCCGCAGCGACGGCAGCAGCGCCCACGGCACCCGGTGCAGCCGCCCCGGCGGCACGATCACCACCGGCCCGCGGCCCAGCTGTGCCGCCGCCGGGCCCAGCAGCAGGTCCTCCAGCCGCCGCCCCGCCGCCTCCACCACCGGCAGCCGGGCGTCCGCCCCCGGGTGGGCCAGCCGCCGCAGCCCCGCCTGCACGTGCTCGGCCTCCCTCTCCGCCTCGGCGGGCGACCCCGCCTCGAACCTCCGCACCCGGCCCCGCCCGCACAGCAGCACCTGCACGCGTCCGTCGAGCACGGCCAGCTCGACCAGCAGCACCTCGTCGCCCAGCCGCTCCAGGAGCCGCTCCACGTCGAACCGGTTCCCCTCGCCCGGTGCCGCACCCCGGATGTGCAGGGTGCGGGAGCGGATCTCCCGCTCCAGGCGCCGCTGTTCGCGCTCCAGCGCCACCACCGGCCGGCCCTCCATCCGGGCGGCCTCCGCGCGCGCCGCGATCTCCCGGAACGCCGTCATGCCGCTCAGCAGCACGGGGTCGGCGGGCGGTCGGGTCGGCGGGGCCGCCAGCACGGTGGCCCGCCAGCGCTCGCTCCACACGAGCAGCCGCCGCGGCCCGCCGGAGACCAGACTGGCCCGCTGCGCCAGCGCGGCCAGCTCGGCGCCCTGTGCGGTGGCCCGGGCCCGCAGCTCCGAGGCGCCCAGCGTCGTCCGGTGGTCGTCGAGGACGTCCAGACCGCGCCGGCACGCCTCCAGCACCCCCCGCGCCGACCCGGCCGCCCGCGCCCGCAGCGCCTGCGCGGACCAGCCCGTCAGCCGCGCCAGCGGCGGGCCGCTGTGCCGGCTGCGCGCGGCCAGCGCCAGGTGCCGCTCGGCGTCGGCCGTCCACCCCAGGTCCAGGGCGATCCGGCCCGCGAGCAGCGAGGCCTCCGGCGCCGCGGGAGCGCCGAAGGCCGCCAGCCGCTGCGCCAGCGCCGCCGCGTCCGCGACGAGCCGGCCCGAACCGCGCCCGGCCGCGTGCCGCGCCTCGGTCAGCACCAACCGGGCGTGCGTCTCCCACCAGGTGCGCCGCTGTCTCGCGAACAGCCGGACCGCGACGGCGGCGCGGGCGATCGCCGTCTGCGGGTCCCCGGCCAGCCGGGCGGCCCGCGCGGCGACCAGGAGCAGCTCCGCCTTGCGGGTGGACTGCCCGCCGATGCCGTCGAGCCGGCCGATCGCCGTGTCCGCCTCGGCCAGCGCCTCGGGTGCCAGCCCGGCCGCCATCAGCACCTCGCAGCGCCGGATGACCAGCATGAACGTCGGTGTGCCGAGCCGGGCGTAGCGCTCCTGGGCCTCGTCCAGCAGCCGCAGGGCCGCCGGCACGTCCCCGGAACGGAACGCGGCCAGCCCGCGGCTCTCCACCGCGTCCGCCTTGTCGTGCTCCTGCCCGGTGGTCTCCCACAGCGCCTCGGCCGCGGTGAAGTCCGCCTCGGCCCGCTCCACCGCGCCGAGCGCCAGGTGCACCGTCGCCCGCAGGGTCAGCGCCCGTGCCGTCCAGATCACGTCCCGCGCCTGCCGCAGCACGGGCACGGCCCGGCGCACGTCCTCCAGCGCCTCACGGTGGTGCCCGAGCACCCACCACACGTACGCCCGCCGGAACAGCACCCGCGCCCGGGTGTGCCCGGTGCCCCGCGCCACCCCCCGCTCGAACGCGGCCAGCCCGTCCCGGGTGCGCCCCGCGTGGACCAGGGCCACGCCCAGGGTGGCCAGCACATCCGCCTCCCGGTCGGCCGAGCCGGCGCGCGCGGCGCACGCCCGGGCCCGCCGCAGGTGGCCGATCGCGAGCCGCAGATCGCCGAAGTCCCGCTGCCAGATGCCGATCACCTGGTGGGCGACGGACGCCTCCAGCGGGCCCGGACCGGTGTCCAGCAGCGCCCGCGCCTTCGCCAGGGCCTCGCCCGGGTCGGCGAACACCAGGGGCAGCAGCTCCGCAACCGACTCGCTTCCCGCCGTCACTCCTCGGATGGTAGTGGCCGCAGGCCCGCGCCCCACAGGGCGGCGGTGTATCAAGAAGGCGCACGGCGGCTCCAGTCGAAGAGAATCGATGCCCGCTCCGCGGCACCGACCGACGCCGTCGCCCCCCGAGAGGACCCGCATGGCACCTCAGCGCTTCCACGAGCAGTTCGACCAGATCCAGCGCTCGATGCCGGACGTCCCCCTGGCGATGGGACCGGACGATGCGGCGGAGTTCATGTACGAGAAGGGCGTCGTCCTCGTCCGCGACGGCGAGGAGGCCCGGGTCGTCGAGGACGCCGTGCGGGCCCACTTCACGGCGGCACCCGATCTCGACCAGGAGCAGGTGCGCCGGGCCGGGCCGCTCACCAACCGCAGCGGCATCACCCGGATCCGCGTCGGCGACCCGGGCGAGGGCGGCCGGGACGCCGACCGCGCGGTCGTCCACGCCCTGCGCTCGGTACGGGAACACGAGTCCCGGGCGGGACGCCGGATGGCCGCCCGCAACCACGTGGTGCACATCGCGGTCAACGCCTGCCCCGGCGACGAACCGGTCCCCGCCCCGCTCAGCGAGCCGCCCAACCCGGCCGCCGCGGGCACCCCCCACGACCCGGCCACCGCCGTCGGCGTCCTCGTCGTCGACACCGGCCTGATGCACGACCACCGCTCCTGCGGCCTGCTCGCCCACACCGTCGGTGACGCCCAGGTCCGCGAGCGCGACGAGCGGGGGATCCTCCAGCAGTACGTGGGGCACGGCACGTTCATCGCCGGGCTGGTCGCCGCCGTCGCGCCCAACACCGACATCACCGTGCGCGGCAGCCTCGACGACGCCGGTGCCGTGCTGGAGTCGGAGTTCGGGGACAAGCTGTTCGAGGCCGTCGACGCGAGCGGCTGGCCCGACATCCTCAGTCTGTCCGCGGGCACCTCCAACGGCCGCACCGACGGCCTGCTCGGCGTCGAGAACTTCATGCGGGAACTGCGCGACCAGCGCACCCTGCTGGTCGCCGCCGCCGGCAACAACGGCAGCGGCAACCCCTTCTGGCCCGCCGCCTACGCCGGCCTGCCCGGCTGGGAGGACTGCGTGCTGTCGGTCGGCGCCCTGCGCAGCGACGGCGAGGGCGGCGCCTGTTTCACCAACCACGGCCCCTGGGTGAAGGTCTACGCCCCCGGCGAGCGCCTCACCGCCCCCCTCACCGGCTTCGACTCGCCCGTCCCGTACGTGTACCAGCACTCCACGTACGACGCGTGCCGCTACGGCTCCGGCTACGGCTGCACCTGCCAGACCCCCGGTCACAGCGGGGTGCTGAGCGACGAGGGCGCGGCGGCCAAGCCGGACCAGGTGATGTTCGAGGGCTACGCGCAGTGGAGCGGCACCTCCTTCGCCACCCCCGTCACCGCGGGCCTCGTCGCCGCCCGCATGACCGCGCACGAGGAGCGCGACCCGCGGGCCGCCCGACGGGACCTGCTCGCCTCCGACGCCGGGTCGGCGCAGGTGCGCGGGGCGGCCGTCGCGGCCCTGCGTCCGCCGACCTGGCGCCCGGTCCCGGTCCTGCAGCCGGCCCCGGGACGGTGAGGACCACCGCGCGGACCGGAACAGCCCCCTCCACGGCGTACGATGACGTGCCGTACTCGAGGGGTGGGGCTGCCGTGGACCGTACTGATGCCGGCGCGCTCGTCCAGGCCGCGGCCGAGGGCGACGCGGCTGCCTGGAAGGCGCTCGTGGAGGGGCTCGGCCCCCTGGTCTGGTCCGTCGTCCGGGCCCACCGGCTCTCCGACGCCGACGCCCACGAGGTCTACCAGACCACCTGGTTCCGCTTCGCCCAGCACCTCGGGCGGATCCGTGAACCCGGCAAGGCGGGCGCCTGGCTGGCCAGTACCGCGCGCCACGAGTGCCTCAAGGTGATCAGGAGCGCGCAGCGGCTGACCCTGACCGACGATCCGGGCCTGCTGGACCGGCCCAGCGAGGACGGGACGCCGGAGCAGTCGCTGCTCGACGCCGAGGAGGCCGCCGAGCAGAGCGAGCGGGTGCGCAGCCTGTGGCGGGAGTTCGAGCAACTGGGCGAGCGGTGCAGGCAGTTGCTGCGCGTGCTGATGGCGACACCGCCGCCGAGCTACCAGGACGTGTCCGCCGCGCTCGGGATCGCGGTGGGCAGCATCGGACCGCTGCGCCAGCGCTGTCTGCGGCGCCTGCGGGCCCGGCTCGAGGCACGGGGGGCGGCATGAGCGGCATGCGGGACGACGACCTCTTCGGCGAGGAGGACTTCGACGACCGGGAGTTCGACGACGAGCTGCTGGAGGAGGAGCTGCGGCAGGCCGCCGCCGTGCTCGACCCCGTGCCGTCGGAACTGCACCAGATCGCCCTGGACGCCTACGCGTTGCACGACCCCGGCGCGCGGGTGGCCGAGCTCACCTTCGACTCGCTGGTCGACGCACTCCCGGTGCGGGGGGTCACCGACGCGCCCCGCATGCTGACCTTCCAGGCGGGCGAGGTGAGCGTCGACGTCGAGGTCGGCGCGCACGGCCTGATGGGGCAGGTGCTGCCGCCGCAGCCGGCGCGCGTGGAGGTCCTGGGCGGACCCCGGCCGGGCACCCCGCTGACCGCCGACGACCTCGGGCGTTTCTCGGGCGGCCCGCCGCCGTCCGGCCCCTTCGCCCTGCGGTTGCGGACGGGCGGGGACGTGGTGGTGACGGAGTGGCTGCGGGCCTGACGGGCGCGCCCGCCGGCCGGCGTCCGAACCGCCTCAGCCGGTGGCGGCCGGGCCGGACACGGCGTCGGTGAGCCGGGCCAGCGCGCCCGCGAGCCGGTCCAGTCCGGGTCCGGCGGGGCCGCCCGGCTCGCTCATGTAGGTGTCGCGGCGGATCTCCACCATCAGCGCGCTCACCTCGGGCCGGGTCCCGTGGAACTCCAGGGGCACATAGGTCCCGCTGAACGGGCTGTCGAGCCCGGTCTCGCCGAACGCCCGCCGGGCGGCGTCCAAGAGCGCCGCCGGGGTGTGGAAGGGATCGGTGCCGAGGCAGACGGGCGGGCGGGGCCCCTCTCCGTGCAGCTCGTAGGGGAGCGGCCGGCTCGGGTACGAGTGCACGTCGATGATCACGGCCCGGCCGCAGGCCGCCAGCCGGTCCGCCACGGCGTTTGCCATGGCCCGCGCGTACGGCAGGAAGTACCGCTCGATGAGCGGCCCGGTGTCGGCGCCCGGGGGCCGCAGCGCCGCACCGTGCGTGGTGCGCGTGTACACCGCGCCCATGCCGACGGCCAGCATCTCCTCCCGCTCGTCGGGGAACCGCTCCGGGTCGACGACCAGTCGCGACAGGCGGTTCACGAACCGCCACGGCGTGACGCCGGCCAGCCCGGCCGCCCTCTCGGCGATCCGGTCGGTGTGCGCGTCCGTGATGTGGTCCAGCTCGCGCGCCAGTTCCTCGTCGCCGAGCGCGATACCGGCCCGTACGGCGGGCGGGACGGCGCGGGCGGCGTGCGGCACATGGAGGATCACCGGGGAGGCGGCGGCCCCCGGCAGCAGGGCGAAGGACGGCGCGGTGTCGGTCACGGGGCGGCTCCGGGGCGGGGTGTCGTCCGTCGTGCGGCGTGCCCGTCGTACCGGGCGCGGCCGCGCACAGGGCTCCGCCCCGGCCGGGGCGGAGCGCGGCCGGGGCGGAGCGGGTGGACCGGTCGGTCCTGGGCGTCAGCTCAGCGACGCCAGGGCCTCGTTCCACGTGGTGGACGGGCGCATGGCCTCGGCGGCCTTCGCCGCATCCGGCTGGTAGTAGCCGCCGATGTCGACGGGCTTGCCCTGGGCGGAGACCAGCTCGTCGACGATCTTCTGCTCGTTCTCGGCGAGCGTCTCGGCCAGCGGCGCGAACGCCTTCGCCAGGTCGGCGTCCTCGGTCTGCCGCGCCAGCTCCTGCGCCCAGTACAGGGACAGGTAGAAGTGGCTGCCGCGGTTGTCGATGCCGCCGACGCGGCGGGTCGGGGACTTGTCCTCGTTGAGGAAGGTCGCCGTGGCGCGGTCCAGGGTGTCGGCCAGCACCTGGGCGCGGGCGTTGCCCGTCACCTTGGCGTACTGCTCGAAGGAGGGCACCAGGGCGAAGAACTCGCCGAGGGAGTCCCAGCGCAGGTAGTTCTCCTTGACCAGCTGCTGCACGTGCTTCGGGGCGGAGCCGCCCGCGCCCGTCTCGAACAGGCCGCCGCCCGCCATCAGCGGGACGACCGACAGCATCTTGGCGCTGGTGCCCAGCTCCAGGATCGGGAACAGGTCGGTCAGGTAGTCGCGCAGCACGTTGCCGGTGACGGAGATGGTGTTCTCACCGCGGCGGATGCGCTCCACGGACAGCTTCGTCGCCTCGACCGGGTTGAGGATCCGGATGTCCAGGCCCTCGGTGTCGTGCTCCGCCAGGTACGTGTTGACCTTGGCGATCAGGTTGGCGTCGTGCGCGCGGGTCTCGTCCAGCCAGAACACCGCCGGGTCGCCGGTGGCGCGGGCGCGGGTGACGGCCAGCTTCACCCAGTCCTTGATCGGCGCGTCCTTGGTCTGGCAGGCGCGGAAGATGTCGCCGGCCGAGACGGCCTGCTCGATGAGCGCGGTGCCGTCGGCGTCGACCAGGCGGACCGTGCCGGTGACCGGGATCTCGAAGGTCTTGTCGTGGCTGCCGTACTCCTCGGCCTTCTGCGCCATGAGGCCGACGTTCGGGACCGTGCCCATGGTGGACGGGTCGAAGGCGCCGTTGGCGCGGCAGTCGTCGATCACGGCCTGGTAGACGCCCGCGTAGGAGGAGTCGGGGATGACCGCCAGGGCGTCGTGCTCCTGCCCGTCCGGGCCCCACATGTGGCCGGAGGTGCGGATCATGGCCGGCATGGACGCGTCGATGATGACGTCCGAGGGCACGTGCAGGTTGGTGATGCCCTTGTCGGAGTCGACCATCGCCAGCTCCGGGCCCTCGGCGAGCTCGGCGTCGAAGGAGGCCTTGATCTCGGCGCCCTCCGGCAGGGCCTCCAGGCCCTTGTAGATGCCGCCCAGGCCGTCGTTGGGGCTCAGGCCGGCCGCGGCCAGCTTCTCGCCGTACTGCGCGAAGGTCTTCGGGAAGAAGGCACGCACCACGTGGCCGAAGACGATGGGGTCGGAGACCTTCATCATCGTGGCCTTCAGGTGCACCGAGTACAGGATGCCCTCGGCCTTGGCGCGGGCGACCTGCGCGGTCAGGAACTCGCGCAGGGCGGCGACGCGCATCACGGAGGCGTCGACGACCTCACCGGCGAGGACGGGTACGGACTCGCGCAGCACCGTGGTGGAGCCGTCGTCGCCGACGAGCTCGATGCGCAGCGTGCCGTCCTCGGCGATCACCACGGACTTCTCGGTGGAGCGGAAGTCGTTCTCGCCCATGGTCGCCACGTTCGTCCTGGACTCGGAGGTCCAGGCGCCCATGCGGTGCGGGTGGGACTTGGCGTAGTTCTTGACCGAGGCGGGGGCGCGGCGGTCCGAGTTGCCCTCACGCAGGACCGGGTTCACGGCGGAACCCTTGACCTTGTCGTAGCGGGCGCGGATCTCGCGCTCCTCGTCGCTCTTGGGGTCGTCCGGGTAGTCCGGCAGCGCGTAGCCCTGGCCCTGCAGCTCGGCGATCGCGGCCTTGAGCTGCGGGATGGACGCCGAGATGTTCGGCAGCTTGATGATGTTGGCGGCGGGCGTCTTGGCCAGCTCGCCCAGCTCCGCCAGGGCGTCCGGGATGCGCTGGTCCTCGGCCAGGTACTCCGGGAAGACGGCGATGATGCGCCCGGCCAGCGAGATGTCGCGGGTCTCCACCGGGACACCCGCCTGCGAGGCGTACGCCCGGACCACCGGCAGGAAGGAATACGTCGCCAGGGCGGGGGCCTCGTCAGTGTGCGTATAGATGATGGTCGAGTCAGTCACCGGGTGCTCCGCTCCACGTCTGCAACATTGCTCGACATCAAGATATCTCGTGATCGACCCGGTCTCGACAGGGGTCCGCGCCCAGTTTCCCGCCATCCGGCCCGCCGCCTGCGAAGGCCCAGGTCGGCGCGGGGCCGGGCGCCCCGGCCCGCGGACGGCGATGCGGGGCCGGTGCGCCGCCGTCCGGCCCGACGCCCACGGCCCCGGAGCCGGTGCGGGTGACGGCGGGCGACCGGCCGGACGCGGAGCGCGTCCGCTCCCGGCCGTAACCCGGGCGCCCCGGCCCGCGGACGGGCTCAGTCGAAGCCGGCGACCGGCAGCGCGCCCGGCTCGATCGCGCCGGTGCGCTGTTGCGGGATGACCACCGCGCCCTGCTGGAGTGCCACGGTCCGGGCCGGGGCGGGGATGCGGATGCCCTCCGCCCGGTAGCGCCGGTGCAGCCGCTTGATGAACTCGTGCTTGATCCGGTACTGGTCGCTGAACTCGCCCACGCCCAGGATCACCGTGAAGCCGATGCGGGAGTCGCCGAAGGTGTGGAACCGGATGATCGGCTCGTGGTCCGGCACGGCCCCCTCGACCTCGGCCATGGTCTCGGCGACGACCTCGTTGGTCACCCGCTCCACGTGCTCCAGGTCGCTGTCGTAGGCAACCCCGACCTGGACCAGGATGGTCAGCTGCTCCTCGGGGCGCATGAAGTTCGTCATGTTCGCCTTGGCGAGCTGGCCGTTGGGGATCACGACGAGGTTGTTGGACAGGTTCCGGACGGTGGTCTGCCGCCAGTTGATGTCCTCGACGTAGCCCTCCTCGCCGCTGCTGAGCCGGATGTAGTCGCCGGGCTGGACGGTCCTGGAGGCGAGGATGTGGATGCCTGCGAACAGGTTGGCCAGGGTGTCCTGAAGGGCCAGCGCCACCGCGAGGCCACCGACGCCGAGGGCGGTGAGCAGGGGCGCTATGGAGATGCCCAGGGTCTGGAGCACCACCAGGAAGCCGATCGCCAGGACCAGGATCCGGGTGATGTTCACGAAGATCGTGGCCGAACCGGCGACCCCCGACCGGGACTGGGTGACCGAGCGCACCAACCCGGTCACCACCCGGGCCGCCGACACCGTCGCGACGAAGATCAGCAGCACGGTGAGCACCTGGTTGGTGGTGTGCTGCACCGCCCGGGTCAACGGGAGCACCGCCGCCGCGCCCGCCACGCCGCCGACCACCGCGGCCCACGGCACCACGGCCCGCAGCGCGTGCACGATGACATCGTCCCCGCTCCAGCGGGTCCGGTCCGCGTGCCCGCCCAGCCAGCGCAGCAGCACCCGCAGCGCGAACGCCGCCAGCAGGCCCGAGGCCAGGGCGATGCCCGCGAACAGCAGATCGTCCAGGGTGAGGGCCCGGTTCACCGCTCACCTCCGGGGAGGCGAAGCGCCGCGAACGCCGTCCGCGGCGGTCGGATGTGAAGTGTCGTCACGTCGTCACCTGCTCGTTCTGCGTGATGTCCGATGGTGTCCGGCCACCCGGCCCGGCGGTCGGCACGGTCGTTCATCCTGCCGCATCCCGCACGGGGTTCCGTACCGCGGACCGGGGTGAGCGGAGGGTGACCCGGGGCACATGACGCACCGTCACGCACGCCGGAGGCGCCGGGTCAGATCACCTTCGTCCGCACCAGCGCCGCCAGCGTCAGCGCCCCGGGCACCAGCGGCAGCCACACGGTGACGACCCGGAAGGCCAGCACCACGGCCGTGGCCACCGCGGCCGGGCCGCCCGCCGCCACCAGCGCCATGACCAGCGCCGCCTCCACCGACCCGATCCCGCCCGGGGTCGGCACCAGCGCCACCGCGACCGTCGCCGCCAGATAGGCCACCGCCATGTGGCCGGCCGGCACGTCCAGCCCCAACGCCCGTCCCACCAGCACCAGTACGGACGCCTGCAACGCCGGGAACGCGAGCGCGCCGCCCCACAGCGCCAGCGCCCGCGCCGGGCGGGTGTGCACCCGGCGCGCCTCACCGAGCGCCGTGCGCAGGAAGGACACCAGCGCCGCACGCAGCCGCCGCACCAGGCCGAGGACCAGCACGGCGATCACCAGCACCGCGCCCGCCCCCGCCAGCAGCGGCCCGAACGCCGCCTCCGGGACGAGCGCGCCCAGCCGCAACGCACCGGGGAACGCCAGGAGCAGAGCGCCCAGCAGGGCCACCCGGCCGACGCTCTCCGCCAGCAGGTACAGCGCGAGGGCGGCCGAGGAGCGGGCCAGCGGCAGCCCGCACACCGACAGGAAGCGCAGGTTGACCGCGCTCGCGCCCAGCCCGGTCGGCAGCATGTGGTTGGCGGCGCCGGCCGCGAACTGCGTGGCCAGCAGCCGCCGTCGGGGGAGGCGCTCGACGACCGCGCCCTGCCGGGTGCAGGAGGCGGCGACCCAGGTCAGACAGGTCGCCCCGGTCGCGGCCAGCAGCCACGGCCACTCGGCGGTGCGCAGGTGCGCGAAGCCCTCGGCGAGCACCGAGCGGTGCCGCACCGCGACCACGGTGACCGCCAGCAGCGGCAGCAGGCACAGGAGTTGCCGCACGCGGCGGGCCGGGACGCGACGGGGGAGCCGGGCCGGCCGGACGTCGGGAAGCCGAACCGCTGTCACATCGGACGAGGCTTCCCACCCCGCGCCAACGGCGGGTTGCGGAAGCGGAGCCTGCGGATGGCGCGCGGGAAGCGGCTGCGTGGGAAGCGTCATCGGGACCTTTGCGCGGTGGGTCGGGGAAGAGGGGGATCGGGCCGATTGTGCGGGATGTCGGGGCTGTTGCGCGAGCTCCTTGACCTCAACGCCGCTTGAGGTCCTACGTTCCCACCCATGAGCATGGAGACCACGGCGTGGACGCAGCTGTACAGCGTCATGAACGCCCAGCAGGAGCGCCGCCCCTTCGCCCTGGCGACACTGCGCCGCGTCGGCGCCTTCGCCCGTCCGCACCGGCGCCGGATCGTCCTGTTCGTCCTGCTGGGCGTGGGCACCGCGCTGCTCGCGGTGGCCACGCCGGTGCTGGCCGGCAGTGTCGTGGACACCATCGTGTCGGACGGCGACGAGGCGGCCGTCGTACGCCTGGCCCTGCTCATCGCGGTGATCGCGGTCGCCGAGGCGGTGCTGGGCGTCCTCGGGCGCAGGCTCTCGGCGACGCTCGGGGAGCACCTCATCCTGGATCTGCGCACGGCCGTCTTCGACCACGTGCAGCGCATGCCGGTGGCGTTCTTCACACGCACTCGTACGGGCGCCCTGGTCTCCCGTCTCAACAACGACGTCATCGGCGCCCAGCGCGCGTTCAGCAACACCCTGTCCGGAGTGGTCAGCAACCTCGTCACCCTCCTGCTCACGCTGGCCGTGATGCTGACCCTCTCCTGGCAGATCACCCTGCTCGCGCTGGTGCTGCTGCCGGTGTTCGTGCTTCCGGCACGCCGCATGGGCAGCCGTATGGCCCGGATGCAGCGGGAGGCGGCCACGCTGAACGCGGCGATGGGGACCCGCATGACCGAGCGGTTCTCCGCACCCGGCGCCACCCTCGTCAAGCTCTTCGGACGGCCCGAGGAGGAGTCCCGGGAGTTCGCCGAACGCGCCCGCCTGGTGGCGGACGTCGGGGTGCGCACGGCCACGGCCCAGGCGGCGTTCATCACCGCCCTCACCCTCGTCTCCGCCCTCGCCCTGGCCCTGGTCTACGGCCTCGGCGGCTACCTGGCCCTGCGCGGCACCCTGGAGCCCGGTGCGGTCGTCGCGCTGGCGCTGCTGCTGACGCGGCTGTACGCACCGCTGACCGCGCTCGCCGGGGCACGGGTCGAGGTGATGAGCGCCCTGGTCAGCTTCGAGCGGGTCTTCGAGGTGCTCGACCTGAAGCCGCTCATCGAGGACCGGCCCGGCGCCCGTCCGGTGCCCGAGGGGCCCGTGGCGGTCGAGTTCGACGACGTGCGCTTCGGCTACCCGGCCGCCGGCAAGGTCTCCCTGGCCTCCCTCGAGGAGGTCGCCGCCCTGGACGAGCGGGGCGGCGAACAGGTGCTGCGCGGTGTCTCGTTCCGTGCGGAGGCCGGCCGGACCGTGGCGCTCGTGGGGTCCTCCGGCGCCGGCAAGTCCACCATCGCCCAGCTGCTGCCGCGCCTGTACGACGCCGACGGGGGAGCGGTGCGCATCGGCGGCGTCGACGTCCGGGACCTGTCGACGCGGTCCCTGCGCGAGACCGTGGGCATGGTCACCCAGGACGGGCACCTCTTCCACGACACCGTCCGCGCCAACCTCCTGCTGGCCCGGCCCGGGGCCGGCGAGGACGAGCTGTGGGACGCCCTGCGCCGGGCCCGGCTGGAGGAGCTCGTGCGGTCCCTGCCCGACGGACTGGACACCGTCGTGGGAGAGCGCGGATACCGCCTGTCCGGCGGGGAGCGGCAGCGCATGACCATCGCCCGGCTGCTGCTGGCCCGCCAGCGCGTCGTCATCCTGGACGAGGCCACCGCCCACCTCGACAACACCTCCGAGGCCGCCGTGCAGGAGGCCCTCGCCGAGGCCCTCGCCGGCCGAACGGCGGTCGTGATCGCCCACCGCCTGTCCACGGTCCGCTCCGCCGACCGGATCCTCGTCGTCGAGGCCGGGCGGATCGTGGAGCAGGGCACCCACGAGGAACTGCTCGCCGCGCAGGGGCGGTACGCCGAGCTGTACCGCACCCAGTTCGAAGGCGCGCGCCCCGCCCCCGCGCAGGACCCGGAACAGCCCGCCGTCGTCTAGGCCCCCGGCCCTGCCGGGCCTCCTGACACCTCACTTCCGATTTCCGCTGGTGGGCGTCATGATGGGACGACTCGGCAACGGCGCCGCCTGCACCGGACGCACGGCCGTCGGCCACCTCACCGGCACGGAGGCGAAAAGGAGCGGCGCCATGGGCGCGGACGGCGACAAGCCGGGGACCATCGACGTGCTCGTGGTCGACGACGACTTCATGGTGGCCCGGGTCCACCGCCGGTACGTCGAACGCGTCGAGCCGTTCCGCGTCGTCGGCGAGGCCCACAGCGGCGGCCAGGCCATCGAGGCCGTCGGGGCGCTGCGCCCCGACCTCGTCCTGCTCGATCTGTACCTGCCCGACCTGTTCGGTCTCGACGTCATCCCCCGGCTGCGCACCGCCGGGCACGACTGCGACGTCATGGTCATCAGCGCGGCGCAGGAGGCGGAGACGGTGCGCGGCGCGGTGCGCCGGGGAGTGGTGGACTACCTGCTGAAACCCTTCGGGTTCACGGACCTGCGCTCCCGCCTGGAGCGCTACGCCACCCAGCGGGGCAGGCTGCTGAGCACGGTCGTCCGGGGCCAGGCGGACGTGGACCGCGTCCTGGCCGGCGCGTTCGCACCGGCACCGGCCCCCACCCTGCCCAAGGGCATGAGCGTGGAGACCGCCGGGCTGGTGGAGCGCGCCCTGCGCGACGCGGACGGCTCCCTGTCCGCCACCGAGTGCGCGGCCCTCACCGGCCTCTCCCGGGTGAGCGCCCGCCGCTACCTGGAGTACTTCCACAGCATCGCGAGCGCGGACGTGACGCTGCGCTACGGAGCCACCGGACGGCCCGAACGCCGGTACGCCTGGCGGGCCTGAGCGGCGGGGCCGTCCGGCCGGGCGGGTCAGGGGCGGTCGGTGAGGTAGCCGCCCATGGAGGTGAAGTACTCGGCCGCGGGCAGTTCCCGGCCGTCCGCGGTGCGCACCCGGGTGAGGGCCAGGCCGTGGTTGCGCCCGGTGCGGGCGTCGGCCCCGGCGACGATCACCACGCCGTCGCCCTCGCGGTAGAAGATGCGGCCGGGGGTGCCGCCGTAGCGGCCCTCGGACACGAACGAGGCCAGGACGTCCAGGCGCCGGCCCCGGTGGAAGGTGTAGGCGCTCGGGTACGGCTCGGACTGGGCGCGCACCAGACGCTCCAGGTCCTCCGCGGGCCAGGACCAGTCGATGCGGCCGTCCTCGTCGGAGCGCTTGTGGAAGAAGGACGCCTGCGAGCGGTCCTGCGGGGTGAACTCCGTCCGCCCGGAGGCGATCAGGGCGAGGGCGCCGATGGTGACCGGGGCGATGAGGTCGACCGTCTTGTGGAACAGGTCCGTCGCCGTGTCCGCCGGGCCGACCGGCACGGCTTCCTGCCGGACGATGTCACCCGCGTCCAGTTCGTCGTTCATCATGTGCGCGGTGACGCCCACTTCGGACTCGCCGTTGATCAGGGCCCAGATCAGGGGCGAGAAGCCGGCGTACTTCGGCAGCAGCGAGTCGTGCACGTTCAACGTGCCGTGGCGCGGCAGGGCGAAGATGCGCGGCGGGATCCACGTACGCCAGTTGTTGGCCACGATGACGTCCGGATCGGCCGCCTTCAGGCGGGCGAACAGCTCCTCGTCGTCGGGGCGGTTGCGGATGAGCACCGGGACGCCGTGTTCCTCGGCGAGGTCGGCGACGGAGTCGCTCCAGATCTTCTCGTAGGCGTGCTCGCTCTTGGGGTGGGTGACGACCAGCACGACGTCGTGCTCGGACTCCAGGAGGGCTTGCAGGGTGCGGTGGCCCCAGGTCTGGTAACCGAACATGACGACCCGCATGGGGTTCCTCCTCAGGTGCAGGGCGATGGCCGAGGCAAGTAAAGCAAGGCTTGCCTTAGTTCACAACGGGGCCTCCGGTGCCAGGAGTTGGCGAAGCGTCAGGTGACGGGCTGTCTGTTTTGTCCTGTCGACACGTCCTGACGGTTTAGCTTAGGCTCACCTAAGTTTTACGAGGGGTGCCGGTCTCCAACCGGCATGCCCGTCTCCCGTTCCCTCCCCACCCGACACGCGGCTGCCCCGCACGATGGGAGTGACATGTCGCAGGTTCCTCCTGATGACGCACCACCGGTCCACGACCTCATCGGAATCGGCTTCGGCCCGTCCAACGTGGCCATGGCTATCGCACTCCGCGAGCACAACGCACACGTCGGCGGGCAGGAGGCGGTCACCGCTCGCTTCTTCGAGCAGCAGCCCCGCTTCGGCTGGCACCGCGGCATGCTCATCGACGACGCCACCATGCAGGTCTCCTTCCTCAAGGACCTGGTGACGCTGCGCAACCCGGCCAGCGAGTACAGCTTCCTGTGCTACCTGCAGAGCCGGGGCCGGCTGATCGACTTCATCAACCACAAGAACCTGTTCCCGCTGCGCGTGGAGTTCCACGACTACTTCGAGTGGGCGGCGTCCCGGGTCGACGACATGGTCTCCTACGGCCACGAGGTCGTCGGGGTCGCGCCCGTCGGCCGGGACGGCGTCGTGGAGCACCTGGAGGTGACCGTCCGCTCCGGCGGCGGCCTGGAGGTCCACCGGGCCCGCAACCTCGTCATCGGCACCGGGCTGCGCCCCCTGCTGCCGGACGGCGTCGAGCGCGGCGACCGCGTCTGGCACAACTCCGAACTGCTCGCCAAGGTAGACGAGTTGGCGGGCACTTCACCCACACGCTTCGTCGTCGTCGGCGCCGGGCAGAGCGCCGCCGAGAACGTCGCCTACCTGCACCGCCGCTTCCCCGGCGCCGAGGTCTGCGCGGTGTTCTCGCGCTACGGCTACAGCCCCGCCGACGACAGCGCCTTCGCCAACCGCATCTTCGACCCGCAGGCGGTCGACGAGTACTTCGCGGCCCCGGAGGACGTCAAACGCCGCCTGATGGACTACCACGGCAACACCAACTACTCCGTGGTGGACATCGACCTCATCGACGACCTCTACCGGCAGGCGTACCAGGAGAAGGTGCTCGGAGCCGAACGGCTGCGCTTCCTCAACGTCTCCCGGCTCACCGGCGTCAAGGAGTCGCCCTCCGGGGTCCGGTGCACGGTGCAGTCCCTGGTCAGCGGGGAGGAGACCGACCTCGACGCGGACGTCGTGGTCCTGGCCACCGGTTACGCCCCGGCCGACCCCACCGGCCTCCTCGGCGAGGTCGCCGACCGCTGCCTGCGCGACGACGAGGGACGGGTCCGCGTCGAGCGGGACTACCGCATCGCCACCGATCCCGCCCTGCGGTGCGGCATCTACCTCCAGGGTGGCACGGAGCACACGCACGGCATCACCTCCTCCCTGCTGTCCAACACGGCCGTCAGGGTGGGCGAGATCCTCGACTCCCTCCTGGGCCGCGGGCCCGGATCCGAAGCCGGCCCGATGCGGACCCTCACCGACGGCACGGGCAGCACCGCCCGCTGACGGGCGGCGCAGACGGGCCACCCCGCCCGAGCGACTTAGGCTTGCCTCACTTCACGCCAGGGTGCCGCCCGCCCTCGAACCGAGGGCGCGGCGTACCGGACACGAGAGCAAAGGGACGTCGATGCTCCTGCACCGAACAAAGGCCGGACGGCTCCGGCGAGGGTCGTCGGCGGTGCCGTACGCGGTCGCCGGACCCGTCGACCCGGTCGGGCAGGAGTGAGCGCCACCGACACGCGCGCCGCCCCATCGGCCCTGCGCACCACGACCGGCCGGGAAGCCGGCCGCTGGGTCGCCGCACACTGCCGCGAGACGCCCTGGCTGACCGCCGCGACTGTGCTCACCACGATCGCGGGGGCGGCCCTCCAGGTCCTGCCGGTGCTGCTGCTCGGCCGCGTGGTCGACGGGGTCGTCGGGGGCGAGGACCGGTCGGTCCTGGTCACCGTGGGCGTCCTGATCGGCGTCGCCGCGCTGCTCGGCGCCGCGGCCACCGCGGTGTCGACCTACCTCATCGGCCGGCTGGGCGCCGACCTCCTCGCGCGCCTGCGCGAAGGCGCCGTCCGCGCGGTCCTCGGCATGCCGAGCGCCCGCGTCGAACAGGTCGGCCGGGGCGATGTGCTCTCCCGGGTCGGCGACGACGTGGCCGTCATCTCCAAGGGGATCCGCACCGCCGTCCCCACCGTGTTCTCGGCGGGGGTGCTGGTGGTCGTCGCCACCCTCGGCATGTTCGGGCTCGACTGGCGCCTCGGCCTCGCCGGCGCGGGCGCGCTGCCCGCCTACGCGCTCGCCCTGCGCTGGTACCTGCCCCGGTCCGCGCCCCTGTACCGCCGGCAGCGGACGGCTCAGGCCGACCGCGCGCAGGCGTTCATCAGCGGCCTGAACGGCATCGACACCGTCCGGGCGTACCGCCTGGAAGGTGCCTTCCGCCAGAAGGTCACCGACGAGTCGTGGCGGGTGCGCGACCTCGGCGTCGAGGTGTTCCGCTTCTTCGGCCGGTTCGTCGGCCGCGAGAACCGCGCCGAGTTCATCGGGCTGGTCCTGATCCTCCTGGTCGGCTACGCCCTGCTGGAGGCGGACGCCGCCACCCTCGGCGAGGTGGCGGCGGCTCCGCTGCTGTTCCACCGGCTGTTCACCCCGCTGGGCGCCATCATGTTCACCTTCGACGAGGCGCAGAAGTCGGGCGCGAGCCTGACCCGCCTGGTCGGGGTGCTCGGGGAGTCGTCCGGGGAGCGGCTGGTCGGCGACGCGTCCGTCACCGCCGCGGAGCCCGGGGCGTACGCGGTGACGGTGCGGGGTCTGACATTCCGCTACCCGGGCGCCGCCGAACCGGTGCTGCGGGACGTCGACCTGTCCATCCCGGCCGGGAGTTCGCTCGCGCTGGTGGGCGCGACCGGTGCGGGCAAGACGACCCTGGCCGCGCTGATCGCCGGCATCGGCACCCCGGAGGCCGGCACGGTGCGCATCGGCACCAGGGACCTCGCCGATCTCGACGAGGCGGGGGCACGGGCCCTGGTCAGCATCCTCACCCAGGAGACCCACGTCTTCTCCGGCCCGCTCGCCGACGACCTGCGGCTGTCCGCGCCCGGCGCGAGCGACGCCGAACTGCGCGCCGCCCTGCGCACCGTGGGGGCCGGCGAGTGGGCCGACGCCCTGCCCGAGGGGCTGTGCACGCCGGTCGGCGAGGGCGGTGAGCGGCTGGACGTCACGAAGGTCGCCCAGATCGCCCTGGCCCGGCTGGTGCTGGGCCGGGCCCCGGTGGTGGTGCTCGACGAGTCGACCGCGGAGGCCGGCAGCGAGGGAGCCGCGGAGCTGGAACGGGCCGTACGGGCCGCGTGCGAGGGCCGGACCACGCTGTTCGTGGCGCACCGGCTCTCCCAGGCCATGGCCGCCGACCGGATCGCCGTGCTGGAGGCGGGACGCGTCGTGGAGCAGGGCACGCACGAGGAACTGGTGGCTCAGGGCGGCCGGTACGCACGGCTGTGGCGGGCCTGGAGAGAGGGTAGTCACGCATGAAGCAGTCGGGCGCTCGTCTCGTACGTCTTTCCACCCCGGCACTGGCCGGTGTCCGCCCCCGGATCGGCGACCACCCGGACCGGACCATCGCCGAGGCCTGCGCGATCTCCCTGGCCTACTGGGCGACCGGCCGCAGTCCGGAGGGCCTCGACCTCACGCCCGGCACCCTCTTCGCCGACGTCCTCGGCTGGACCGCCAACGGCGGTGCCACGACCGGCGGTTGGCACGTCTCGGCCGACGGTCTCGGCATCACCCTGCCCGACGGCGTCGACACCGCCGACGCCCAGCTCGCCCTGGACGACCTGGCCGACTTCCCCGACCGGCCTCTGGGATCCGTCGGCCCGTCCAGCGTGGCCGCCCGGCTCGCCACCCTGGCCGAGTGGAACGACAACCGGGCCGACCGGGACCGCCCCTGCGTCGTCGAGATGTTCCGGGCCCAGGCGCTGGCCAGACCGGACGCGGTCGCCGTCGTCGACGAACACCGCTCACTGACCTACCGTCAGGCCGCGGCGCTGTCGGCGCAGTTGGCCCACCTCCTCGTGGAGCGCGGGCTGCGGCCCGAACAGGTTGTCGGCATCTCCCTCGACCGCTCCGCCGACATGGTGATCGGCCTGCTCGCCGTCCTCCAGGCCGGGTGCGCCTTCGTCCCGCTCGATCCGCAGTGGCCCGCGGCGCGCCGGGCCGTCGTCGTCGAGGACGCCCGGGTCGTCCTCCAGCTCAACGCCTCCGGCGAGCACGACCCGGCCGAACCGGACGCCGTCGCCGTCGACCTCGGCGACTGGCGCTACGAGGCGTACCCCGAGGACGGCACCGGCGTCACCGTCCCCGGTGACGCCCTGGCCTACGTCATCTTCACGTCCGGTTCGACCGGGCGGCCCAAGGGCGCCATGATCCGGCACGAGGCCATCAGCGAACGCCTGCTGTGGCAGGTGAACGAGATCCTGGGCTTCGGCCATGACGACGCCTCGCTGTTCAAGGCGCCGCTGTCGTTCGACATCTCCGTCAACGAGATCCTCCTGCCCCTGGTCTCGGGCGGCCGGCTCGTCGTCCTGCGGCCCGGCGGCGAACGGGACCCGCAGCATCTGCTGGGCGTCATCGCCGAGCAGCGCGTCACCTTCACGTACCTGGTGTCGTCCATGCTGGACGTGCTGCTGGAGATGGCCGGCGACTCCGGGAGCCTGGACAGCCTGCGGCACGTGTGGTGCGGCGGCGAGGTGCTCACCCCCGAGCTGTACGAACGGTTCCGCACCAAGCTCGACATCCCCATGTACCACGGGTACGGCCCGGCCGAGACGACCATCGGCGTCTCCCACGTCGTCTACCGCGGCGCCGCCGAACGCCTGTCGACCTCCATCGGCCGCGCCAACCCCAACACCCAGCTGTACGTCCTGGACGAGGAGCTGCGCCCCGTCCCGGTCGGCGTCGGCGGCGAACTGTACGTCGGCGGGTTCCTCCTCGGCCGCGGCTACGTCGGCGCCCCCGGCCTGACGGCCTCCCGGTTCGTCGCCAACCCCTTCGCGGCCGACGGCTCCCGCCTCTACCGCACCGGCGACCTCGCCCGCTTCGCCCCGGACGGCTCCCTGGACTTCCTCGGCCGCGCCGACAACCAGATCAAGATCCGCGGCATGCGGCTGGAGATCGAGGACGTCGAGATCGGCCTCGCGGAACACCCCGCCGTACGGCACACCTGCGTCGTCGCGAAGCAGAACGCGGCGGGCGGCACGTACCTCGTCGGCTACGTCATCCCGGCCGCGGGGAGCGAGGACCTGCGGGCGGAGGACGTCAAGGCGTGGGCCACCGCGCACATGGTCGCGTACATGGTGCCCGCCCACGTCGTCGTCCTGGCGGAGTTCCCGCTCACCGCCAACGGCAAGCTCGACCGCAACGCCCTGCCCGAGCCCGCCGTCGGCGCGCCCTGTCTCGTGCGGCCCGTCACCGACGACGAACGCGCCGTGTGCGACGCCGTCGCGGAGGTGCTGCGGCTCGACGAGGCCGGCGTCGACCAGGACTTCTTCCAGCTCGGCGGCGACAGCATCCTCGCCATCTCCCTGCTGAGCGCGCTGCGGGAGCGGGGGCTGCACGTCACGGCACGGCAGATCTTCGCGCACCCCACGGCGGGCGCGCTCGCGGCGGTCGCGAGCCGGGAGGCCGTGCGGACCGTGGACCACGCCGACGTCGCCACCGGCACGGTCGTCGGCTCGCCCATCGTGCAGTGGCTCGGCGAGACCACCGACGCCGTCGACGGGTTCGTCCAGTCGGTCGTGCTGAACACCCCCGCCGAGCTCACCGCGGACGTCCTCGGCACGCTGCTCACCGCCCTCCTCGACACGCACCCCATGCTGCGCGCCCGCCTGGTGCGCGGGGAGCGCTGGGGCTTCGACATCCCCGAGGCCGGCCGGGGCCGGGCCCGGTGGCGCGAGAGCGACCTGCCGCTCGACGCCTGCGTCGCCCTCGCCACCGAGGGCGTGGACCCCGAGGGCGGTGTCATGCTGAGCGCCGTCCTGCGCCGCGCGGCACGCCAACTCGTGCTCGTCGCCCACCACGTGGTGATCGACGGGGTGTCCTGGCGCGTACTGATGGAGGACCTGGCCACCGCGTGGCGCCGGTACGGTGCGGGAGCCCCCGTCGAACCGGCCCCGGAGGGCACCTCGTTCCGGCGCTGGACCCAGCTGCTGGAACGCGCCGCGTTCGACGCCGACAGCTCGTACCACCGCCGCCCGCTGCCGGGGGAGGACCTGCCGCTGGGCCGGCGCCCCCTGGCCGCGACGGACACCGTCGCACGCGAACGCCTGCACACCGTCTCGGTCGGCCCCGAGGCCACCGCCGCGCTGCTGGGCGAGATCCCCGCGAAGTTCCACACCGGGGTCGACGCCGTGCTGCTCACCGCCCTCGCCGTCGCCCTCGCCCGGTGGCGCCGCGACCTGGGCCAGGACCAGACATTCGCGTACATCGAGCTGGAGGGCCACGGCCGCGAACCGCAGTGCGTCGCCGGCCCGGCCGGGTTCGAGCCGGACCTGTCGCGGACCGTCGGCTGGTTCACCACCCTCTGCCCGGTCACCGTCGACCCCGGCCCGGCGGCCGACCCCACCGATCCCGGCTACCTGACCGTCGCCCTCAAGGCGGTCAAGGAGGACCTCGCCCGGGTGCCCGACCACGGCGTCTCCTACGGCGCCCTGCGCTACCTCGCCGACGTGGAGTTCGACGCACCCGCGCCGCAGGTCCTCTTCAACTACCTCGGCCGTTTCGCCGCCGGCGCCCCCGGTGACTGGCAACTCGCGGGCACCACCGGACAACTGGGCGAGAAGCGCGACCCGGGCATGCGTCTGCCGCGCGCCCTGGAGTTCAACGCCATCGCCGAACCCGCCGCCCGCGGCGCGTACGAACTGGTCACGACCGTCTCCTGGCCCGACGGCATGTTCACCGACGCGGACATCACCGCCCTCGCCGGCTACTTCCGCACGGCACTGGAGGCACTGGCCGCCCTCGACCGGGGCGGGCACACCCCCGGCGACTTCCCCCTGGTGCCGCTCACCCAGGCCGACGTGGACGCCCTGGACGGGCCGGCCCTGCGGGACGTCCTGCCGCTCACCCCGCTCCAGGAGGGCCTGTACTTCCACTCCGTCTTCGACGACGACTCCGCCGGGGCCTACGTGGAGCAGCAACTGCTCACCCTGGACGGCGAGATGGACACGGACCGGCTCGCCGCGGCGGCGACCCGGCTGCTCACCCTCTTCCCCAACCTGGCCGCCCGCTTCACGGCCCTGGCCGACGGCCGCGTGGTGTCCGTGCTGGAGGACGGCGTGCCGGCACCCTTCACCACGCTCGACCGCCCCGGCATCACCGACGAGGAGATACGCGACCTCGCCGAGCGCGACCGCCGGGCCGGCTTCGACCTCGCCACCGGCCCGTTGATGCGCTCCACCCTGATCCGGGCCGGAGCGGGCCGCGACGTGCTGGTGCAGACCGTCCACCACATCATCGCCGACGGCTGGTCGGTCCCGCCGATGCTCCGCGCGCTGCTCGCCGAGTACCACGCACCGGGCACGGTCCACCCGGCCGGCGGCTTCACCGACTACCTGCACTGGCTCGCCGGCCGGGACACCGAGGAGAGCGACCGGGTCTGGCACGGGGAACTGGCCGGACTGCCCGGTCCCTGCCTCGTCGCCGAGGGCCACACCCCGTCCGACCGGTTCACCGACGCCGTGGTGCACCCCCAGGACGACCTCGACACCGCCGCGCGCGAGGCCGGCGTCCCGCTGAGCGTGGCCGTGCACGCCGCCTGGGCCCTCACCCTGGGCGGCGTCCTCCAGCGCGACGACGTGGTGTTCGGCTCCACGGTCTCCGGCCGCGACGCCGACGTGCCCGGCATCCAGGACATGGTGGGCCTGTTCATCAACACCGTCCCCGTGCGGGTCCGCTGGACAGCGGACACCACGGCGGCCGACCTGCTCACCGCGGTCCGCGACCACCAGACCCGCGTCCGGCCGCACCAGCACGTCTCCCTGGCCCGCATCGGCCGCCGGGCCGGCACCGGGCCCCTCTTCGACACGCTGGTGGTGTTCGACGTGGCCACCGACCCGACCGCCCTGGGGCGCCCCGGCGACACACTGAGGGTCACCGGCATCGTCAACGAGGGCGCCCCGCACTACCCGTTGACCCTCGTGGTCGAACGCGCCCCCGACGGCCGCCCCCGCTTCAACCTGGTCCACGACGGCGCGTTCCTGCACCGGGCCACGGCCCGGACGCTGCTGCACACCTTCACCCGGACCCTCACCGGTCTGCTCACCCGCCCCGGCACCCCGGCCGCCGACCTGGCACGGGACGGCGGCCGACGGCCCGCCCCGGTCGCCCCCGCCACCCTGGACGCCCTTTTCGACGCGGCCGCCCGCCGTGACCCGGCCGCGACCGCCGTCACCCAGTGCGGCCTCGACGGCACCACGCGATCCGTCACCTACGGCGAACTCGCACGCCTCAGGGACGAGTTGGCGTCCGTCCTGCGCGCCGCCGGGGTAGGACCGGGCACACGGGTGGCCGTCGCCGTCCCGCGGTCGGTCGAACAGGTCGTCGCCCTCGTCGCGATCGTCCGCGCCGGCGGCGCCTACGTACCTCTGGACGTGGCCTACCCCGACGAGCGGCTGGAGTACGTCCTCGCCGACGCGGCCCCGCAGGTCGTCCTCGTCGACCGCGAGCACCACGACCGTCTCACGGCCCTGGTGAGCCGGGCCGACGTGCCGGCCCACGTCCTCGTGCCGGGTGAGACACCACCGGCCGCCCCCGCCCGGCCGGGGCCCGGGCCCGACTGGCGCGACCCCGCGTACGTGATCTACACGTCCGGTTCGACCGGCCGGCCCAAGGGCGTCGTCGTCCCGCACTCCAGCGTGGTGACGCTGCTGGCCCGCACCCAACCGGACATGGGCTTCGGCCCGGACGACGTCTGGGTGCAGTTCCACTCCTTCTCCTTCGACTTCGCCGTCTGGGAGCTGTGGGGCGCACTGGCCCACGGCGGTGAACTGCTGGTCCCCGACCACGCGCTGACCCGCTCACCGGTCGACTTCCACCGGCTGGTGCGCGAACGAGGCGTCACCGTGCTGAACCAGACGCCGTCCGCCTTCCACCGGTTCATCGAGGCCGACCGGGCCGCCGGCGAACCGCTGCCCGCGCTGCGCCGGGTGATCTTCGGCGGCGAGGCCCTGGACCCGGGCCGGCTGCGCGACTGGGTCGAACGGCACGGCACGGCCGCGCCGGAGCTGGTCAACATGTACGGCATCACCGAGACCACCGTCCACGTCACCCACCGGGTGCTGCGCGAGGAGGACCTCACCGGCGAGGCGGGCACGAGCCCGATCGGCGGCCCGATCCCCGGCCTGGTCACCCACCTCCTCGACGAACGGCTCCGGCCCGTCCCGCCCGGCCGGGTGGGCGCGATCTACGTCGCCGGCGACCAGTTGTCCCTCGGCTACCTGGGCAGGCCCGGGCTCACCGCCGGACGGTTCGTCGCCGACCCGTTCGCGGCCGACGGCTCGCGCATGTACCACGCGGGCGACCTCGCCGTCCGCACCCTCGACGGCGAACTGCGGTTCGTCGGCCGCGCCGACGACCAGGTACAACTGAACGGGTTCCGCATCGAGCCGGGCGAGGTCGAGGCCGCGCTCAGGGACCTGGACGGCGTGCGGGACGCGGCCGTGACGGTGTCGGACACCGGTGACCACCTGGTGGCGCACGTGGTGGGCGACGCTCCCGCCGACCTGGAGGACCGGCTGGCGGAGAGGCTGCCCGCCCACATGGTCCCGCGCCGGGTGCTCCCGATCGAGGCCCTGCCGCTGACGGTCAACGGCAAGCTCGACCGGCGCGCCCTGACCGAACGCCCCCTCGAGACCGACGGGAACCAGGCGGCGGACCCGGAAACGGCCGCGGACCAACACGCGGCCGTCACCGCGCTGGTGGACGTCTTCGCCCGGGCGCTGCCCGGAGCGGACATGACCGCGGACACCGACTTCTTCCGCGCCGGAGGCGACAGCATCGTCGCCATCACGGTCGTGAACCGGGCCCGGGCGCAGGGCCTGCCCCTCACCCCTCGCGACGTCTTCCTGCTCAAGACACCCCGCGCCCTGGCCGGACACCTGCGCAGCGGCACGGCCGCCACCCCCGCGCCCGAGAGGGCCCACCGCGAGGACGGACCGCTGCCCCCCACCCCGATCATCCTCCGCCGGCGCGAACTCGGCGGCCCCCTGGCCCGCTTCGCCCAGGCCCGCGCCCTCCCGGCGCCCGCAGGCGCCACCCACGCCGACGCCGTACGGGCCGCACGGGCCGTCCTCGCCGCGCACCCGGCCCTCCGGCTGCGCCTCGGCACCGCACACGGCGTGTGGACCCTGCGCACCGAGCCCGCGCGCGAGATCACCGTCGCACGGCCGGACACCACCGACGCGACGGCCGTCGCCGACGAGGCCGCCGGACGGCTCGACCCCACGACCGGCGACCTGATCGCCTTCGCCTGGCTGGAGGCGAGCAGGACCCTGGTCGTGACCGTGCACCACCTCGCCGTCGACGCGGTCTCCTGGCTGATCCTGCTCGACGACCTCACGGCGGCCCTCAGCGGCGCGTCCCTCGCCCCGCCGACGACGTCCTACGCCGAGTACGCCGAGGCCCTCACCCTCCGGTCGGCCACCGGCGCCGACAGCCTGGACCACTGGGTGAACACCCTGCGGGCACCGCGACCGCTGCCCTGCGGCGGGCCGTTGCGCGAGACGACCGTCGTCGTCGCCCCCGACGTGAGCGACCGGCTCACCCGCACCGCCCCCGCCGCGCTCGGCGTCGGCCTCACCGAACTGCTCTGCGGGGCCCTGCGCACCGCCCTCACCCGCGTCCAGCCCGAGCCCACCGACCTCGCCGTCGACCTGGAGCGGCACGGCCGGGTCCCGGTGCTCCCGCACCACGACTACACCCGCACCGTCGGCTGGTTCACCGCCATCGCGCCGGTCCGGCTCACCCCGCACACCGACCCCGTCGCCGCGGCCCGCGAACTCGCCGCGCGCCAGCCGGACGAGTCCGGGCACCTCGCCTACGGGCAGCTGAGGTACCTCGACCCGCAGACCGCGCCCCTGCTCACCGGCCGCCCGCAGGTCCTGTTCAACTACCTCGGCCGGGGCGGCGAGTCCCGTGCCCTGCACCTGAGCGCGGGGCAGCAGCCCAGCCCGTACGCCGTCGAGGTGAACGCCTGGACCGACGACGCCACCGGCAGCCTGCTGGCCGAGTTCGTCCTGGCCGACGGAGTGCCGGACGAGATCACCGAGTACTGGCGCGACGCCCTGCACCACGTCACGGAAGCCGCCGTGACCGCCGAGCGCACGGCGCCGGTCACCCCGCTCCAGCGCGGCCTGTACTTCCAGGCCCAGCTGGGCGGCCCGGCCGGCCACTACGTCGCCCAGAACTGGTTCACCTTCGACCGGCGCCTGGACGCCGGCGCGCTGGCCGAGGCGATGGCGTACGTGATGGCACGGCACCCGGTGGTGGGCGCCGGGTTCACCACCGACGACGACGGCAATCCGGTCCAGGTCCTGCGGGCCGGCCGGCGCGTCGGCGTCCGCACGGTCGAGCTCGCCTCCCAGGCGGAGGCCGACGAGCTGCGCGCCCGGGACCGCGCCACCGGGTTCGACCCGGGCGAGCCGCCGCTGATGCGCATGACCGTGGTGCGGCTGCCGGGCGACCGCGACGGGCTGCTCCTGAGCTACCACCTGATCCTGTGGGACGGCTGGTCCCGCGAGATCGTCCTGCGGGACCTCTTCGACGCCTACCGCGCCGTCCTCGCCGGCGAGCCCCTCGACCCGGCACCGGCCGTCCCGGGCTTCGAGGAGTACGCCCGGGCGCTCGCCGCCCGGGACCCCGGCCCGGCCGAGCGCTTCTGGACGGACCACCTCGCCGGCCTGCCCGGCCCGACCCTGCTGGCCGGACCCGCGCCCTCCTTCCCCGACGACCTGCCGAAGGCCCTCGTGCACACCCTGTCCGCCGAGCGGTCCGACCTGGTCCGGGAGGCGGCCAGGACCCACGGCGTCACCCTCAACGCGGTGCTGACCGGCGCGTTCGGCCTGCTGCTCGGGGCACGCACCGGCCGCGGCGACGCGGTGTTCGGTGTCACGGTCTCCGGCCGCGAGGGCGAGGGACTGTCCGGCGTCGTCGGGGTGCTGCTCAACACCGTGCCGACGTGGACCCGGGCCCGCCCGGACGACTCGGTCCGCGCGTACCTGACGGCCGTGCAGGCGGCCCGGGTCGAGGCGATGGAGCACGAGCACCTCGGGCTCGGCGAGATCCAGCGGGCCGGCGGGCACGACACCCTGTTCGACAACCTGTTCGTGCTCCAGAACTTCCTGGACATGGACGCGTTCGCCGAGATGAACGCCCGGCACGGCATCACCTCGGTGCGGGCCGACGACTCCACCCACTACCCGTTCACCTGGGTGGTCACCCCCGGCGACCGGCTCACCGTCAAGCTGGAGTACCGCGACGGCGACACGGCCGGCGCCCGCCGCCTCCTCGACGACTACCTGGGCGTCCTGGAGCACCTGTCCCGCGCGACCGGCCCGGTCGGCGCCCTGCCGGGCCTCGCACCGGTTCCGGGCGCGGGGGAGCGCACCGCCATCGGCACCGACACCGTCGTCGACCGGTTCGACCGGGCCGCCGACCGGACCCCCGGACGGGTGGCCCTCGTCGCCCACGGCGCGACACTGACCTTCGCCGAACTCCGGGACCGCAGCCGCCGGATCGCCGGAGTGCTCGTCGCGCGCGGCATCGGCCCCGAGACCACCGTCGGGCTCGCGATCCCGCGCTCCCTCGACTCCATCGTGGCGCTGTTCGCGGTCCTGCGCACCGGCGCCGCCTACGTCCCACTGGAACTGGACCACCCGGACGAGCGGATCGCCGCCGTCATGGACGACGCCCGGCCCGAGGTGACCCTCACCGTGAGCGCGGTCGCGCACCGGCTCACCGGCGACCTCATCGCACTCGACCGGCCGCTCGACGAGGCCGCGCCGTACACGACGTTCGACCCGCACGACCCCGGCCGGCTGCGCCATCCCGCCTACACCATCTACACCTCCGGCTCGACCGGCAGGCCCAAGGGCGTCGTCACCGAGTACGCCGGCCTGACCAACATGCTGATCAACCATCAGCGCCGCATCTTCGAGCCGGTGCTGGCCCGCCACGGCCACCGGGTCCTGCGCATCGCGCACACCGTGTCGTTCGCCTTCGACATGTCCTGGGAAGAGCTGCTGTGGCTGGCCGACGGACACGAAGTGCACATCTGCGACGAGGAGTTGCGCCGCGACGCCCCACGGCTGGTCGCCTACTGCCTGGAGCACGGCATCGACGTCGTCAACGTCACCCCGACCTACGCGCAGCAACTCCTCGCCGAGGGACTGCTGGACGACCCCGCGAGGCGGCCGGCGCTGGTCCTGCTCGGCGGTGAGGCCGTCACCCCGGCGCTGTGGCAGCGCCTGGCCCGGACCGAGGGCACGGTCGGCTACAACCTGTACGGACCCACCGAGTACACCATCAACACCCTCGGGGTCGGCACCTTCGAGTGCGCGGACCCCGTGGTGGGCGTCGCCATCGACAACACCGACGTGTACGTCCTCGACCCGTGGCTGCGGCCCCTGCCCGACGGGGTGCCCGGCGAGCTGTACGTGTCGGGCGTGGGCATCGCGCGCGGCTACCTCGGGCAGCCCGGCCAGACCGCGCACCGCTTCGTCGCCTGCCCCTTCGCGGCACCCGGGGAGCGCATGTACCGCACCGGCGACCTGGTCGTGCGCCGGCCCGACGGCCACCTGGCCTACCTCGGCCGCACCGACCAGCAGGTCAAGATCCGCGGCCACCGGGTCGAACCGGGGGAGGTCGAGGCCGCGTTCGCGGCGCACCCGGCGGTGCGGTTCGTGGCGGCCGTCGCCCAGCCCGACCCGCAGGTCGACGGCGCCCACCGGCTGGCCGCCTACCTGGTGCTGGACGGGGCGGAGCTGGCGGACGTCGCCACCGAGGTCGGTGCCGCCCTGCCGGACTTCCTGCGCCCCACGCACTACGCGCGGGTCGACGCCCTCCCGCTGACGGTGAACGGGAAGGCCGACACCAAGGCGCTTCCCGAGGCCCGGCCGCTGGGCGCCCTGACCACGGCAGGGGAGCGGGGCCCGCTGACGGAGACCGAGACCACGGTGTGCGAGATGTTCGCCGAGGCACTGGACCTGGACGACGACGAGGTGAGCGCGGTGAGCGACTTCGTGTCCCTCGGCGGACACTCCATGCTGGCGGTGCGGCTGGCCGGGCTGCTCCGCCGCGAGTACGGTCCCGTGATCACCATCCGTGACCTGTTCACCCTGCGCACCCCGGAAGCGATTGCCCGCCACCTCGATGACCACTGACGCACAGCGGCCCCGCCAGGGGGCCGCCATCCTCCGCACCGCCCTGCGCCGCAACCTCGGCGCGATGGCCTGGGGCACCCTGCTCATGGGCCTCTACCAGGCCGGTGAGACGGCCTTCCCCATCGCGCTGGGCCTGATCGTCGAGCACGCCCTGCGCGGCGATCGCGGCCTCGGCGCGCTCGCCCTGTCGATCGGCGCCCTGGCCGTGATCATCACGACGGTGTCGTTGTCGTGGCGGTTCGGCATGCGGATTCTTCAGAAGGCCAACACGACCGAGGCGCACCGCTGGCGGGTGCAGGTCGCCGGCTGCGGACTGCAGCCGGTGGCACGGGACGTCGACCTCAAGTCGGGCGAGGTGCTGACCATCGCCACCGAGGACGCCGACCAGACCGCCGACATCATCGAGGTGGTGCCGTTGCTGGTCAGCTCGCTCGTCGCGGTGCTCGTCGCCGCGGTCGCGCTGGGGCTGGCCGACCCGCGGCTCGGACTGCTCGTGATCGCGGGCACCGTGGCGATCCTGTCGGTGCTCAGCGTGATGTCCCGGCGGATCGGCTCCAGCACCCAGGAGCAGCAGGCACGCGTGGCCCGGGCCGGGGCCAAGGTCGCCGACCTGATCACGGGCCTGCGCCCGCTGCACGGCTTCGGCGGCAACCACGCCGCGTTCCGGTCCTACCGCGAGGTCAGCACCGAGGCGCGCCGGCAGTCGATCACCGTCGCCCGGGTGAACGGCGTCTACGCGGGCACCGCGCTCGCCCTCAACGCGGTCCTCGCCGGAGCCGTCACCCTGCTGGCGGGTCTGCTCGCCTTCGAGGGGCGCATCACCATCGGGGAACTCGTCATGGCCGTCGGCCTCGCGCAGTTCATCATGGAGCCGCTGAAACTGTTCTCGGAGATGCCCAAGTACGTGATGCTCGCCCGGGCGTCGGCGGAGCGCATGGCCCTGGTCCTGGCGGCGCCGCCGGTCATGACCCCCGGCACCGGCCGCCCCGCCCCGGGCGGTGGCCTGGAGATCGACGGCGTCCGCCACGGCACGCTCGACGGCCTCACCGTCAAGGTGAAGGCGGGCGAGTTCGTCGCCGTCGCCCCCTACCAGCCGCGCGCCGCGGCGGATCTCGCCGCCGTACTGGCGGTCGCCGTCCCGCCCGCCGCCTACGAGGGGACGGTCCGCATCGGCGGGCAGGACCTGGCGGAGCTGTCCGTCGAGGCCGTCCGCGCGCACCTGCTGGTGAACCCGTACGACGGCGAGATCTTCGCCGGCACCCTGCGCACCAACATCGACCCCACGGGGTCGAGCGGCACGGTGGCCGAGGCCGTCGAGGCGTCGCTGCTCACCGACGTCGTCGCCCTGCACCCCGAGGGCCTCGACCACCCCGTCCGCGACCGGGGCGCCAACCTCTCCGGCGGCCAGCGCCAACGGCTGTCCCTGGCCCGCGCGCTGGCCGCCGACACGGAGATCCTGGTGCTGCACGACCCGACGACGGCGGTGGACGCGGTCACGGAGCAGCTCATCGCCCGCAACGTGTCCGAGCTGCGCAGGGGCCGCACGACGATCGTCATCACCAGCAGCCCGGCATTCCTCGACGCGGCGGACCGGGTGCTGGTCCTGGACGGAGGGGTCGTCACGGCGGAGGACACCCACCGCAACCTGCTGGCGAACGAACGGGGTTACCGCACGGCGGTGGCCCGCTGATCGCTCGTGCGGCGGGACTGCCGGCCAGGGCCCCGCGGAATCCGGGGCGGGTCACCCACCGAGGGCCCAGCCGACGTCCCTGAGCAGCGCGTGCCGCCACCCGGCCCGGTCGTGGCCGGACGGCGACCGGGACACCCGCACGGTCGCCCCGGCCCGTTCGGCCAGTTCCTCCACCACCGCGCAGTGAGGCAGCATCCGCCTCTCGTGCTCCCCGACGTCGAACGCCACCCGCAGCCCCGACAGGTCCGCACCCCGGCGCAGTCGCTCGGCGATCGCACCGCCGGCCGGGCCGGCCAGCGGATCCGCCCGCCGCGACGCATCGGCCGTCCACCAGAACGACCCGGACTGACACGCGACCCGCGACACCAACTCCGGGAACTCCGCAGCCGCGTACAGCGCGCTCAGCCCGCCCAGACTCTGCCCCGCGACCACCAGTCGCGCCACCTCGGCGGGCACGCCCGACTCGGCGACCAGCGGCAGCAGTTCGTCGCGCACCGCCTGCCACAGCTCGGGCCGGCACCCGAACTCGGCCGCTCTGTCCCTGACCGGCAGGAAGACCAGGGTGACCGGCGGCAGTCCACCCGCCGCCACGGCCGAGTCGAAGGCGGTCACGGCCGGATGCAGATACAGCCAGTCGTCCCCGTCGAGCAGCAGCACCAACGGTCCGCCCCCGCCCGCCGGATGGACCCGGACGGTCCGCCGCCCCCCGAGCCGTTCGCTCGCCCACCGGATCCGCGTGCGCGGCAGGGGCAGGACCGCGTCGGCTGCGACGACGGGCCAGTGCGGCTGCTGCGGGGCGTCGGGCGTCGCCGCGACGGACCGCTCACCGCCCGCACCGGCCGGGTTCAGGGGGTCGGCGTACGACGCGTCCGGCGTCACGAACCGGTAGGTCACCCGCAGGCGCGCCGGCATCCGCACCGCGGCGTACCAGCAGTCCGAGTCCTCCCACCGCTCCAGCGGGACGGGATCCGACCAGCTCTCGAACTCCGCCGTCACCGGACCGGGCCCGCGCCACAGGAACAGGGTCACCCAGCCGCCGGCCCCGTCCGGCACCGCCGCGGGGGCGCCCGCCGCCGCCCAGAAGGCCGTACTGCCGGGTGGGCCCGGCAACCCGAACGCGGCGAAGGCGTCCTTCCCGTCGACCGCGGCCACGCGCATGGAACGTCTCCTTGTGAGCCGGAGGGGCACAGGTTAGGCTCCGTCAATTAGGCGAGCCTAACCTAATGTTGACCCCTTCGAGGAGGCACCGCGATGAGCACCAACCCCTTCGACGACACCGAAGGACGGTTCCTGGTCCTGGTGAACGACGAGGGCCAGCACTCCCTCTGGCCCGCCTTCGCCGAGGTGCCCGGCGGATGGACGGTCGCCTTCGCCGAGAACACCCGCGACGCGTGCCTCGCGTACGTCGAGACGCACTGGACGGATCTGCGCCCCCGTTCCCTCGCCGCGTCGCAGGACGCCTGACCCGCCGGTGCTCTGCACCCGGCTGACCAACGCCCGTTTCCTCACCATGGATCCGGACCACCCGGTCGCCCACGACCTGGGCGTCTGGCGGGGCCGGATCGTGGGACTCGACGAGGCCGTGACCTCGCTGCCCGCCCGCGAGGTGATCGACCTGCAGGGCGCCACGGTCCTGCCCGGCTTCGTCGACGCCCATGTGCACCTGGCCTGGACGGGCCTGAAGCAGACCACCCCGAGCATCGCCGGCCGCACCCGCGTCGACGACGTCCTCGCCGACGTGGCCGAGGCCGTGGCCCGCAGCCGGGGCCCCGGCGACTGGGTGAGCATCGCCGGCTACGACCAGCGGGCCCTGGGCCGCCACCTGACCGCCGCCGAGCTCGACCGGGTCAGCGACGGGCGCAAGCTCTACGTGCTGCACGACTCCGGGCACGGCTGCGTCGTCAACAGCGCCGTCCTGGACCTGCTGCCCGCCGACGTCCCGCACGACGACGGCTTCCTCGCCGAACAGGCCATGGGCGCCGCCCGCGCCCTGCGCCCGCCCTGGTCCCAGCGGGACCTGGCCGACGCGATCGGCCGCGCCGCCCGCACCTGCCTGGCCGAGGGCATCACCGCATGCGCCGAGGCCGGCATCGGCGGCACCCTGTTCGGCCACAGCCCCGTCGAGCTCGGCGCCTACCAACTGGCGCGGGACGAAGGGCTGTTGCCGCTGCGCGTCCAGCTCATGGTGTCCGCGGACCGGCTGCGCCCCGTCGCCGCGCACGAGGACGACGGCATCCCCGCCGCCCTCGACCTCGGGCTGCGCACCGGCTTCGGCGACGACCGGCTCTCCGTCGGCGCCCTGAAGATCTACACCGACGGCGGCATGATGGCCCGGACGGCCGCGCTGACGACCCCCTACGAAGGGCTCGGCCACGCCGGCCAGTTGCAGGACGACCCGGACGCCCTCACGGGGCTCGTCGTCGACGGGCACCTCGCCGGCTGGCAGCTCGCCGTGCACGCGATCGGCGACCGCGCCGCCGACCTCGCCCTGGACGCCATCGAACACGCCCAGCGGCTCCGCCCCCGGCCCGGCGCCCGGCACCGCATCGAGCACGCCGGGCTGATCCGCCCCGACCAGCTGCCGCGCTTCGCACGCCTCGGCGTCACGGCCGTCGTCCAGCCGGCCTTCCTGCGGTACTTCGGCGACGACTACGCCACGATCATGGGCGAGGAGCGGGCCCCCTGGCTCTACCGGGGCAGGGCGTTCCTGGACCACGGCATCCCCCTGGTGGGCAGCTCGGACCGGCCCGTCGCCGACGGATCACCCCTGCGCGCCGTCCAGTTCATGGTCGAACGGGCCTCCACGTCCGGCCGGCTCATCGGCCCGGACGAGGGCATCACCGTGGACGAGGCCCTGCACGCCTACACCGTCGCCGGGGCCCGTGCCTGCCACTGGGAGCACACCCTGGGCAGCCTCACCCCGGGCAAACGCGCCGACCTCGCCGTCCTCGGCGACGACCCGACCCGCGTCGACCCCTCGCGCATCGGCGGGATCGAGGTCGTGCAGACCTGGGTCGACGGCCGCCCGGCGGGCCCGTAGGGCAATCCCCGGGTCCGCCTCGCCCCCCGGGCGGGGCCGGCTGATGAAAAGAGTTCGAACCCGCCGTTTCCCCTGGCTAGGCTGCCGCCATGGGCCACGCGAAGACCTCCTACGTCTGCCTTCCCTGCCGGGCGTCGTACAAGCAGCCGTACGACCCGGACAGGGCGCGGCCGTGCCCTCGCTGCGCGCGGCTCCTGGTCCACGTGGGCTCCGCCTTCGCCGCACCCCGCCGCCGCGACACCGCGGCCTGGCGCACGCTCTCCGTGCTGCTGCACGCCGGCGTCCGCTTCCACAAGAGCTGCTGCGGCGGGCCCGGTTACCGGCCCCGCACACCGAGGGAGGTGCGGGAGCGGATGACCCACGCCGCGCGCACGGGGGAGCCCTTCGCACGGGCTCTCGTCCGGCTCCTCTGACCGAGGAGATCCGCTCAGGACGGGCAGTCGCCCCGCGTGGTGGCCGTGCCCCAGCGGACCATCAGATATCCGGACGCGCCGATCTCGGCCACGGCGTAACGGGAGTACGGCCAAGCGCTCCCGGCCCTCTCCCGTTCGCCGACCAGGGCCCGGCACGCCACGCCGGCGGCCGGCGCCGCCCAGGCCTCGACCTGACTCTGGTTCCACTGCAGGTACTCGGACCAGACGTACATCGCCGAACTGCCGGGATCGAAGCCGACCTTGATGTGGTCGTGGCCCAGCACCCGGTCCGTGCCCAGCGTCCCGCGCCTCCTGTTGGTCCCCGCGATGATCTCCTTGGCGGTGGCGTCCGCGACCCGGATCTCCGCGTCGTCGCTGCTGGGGATCATCGCCTGCCCGAGCCCTTCCTGACTGGGCTGCCAGGCCTGCGCGCCGTCACCGGCCCCGCCCGTCTCGTCGCCGCCGGCCGCCGGACACGCCGTGCCGTTGCCGAAGCCGTCCTGCCAGGTCACCCGCGGCTCGCGGCCCTGCTCCTCCTCGACCATGACGTACGTGCGGTACGGGAGGTCCGGGTGCTGCCCCAGGACGACGTCGCGCAGGGTCAGGCACAGCGACCCGGCGATCTCCGTCTCCGCGAGCAGCGTCCCCTGCTCGTCGGAGGAGAGCCGGTAGGAGAGGTAGACCTCGCGGCGTGACGCGTCGAAGCGCACGGCCCCCGGAGCGAAGTCGACGCCGTCACCGAGCTGTTCCGCCTCGACCCCCTGGTCGTGCAGCACCGCGCGCGCCACGTCGTGTTCCGCCGCGCCCTGAGCCGCCCGCGCCCGGTCCCAGCTCGCCGCGTTCGCCGAACCGGTGCCCTCGTCCTGCTGTCTCGCCTTGCCGTTCCCCTGCGCGGTGTTCCCCGTGGCCCGTCCGGCCCCGGCGGTCGTCGGCGGCGAGGCCGAGGCCGCGGACGAGCGACGGTCGCCGCCGCTGTCGCCGGGCAGCAGCGCCGCGACCCCGCCGGCCAGCCCGCCGACGACACCCGCCGCGAGGGCGACGGTGGCCAGCACCCGCTTGCGGGACCGGCGCGGGTCCGACGGAACCTGCCAGGTGGGGTCGTCGGCGGGGGGTATCTCCCACGCGGCCGTGATCATGTCGCCGGGCGCCGGGGCCGCACCCGCACCGGCGGCCTGGGTGACCTGGGAGGCCAGCAGCGCCGCACACTCCTCGGCGGCCTCGACCGCTGCCGGACGGTCACCGGGCTCCTGGACGAGCGCCTTCTCCACGACGCGGCGCAGGAGCACGGGGACACCGTCGAGGTCGGCCTCGCCGGACATCACACGGAAGGCGACCACATCGGGTGCACCGGCCCCGAACGGCAGCCGCCCGGTGGCCGCGTAGGCGACCAGCGCCGCCCACGCGAACATGTCACCCGCCGGACCGGCGCTGCCCTGCCGGTACTGCTCGGGGCTGATCCAGCCGGGGGTGCCGGTCATCACCCCCGTCCGGGTGAGACTGGTCCCGTCCGCGGCGTGCGCGATGCCGAAGTCCAGCAGCCGGGGCCCGGCGGGCGTGAGCAGCACGTTCTGCGGCTTCACGTCGCGGTGCACCACCCCCGCGGCGTGGATGGCGGCGAGGGCCTGCGCGGTGGCGGCCGCGAAGGCGTACGGGCCTCCGTCCGTCAGCGGCCCGTGCGCGTGCACGTGCTCCGTCAGCGTCGGCCCCGGGACGTAGGCGGTCGCGAGCCACGGCGTCGGCGCGTCCGGATCGGCGGCCAGCAGGGGAACCACGTGCGGTCCGGTGACACGCGAGGACAGCTCGACCTCGCGCCGGAACCGGGCCCGGAACTCCGGATCCTGGGCCTGCTCCGGGTGGATCACCTTGACCGCGACGCGCAGCCCGTCCGGGGCGACGCCGGCGTGGACGGTACCCATGCCGCCCGCACCGAGACGGCCGACGATGCGGTAGGGGCCGATGCGGACCGGGTCACCCGGACGAGCCGGCTGCACCCTTCCGCCGGAGCCGATTGCGCTCACGAACACTTCCTTGCGACGAAGAGACGATCCGGACCGGGGGAGAGGCGACGACGGTCCGGTCCGGGCAAACGGGCCTGCGCGCACGCCGGTTAAACGCATGGGTTGGGCGCCATGCGCCCTGTTCGGTGCGGGCCCTGGGGGGCACGGGTTCGGTACGGCCGTGCTCAACCGCCCGTAGCGCGCGCCTTCCACCCCTGCGGCATCCCGGTCATGGCGTCCAACGGCTGCTCGTACACGGCACTGCCCCGTCGCATCGTGGTCCCTCCCCGGCCCTCGACGTGTGCGAGGTGAGCCTATGCGGCTTTCCGCCCGGAGGTGGCCGGAACTGTGCCTTCGCGTAGCGGCGGCCTCTCGTACCAGGACGCGCGCAGCATCGAGTGCTCAAAGAGTCGGCTACCTGCCTGCCAGTGCGGATCAACGGCGGGCCGTACCTCATAACTGCGCCGTTCGCGGATGCCCGTGCGAGCACGGGGTACGTCGGTGTCACTCGACGTTGCGTGAGAACCTTCGGGTGACGCCAAATGGTTTACGTCGCAACGAAGTTGCTTGTGATTCGAGTCACGGGAAGGGCCCTCCGGCCAGCTCACGACACTAAACTCGCGAGTAACGAAATGATGCGGGTGACGCGTCGACGCCGCGATTGACCACCGCTGCCGGCGTGCCCGCTTTGACCTGTTGTGCCGCCATCCGCACAACACGTGGGCCTGCCCCACCAGTTTCGTGTCGATCGCGTACTTCATGGGGCTGACCGGCTTCGCCCTGACGATGATCGCGTGCGATCTGGTCTTCCTGTCCGGCGCACTCGACCGTGCGCTGCTGTGGGTCCGGGGCAGGATCCCCGGGTCCCGGGCGTCCCGGTCGGGCCGGACGTCTCGGGCGGACACGACGCAGCCGACCACGCCCCAAGCCGAACTCGTCTGACCGACAGGAGCGACAGACAGCATGCCCACCCCTCTCTGCCTGTTGGGCGGTGCCGGTGTCGAGGACCGGGCCGCCCACGGCCACGACCGGGACCGGTTCGTGGAAATCGGTTCTCTCAGCAAGGTGTTCACGGGAACCGTCCTGGCCCAACTGGCGAGGGAAGGGGTCGTCGGCCTCGACACTCCGCTGGAGGAGTGCCTGGAGGAGGTGCCCGCCGGGACGGGCATCACCCTCCGGCACCTCGCCGAGCACACCTCGGGCCTGCCGCGTCTGCCGCCCGGTCCCGCCGGTCCGCCCGACGACCCGTACGCCACCTTCACCGAACAGGCTCTGCGCGCCTCGCTGCGCGAGCTGGACAGGGTGGCCACGGGCCCGCTGGGCACGGAGGAATACTCCAACCTGGGGTACGCCGTCCTCGGGCACGCCCTCACGACGGTCACGGGACGCTCGTACCAGCAACTCGTGGACGATCACGTCCTGCTCCCGCTGGGTCTCGACGCGGGTGCCGTGACCGCGCTGCCCCCGCAGGAAAAGCGGCTCGTCCCACGGGGGCTGTTCGGCCGGCCCCGCCCCCTCTGGACGTTGACCGGGCCGATCCTGCCGGCCGGCGGGCTGTGGTCCACCTGCCGAACCCTGTCCGACGTCGTGGTCGGACTGCTCGTCGAACAACGGCTGGGCCCGCCCGCCCCCAGCTGGCAGCGGAGCGCCCCGATCACGTGGCACAACGGCGCCACGCGCGGATCGTCCGTCGTGGCCGCCGCGCACGACGACGGCCGCTGGATCGTCCTGCACCGCCTGGGCGGCGCGGACCGCACCGACCGCCTCGCCGGGGAGATCCTCCTCGCAGCTCCCGCGCCGCACGGCGCCTGAACACCGACACCACCACCACGAGAGGGCCACGAGAGACGTCATGAGGATCGTCTGGTTCGCCTGGCCGGCACAGCATGCCGACGAATACGGCTACAGCGACGGGCCGTTGCGCGCCTCGATCGGAACGGGCGCGGTACTGGTGACCGCCGCGCTGTTCTGGTTCGCGCTGCACCGCAACCGGCCCGCCGCCATGGCCGCCGTCGGCCTCACCTGCGCCCTGGGCATCGGATGGCTGGCCTTCCACTGAGAGAAGGACGCTCATGACGGACGCCGGGGGCCGGCTCGGAGGCCTGGTCGAACAAGCGAGTCGTGAGTACTGTTCGACGACCGCCCTTGACTTGCAGACAGCAAGCAGGGAGCAGACGAACCGGGAGTTCCTCCATGCTGCGCACCATGTTCAAGTCCAAGATCCACCGCGCCACCGTCACCCAGGCCGACCTGCACTACGTCGGTTCCGTGACCATCGACGCCGATCTGCTCGATGCCGCCGACCTGCTGCCCGGCGAGCTCGTGCACATCGTCGACATCACCAACGGCGCCCGGCTGGAGACGTACGTCATCGAGGGCGAGCGCGGATCCGGGGTCATCGGGATCAACGGGGCCGCCGCCCACCTCGTCCACCCCGGCGACCTGGTCATCCTGATCAGCTACGCCCAGGTGACGGACGCCGAGGCGCGGGCACTCGTCCCCAAGGTCGTCCACGTGGACGGCCGGAACAGGATCGTGACCCTCGGCGCCGACCCCTCCGCGCCCGTGCCGGACTCGGACCAGCGGCGCAGCCCGCACGCGGTCGGCGCCTGAGGGCACCCGAAGGAGAGGCGTGTCCATGAGCGAGCCGGAGATCCGCGACGACCGCCCGGCGGGCCGGCTGGAGGCCCTCGTCGACGGTGAAGTCGTGGGCCGCATCGAGTACTTCGAACTGGACCGCCCCGAGCGCGCCCTCGTGCCCGTGCACACCGTCGTGGAGCCGGCGCACGAGGGGCAGGGCATCGCGGGGGCACTGGCCCGCGAGCTCTACGCCCTCGCCGGACGCGAGCACAGCGCGGTCGCCCCGCTGTGCTCCTACGTCGCCAAGTGGGCCGAGCGCCACCCCGACGAGGCCCCCGCGGCCCGTCCGGAGCTGCTCGATGCCGCGAAGGACTGGCTGCGCGCCCACCCGGACCGCTTCTGACACGCGCGGTGGCCGCCCCGCCGGTGCGCCGGGGAGTCCCGGCAGGGCCTCACCGGTCACCGGACACCGGCCACCGGACGGTCGCCAGGTCGAGCACCCTCGCCGGTCACCGGGGCGGTCGCCGGGTCGAGCACTCTCGCCAGCCACCGGAGGCATCGCCGGTTGGAGCACCCGGCGCCGCGGTCGCCTCCCGCCGCGGTCGCGTCCGGCACCGCTGTCGTGTCCGGCACCGCTGTCGTGTCCGGCTGTGTCCCACACCGCTGTCGTGCCCGTCGCGGTGACCGTGTCCGTCGCGGCGGTCGCGCCCATCGCCCCGGCCGCTCCCGCCGGCCTGCCGTCCGCGCCGCGTCCGGCGACCGCGCTCGGCGTCCGCGCCGCCTCCCGCGACCGCACTCTCCGCCCCCGCCGCTACCCCACCTGGTCGCCTCCCCGTCCCGCTGGCGAGTGACTGCGCACCGCGGTGCCGGGTAGGCGGGGGAGTAGTCCAGAGCCGGAGTCGAGCCAGTGGCTGGAGGACCAGATGACGAACCCGTATCCCGATCCGGTGCCCCCCGCACCGACCCCGGGCCCGGATCCGCAGCAGCCGGATCCCCCGGGCCCCGACCCCGTGCCCGACCCGCAGCCGCCGCCCGGCCCCGAGCCGACGCCGCCCCCGCCGTCGCCCACCCCGCCGCCGGGGCCGACGCCGCCGGGACCCCCGGGGCCCGACCCGGTGCCCGGGCCCGACCCGTCCCCGATCCCCCCGGGACCGGAGCCCGTACCCAGCCCCGAGCCCGGCCCGCCCCTGTCCTGAGGCACAGCCCGCGGCACATCGGCACGTCGGATACCCCGGGCACGGCACAGGGCACGGCACGCGAAGGGGCCGGTGGACGCCCGTCGGCAGGGCGGTCCACCGGCCCCTCGCCGGTGCCCGTGCGGCGGCTCCGGCCGCTACGCCGTGACTTCCGACCGGTCCCCGCCCCACAGCGTGTGGAACGACCCTTCCCGGTCCACCCGGCGGTAGGTGTGCGCGCCGAAGAAGTCCCGCTGCCCCTGCGTCAGCGCCGCCGGCAGCCGCTCCGCCCGCAGCGCGTCGTAGTAGGCGAGCGCCGCCGCGAAGCCGGGCGTGGGCACGCCCTGGCGGGTCGCGGCGACCAGCACCTCGCGCCAGTCGTCCTGGGCGTCCGCGATCTCCCGGGCGAACGTCTCGTCCGACAGCAGGCTCGGCAGGTCCGGCCGCGCGTCGTACGCCGCGCGGATCCGGTCCAGGAACGCCGCGCGGATGATGCAGCCGCCCCGCCACAGCGCGGACACCGCGCCGAGGTCGATGTCCCAGTCGTACTCCTGGCTGCCGGCGGCGATCTCGTGGAAGCCCTGCGTGTACGAGACGATCTTCGAGGCGTACAGCGCCTGCTCGACCCGGTCCGCGAACGCCCGCGCCTCCGCCTCGCCCATCGGCTGCGCCTGCGGGCCGGCCAGCCCGCGCGAGGCCTCGCGCAGCGCCGCGTGGCCCGACAGCGACCGGGCGAACACCGCCTCGGCGATGCCCGACACCGGCACGCCCAGGTCCAGGGCGATCTGGACGGTCCAGCGGCCGGTGCCCTTCTGCTCGGCCTGGTCCACCACGACGTCCACGAACGGCTTGCCCGTCTCCGCGTCGACGTGCGACAGGACCTCGGCGGTGATCTCGATCAGGTAGGAGTCCAGGCGGCCGGTGTTCCAGGTGCGGAAGATGTCCGCGATCTCGGCGGGCGAGTACCCGGCGACGTCGCGCAGCAGCTGGTAGGCCTCGCCGATCAGCTGCATGTCCGCGTACTCGATGCCGTTGTGCACCATCTTCACGAAGTGCCCGGCACCGTCCGGCCCGACGTGGGAGACACACGGTGTGCCGTCGGCCGCCTTGGCCGAGATCTTCTCCAGCATCGGCCCGAGCGAGTCGTAGGACTCCTTCGGGCCGCCCGGCATGATGCTCGGGCCGTTCAGCGCGCCCTCCTCGCCGCCGGAGACGCCCATGCCGACGAAGTGGATGCCCTGCTCGCGCAGGTCCCGCTCACGGCGCCGGGTGTCCGCGAAGTGCGCGTTGCCACCGTCGATGATCATGTCGCCGGGCTCCAGCAGCGGCGCGAACTCCTGGATCACCGCGTCCGTGGGGTCACCGGCCTTGACCATGACGACCAGCCGCCGGGGCCGCTCCAGCGCCGCCACGAAGTCCTTCGCGCTCTCGCACGCGACGAAATCGCCCTCGCCGCCGAACTCCTCGACCAGGGCGTGGGTGCGCGAGGGCGTCCGGTTGTGCACCGCGACCGTGTAGCCGTTGCGGGCGAAGTTGCGGGCGAGGTTGCGGCCCATGACCGCGAGGCCCGTGACGCCGATCTGCGCTGTACTGCTCATTCGGTTCGCTCCTGAAGACCTAGGTGTCGGTGCCGCCGGTGGTGCCCGCCGGCCTGGTCCGTCCGACCATCCTGACGTGCCGCTGTGCCGTCCGCACGCGCGGGTCGCACGAGCCGCGCAGGCAGATACGCACGAGGGGCCCCGCGGTACTCAGCGGTCGTACGCGCACCCGCGCGCGCCGCACCCGCGCACCGCGTGCCGCAGGGGGTGCACGGCCGGGGCGCGCGTCGCGCAACTGGGGCCGCATATCGGCCATTCGGGCCTCCGCGCGGCCGATTGGCGTCTTGTTCCGGCCGGTTCGCAGCGCTTACTTTTGCCCCTCCTGACGCATGTCTAGGGGGGCTCCCGATGGCCGTACGCGGCCGGCACCGCCGGTATCAGCCGAACAGGATCAACCGCGCCTCGCTCACCGTCACGGCAGGCGGCGCCGGCATGGCGCTGCCGTTCATGGGCGCGTCGGCAGCCCAGGCGGCGGACGTCAGCACCTGGAACAAGGTCGCCGCCTGCGAGTCCAGCGGCAACTGGAGCATCAACACCGGCAACGGCTTCTACGGCGGGCTGCAGTTCACGCAGTCCACGTGGGAGGCCTACGGAGGCCGGACCTACGCGGCCCGCGCGGACCTGGCCTCCAAGGACCAGCAGATCGCCGTCGCGGAGAAGGTGCTGGACGGGCAGGGGCCGGGTGCCTGGCCGGCCTGCTCGGTCCGCGCCGGACTGACCCGGGGCGGAGGCGAGCCCGACATCCGCCCGGCCGCCGGGCGCGCGCAGCACAAGGACGCCCAGCGGAAGGAGACGCGGCAGGAGACGCGGAAGAAGACGTCCATCGAGGACGTCCGGCCGCAGGCGACGCCGCAGTCCCGCGCGGGCAACGCCGAGATGTACACGGTGGTCCGCGGCGACACCCTCTCCGGCATCGCCGGCGAGCACGAGGTGCGGGGCGGCTGGCGCGGGCTGTACACCGCCAACCGCGCGACCGTGGGCGACGACCCCGACCTGATCGTGCCGGGCCAGCGGCTCGCGCTGCGCGGCGAGGGCGCGACGCGGACGCGGCCCGTGCCGCGGCCGGCCGAGAAGGCGCACCCCGCGCCCCAGAAGCCGGCGAAGCCGGCGAAGGAGCGGGCACGGGACGGGGCGAAGAAGCAGGACAGGGCCCAGGACCGGCACAAGGAGGCGGGCAAGGAACGCGCCGCACGGTCCAACGGCACCCGCCACGGCCTCGTCGCCCCGGTCGGCGCCTCCCCTGGCACGCCCTACCGCAAGGCGGGTTCCGCCTGGTCGAAGGGCTACCACACCGGTGTCGACTTCCCCGTCCCCACGGGTACGACCGTCAAGTCCGTCGCGGCGGGCAGCGTGGTCAGCGCCGGGTGGGGCGGCTCGTACGGCTACCAGGTCGTCATCCGGCACTCCGACGGCCGCTACAGCCAGTACGCGCACCTGTCGGCGATCTCCGTGCGCGACGGGCAGTCGGTGAGTGCCGGCCAGCGCATCGGCCGCTCCGGTTCCACGGGCAACAGCTCGGGCCCGCATCTGCACTTCGAGGTGCGGACGGGGCCCGGTTTCGGTTCGGACGTCGACCCCGTGGCGTACCTCAGGGCCGGCGGCGTCACGATCTGACGCGCGTGCGGTGCCGGTCGAGCACCGGCAGCGGGACGTACGGGATGCCGTAGAACGGGGCGTAGGGCAGCGGGCGTTCGTCGTCGGGCTCCGCCGGCGGCTGCCCGCTCCCGGGCGCCGCGTCGGGGGAGGCCCGCGGGGCCGCGGGGCCCGGCACCAGTACGTCCTCGACGAGCAACGGCCCCGCCGCGCGCCTGTCTTCCACCCCGGCCGCGCCGACCGCCCCGCTCCCGCTCTTCCTCAGCCCGCCACCGCCGACACGCTCGGGCACCCCGCCCACCCCGACCGGCTCGGTCAGGTCCGCGGGGCTGTCGGGCACGCCGCCCACGGCGACCGGCTCCGGCAGGTCGGCGGGACTGTCAGGCACCCCGCCACCGCCGACACGCTCGGGCACGCCGCCCACGCCGCCCACGGCGACCGGCTCCGGCTGCTCCTGCGCCAGCCGCTCCGTCGTCAGCAGGATCAGACCACCCGCCGCCACCACACCGCAGCTCAGCGCGAGCGCCGTGCCGGTCGTGCCGTAGCGGAAGCTCTCGCCGAACATCGTGATGCCGACCGCGGCCGCCACCACGGGGTTGACGACCGTCAGGGTGGCCAGCGGGGCCGCGAGCCCGGCACCCCGGTAGGAGGCCTGGGAGAGCAGCATGCCGGCCGTCGCCAGGACGCCGATCACCGCGAGGGACGGCACGTCCGCCGCCGAGACGCCGCCCGTCCAGTCGACCGCGACGGTCTTGGTGAACACCGAGGACATGCCGAAGGCGATGCCGGAAGCGGTCGCCAGCAGCATGCTCCGCACCGCCGGGTGCCGGTGCGCGGTCCGGGCCGCGACCATCAGCGCCACGACCACGCCCGCGGTCACGAGGGCGACGGCCACCCGCTCCGCCCCGCTCAGCGACTGCGCGTCGGACGCGGCGACCAGGGACAGCAGACCGGCGAGCCCGACCGTCGCCATGATCGCGCCCCGCCACGCCGTGGCCCCCGCCCTGCGGCCGACGAACAGCGCCGCCATCGGCAGCGCCACCACGATGGTCAGCGCGCCCAGCGGCTGCACCAGGCTCAGCGGGCCGTAGGCCAGCGCCACCACGTGCAGCAGACCGCCCAGGCCGTTCAGCGCGACCGCCGCCCACCATCCCGGCCGGCGCAGCGGAGCGTACTGCTCGCCCGGCGAGGACTCCGCCACCCGCTCCTGCACGATCGCCCCGCCCGCGTAGGCGAACGCGGACACCAGCGACAGCAGGACGGACAACGCGAGGGCGCTCATCGGCTGCTCCTCTGCGTGAGGCGGGGGCGCTCGGCCCGGCGCGGCGAATGGTCGGCTTTCATGTCCAACACCCTGCCGTGTCCGGGTCTTCCCGTCGTCGTCCCTGAGCACTCATTGGGTCCTACTGCCGATGGAGTAGGGGCCTGGCCCCGTCATCCCCTGGGTGGGCGCCCCGGGTAGGGGGTCCCCGGGCAGCGTCCCTGAGGGGCCTTGGTACTACTGCTCTTCGTGGACCTCGACCCCGACCTCGCCGCGCTCCGCCCGCTCGGCGGCTTCTTCGTGCTGCGCACGGACGGAGCACGAGCGGACTCCCTTCCCACTCTGGCACAGGCATACGCCGTCACGGCACCCGATCTGCCCGGAAATCCCCTGCTTTCTCGGCTGCGGAAGGTCGCCGCCGCCCTGGGCACCCGCGAGATGCGCGTCGCCGCGTCCGTGACCCATCAGGGACTGGCCGCCCGGCTCTGGTCCGTCGCCCTCGGCAGCGCCGTGCTCTACGGCGCCGTGCCGGTACTGGACGCCGGGGCCCTGCGCTGGGACCCCGACGCCGGCGCCCCCGACGACCTGCGGCTGGCCGGCGTACGGGCGTTGCCCGCGGACGCGGCGACGGTCGAGGACGTCGTCCTGCGCGGGCATCTGGACCCCCTGGCGACGGCCCTGGCCGCCCACGGGCGCCTCGCCCCGGGCCTGCTGCGCGGCAACGCCGCCTCCGCGCTGGCCGGAGCGGCCCGCGAGCTCGACCGCTGGGCCCGGCGGCACGGCCGTGCCGACGTGTCCGCCCGGGCCGGCTCGCTGGCCGCCGAACTCCTCGGCCGTCCCGCGCTCGCGGGAGCCGGAACGCTCACCGGCACGGCCTTCCGGCGGCGCAGCTGCTGCCTGTACTACCGGGTCCCCGGCGGGGGCGTCTGCGGCGACTGCTGCTTCCCGAGGCCGCCCCGCTCTTCCGCCCGCGGCGCTTGTGGGTGACCATGAAAGGGAACGGCCGCTGAGAGCAGGGAGTTGCGGGTGCGAGTGGGACTGCTGACCCGGGAGTACCCGCCGGATGTGTACGGCGGTGCGGGCGTCCATGTGGAGTTCCTCGCCCGGGAACTGAGACCGCTGGTCGATCTCGACGTGCACTGCTGGGGCGAGGGCCGCGCCGACGGCGTACGGCGGCACCGCTCCTGGTCCGCGCTGGACGGGGCCAACGACGCACTGCGCACCTTCTCGGTGGACCTGGCGATGGCCGCCGCCCTGGAAGGCCGCGAACTGGTCCACTCGCACACCTGGTACGCCAACCTCGGCGGTCATCTCGCCAAGCTGCTGTACGGCATCCCGCACGTGATGACCGCCCATTCCCTGGAGCCCCTGCGCCCCTGGAAGGCCGAGCAGCTCGGCGGCGGCTACGAGCTGTCCAGCTGGGCCGAGCGCACGGCGATCGAGGCCGCCGACGCGGTCGTCGCCGTCTCGGGGGCCATGCGCGAGGACATCCTGGGCTGCTACCCGGCGCTGGACCCGGGGCGCGTGCACGTGGTGCACAACGGCATCGACACCACCCTGTACCGGCCCGACCCCGGCACGGACGCCCTCGACCGGATCGGCCTGGACCGCTCCCGCCCGTACGTGCTGTTCGTCGGGCGCATCACCCGGCAGAAGGGCGTGCCGCACCTGCTGCGCGCGGTGCGCGACATCGACCCGGCCGCGCAGGTCGTGCTGTGCGCGGGTGCCCCGGACACCCCGGAGATCGACCAGGAGTTCCGTGAGCTGTTCGCGGAGCTGAGCGCGGTCCGCGACGGCGTGTTCTGGATCCCGAAGATGCTGCCCCGCCCGGAGGTGATCCAGCTCCTGACGCACGCGGCGCTCTTCGTCTGCCCCTCGGTGTACGAGCCGCTCGGCATCGTGAACCTGGAGGCGATGGCCTGCGGCACGCCCGTGGTCGCGTCGGCGGTCGGCGGTATCCCGGAGGTCGTCGACGACGGCGTGACGGGTCTGCTCGTCCCGGCCGGCGAGGGGTTCGAGGCCGGGCTCGCCCGGGCCATGGACACCGTCCTGGCCGATCCGCAGGCGGCGCGGGGCATGGGCGAGGCCGGGCGGGAGCGGGCGGTCGGCGAGTTCGGCTGGGACGCGGTGGCCCGCCGCACGGTGCGGCTGTACGAGGAGATCGTCAAACAGGCTTAGTGGGTACTGGTCAGGGGCAGGCATCGGGGAAATCGGCGTGAGGGGAGCGGCCATGCGTGGTGGTGGTGGTCCTTCGGTCCTGGGGATCGTGCTGGCGGGCGGTGAGGGCAAGCGGCTGATGCCCCTGACCACGGACCGCGCCAAACCGGCGGTGACCTTCGGCGGCACGTACCGCCTGGTCGACTTCGTCCTGTCCAACCTCGTCAACGCCGGCATCCTGCGCATCTGCGTCCTGACGCAGTACAAGTCGCACTCGCTGGACCGGCACATCACCACCACCTGGCGGATGTCCAACCTGCTGGGCAACTACGTCACGCCGGTCCCCGCCCAGCAGCGCCTGGGCCCCCGCTGGTACCTGGGCAGCGCCGACGCGATCCTGCAGTCGCTGAACCTGATCTACGACGAGCGCCCCGAGTACGTGGCCGTCTTCGGCGCCGACCACGTCTACCGCATGGATCCGCGCCAGATGCTGACCCAGCACATCGACAGCGGGGCGGGCGTGACGGTGGCCGGCATCCGGGTGCCGCGCACCGAGTCCTCCTCGTTCGGCGTGATCACGCCCGGCTCGGACGGGCAGACGGTGGAGCGCTTCCTGGAGAAGCCCACGGCCCCGCCCGGCCTGGCGGACGACCCGAACTGCGTGTTCGCCTCCATGGGCAACTACATCTTCACCACCAAGGCCCTCATCGAGGCGCTCAAGCGGGACGCGGAGGACGAGTCCTCCGTGCACGACATGGGCGGCTCGATCCTGCCCCAGCTCACCGACCGGGGCGAGGCCGCCCTCTACGACTTCAGCGCCAACCACGTCCCCGGCGAGACGAGCCGGGACCAGGGCTACTGGCGGGACGTCGGCACGCTGGACGCCTACTACGAGGCGCACATGGACCTGATCGCCGAGCGGCCCGCCTTCAACCTGTACAACCGCAGCTGGCCCATCTACACGCACTCGTACCAGCTCTCGCCGGCCCGGTTCAACGCCGGCGGCATCGCCAGCGAGTCCATCATCAGCGCGGGCTGCCTGGTCCGCGGCCAGGTGACGCGGTCGGTGCTGTCGCCGGGCGTGGTGGTCGACCCGGGTGCGGTGGTGCAGGGCTCGGTGCTGCACGACAACGTGCACGTGGGGCGGGGCGCGGTGGTGCGCGGCGCCGTCCTCGACAAGAACGTGGAGGTCCCGCCGGGCGCGACCATCGGCGTCAACCCCGAGCGGGACGCGGAGCTGTACACGGTCTCCAAGGGCGGCGTCATCGCCCTGGGCAAGGGGCAGCTGGTCACCTGACGAGACGGCGGACGGGACTTTGTCCTGCCTCTGGACGAAGCCCCGGATCCGTGTTGTCATGCCAACGTCTTGTACATGACAACGTTGGCATGGAGGTTCCGTGCGTCCCCGACGCCTCAGAAGCCGCCTCACGTTACTGCTCGCCGCGCTCCTCGCCCTGACCGGCCTGGCGTCCGCGCCCGCCCTCGCGGACGAACCCGCCGAGATCCACGGCCTCAAGGGCGAGTACTACACCCACTCCGCCCCCGGTGCCTTCGACTTCCACACCCTCAAGGCGACGACCTTCGAGAAGAACCTCGACTTCGACAACCTCGAACCGCGCCTGAACTTCACCACCGGCCGCTCCGACGACGTCAGCGTCCGCTGGACCGGCAGGATCGTCCCGGAGCGCACCGGTGCGCACACCTTCTCCCTCTCCGCCGACAACGGCTTCCGCCTCTGGATCGACGGCTCCCTCGCCATCGACCACTGGGTCGACGACTGGGACCGTGAGCAGACCTCGGCGCCGATCGAGCTGACCGCCGGAACGCCGTACGACATCAAGGTCGAGTACTTCGAGCACTACGGCGGCTCCAACCTCCACCTGCGCTGGACGCAGCCCGGGGCCGCCAAGCAGCCCGTCCCGCAGTCGGCCTTCCTCCTCCCCGACGGCTTCGACTACGACGGGGCCCTCTCCGCCACTGTGCAGAGCAGCGGCCGCACCCTGAAGCTCGACTTCGCCCGGCCGGTCGCCGCGCCCCCGGCCGGCTTCACCGAGCACCTCACGGCGGTGATCGGCGGTGCCGTCTGGCCGCTGGGCGCCGTCCGGGTCGACCCCTCCGACCCCGCCGCCCTCCTGGTCGCACTCGACGAGCCCGTCGTCGGCAACAGGACCGGCACGGCCAAGGGCTCCGCCGACGTCCGCTACGACGGCGAGGGCGGCCTCTCCGACGCCGACGGCAACGTTGTCAGTGCCTTCTGGACGAGCGGCCCCAACCACTCGACGCATCAGCTGCGCACCCGCTGGGCCGACGAGGTCGGACCGGACGACGCCCTGCCCGAGTACCCGCGGCCGCAGCTGACCCGGGCCGACTGGCGCAACCTGAACGGCCGCTGGCAGTTCGCCGCCGCCGAGCCGGGCGAGCAGCCGCCCGTCGGCAGGACGCTGAAGGAGCGCATCCTCGTGCCCTACCCGGTGGAGTCCCAGCTCTCCGGGATCGAACGGCACGAGGACCGCATGTGGTACCGCCGCACCTTCACCGTCCCGCGCGACTGGCACATCGGCTCCGCCCGGCGGCTCAAGCTCAACTTCGGGGCCGTCGACTGGCGCTCCGAGGTCTACGTCAACGGCACGAAGGTCGCCACGCACGAGGGCGGCTACGACAAGTTCGCCGCCGACGTCACCGACGCGCTGAAGCCCGGCCGCACCCAGGAGCTGATCGTCGGCGTCTACGACCCGACCGACGCCGCCTCCGGCGAGAACCCGCCGCTCGGCAAGCAGCGCCTGGACCCCAGCGGCATCTGGTACACCCCGTCCTCCGGCATCTGGCAGACGGTGTGGCTGGAGCCGGTCGCCCGCGACCACGTCGACTCCCTCAAGATCACACCCGACGTCGCCGGGGAGAAGGTCACCGTCGAGGCCCGGGGCGTCCGCGACGGCGTACCGGTCATGGCGACGGCGTACGAGGGCCGGCGCAAGGTGGCCACGGCCCGCGGCCGCACCGGCGGGCCGCTGACCCTGACCGTCGAGGACCCGCACCTGTGGTCGCCGGACGACCCCTTCCTCTACCGGCTCGAGGTGAAGGCCGGCGCCGACCGGGTCGGCAGCTACTTCGGGATGCGCTCCGTCGCCGTCGAGAAGGTGAACGGCGTGCCGCGCACACTCCTCAACGGTGAGCCCGTCTTCATGATGGCCACCCTCGACCAGGGCTTCTGGCCGGACGGCCTGCACACCGCGCCCACCGACGAGGCCCTGGCCTACGACCTGAAGGTGCACAAGCAGCTCGGCTACAACGCGGTGCGCAAGCACATCAAGGTGGAGCCCGACCGCTGGTTCTACTGGGCCGACCGGCTCGGACTGCTGGTCTGGCAGGACATGCCGGCGATGACCGCCGGGGTGAACCCGAGCGCCTCCGCCCGCGCCCGCTACGAGCGGGAGCTGAAGGAGATGATCGACGAGCACGTCAGCAGCCCGTCGGTCGTCATGTGGGTGACCTTCAACGAGGGCTGGGGCCAGTACGACGTGGGCCGGGTCGCCGAGCAGGCCAAGGCCTGGGACCCCACCCGCCTCGTCAACAACCAGTCCGGCCTGAACCTCGGGGCCGACGGCAACGCCGGCGACATCATGGACGAGCACGGCTACCCGAGCCCCGCCCTGCCGCCCCGCCCCGACGGGGAGCGCGCCCTGGTCAGCGGTGAGTACGGCGGACTGGGCCTGGCGGTGCCCGGCCACGCCTGGTCGGTGCAGCAGTCGTACGTCGACGTCGACCCGGCCCGCTACACCGAGGACTACCTCGAGAAGCTGGACGAGGTCCGGGCACTGGCCTGCAAGGGCGGCAACGGCGCCGTGTACACCCAGATCGCGGATGTCGAGGGCGAGCTGAACGGTCTGCTCACCTACGACCGTGCGGTGCTCAAACCCGACACGGCCCGGCTGAAGGCCGCGCACGAGGCGCTGATCCGTGACGCCTCCCGGGTGACTCCCACGGGGTGCCCGGCGCCGCAACCTGTGCTGGACTAGCGGCACCTGCACCATGAGTCCCGCCCCTGTCACCGGGGCGGGACTCGACCCGCTGTGTACTGTACGTAGCTTGATCATGCTTGACCGTAATCGGCTGGGAGCGATTGACTGCCGGCTCATCCGTCGTCGACCGAGGCAAGCCCTTGACTGCTGATCTGCTCGCTCCTCTGGACCTGGCGTTCTGGAACCTCGAGTCCGCGGACCACCCGATGCACCTCGGCGCCCTCGGGATCTTCACCGCGCACTCGCCCACCGCGGGCGCCCACGCGGCGGACCTCCTCGCGGCCCGCGCGGCCGGCGTCCCCGGGCTGCGCATGCGGATCCGCGACGTGTGGCAGCCGCTGCCCGCCGCCCTGCGCAGCCCCTTCTCCTTCGGCGGCGCCGCCCGCGAACCGGACCCGGACTTCGACCCCGTGCACCACGTCCGGCTGCACGCCCCCGCCGCCGACTTCCACGCGGCGGCGGGACGCCTCATGGGACGCCCGCTGGAGCGGGGCCGGCCGCCCTGGGAGGCCCATGTGCTGCCGGGCGCGGACGGCGACTGCTTCGCGGTGCTGTTCAAGTTCCACCACGCCCTGGCCGACGGGCTGCGGGCGCTGACCCTCGCCGCGGGCGTCATGGACCCGATGGACCTGCCCGCGTCCCGCCCCCGCCCCGCCGCGCCCCCGCGCCCCCTCCTCCCGGACGTGCGCGACCTGCCCGGGATGGTGCGCGGCGCCCTGTCCGACGTGGGCCGCGCCCTGGACATCGGCTCCGCCGTCGCCCGCTCCTCCCTCGACGTGCGCTCCGCCCCGGCGCTCGGCTGCGAGCCGAGCGGCACCCGTCGTACCGCCGGGGTGGTGCTGGACCTCGACGACGTGCACCGGATCCGCAAGAGCGTCGGCGGCACGGTCAACGACGTGCTCATCGCCGTCGTCGCCGGCGCCCTGCGCCGCTGGCTCGACGAACGCGGCGACGGCAGCGAGGGCGTCGCACCCCGGGCCCTGATCCCCGTCTCCCGGCGCCGTCCGCGCACCGCGCACCCGCAGGGCAACCGGCTCTCCGGGTACCTGATACGGCTTCCCGTGGAGGACCCGGACCCGCTGGCCCGCCTGGCCTCGGTCCGGGAGGCCATGGACCGCAACAAGGACGCCGGCCCCCACCGGGGCGCGGGCGCCGTCGCCCTGCTCGCCGACCACGTCCCCGCCCTGGTCCACCGGCTGGGCGGACCCGTCGTCGGGCAGGCGGCACGGCTCTGGTTCGACCTGCTCGTGACCAGCGTGCCGCTGCCCAGCCTCGGCCTGAGGCTCGGCGGCCACCCGCTCACCGCCGTCTTCCCGCTGGCCCCGCTGGCCCCCGGCCACTCCCTGGCGGTCGCCGTCTCCACCTACCGGGGCAGCGTCCACTACGGGCTGGTCGCGGACGGCGAGGCGGTACCCGACCTCGGCCTGTTCGCCGACGCCGTCTCCCGGGAGGTGGCGGAGCTGACCGAGGTGTGCCGGCCCTGAACGGGCACGGGTTTGGCGGAGCGGCCCGGCGCTGAAGTAAAATTCGCCGTTCGAATGCGGGCGCGACCGGCGCGCCACGACGGCAGAGCAGGGAACGCAGCGGCGATGACGGTGACAGAGGACGGCCCGCAGGCCATCAACGAGGCGAGCGGGCTCCCGTACGGACCCGGTATCGACCCCGAGCGCCTGGCCGTCTGTCTCAGCGTGCTCGAGGAACTCGACAAGCTCGAGGTCGACCACCCGGACGCGATCGCCGTGCGCCGGGCCACCGCGGGCGTCTACCGCACGGTCAAGCAGCGCCGCCGCCAGGAGCGCCGGGCCGCCAAGACCGCCCACGACAAGGCGGTCACGGAGGCCACGGCGACCGGCTCGGCCCAGCGCATCGACGACGAGACCGAGGGCCTGCTGCCCTCCTCGCGCACCGAGGAGGGCCGGATCGCGGGGATACTCCAGCGCCCGCGCTCCTGCTACACCTGCAAGTCGCGCTACGTGGAGGTCGACTACTTCTACCACCAGCTCTGTCCGGACTGCGCCCGCGTCAACCGCGAGAAGCGCGACGTCCGGGCCGACCTGTCCGGCAAGCGCGCCCTGCTCACCGGCGGCCGGGCCAAGATCGGCATGTACATCGCGCTCAGGCTGCTGCGCGACGGTGCCCACACCACGATCACCACGCGCTTCCCCAAGGACGCCATCCGCCGCTTCAAGGCCATGGACGACTCCGCGGAATGGATGCACCGGCTCGAGGTCGTGGGGATCGACCTGCGCGACCCGGCCCAGGCGGTGGCCCTCGCCGAGCAGGTCGCCGAGGCGGGCCCGCTCGACATCCTCGTCAACAACGCGACCCAGACGGTCCGCCGGCTGCCGTCGGCCTATGCCGCCCTCGTCGAGGGCGAGAGCGCGCCGCTGCCCGCCGGTGAACTGCCCGCCCACCACGTCATCGGCGCGTTCAACTCCGGCGCGGTCGACGGCCTCGCCGCGCTGCCGCTCGGCACCAGCGGCCTGGACGCGCAGAAGGTCGCCGACCTCGCCCTGGTCGCGGGCAACGCCAGCGTGGAACGGCACCTGGACGGCACGGCGATCGACGCGGGCGGCCTCGTCCCCGACGTCGTCGACACCAACACCTGGGTGCAGACCATCGAGCAGATCTCCCCGGTGGAGCTGCTGGAGACCCAGCTGTGCAACTACACGGCGCCGTTCATCCTCATCAGCAAGCTGCGCCCCGCGATGGCCGAGGCGGCGAAGAAGGCGGAGAGCGGGCGCGCGTACGTCGTCAACGTGTCGGCGATGGAGGGAGTGTTCGGCCGCGGCTACAAGGGCGCGGGGCACCCCAACACCAACGCCGCCAAGGCCGCGATGAACATGGTCACGCGCACCAGTGCCCAGGAGATGTTCCAGTCCGACGGCATCCTGATGACCTCGGTCGACACGGGCTGGATCACCGACGAGCGGCCGCACTACGACAAGCTGCGGCTCGCCGAGGCCGGTTTCCACGCACCGCTCGACCTGGTCGACGGCGCGGCCCGGGTGTACGACCCGATCGTGCGGGGCGAGGCCGGCGAGGACCTGTACGGCGTCTTCCTGAAGGACTACGCGCCCGGGAAGTGGTAGGGCGCCCCGGGCGGCGGGCCGGTGACGGAGTGCCGGTTCCCGCCCGGCCGCGCCGGGGGAGCCGGAAGGGCGTGATCACTGCGGCGTGTCTCGAAAGGGTCGTCGCGCACCTACGCCGAACGAGTGATTTGTGAAACGCCTATTGGGTGACAAAACGGGGCGAAAACCCCCGGTGAACGCCAGATGACGCGCGATCGTTACCGCTTGTTTTCAGCCCCATCGAGCGGGTGCCCGCTCATGTGGTTAACCTGAGGCGGACGGACAGCAGCACGGGTCCTACCCACACCCACGGTCCGTCTGGGACAAGCCGGTTCACCACGGCTGCTCTCCCGTGAGTCGACCGGCGCCACCGCGTCCGAACTGCACATGACACGCAACCCCGAGGGGGCGTCAGGCGCAGCTGGACCGGCGCGTACGTCCCCAGGGTGACCGACACATAAGGAGTGCGCGGTGACACCGGAGAAGACGAAGCGCGATCAGCGCCCCAAGGAACTCGGCGAGCGCGCCGGCCGACGGGCCGACGAGCTCGGCAGCCTCGACGTGTGGGCCCGTTCGGCCCCGATCCGCCTCGCGGGCTACGAGGACGACCTCGCCGAGCCCCACATCCTGCCCAGCGTCGACTGACACGGGCGGGCCCCCACCGCGCTCTGCGAACGCATGGGCGTGCCACACTCGCACCCATGCTGATCAGGGAAGCAACGGCTGACGACTGGCCTCGCATCTGGCCGTTCTGGCACCGCATCGTCGCCGCGGGCGAGACCTACGCATGGGACCCGGGAACCTCCGAGGAGGAGGCCCGGGTCCTGTGGATGAACCCGGCGAAGCGCGTCTGGGTCGTCGAGGACGACGGCGGCACCGTCGTCGCCTCCGCCTACCTCACCCCCAACTACGGCGGTCCCGCCGCCCGGATCGCCAACGCCGGCTTCATGGTCGACCCCGACCGGGGCGGCCGGGGCCACGGCAGGGCCCTGGCGGAGCACCTGCTGGCCGAGGCCCGGGCCGCCGGGTACCGGGGGATGGTGTTCAACGCCGTCGTCGAGACCAACCCGGCCGTGCGCCTGTGGACCTCGCTCGGTTTCACCGTCCTCGGCACGGTCCCGGACGCCTTCGAGCATCCCCGGCACGGCCTCGTCGGACTGCACATCATGTACCGGGCGCTGTAGGCGTCCGGGGCCGGACCGGCCGCGGCCGTCCGCGGCCGTCAGGGCCGGGCGTACGGCCGGGTCATGATCTCCATGTTGTGGCCGTCCGGGTCGTCGAAGTAGGCGCCCCGGCCGCCGAACAGGCCGTTCACCCGGCCCGGTTCGGTGTGGCCCGGGTCGGCGTAGTAGGGGACGCCGAGCGCCTCCAGCCGGGCGATCATCGTGTCGAACTGCTCCTCGGGCACCAGGAACGCGTAGTGCTGGGGCTGGACGGGCTCGTCGCGCTTCTCGTAGTAGTCGAGGGTCACGCCGTTGCCCAGGTCGACCGGGAGGAACGGGCCGAACGGGGCGCCGACCTCCAGACCCAGGACGGCCGCGAGGAACTCCGCCGACAGGTGGCGGTCGGAGGCGTAGACGGCGGTGTGGTCGAGGCGGGCGACCGTGGTCGGCAACTCGGTGCGGGGCATGGGGGACAAGGGTGGATGCTCTCCGGGTGTCGGGGTCCGTGACGAGGCGCCGCTGAACGGCGCGGGAACGAGAACGCGGAGACATGAGGCGGGGCGCGTGCCCTCTCCGGCGCTCGGAGGGGCCGGGGCGGGGCCGTCCCCGCCGGGCTCACTCCGAGGCCGGGCGCCTCACTCGTGCATGGCCTACGGCCGACCCGGCAGTCACCCGGCCGACTCTAGTCGACCGGCGCGGTGCGCCGCCACGGCTTTCGGGTCTCCAACTGCTCCGCGAGCGCGAGGAGTCGGGACTCCGAGCCCGGCAGTCCCACCAGCTGCACCGAGCAGGGGGCGCCGGAGGGGAGCGTGCCGAAGGGAACCGCCATCGCGGGCCAGCCGGTCAGGTTCCACGGCGGGGTCAGAGGCGAGTACGCGGTGTTGGCCAGCAGGTTGCGCAGCCAGCCGCGTTCGTGCCACGGCCCGGCCTGGGGGGAGCGGCGGGCGAGCGCGGGTGTGAGCAGCACGTCGTGCTCCGCGAAGAACGGCTCCAGTCGCTGCCGGAGCTTCTCGCGTCCCGCGCCGGAGGCCGCCGACGGGACGAAGGGGCGGCCGATGCGCGCGTGGACCCGGGTGCGCCGGGTCAGCCGGCCCGGGTCGAGGGCCCGGGCGTCGGCGGCCGTGCCCGCCGTCCAGTGGGTCAGCGAGGTCGCCGCCAGGGACAGGGGGTAGGGCGGGTCGGCGCGGCGGACCTGGTGGCCCGCCCGCATCAGCACGCCGGCCGCGTCCCGGGCGGCCGCCGCGTAGGGGCGGCTGACGACGGTCCCGGCCAGTGGGCTGCGCAGCGACACCGCCACCCGCAGCGTGCCGGGGCCGGGCCCGAACTCCGTCCCGGCGAGGACCGACAGCACCAGCCGGGCGTCCTCGACGGTGGTGGCGAGCGGGCCGTGCTCGGCCATGCCGAACCAGGTGCCGCCGTCGCCCGTCGGCACCACGCCGCGGCCCGGCTTGACGGTGACGAGGCCGCAGTTGGCGGCCGGTATGCGCAGGGAGCCCATGCCGTCGTTGCCGAGGGCGACGGGAACCATCCCGGCGGCGACGGCGGCGGCGCTGCCGCCCGACGAACCGCCCGCCGAGCGCGAGGGGTCCCAGGGGTTGCGGGTCACGCCCAGCACGCCGTCCGTCGTGCCGAAGACGCACAGCTCCGGCACGTGCGTCAGTCCCACGACCACCGCTCCGGCCGCCCGCAGCCGGGCGACCGTCACATGGTCGCGCTGGGCCGGTGTGTCGGGCGTCGCGGCCGAGCCGATGCGGGTGGACTCGCCGCGCACCGGCAGGTTGTCCTTGACCGCGACGGGCACCCCGGCCAGGGGCAGTTCCGCGAAGTCGCCGCGGGCCGCCACCTCGTCCGCCTCGGCCAGCGCCGCACGGCCGCGCACCGCACGGAACGCGCCGACCCGGCCGTCGAGCCGCTCGATCCGGGCGAGGTGCTCGGCCACCACCTCGCGGGGCGTGACCCGCTTGTCGCGGACGGCGGCGGATATCTCGGCGGCGGTGCGGCCGGCCCAGGTGGTCACAGCGGCTCCTCGAAGGGATCGACACGGACTTACTGACGAGTACGCAAGGAGAACTGTGCACCCGGTGGTCCGTGCGCGTCGAGGCCACCGGGCGGACCGGAGGCCGCCCTCAGCGCAGATGGCGTGCGAGGAAGGCCTCGGTGGCGTCCATCTCGGCGGCCCAGCGGGGACCGAAGGTGTGGCCCTCGCCGGGGACCGTGCGCAGCTCCACGTCCTTGCCCGCCGCGTCGAACACGGCGGCGGCCTCCCGGGACCAGGCCGGTGGGCAGGTCTCGTCCGCGGTGCCGTGCTGGATCAGCAGCGGCTCGGTCACGCGGTCGGCGTAGGTGAGGGGTGAGATGCCGCGCCAGAACGCCGGGTTCTCCCCGGGAGTGCCGTGCGCGTCCTCGATCTCGGCGACGACCGGGTCGCCGTCGGGCCGCTGGAAGTGGTCGATGTTCTCCTCCGGGCGCGCGCTCACCGGGGCGTACGCCACGGCGGCGTCGAACAGGCCGGGCGCCACGACCAGTGTGTTGTACACGACCCCGCCGCCCATGGACCGGCCGAACAGCCCGATGCGGTCGCCGTCGATCTCCGGGCGCCCGGAGTCGCGCAGGGCCAGGGCGGCCCCGATGACGTCCTCGGTGTAGCCGAGGCGCAGGTTCACGTCGTTGTCCGGGTCGTCGTCGGAGCGGGCGTGGTTGCGGTAGTCGGTGTGCAGGACGACGTAGCCCTCGCGGGCCAGGCGGTCCTGCTCGCGCGGCATGCCCTGGCCGCTGACGTAGACGTCCGGGTCGATGTAGCCGTGAGCCAGGACCAGCGCCGGGAACGGCCCCTCGCCCTCGGGGACGTTCATGATCCCCGAGATGGTCAGGCCGTTCGCCTCGTAGGTGACCGCGTAGCGGGTGTAGGCGGAGGTGCGGTCGAGCACGTCGCCGAGCCGGAGGTCCGAGCCGGTGTGCTCGCGCCGCATCAGCGCCGGGAGGGAGACGGGGTCGACCCGGTCGGGGGAGGGGGAGGCGCTGCTCGGGCTCCGTTCCCCCGCCGCGCGCGTGGTCACGGTGCCGGTCGCGGGCGCGGCGGAACCGTCACCGCCGGTGCAGCCGCCCGCGACGGCCAGCAGCAGCCCGGCGGCGGCACAGGCGGTGCCGCGGGGGCGCATACCGCCCATTGTGGCCCGACACGGGAGTGCGGTGCACGGTCCCGGCCGGGGCGTGACCCGCGCCGGCCGTGCCGCCCCGCGGGGCGGGCCCTACGGCGTGACCCGGGACGGCCCCGTGCTGTTGCGCTCGATCAGCTCCGGCACCGGCACCCGCACGGTCCGGGCCGGACCGCCGTCCAGGAGGGCGGTCAGCTCGCGGGCCGCCGTGCGGCCGAACTCCACGCTGTCCCGGGACAGCGCCGACAGCCACGGCTTGACCAGACGGCACAGCGCGGAGTCCTCCCAGGCCACCACGGACACGTCGGCCGGCACGGCGAAGCCCAGGTCGGCCGCGGCGGCGACGCCCGCGACGGCCATCACGTCGTTGTCGTAGATCAGGGCCGTGGGGGCGTCCGGACCGCTCAGCACCCGGCGGGTGACGGCCGCCCCCGCCTCGTCCGAGTAGTCGGTCGGCACCGACTGCACGGCGGACAGGCCCCGCCGCTGCGCCTCGGCCCGCAGTGTGCGGATCCGGCGCTCGGTGTGGGCCAGCCCGGGCAGCCCCGCGATGTGCGCGATCCGCCGGTGGCCGAGCGCGTACAACCCGTCCACCACCGCCGCCATGGCGCCCGCGTCGTCCGCCCACACCGTCGACAGCCCCGGGTGCCGCTCCTCGGGGTCACCGCCGATCACCACGCCGGGCAGCCCCAGTTCGTCGAGCAGGGCGGGCCGGGGGTCGTCGGTGCGGGGGTCGACCACGAGGACTCCGTCGACCCGGTGCTCGGCCCACCACCGCCGGTACACCGCGCACTCGTCGTCGATGTCCTCGGCGATCTGGAACAGCAGCCCCAGATGCCGTTCGGCGAGGACCTCCTGGATGCCGGAGACGAGCTGGAGGAAGAACGAGTCCACGCCCAGCGTCCCCGCCGCACGGGCCAGGACGAAGCCGACGGTCGCGGCCCCCTCGCCGGACAGGGCGCGCGCCGCCGTGCTGGGCCGCCAGCCCAGCTGCTCGGCGACCCGGCGCACCCGGTCCCGGGTGACCTCGGAGACACCGGGCCTGCCGTTCAGCGCGAAGGAGACCGCGCTCTCGGAGACCCCGGCCCGCCGGGCGATGTCCTTCATCGTCGGCCGGCGGGCCGGTGAGCGCTTTTCCGTCACCCTTGCTCTCCGTTCGGTGCGACACGGCATGTGCACTAATGCGCTTGAGTGCCAACACCCTAAAGCGCATTAGTGATCTAGTGCAAGAGCCGCCGTGAAGCCCGCCTGACCTGCATGAATGCCCAACTAATGACTTTAGTCGAGCGGAATCCATTGACTTCGCCGAAGACGACGATGCAATGTCTGCCCCGGCGTCATCTCCGCCGCCCCCGCCCCGTTCCCCCCGAAGGAGCCGGTCCCTGTGCGCATCCCCCGCAGAGCCTTCGCCGCCGCTGCCGTCGCCGTCCTGCTGCCCCTCAGTGCCTGCGGTTCCGGGGACGGCGGGGGCGGGTCGGGTGACGCCTCGGGCAAGGTCGAGGGCGACATCACCTTCCAGACCTGGAACCTGCGCGCCAACTTCAAGCCCTACTTCGAGGGCCTGATCGCCGAGTTCGAGAAGAAGCACCCGGGCACCGACGTGAAGTGGGTCGACCAGCCCGCCGAGGGCTACGCCGACAAGATCAGCGCCGACGCCGCCGGCGGCACCCTGCCCGACGTCGTCAACGTCTCGCCCGACCTCGTGGCGCCCCTCGCCAAGGCCGGACTGGCCCTCGACCTGGACAAGGCCGCGCCGCAGTACGAGAAGGAGTACCTGCCCGGCGCCTGGGCCGGCCACCGGATACCGGGCATGACCGGCACGTACGCCTTCCCCTGGTACCTCAACACCGGCCCGCTGTTCTACAACAAGACCCTGTTCGAGCAGGCGGGGCTCGACCCGCAGAAGCCGCCGAGGACCTACGACGACCTCTTCGCCGACGCCCTGCGCATGGCGGACAGGAGCGACGGGAAGGTCGCCACCCTCGCCAACGTGCCCACCATCGAGGACTTCGGCCGCTACGGCGTCCCGCTGATGAACAAGGAAGGCACCGCCTTCACCTTCGACGACGCCAAGGGCGTGGAACTCCTCACCAAGTACAAGGAGTTGTACGACGCCAAGGCCCTCGACCGGCAGGCCCTGACCGCCACGCCCGAGTCCTCCGGCAAGAAGTTCCTCACCGGGGCCGTCGCCATGAACCCCGGCAGCGCCCTCGACCTCGGGAACTTCAAGAAGCAGGCGCCGAGCTTGTACAGGAACATCGGCATCACCGACCAGATCACCAGCACCGGGCACGTCAACATGTACGTGATGGGCGTGATGGTGAACTCCCAGTCGAAGCGCAAGCCCGCGGCGGTCGCCTTCGCGCACTTCGTGACCGACGCGGCGCACCAGATGTCCTTCGCCAAGAAGGTCGCCATCTTCCCCAGCACCGCCGGTTCGCTGGACGACCCGTACTTCACGAAGCAGGACGGCACCGACGAGACCCGCGTCCGCGTCGCCGCCGCCAAGTCGCTGAAGACGGCCGTGAACTACACGCCGGTGCTGTTCAGCGAGCAGATGAAGATCGCGCTGCGCAACCAGGTCGCCAAGGCGCTCCAGGGCAAGCAGAGCCCGAAGGAAGCCCTCGACAACGCTGTCAAGGAGTGCGACCGGCTCCTGAAGCAGCAGGGCTGACCCGTCATGGCCTCCTCCGGCATCCCCCGGGTGCGGCGTCAACTGCCGACCAGCCCCTGGCTGTTCGCCGCCCCCGGACTGCTCGTCACCGGCGCGTTCGTGCTCTACCCGTTCCTCTCCACGCTGGTGAACTCCTTCACCGACCGCCGCACCCTGATCCCCGGGACGTTCGTGGGGCTCGCCAACTTCCGCGAGCTGCTGCACGACGACATGTTCTGGATCGGGCTGCGCAACAGCACCCTCTACGTCGTCGGAGTCGTGCCCCTGCTGGTCGTCCTGCCGCTGCTGCTGGCGCTGCTGGTGCAGAGGAACATCCCCGGCATCACCTTCTTCCGGTCCGCGTTCTACACCCCCGTCGTCGCCTCGATCGTCGTCGTCGGCCTGATCTGGGTGTGGCTCCTCGACGACCGCGGACTGGTCAACGCGATGCTGGAGGCGGCCGGTGCGGACAAGGTCGCCTTCCTCAGCGACCAGTGGCTGCTGCTGCTGAGCGCCATGGCCGTCACGGTGTGGAAGGGCCTCGGCTACTACATGATCATCTACCTGGCGGCGCTCGGGAACGTGCCGCGCGAACTGCACGAGGCGGCCGCCGTCGACGGGGCGGGCGCCGTGCGCCGGTTCCTGACCGTGACCGTGCCCGCCGTCCGCTCCACCATGGTGCTCGTCGCGGCGCTCTCCTCGGTCGCCGCGTTCAAGGTGTTCTCCGAGGTGTACCTGCTGGCCGGCCCGAGCGGCGGCCCGGCCGGCGAGGACACCACCCTCGTCATGCTCGTCCAGCGCACCGGCACCGGCCTGAGCGGCCGGGTCGGCTACGCCTCCGCCCTCTCCGTCGTCGTCTTCGCCGTCACCGTGGCCCTGATGCTGCTCGTGCTGCGCGCCGACAGGAAGGAGGACTCGTGAGCGTCCTCCGGAAGGCACCTCCCGGGCGGAAGGCGCCCGCCGCGGCCCGCGAACCGCGGATCACCGACGAGCACGGCCGCCGCGTCCGGGTGTGGGAACTCGCCCTGCGCTACGTCCTGCTGCTCGCCGTCCTCGCCCTGACCATCGGCCCGTTCCTGTGGCAGCTGTCCACCTCCCTCAAGGGCCCCACCGAGGACATCTACAGCTCCCCTCCGGCGTTCCTGCCGGGCGACCCCACCCTGCACAACTACGAGCGGGTCGCCGACACCATCCCCGTGTGGGACTACGCCCTCAACTCCCTGAAGGTCGCCACCGCCAACGTCGTCACCAACTGCGCCGGCTCGGCCCTCGCCGGCTACGCCCTGGCCCGTCTGCGCTACCGCGGCCGCCGCGCCGCCACCCTGGCCTTCGTCCTGGCGATGCTCGTCCCCGTCGAGGGCATCATCATCGCCCAGTTCACCACCATGCGGGAGCTCGGCCTCAACAACACCCTGGTCGGCGTGGTCCTGCCGGGCTGCATCGGCGCCATGAACGTCCTGCTGATGCGCAACGCCTTCCTCAACCTGCCCTACGAGATCGAGGAGGCGGCCTTCGTCGACGGCGCCGACGTGTGGCAGCGCTTCCTGCGCATCGCCCTGCCCTCGGTCAAGGGCACCCTCGCCGTCGTCGCGATCTTCGCCTTCATGGGCGCCTGGGACGACTTCCTGTGGCCGCTCATCGTGCTGAGCGACCCCTCCAAGTTCACCCTCACCATCGGCCTCGACTACCTGCACGGCACCTTCGCCAACGACGAACGCCTCGTCGCCGCGGGCACGATCATCGCCGTCGCACCGCTGATCGCCCTCTTCGCCTGCCTCCAGCGGTACTTCTTCCGCGGCGTCGGCGAGGGCGCCGTCAAGGGCTGACCCCGTACCTCCGTCCTCCGTCGCAAGGGACCCGCATGCCTCAAGCCGTGCGCTTCGGCGTCAACTACACGCCCAGCGAAGGGTGGTTCCACCACTGGCTCGACTTCGACCTCGACTCCGTGCGCGCCGACCTCGACTCGATCGCCGCGCTCGGCCTCGACCACGTCCGCGTCTTCCCGCTGTGGCCGTACTTCCAGCCCAACCGCAGCCTGATCCGCCCGCGGGCCGTGGAGCAGCTCGTCGCGCTCGCCGACGCCGCCGCCGAACGCGGCCTGGACGTCAACGTGGACGGTCTGCAGGGTCACTTGAGCAGCTTCGACTTCCTGCCCGCCTGGACCCGGACCTGGCACCGGCGCAACCTGTTCACCGACCCCGACGTGCTCGACGGCCAAGCCGCCCTGCTGCGCACCCTCGCCGCCGCCCTCGCCGACCGGCCCAACTTCATCGGCATGACCCTCGGCAACGAGGTCAACCAGTTCTCCGCCGGACCCCACCCCGACCCGGACCGGGCCACACCCGGCGAGATCGACACCTGGCTCACCCGGATGCTCGCCGCCTGCGAGGAGGGCGCCCCGGGCCGGCTGCACCTGCACGCCGAGTACGACGCCACCTGGTACCAGGACGACCAGCCCTTCACCCCGGGCCAGGCCGCCCGGCACGGCGCCGTCACGGCCGTGCACTCCTGGGTGTTCAACGGCACCGCCCAGCGCCACGGCCGCACCTCCGTGCCGAGCGAGCACCACGCGGCCTACCTGGTCGAGCTGAGCAAGGCCTGGGCCGGCGACCCGCGCCGGCCGGTCTGGCTCCAGGAGGTCGGCGCCCCCGCGCCCCTGGTCCCGCCCGAGCACGCCGCCGCCTTCACCGAGGCGACCGTCGCGCACGCCCTGGACTGCCCGGACCTGTGGGGCGTCACCTGGTGGTGCTCCCACGACGTCTCCCGCGGCCTCGCCGACTTCCCCGACCTGGAGTACGGACTGGGCCTCATGACCAACGACCGCAAGCCGAAGGACACCGCCCTGGTGCTGGCGCGGGCCGCGCGCTCGGCGCCGTCCGCACCGGCGGCCCGCACCACCGCGCTCGTGGTCCCCGCCGACCCGTCCGCCCGGTCACGGTGCGCGCCCGGCGGGCCCGTCTTCGAGGCCTTCTTCCGGCTGGTCGCCGACGGGGCGCGCCCCACCACCGTCCTCGACACCCGGACCACCGACCGGGAGCACCTGTCCGCACGCGGCATCACCGAGACCGTCACCGCCGACCAGGTCCTCGAAGGAGGCACCCGCCCGTGACCCCCACCCGACGCACCGTGCTGCTCGCCGGCGCCGCGGCCGCGCTCGTCCCCGCCCTGCCCGCGACGGCGGCCCCGCGGGCCGCCACCCCGCCGTTCGCGTCCTACTGGTACCCGGACTCCCTCCCCGAAGGCACCCCCGGCCCCGGCATCACCTGGCGCAGCCTGAAGTCCTGGCGCGCCGAGGACGACCCGGATCTCGCCTTCAACGCGTCGTCCGTGCCGCTGGCCGCCCGATTCACCCCGGCACCCGCCAACGCCACCGCCCGCGCCGGCCAGGCCCGCATCCAGTCGCTGGTCTCCTTCGGCCCCACGGCGGGCAACCCCTCCCAGGGAGCCCCCACCGCCGACTTCTACGCCCTGTCCCACTGGGCCTACATCGACGAACTGGTCTTCTGGGGCGGGTCGTCGGGCGAAGGGCTGATCCTCGCCCCGAACGCGCCGATCGTGGACGCCGCCCACCGGCACGGCGTGCCCGTCCTCGGCAACGTCTTCCTGCCACCCGTCGCCTACGGCGGGCAACTGCGCTGGACCCGCGACCTGGTGCAGAAGGACGCCGCCGGAGGCCACCCGCTCGCCGAACGGCTGGTCGCGGTCGCCGAGGCCCACGGGTTCGACGGCTGGTTCGTCAACGCCGAGACCGGGGGAGGGGATGCCGCCCTCGGCGCCGACATGCTGAGCTTCCTGCGGGAGCTGAAGACCCGCGCGGCGGCCAAGGGGCAGCGCGTCACCTGGTACGACGCCATGACGGTGAACGGCACGGTCAGCTGGCAGGGCGCCCTCGACGGGCAGAACGAACCGTTCTTCCGGACCTCCGACGACATGTTCGTCGACTTCCGCTGGAGCGCGAACAGCCTGGTCTCCTCCGCGAGCAGGGCCGAGCAACTGGGCCGCAGCCGCTACGACCTGTGGGCGGGCGTGGACGTCGAGGCCGGCGGCTGGAACACCCCGGTGCGGTGGGACGCGATCGTGCCGCGGGACGGGGCCCACCTCGCCTCGATCGGCCTCTACCGGCCCGAGTGGACCCGCAACCACCTGCCCGCCGACCGGCGGGACCCGGCCTCCTTCCACGCCGCGGACGACCGCTTCTGGACCGGCCGCTCCCTCGATCCCTCGCGCCCGGACGGCACGGACCCCTGGCGGGCACCCGCCGTGACCGTCGCCGACCGCTCGACCGTCACCTCGGTACCGTTCGCCAGCTCCTTCAACACCGGGCACGGACTGCGCTGGTTCGAGGACGGCGTGATCACCTCCGACACCCCCTGGAACCATCTCGGCCTTCAGGACCGGCTGCCCTCCCGGCGCTGGGTGGTGCACACCGAGGGCAGCCGCCCCGCGGTGTCCTTCGACTTCGAGGACGCCTGGCGCGGCGGCAGCAGTGTCCTCGTCGACGGCGAGCTCACCGAACCGGCCGTCCTCGACCTGTACGCCACCCGGCTGCCCCGCACCGCGGGCACGGTCGTCGAGCTGACCCACCGCACCGACTCCGGCCGGGTCCGCGTCGAACTGGCCGTCGCCACCGGCGAACCGGACACCCCGGGCGCCGCACCGCCGTACCGGTACGTCCCCGTACGGGCCTCGGACGCCTGGCACACCTCGACCGTGCGGCTCACCGGTCCGCCCGGGACCGTCCGGGCACTCGGTGTCCGGCTCACCCCCCTGGACCCCGGCGGCCCCGTACGGTGGCGGCTCGGCGCACTCGCCGTGCGGACCGCCTCCCGGGCCACCCCGGCCGCGCCCACCGGCCTGCGCGTCGCCGCCGCGTCCGGCGGGGACCTGCGCCTGCTGTGGAACCCGGCCCGCGGTGCCGTCCGCCACTACACCCTGCACCGCCGGCTCCCCGACGGCACCCGCCGCTTCCTCGGCGGCACCTGCCAGCGGGCGTTCTTCGTCGCCGGGCTGGAACCCGAGCAGGGCGAGCGGGCCGCACGGTTCGAACTGCGGGCCGTGGGGGAGCTCTACACCTCGTCGGCACCCGTGACCCTGACCCACGCCTGGTAACCACCCCCCTCTAGGGAGCATCCCGTATGCATGACGACCGCAGCCTGGTCGAAGCCCGCCTCAAGCGCGTCCTCGACGAGCGCGTCCGCCCCGCCGTGTACCCCGAGTCCGTGCCGCTCCAGGTCGCCGTGTGGCACGCCCCGGGCGAGCCCGTCCCCGTCGCCGAGGGTCTCGCGGCGGAGCCCGAGCCGATCGAGACGGGCGCCCGCTGGGGTGCTCCCTGGGGCACCAGCTGGTTCCGCGTCACCGGCACGGTTCCCCAGGCCTGGGCCGGCCGGACCGTCGAGGCGATCCTCGACCTCGGCTTCGACGAGAACATGCCCGGCTTCCAGTGCGAGGGCCTGGTGTACCGGCCCGACGGCACGCCCGTGAAGGGCCTCAACCCGCGCAACCAGTGGGTACGCGTCGCCGCCCCCGCCGAGGGCGGTGAGCAGGTGTGCCTGCACGTCGAGGCCGCGTCCAACCCCGTCATCCTCGACTACCACCCCTTCCTGCCCACGCAGCTCGGCGACAAGGAGACCGCGGGCAGCGAACCGCAGTACACCCTCGCCCGCATGGACCTCGCCGTCTTCGACGAGACGGTGTGGCAGCTGGCGATCGACCTGGAGGTGCTCGGCGAGCTGATGGCCGAACTGCCCGCGGAGTCCGCCCGCCGCTGGGAGATCCTCCGGGCGGTCGACAAGGCACTCGACGCCCTGGACCTCCAGGACGTCAACGGCACCGCCGCAGCCGCCCGTTCGCGGCTCGCCGACGTCCTCGCCACGCCCGCGGCCCCCTCCGCCCACCGCATCAGCGCCGTCGGGCACGCCCACATCGACTCGGCGTGGCTGTGGCCGCTGCGCGAGACCGTGCGCAAGGTGGCCCGCACCACCTCCAACATGACCGCGCTTCTCGACGACGAGCCGGAGTTCGTCTTCGCCATGTCGCAGGCCCAGCAATGGGCGTGGGTGCGCGACCACCGGCCCGAGGTGTGGGCCCGGGTGAAGAAGGCCGTGGCGGACGGGCGGTTCGTGCCGGCCGGCGGCATGTGGGTGGAGTCCGACACCAACATGCCCGGCTCCGAGGCGATGGCCCGGCAGTTCGTGCACGGCAAGCGCTTCTTCCTCGACGAGTTCGGCATCGAGAACGACGAGGCGTGGCTGCCGGACACGTTCGGCTTCGCCGCGGGCCTGCCCCAGATCATCAAGGCCGCCGGCGCGAAGTACCTGCTGACGCAGAAGATCTCCTGGTCGCAGACGAACAAGTTCCCCCACCACACCTTCCAGTGGGAAGGCATCGACGGCACACGGATCTTCACCCACTTCCCGCCCGTCGACACCTACAACTGCTCCATGAGGGGCAGCGAGATCGCCCACGCCGCCCGCAACTTCAAGGACAAGGGCGTCGCCCGCCACTCCCTCGCCCCGACCGGCTGGGGCGACGGAGGCGGCGGCACCACCCGCGAGATGGTCGCCAAGGCGGCCCGGCTGCGCGATCTGGAGGGTTCGGCCACGGTCACCTGGGAGACCCCGCGGGCCTTCTTCGAGAAGGCCGCCGCCGAGTACCCCGAACCGCCCGTCTGGGTCGGTGAGCTCTACCTGGAGCTGCACCGCGCCACCCTCACCAGCCAGGCGAAGACCAAGCAGGGCAACCGCCGCAGCGAGCACCTGCTCCGGGAGGCCGAACTGTGGGCCGCCACGGCGGCCGTGCGCACCGGGTTCCCCTACCCCTACGAGGACCTGGACCGCATCTGGAAGACGGTGCTGCTGCACCAGTTCCACGACATCCTGCCCGGCTCGTCCATCGCCTGGGTGCACCGCGAGGCCCGCCGGACCTACGAGCAGGTGGCCGAGGAACTGGAGCGGATCATCGACGCCGCCCAGCGCGCCCTCGCGGGCGAGGGGCGGATTCCGCTGGTCTTCAACGCCGCCCCGCACACCCGGGCCGGCGTCCCGGCCGGGGGTGCGCGCACCCCGGCCGAGCCGGCGCGCACGGCCCGCACCGACCGGCCCGGGGGCGGGCACGTCCTGGACAACGGCCTGCTCCGGGTCGAGATCGACGCCCGGGGGCTCGTGGTGTCCGCGTACGACGTCGAGGCCGACCGGGAGACCATCGCCCCCGGCCGGGCCGCGAACCTGCTCCAGCTGCACCCCGACTTCCCGAACATGTGGGACGCCTGGGACGTCGACGAGTTCTACCGCAACACGGTCACCGACCTGACCGACGCCGAGGAGGTCGCCCCCGACGGCGAGGGCGTGCGGGTCGTCCGGTCCTTCGGCGCCTCCCGCGTCACCCAGCTGCTGTCCCTGGCTCCGGGGGAGCGGCGGCTGGTCGTGGACACGGAGGTCGACTGGCACGAGACGGAGAAGTTCCTCAAGCTCGCCTTCCCGCTCGACGTGCATGCCGAACGGTACGCGTCGGAGACCCAGTTCGGGCACTTCCACCGGCCCACCCACACCAACACCTCCTGGGAGGCGGCCAAGTTCGAGGCGTGCGCCCACCGGTTCGTCCACCTGGAGGAACCGGGCTGGGGCGTCGCGGTCGTCAACGACTCCACGTACGGCCACGACGTGACGCGCACCGTCCGCACCGACGGCGACGGCGGCACGACCACCACCGTCCGCGTGTCCCTGCTGCGCGCTCCGCGCTTCCCCGACCCGGAGACCGACCAGGGCGTGCACCGCTTCCGGCACGCGCTGGTGCCCGGCGCCGGCATCGGTGACGCGGTCCGCGAGGGCTGGCGGATCAACCAGCCCGAACGGCGGCTGTCCGGCGCCGGCGAGGTCGCGCCGCTGGTGGCGTCCGACCAGGACGCCGTGGTCGTCACGGCGGTCAAGCTGGCCGACGACGGCAGCGGTGACGTCGTCGTCCGCTTCCACGAGGCGTTCGGCGGCCGGGCGCGCGCCACGCTCACCGCCGGATTCGAGGTGGCGGGCGTCGCGGTGACGGACCTGCTGGAACGCCCCCTGGCCGGCGCACCGGCACCGGAGGCGGACGGCGGCCGGATCGCGGTGCGGCTGCGCCCGTTCGAGCTGGTGACGCTGCGGCTGCGGCGCGCCTGACGGTCGCGGGAAGAAGCAGGTCACGTCCGTGGACGAGCCGGATCAACGGCGGGACCTCCGGGCCACCGCGGTGCCGGAGCCGGACGAGGAAGGAGCCGTGAGGATGAGCGACGACGAGGGCCGTGCGGGCCCGCGGTGGAGCAGGCGGGGCCCGGGGACGCGTGGGGTGGCCCGGTGAACCGGCTCGGCGGCAGCGGCGTCCGGGTCGGGGCCCTGTCCTTCGGCGCCGCCGCCATCGGCAACCTGTACACCGAGGTCGGCGAGGAGGAGGCGCAGGAGGCCGTGGAGGCCGCCTGGCACCGGGGCATCCGCTCCTTCGACACGGCCCCGCACTACGGCCTCGGCCTGTCCGAGCGCCGCCTGGGCGCGGCCCTGCGCGGCAGGCCCCGCGACCAGTACACGGTCTCCACCAAGGTGGGCCGCCGCCTGGAGAGCGCCGACGGCCGCGGTGACGACCTCGCGAGCGGCTTCGCCGTGCCCGCCACCCACCGCCGGGTGTGGGACTTCAGCGCCGACGGGATCCGCCGCACGCTGGAGGCCGGCCTCGAACGGCTGGGCCTCGACCGCGTCGACGTCGTCTACCTCCACGACCCGGACGAGCACGCGGGCCAGGCGTTCCGCGAGGGGTACCCGGCGCTGGAGGAGCTCCGCTCGCAGGGCGTGGTCCGCGCGATCGGCGCCGGCATGAACCAGGCGGAGATGCTCACCCGCTTCGTCCGCGAGACCGACGTCGACGTGGTGCTGTGCGCCGGCCGCTACACCCTGCTCGACCAGAGCGCGCTGCGCGACCTGCTGCCCACGGCACACGCGCGCGGCAGGTCCGTCGTCATCGGCGGCGCCTTCAACTCCGGTCTGCTGGCCGACCCGAGGCCGGGCGCGCGGTACGACTACACCGACGCGCCCCCGGAGCTGGTGCGGCGGGCGCTGCGGCTGAAGGCGCTCGCCGACCGCCACGGCACCACGCTGCGCGCCGCCGCCCTGGCCTTCTGCGCCGCGCACCCGGCGGTCGCCACCGTCCTCGTCGGAGCCCGCTCGGCCCGCGAAGTGCACGACTGCGCCGACCAGTTCGCCACCCGGGTGCCGCAGGCGTTCTGGCAGGAGCTGCGCACCGAGGGCCTCCTGCCCGCCGAGGCCCCCGTACCGGACGAGGCCCCGGCGCCGGGCCGGGCCCCCGTACCGGACGAGCACCCGCCGCGGCGGCCGTCCTGACCGGCGAGGGCCCCGGCGGACGGGGTCACGGCCGGTGCACCGGCTTCGCCAGCCGCGTCGGGGGCAGGAACTCCCGCACGTACGTGCGCTCCCAGCACGCGCCCGTCTCCCGCAGCTCACGCCAGGTCGTGAAGCGGTAGCGGAACAGCCGGGCGCGCACGTACCGCGGGGGCGCGTCCGGCGGGAAGGGGGAGCGGCGCAGCAGCCTCAAGGTGTCCCGGTCGCCCTCCAGCAGCCGCTCCACGAACGTCCCGAACCATGGCTCGGCGTAGGCGGGGGAGAGGGCCGCGAACCACATCAGCCAGTCCAGGCGCAGATGGTAGGGAGCGAACTGCCGCGGCCAGCGCCGCGGGTCCCCGGGCTTGCCGCGGAACTCGTACTCCCGCCAGCCGGAGTCCGGCCGCGGCGCGGTGTCCGCGGTGCCCTCCACCACCACCTCGTAGCGCACCCGGCTCACACTGCCGAAGGCCCCGTAGGTGTTCACCAGGTGCAGCGGGTCGAAGGAGCGGTTCATCACCTGGCGGCGGGACAGCATGTTGCGCACCGGCCGCGCGCTCAGGGCCAGCAGCACGGCGCACACGGTCAGCACGACGACGGCGAACCACAGCGGGGCGTCCGGCACGTCGGGCGGGTCGGCAGGGAACCGCACCGCCGACAGCGCCAGCACGATGGTGATCCAGTTCAGCCACGAGAAGTTGCCCGACAGCACCAGCCACAGCTGGGTGACGATCATCAGCGCCGCGGCGGCCGTGGCGACCGGCTGCGGAGTGAACAACAGGAAGGGGACCACGAGTTGGGTGACGTGGTTCGCGGCGGCCTCGGCCTTGTGCAGCGGCCGGGGCAGCCGGTGGAAGAACCAGCTGAGCGGGCCCGGCATCGGCTGGGTCTCGTGGTGGTGCTCCAGACAGGTGAGCCGGCGCCAGCACTCGTCGCCGCGCATCTTGATCAGCCCGGCGCCGAACTCCACCCGGAACAGGATCCACCGCAGCAGGAACAGCACCACGAGCGGCGGCGCCACCTCGTCGTTGCCGAGGAACACGGCGAGGAAGCCCACCTCCAGCAGCAGCGACTCCCAGCCGAACGAGTACCAGGTCTGCCCCACGTTGACGATCGACAGGTACAGCGCCCACGGCACCAGCCACAGCAGCATGCCGCCCCACAGCGGCAGCAGGGAGTCCAGCCCGGCCAGCAGGCCCGCCGACACGGCGCACCCCGCCCACGCGCACAGGGCGAAGAAGCGGTCGGAGTAGTGCAGCTGGAACAGGCTCGGCGCCCGCCCGAACGGCACCCGCGACACGAACCGCGGCACCGGCAGCATGCCCCGCCGCCCGATCAGCGGGCGGAACTGCAGCGCCGCCGTCAGGAACGCCACCAGGTACACGGCGGCCAGGGCCCGCTGGAAGACCAGGCGGGTCAGCCAGTAGTCGGATGCGGTGAACCAGTCCACAGCCGTGCGCTCCTCCCGTGCCGCGCCCGGTCCCACCGTCACGCTCGGTGAAGAACACTATGCGGCTACCCCGCCGCCCGCCCGGCGAACACCGGCCCGGTCCGGCCCCCCGACCCGTCCGGTCGAACGCGTTCGACCCATCCGGTCGAAGAATCGGACAAATGCTGGCAAGGTGGGCGCATGGCTGATCGGGGAGCGAGCGCCGCCCTGTCTCTCCCGGACGACTGGCCCGCCCACCCGGATCCGATTCTCGCGCTCAACCGGATGGGCAGCTTCGACTGGGATCTGGACACCGGCCTGATGCAGATGGACGCCCAGGCCCACGACGTCTTCGACGTGCGCCCCGACGAGTACGCCGGCGACCCCGCCACCCTGTCCGCACGCGTCCCGCCCGCCGAGGCGCTGCGCCTGGACACGGTCGTGTCCCAGGCCCTGAAGGACGGCAGCGAGAACTACGGCGCCTACTTCCGCCTGCGCCGCCGCGACGGCACCCTGCGCTGGACCCACACCCAGGGCTACATCCGCCGCGACGGGACGGGACGGCCCCGCCGCATCATCGGCATCGTCCGCGACGCCACCCAGGAGCTCGGCGAGATCGGCGTCCGCCGCGAGCAGGCCGCCCGGGACGAGGCGCGCCGCCAGCAGACCAGCGTCGTCGAACTCACCACGGCCGCCCTCGCCCACGCCCGCACGGTCCAGGACGTCATCGACGTCCTCACGGACACCCACGGCCTCGTCCACCTGGGCGCCACCAGCCTCGTCATGGGCCTGGTCGAGGCCGGCCGGATCCGGCTGATCGCCGAGGGCCCCACGGAGAGCTCCGTGCCCGGCACCCGCATCACCCGCATCGACGACCCGTACCCGATGAGCGAGGCCGTACGGACCCTCGGGCCGCGGTTCATCGAGTCGCCCGAGGAGTTCGCCCAGCGCTACCCGATCCTGTGGCCGCACATCACGGGCCTGAACATCACCTCGGCCGCCTACCTGCCGCTCATCGTCCAGGCCCGGCCCATCGGCGCCATGGGCCTGCTCTACAGCGACCGGCGCGGCTTCACCGCCGAGGAGCGCAACGTCCTCGTCGCCCTCGGCAGCAGCATCGCCCAGAGCCTGCAACGGGCCATGTTCTACGAGCAGGAGATGGACCTGGCCCAGGGCCTGCAACAGGCGATGCTGCCCCGCACCATCCCGAGCGTGCCCGGCGCCGACGTGGCCGTGCGCTACCGGGCCGCCACCCTCGGCGGCGCCGTCGGCCGGGACATCGGCGGCGACTGGTACGACCTGATCCCGCTGCCGGGCGGCCGGGTCGGCGCCGTGATCGGCGACGTCCAGGGCCACGACACGCACGCGGCCGCCGTCATGGGCCAGCTGCGCATCGTGCTGCGGGCCTACGCGGCGGAGGGGCACCCGCCGGCCACGGTCATGGCGCGCGCCTCCGTCTTCCTGCACGAACTGGACACCGACCGCTCCGCCACCTGCCTGTACGCCGAAGCGGACCTGACCACGGGCGTGCTGCAGATCGTGCGCGCCGGCCACATCGACCCGCTGATCCGCCACACCGGCGGAGCCTGCCGCCGGATCACCGTGGCCGGCGGGCTGCCGCTCGGCCTGTCCGCCGAGTTCGGCCGCCTCGACTACCCGGTGGGCACCGTGGAACTCGACGCCGGCGACACCCTGCTGCTGTGCACCGACGGCCTCGTCGAGCAGCCCGGCGCCGACCTCGACGACGGCATGGGCACCCTCACCGCCCTCGTCGAGACCGGCCCCGACGACGTACGGGAGCTGGCCGACCGGCTCATCGAGGTGGCCGACGAGCGGGGCGGGGACGACGACGTGGCGCTGCTCCTGCTGCGCCGGCGCGGCCCCGAGGGGTACCGGTCCGGCCGCCGCATCCAGCGGCACGTGGCTCCGGGCGACCCGGCGGCCCTGACCGAGGCCCGGCGCATGATCCGCACCGCGGTCGCCGCGTGGGGGGCCGGCGACCGGGCCGACGAGATCGAGCTGGCCGCCGACGAGCTCATCACCAACGCCCTGATGCACACCGAGGGCGCCGCGACCGTCACCCTGCGGGTCCTCACCGGCGCCGAGCGCCGCCTGCGCGTGGAGGTCGAGGACACCTCCAGCGCCCTGCCGCGCCGCCGGGAAGCGGGCGAGTCGGGTGTCTCCGGGCGCGGCCTGCTGCTGGTCGAGCTGCTCACCGACGTGTGGGGCGTGGAGGCCCGCGGCGGCGGCAAGGCCGTGTGGTGCGAGTTCGTGGTGCCCGGCCGCGACTGACCGCGCGTGGCACCCTGGAGCCATGCCGGAACTTCCCGAGGTCGAGGCGCTCAGGGACTTCCTGACCGAGCACCTCGTCGGCCGCGAGATCGTACGCGTGCTGCCCGTCGCGATCAGCGTCCTGAAGACGTACGAGCCGCCCCTGTCCGCGCTGGAGGGCCACGAGGTCACCGCCGTGCATCGGTACGGCAAGTTCCTCGACGTGGCGACCGGGGACGGACCCCACCTGGTGACGCACCTGGCCCGGGCGGGCTGGCTGCACTGGAAGGACCGCCTCCCCGACGGCCCGCCCCGCCCGGGCAAGGGCCCGCTCGCGCTGCGGGTGGCGCTGGAGACCGGAGCCGGGTTCGACCTGACCGAAGCCGGTACGCAGAAGCGGCTCGCCGTGTACGTGGTGGCCGACCCGCAGGAGGTGCCCGGCGTGGCCCGGCTGGGCCCCGACCCCCTGGCCGACGACTTCGACCGGAACAGGCTGGCGCGGCTGCTGGCCGGGGAACGGCGGCAGCTCAAGGGCGCGCTGCGCGACCAGAGCCTGATCGCCGGGGTGGGCAACGCCTACAGCGACGAGATCCTGCACGCGGCGAAGATGTCCCCGTTCAAGCTCGCCGCCTCCCTCACCGAGGAGGAGACCGACCGGCTCCACGCGGCCCTGCGCGAGACGCTCACCGAGGCCGTCGAGCGCTCCCGGGGTGTGGCGGCGGGCCGGCTGAAGGCGGAGAAGAAGAGCGGGCTGCGCGTCCACGGGCGCACCGGCGAGGCGTGCCCGGTGTGCGGCGACACCATCCGCGAGGTGTCCTTCAGCGACTCCTCGCTCCAGTACTGCCCGACCTGTCAGACGGGCGGCAAGCCGCTGGCGGACCGCAGGATGTCGCGGCTGCTGAAGTGACCCTGCGGCCTCACCCGGACGGCGGCCACCACTCGAACATCAGGATGGTCGCGTCGTCCCGCAGCCGGCTCGCGGAGGAGTCGAGGATGGAGTGGATGAGCCGGCGCAGCGTCTCGGACGCCAGCTCGCCCGCGGCCGTGGCCCGGATGATGTAGTCGGCGAACTGCTCCAGGCCGAACTCGCCGCCGTCCGCGGACCGCGCCTCGGTGACCCCGTCGGTGTACATCAGCACGCGGTCCCCGGGCTTCAGTGCCGTCTCGTGCACCGCCCGCTTCCGCCCGGCGAGCAGGGACGGCAGCCCCATCGGCGGGTCGGGCTCGCGGAGCATGGCGTCGACGAGCAGCCGCCGGTCGCGGATCAGCAGCGGGGTGGGGTGGCCGCAGTTGATCCACCGCAGCACCCCCGAGGCCAGGTCCAGCTGGGCCAGGACCCCGGTGCAGAACTGGTCGGGCAGCCACTGTGCGAGCGCGTCGTCCACGCACTGCACGAGGTCCGGCAGATCGGCCCCGGTGCGCCGGGAGTTGCGGCACGCGGCCAGCGACACGGCCGTGGTGAGCCCGGAGGCCAGGTCGTGGCCCATGGCGTCGAGCACGGTGACGTGCAGGGTCGTCTCGGTCAGGGAGTGGTCGAAGGCGTCCCCGCCGATCTCGTAGGCGGGTTCCAGCACGGCCGTGGACACCACGCGCGCGGTGCCGATCGTGCGGGGCGGCAGGAACGCGCGCAGCATCTCGGCGGGCAGGCGCATCCGGTCGGTGCGGGTACGCCGGACGTAGGAGTCCTCGTACGCCCTGCTCGTCGTGATCATCATGGCCACGAGGGTGGCCAGGGCCCGGGCGCTGCGCAGCACGGCCGGTGTCAGCGCGGGCGCGTGCACGGCCAGCACGCCGAGGCGTTCCGCCCCGTCCACCAGGGGCAGCCAGGCCGTCATGCCGCCGGTGTCGGACTCCGCGACGCGCAGCGACTGGGTGCGGTAGGTCCAGCCGGCGAGGGAGTCGTCGACGGGCAGGGCCGGGGTGGTGTCCGTGAGCGGCACGAGCCGGCGCTGCTGGATGTCGGTCAGGTAGACCACGGAGTGCGGGATCCCGAGGGCCGTGGTGCACCGGGCCGCGGCGGTGAACAGGTCCAGCGTCGCCGTCTCCGGGTCGGCGAGGAACTCCTCCAGGCGGCCGTCGCCGGTGTCCGCCGTCGCCACGTCGTCTCCCCTCACCGCACTGCCGGGTGTGTCGTCCAGCAGTCTCACACCGGCACGCGCGCCCCGCCCGGCGACGGGGGCGGACGGACGACGGACCCCCGGGCCGGTCAGCCCGGCCGGAGCCGGACCAGGACGTCCCCGGCCGCCGAGCGGATCTCGTAGCGGGCGATCTGGGAGGCGTGCATCGACGAACTCGCCATCATGGTGCTGGGCCGGTCGTCGTGCCCGGGGGCGTGCCAGCTGGCCGCGGTCTCCTCGGTGCCGTCGTGGCCCACGATGACCAGGTGGCAGGCGCGCGAGCCCGCGCCGTCCCGCACCTTCAGCTCGACCTGGCTGCCGGAGGCCCCGTCCTCCGTCGTGACCTGCGCCCACACCCCGGTGCGCGTGTCGGTCGCCGCCACCGTCCGCGGTCCCTCGTCGCTGCCCTGGGCCATCATCGCGACACCCGGCACCGACACCGCGAACGCCACCGACGCGGCCAGCGCGAACAGCACGCGCCTGCGGCCGGTCCGGCGGCGGGTCGCCACCTCGGCCAGCAGCCGGTCCAGCAGCTGCGGGCCGGGCTGGGCCATCGGGTGCACGAACCGCGGCGTCGCCCGCCGGTACAGCATCATCTGCCGTGTGACCGGGCCGAACTCCGTCACCTCTGCAGCGCACCGAGGGCACTCCATGAGGTGGTCCTCGAAGCGGAAGGCCTCCGCCTCGTCCAGCACGCCGAGCGCGTAGGCGCCGACGTCGCGATGCCTTTCCAGGGACCTCATGCCGAATCCTCGTGCCGTTGGGTGCGGGTGGGGTTACTCCTTGCTCCCACCGGTACGGACCAGGCAGCGGAATCACTCAAGCCGGTGACACAATCGCAACCAAAGGATTCGGAGCCCTGCGGCCCGCGGATTGGTCCGGGCCGCGGATTTCTCAGAACAGGTGGATCGCCAGGTGCCCCAGGGGCAGCCCGAGCTGCCAGGCGGGCGTCCAGACCTTCGGTCCGTCGTCCTCCCCGGTCACCGGGACCCCGCCCGGCACGGCGTTCAGATCGGGAGCGAGCAGCTCCGTCTCCTGGAGCCAGCGCCAGGCCTCCTGCGCCAGTTCCAGGTCCGGCGCGGGCCGCCCCGTGCGGGCGGCGCCGGCGGCCAGCTCGGCCAGGCGCTCGCGCACCCACTCCTGCCAGGGCATGTCGTAGGCGGTCAGCGACAGCCACGTCTCCAGCTGGGTGACGACCCGGATGCCGGACAGCTCCCCGTCGGTGTCGGAGAGGAAGACGGTCAGCGCCAGGGCATCGCGCCCGGCGCGGAACTCGAAGGACGTCGGCGGCATCAGATCGCCCGTCCGCAGCAGCTCGTCGGCGATGTACTCGGCGTACAACCACGCCATGGGGACGGTCAGTTCACCCTCGCCGCCGTCCGTGCTCTCGTGACCTCTGTCCAGCATCCCTTCCTGCCTTCCTCCGGTACCTGCGCGTCGCCCGACACCGGATCCCGGGGCGCGGTCGGCCCCATCCGGAACACGGATGAGAACACCCGACTGCTCAACCGGGGTCCTCAGCAAGGCGCTTTACGGAGGTTTGACTCAGCGGCCGGTTTCACCGCAGGTCGGCGGCGTATCCCGGAAGCACCCGGCGAAGGGCGCGCAGCGCGTAGTACGCGCGGGACTTCACGGTACCGGGCGGGATCCCGAGGGCCGCCGCCGCTTCCGCCACACTCGCCCCCTGGAAGTACACGAGCACCAGGACTTCACGGTGCTCGCGCGTGAGTGTCTTCACAGCGCGCCGGACGTCGAGCGTCGCGGCGGCCCGCTCGGCGTGGTCGGAGCCGACCCGCGCGTTCTCCAGCACCGCGTCGCCCACCTCGGGCGGGCGGGCCTGCCGGGCGCGCCGGGCGTCGATCGCAAGCCGCCGCCCGACGGTCATCAGCCAGGGCCGCACGGAGTCGAAGTCGTCGGCGCGCAGGGCCTCGGGGTGCTGCCAGGCGCGCACCAGCGTCTCCTGGACCAGGTCCTCCGCGCGCTGGCGGTCCCCGTCGCAGAGCCGGAGCAGGAGTGCGAAGAGGGGCCTGCCGTGCTCGCGCTGGAGTGCGGCGAGCTCGTGCTCGGCGGTCGTCGTCCCGTTCGTGAGCGTGGTTCCGGCCGTCATGGCCGTATGCCACCGCAGGGCGCGGCAGGGGCACAGGGCACGTACCGCGCTGTGCGGCGGACGGTCGATCGCGTCGACGAACGGTTCGACGAACGGTCGGCCCGCCCGGCCATGCGGGTGCCGGAGGGGCGCGTGGGCGTGTCGCAGCCGGGTGGGACGCCGTGTGCCTTCTTTCCTGATGGTGTGTAAATACGACCACAACGCCCACAGTGGGGTGAATGGATGCTCGCACGCAGTAGACAGGTGGCCCTCTTCCTGACCGTCGTCCTCGCCGCAGGCGCCGCCTGCCAGGCCCGCGACCACGAACCTCCCCGCCCCGGGCGCCCGGCCCCGGCCGCCGGCCCGCGCGGCTTCACCCTCGTCGCCTCCGGCGACGTCCTGCCGCACGACTCGATCATCGACCGGGCCCGCTTCGACGCGGGCGGCACCGGCTACGACTTCCGGCCGATGCTGTCCGGCATCCGCCCCGTCGTCTCCCGCGCCGACCTCGCCCTGTGCCACATGGAGACGGTCTACGGAGAGAACGGCGCCTACACCGGCTACCCGGCCTTCAAGTCGCCGCCCGAGGTGGCCCCGGCCCTCGCCGCCACGGGCTACGACGGCTGCTCCACCGCCTCCAACCACAGCCTCGACGACGGTGCCGACGGCATCCGGCGCACCCTCGACGCCCTCGACCGCGCGGGCGTGCGGCACGCCGGGTCCGCCCGCTCCGAGCAGGAGGCCGGCACGGTCACCGTCCTGCGGGCCGGCCCGGCCGAGGTCGCCCACCTCGCCTACAGCTACGACACCAACGGCCGGCCCCTGCCGCCCGGGCAGCCCTGGGCCGTGAACCTCATCGACGAGGCGAAGATCATCGAGGACGCCCGGGCCGCGCGGGCCGCGGGCGCCGACGTGGTCGTCGTGTCGATGCACTGGGGCACCGAGTGGCAGGACGCCCCCGACGAGCGGCAGCTGGCCCTCGCCCGGAGCCTCACCGCCGCCCGCAGCGGGGACCACCCCGCCATCGACCTGATCCTCGGCACCCACGCCCACGTCCCGCAGGCCTACGAGAAGGTCAACGGCACCTGGGTCGTCTACGGCATGGGCGACCAGATCGCCGGCGAGATGACCGGGCCCGACGGCACCCCCGACCCCCGCGGCAACCAGTCGACCCTCGGCCGCTTCACCTTCGCCCCGCCCGCGACCCCGGGCGGCCGCTGGGAGGTGACCAAGGCGGAGTTCGTCCCGCAGCTCTTCGACGTCGACGCCGGGCGGGTCGTGAACCTCAACCGGGCACTGGCCCAGGGCGCCGACGTCCGCGCCGTCCGCGACCGCATCCGGGACGTCGCCCTCAGCCGCGGCGCCGCCGGGGACGGGCTGGTGATGGGCAGCTAGGGCTTCTGGGAGCCCTCCGTCCGGTCCACCGCCGTCCGCGCCAGCTCGGAGCGCCGGTAGGAGTAGCCGAAGTAGATCACCAGACCGACGGCGAACCAGACGGCGAAGCGCACCCAGGTCTGCCACTGCAGGAACGTGATCAGCCAGATCGAGAACACGATGCCCACCGCCGGCACGACCGGCATCCACGGCGTGCGGAAGCTGCGCGGCAGCTCGGGCTGCCGGTACCGCAGCACGATCACCGCCGCGCACACCACCACGAACGCCAGCAGGATCCCGATGTTGGTCAGCTCGGCCGCCTCGCCGATCGGCAGGAACCCGGCGATGGCGGCCGAGGCCACCCCCACGATCCAGGTGACGCGCGTGGGCACGTGGCGCTTCGGGTCCGTCTTCGCGAACCACTTCGGCAGCAGCCCGTCCCGCGACATCGAGAACCACACCCGGGTGACGCCCAGCATGAACGTGAACATCACCGTGAGGATGCCGATGATCGCACCCACCGCGATCACGTCCGCCAGCCCGCTCAGCCCCACCGACTTGAAGGCCGTCGAGAAGCCGCTCTCCGGGTCGATGTCCTTGTAGTTCTGCATGCCGGTCAGGACCAGGCACGCCGCCACGTACAGCACCATCGAGATCACCAGCGAGTAGATGATCGCCTTCGGCATGTGCCGCTGCGCGTCCTTGGACTCCTCCGCCGCCGTCGACATCGCGTCGTAGCCGAACACCGCGAAGAACACCGTCGCCGCGCCGGTGAACGCGCCGCCCACGCCGTAGGGGAAGAACGGGTCGTAGTTCGCCGTGTCGATGTGGAAGACGCCGACCCCGATCACCAGCAGGACCACCAGGACCTTCAGCACGACCACGACCGTCTCGAACCGGGCCGCGTTCCGGATGCCGAGGGTGAGCAGGTAGGCGATCAGCAGGCACAGCAGCGCCGCGAACAGGTCGACCCGGTGCCCGTCACCGGTCCCGGGCGCCCCCAGCATCCACGCGGGCAGGTCCGCGCCCATCTCGCCCACCAGGAAGCTGAAGTAGCCGGAGATGCCGATGGCGACCACCGCGACGATCGCCGTGTACTCCAGCAGCAGGTCCCACCCGATGAACCAGCCCGCCAGCTCGCCGAGCACCGCGTACCCGTACGTGTACGCCGAACCGGCCTTCGGGATCAGCCCGGCGAACTCCGCGTAGGACAGGGCGGCCGCGGCGCTGGCGACGCCCGCGATGAGGAACGACACCAGGACGGCCGGGCCCGCGGTGCCGTTGGCCACCGTGCCGGCCAGCGTGAAGATGCCCGCGCCGATGATCCCGCCGACCCCGATGGCCGTCAGCTGCCACAGCCCCAGCGACCGCTCCAGCTGCGGCCCCCCGGCGGACTCCGTCTCCTCGATCCGCTCGATCGGTTTGCGGCGGAGAATCCCCTCACCCATCCGGATCCCGGCCATGTGCCTCACCTCTTCGCGCGCGGCAATCGGCTGACGGCGGATCATGATGGCCCAGCAGGACGCCCGACGGAAGACACCACGCGCAGGCGGATCCCGCGGGCGGGTCCTTACGGCACCACCGTCACCGGCCAGCGTCCCGCCTTCACCAGACGGACCGCCACCGAGCCCACGATGCGGTGGCCCGCCTGCTCCGAGGCGCCCACCACCACGGCGTCCGCCTTCAGCTCGTCGGCCGCCTTCACCAGACCGTTGTAGGGATCGCCGCGGAAGGTGTGGAACTCCCAGCGGACCTCGAATATCCCCTTGAGCCGTTCGGCGGCCTCCCGGATGTGCGCCACCAGCTCCTCGGCGATCTCGTCGGTCGTCTCGGCCACCGGCGCGCCGAGCGCGGCCCCCGCCGCCAGCACCGGCTGCACGTACACCACCGCGAGCAGAGCGTTCTGCCGCCGTGCCAGGCCACCGGCGTAGGCGGCGGCCCGCAGGGAGGAGTCGGAGCCGTCCACCCCGACCACGATGACCTTCGGCCCGTCCGTGCCCCGCTCGAACCGAGAGGAGTGCTGCTGTTCCGTCACGTGGCGAGGCTATCGAAGGGCGTATCCGGCACCGGCAGGCGGGAGCCGCTGAGGGGCACGCACCGCTCTCGAGGGGCGAGGTCGCCCGGGTGTTCCTACAGTCGAAAGCATGAGCGTCATCGCGGACACCGGGACGGCCGAGGACACCACCGGTCCGATACGCCCGCCCCACCGGGCCCACGGCCTCCTCAGCCGGGTACCCCAGGGCTTCGCGGTCTGCTTCGGCGCACTCGGCCTGCTGTGCGCCCTGCTCGCCGTCATCCCGCCGCTGCGCGCCGCGCTGCGCCCCCTGGTGCACTTCCTGGACCTGCTGCTCGTCCCGGTCAGCGCCAACCTCGCCTACGCGGTCTTCCTCTTCCTGCTCGCCGCCGCCACCGGGGCGCGCAAGAAGGTCGCCTGGTGGCTGGTGGTGGTCTACCTCGGCCTGCTGGTCCTCACCGACATCCTCGGCATGGCCGTCGGCGAGTTCGCCGAGTCCGTCCCCTCCTTCGTGGTGTGCGGCCTGGCCCTCGTCCTGCTGATCGTCGCCCGCCGCGAGTTCTACGCCGCCTCACGCCGCGCCGCCGTCCGCCGGGCCCTCGCCGTCCTGGTCGCCGGCCTCGCCGTGGCGACCCTCGTCGGCTGGGGCCTGGTGGAGGCCTTTCCCGGCACCCTGCCCAGCGGGCAGCGGCTGGCGTGGGCCGCGAACCGCGTCTGCGGCGGACTCGTCCCCGCCGGGAGCTTCGACGGCCGCCCGCCGCACGCCCTGTCCTTCCTCCTCGGCCTGTTCGGCGCGCTGGCCCTGCTGAACGCGGCGGCCACCCTGTTCCGCTCCCAGCGCCTGGAAGCCGCCCTGCACGACGACGAGGAGGCCCGCATCCGCGCCCTCCTCGCCCGCTACGGCGACCAGGACTCCCTCGGCTACTTCGCCACCCGCCGCGACAAGGCCGTCGTCTTCTCACCCAGCGGCAAGGCCGCCGTCACCTACCGCGTCGAGGCCGGCGTGTGCCTGGCCAGCGGCGACCCGGTGGGCGACCGGGAGGCCTGGCCGCACGCGATCGCCGCCTGGCAGGACGTGGCCCGCCGCCACGCCTGGGTCCCGGCCGTCATGGGCGCCTCCGAGGAGGGCGCCCGGGCCTTCGTCCGCGCCGGGCTCGGCGCCCTGCAACTCGGTGACGAGGCGATCCTGCACGTCCTCGACTTCGACCTCGACGGCCGCGACATGCGCGTCACCCGCCAGGCCGTCAACCGCGTCCGCCGCCTCGGCGTGACCTGCCGCGTCCGCCGCCACTCCACCCTCACCGAGGAGGAGATGCGGCAGCTCGTCGAACGGGCCGACGCCTGGCGCGACACCGAGACCGAGCGCGGCTTCTCCATGGCCCTGGACCGCCTCGGCGACCCCGCCGACGGCGACTGCCTGCTCGCCGAGGCGATGGACGAGCATGGGCGCCTCCTCGCCATCCAGTCCTTCGTCCCCTGGGGCAGGGACGGCGTCTCCCTGGACCTGATGCGCCGTGACCGGGAGGCCCCCAACGGCGTCATGGAGTTCATGGTCGCCGAACTGTGCGCCGCCGCCCCCAAGCTGGGCGTGCGCAAGGTCTCCCTGAACTTCGCCGTGTTCCGCTCGGTGTTCGAGGAGGGCGCCCGCATCGGGGCGGGGCCGGTGCTCCGACTGTGGCGCAGACTGCTGCTGTTCTTCTCCAAGTGGTGGCAGCTGGAGGCCCTGTACCGCTCCAACGCCAAGTACCGCCCCGAGTGGTACCCCCGCTTCCTGTGCTACGCGGAGGCCGCCTCCCTCGCGAAGGTCGGCCTCGCCTCCGGCATCGCCGAGGGGTTCGTCTCCGTACCGTCGATGCGCAAGCTGTGGGGAAAGGGGCACCCGAGGAACGGGCAGCGGCCCGCCACGACCGAAGGGCTGCCGTCGCTGGCGGCGCTCGGTCTCGACGGAGGGGACGGGACCGGGCCCGCCGACCCCCAGGACGCCCTGCCCGACCAGGTCCGCGTCCGCCACCGCAAGCTCGACCGGCTGCGCGCCGACGGCACCGACCCCTACCCGGTGGACATCCCCGCCCGCACCCACACCCTCGCCGAGGTGGAGCCGGGCCAAGACGTCACCGTCGCCGGGCGCATCATGCTGGTCCGCGACTTCGGCGGCATCGTCTTCGCCGTCCTGCGCGACTGGTCCGGCGACCACCAGCTCGCCCTCACCCGCGACCGCTCCGGCCCCGCCCTGGACCGCTTCACCGCCGACACCGACATCGGCGACCACATCACCGCCACCGGCCACGCCGGCGTCAGCGACCACGGCGAACCCACCGTCTTCGTCACCTCCTGGCAGCTCACCGGCAAGTGCCTGCGCCCGCTGCCCGACAAGCGCCGCGGCCTGGCCGACCCCGAGGCCAAGGTCCGCATGCGCTACCTGGACCTCGCCGCCAGCCCCGCCGCCCGCGACGTGGTCCGCGCCCGCTCCACCGCCGTCCAGGCGGTGCGCCAGGGCCTGCTGGCACGCGGCTACCTCGAGGTCGAGACCCCGGTGCTCCAGCAGATCCACGGCGGCGCCAACGCCCGCCCCTTCACTACCCACATCAACGCCTACGACCTCGACCTCTACCTGCGCATCGCCCCCGAGCTGTACCTCAAGCGGCTGTGCGTGGGCGGCATGGAGAAGGTCTTCGAGATGGGCCGCACCTTCCGCAACGAGGGCACGGACTACAAGCACAACCCCGAGTTCACCATCCTGGAGGCCTACCAGGCGTACGCCGACTACGACGTGATGCTCGACCTCGTGCGCGAGCTGATCCAGGAGGCCGCCACCGCCGCCTTCGGCAGGCCCGTCGCCCGCAAGGACGGCCGGGAGTACGACATCTCCGGCCCGTGGCCCGTCAAGACCGTCTACGGCGCCGTCAGCGAGGCCCTCGGCGAGGAGATCCACCCCGGCACCGGCGTCGAGACCCTCAAGCGCCTGTGCGACGGCGCCGGGGTGCCGTACGTCGCCGACGACGGCCACGGCGACATCGTCCTGGAGATGTACGAGCGGCTGGTGGAGGAGCGGACCGGGCTGCCCACCTTCTACAAGGACTTCCCGACCGAGGTCTCCCCGCTGACCCGGCAGCACCGCACCGACCCGCGCCTGGCCGAACGCTGGGACCTGGTCGCCTTCGGCACGGAACTGGGCACCGCCTACTCGGAACTCACCGACCCGGTCGAGCAGCGCCGCCGCCTCACCGCCCAGTCGCTGCTCGCCGCCGGGGGCGACCCCGAGGCCATGGAGCTCGACGAGGACTTCCTCGACGCCCTGGAGTACGCGATGCCGCCCACCGGCGGACTCGGCATCGGCGTCGACCGGCTCGTCATGTTCCTCACCGGCCTCACGATCCGCGAGACCCTGCCCTTCCCGCTGGTGCGCCGGCGCTGACCCGACTGCGTGGGCCGGACGGGTGAAACCGTGCCGCCACACCGGTGTTGCGCAGGTGCGTCGGCCTTCGGCCGGGCGACTGATACGTCATGAAGAAGGATCAGTTGCTCTCCCGGCTGCTCACCCGGCGCCGGGCGTTGATCGCGGGCGCCGGAGCCGTGGGAGCGGCCGCCACCGCCGGGGTGTTCACGGCGGTCACCGGGGACCCGCCCACCGGATCCGCCCCGGCCGCGGGGCCCCCGGCCCGCCGGGCTCCCCACTCCTCCGCGTACCGCCTCCAGCCGCTCACCGGCTACGGCCCCCCGCGCGCCGCGCCCCGCCGGACCCTGGTACGCCGCGAACCGATGCTGCGCGTGTCCGGACGCGGCCGCACCATGGTGCTGACCTTCGACGACGGCCCCGACCCCCGCTACACCCCCCACATCCTGGACACCCTCGCCGAGTACGACGTGCGCGCGATGTTCTTCGTGTGCGGCGAGATGGCCGTGGACAACAAGAAGCTGCTCGCGCGGATGAGCGACGAGGGGCACGTCGTCGGCAACCACACCTGGTCCCACCCCCTGCTGACCGGGCTCACCCGCCGGCAGATCCGCTCCGAGATGGAACGCACCAGCGACGTCATCGCGAACGCCTGCGGGGACCGCCCCGAGTGGTTCCGCGCCCCCTACGGCGCCTGGAACCGCGCTGCCTTCCAACTCGGCGCCGACCTCGGCATGGAACCGCTCGCGTGGACCGTCGACACGCTCGACTGGACCACCCCCGGCACCCCCTCCATCGTGCAGCGCGTCGAGAAGGGCGCCGCCCCCGGCGTCGTGGTGCTCTCCCACGACGCCGGGGGCGACCGCTCCCAGAGTGTCCGCGCCCTGCGGCGCTACCTGCCCCAACTGCTCGACTCCGGCTACCACGTCACCGTGCCGCGGCGGCACTACGCCTAGCGCGGCACGGGCCTTCGCCCGCCCGGCGGGGTGCGCTCAGCGCACCTCGACCATGCGGGCGAAGGCCACGACGTTGCCCGCGTAGCCGTCCTGCTCGGTGAAGCCGCCCCCGCAGGTGATGACCCGCAGTTCCGCGGCGCCCTTGGAGCCGTAGACCCGGTCGCCGGGGAAGTCGTCCTTCGCGAACACCTCGACGCCGTAGATCTCGAACACGGCCGTCCTGCCGTCCTGCCGGGCGATCTCGACGCGGTTGCCCTTCTTCAGCGCCCCCAGCCCGTAGAACACGGCGGGGCCCTGCTGGTTGTCGACGTGGCCCACGACGACCGCCGTGCCCTTCTCGCCGGGGGTGACGGCGCCGGTGAACCAGCCGGCCAGGTTGGGGTCCTCGGGCGGGGGCGCGCCGACCCAGCCGTCGGCGTCCAGACCCACCGGGATGATCGGCGCGTCGACCTGGATGGCCGGGATGCCGACCCGGGCCGGGACGGCGTAGGGCAGGGGCTTCACGGTCCCCGCGAAGGTGTCCCCGGGCACCCGGGTGTCGGCGGCGGCCGCCGTGGCCGGCTGGGGCGGCCCCTCGTCGAACTCTCCCGAACCATTCCGAATGAGCGCGAGGCCGGTGAGCAGAACAAGCGCTATCACGCCCCACGGGGCGCGCTTCTTCCGCCGGGCCTCCTCTTCCGCCGCGGCCAGCTCGGACGCAGACATGGGCCATCCCCTCTCGACGCGGCCGTCGCCGGGTCAATCGCGCATATCCAGCACGCTAAGTGCCGCGCCGGAAACCGGCGACGGGGCGACGGCGAACGGGTGGCCGCGCCGTGCGGGAGGCGTCCCGGCACGCTGAGGTGCGCCATCCGAGTTGCCGCGGCGAGAGAATTTCCAACGCGCTGTGACCTGCGGTGATGTCCCTCCGCGTGGTGGTCCGGCGACGCCTTCGCTCACCAGGACGGACCATTCCCGAAATGCGGCTCGGGGCGCGGCAACTGACTGTCTTTCTGGGAGGCGCTTTCTCGCCGATCTACCGGGGAACGGGTCCCGGGGCGTCTTCCGCGGAGGATCACATGCGTAACACTCGTGCTCTGGCGGTGGCCGGCGCGGCAGTGGCCGCCCTCGGTCTGTCGGCTCCCGCGGCCATGGCGTGGGACACCCCCAGCAACATCGTCGCCCTGCCCGGCGTCATCGCCCGGGGCGGGCAGCTGACCATCACCGTCGACGGCTGCCGCAACGGCGGTACGGCGACCTCCAACGCGTTCGCGCCGACCCGGCTGTCGCCCGTCCACCACGGCGGCAAGGGGAACGAGAGCGACCGGAGCGGCGGTGGCAACGGGGACGGTCGGGGCACCGGCGGCAACGGCGACGGTCAGGGCTCTGGCGGCAACGGGGACGGACGGGGCACCGGCGGCAACGGGGACGGTCGGGGCACCGGCGGCAATGGCGACGGGCGGGGCACCGGCGGCGGCAACGACACCGCGCGGGGCACCGCCATCATCAACAGCAACGCCCGCCCGGGCTCGTACGACATCACCGTGACCTGCAACGGCCGGACGCTAACCAAGCCGCAGGCCTTCACCGTCATCGGCGGCGTCCGCGGCGGCATCGGCGGCAGCAGCACCACCGGTGCGACCCCGACCGACATGGCCATCGGCGGCGGCCTGGTGGCCGCGGCGGTCGTCGGCGGCGGTGTCTTCTGGATGCGCCGCCGGGCCGAGCGGCACGCCTGACGCCTCGGCGTCCGTCCCCGCCACGAGGCGCGCACGTGAACGGTCGCCGCCCCGGGCCCCCCTCGCCGGGAGGTCCCGGGGCGGCGTTCCGCGCGGCACGCGCACCTCGCTCAGCCCGCGTCCTCGTCCGTGCGCCGGCGGGAGAAGTGGTAGGCGGCCCCCAGCGATCCGGCGATCAGCGCCGCGCCCAGGCCGATGTTCCGGACGTCGAACCCGGCGACGGTGCCGCCCTCACCCGCGTGCACGCCCTTCGGGTGGCGCGAGTGGTGAGTGGGGTGCTCGGTGGGGTGGTGCGTCGGACGGCCCCCGGCGATGATCAGGCGCGCCGTGCCGCTCGACTCGTCGCACGCGAACTCCACGTCGTAGATCGCGCCGGGCCTGGCGTCCCGGTCGACCACGGCCCTGGCCCGTGACTCGTGCCGCGGGATGGTCACCAGGTCGAAGACCGGCGAGTTGACCGCCGCCTCCCCCCGGCAGGCGTGGTTGCGCTCGACGTACACGGTGACCCGGCCGCCCGGTTCGACCACCGACGGCTCCACGCCGAAGCGGAAGTCGGGCCGCATGGCCGCGTCCGCGGGAGGCATGCAGGAGGTCAGGGCGCCGGCGCCCAGCAGTACGGCCGAAGCGACGTGTATCGCGCGCATGGTGTTCCCTCCGGGTCCTCGAAGCGCAGCCGCGGACCGGTTCCGCTCATGTCACACCTGCACCTCGATGCCCGAAACGCTAGGAAGGCACGGACGGGTGCGCGATCCCCGTAGTGCGAACGGGGGAACGGTGTGGGCCGTACGGGGGAACGCCGCGCGTACGGCCGGGGGACGGCGACGGCGTGTCGCGCGCCCCCCGGCCGGTGCGCGTGGTGGGGGAGGAGCCGTCAGTCCCCCGCCCCCGGGAAGAGGTTCAGGAAGGGCTCCGCCGAGGCCGCGACCCCCCTGCTGTACGGGCTGTCGAAGTCCCAGATCAGGAACAGCAGGAAGGCGATCAGCGCGGAGAACAGCCCGGCGAGGATCAGCTCGCGCGCCGTTCTGCGGATCTGCAGGACGAAGATCATCCCGATGGTGACGACGGCTCCGGCGACCAGCCCGAACCACACCACGCCCGGCATGGTCTCCCCGGTCGACTCCGCCCGGGAGATCCGCGCCTGGCTGGCCGCGGTCACCTGGTCGACGAGCGGCTGGTAGGCCTGCGCCTCGAAGTCCGTCGCCGGTTCGTAGTCCGTGACGTCCTGGCGGATCCGCGCGAACAGCTCGTCGCCGCGCTCGGTGACCTCGCCCCGGTCGGCCATGGCGTCCCACTCCGTGGTGACGACGTGGCTGACATAGGCCTGGACGTCCTCCCGGATGCGGTCGCGCTCCTCGGGCGGGTAGACCCGGACGCGCTCGGAGATCTCGTGCAGTGCGGTCGCCTCGGCCTGGACGTGGTCCTGGGCGGCACTGCGGCCCTCCCAGACACCGGCGATCGCCAGTCCCAGGACGATGGCGTAGACCACGCCGATCCACATCGTCATGTACTCGATGACGTCCGGGGTCTCGCTGGGGTCCTCGTCCTCGGCCGCCCTGCGGTGCCGGACGAGGGTGATGACGACCACCACGGCACCGGCGGCCAGCATCGCGAGGGTGAGAACAAGCCATTCCGGCAAGGGGTGCCTCCAGGTTCGGGATCAGCGCGCGCGGAGCGCGGCGACGGCGACCACCGCGGGCACCGTGACGAGCAGGACGAAGGTGAGCGGCGACATGGCGCCGTTCGCGGGCCGGGGTCGCGGCGGGGCGGCGCGGTAGCGCGGGTAGTGCACCGGCGCCGCGGACGGAGCCGGGGCCGGGGTGGCCGACGGGGCCGGCGCCGGGGGAGCGGGTGGCGGCGGCACCGGTCGCGGGGCCGGCCGGGGCGGTGGCGCCTCGGGAGGCGGCGCGGGCGCGGGCGGCGGTACGGGCTTCGCCGTGGGCTTCGGGGGCGGGGGAGGCGGCACCGGGGGCGGCTTCGGCGACGGCGGCGGGGTGGGGCGCGGCGTCGGCGTGGGAGTCGGCTTCGGCGGAGGGGGCGTCGGCGTGGGCGTGGGCGTCGGTTCGCAGGGGGGAGGGGGAGGAGGCGGCGGGGGCGGGGTGGGTGTGGGACACGGCCAGGTCCGGCTGCCGGCGATCGCCACCGCCTCGACGCCGTCCGGTCCCGTCGAGGCGTACGCGCAGGCGTCTGCCTCCGCCACGCCGGCCGGTGCGCCCACGAGCGTCCAGGTCAGCGTCACCACCGCCAAGGCCCGTGCGGCAAGGGCGGGTTGGTTCGAGAGGGATCCATGCACGTCGAAGATCATGAGCCCTGTGCCGCCGGGACGCGCCGGGGCGCAAGGGGATTGCCCCGAAAGGAGGACATCCGTGGCGCATCGGTTTGATCGGCCGTCCCTCGTACGGCGTCCGGGACGCACGGGTGTGCGGTGGGGCTCGCAGGTGTGTGCGGATGTCCGCGGGAGTGTGCCGGGGTTTTCCGGGGGTGTGTGCCGGGTTGTCCGGGGGGCGTGTGCCGGGTTCTCCGGGGGCCGCGGAAAGAATTTCGGCCCGCCGTTGAACACACCCGCTGCCCCCGTGCGTACTCATGGCCGTGCGGCGGCGCAGCAGGGCGCTGCAACACCCTTGTGATCTTGGGGAGTTGACGATGAAGACCTCCTGGCGGAGCGCCTCACTCGTGGCGAGCGCCGCGGCGGTCCTGGCGCTGACGACGGCGTGCGGTCAGGACAGCCCACCGGCGGCCAGCCAGAACGTGGGCGCCACGGCCGCGCCCGGAGACTACGGCAGCATCGGCGCCGGCGCGGGCGGCAGCGCGAGCCCCCAGCCGGCCGCGCCCAGCCCGTCCGGCCTGTCGAACCCCGCGGGCAAGCTGTCGGTCTCCACCGCCGACGAGATCGGCAAGGTCGTCACCGACAGCCTCGGCCTCACCCTGTACCGCTTCGACCAGGACGCCGACAAGCCGCCCAAGTCGAACTGCGACGGCGACTGCGCCAAGACGTGGCCGCCCGTGCCGGCGGACGACGCCGAGGCCGGCGAGGGAATCGCCAAGTCGCTGCTCGGCTCGGTCACCCGTGCCGACGGCACCAAGCAGCTCACGGTCGGCGGCTGGCCCGCCTACCGCTACGCCAAGGACGTCAACGCCGGTGACGTCAAGGGCCAGGGTGTGGGCGGCAAGTGGTACGCCCTCGCCCCCGACGGCAAGAAGGCGCAGGGCGGCGGGAGCGGGGCCGGCGACGGCGGGAGCGGGGCCGGCGACCTGGCCGGCCTGTCCACCCGCAAGGACTCCGAGCTCGGCGAGATCGTCGTCGACAAGAACGGCATGACCGTCTACCGCTTCATGAAGGACGAGGCCTGGCCCAAGCCCGTGTCGAACTGCGAGGGCGCGTGCCTGGAGAAGTGGCCGCTGGTGGAGCCCGTCGACTTCGCCGACACCAAGGGCATCCAGAAGAAGGGCTACATGATCTTCGACCGGGCCGACGGCAAGGGCAAGCAGCAGACGATCAACTGCTCGCCGATCTACACCTTCGCCGGGGACAAGGCACCTGGTGACACCAACGGCCAGGGGGTGGGCGGCACCTGGTACGCCGTCCGGCCCGACGGGAAGCCGGTCGGCGCCCCGGCGAAGTAGCGAAACCTCCCCAGGGTTGCTCGTCGTCCACCTGGGGTGCCGACCCGGTCCGCCTCTCCGTACCCCACGGAGAGGCGGACCTTTCTGCCGTGCCGGGGATCTTCCGGGCGCGCGGCGTCATATGTTCATGGGGCATGCGGACGGGTATCAATTCGGCACGTGCCGCAGGCAGTGACCGGGAACGGATGGTCAATTTCCGTTTCGGGTCGCTCCATTGGCGGGCGATCAGTAGCCTCTGCTCGAACACCGGATCGCCTACGCCTTGGAGAGATAGATGGAGCGTCCCGCCTGGGCCCCACGGAGCATCGACATCTCGGTGCCCAGCGTCTCCCGGATGTACGACTACTACCTGGGCGGATCACACAACTTCGAGGTCGACCGGGAAGCGGCCCGCAGGGCCATGGAGTTCATGCCGGGGCTCCCCAAGATCATGCAGGCGAACCGGGCGTTCATGCGCCGCGCCGTGCGCCACGCGGCCGCCGAGGGCATCGGCCAGTTCCTGGACATCGGCTCCGGCATCCCCACCTTCGGCAACGTGCACGAGGTGGCGCAGGCCGCCCGCCCGGGCGCCCGCGTGGTGTACTTCGACCACGACCCGGTGGCCGTGGCGCACAGCCAGGCGGTCCTGGAGGGCAACGAGGACGCGGGCGTCGTCGCCGCGGACCTCCTCAAGCCGCAGGAGATCCTGCGCAGTACCGAGGTGGAGCGGCTGATCGACCTGAATCGGCCAGTGGCGCTGCTCCTCGTTGCCATACTGCATTTCGTGGAGGACGAGGACGACCCGTACGGGGCGGTGCGCGAACTGACCGAGGCGCTCGCGCCCGGCAGCATGCTCGTGCTCACCCACGCCTCCTACGAGGGGGTCCCCTTGCCGCCGGAGCGGGCCGGGGGCGCGGTGGACGTGTACGAGGACATCCGCAACCCGCTGATCATGCGCTCGCGCGAGGAGATCGCGCGGTTCTTCGAAGGGTACGACATGGTGGAACCCGGACTGGTGGCGATGCCGCGCTGGCGGCCCGACACCGCACCGGAGGACGAGGATCCGTACGCGTTCTCCGGGTTCGCGGGCGTGGGGCGTACGGCGTGACCGCGGAACCGGACGGGCCGGAGGACAGACTCCGCCGGTTCGCGACGATCTGGAGCCGAGCGGTCTTTCCCGTCACCTCGACGTCGTCGACCCGGACCGAGTTCGAGGCGCACCTGCTGCCGCTGGCGCGGACGTTGAGCGAGGCCCTGCGGGCCCGGGCCTTCGACGCGGAGGCGGGCCGCAGCGTCGGCGCGGAGCTCGTGCACGCGCACTGCACCGACCCCGAGGCGCTCAGCCGCACCCTGGACTGCGTGGACGCCTACCTCGTCCTGTACTGCGGCGGCGACGGCGACCAGGAGGACCTGCGGGCCAGGTGCTCCCGCTTGCAGCACGCGATGGCGGCCGGCTTCGCGCGGGCCCTGCGCGAACGGACCCTGGCGGAGCAGGAGTCCATCGCCCAGGCGGCCCTGGAGGCGCAGGGCGTGGTGGCGCAGGCCCTGCACGCGAGCGAGGCGCGGTTCCGTGCCGTGTTCGAGGGCGCGGCCATAGGCATCGGCATCGCCGACCTCGACGGGAACATCCTCCAGGTCAACGGTGCGCTGCTGCGCATGTTCGGCGTCTCCGAGCACGTCCTGCGCACCCGCAGCGTCAAGGAGTGGACCCACCCCGACGACGCCCCCCAGACCTGGCGCCTGTACGACGAACTCGTCCGCGGCGAACGGGAGCACTACCACCTGGAGAAGGCGTTCTACCGCCCCGACGGCACGGTCCTGTGGACCAACCTGACGGTCTCCCTGCTGCGCGACGCCGACGGCAGCCCGCAGTACCAGCTCGCCCTCATGGAGGACACCACCGAGCGCCGGCTGCTGAACCTGCGGCTGCGCTACGAGGCGACCCACGACGCGCTGACCGGGCTGCCGAACCGCACGTTCTTCTTCGAGCGCCTGGAGAAGGCACTGGGCGCCGGGGCGGGCCAGCGGTTCGGGCTGTGCTACCTCGACCTGGACGGGTTCAAGACCGTCAACGACAGCCTCGGGCACGCCGCCGGCGACCGGCTGCTGGTGGAGGTCGCCGATCGGCTGCAGTCCTGTGTCACGGCCCCCGGCGAGATGGTCGCACGGCTGGGCGGCGACGAGTTCGTCGCCCTGACCACCGGCCCCGACACCCAGCGCGAGGTCGACGAGCTCGCCGGGCGCATCATGAACGCGCTCCTCGCGCCGATCAGTGTCGACGGCCGCGAGCTGACCGTGCGGGGCAGCATCGGCATCGTCGAGGGCCCGGCCGGCGAGCGCAGCCCGGCAGAGGTGCTGCGCAGCGCGGACATCACCATGTACCGGGCCAAGTCGGCGGGCGGCAACCGCTGGGAGCTGGCCGACCCGGAGGCCGACGCCCGCGCCATCACCCGGCACGGGCTGACCACGGCACTGCCGACGGCGCTGGAGCGCGGCGAGTTCTTCATCGAGTACCAGCCGCTGGTGCACCTCGGCGACGGCAGCGTGCGGGGCGCGGAGGCGCTGGTGCGCTGGCTGCACCCGCAGCACGGGGTGCTCGGGCCGGACCGGTTCATCCCGCTCGCCGAGCACACCGGGCTGATCGTGCCGCTGGGGCGCTGGGTGCTGGAGCAGTCGGTGCGGCAGGCACGGGAGTGGCGGGAACTGCACGGCGGCGAGGACGCCGGGCCGCTGCGGATCAACGTCAACCTCTCGCCGTGCCAGCTGACCCACCCGGCGCTGGTGCAGGACACCGTCGACATCCTGGAGCGCACCGGTGTCGCCCCGGACGCGCTCTGCCTGGAGGTCACCGAGTCGGCGCTCATCGGGGCGGACGACGACCTGCTGAAGCCGCTGCGGCGGCTGGCCGAGATGGGCGTCGACATCGCCCTGGACGACTTCGGTACGGGCTACTCCAACCTCGCCAACCTCCGCCGCCTGCCGGTCAGCATCCTGAAGCTCGACCGGTCCTTCACGCAGAGCATGCAGCAGTTCCCCGCGGACCCCGTCGACCTCAAGATCGTCGAGGGGATCGTCTCGCTGGCGCACAGCCTGGACCTCGCGGTGACGGTGGAGGGGGTGGAGACGGGAGCCCAGGCCGAGCAGCTCCGCGTCCTCGGCTGCGACACGGCCCAGGGCTGGTACTACGCCCGCCCGGGCCCGCCCGAGCGGCTGCACGACCTGGCGCTGGTGGACGCGACGGGATGAGCGCCCCCGGGGGGCGCGGGAACCGCGCCTTCGGGGGCGCGGGGAACTGCGCGAACCACCACGACGGTCCCGCACCCCCTCATGGCGTTCACCACCGCGGCGCTCCCGGGCGCGACCGCCTCACCGCTCCAGCAGCACCCGCTGAAGCTCCCGCGCCGCCCGGGGCGGGGCCACGTCGCTGCGGTGGGCGAGCGCGATCGTCCGGTGCAGGCCCGGCCGGGCCAGCGGGGTCACCCTGAGGCCGCCACCGGAGCGGGCCGCCACCATCCGGGGCACCACGGCGGCGCCGAGCCCGGCCCGGACGAAGCCCAGGACCGCGTCCATCTCGCCGCCCTCCACCGCGAAGTCCGGCTCGAAGCCCTCGGCGCGGCATGCGGCCACGGTCAGTTCGCGCAGGTCGTAGCCGTGCCGGAACATCACCAGACGCTCGCCCTCCAGGTCGGCGATCCGCACGGTGCGCCGGCCTCGCGCGGGCCCGGGCGTGTCCGGTGAGGAGACCACCACCAGGTCCTCGCGCAGCAGCTCCACCGTGGTCAGGGCGGGGGAGGGCGTGGGCAGGGGCAGGACGACCAGCGCCAGGTCCAGCGCGCCCCGCGCCAGCTCCCGCACCAGGTCGTGCGAGCCGCCCTCCTCGATCAGCAGCCGGATGCCGGGGTAGCGGTCGTGGAAGGCCCGCAGCACGTCCGGGAGCAGACCCGTGCACAGGCTCGGCGTGGCCCCGAGCCGGACCCGGCCCCGGCGCAGCTGCACCAGCTCCTGCACCTCGTGCCGGGCCGTGTCCGCGTCGGCGAGGATGCGCCGGGCCAGCGGCAGCAGCGCCTCACCGGCGTCCGTCAGCGTGATGTTGCCCCGCGCCCGCAGGAACAGATCGGCGCCCAGTTCCCGCTCCAGTGCCTTGATCTGCTGCGACAGCGACGGCTGCGCCACGTGGACCAGATCGGCCGCGCGCGTGAAGTGCCGGGTCTCCGCGACGGCGACGAAGTACTGGAGCTGCTGGAACTGCATACGCCCAGCATAGACGCACGATAGGTGCCAGCTATCGAAACCAGCCGGACCATGTCTTGGACCGATCCCCATGCGTCCGCCTAACGTGCCTGCCATGGCACTGGCAACGCGGACGGACCGGCGGACGTCCTTGGCACGCACCGTGTGGGACTCCACCGTCGGCAAGAAGACCGTGATGGCGGTCAGCGGCCTGATCATGCTGCTGTACCTGGTCGCCCACATGATCGGAAACCTGAAGATCTTCTTCGGGGCCGGCGAGTTCGACCACTACGCCCACTGGCTGCGCACCGTCGGCGAGCCGTTCATGCACTACGAGTGGACGCTCTGGCTGATCCGCGTCGTCCTGGTGATCGCCGTCGTGGCCCATGCGGTGTGCGCGTACCAGCTCAGCCGCCGCGACATCCGGGCCCGGCCGAGCAAGTACGCGCACCGGAAACCGCGGGCCTCCTACGCCACCCGCACCATGCGGTGGGGCGGGGTCATCCTCGGGCTGTTCATCGTCTGGCACCTGCTCGACCTGACGACCGGCACGGTGCACCCCGGGTTCCGGCCCGGCCATCCGTACCAGAACGTCGTGGACACCTTCTCCACCTGGTACGGCAACGTCGTCTACATCGTCGCGATGCTCGCGCTCGGCCTGCACGTGCGGCACGGCTTCTGGAGCGCCGCACAGACCCTCGGCGCCGGCAGCCGCACCCGCGACCGTGCCCTGAAGGCCGCTGCCGACGTCCTCGCGCTGCTGCTCACGGCCGGCTTCATCGCCGTCCCCGTGGGCGTCATGACCGGAGTGGTGAGCTGACATGACTTCCTACGCCGACTACACGACCGGGGAGCCGGTCACCGACACCAAGGCCCCGGCCGGCCCCGTCCACGAACGCTGGGACAGGCGCCGCTTCGAGGCGAAGCTGGTCAACCCCGCCAACCGGCGCAAGCACACCGTGATCGTCGTGGGCACCGGTCTCGCCGGCGGCTCCGCCGGGGCCACCCTCGCCGAACAGGGCTACCACGTCGTCCAGTTCTGCTACCAGGACTCGCCCCGCCGCGCCCACTCCATCGCCGCACAGGGCGGCATCAACGCCGCGAAGAACTACCGCAACGACGGCGACTCCGTCCACCGGCTGTTCTACGACACCGTCAAGGGCGGCGACTTCCGCGCCCGCGAGTCCAACGTGCACCGCCTCGCCCAGATCTCGGTCGAGATCATCGACCAGTGCGTCGCCCAGGGCGTGCCCTTCGCCCGCGAGTACGGCGGACTGCTCGACACCCGCTCGTTCGGCGGCGTGCAGGTGTCCCGCACCTTCTACGCCCGCGGCCAGACGGGCCAGCAGCTCCTCCTCGGCGCCTACCAGGCCCTCAGCCGGCAGATCGCCGCGGGCAACGTGGAGATGCACCCCCGCACCGAGATGCTCGACCTGATCGTCGTCGACGGGCGGGCGCGCGGCATCGTGGCCAGGGACCTGATCACCGGGAAGATCGACACCTACTTCGCGGACGCGGTGGTGCTGGCCTCCGGCGGTTACGGCAACGTCTTCTACCTGTCGACGAACGCCATGAACTCCAACGCCACCGCGATCTGGCGGGCCCACCGGCGCGGCGCCCACTTCGCCAACCCCTGCTTCACACAGATCCACCCCACCTGCATCCCGCGCACCGGCGACCACCAGTCCAAGCTGACGCTGATGAGCGAGTCGCTGCGCAACGACGGCCGCATCTGGGTGCCGAAGGCCAAGGGCGACGATCGGCCGCCGGCCGAGATCCCCGAGGACGAGCGCGACTACTACCTGGAGCGCATCTACCCGTCCTTCGGCAACCTCGTGCCGCGCGACATCGCCTCCCGCGCCGCGAAGAACGTCTGCGACGAGGGACGCGGCGTCGGCCCCGGCGGGCAGGGCGTCTACCTCGACTTCGCCGACGCCATCGCCCGCATGGGCCGCCAGGCCGTCGAGGCCAAGTACGGCAACCTCTTCGACATGTACCAGCGGATCACCGACGAGGATCCGTACCGGGTGCCCATGCGGATCTACCCGGCCGTGCACTACACGATGGGCGGACTGTGGGTCGACTACGACCTGCAGACCACGGTCCCCGGGCTGTTCGCCATCGGCGAGGCCAACTTCTCCGACCACGGGGCCAACCGGCTCGGCGCCTCGGCCCTGATGCAGGGCCTGGCCGACGGCTACTTCGTGCTGCCGGCGACCATCAACGACTACCTGGCCCGCAACCCCCACCACGACACGGTGGACGACGAACACCCCGTCGTCCAGGAGGCGCTGGCCGAGACCCAGGACCGGCTGAACCTGCTGCTGTCCGTCGAGGGCGACCGCACCCCCGACTCCTTCCACCGCGAACTGGGCGAACTGATGTGGGAGTTCTGCGGCATGGCGCGCAGCGACGCGGGCCTGCGCAAGGCCCTGGAGCGCATCCCGCAGATCCGCGAGGAGTTCTGGCGGCGCATCAGGGTCCCCGGCACCGGCGAGGAGTTCAACCAGTCGCTGGAGAAGGCCAACCGCATCGTCGACTACCTGGAACTGGCCGAGCTGATGTGCCTCGACGCCCTGCACCGCGAGGAGTCCTGCGGCGGCCACTTCCGCGAGGAGTCCCAGACACCCGACGGCGAGGCCGCCCGCCGGGACGAGGAGTTCGCGTACGCGGCCGCCTGGGAGTTCACCGGCACCGGCGAGGCACCGGTCCTGCACAAGGAAGACCTGGTCTTCGAGTACGTCCACCCCACCCAGCGGAGCTACGCATGAAGCTCACCCTGCGCGTCTGGCGGCAGAAGAACGCCGACGCCGACGGCACGATGTCCACGTACGAGGTGGACGGGATCTCGCCCGACATGTCCTTCCTGGAGATGCTCGACACGCTCAACGAGGAACTCATCGTCCAGGGCGAGGACCCCGTCGCCTTCGACCACGACTGCCGCGAGGGCATCTGCGGCGCGTGCTCGCTCGTCATCAACGGCGACGCGCACGGACCCGAGCGCACCACCACCTGCCAGCTGCACATGCGGTCCTTCCGGGACGGCGACACCATCGACGTCGAGCCGTGGCGGGCGTCCGCCTTCCCGGTGATCAAGGACCTCGTCGTGGACCGGTCGGCCCTCGACCGGATCATCCAGGCCGGGGGATACATCACCGCCCCGACCGGCTCGGCACCCGAGGCCCACGCCACGCCCGTGCCCAAGCCCGACGCCGACCTCGCCTTCGAGCACGCCGAGTGCATCGGCTGCGGGGCGTGCGTGGCGGCCTGCCCCAACGGCGCGGCCATGCTCTTCACCTCCGCCAAGATCAACCATCTCAACGTGCTGCCGCAGGGGGCGCCCGAGCGCGAGACGCGGGTGCTGGACATGGTGGAGCAGATGGACGACGAGGGGTTCGGCGGCTGCACCCTCGCCGGGGAGTGCGCCACCGCCTGCCCCAAGGGGATTCCGCTCATGTCCATCACCAGCATGAACAAGGAGTGGCTGCGGGCCGCGCGCAAGGTGAAGCGGTAGCGGGACGGCATCGAGACGTTCGCCGGTGAGTGCGGACGGGCGGGACCGGGAGAGGTGCTCCTCCCGGTCCCGTCTCGTGACCGGGGCCGGTCGTGCGGCGGCCGCGGTGCAGGCGGCCCTTCCGGCCGGCCGGCCGTCACCGGTCCCGGGCCCGGCCGTCACCGGTCCCGGGCCCGGCCGTCACCGGTCCCGGGCGCCGCGCCAGTAGCGCGCGACCCGGCGGTACTGCACCAGCTCACCCTCCCGGTCCAGCTCCACCCGGTACGTGGCGAGCAGACTGGTGGTGTCGGGGACGCGCGCCAGTTCCAGCACGTCGACGTCGACGATCCAGCCGCCGTCCTCGCCGGGGCGCACCGCGGAGACTCCTTCCAGGCGCCGGCCGATCAGTTCGGTCAGCGCCCGGGCGGCACGCCGGGCGGCGTCCCCGGCCCCGCGCACGGCCGGCCGACGCCCGGCGGACGGCGAACCGCCCTCCCGCTTCCGGCCCTTGGGTTCTGTCATGTGCCCCACTCTCGCCCGGGCGGCGCACGCGCGCGTGTGCTGCTGGGCCATCCGGGCCCCGCCCGCGGAGGTGAGCCGTTCAGCAACCCCACATCCCCGCTCCCCGCCCGCGACACGCGGCGGTCAGCCTGGATCGGGACAACAGGGAACGGCGGCACCGCCCGCCGCCCCCGGCCCGTGACCAGGAGAAGCCATGACCGGCGCACTGACCGTCGAACGCCCCGCCCAGCCCACGGCCCCCGCCCGCTACACCGTCCGTCTCGCCCGGACCGAGGACGACGTGCGCGCCGCCCAGCGGCTGCGGCACGACGTCTTCGCCGGGGAGCTGGGCGCGCTGCTTCCCGGCCCGCAACCCGGCCTGGACACCGACGCGTTCGACGCCTACTGCGACCACCTCCTCGTGCGCGAGGAGACGACCGGGCAGGTCGTCGGCACCTACCGGCTGCTGCCGCCGGAGCGCGCGGCCGTCGCCGGACGGCTGTACGGCGAGGGCGAGTTCGACCTCGCCGCACTGGACGGCATACGGTCGCAGCTGGTCGAGGTCGGCCGCTCCTGCGTGCACCCGGACCACCGCGGCGGCGCCGTCATCGGTCTCATCTGGGCCGGCATCGCCCGCTACATGACCGACCGGGGCCACGAGTGGCTCGCCGGGTGCTGCTCCGTCCCGCTGGCCGACGGCGGCACGCTCGCCTCCGCCGCCTGGGACCGGGTGAGCACCAGGCACCTGTCGCCGCCCGAGCTGCGGGTCCGTCCGCTGCTGCCCTGGACGCCCGGCCCGGCACCGGCCGACCGGGTCGAACTCCCCGCCCTGCTGCGCGGATACCTGCGCCTCGGCGCCTGGGTGTGCGGCGCGCCCGCCCACGACCCGGACTTCGGCGTGGCCGACCTGTTCGTGCTGCTGCCGATGAGCCGGGTCGACCCCCGCTACCTGAAGCACTTCCTCTCCCTCGCCCCCGCGTGACGAGCGCCTGGCTGCCCACCGCGCCCTGCTCGCCCCGGACCTGCGTGGAGACGACGCCGGCGGCCGCCCGGGCCGTCCCGCGCGCCGTGCTGCGGCTGACCGGCGTGGCCCTGCTGCTCCTGGCCGGTGCGGCCCTGTCCCCGCTCGCCGCGCGGCTGCCGGAGGCCGCCGTGCGGCGGTGGTGCCGGTGGATCGTGCGGGCCGCGGGGGTACGGGTCCGCATCACCGGCGGCCCCGCCCCCGCCGGGGGGTTGCTGCTGGTCGCCAACCACATCTCCTGGCTGGATGTCCCGCTGCTGGCCGCGGTCCGCCCCGCCCGGATGCTGGCCAAGACGGAGGTGCGGCACTGGCCCCTCGCCGGTGCGCTGGCCGCGCGCGGCGGCACCCTGTTCATCGACCGGGACCGGCTGCGCGCCCTGCCGGACACCGTCGCCCGCATCGCCGGCGCGCTGCGCGAGGGCGCCGCGATCGCGGCCTTCCCCGAGGGCAGCACCTGGTGCGGCCGGGCCCAGGGCCCCTTCCGCCGGGCCGTCTTCCAGGCGGCCCTGGACGCCGGTGTACCCGTCCAGCCGGTACGGATCGCCTACCGGCTCGGTCCCGCGACGGCCTGCACCGCCCCCGCGTTCGTCGGCGACGACACGCTGATCGCCTCCGTGTGGCGGGTGCTGACCTCCCGCGGCCTGGTCGCGGAGGTCGAGGTGCGGCCCGCGATCCCCCCGGGCGGTGTTCCCGACCGCCGCGCACTCGCCCGCGCGGCGCAGCAGCACCCCGGGCCGGCACCCGCCGGGACGCATGCGGTGCTCGTCGCGTAGGGAAGGACCGGCCCGGCTACGGGGTGCCCGACAGCGTGCGGGACAGGTACGGGGCGGTCCGGCTGCCCGGCGCGGCCGCCACCCGCGACGGCGGCCCGGCCGCCACGATCCGCCCGCCCGCGTCGCCGCCGCCCGGACCCAGGTCGACCACCCAGTCCGCGCCCGCCACGACGGACATGTCGTGCTCCACGACGATCACGGTGTTCCCGGCGTCGACCAGGCCGTGCAACTGGCGCATCAGGACGTCCACATCGGCCGGGTGCAGGCCCGTGGTGGGCTCGTCGAGCAGGTAGAGCGTGTGGCCGCGCCTGCCGCGCTGGAGTTCGCTCGCCAGCTTGATGCGCTGCGCCTCACCGCCGGACAGCTCGGTCGCGGGCTGCCCGAGGCGCAGATAGCCCAGCCCCACGTCGAGCAGGGTGCGAAGACTCCTGGCCACGGCCGGGGTGTCCGCGAAGAACTCCGCGGCGCCCTCCACCGTCAGATCCAGCACCTGCGCGATGCTGCGTCCCCGGTACGTCACCTCCAGGGTCGGGGGGTTGTACCGCGCACCCGCGCAGTCCGGGCAGGGTGCGTACGTGCTGGGCAGGAAGAGCAGCTCCACGCTGACGAACCCCTCGCCCTGGCAGGTCTCGCAGCGCCCGCCCGCGACGTTGAAGGAGAACCGGCCGACACCGTACCCCCGGGCCCGTGCCTCGTCGGTGGCCGCGAACACCTTGCGCACGACGTCGAACAGGCCGGTGTAGGTGGCGAGGTTGGAGCGCGGGGTGCGGCCGATCGGCTTCTGGTCGACCGACACCAGCCGGCCCACTCCCTCGGTGTCCTCGCCGATCTCGCCGATGAGGGTGGACTTGCCCGAGCCGGACACACCGGTGACCGCGGTGAACACGCCGAGGGGGAACTCGGCTGTCACGCCCCGCAGGTTGTGCCGTGTGACCGGCCCGATCGTCAGCAGGCCGCTCGGGGTACGGACCGGCCGGGCGGGAACGGGGGAGCGGTCGAAGAGGTAGCGGGCCGTCGCCGACTCGGCCACGGCGGCCAGCCCGGCGACGGGACCGCTGTGCAGGACCCGCCCGCCGTGCTCGCCCGCCCGCGGCCCGACGTCCACCAGCCAGTCGGCGCCCCGCACGACGTCGAGGTGGTGCTCCACCACGAACACCGAGTTCCCGGCGGCCTTCAGCCGTTCCAGCACGGTGATCAGCGCCTCGGTGTCGGCCGGGTGCAGCCCGGCCGACGGCTCGTCGAGGACGTACACGACACCGAACAGGCCGGAGCGCAACTGGGTGGCCAGGCGCAGGCGTTGCAGCTCGCCGGCGGACAGCGTCGGGGTGGCCCGGTCCAGGCTGAGGTAGCCGAGGCCGAGTTCGACGACGGGTGCGATCCGGGAGCGCAGGTCGTCGGTGAGGACCTTGCCCGCCTCGGAACGCGCGTCGAGTGCGGCGGCCAGTTCCACCAGGGGCAGGGCCGCCAGCTCGGCGATGGTCCGTCCGCCGACCGTCACCGCGAGCGCCTCGGGCCGCAGCCGGCTCCCGCCGCAGGCCGGGCAGGGCGCACTGGTCAGGAACCGCTCGGCCTTCGCCCGCAGGGCCGGGCTCCGGGAGTCCGAGAAGGTCTTCATCACGTACCGGTGGGCGCTCATGTAGGTGCCCTGGTACGGCCGTTGGATGCGGTCGGCGTCCCGGACCGGGTGCACGGTCACCACCGGCTGCTCGTCCGTGAACAGGATCCACCGCCGGGCCTGCGCGGGCAGCTCCCGCCACGGCCGGTCCACGTCGTGGCCGAGCGCGTCGAGGATGTCCCGCAGGTTCTTGCCCTGCCAGGCGCCCGGCCAGGCGGCGATCGCGCCCTCGCGGATCGACAGCGACGGGTCGGGGACGAGCAGGTCCTCGCTCGTCCGGTGCACCCGCCCCAGACCGTGGCACTCCGGGCAGGCGCCGGCGGCCGTGTTGGGCGAGAACGCGTCGGAGTCGAGCCGCTCGGCCCCGGGCGGGTAGCTGCCGGCGCGGGAGAACAGCATGCGCAGGGAGTTGGAGAGGTTGGTGACGGTGCCGACCGAGGAGCGCGAGGTGGGGGCGGCGCGGCGCTGCTGGAGCGACACGGCGGGCGGCAGACCGGTGATCTCCGCGACCTTCGGCGCGCCCACCTGGTGGATCAGCCGGCGCGCGTACGGGGCGACCGACTCGAAGTACCGGCGCTGCGCTTCCGCGTAGATCGTGCCGAACGCCAGCGACGACTTCCCCGAGCCGGACACGCCGGTGAACACGGCCAGCACGTCCCGCGGGATGTCCACGTCCACCCCCCGCAGGTTGTGCTCGCGTGCCCCCCGCACACGGACGAACGGATCGTGGGGGACGTCGAGGACGTCGGGGGCGTGGGGGACGTGGGGGCGGTCGGGGTCGTGCATGTCCGCGACTCTAGCCCGAGGTGATCGCGGCCAGCCGCCGGTAGGAGTCCAGCAGGGCGTCGCGATCGTGGGTGCTGGTGGTGACCAGGACCTCCTGGGCGCCGGTCTCCTTCAGCACCGACTCCAGTTCGTGCGCGACCTGCTCCTGCGTGCCGGCGAGGTGACCGGTCAGGCCGGACTCGTACAGGTCGCGCTCCTTGGCGGTCATGCTGCGCGCCTCGACGCGCTCGGCGGGCGGCAGCGGCGGGAAGGTGCCGTGCGTGCGGGAGTACGCCATCGACCAGGCCTCGGGGACCAGCAGCCGCCGGGCCTCCTCCGGGGTCGCGGCCACGGCCACCGTCCCGGAGACGACCACGTAGGGCTCGGCCGCCCAGGGGGAGGGGCGGAAGTGGGCCCGGTAGTGGTCGATGCCGCGCCGCATCCTGTCCCGGTTGCGCAGGTCGCCGATCACCATGGGCAGCCCGAGCCGGGCGGCGACGGCGGCGCCCTCACCCATGGCCAGGACGAACGGCGGCACGGCCAGCCCTTCGGCCGGGCGGGCGTGCACGCTTGTGGGGGAGGTGCCCCGGAACCAGCCGAGCAGCTCCCGCACCTGCCCCTCGAAGTCCTCGGCGTCGTCCTTGCCGCGGCCCAGGGCCCTGCGCACCCCGTCCGTGAACCCGACGGAGCGGCCGAGGCCCATGTCGATGCGCCCGGGGTACAGCGACTCCAGCGCGCCGAACTGCTCGGCGACGACCAGGGGCCTGTGGTTGGGCAGCATCACCCCGCCGGTGCCGACCCGGATGGTCCGGGTGGCGCCCGCGACGGCCGCGGCCAGGACGGTCGGCGCCGATCCGGCGACCCCGGGCACCCCGTGGTGCTCCGACACCCAGAACCGGTGGTAGCCGAGCCGTTCCACCTCGCGCGCGAACCGCACCGTGTCCCGCAGCGCTTCGGGGTGGGTGTGCCCCTCCCGGGTGCGGGAGCGGTCCAGGACGGAGAAGCGGGCCGAGGCGATCAGGGAGCTCACACGAGTGTCAACGCCTCCGGGCCCGCGGCATTCCCGGCTCCGCCCCGACGGTCGCTCCCGGGGCGGGTCAGCCCTCGGGGCGCAGCAGCCCGCGCTCGTACGCCCGGAGAAGGTGTTGCGGGACGAGGTGGCGGACCCCGTCGACGGTGACCGGCACCAGCGTGGGGGCGGTGGCCTTCCACCGGGCGCGGCGGTGGCGGGTGTTGCTGCGGGACGTCTTCCGCTTCGGGACAGCCATGGGACTCCTCCTCGGACACCGCCCGGGCGGGCGGCCCGCCGAGACACTACCTGAAAATGAATCCCATGAGCAAAAAGAGGTCGATGTGCGTCCCCCGGCCGCAGTCCTAAGGTGGGCGTGTGAACGACGCCCCCCGCAAGAGCCCCTTGGCCGTGTTCGATCTCGACAACACCCTCGCCGACACCGCGCACCGGCAGCACTTCCTGGAGAGCCGCCCCAAGGACTGGGACGGCTTCTTCTCGGCGGCGCCGCAGGACGGGCCGCTCATGGAGGGCATCGCGCTGGTCGCGGAGTACGTGCGCCAGTGCGAGATCGTCTACCTCACGGGGCGGCCCGAGCGCTGCCGGCAGGACACGCTGGACTGGCTGGCCGCCCAGGGACTGCCCGAGGGGCGGCTCCACATGCGCGGGGACGCCGACCGCAGGCCCGCCCGGTTCACCAAGCTGCAGACCCTGCGGCGGCTGGCCCGCACCCGCGAGATCCGCGTACTCGTCGACGACGACGAACTGGTCTGCGAGGACGCCCGGCGTGCCGGCTTCACCGTCCTGCGGGCCGACTGGGCGGCCCGCTCCGCCGAGATGAAGGCGGCCCAGGAGCAGGAGGGACGCACCTGACGGCCCCCGCGGGAGCGCACGGGCCCCCGCGGGGGCGGACTACTCCGAGTCCTCCAGGCGGAAGCCCACCTTGAGGCCCACCTGCCAGTGCGCGATCCGCCCCTCCTCGAGCTGGCCGCGCACCTGGGTCACCTCGAACCAGTCCAGGTTGCGCAGGGTCTGCGACGCCCGCTCGACGCCGTTGCGGATGGCCTGGTCGACGCCCTCGTGCGAGGTGCCGACGATCTCGGTGACCCGGTAGGTGTGGTGCGACATGCCGCTGCTCCTCTTCCAGTGACGGGTGTGCCACGCGTCACACCACCGTGCCCCACGCGGCGGGGGGGGGCGGGGCGGGGGGCCCCCCGGAGCCCCCCGCCCCCGGGCCCGCGGGGGGGAGCGGGGCGGGGGCGGGGGGAGCGGGCGACCCCCC
>NZ_JBIRHH010000002.1:429940-685627 GCF_044328425.1 Streptomyces sp. NPDC017943 | reverse complement strand
TGGGGGGTGGGCGCGCTGCGGCCGCGCCCGGCGCGGGGGGGGGTCCCCCCGCCCCAGCCCCCCCCCCCCCCGGGGGGGGGGGCCCCCCCCCCCCCCCCCCCCGCCCCCCCCCCCCGCCACGGTGCACCGGCGGTGTCAGCGGGCCGTGCTCAGGGACAGTGCGAACCGCCCCTCGCCGTCGGTCCACCAGTGGGTCAGCTCCAGCCCGGCCGCGGACAGTTCGCCGCGCACGCCCTCCTGCCGGAACTTCGCGGACACCTCGGTGCGCAGCTCCTCGCCCGCCGCGAAGTCCACCGCGAGGCCGAGCGCCGGCACCTTCACGGTCTGCTCCGAACGGGACCGCAGCCGCATCTCGATCCACTCCCGCCCGGGGTCCCACCGGGCCACGTGGTCGAACCCCGCGAGGTCGAAGTCGGCGCCGAGCTCGCGGTTGATCACCGTCAGGACGTTCTTGTTGAACGCCGCCGTCACCCCGGCCGCGTCGTCGTACGCCCGGACCAGTACCTCCTCGTCCTTGACCAGGTCCGTGCCCAGCAGCAGGGCGTCGCCCGGCGCGAGCATGGCCCGCACGGACGCGAGGAACGCGGCGCGCTCGGCGGGCAGGAGGTTGCCGATCGTGCCGCCGAGGAACGCCACCAGCCGCGGCCCCGGCGTGTCCGGCAGGCTCAGCTCACCGGTGAAGTCGGCGATCAGCGCGTGCACGTCCAGGTCCGGCCGCTCGGCGGCGAGCGCCCGCCCGGCCTGGGTGAGCGCGCTGCCGCTGACGTCGACGGGCACGTAACTGCGCAGCTCCGTCAGGGAGTCGAGCAGGTGCCGGGTCTTCTCGGAGGAACCGGAGCCCAGCTCGATCAGCGTGCGGGCCCCGCTCGCCGCGGCGATGTCGCCGGAGCGTGCGAGGAGGATCTCCCGTTCGGCACGGGTCGGGTAGTACTCGGGCAGTGCGGTGATCTCCTCGAACAGGTCGCTGCCGTGGGCGTCGTAGAACCACTTCGGCGGCAGCGTCTTGGGGGAGCCGGTCAGACCCCGCCGGACGTCGGCGCGCAACGCGGCGTCCGTGGCGTCCTCGGGCAGGGTGCGGGTCAGCTGGAACGGGCTCACGTGCGGGACTCCTCGGGAGTGGGCGCGAAGGTGTCGGCCGGCTCTTTCAGCGGCGTGAGCAGCACGTCCGTGCGGCTCGCCGCGAGCAGGGTGCGGTCGGGGACCTCCTGCCAGTGCGGATCGTCGTCGTAGGGCTCGGAGGCCACGACCGTTCCGCCGCCGGGCAGGGTGAGATACCACAGCGTGTCGCCCCAGGCGGTCGCCGTGATGGTGTCGCCGTTGGTCATCAGCAGGTTGAGCCGGGAGCCGGGGGCCGCGGCCGCCACCTCCAGGACGGCGTCGGCCAGGGCCTGGCCCTCCTCGTCGCCGCCGCGCAGCCGGGCCAGCACCAGCGCCCAGACGAGCGCCGAGTCGTTGCGGGCCTCCAGAGACAGCAGGTCCTCGTCCGGCAGTGTCCGGGACAGGGCCGCCAGCGTGCCGGGCCAGCCCTTGACCGCGCCGTTGTGGCTGAACAGCCAGGTCCCCGCCGCGAACGGCGCCGCGGCGGCCTCGGCGTCCGCGCCGGACAGTGTCGCGTCGCGCACCGCCGCGAGCAGCCCTTCGGTCGTCACGACCCGGGCCAGGTCCGCGAACGACAGATCCGCCCAGATCGGCCCGGCCCGGCGGTAGCGGGCCGGCACCGGGTCGCCCTGGGCGTACCAGCCGACGCCGAAGCCGTCGGCGTTGACCGTCCCGTGGCGCTGGTGCCGGGGCGCCCACGACTGCCGGTACAGCCCGTGCGGGGGCTGCACCAGCAGCCGGCCCAGCGGCTCGCCCGGCCCCACGTAGGCCAGGTGACGGCACATCAGTTCCCCTCCGCGGAGCGGGCGGTGCGGAAGCCGGAGAAGATCTGCCGCCGGATCGGGTAGTCCCAGTTGCGGAACGTGCCGCGGCACGCCACCGGGTCCACGGCGAAGGAACCGCCGCGCAGCACCTTGTGGCCGGGGCCGAAGAAGACCTCGGAGTACTCCTTGTACGGGAACGCCCGGAACCCCGGATAGGGCAGGAAGTCGCTCGCCGTCCACTCCCACACGTCGCCGATCAACTGCCGCACGCCGAGCGGCGACTCACCGGCCGGGTAGCTCCCGGCGGGTGCCGGGCGCAGGTGCCGCTGGCCGAGGTTGGCGTGCTCGGGGCCGGGGTCGGCGTCGCCCCACGGGTAGCGCATCGAGCGGTCGCCGGCCGGGTCGTACCGGGCGGCCTTCTCCCACTCGGCCTCCGTGGGCAGCCGGCGTCCCGCCCAGCGCGCGTAGGCGTCGGCCTCGTACCAGCACACGTGCAGCACGGGCTCGTCGGGCGGGACCACCTCCGTGACGCCGAAGCGGCGCCGCAGCCACTGCGCGCCGTCGCGCCGCCAGAACAGCGGGGCGCGGATGCCCTGCCCGCGGATGTGCGCCCAGCCCTCGGGCGTCCACCAGCGCGGATCGTCGTATCCGCCGTCCTCGATGAACGCCCGGTACGCGGCGTTGGTCACGGGAGTGGTGTCGATGTGGAAGGCGGCCACCTCGCGCCGGTGCGCGGGGCGTTCGTTGTCCAGGGCCCACGGCTCGCCGGAGGTGCCCATGGTGAACGGGCCGCCGGGCACGAGGACCTCGGACGGCCCGGTGAACAACGGCACCGGCTCCGGGTCGGGCGCCGTCAGCGCCTGCGGGCCCTTCCTGAGCTGATGGGTGATCAGCATGGTCTCGTCGTGCTGCTGTTCGTGCTGGGCGATCATGCCGAAGGCGAAACCGGCCTCCGTGAGCCGGGTCCCGTCGAACGCCGCCCGCTCCAGGACGTCCAGTGCCCGGCCGCGCACGTCCGCCGCATAGGAGCGGGCCTCGGCGGGCGCCAGCAGGGGCAGTTTGGGCCGTTCGGCCCGCGGGTGCTCGAAGGCGTCGTAGAGACTGTCGATCTCCGGGCGTATCGCCTCCTGCCCGGCGACGGCCCGCAGCAGCCACTGCTCCTCCTGGTTGCCTATGTGCGCGAGGTCCCAGACCAGCGGCGACATCAGCGGGGAGTGCTGCGCGGTCAGGTCGGGCTCCTCGACGCAGCTGGTCAGCAGGGTCGTACGGTCGCGGGCCAGGACCAGCGCGGCGACGGCGCGCTCGCGCAGCGCCTCCGGGTCCGCGGCCGGGGCGTCCGGAGCGGCCTCGGGACGGGTGTCGGTCATGAGCGCGGGTCCTTCCCGTGGGTGCGGCCGTCCGCGGCGCGCTGTCGGTCGAGCAGGTCGTCGGCGGGGCAGCGGCCCAGGACGACGTAACGGTCCAGGAAGGCCGTGACGGCCTCGACGACCTCCGGGGAGGCGCCGAGCCGGGGCAGGGCCTCCAGCGCGGCCGTGAAGCAGACCACGGCCGTCTCGCGCAGCTCCGGATCGGCCAGCGCGGAGCGGGCCGCGTCGCGCCACAGCGGATTGTCCGGCGCGGTCAGCCCCAGGGTCCGCTCGGCCAGCGGCTTCACCGCCCGGTAGGCGGTCTCGGCGGCCTCCGGGTCGTCGAACAGCGCCGCCGTGACGGCCAGCGGCACGATCCAGCCGTCGTCGCCCGGCTGCGCGTCGATCATGCGCAGTTCCAGGTGGCCGCGCGGCCTGACCGGCGGGAACAGTGTCGTCAGGTGGTAGTCGAGGTCCTCCCGGGTGGGCGGCCTGGGGGCGCCGGTGCGCAGCCACTCACGGAAGGTGAGCCCCTCGGGGACCTCCCAGGGCGTCCGGTCGCCGCGGACGCACATCACGGGGGAGTCCAGGACGTGGCGGGTCCAGGCGCCGCGCGGGTCGGCGTCCAGGGGCGGTCCGCCCGCCCGGCCGGCGCCGATCCGCGTCCAGGTGAGCTGGCGCGTGGACCGCCAGCCGGTGGGACGGTGACCGGTGAGCGGGGAGTTGGCGAACGCCGCCACCAGGACCGCGCCCAGGTGGTGGGCCAGCCACCAGCGCCGCACGTGGCCGAGGGGCCCCGGCTCCTCGTGGCCGGCGTCCAGGCACACCTGTACGGAGGCGGAGCTGCACATCATGTCCCGGCCGGCCGGGCCGGTGCGGTCCAGGCTGGTCTCCATGGCGTCGTAGCGCGGTTCGCGCAGGAACCGGCGGGGCGGGTGCCAGGGGTCCTGGCCGAGGCCGGCGAGGGCGAGACCGTCCTGCCCGAGGACCGCGCGGACGGCGTCCAGATCGGCGGAGACGGTGTCGACGCACTCGGTCAGCGAGGTGGCGGGCGGCGAGCTGAGCTCCAGCTGGCCGCCGGGCTCGACCGTGAGCGCCGACCGCAGGGGCAGGGTCCGTACGGCCGCGTGGGCCGCCCGGAGTCGTTCGTGGGTGACGGGGAGCTGCGGGGCGCGCAGCTCGTGGACGAGCCATTCCACCTCGACGCCGAGGCGGCGGGGCGGGCCGGTCTTGAAGCAGATGCCGCGGACCAGTGCCTCGACCTCGGCTTCGGACAACGAGGTGCGTGGCCGGGTACAGCCACTTACCGAATCGGACATGTCGGGATCCTCCTGAGATTCCACCATGCCACCGGTCCGGGCACATCGGCGCCCGGACCGGACGACCCGTCCCACCCAAGACTGTCGTCCCGCTCACCACAAGGGGGCAAACCGGGACGTCAGTGATCGGTCACACCTGGGGTGTCCGGCGTTCGCCCGCGCTTCCGCCCCATTCCTCCGGCAACGGAAAACTCCGTTGCGCGGCGGTTCGGGCATCGACCACCATGCCTGCGTGAGCACGACAAGAACGGCCGCGCGGTGCGCGGTCACGCCGCGTACGGGGGTCGCGGCGTGAGCGCGCGCCTGCGCGGTGTGGCACAGGAGACCGAGCGGATCGTCGCGGCGGGCGGCTACCGGACGCCCGGCGGACGCGAGATGCGGATCGCCGAGCAGGTCCAGGCGGCCCGGGAGGGCACCCGCCTGCACGGGCCGGAACCCGTCCCCGTGCCCGCCGTCCGGGTGACGCGCACCCGCGTCGAGGTCACCGGTGAGAGCAGCCTGGAGGCCGCCCGCCGGCTGGGCGGCTCCGTGGCGGTGCTGAACTTCGCTTCGGCCCGCAATCCCGGTGGCGGCTACCTGAACGGCGCGCAGGCGCAGGAGGAGGCGCTGTGCCGGGCCTCGGCCCTGTACACCTGCCTGCTGCGCGCCCGCGACTTCTACGAGCACCACCGGGCCCACCGCGACCCCTTCTACACGGATCGGGTCATCCACTCACCCGGTGTGCCGGTCTTCCGCGACGACCGGGGCCGGCTGCTGGAGGAGCCGTACACCGCCGGCTTCCTGACCTCCCCCGCGCCCAACGCGGGCGTGGTGCTGCGCACGGCACCGGAACGGGCGGCCGAACTGCCGCGCGCCCTGGCGGTGCGGGCGGAACGCGTCCTGGAGACGGCCGCCGCACACGGCTACCCGCGGCTCGTCCTGGGCGCGTGGGGCTGCGGCGTGTTCCGCAACGACCCGGCGCAGGTGGCGGCGGCGTTCCACGGCCTGCTGGGCCCCGGCGGCCGCTTCGCGGCCACCTTCGACCACGTCGTCCTCGGCATCCTCGACCGCACCCCGGGCGCGACCGTCCGGGCCGCCTTCGAGCGGGAGTTCGGCCTCCGCGCTCCCGCATCCCGCACCTGACGCGCCCGGGAGCCCGCGCTTCAGGGGGTCAGGGGCAGCTCTCGCCGAACTTGACCGCCCTGAACCTCACCGGCTGCCCCTTCAGGGCCGTGCCCGCGGCCGGCTTCTGCGTGCACACCTGCCAGTTCGACTCCAGGAACACGAAGCGGTCCTCCGCGCTCGCGTCGTCGACGGTGATCGACGTGCCGGAGTCCAGCGCCGCCCGGGCGGCCTTCACCGATTTCCCGGTGAAGTCCGGCATCTTCCCGTTCTCGGCGGTCGGCGGCTTCGCGTCCTTCGCCGGGCACGTCTCGTCCAGTTTCACCGTGCCGAAGTCCAGGTCGGTACCGGTCGACGTGGAGCTGCCCGCCCTGACGTTCTGGCTGCACACCTTCCAGTTGCGGTCGAAGGCCTGCATGCGGTCCCGGCCGAGCGCGTCGTGCGAGGTGAGGCCGTGGAAGCCGAGCTCCTGCGCCCTGTCCTGCGCCGATTGCAGGCCCATGCCGACGAAGTCGGGCACCTTCGCCTTCTCGTCGTCCTTGCCGGCCTTCGGCTTCTCGTCCTCGACGGGCTCGACGGGCTCGACGGGCTCGGCGTCACCGCCGGCGGGCTTCGCCTCGGCGGTCTCGGTGACCGTGACGGTCGGCTGCGGCGCGGCGCCGCTGCCCGTCTTCTGCCGGCCGTCACCGTCGGCGGCGCCGACGCCGACTCCGACGAGGAAGACGAGGCACGCGGCCGGAAGGGCGACGCGCTTGCGGGCCCAGCCCGGCTTGCCGCCGGGCCGTCCGGGCTGTCCGGGCTGCCCGGGCGGGCCGACGAACGTCGGCGGGGCAGGCGGCTGCTGGTGGTGCGACATGGATCCCCCCACGGTTGAACGTTGGACTATCTTAGTCCAGATGTGAGGGAAGCGTGAACGCAGAGGTCTCTGTTACTGGCAACCGGGCGCCGGACATGACCGGATGTCAGGCGGGCGGGGAGGGTCAGCTCCAGCCGTAGCGCTCCTGCAGACGGCGTCGGACGAGGTTGAAGCGCATCCGGTCCAGGGCGCAGGCCTCCCGGCGCATGCCCTCCTCGTGCAGGCGCAGCACCCGGTCGACGTCCACCCACGAGTCCCGGCCGGACCGGTCCCAGGGGCCGCTGCCGATCGGCACCCACTCCCGGTCGTCGTCGTGCCGCTTGCTGGAGAGCTGCACCGCGAGGAACGTCCCGGCCGCCTCCCGCGCGACGACCAGGACCGGGCGGTCCTTGCCGCGGCCGTCGTTCTCCTCGTACGGCACCCACGTCCAGACGATCTCGCCGGGGTCCGGGTCACCGTCGCGGTCGGGGGAGTACTCCGTGCGCACCGGGCCGCTCCTGCGCGGGTCGGCCTGGACGGTGGCGGAAGGGCCGTGGCGGCCGGGGACCTTGTCGTCGGGGAACGTGCTCACGGGGGCACCCTAGAGGCTGCCCATGTGCATGGCGACCTCCCACCGCGGCGAACTCGCCCAGGCACTCGCCCGTCCCTCCACCGGAAGCTGGTGACCGCGAACTCAGGGACGGTGGAACCGCACCTCCGGGTGGGCCGGGTCCGGGCCGTCGAGGAGCGGCTGGTTGCTGCCCCGCAGGTGCTCGTCGAAGAAGGCGGCGACGTACGCGCGGGTGACCGCCACCGCGCGGTCGGCCGGGAGGTCGCCACCGGGCAGGCCCAGGTGGTCGAGGAGCACGGGCGCGTCGGAGAAGCCGAGGTGGTCGGCGCCGTCGACGGTGAGCCAGTGCTTCTCGCCGTTCAGAGCCGTCCAGGTGGTGTCCCAGGAGGTGTCCTCACCGCCCGGCCGGTGGAACTCGTCGGTGCCCAGCACCAGGAACGGGCGTCCGCCGAGTCCGTCGGCGGGCACCGTGTCCCAGAAGGTGCCGTCCATGTTCACCCCGGCGTCGATGCGCCGGTCGGCGGCCATGGCGCTGAGGGCGCTCGCACCGCCGATGGAGTGGCCGGCCATGCCGATGCGTGTCCGGTCGATGGCGGACGCGTACCGCCAGGCAGGCCGGGAGCCGGTCAGCCGGTCCAGGACGAAGCGGGTGTCGGCGGTCCGGGCCGCGGTGACCAGGCGCCCGTCGGCCCAGTCGTTCCCCTCCATGACCGTGCAGGCGACGCAGGTCAGGGTCCGTCCGCCCGGCACCGACGTACCGGACGACTCGTAGGCGTGGTCGAGCGAGGCGACGACGTAGCCGCGGGAGGCGAGGTCCACGGCGAGGCTGGTGAGAGTGAACCGCGGCAGGCCGAAGCCGGGCGAGAGCACCACCAGCGGGTGCCGTCCCGGAGCAGGGCGTACGTCCACCTGGCTGTGTGTACGGGCTCGCGCCACCTGCCGCACCACCGGCCCCTCCACGGACACGCCCTGCAGCAGCAGCCGGGCCTCCTCCCGGGTGGCGTACGGGGCGGGGCGTCCCCGTGTGTGCCGGGCGGAGGCGGGGTAGTGCAGGGTGACCATGAGCTCCCGGCCGTCGGCCTCGGGCACCCAGGGATCGGGCCGCGAGCGGTCCACGAGGTGGAGGACGGAACTTCCCACCGCGCGGGGGCCGGTGGGAGCCGGCAGCCGCATGCGGTCGGCCTGCCGGTCCGGGACGGTCGCGGCGGTCAGCGGAAGGGGCGGCGCAGCCATGGCGGTGGCGGCGGTGCGCGAAGGGTGCGGCGCAGCCATGGCGGTGGTGGCGGCCGGTAACGCGACCGCGCCGGCGAGAAGGGCGGCGGCGGCCGCCCGAGTCAGTTTGTTCATGAGCGGGACGCTACGGTCCCGGACCCGGACCCCGCGTCCGTCCACGGTCCCGACCGCCACCGCAGCCGTACGACCCGGGTCGGAGGCCGGTATCCGCCGCAGGGCCGGAGGCGAGGCACGCGCTTCCTCCTCGCCCGCGCCACCGAGGTGGTCCGCGAGCCGGAGCCGCCCTACTCGGTGCGCCGCGCCGTGGCCGTACGCGCCCGGGCGGCCCCAGCCGGCCGGGACCGGTGCGCCCGGCGTCGCCGCCGGGACGCGTCGCTACGCCGCCGCGGCGTCCGCCGTGACCGGCGGCGCAGGCCACCGGTCCTGCCAGCGCAGCTCCGCCTCCAACTGCGCGGCCACCTGCGCCAGGAGCGGCTCACTGTGCGCCGGGCCCAGCAACTGCGCCCCGACGGGCAGTCCGTCCGGCGTGAACCCGGCGGGCACATTGATCCCCGGCCAGCCCAGCACGTTCCACGGCCAGGCGTAGGGGCAGGCCGCGATCATGGCCCGGTCGGTGGCGAAGCCGCTGAGTTCCAGCAGGGCGCCGATACGGGGCGGGGGAGCGGCCGTCGTGGGCGCCAGGACGACGTCGTAGGAGTCGAAGAAGGAGCCGATACGGCGGTGCAGCACGGCCTCCGCACGGCGTGCCGCCCGCAGCGGCGCCCCGCCGAGCAGCCGGCCCAGCCGGGCCGCGTCCCGGGTGCGCCGGTCCAGCAGCGCCGGGAAGGGCGCCTCGCCCACCCGCTCGGCGATCCCGGCGGTGGCACGCGGCACGAACGCCAGCCCGATCTGCCCGTACGGCGGGTCGGCCTCCTCCACCGTGTGCCCGAGGCGGGCGAGCCGCTCGGCGAGTTCGGTGACCCGGGTGCGGACCTCGGGCAGCAGCCGGGCGGGGACGGCGGTGAAGGGCGGCTTGAGGGAGAGCGCGACGCGCAGCCGCCCGGGGTCGCGTCCGACGGCCGCCGACAGGTCGATCGCCGGGGGACGGTGCGGGTCCAGGTCGTGGTTGCCGCTCGCCGCGTCCAGCAGCAGGGCCGCGTCGGCCACGGTGCGGGCCAGGGTCCCGTTGACGGTGATGCCCTGGAAGGACTCGCCGCGCGGCCAGGTGGAGATGCGGCCGCGCTGCGGCTTGATGCCGACCAGATGGGTCCAGGCGGCCGGGATCCGCACCGAACCGGCCCCGTCCGAACCCAGCGCGGCGGGCACCAGCCCGGCGGCGACCGCGGCGGCCGAGCCGCCCGAGGAACCGCCGGGCGTGTGGTCCGTGCTCCACGGGTTGCGCGTCGAGCCGAACGCGGGACCCTCGGTGAACGGCCACTGCCCGAACTCGCAGGTGTTGGTCTTGCCCACGATCACGGCCCCGGCCGCGCGCAACCGCCGTACGGCCTCGCCGTCCCCGGGGACCGGCGGGAACTCGCCGCAGCAGCCGAAGGCGGTCGGCTCGCCGGCCACGTCCATGTCGTCCTTCACCGCCACCGGCACCCCGAGCAACGGCTTGCGCACACCCGCGGCCAGCTCCCGGTCGGCGGCGTCCGCCTCCGCGAGCGCCGCGTCGGTGCGTACGATCCGGAAGGCGTTCACGCTGCTCTGCGCCGCCTCGATCCGGGCCAGCGTGCGCTCGACCAGCGCGCGGGAGGACACCTCGCCGGCGGCCAGCGCGCGGGCGGTCTCCGCCAGACCCTCGGCACGGTCGAACGTCATGCGGACACCTCCGGAAGCGGCTTGTCTACCGAACGGTAACGTCCGGTGGCCGAGGGCGGAACGCCGCGACGGGAGTGGACGTTCACCCACGGGCCACACCCTCCCCAGTACGCACATTCGTCACGTTCAAACGGGAAAGGCTCGTTTCCGCCGGTGAGCGGGGGTCCCGCTCCGGTGGGTCACTCCACGAAGACGCAGAAGGGATGCCCGTCGGGGTCGCGGTACACGCGGAACGGCTCGTCGTCCTCGGCATCGGGCTGCTCCCGGTCGGCCAGCAGGGTGCCGCCCAGGGCGAGCACACGTGCGTGCTGGTTCCGCAACTCCTCCCGCGAGGGCACGGCCAGGTCCAGGTGCAGCTGCTGCGGGACGGTGCCGTCCGGCCAGGTCGGTGTGCGCAGCTCCGTCACCTGCTGCACGGCGATCTGCGGTCCGCCGCGCGGGTCGCGCAGCACCAGCCAGTCCCGGCCGCGCTCGTCGGGCCGCCCCGCGGGCGGGGGCTCGTCCCCGTCGCGGTACACCAGGCCCAGCAGGGCCCGGTAGAACTCCGCCAGCGCGCGGGCATCCGTGCTGTCGAGCACCGTCTGCACCAGCCGGATGCCGTTCTCCCCGTCCGTCACCGCACCCGGGTGCCCCGGCGGCCACCGGATACGCGGCCCGCGCGGAACGGAACGGGCCGCCTCCCCGCCGTGGTCGCGGAGGGGGGACGGCCCGGCCGGGTCAGCGGGTGCCGGTGACCCGGTGCTCCCTCAGGGCGCCGCAGTTGGAGCCGTACACCTGCACGTAGGTGTTGGCGATGCTGCCGCCCCAGTCCACGCAGTGGCCCTTGCCGTAGACGTGGGTCGGGCCGGCGTACGAGGTGAACAGGCCCTCGTCGTAGTGGCTCTCCTCCGTGTCCGGTACGGAGGCCCAGGCGGACATGGCGACGGCCTTGCCCGGGTTGTTGCGGATGGTCGCGACGCAGTTCTGCCCGTTGGACGCGTTGTAGGTCAGGTAGACCGTCCCCAGCGAGCCGAGAGCCGCCGAGTTGACCGTCTTGTAGCCGCTTCCGCACACCTTCTGCGGTGTGGTGTTCGGCGCGGCGGAGGCCGGTGCCGCCAGGGCGGTCAGGGTGCCCAGCGACAGAGCCGCCACGGCGGAGGCGGACAGAACGGAACGGGTGAATCTCATATTTCCCCCTTGCAACTCTTCGAGGTGGTTGCTCCTGCAGGGTGTGACCCGCGGAGCACCCAAAGGGTTGTGCGCCATCTCCCTAGTAAGTTGCGGCAGTTGAAAGGAGGCGGGCGAAGGGCCGGTTCCGTGTGCCCGTCGGCACACGCGAGCTCCCGAGGATCTGCGCAGGGGTGTCACACAGGCTGCACACCGCCCTTCCAAAGCGTCGTTAGCGTTACGGCTCGCTCCAGCGTGCGAACGTGACCAGGTCGCGGCCGGCGGGCCGCCGCAACAGCCAGATCGGGAAGACCCACACATGGACTACTGCTCGTCGTGCCGCAGGCACCTCAACGGCGCCCTGGTCTGCCCGGGCTGCGGCGCCTACGCCCCGGACATCGACCCCTGCGGCATCGACGGCCGCACCGGCCGGACCGCGGCGAGCAGCACCGTCCCGTCCATGGGGAAGATCGCTCCGTCCGCGGGGGAGACCGTCCCGTCCGCGGGGGAGGCCGCCCCGGGCCTGTCGTACGACACGTCCCTCCTGGACCGGACCCTCCCCGGCGCGCAGCGGCCCGCCGCCCTCGCCCCCGAGCCGGACCGGGCGCCCGTGCCGTCCGGCGCCCACGAGGGCCCGGAGCCCGGGGCGCCCGACGGCTCCGAGGGCCGCCCGCAGGGCCGGGCCGCGCGGCGCCGGCAGATGGCCCGCTGGAAGAAGAACCAGCGGCGGGCCGTGGTGGCGACCGCGGTCGCCCTCGTCGGCGGGGGACTGACCGTCGCCGCCGTGAACGGCAACGCCACCCCCGGAGTGCAGGCGGCCACCACACCGGGCGACACCCCCATGGGCGGCACCGGGGCGCAGGCGCCGGACTCCACCGGACCCGCCCCGGACCGGTACGGCACCCCGCGGTCCTCGCCCACCACGTCACCGCGGTCCCCGCGCGCCTCGCGCCACCAGCAGAACCGGTCCGCCGACCCCCGCACCACCCCCGCCGGCACGCACACGGACGCCGCCACCGCGCCCCGCGAGCTGCCGCTCACGTCCCCCGGGCGCACCGGGGCGGCCGCCCCGGACACCGCGGGCTCCTCCCGTCCCGGCGCCGGCGCCACCGCTCCGGCCGCCACCACGCCGGCCGCGCCTCCCGCCGCCGGGACGGACACCCGGCCGCCCGAGTCCCCCGCCACGCCTCCGCCCGCGACGGACCCCACGGCGCCCGCCCCGCCGCCTTCGGACCCGGACTCCGGCACCACCCGCGACGAACTCTGCCTGCTCGTCATCTGCCTCGGCTGAACCGAAAACCGGTGGCCGTCCGGCGGCGCCGCTCCGTATCGTCGGACCATGGCCGACGAGTGCTCAACTCCTGTACTGCACACGGAAGTTCGCGTCCCGGCCACCGACGGCGCCCCCCTTCCCCGCAGCGACCCGACCGACGCCCCGCATCCCGCCGCGTACACGGCCCGGCCGCCTCCGCGGCGGGTCCGATCCGCCCTACAATCCTGGCGACCAAATCGGGGGCGTCATCAGCGGGGGAGTCCGCGTGGAAACCATCATCGTGCAGTTGCCCGGTCCCGCCCGGTGGGGTGCGGACGACACGGGCAGTCCGGAACTGATCCACCTGGGGCCGGGGGACATCGCCGACTTCGGCCGCGGCACGGCCGGCGTGCGCATCGTCCTGGAGGACCCCGGCATCTCCCGCCGCGCGGGCCAGCTGGAGGCGGCGGGCGACTACTGGCGGCTGTCCAACTTCAGCCGCAGCGTGTCGTACGTCGTCGAGAACCTGGAGGGGGCCGGGGAGTACCTGACCGTCGCTCCCGGGCGGCTCGGGGCGCCGGTGCCCTTCGAGTTCTCCCGCGTCGTGCTGCCCGCCCTGTCCGGCACCGCCACCTTCAAGGTGTTCGCACCCCAGCACGCCTACCTCGGCGAGCAGTCCGCCCCGGGCGGCGGGGAACAGACCGTGCACCCCTTCGCCCTGGACCCGACGTCGAAGTACTTCCTCGTCCTGGTCGCCCTGTGCGAATCCCGGCTGCGCGACCCGTCCGACTCGGCACTGCCGGGAGTCGGGCAGATCGTGGACCGGCTGCGGCCGCTGGAGTCCTGCCGGGACCTCACGCGCTCCGCGGTCAACTACCACATCGACTACCTGGCCTTCGCCAAACTCCGCCTGGAACCCGTGGAGGAGGCCGCGGCCGGACCCGACGGCGGCCGCACCGGCGCCAAGCGCGCCCGGCTCGCCTCCGTCGCCCTGCGCTTCGGCCTGGTGCGCGAGGAACACCTCGGCCTGCTGCCGCCGCGCAGCGCCCGCCGCGCCGCCCCGCAGGAGGCCGGCGCATGAGCACGCCCGGCGCCCCGGACGACGAACTGGAGGCACCCCGCCCGCGGTTGCCGGAAGGCTTCCGGATCGGCGCCTGGGAGACGGGTCCCGTCATCGGCTCCGGGGGCTGGGGCACCGTGTACGAGGGACGTGCGGTCGCCGACGGCACGCCCGTCGCCGTGAAGGTGCTCCCCACCGGCACCCTGGGACCCGGACAGCGCGCCGCGCTCGGTGAACTCGTCTCCCGTGAGGTCCGGTTCAGCGCCGAGGCCGACCATCCGCACCTCGTGCGCACCCACGCCGTGTGCACCGTCGAGGCACCGGGGACACCCGAACTCGACGGGGCGATCGCCCTGGTGATGGACCGGGCCGAGGCCAGCCTGAAGGACGTGCTGGACTCCGCCGTGACGGGCACGCCGATCGACGACGCCCCGCGCGTCCTGCGCGGCGTCGCCGCCGGACTCGCCCACATGCACGACGCCGGGTGGGTGCACGGCGACCTCAAACCCGCCAACGTCCTGCTCGGCCCAGGCGGCCGGGTGTGGCTCGCCGACTTCGGTCTCGCCACCGAACTCGACGGCACCCACGCCCACTTGCCGCCGCTCGGCACGCTCGACCACCTGCCGCCCGAGTGGTGGTCCCAGCGCACCGGCGCCGACGGTTCCGTCGTCCGGCCCACCGCCGACGTCTGGGCGTTCGGCGTCCTCGCCCACCAGGTCCTCACCGGCGGACTGCACCCCTTCCCGGGCGCCACCGCCCGGGCCCGTTCGCTCGCCGCCCAGGCCTACGCACGCGGCACCGCCGCGCTGCGGCTGGACGCCGGGCTCGACGAGGACATGCGCCGGCTCATCGCCGACTGCCTGGCCCCCGACCACGCCGGGCGGCTGCCGCACACGGCGCCCACGGTCGCCGCACGGGTCGAGGAGATCACCGGCGTCCCCGGCCGCCGCCGCGGACGCCTGGTGCCGGCCGTCGCGGCCGGGCTCGCCGTCCTGGCCGCCGCGGCGGTCGCCGGGACGCTGTGGCTCGGCGGGACCGGCGACGACCGGGACGACGACGGCGGCCGGCGCACCCAGGCCGCCGCCACCGGCCCGCGCGGCGACGCGCCCGGCGAGATCCCCGCGGGCTCCGACGTCCCCGCATCGCTGCGCGACGTCATCACCCGCGCCGCGCACCGCTGCACGGACGAGGAGATCACCCCCGCCCTGCTCGCCGCGCTCGTCAAGGCGGAGAGCGGCTTCGACCCGAAGGCCTCCCGCCCGGAAGCCGACGAGTACGGCATCGCCATGTGGACGCCGTCGGTGTTCCGGGCCTGGGCCGTGGACGGCGACGGCGACGGGGACAAGGACCACATGTCACCACCGGACGCGATCTCCACCATGGCCGGATACGTGTGCTGGCTCGACCAGCGCTTCAAGGAGGCGGGCCTGCCGAAGAAGGACCTCCCCGCCCTGGTGGCCGCCGGCTACCGCACCAGCGACCGCACGGTCATCGAGGAACGCGGCATCCCCGAACGGGTCCGGCCGCACGTCGCGAAGGTGCTGCGCTACCACGCGGCGTACCTGCGCTGACCGGGGCGCCCGCGGCAGCTGGGCGCCCCGGAGGGGTGCGAACGCGAGCGGTGGGCCGGACCCTCCGGGGCCCCGCCCACCGCTCGTCCCCCGTTCCCGCCACGGCTACGGCTGACCGCACTCCGGGACGTTCGGCAGCCGGTTGTCCGGCGAGCTGATGTAGATGTTGGACATGTAGCCGCCGTACTGCGGCAGATAGGCCCACCAGTCGTTGGTGTACGGCGGCACACTGACCGTCTCGCCCCGGGTCTGGCAGCCCACCAGGACCTCCACGCCCGCCGGGAGCCGGGTCACCCGTCCCGAGCCCGTCGCCGGCGTCCTGCGGACGTTGACGAGCTCGCCCCAGGTGCCGAACCACGTCCCGGACGGCCGCACACCGCCCGGCACGTCCAGCGAGCGGGTCAGCCGGCCGATGTCGGTGTACGCCTTCCCGTACGGCGTGCCCACCGGGTGCAGGGTCAGGACGGCCACGATCGTCCGGTCGTCCGCGCCGACCGTGCCGGTGGTGTGCAGCGCCGGCCGTGTCAGGTCCACGGCGGCGGGCCCCGGGGCGGGGGCCGGGTCCGCCTCCGGGCCCGGCGCACCGTCCTCCGGGCCGCACGTGCCCTTCGCGTACTTCCCGGACCAGCCCTGCTTCACGGCCCAGGGACGGTCGAACGCCCCGGCGATGCCGAAGTGCTGGTCGAAGCCGTCGGAGGCGCAGCGCGTCGAGGCACGCAGGTTGTCCATGACGAAGGTGCGCACCGGTGCGGGGGCCTCGTCCAGCAGGTACCGGTAGATCGTCACCGTGTCGTGGGCCGACACCGAGGTGTAGCCCCAGTAGCCCTCGTAGCCGGCAGGCGGCGGGTCGGTGTCGCGCAGTCCGAGCCGGTCGGACATCCGGGCGATGATCGCCGAGCCGCCCCGTGCCTGCCAGTAGTGGCTCGCCGCGTCGTCGTCACTGCTGCGCAGCATGGGCTCCAGGAGGGCCCGGTCGGCCGGCGGGACGGTGTAGGCGGGCCCGCGGTCCCACAGGAAGTCCAGCGCCAGCAGCAGCTTCACCACCGAGGCGGAACGGAACTTCGCACGGTCGTCGACCTGTTCCGTGAACGCCCCGGCACGGCGGTCGAAGACGGCCACACCGGCGGTGACACCGGCCGGGATCTGCGCGTCCGCGGCGGCTTCGGCCGCCTGCGCGGGCTTCTCCGCGCGGGGCTGTGCATGGGCGCCGGTCGTCAGCGAGGCGACCGTGACGGCGGTCGCGAGTGCGGCGGCGCCGCGCAGGAACATACGCATGGTTGCCTTTCCTGGGTGCCCGGTCGTCCGGCGGGGCCCGGTGGCCCCCGTGCCGGCCACTGTAGGAAGACGGACGGCGGGCGCGGTCCTGACGGATGTCAGGACACCCCCGGCGCACCCCGGATCCCCACGCGCCCCGCATCCCCACGCGCCCCTACGCACCCCGCATCCGCGGCGCATCCCGCATCCCGGCGCACCCCGGCGACGCACCGGCGGGCGGGGGCGCGGCCGGCCGCTCGCTCGTCCCGCACGACCCCGGTCGGCCGCCGGTCCGGAAGGGGGCCGCAAACGCGCGACGCCCCCCGCCCGCGATTCGGCCGAAAACCGCTCGACGCCCCCGGCCGCCGCTGCCTACGATCCTCCGCGCGGCATCGCGTGCCGGTCACCGGCCGGGTGAGGCATGGAGGCGCCGCGAAGATGCCCGTGGAGGCATTGACCGTGTCAGTCGAGTTCAACCACACCATCGTCCTCTCCCACGACCGGGAGACGTCCGCCCGTTTCCTGGCCGGGATCCTGGGGCTCGAAGTAGGCGCCCCGACCGGGGTGTTCCTGCCGGTGAGCACCGCCAACGGCGTCACGCTGGACTTCCTCACCATCGACGCCGACATCCCCATGCAGCACTACGCGTTCCTCGTCTCCGAGGACGAGTTCGACGCGGCCCTCGACCGTCTCGTCGAGGCGCGGGTCCCGATCCAGGCGGACCCGCACGGCAACCACCCCCGCCGCATCAACCGCAACGACGGCGGCCGGGGGGTCTACTTCCTCGACCCCGCCGGCCACGGCCTGGAGATCATCACGCGCCCGTACGGCAGCGCCCCGTCCTCTCCGCTGAACGGCGTCACGGAGGACGTGCCCGGGGCGGTCTGAGCCCGGACGGCGACCGGGGACGGGCACGTCCGCGCGCCCGTCCCCGACGCGCGCGGACCCCCTGGCCGGTCCGGTCCGGTCCGGTCCGGGCGCTAGCCCACCGGCTGCGCCGCGCTCTCGGCGAGGACCGCCTTCCGGGGCAGCAGAAGCGGAGTGGCGAGGAGCAGACCGCCCGCCAGGGCGATCGCCGCACGCGGGCCGGTCAGGCCGGCCAGGACGCCCCACAGCGCGGTCGTCGCGGCGGTGGTGGCCTTGCCGGTCGCCGACCAGGCGGCGAGCGTACGGGTGACCCGGTCCGCCGGCGCGCGCTCCAGCCGGCAGGTGGCGAGAACCGGGTTGAACACGCCGCAGCAGGCGATCAGGGCGAACTCGGTCACCATGACCAGCACCAGTCCGGCCGTGCCCGGGCCGGTGCAGGCCAGCGCCGGCGACCAGCACGCCCGCAGTGTCCCCGCGCCGCGCAGCACCCGCGCGCGGCCGTATCGCGCGACGAGGCGCGGGGCCGCGCGCGAGCCGAGCAGACCCCCGGTGCAGGGCACGGCGAAGGCGAGGGCGTACTGCCAGGGAGCGAAGTGCAGGTCGTCGACCATCAGGACGAGCAGCGGGGGCGAGGCCGCCATGATCAGGGAGTTGGCCAGGACGGTGTTGCGGAACAAGGGGCGCAGGACCGGGTCGGCCAGGATGTGGCGCCAGCCGTCGAGGAGTTCACCGGCCCGGAGGCGGGACGGCGGCTGCGCGCAGGGGGCCTCCACCGCACCGATCGCCCGGATGCCGAGCGCCGACAGCAGATAGCTCACCGCGTCGGCCACCACCGTCGCCACCGGGCCGAACAGGCCGATGGCCACGCCGCCCAGGGGCGGTCCCACCATGCTGGCGGTCCAGTTCGTCGCCTCGAAGCGTCCGTTGGCGACCAGGAGGTGTTCGCGCGGCACCAGTGACTTCAGCAGCGCCCCGGCCGCAGCGCCGAACGTGATGTCGGCCGCCGCGACGACCACCGACACCAGCAGCAGCTGACCCGAGCCCAGCCGGCCCAGGACGAACGCCACCGGCACGCTCAGCAGCACCGCGCACCGCACGAGGTCGGCGGCGACCATCACAGGCCGTTTGCGGCGGACCTCCACCCAGGGCCCCAGCGGCAGGGACACCAGTGCGCCGACCGCCGGTCCCACTGCGGCCAGCAGCGACACCTGCGCCGGCCCGGCGTCCAGCGCCAGGACCGCGATCAGCGCGAAGGCGTCGAACGCCAGCCAGGTTCCGGCCGTGCTGACCGCGTACGCACCCCACAGCCACCGAAACTGCCGCCCCAGCGACGGCCCGCCCGCCATACCCGGCACACACTCCCCGCTCCCGCGGACGACCCGGTGTCGACCGCGGGCCATCCAAGCGGGGAGGGCGCGGGGCGATCAAACAACCGCTCCCCGCACGCCCACAACCGCTCGTTGTGCCGGGAGGACGGGCCCGGTGGCGCCGCCGCTCAGCGCCGGTACAGGCCCACCAGCGTCCCGTCCGCGAGGCGGTTCTTGTCCACCTCCTCGTGCACCTGCTCCGCGCGCGGCGCGTCGGGCAGCACACACGGGCCGGACAGGGCGTAGAGGCGGAAGCAGTAGTGGTGGGCGTCGTCCCCGGGCGGCGGGTGCGGCCCGCCCCACCCCGGCTGGCCGAACCCGTTGACGAGTTCCGTGCCGCCGGGCGGGCAGTGCCCGGCCTCCACGCCGTCGGTGTGCGGATCGATGCCGACCACGACCCAGTGCGCGAAGGTTCCCGAGGGTGCGTCGGGATCCTCGCAGAGCAGGACCAGTTCCGCCGCGTCGTCCGGTACGCCGCTCCAGGCCAGCGGCGGAGAGACGTTCGGTCCCTCGTAGGAGTACCGGCGCGCGAGGTACGCGTGGTCCTCGAACGCGTCGCTGCGCAGTTCCATGCCGGTCATGCGGTCCGGGGTACCCGCCCGGCGCGGCGAGGACACGCGCCCGGCGCATTCCGCCCCGCCGTCTCCTCAGGCGCTCACCCGCACCGCGCACGACCAGCCGTACGGGTCCGGGCCGATCCGCAGCTCCTCCCAGGCCACCGCGGTCGGGACCCGGCCCGTGATCGGCACGTCCGCGACACCGGCGACGGCCAGGCGCACGTCCAGACCGCCGTCGGCCTCGTCGGCCTCCACGTCGACGGGGATCTCGCCGTACTCCTCCAGCCGGCGGATGATCTCGTCCAGCAGGCCGGCCAGGAGGTCGTCGTCGCTGGCGTCGGCCAGCCGCACGCGGCCGGTGGCGGTGGGCCGCACGCCGGAGACGTCCGCGAAGGTCTCCACCATCGCCAGGACCGCCTCCGCCAGGCAGTGCTCCCGGCACGCCGCCCACGCCTCGATCCGGACATCGCCGGGATGCGGCACCGCACGGTGCCCACACTCACCCGGCCGCCGCCCCTGCCCGCCGTCACTCGTGTCACCGCCCATGCACACCGCCTGCCCGACCCTCTCCCACCCATGCAGCGACCACCCGGTCGGACGCGGATCGGGGCCTCGACGACACGGATCGCGCCACCGTGGGGGAACGCCTGCGGAGATCGGTGGGTGGCGTGGCCCGACGGGGCGGTTCGACCGTTCGTGCGCGTGGTGGTGGTGCGGGAACCGGCCGGGACCACCGACGATGAGTTCCTGTCCGCCTGCACCAGGAGTGCCCGTGAACGTCTCGCCGTCCGTGTGGCTGCTGACCGTGGCGGCCCTGTGCCTGCTCGTCGGCGTCGACTTCCTCATCGGCCGCAAACCCCATGACGTCTCCCTCAAGGAGGCCGGGACCTGGACCGTGGTGTGGGTGGTCCTGGCCGTGCTGTTCGGGGTCGGGCTGTGGATCGTCGGCGGGAGCGGGCCCGCCGGGGAGTTCTTCGCCGGCTACCTCACCGAGAAGTCGCTGAGCGTCGACAACCTCTTCGTCTTCGTGCTGATCATGTCCAAGTTCGCCGTGCCCTCGCAGTACCAGCAGCGCGTGCTCATGGTCGGGGTGCTGATGGCCCTGGTGCTGCGCGGTGTGTTCATCGCGGCCGGAGCGGCGATCATCTCCGCCTTCTCCTGGGTCTTCTACCTCTTCGGCGCCTTCCTGATCTGGACCGCCTGGAAGCTGATCCAGGACGCCCGCAAGGAGGAGCACGAAGAGGAGTACCAGGAGAACAAGCTGCTGAAGCTGGCCGAGCGTCGCTTCGGCGTGGCCGACCGCTACCACGGCACCAAGCTGTTCGTCACCGAGAACGGCAAGCGGGTGATGACCCCGATGCTGGTCGTGATGCTCGCGATCGGCTCCACGGACGTGCTCTTCGCCCTGGACTCCATCCCGGCGATCTACGGCCTCACCCAGGACCCCTACATCGTGTTCACCGCGAACGCTTTCGCCCTGATGGGCCTGCGCCAGCTGTACTTCCTCATCGGCGGCCTGCTCAAGAAGCTGGTGCACCTCTCCTACGGCCTGGCGATCATCCTGGGCTTCATCGGCGTGAAGCTGTTCCTGCACGCCCTGCACGAGTCGGGGGTGCCCGTGCCGGAGATCGGCATCCCGTTCTCGCTGGGCTTCATCGTGCTGGTGCTGGCCGTGACGACGTTCACGAGCCTGCGCGCCTCGAAGCGGCAGCAGGCCGAGGAGGCGACCCGGGACGACGCGGGCCCCCGGTAGGGACCGGTAGGGGTGGCCCCCGCCCTCACACCACGCCGTCCGCGCGCAGCGCCTCGACCTCCTCGTCGGTGCGGCCCAGTTCGCCGAGGATCGCCGCCGTGTGCTCGCCCACCGCCGGCACCGGGTCCATGCGCGCCGACAGCCCCGCGAGGTCGGCCGGCGGGAGCAGGGCCTCCACCGTGGCGCCCGGCACCCCGACCTCGGTCCAGCGGCCGCGGGCGGCCAGCACCGGATGGTCGAGGAACGCCGCGACGTCGTTGACCCCGGCGCACGCGATGCCGATGCGCTCCAGGTCCTTCAGGATCTCGTCCGACGCCGAGCGGGTGAAGCGCTCGGCGACGACGGCGTCGAGCTCCCCGCGGTGCGCGACGCGGTCGGAGGCGGTGGCGAACCGCGGATCCCCGGCCAGCTCCGGCCGGCCGAGGAACTCCGCGCACAGCGCGGCCCACTCCCGCTCGTTCTGGACGGAGAACAGCACGTCCCTGCCGTCGGCGGCGGTGTACGTCCCGTACGGCGCGATCGTGGCGTGCTGCGTGCCCAGGCGCGGGGGCTGGCCGCCGCCGTAGCGCGTGTAGTACGCGGGCTGCCCCATCCACTCCGCGAGCGCCTCGAACAGGGACACCTCCACCGGGTGCGCCTCACCGGTGGTGGCCCGCGTGTACAGGGCCGTGAGGACGCCGCTGTAGGCGTACATGCCGGCGGCGATGTCGGCGACCGAGATGCCCGTGCGGGCGGTCCCCTCGGGCGTGCCCGTCAGCGACACCAGCCCGGTCTGGCACTGCACGAGCAGGTCGTACGCCTTGCGGTCGGCCCACGGGCCGGTGGTGCCCCAGCCGGATATCGTGCACGGGATCAGCCCCGGGCGGCGCTCGGTGACCGCCGCGGCGTCCAGCCCGAGCCGGGCGGCGGCCCCCGGGGCGAGGTTCTGCACGAACACGTCGGCGCCGTCGAGGAGGTCGTGCAGGACCTCCCGCCCGCGCGGGTCCTTCAGGTCGAGGGTGAGGGACTCCTTGGACCGGTTGAGCCACACGAAATAGCTGGAGTGGCCGTGCACCGTCGTGTCGTACCGGCGGGCGAAGTCGCCGCCCCCCGGCCGCTCCACCTTGATCACACGCGCGCCGAGGTCGGCGAGCTGCCGGGTGGCGTAGGGCGCGGCCACGGCCTGCTCGAGGCTGACCACCGTGACCCCGGCGAGGGGGTGGCGCTGCACGCTCATGCCTCTGGCTCCTGAACCTCGTAGGGACGGCGCCCGCACAGTCTGCCCCAGGGCGGGAGCGCCGGCGCGGGCCGGCCGGGCGGTGCGGCCCGGCGGGGAGGGGACGCTACGGAACGGACCGAGCCACGGCGTCCGCCTCCGGGGCGGGTTCCGCGTCCCGGGCCAGTTCCGCGGCGAACTGCGCACCGGCCAGCAGGGCGAGGTTCGACAGCCACAGCCACACCAGGAAGACGACGGCACCGGCCAGCGAGCCGTACAGCTTGCTGTACGTGCCCAGCGTGGAGGCGTACGCGGAGAAGCCCGCGGAGACGGTCAGCCACAGCAGGGCGGCCAGCACCCCGCCCGGCAGGCTGCGCCTGCGCCGCCGCGCCTCGACCGGGCCGGTGTGGAAGACGACCACGACCAGCAGGGCGACCAGGCACAGCAGGACCGGCCAGCGCAGCAGGCTCCAGGCCCAGGCCGCCGTGGAGTCCAGCCCCAGCGCCCGGCCCACGGCCCCGGCCAGCGGTCCCGTGAGCAGCAGCGTGAGCGAGCCGACCAGGAGCAGCCCGAGCAGCACCAGCGCGGTGAGCAGGATCCGGTGGGCCCTGCGCCAGGGCGAACGTTGGTCCGTCACCCGGTGCATGGCGTGCAGGGCGCGGCGGAACACCGCCAGATAGCTGGTCGCCGACCACAGGGCGCTGGCCGCGGCCACCGCCATCAGCGACCAGGCGGCGCCCCCGGTGCCCAGCGCCCTGCTCAGCACGGCGTGCAGTTCCGGCCCGGACTGGGCGGGTGCGTACGCGCTGACGTGCGCGACGAACTCGGCGGCCGTACCAGGACTGACCATGCCGAACGCGAGGACCGTCGCGGGCAGGCTGGGCAGTACCGCCAGGATGGCGTAGTACGTCAGCGCCGCCGCGTAGTCGGAGACGTCGTCGTTCCACAGCGACACCGGTGTGCGGCGCAGCGCCGGCCACCAGGCGGCCCGCAGGCGGGGGCGGGGCACTCCCGCCGCCCTGGTCTCAGCGGCCATGGGACGCCCGGGGGACGGGACCGGTGCCCGGGCGTGCGGCCGGACCACGGGCACCCTCCGGGCTGTGGGTGCCGTCCGGGCGGGCGGGGGGCCCGCCCGGAGCACGTCCGGGCGGACGCCTCCGGGTCGTGCGCAGCCTGCTCATCTCCGTGCCACCTCTCAACCCGTCACCACCGGCACCGCTCCTGTCGGCGCTCGTGCCCCGGCAGCGCCGCTTCACGCGGCCGCAGGCATCGGTTCCCGGCCACCGGTGTGCCCTGCGTCCGCCATCCGAGGGCTTGCCCCGCAACCGCGGTGGCCGGAAACGTGTCTCTCAACGCGGCCGGACCGCTCCGCCGGGGGGCGGGGCTTCAGGTGGCCTCGGGGGGCTGGGATGGACGGATGGGCGGTGCCCGGATACACCGAGTCGCTGGAACTCGGGTCCGGGGCGAGCGGGCGGGTCGTGCTCGCCGTGCACGAGGAGACCGGCGTGCCCGTGGCCGTGAAGTACCTCAGCGAGTCCCTGCGCACCCGGCCGGGCTTCGTGCGCGGCTTCCGGGCGGAGGCGCGCCTGCTGGCCGGCCTCGACAGCCCGCACGTCGCCGGGCTGTACGAGTACGTGGAGAGCCCGGACGGCGCCGCCATCGTCATGGAGCTGGTGGAGGGCGTCTGCCTGCGCGCCCTGCTGAAGCGGCGGGGCCCGCTGGAACCCGAGGCCGCGCTCGCCGTCCTGAAGGGGTCGCTGCTCGGTCTGGCCGACGCCCACCGCGTGGGCGTGGTCCACCGCGACTACAAGCCGGAGAACGTCCTGGTCGTGCCGGACGGAACCTCCACGCTCGTCGACTTCGGCATCGCGGTGGACGCCGGCACCGGCGGAGGCGTGGCGGGCACCCCCGCCTACATGGCCCCCGAGCAGTGGACCGGCGCCCCCGCCTCTCCCGCCGCCGACGTGTACGCGGCGACGGCCACCTTCTTCGAGTGCCTGACGGGGCACCGGCCGTACCCGGGCGACAACCTTGCGGCACTCGCACTCCAGCACGTCGACGCCCCCGTCCCCGCCGAGGAGGTCCCCGGGGCGGTGCGCGACCTGGTGCGCCGCGGCCTCGCCAAGGACCCGGACGTGCGGCCCGCCGGAGCCGAGGCGTTCGTCGCGGAGCTGGAGGCCGTCGCGGGCGCCGCCTACGGCGAGGACTGGGATCACGCCATCCTCGGCGCCTCCGAGCACTGCGTCGCCACCCACCCCTCCGACATGGGCGTGGCCCTGACCGCCCTCGATGCCCGCGTCTCCTACGAGACGGCCGACGGCCCCGGCGAGCTGCCGATCACCGACCTCTATCTGCCGGTGGGGGAGACGCCGCACCGGGAGACCGCTCTGCCGCGGGGCGCCCTCATCACCGCCGTCACCCTGCCGCCCGCCCCCACGGCGGCCAACTCCCGCTACCGCAAGGTGCGCGAGCGCGTCTCGTACGCCTTCGCCATCGGCTCGGTCGCCGCCGCCCTCGACGTGAGGGACGGCGTCGTGCACGACGTGCGCCTCGCCTTCGGCGCCGTCGCCTCCCGCCCCTGGCGGGCGTTCGCGGCCGAGCGCGTCCTGACCGGCGCCCCGGCCGGCGCCGACACCTTCGCGGCCGCCGCGGACGCCGAACTGGCTGCCGCCCGGCCCCTGCCCCGCAACGGATACAAGGTGACCCTCATGCGCAACCTCGTCGTGGCCGTCCTCAGCGAACTCGCCGAGGAGGCCGCCCGATGACCACCGCCACCACCGGCCGGTCCGCCGCCGGGCGGGTGACCGGCACCGCCCACACACGGGTGGAGGGCCGCGACAAGGTCACCGGCGCGGCGCGGTACGCCGGGGAGATCCCGTTCGCCGAACTCGCCCACGGCTGGCTCGTGCTGTCCACGGTCGCCCGCGGCCGCGTCCGTGCCCTGGAGACCGACACGGTCCTCGCGATGCCCGGCGTGCTCACCGTGCTCACCCACCACAACGCCCCGCGCGTCGACACCGACTTCGTCGGCATGATGGGCGTCCCGCCGGACCCCGGCGTCGCCCTCTTCCAGCACGACCGGGTGCCCCATCTGGGCTGGCCGGTGGCCCTGGTCGTCGCCGAGACGTCCGAACAGGCCAGGGAGGCCGCCGAGACGCTCGTCGTGCACTACGACGAGGAGCCGCACGACGTGGCGTTCTCGGCCGGGCGTGAGGCCGAGGCGTACCCGCTCGACGGGCACATGCCGGCCGTCGTGGAGAAGGGCGACCTCGACCGGGAACTCGCCGCGTCCGCCGTCGTGGTGGACGCCGAGTACACCACCCCGGAGGAGCACCACAACCCGATGGAGCCGCACGCGGCGACCGCCCGCTGGGAAGGCGGCCGGCTGGAGGTCGTCGACTCCAATCAGGGCACCCAGTGGGTCGCGGGGGAGCTCGCGAACCTGTTCTCCCTCGACCCGGGGGCCGTGCGGGTGCGCTCCGAGCACGTCGGCGGCGGTTTCGGCAGCAAGGGCGTACGCGCCCACCAGGTGGCCGCCGTGATGGCCGCGACCGTGCTGCACCGGCCCGTGCGGGTCGTCATGACCCGCCGTCAGATGTTCTCGCTCGCCGGCTACCGCAGTCCCACCGCCCAGAGGGTCCGCCTCGGGGCCGATCCGGACGGGCGGCTGCGCGCCCTGGAGCACCGCTCGCTGAACCAGACCTCGACCGTGCACGAGTTCGTCGAGCCGAGCGCCGCGGCCGGCCGGTCGATGTACGCCGCCGACGCCCACCACACGGTCAGCCGGCTGGTACGGCTCGACGTGCCCACCCCGACCTGGATGCGCGCCCCGGGCGAGGCTCCGGGCTCGTTCGCGCTGGAGTCGGCGCTCGACGAACTCGCCGAGAAGTGCGGTGTGGACCCGATCGACCTGCGCCTGCGCAACGAACCCGCCGTGGGCCCGGTGTCGGGACTGCCGTTCGCCGGGCGGAACCTCGTCGCCTGCTTCCGCGAGGGGGCCCGCAGGTTCGGCTGGGCGGAGCGCGACCCGCGCCCGGGCGTGCGCCGCGAGGGGCGCTGGCTGCTCGGCACGGGCACCGCGGCCGCCTCCTTCCCGGCGATGGCCATGCCCTCCACGGCCTCCGTGACGGCCGAGGCCGACGGCACCTTCACGGTCCGGATCAACGCCGCCGACATCGGCACCGGCGCCCGGACCGCGCTCACCCTGGTCGCCGCCGACGCCCTGGACGTGCCCACCGAGCGCGTGCTGGTGCGGATCGGCGACAGCGACCTCGGCCCCGCGATGATCGCCGGCGGTTCCGCGGGCACCCGCTCCTGGGCCTGGGCCGTCACGGCCGCGGCGGAGGAACTGCGCCGCGGCCTCGTGCCCGGCGCGGACATCCCGCCGCAGGGCATCACCGTTCGGTCGGACACGACGGAGGCCGTCGGGGCGCTCGCGCAGAAGGAACGGCACTCCTTCGGGGCGCAGTTCGCCGAGGTCGCGGTCGACCCGGCGACCGGGGAGGTCCGGGTGCGCCGCATGCTGGGCGTCTTCGCGGCCGGCCGGATCGTCAACCCTCTCACCGCCCGCAACCAGCTCGTCGGCGGCATGATCTGGGGCCTGTCCATGGCCCTGCACGAGGAGGCCGTCCGGGACCCGGCGAGCGGCGGTGTCTACGGCGCCGACCTGGCCGGCTACCACGTCGCCGCGCACGCCGACGTCCCGCACGTCGAGGCCGACTGGGTCGACGACCCCGACCCCGACGATCCGGTCGGCATCAAGGGCATCGGCGAGGTCGGCATCGTGGGGGCGGCCGCCGCGATCGCCAACGCGGTGTGGCACGCGACCGGCGTGCGCCACCGCGACCTGCCGATCCGGCCCGACCGCGTCCTGTCGGCGGGCGGCGATGCTTGATCTGGCCGGGGCCCTGCACGCCTGGGCCGAGGAGGGCCGGGACTTCGCCGTCGCCACCGTCGTCGCCGTCGGCGGGAGCGCCCCGCGCCCGCCGGGGGCGGCCCTGGCCGTCGACTCGGCCGGCGAGGCGATCGGCTCGGTCTCCGGGGGCTGCGTCGAGGGCGCCGTGTACGACCTGTGCCGCCAGGCCCTGCGCGACGGCGAGCCGCTGACCGAGCGGTTCGGCTACAGCGACGAGGACGCCTTCGCCGTGGGGCTGACCTGCGGCGGGACGATCGACGTGCTGGTCGTCCCGTACTCTGCCGGGCGGCCGGTGCACGAGGCCGCGCTGTCCGCCGCCGCGGACGGTGAGCCGGTGGCCCTGGCCCGGGTGGCCCGGGGCCCGGCCGGGCTGCTCGGCCGGGCCCTGCTGGTCCGTCCCGACGGCTCGTACGACGGCGGACTCGGCGGCGGCGCGGAGCTGGACCGCACCGCGCGCGCCGAGGCCGGTGCGCTGCTGGACGCGGGCCGGACCGGCACGGTCGAGCTCTCCGAGGACGGCACGCTGTGCCCGGGGGGTGTCACCCTGCTCGTGGAGTCGGCCGTGCCCCCGCCCCGCATGATCGTCTTCGGTGCGATCGACTTCGCGGCGGCCCTCGTGCGGGCGGGACGGTTCCTCGGCTACCACGTCACGGTGTGCGACGCCCGGCCGGTCTTCGCCACCCGGGCCCGGTTCCCGGACGCCGACGAGATCGTCGTCGACTGGCCCGACCGGTATCTGCGGCGCACGGACACCGACGCGCGCACGGTCCTGTGCGTGCTGACCCACGACGCCAAGTTCGACGTGCCCCTGCTGCGGGAGGCGCTGCGCCGGCCGGCCGCCTACATCGGTGCCATGGGCTCGCGCCGCACCCACGAGGACCGGGAACGGCGGTTGCGGGAGGCGGGGGTGGGCAGCCGCGAGCTGGCCCGGCTGAGGTCCCCGATCGGTCTCGACCTGGGCGCCCGTACGCCGGAGGAGACCGCCGTGTCCATCGCGGCGGAGATCATTGCGCAGCGGCACGGCGGGACGGGCGCCCCGCTCACCGGCACGGCCGCCCCGATCCACCGGGCGGACAGGCAGCCGCAGGCGGCCTGAGCGGTCCGCCCGCGGCGGGGCGCGGACACGCCGGAGGGGCCGGGACCGTCGACGGTCCCGGCCCCTCCGGGCGCGCGGGGGTGCGGGCGGGGTCAGGCCGCGGCCGGCTCCGTGACGAAGCCCTGGAGGTGGCTGATGACCTCGGTCAGCTGCCCGGCGACCTCGGCGTCGTCGGCCGGGTGCGTCTCGGCGAAGCGGGTGACCGAGCCGGGGATGGAGAGCTTGACGTCCTCCAGCACCTTGCCGCCGGCGATGCCCACGGCCTTGCGGGTCTCGTCGTGCGCCCAGACACCGCCGTACTGGCCGAAGGCGGTGCCGATGACGGCGACCGGCTTGGCGCTGAGGGCACCGGCACCGTACGGGCGGGACAGCCAGTCGATGGCGTTCTTCAGCACGGCCGGGATGGTGCCGTTGTACTCGGGGGTGAACAGGATCAGGGCGTCGGCGGCGCCGGCGGCCTCGCGCAGCTTCGCGGCGGCGGCCGGGACGCTGCCCTCGACGTCGATGTCCTCGTTGTAGAAGGGGATCTCGGCGAGGCCCTCGAACAGTTCCACCTCGGCCCCCTCGGGCGCGAGCTTGACCGACGCCTCGGCGAGCTGGCGGTTGTGCGAACCGGCGCGCAGGCTGCCGACGAGGGCGAGGATACGAACAGACATGCTGACTCCTACGTAAGGAAAGGGTGCTCTCAAGCTGAGGTCGCGATCCGGACCGGGGTCCGCTTTTCGTTTGTAGCATCCTAACCGGACCGCGGTCCAGTTTTGTTCCCGATGCTTTACGCTGGCTTCATGTCCGCCGTTCCCCCGTCCCTTCCGACGCCCCAGGAGCCCGTCGACCGTCCCGAGCTGCTCCAGCTCGGCCCCGCCCTGGAGGCGGACGAACCCTGCCTGCGCGCCGACGCCGCCCGCAACCGCGCCCGGCTGCTGGAGGCCGCCGCCCGGCTGGTGGCGGAGCGCGGCGCGGACGCCGTCACGATGGAGGCGGTGGCCGCGGCGGCCTGCGTCGGCAAGGGCACGGTCTTCCGCCGCTTCGGCGACCGCACGGGCCTGCTCACGGCGCTGCTCGACCACTCCGAGCGGAAGTTCCAGGCCGCGTTCCTCACCGGCCCGCCCCCGCTCGGACCGGGAGCGCCGCCGGTGGAGCGGCTGCGGGCGTTCGGCCGGGCGTCGCTGCGCAGGTCGGCCGACGAACTGGAGCTGCAGCTGGCGGCCGAGCCGGACCCCGGACGCCGCTTCGTGGCCCCGCCCCGCCGCGTCCTCCAGCACCATGTGGCGATGCTGCTGCGCCAGGCGGTCCCCGAGGCGGACTGCGAGCTGCTCGCCCACACCCTCATGGGCCAGCTCGACCCGGCCCTCGTCCACCACCTGACCAGGCAGTGCGGCCTGCCCCTGTCCCGGCTGGAGGCGGCCTGGACCGACCTGGTCGACCGGGTGACGGGGACCGGCCCGACGAGCTGAGCGGACCCCGCACCGGACCGTGAGGCGCTCACGGCATCCTCACAACTCCCCCGCCGCGAGCGCGCATTGGGGCTTCTGCCAAGATGCCGTACGTCATGGTGCAGATACCGAAAACGCCCGCGCCCCCGACCCCGTCGCGCTCGGTGCCCACGAGTGCGGACGTGGCCCGCCTGGCCGGCGTCTCGCGCGCGACCGTCTCCTACGTCCTCAACAACACCGGCGCCGTACGGATCAGCGAGCCCACCCGGCGCCGCGTGCACGACGCCGCCAGAGAACTCGGGTACGTGCCGCACGCGGCGGCCCGCAGCCTGCGCGCCGGGCACAGCCGCATGGTGCTGATCCCCGCGCCGACGTTCCCCGTCGGCCCCCTCTACAGCCGGTTCCTCACCGACCTCCAGGGAGCGCTCGGCGCCCTGGACTACACGGTCGTCCAGTACGGCACCGGCGGCCCGCACGGGGACGAGGCGGCCCGCGCCTGGGCCGAGTTGCGGCCCGTGGCCGTGCTCGTACCCGGTTCCGGACTCGGCCCGCGCGGTGTCGCCGTGCTCAAGCGCTCCGGCGCCCGGGCGGTGGTCACCCTCGGCCCCGAGACCATCGAGGGCGCGCACGCCCTGCTCATGGACCACGACGTGGTCGGGCACAGTGCGGGCGCCCACCTGTACGACCGCGGCCGGCGCCGGATCGGCGTGGTCGTCCCGCAGGAACCGGGCCTGGACGCGTTCTCCGCACCCCGGCTCGACGGGGTGCGCCAGTCCGTGCGCGGCACGGACGCCACGGTCACCGAACTGCCCCTGGCCTACGACGAACAGGAGGCGGCACGCCTCGCCGCCCGCTGGCGGCAGCTCGGCCTGGACGCGGTGTTCACCTACAACGACGAGTACGCGATGCTGCTGATGCGGGCCCTGCAGGACGAGGGCGTCCGCATCCCCGAGGAAACGGCCGTGATCGGCGCCGACGACCTCGTGCTGGGACGGCTGCTGCGGCCGCGGCTGAGCACGGTCCGGCTCAAGCTGCCGTCGGGCCGGGAACTGGCCGAACTGGTCGACCGGGCGGTCCGCCGGCCCGGCACCGAACCGGAGACCCACAAGGTGCTGGGTGCGACGGTCCTGCGCCGCGAATCGAGCTGACCCGCGCACCGGCCCCGGGGGGCTCGGGCCAGGAGGCCGGGCCCCGGCGGGGGAGCCGGAGCCCCCCGCGGGGTCACTCGCCCGGCTGCTGGGCCTGCTGCTGGGCGATCGCCTTGCGGACCTCGTCCATGTCGAGGTTCCTGGCCTGTCCGATGACGTCCGTCAGCGCGGCCTCGGGCAGGGCTCCCGGCTGGGCGAACACGGCCACCTGGTCGCGCACGATCATCAGCGTCGGGATCGACTGGATGCCGAAGGCCTCGGCCAGCTCCGGCTGCGCCTCGGTGTCCACCTTGCCGAACACCAGGTCCGGGTTCTCCTCCGCAGCCTTCTCGTAGACCGGCGCGAACTGCCGGCACGGCCCGCACCAGGACGCCCAGAAGTCGATCAGGACGAACTCGTTGTCGGTGACCGTCTGGTCGAAGTTCTCCTTGGTGAGCTCCACGGTGCTCATGGCGTTCATCCCTCTTTCTGGTGTGGGGTCAAGCCGTCGGCACAACACGGCCGGCCGGACACGTATTCCGCGCCCCTACCCATGTGGCCAGGGTGCACACCACCCACCAGACTGACCCCATGACGGAAACGGAAACCAACACGTACGACGTCGTGGTCCTCGGGGCCGGGCCCGTGGGGGAGAACGTCGCCGACCGCACCCGCGCCGCCGGGCTGACCACCGCGGTCGTGGAGAGCGAGCTGGTCGGGGGCGAGTGCTCCTACTGGGCGTGCATGCCCAGCAAGGCCCTGCTGCGGCCGGTCATCGCCCGCGCGGACGCCCGGCGCGTGCCCGGGCTCCGCCAGGCGGTGCAGGGCCCCCTCGACGCCGCCGCGGTCCTCGCCCACCGGAACCACTACACCTCCGACTGGCACGACGACGGCCAGGTCCGGTGGCTGGAGTCCACCGGCGCCGAGCTCCACCGCGGACACGGCCGGCTCTCCGGCCCCCGCACGGTCACGGTCACCCGCCCCGACGGCACCGAGGCCGTCCTGAGCGCCCGGCACGCCGTGGCCGTCTGCACCGGCACCCGTGCGGCCCTGCCCGACCTGCCCGGCATCGACTCCGTCAAGCCCTGGACCAGCCGGGAGGCGACCGGCTCCCAGAGCGTGCCCGGCAGCCTGATCGTCGTCGGCGGCGGTGTGGTCGCCGCCGAGATGGCCACCGTCTGGCAGTCCCTCGGCTCCCGGGTGACGATGCTCGTCCGCGGCAAGGGTCTGCTGCCCCGGATGGAGCCCTTCGCCGGGGAACTCGTCGCCGAGGCGCTCAGCGAGGCCGGCGCCGACATCCGCACGGGCGTCTCGGTGGAGTCGGTGACCCGTGAGAACGGCACCGTCGTGGCCGTCACCGACCGGGGGGAGCGCATCGAGGCCGACGAGATCCTCTTCGCCACCGGCCGCGCCCCGCGCACCGACGACATCGGGCTGGACACCATCGGTCTCGACCCCGGCAGCTGGCTGCCGGTCGACGACAGCCTCCGCGTGACCGGCCACGACTGGCTGTACGCGGTCGGCGACGTCAACCGGCGCGCCCTGCTGACCCATCAGGGCAAGTACCAGGCCCGCATCGCCGGCGCCGCCATCGCCGCCCGGGCCGGCGGCGAGGAGCCGGCGGCCGAGCCCTGGGGGGCGCACGCGGCGACCGCCGACCACGGCGCCGTCCCCCAGGTGGTGTTCACCGACCCCGAGGCGGCGGCCGTCGGGCTGTCGCTCGCCGAGGCCGAGCAGGCCGGGCACCGGGTCAAAGCCGTCGACGTGGACATGTCCTCCGTCGCCGGGGCGGGCCTGTACGCCGACGGGTACAAGGGCCGTGCCCGCATGGTCGTGGACCTGGAGGACGAGATCCTGCGCGGGGTCACCCTCGTCGGTCCCGGCGTGGGCGAGCTGATCCACTCCGCGACGATCGCCGTCGCCGGGCAGGTCCCGGTCGGCCGCCTGTGGCACGCCGTTCCGTCCTACCCGACGATCAGCGAGGTGTGGCTGCGCCTGCTGGAGGCCTACCGGGACGCCTGACCGGGCGGCCCCGGCGGCTCCGGCCGGGCGCAGCGGGGCCCCGCCCCGGCCTCAGCCCGGGCCGGGGCCGTCGCACGTCCTACGGCAGGGGGAAGCCGAGTGCCCGGGCGGCCGCCTCCGGCGTCGGCTGCGCCCAGCGCTCGGCCGCCGCCTGGTTCGACGACAGGGACCGCGGCTCGGCGCGGTCCAGGTAGAGGACACCGTCGAGGTGGTCCGTCTCGTGCTGCACGATCCGGGCGGGCCAGCCGGTGAACACCTCGTCCAGAGCCCGCCCGTGCTCGTCCCGGGCGGTCAGCCGCACCCGGGCGGCCCGCGCCACCACCGCCTGGTAGCCCGGCACGCTCAGGCAGCCCTCGAAGAACGCCGCCCGCGCGTCACCGGCCGGTTCGCAGGAGGGGTTGACCAGCACCCGGAACGGCTGCGGCACCCGTCCCCTCGCGAGCCGCACCTCCTCGGGCACGGGCGCCGGATCCTCGATCACCGCGATCCTGAGCTCCACGCCCACCTGCGGCGCGGCCAGCCCGACGCCGGGCGCCGCCCGCATGGTCACCCGCAGCGCCTCGACGAACCGGGCGAACAGCGCCGGGTCCAGCTGGCCGTCGTAGGGCTCGGCGGGGCGCCGCAGCACCGGGTCCCCCGCGGCGACGATGGCCAACGGGCCACCAGCGGCGAGGAGTTCCTCCACCCGCTCGGCCAGGGGTGCGTGATCGCTCGGAGTTCCCATCGCGCCAGGATGACACGGCACCCCCCGCCCTCGTGTGGCGCACATCACACAGCACTTCCGGGAACTGGACGGCCCCGCGCCCCGACTCCTGCATCACAACGGCCCGAGACGTCCCCCGGAGAAGCCCGCCGATGACCACCGCTCCCTCGACCACCACGGACGAGGCCCCGCAACCCTCCGCCCCCGCACCGGCCCGGAGCAGCTGGGCCCCCCTGCGCCCGCTGATCCTCCGGCTGCACTTCTACGCCGGTGTGCTGGTGGCTCCCTTCCTCCTCGTCGCCGCCGTCACCGGCCTGCTGTACGCGGCCTCGTTCCAGGCCGAGAAGATCGTGTACGAGCACGAACTGACCGTCCCGGTGGGCGAGCGGAAGCTGCCCATCGGCGAGCAGGTGGCCGCCGCCCGCACGGCCCATCCGGAGGGCACGATCTCGGCGGTGCGCCCCTCGCCCGAGGCCGACGCCACGACCAGGGTCATGCTCTCCGGCGTCCCGGGCGTCGACGAGGGCCACACGCTGGCCGTCTTCGTCGACCCCTACACCGCGCAGGTGCGCGGGGCCCTCGAACAGTACGGCTCGACCGGCGCGCTGCCGCTGCGCACCTGGATCGACGAGTTCCACCGGGATCTGCACCTGGGGGAGACCGGACGGCTGTACAGCGAACTGGCGGCCAGCTGGCTGTGGGTGATCTCGGCCGGCGGGCTCGTGCTGTGGTTCTCCCGCCGCCGGGCCCTGCGCACGGTCCGCGGGACCAAGGGGCGGCGCCGCACCCTCGGACTGCACGGCAGCGTCGGCGTGTGGGCGGCGACCGGCTTCGTCTTCCTGTCGGCGACCGGCCTGACCTGGTCGGCCTACGCCGGTGCCCACATCGACGAGTTGCGGACCTCCCTGGGGCACGCGACCCCCTCGGTGTCGGCGGCCGCGGGCGGTGAGCACTCCGGTCACGGTGCGGCCGCCGGGCAGGCGGGAGACGCCTCCCACGGCGTCGGCCTGGACAAGGTGCTGGCGGCCGCGCGGGCCGAACGGCTCACCGACCCGGTGGAGATCGTCCCGCCCGCCGACGCGAACTCGGCCTACGTCGTCAAGCAGGTGGGCCGGGGCTGGCCGACGAAGCAGGACGCCGTCGCCGTCGACCCGGCGAGTGGGCAGGTCACGGACGTCCTGCGGTTCGCCGACCACCCCGTGCTCGCGAAGCTCACCCGCTGGGGCATCGACCTGCACACCGGCGTCCTGTTCGGCCTCGCCAACCAGCTCCTGCTGATGGCGCTGACCCTGTCCCTGATCCTGCTGATCGTCTGGGGCTACCGCATGTGGTGGCAGCGCGGCCGGGGCAGCACCTTCGGCCGGCCGATCCCGCGGGGCGCCTGGCAGCAGGTGCCTCCCCAGATCCTGGTGCCGCTGCTGGCGGGGGTCGCCGTACTCGGCTACTTCCTGCCCCTGTTCGGCATTCCGCTCGCGGTGTTCCTCGCCGTCGACATCCTGCTGGGCGAGATCGCCCACCGGCGCGGGCGGCGGTCCTACGGCCCCGGCGCGCCCGCGAAGTAGCGGGCCGGAGGGCACCGCGCCCGGCGCGGGCCCCGGTGTGCGGATGCCCGGCTCCGAGGAGCCGGGCATCCACTGCGCGCGGGGGATCAGTCCTGCGGGAAGTCGCCCGCGAGTGCGGAGGCGATCCGCAGGTGGGACTCGGCCTCCTCGTGCCGGTTCTGCCGCTCGAGCGTGCGGCCGAGCATCAGCCGGGCGTAGTGCTCCACCGGGTCCCGCTCCACGATGGTGCGCAACTCGGTCTCGGCACGGCGCAGTTGGGCCGAGTGGTAGTACGAGCGCGCCAGCAGCAGCCGGGGCCCGGTCTGCTCGGGCACCTCCTCGACCAGGCCGGACAGCACCCGTGCGGCGGCGGTGTACTCCTTGGCGTCGAAGAACAACTGCGCGCGCTCCCAGCGCTCCGCCGGGGTGCCGTGCGCGTAGTACGCGGCGTCGTAGGTCGTGTTCACTCGTGCCTCCTTCGAGGCCGTCAACCCGCCCCCTGCGTCCGATATTCCACGGCTCGGCCGGGCCCGTCGGGGGTCACCCGGGCAGCGCCGCCAGCTCGGCCTCGGCCCGCCGGGTGATCAGGGTCAGCACCCGCCCGGCGACGGCCAGGTCCTCCTCGGGGATGCCCGCGTAGATCCGCGAGGAGTAGGGCGCCGTCTGGCCGGAGGCCCTCGTGTACGCCTCCCGCCCGGCGTCCGTGATCCGCACCGCGGCCGTGCCCTCCGGCGTGAGGAGCCCGGCCTTGAGCAGTTCCCCGATCACGCCGTGCGCCTCGGCGGCGCCGGTCTTCAGCGCGCCGGTGACGCCGCCGGCGAGTTCCTCCCGCCCGACGGGCCCGTCGGCGAGGGCGGCGAGCCGCAGGGTGACGGACTGCTGGAAGGTGAGCCCGAGCCGGGTCAGCACGCTCTCCAGGACCGCCCGGCCCGCGTAGTGGGCCAGGGCGATGACACGCGGGTTCAGCGGGGGCGCGTCGATGGTCATGGCTGCTCCGTCTCGTGGTCGGCGAAGGGGTCGAGCGGTGCGTCGAGCAGGGCGGTGAGATCCCGGACGAAGGCGCGGGTGCGCGTGCCGTCCAGGCCGCCGAGCGGCTCCAGGAGCTGCTGGAGCAGCCCGTGGACGACGGTGATCGCCCGCCGGGTGACGTCCTGTCCCTGCTCGGTCAGCGCCAGCTGCACCGCGCGCGGATCGCGTGGGTCCCGGGTGCGCTCCAGCAATCCGGCGGTCTCCAGCGCGCGGGCCAGCTTCGACACGTACAGCGGCTCCAGACCCGTGTGGTCGGCGAGGCGCCGCTGGCTGGGGCGCTCCCCGCCGCGCTGCATGCCGTGCAGGGAGGCCAGCAGCGAGTACTGCGCGTGGGTCAACCCGAGGGGGGCCACGGCACGGTCGACCGCCACCCGCCACTTCATGGACAGCCGCCACACCAGGAAGCCCGGCGTTCCGCCTTGCGTACCTCTGCTCATGAGAAAAACAGTACATGGCTACTATGTACATGGCTACTGTTTTCCGGCTCGGTGCGCGGCAGGCGTGGGGGAGGGTGCGCTGACCCGGTCGTGACGCGGCCGGGCGCCCGGGCCGGGGCCGGGCCCGCCCGGGCGGCGACGGACCGTCAGGCGACGGCTTGTCAGGCGACGGACGACCGTCAGGCGACGGGCCGTCAGGCGATGGACGCGGACAGGATCGCCGAGACGGCCAGGTTGCAGGAGGCCGTGACCCAGACCGCGGGGTGCGGCTCCTCCTCGACCAGGGCCTCGCCCAGGCGACCCGGGGTGAGCAGGTCCACCACCAGGAACGCCACCGCCATCATCACCAGGCCGAGCAGACCGAACGCCGCGGTGGACAGCAGGCCCTTGCCGAAGTCGTCGTAGGTGGTCCAGATGGACGTGAAGACGATGCCCCCGATGCCCAGCAGCGCGGAGCTCAGCACCAGGGCGGCGTTGCGGTTGCGCTGCTCCCAGATCTGCCGCCCGAGCTTCCCGGGCGTCAGCACGTCGACCAGGACGATGCCGAGGACCAGCAGGACCAGGCCCAGTCCGCCGTAAGCGGTGGCCCGGCCGAGTCCGTTGACGATGTCGCTCATGGGGAGGCTGCTCCGATGGTTGAGGGATCCGAGTGATCGCGGTCAAGGCGGAGCAAAATCTAGCGCACTCGTTCGATCCCGGAGGGGGTGATCGCCGAGGTGGGAGGCGTGAAACCACCGTGAAAACCCGGTGGAGGACCTGTCGGTGGGTCCGCTTATGCTGCACCCCGATGATCAGGCGGTACCAGGGGAGGGCGCGGCATGTTCGGCAAGCTGTTCGGCAGGGACGCGGAGAGACCGGTGGCGGATCCGCACGCCCTCCCGGTCCCGCGCAGGCAGCGCGGCGGGACGTACCGGCTGCGCGCTCTCGGCGACGCGCGCGTGCTGGCACTGGTGGAGGCCGCCGACGCCGGTGACTGGGAAGCCGTCAAGGCGGCGCTGGCCCCCTTCGACCTCGGACGCGACCTCGAGGTGCTCGGCGAGATCGTCGAACTGGACGGCGTGCAGGACTGGATCGTCCGGGCCGTGGAGGAGGACAAGGAGCAGCGGGCGACGGCCCTGCTCATCTCCGGAACGCGTCACATCCATTGGGGCTGGGAGGCGCGCACCGCCGCACGGGCCTCCGAGGTCACGCGCGAGCAGTGGCGCGTCTTCCACGAGCGGCTGGAGATCGCCGAGGAGCAGCTCCTCGAAGCCGCCGAGCTGCGACCGGAATGGCTCGCGCCGTGGCGCCAGTTGCTCACCTCCGGCCGCGGCATGTCCCTGGGCTCCACCGTCAACGAGACGCGCCGCGACGCCGCCCTGCGCCGCGACCCGCTCAACCTCCAGGTCCACCTCGCCTGGCTGTCCCAGCTCCAGCCCCGCTGGGGCGGCGAGCCGGGACAGGCCCTCGCCTTCGCCGAGGACGCGTTCGCCGTGGCCCCGGCGGGGCACCGCCTCGGCTGCGTGCTCCCCATGGCGTACATCGAGGAGTGGGTCGAGGCCGGGCGCGGAGACCACTTGCAGACGGACGGGATCCGGGCGCGGTTGCGCGAGGCGGCGGACCACAGCATCCTGCACCCCGCCTACGCGTGGCCGCTCGGCTGGCAGCACGACTTCCACATCTTCGCCATGGCCCTGTCCCTGGCCGGCGAACGCCACACGGTGCGGCGCGTCTTCCACGCCCTGGACGGCGCCTACACCGACTGGCCCTGGACGTACTTCGCGGACCCGGAGAAGCAGTTCGCGCGCCACCACCGCCGCGCCTGACCCGTCCGGGCCACCGCCGGGGCGTCCACGCCACGCACCCCGTGCCGGGCAGCCGGCGCCCGGGGTCCAGGTGACCGCCCCGCCGGCGTCCCCGGCCGGCCTACGGCCCGCGCCTCCCGGTCGCCCCCGGCCGGCGTACCGCCCGCGCCTCCCGGTCGCTCCCGGCCGGTGCACCGCCCGCACCGCAGCGCCGCCCGGACCGGCGGGTACCGGGCGGCCGTGCCCGTCGCCCGGCCGCCCGTGCCGCCGGTCCGGGCACCCCGTGCCCGACCGGCACCGCCCCCGCGTCCACCGCCCGCCCCGCACCCTCCTTCCGCCCACTGGCCCTCCCCGACCCCGGACTGCCGATGACACTGCCCGAGACCGCCGCGCACGAGGCCGGCGCCGACCGCACCTTCCAGGTGGATCTGCGCGGCCTCGTCGACCTCCTCTCCCACCACCTCTACTCCAGCCCCCGCGTCTACCTGCGCGAGCTGATGCAGAACGCCGTGGACGCGCTCACCGCCCGGCACACCCTCGAACCGGACGCCCCCGCCGACGACTTCGGGGTCCGTCTGTACGCCGACGGATCCGTGGTCCGCGTCGAGGACGACGGCGTCGGTCTCACCGAGGCCGACGTACACGCGTTCCTCGCCACGATCGGCCGCAGCAGCAAGCGGGCGGACCGGATCGCCGAGCAACGCGGCGACTTCATCGGCCAGTTCGGCATCGGGCTGCTCTCCTGCTTCCTGGTCGCCGACGAGATCCACGTCCTGAGCCGCTCCGCCCGCACCCCCGGCGCCCCGGCCGTCGAGTGGCGGGGCCGCGGCGACGGCAGCTACACCGTCCGCACCCTGCCCGCCTCCGCCCGCCCCGCGCCCGGCACCACCGTCACCCTGACCCCGCGCACCGACGCGGGGGAGTGGACGAGCCCCGGCCAGGTCCACGCGCTGGCCCGCCACTTCGGCTCCCTGCTGCGCCACCCGGTGACCTTCGACGACGGCACGGGCGGCCCCGGCAGCCCCGGCACGCTCGTCAACCCCGAGCCCGCGCCCTGGTCCCGCACCCACCCGACCCCGGGGGCCCGGGCCCGGGCCCTGACGGAGTACGGCGAGGAGGTCTTCGGCTTCCGGCCGCTGGACACGATCGAACTGGACCTGCCGGCCGCCGGACTCAAGGGCATCGCCTGCGTGCTGCCCGAAGCGGTGCCGGCCGGGCGGCGCCACGGTCACCGCGTGCACGTGAAGGGCATGCTGCTGTCCGAGCAGGCCGAGGAGATCCTGCCCGAGTGGGCCTTCTTCGTCCGCTGCGTCGTCGACGCCGAGAGCCTGCGCCCGACCGCCTCCCGCGAGTCCCTCTACGAGGACGACACGCTGGCCGCCGTGCGCGACGCCCTCGCCGGGCGGCTGCGCGACTGGATCGCCCGGGCCGCCGCCAGCGACCCGGACCTGCTCCACCGCTTCCTCCAGGCGCACCACCTCGCCGTGAAGTCGCTCGCCGTGCACGACGACGAGATCATGCGGATGCTCCTGCCGTGGCTGCCGTTCGAGACCACCGACGGGCACACCACCCTCGACGAGTTCGCGCGCACCCACGCCACCGTGCTCGTGACGTCGACCGTGGAGGAGTTCCGGCAGGTCGCCGCGATCGCGTCCGCCGCCGGGCTCGGCGTCGTCAACGGCGGCTACACCTACGACCGCGAACTGGTCCACCGGCTGCCCGAGATCCGGCCCGGGACGAGCGTCGCCGACCTCGACCCCGAGACCCTCACCGCCCACCTCGACCCCGTCGACCGGGAGACCGAACTCGCCGCCGCGGCCTACCTCGCCCGGGCCCGCGACGCCCTCGCGGTCTTCGACTGCGACGTCGCGCTGCGCACCTTCCAGCCCGCCTCCGCGCCCGCCCTCCTCGTCGACAGCCGCGAGGCCCGGCACGAACGCACCCGCTCCCGGCTCGCCCGCGAGCAGGAGGGCGGCCTGTGGGGCGACATCCTCGGCGCCCTGCGCCAGGAGGCCCCCCGCGCCCAGCTGATCCTCAACCAGCTCAACCCGCTGGTCCGCACCGCCGTGACCATCGACGAGCCCGAACTGGCCCGCACCAGCGCCGAAGCCCTCTACGGGCAGGCCGTGATGCTGTCCCGGCGCCCGCTCCGGCCCGCCGAGTCCAGCCTGATCAACCGCTCCTTCCTCGACCTTCTCGCCCACGCCCTGCGCAAGGACAGCTGACGATGCCCACCGCACCCCACCCCCAGAGCACCGACGAGCTGTACCAGGCGCTCCGGGAGAACGGCCGCCGTCCCTACGGCCGCACCCGCACGGTCACCGCGGAGGAACTCGCCGATGCCGCCGAGCAGTTCGACGAGCCCCTCCCGCTGATCCACGCGCTCCTGGAACTTCAGGAGGCGTACACCTACGGCTCCGAGCCCCGCAAGTCGCCCGTCGTCTTCGCCCGCCTGCTGAACCTCTTCGACGAACAGCCCGACGTCTTCGACGACCGGCTGCGCCACACCCTGTTCTGGCGGTTCAAGTGGGTGTCCAACGCCCTGCGCGCCCTGCCGGAGATACCGCTGGCCAGCCTGCGGCAGTGGCTGACCGAGATGCGCGACCGCTACGAGAAGGCCGGCCACGGCCTCCAGCCCTACTACGGCCAGGCCTACCAACTCGCCGCCCACGTGGGCGAGGACACCGCCCTCGCCTTCGAACTGTGGGCGGGCCGCACCCGCACCCGGCTCAGCGACTGCGAGGCGTGCGAGATCTGCGACCGGGCCCTGTACCACCTCGGGGCGGGCGACGACGCCCGCGCGCTGCGCACCTGGGAACCCGTCCTGACCGGCAAGGAGTCCTGCCAGGAGGAGCCCGCCCGCTCCCTGTCGTACGCCCTGTTGCCCCTGCTGCGCACCGGCGACGCGGACCGGGCCCGGGAACTGCACCTGGCCGGCTACCGCGCCTGCCGCCGCAACCCCGCGATGTCCGCGGAGACCGGCCGGCATCTGGAGTTCTGCGCGCTCACCGGCAACGAGGCCCGCGGCCTGGAACTGCTCGCCGAGAACCGCAACCTCTTCGACGAGGTCGACTCGCCCCTGGACCAGCTCGACTTCCTCACCGGCGTGGAGGTCGTCCTGCGGCGCGTGGAGGGCCTCGGCCACGGCGATGTGCCCGCCGCCGGGTACGCGGGACGCACCTGGACCGTCGCGGAGCTGCGCGCCGAGGTACGCGGCCGGGCCGACGACCTCGCCGCCCGGTTCGACGCCCGCAACGGAACCACCACCCACTCCGACCGCCGCCGGGAGCGGCTGGAGCGCGCCCCGCTGCTGGACACCCTCGAACTGACCCTGCGCCCGCGCACCCTCGACGACGTGGCCCCGGCCGCCCCGGTCAACGCCCCCGCCGGCCGTACACCCGCCGTCCCCGAGGAACTGCCCGACCTCATCGCGCGCGCACGCGCCGCGGAGGAGGAGGGGCACCCGGACGCCCGGGCCTGCTGGGACCGGCTGCGCACCCTCGTCGCCGCCCGCGACTACGCCCACCCCGCCGACCCGGCCGTCGGCCCGCTCGTGCGGCTGCGCGCCGACCTGCTCACCGACGAGGCGAGCCGCGCCGGCGAGCGGGAGGACTTCGACGAGGCCGTCGCCCTGCACGAGGAGGCCGCGGGCCTCTACGACGACGCCGGCCTGCCCGGCCCCGCGGCGCTGGCCCGCGCCTGCTCGCTGCTCGCCGGGGCGGGGCGCCCCGCGCAGGGCGCGGACGGCGGGCAAGCCGGGGCCGCCGCGCTGACCTCCGCGCACGCGGCGGTGGTCCGGCTGCAGGAGGAGACCCCGGGCCTCGCACCCCACCTGGAGGCCCGGATGCTGCGCCTGCGCGTCACCGCGCTGGCGCTGCGCCTGCAGACCACGCGCGACGAGGAGCACGTCGCGCCGGTCCTCGCCGAGATCGACGCCCTGCACGCGTTCGCCGTCCGGCACGATGTGGCCGGGCAGATCTCCGCCGCCCTGCTGCTGCGGGCCAGCACCCACGCCCTGTCCGGCGACCTGCCCGCCGCCGTCACCACTCTCGACGAGCTGCTGGCCCGGCTGAAGGAGCAGGGCCCCGCCTGGCACCTGCCCCGCACGCTCGGTCTGCGCGGCCGGATCCGGCTCGGCCTGCGGGACGCCGAGGCCGCGTACGCCGACCTCACCGAAGGACTGCGCCGGGCCGCCGAGTGGCCGGCCGACGCGATGGACACCGGCCGCCTCCACGCCGACCTGGCCGAGGCCTGCATGCACCTGGGCCGCCCCGAGGAGGCCCTGCGGCACCTCACGCGCTCGGCGGAGGCGGACCTGCGGCGCGGCAGCCGCACCGACGCGTACTGCACCTACTCCAACGCCGCACAGCTCAGCCTCGACCTCGGCCGGGTCGAGGACTGCATCGCCCTGCTCGACTCGCTGCTCGCCGACCCGGACGTCGCCGCCGGCGAGCTGGACGACCGGCTCTCCGCCCAGCTGCGCCTCACCCGCGCCCGGGCCCTGCACGCGGGGGACGACCTGAAGGCCGCCACCACGGAGTTCGTCGCCCTCGCGGCCGAGTCGGCCGGCTGGGACGACGACCCGGGCAGCCATGCCATGATCGCCGCGGAGACGGCCGTGCTGCTCGCCGAGTCCGGGGAGTTCGGCCGGGCCCGCGAGGCGGCGGACCGGGCCCTCGCCGCCCACGCCCGGGACCCGCGCCACGAGCAGCTCAGCAACTGCCTGCGCGAACTGGCCCGGCTCCAGGCGCAGCAGCAGGGCCCCGACGGGCTGGAGGCGGCCCGCGCCTTCCTGGACGACGCCGCCCGGGTCGCCGACGAGGCCCGCGCGGCCGGCCACGAGCCGCACGGCCGTTCCCTGGAGACGGCCCTGGCGTACGAGCACGGGCGGGTCAACGCCTACGCGGGCGCCTACGAGGACGCCCTGACCGCCCTCGACAAGGCCCTGGCGCTGCTCGGCGAGCCCGGACCGCAGGACGAGCGCGCCGGGGAATGGGCCGAGTGCGTCCGTCTCGCGGGAGCGGTGGAGGGCCTCTACCTGGAGCGTCCCGCCCCCGCCCTGGCCCGCCTCGACGCGGCCGTCACCCGGCTGACCGCCCTCGGGTACCCGGCGGAGGCGCAGGCCCTGATCAGCCTCGCGGCCCGGCTCCGCGACGAGGACTGACCCCGGCCCCCGTGCGGTGCCGGCGCGGAACCCGCCCCGGCACCGCGCGTCCCCGGGCGCTACCCGTCGCCCCGGCGGGAACGCGCTGCGCGGTCGCGGCACCGGGCCGGGCCCGCCCGGCGGCCGGGGCCCTCACCCGTCCGCACGCGCCGGGCAGGGCGCCGGTGGGCCGCGGGCGTCAGGATGGGGCGTGGCCGCCCGGGCGCCCGTCGCCCCGGGGACCGGCCGGCGGGGGCAGCGGCCACGCCGCCCCACGCCCGACGACCGGGACCTGCGAGGGAGAGGTATGACCGAGACCCACGAGGCCGGAGCCGCTCGCGCCGCGGCCGGGAGCGACCGGCCCTCGCCGCACCGCGACACCGGTCCCGGCGTCGCCGACCTGCGGCGGATCGGGGCGCACCCGGACCACTGGTACCCGGTCGCCGTGTCCCGCAAGGTGCGCAGGGGCCGGACGTACGCGACCGCGTTCGCCGGGGAGCGGATCGCGCTGTACCGCGGGACCGGTGGCACCGTGTACGCGCTGGAGGACCGGTGCGCCCACCGGCAGGTGCCGCTGAGCATGGGGGTCGTCGAGGGCGAGACCCTCCGCTGCTGCTACCACGCCTGGGCCTACCGCGGTGACGGCCGCATCTCGCAGATCCCCTACCTGTCCAAGGGCGACGGGCGGCCGCCGCGCGGGGTGCGGGGCTACCCGGTCCGCGAGGCCTACGGCCTGGTGTTCGTCTTCCCCGGCGACCCGGACAAGGCGGACGGCACCCCGCTGCCCCACCTGCCGGCGTACGGCTCCCCGCGGTACGCGACGATGACCTACTCCCGGACCGTGCACTGCCACTACTCGTTCATGCACGAGAACCTGCTCGACATGAACCACCAGTTCCTGCACCGCGGAGTCGTCGGCCGGCTCCGCCCCGAGCTGCTCGGCCAGCGCGCCGACGCACGGTCGGTGGAGGCCAGGTACCTGTTCACGCACACCGGCGGCAGACGCGACCGCGGCGCCAGCCTGCTCGCCGCGGAGGGCCTGGGCGGCAGCGACTCCAGCGACGTCATGACGATCCGCACCGAGTACCCGTACCAGACCCTCGACCTGGTCCCGGAGAACGCGCAGCGGCCCGCCTTCCGCCTGTGGGCCGCCTACGTGCCGGAGGACGCCGAGCAGCGCCGCTGCCACACCTACGGCCTGCTGATGATCGAGAAGCCGAGGGTCCCGGGCGCGCTGCGCCTGGCGTGGCCGTTCATCCGGCGCTTCACCGAGCGCGTGTTCGCCGAGGACCGCATGGCCGTCGAGGCCGAGCAGCGGGCCTGGGACGAGCAGGGCGAGGACCGCAACCGGGAGGTGTTCTCGCTGATCCTGGACGTGCGCGAGGTGCTGCGCGCCAATGGTGTGCCGATCCGTCCCCGGGCCGTCGGATGCGGCGCGTCCGGGCCGTGCGGCGGCCCGGACGGGGCGGGCTCCGCGACCGGTTGCGCCCGCTGAGCGTCCCACGCGTCAGGGGCGGGGGTCGGTGCGCCGCCAGCGCGGGCGGGCGTCGAGCCCCCGGCGGCCCGCGACCGAGGCGCAGCGCGGGCACTGGCGCCGCACCCGGTCCGCAGCGCCGCCGGACTCGGGGAAGGTGTCGACCCAGTTCACGTGCGGCAGGCGCGTCAGCCGGGAGCGGCTGAGGGAGAGGCCGCACACGGTCTCGTTGCGCACCGGCTCCCAGGCGTGGACCTCCCCGGAGGGCAGCCGCCGCCGGCCTTCCTCCTCGTCGGTCCACTGTCCCGACGCGGCCACGGAGTACTGCCTGGTGCGCGCCACGCTCATCGGCCCGTCCCGTGCCCGGCGCGCAGCCGCACCTGCTCCTCCAGCCCCCGCAGACTGGAGTCCAGGGCCTCGCCCGCGGCCCGCTCACCGGGGTCGTGCCCGTCGTCGAAGAACGACAGGTGCACCGTCACCTCGCTGGCGCCGCTGTCGATCCCGGCGACCTGGAGCCAGCCCGCGTAGGAACCCTGTCCACGGGTGCCCCACTCCAGGCGCATCTGCTCGGGGCGTGCGCGCAGCAGCGCGGGGGTGTCCTCGTCCGTGCCGTCCTCGTGCACCGTGACGGCGGGCAGGTCCCCGGCCCGGACGTGCAGGGCCCCGGGGAGCCAGGCATCGAGCCGGTCGACGTCCGCCGCCCGGTCGAAGACGTCCTCGGGCCGCGCGGGCATCGTGCGGGAGCGTTCGTACTCGGACATCGCTTCACCGGCCTCGTGTCGTTCGGTGTACGGCACTCCCGCGTTCCCTGCGCGCCGCGGTCCAACCGCGCGGGCCCCGCCCGGGTGGACGGGGACCGTCGGCGGTCAGAACCGGGGCCGGGGCGACTGCGCCTGCACCAGCTCCGCGGCCTCCGCCTCCGTCTCGACCGAGGGCGGGGACCCCGCCAGCGGCTTGTTCGCGGTCTCCCGCATGCACAGCACGGCGACGACACCGACGACCGCGGCGCCCGTGGCGTAGTACGCCGGCATCAGGGTGGAGTCGAAGGCGCTGATCAGCGCGGTGATCACCAGCGGTGTCGTACCGCCGAAGACCGACGTGGCCACGTTGTAGGCGACGGACAGGGAGCCGTAGCGCACATGGGTGGGGAAGATCGCCGGGAGCGCCGCCGACATCGTGCCCAGCATCATCACCAGGGACAGGCCCATCAGCAGCAGTCCCAGGGTGATCAGGACGACACTGCCCTGCCGGATGAGCAGGAACGACGGCACGGACAGCAGCAGGAAGCCGAGCATGCCCGTCATGAGCAGCGGCTTGCGCCCGAAACGGTCCGACAGCCGGCCCACCTGATTGATGACGCACATCTGCAGCACCATCACCACGAGCAGGATCAGCAGCCCGTGGTTGGTCGCGTAGCCCAGCTCGTCGGACAGGTAGGTGGGCATGTACGACAGCAGCATGTAGTCGGTGATGTTGTACGCCGCGACCAGCGCGAGGCACAGCAGCAGGGGCCGCCAGTAGCGGGTGAAGATCCGGCCCAGGTCGGCGGTGGCCGAGGTCTCCACCCCCTCCGCCGCGTCGGCGGCCTTCCCCTGGCCGCCCTCCAGCTTCTGGAACGCGGGCGTCTCGTCCAGCTTCAGCCGCAGGTAGAGGCCGATGAGGCCGAGCGGGGCCGCGACGAGGAAGGGGACGCGCCAGCCCCAGGACAGCATCTGCTCGTCGCTGAGCAGGGTCTGCAGCAGCACGACGAGGCCGGACGCCCCGACGTAGCCGGCGAGCGTGCCCAGCTCCAGGAAGCTGCCGAAGAAGCCGCGCCGCTTGTCGGGCGCGTACTCCGCGATGAAGGTCGAGGCGCCCCCGTACTCCCCGCCGGTGGAGAAGCCCTGCACCATGCGGAAGAGGATCAGCAGCGCCGGGGCCCACAGGCCGATGGCGGCGTGCGAGGGGATCAGGCCGATGGCGAACGTGCCCACCGCCATCATGATCATGGTCAGGGACAGGATGCGCTTGCGGCCGAGTCTGTCCCCGAGCGGCCCGAAGACCATGCCGCCGAGCGGACGCACCAGGAAGGCCACCGCGAACGTCGCGAAGGAGCTGAGCAGCTGGGCGGTGTCGTTGCCGGAGGGGAAGAAGACCCTGCCGATGGTCGACGCCAGGTAGCTGTAGATGCCGAAGTCGTACCACTCCATGGCGTTGCCCAGGGCGGCGGCCTTCGTGGCGCGCTTGACCGCCGCCTCGTCGGTCACCGTGATGTCGCTGCGGCGCAGCTTCGGGTGGCGGCGCTGGTCGATCGCCCGGAACAGCACCCGGTGCCTTCTCACCGCCGCCGGGTCCACCGACTCGTCCTTGCCGGTCGCCGCCATCATCGGTTCCTTTCGCCGTACGTCGTTCCAACCACAGCGCCTGCACCGAACGCGCGCGCTCAAACGAACCCGTTCGCGCGGCGTACGGTCGATCACGCAGCGTGTTGACCACGGACCGGGTGTGTGCCCCCGCCCTCGCCGGGGAACTTGACCGGCCCGTCCGGCCCGGTGAGAGGAGCGCGAGTGGCAGCGTCAGCGCGGGACGGCGGGAGCCAGGAGACCGGGTACGAGCCCGACCCGAACCGCTGGCGGGCCCTGTGGGTCACCCTGGTGGCCGGCTTCATGAGCCTGCTGGACGTGTCGATCGTGGCGGTCGCCCTGCCCACCGTCCAGAAGGAACTGCACGCCTCGGCCGCCCAGGTGCAGTGGGTGGTGTCCGGCTACGCCCTCGCCTTCGCCCTCGCCCTGGTGAGCGCCGGCCGGCTCGGCGACGCCCTGGACCGGCGGCGCATCTTCCTGCTCGCCCTCAGCGGTTTCGTGCTCTTCAGCGCCGCCTGCGGAGCGGCCCCCAGCATCACGCTGCTGGTCGTGGCCCGCCTGGCCCAGGGCCTGGCGGCCGGCTTCATGGCACCGCAGAACTCGGCACTCATCCAGCAGATGTTCCGGGGCGCCGAGCGCGGCCGCGCCTTCGGCTTCTTCGGCGCCACCGTCGGCATCTCCTCCGCGGTCGGCCCCCTCGCGGGCGGCCTGATCCTCGCCCTGGCCGACGGCCCCGACGGCTGGCGGTGGATCTTCTACGTCAACGTCCCCATCGGCGTCCTCGCCGTGCTCCTCGGCCGCCGCCTGCTGCCCCGCACCGCCACGTCCGGACGCGGGCACGTGGACCTGCCCGGGGTCGTCCTCCTCGGCCTCGGCGTCCTCGCGCTGATGTACCCGCTGGTGCAGGCGGAGGCCGGCGGTCTGACCGGGCTGTGGTGGCTCTTCCCGGTCGGAGGCGTGCTCCTGTTCGGCTTCACCCGCCGCCAGCACCGGCTGCTGGCCCGCGGGACCCAGCCGCTGCTCGATCCCCGCCTGTTCACCACCGTCCGCGGCTACGCCGTGGGCGCGGGCGTCGGCGCCCTGTACTTCATCGGGTTCAGCGGCATCTGGCTGGTCTTCGCCCTCTTCTACCAGCACGGCCTCGGCTGGTCCCCCTTGCGGTCGGCCCTGGCGGTGACGCCCTTCGCCGTCGGCTCGGCCTGCGCGGCAGCGGTGTCCGGGCGGCTGGTGGACCGGCTCGGCAGGCTGCTCACCGTGGGCGGACTGACGGGTGTCATCGCCGGCCTGGGCGGCACCGCGCTGCTGCTGCGCTTCGCGCCCCTGGACATCGCCCCCTGGCTGACCGCCCCGGCCCTGTTCGTCGGCGGCCTCGGCGGCGGCTGTGTGATCTCGCCCAACATCACCATGACGCTGCGGGACGTGCCGATGCGCATGGCGGGAGCGGCGGGCGGTGCGCTCCAGACCGGGCAGCGCCTGGGAGCCGCCGTCGGGACCGCCGCCCTGCCCGGCCTGTTCTACCTGGTGCTCGCCCACCGCGGTGACGACTACCGGGGCGCCCTCTTCGTCGCGCTGGGCGCCGGCATCCTGGGGATGGCCGCCTCGCTCGCCCTCGCCGCCTTCGACTGGCGGCGCGACCGCCGTACGCGGGAGCCGCACCGCACCTGCCCCGACGACGTCGCCCACAGCCCGGTGCACTCCCGGCAGTCCTGACCCTCAGGCGGCCACGGGAGCCTCGTCCCCCAGTTCACCGCGCAGGGCGGCGATCGTGAACGCCGTCATGGACGCCAGGACCAGCAGCGCGAGCGGACCCCAGATCGCCAGAATCGCCCAGATCGGCCAGTCGTTGGCGGTCTGTGCCCAGAGGCTGAGGACCGCGGCGGCCCCCAGGCCGACGCCGTGCCACCGCACCACCCGCCCGGCCTTCGCGTGCCGCTCGCCGCGCGCGACCAGGGACCACAGCCCGCCGACGAGACCGGCCAGGCCGAACGAGACGCAGGCCAGCGCGCCGCCGAGCCGGTCCGCGGGCCATCCCACGGGTCCGTCGGACGTCTGCTGCCGCGCGCCCCCGGGCTCCCGCACCTCGACGACCCGGCCGTGCCAGACGACGCCGGTGACCCGGTCGCCCGGCTCCAGCCCCGACAGCACCGGCTCGGCGCGCGGGAACGTCACCCGCCACACCTTGCCCGACGGCAGCACCAGCCGGGCCTCGGGCGACGCGGCGCGCTCACCGCGGTGCAGGTCCGTCTCGCGCACGGTGAACGACTGCTCCCACACGCACCCGGACGCCCGCACGGGCGTGGCGGCGCAGGCTCGCGCGGCCCGGTACTCCCGCTCGCGGTCCAGCGCGCCACGGACCTGCAACGCCGACACCACGCCCACGCCGAGGATCACCAGCGCCAGCAGCGCCCACAGAACGGACCGGGCCACCCGGCCTCGCGGAGAATCCACCGTCTCCCGTCCCCTCCCCGGCGCCCCCGCACCGGCTCACCCGATCATAGGGACGCGCCCGCCGCCGGCCACCGCCAAGGGGGTCGCGGCGGGCGGCGGCCGCGCCGCTACACCGCCTCCGCCCGCCCGGCCGTGTCGTCCAGGAAGCCGCCCGACTGGTGCTGCCACAGCTTGGCGTACGCGCCGCCCGCCGCCAGCAGCTCCTCGTGCGTGCCCTGCTCCACGATCCGTCCCCGGTCGAGGACGATCAGCTGGTCCATGCCCGCGACCGTGCTGAGCCGGTGCGCCACGACCAGCGCCGTCCGCCCGTCCATCAGCCGCCACAGCGCCTCCTGGACGAGCAGCTCGCTCTCGGAGTCCAGGGCGCTGGTGGCCTCGTCGAGCAGCAGGATCGGCGCGTCGCGCAGGATGGCCCGGGCGAGCGCCACCCGCTGGCGCTGGCCGCCCGACAGTTTCACGCCCCGCTCGCCCACCATGGTGTCGAAGCCGTCCGGCAGCGTGTCGGCGAACTCCGTCACGTGGGCCGCCTCGGCGGCCCGGCGGACCTCCGCGTCGCTCGCGTCCGGCCGCGCGAAGGCGATGTTGTCCCGCAGCGTGCGGTGGAACATCGCCGGGTCCTGCGGCACGTAGGCGATCTGCCCGCGCAGGTCGGCCTGGCGCAGCCGGCTGATGTCCTGGCCGCCGATCAGGATGCGCCCGCCGTCGATGTCCGTCATCCGCAGCAGCAGCCGCGTCAGGGACGTCTTGCCGCCGCCGGACCGCCCGACCAGGCCGATCCTGCTGCCACCGGGCACCGTCAGGTCGAGTCCCTCGAACAGCGGCCGGCCGCCGCGGTGCGCGAACGTGACCTTCTCGAAGCGGACGTCGGTGCCGCGGGGCCGCAGCGGTTCGGGGGCCGGCGGGTCCAGCACGGTCGGCGGGGTGAGGAGCAGCTCGGTGAACTGGGCGGCCTCCGTCATCGAGCTCTCCAGCCGCCGGTAGATCTGGTTGAACTCGAACATGATCCGCGTGGCGTTGCTGTAGTAGGCGAAGGCGACCACGATCGCCTCGACCCCGTGCGCGCCCCCGCCGAGCGCGACCGCGAGCAGCAGCCCCGTCGCGTTCGTGAGCACCGACATCGGCGCGACCAGGGTGTCGATGCGCAGATTGCCGTAGTCCCACGAGCGCAGGGTGAGCCGGCGCGAGCGCGCGACCCGGGACCGGTGCTCGGCGGCCTCGCGCCGTTCCGCGGCGAAGGCCCGCACCGTGTCCATGTTCATCAGGCTGTCGGCGACATGGCCCGACACCCGGGCGATCGCCTCCTCCCGCTGGTCCACCAGGGCCTGACGGCGCCTCACGAGCGGCGCCACGAGCACGCCCGTGAGCGTGATCATCGCCAGCAGGCCGACGACGAGCAGCGGTTCGTAGCGCCACAGCACCACCGCACCGAACAGCAGCGGCACGAAGCTGCCCACGATCTGGAACGTCAGCGTGTCGACGAACTGCTCGAAGCGGGCCGCGAAGCTGAGGACGCGCTTGGTCAGCGACCCGGCGAAGTTGTCGTGGAAGAACGTGGCGTCCTTGGCGAACAGCTCGTCCATCCCGACGACGTACAGCCGCTCGATGCCGAGCGCGTCGAGCCGGTTGAGGCAGTGCAGCGCCACCCGCCACAGCGCCTCCGCGACCAGCAGGACGCCGGCGAAGCCGAGGACGTACGGGAGGGCGGAGTCGAGGGAGACGTCCCCGTCACCGGCGAGCTCGCCGACGAGTTTGGCGACGATCAGTGGCGCGACGTACTGGATCCCGATGTTGCCCAGCGCCATGAGCAGCATCGCGGGAGCCGTCCACCGGCGCAGCCGGGCCAGCTCCCGTCCGTAGTGGCGCAGTGCGAGGAGCACCGAACGCCTGCCCGGTAAAACCCTGTGTGTTTCCGGCGTTTCCATCCCACCCCTGTGTCGTTCCGCGGCCGACCGCCGTGCGTGTGCGGGCAGGGGCCGTCGCCGCAACGGATGTGTGGATCGAGAGTCGAGTCCGGAAGTGTCCCGCGCGGGCGGTCGTCCGGTCCAAGCCTTTTCCGGCCGGGCGGGGGTGCCCGGGGAGCACCGGGGCGCGCGTCGGCGGGGACCGGTGGCGCGGCAGCCGCCGCCCGCGCCGGGTCCCCGCCGCCGTCAGGACGCGGCTTCGGCCTGAGGGCGCAGGGTGAAGACGCGGTCCAGGCCGACCATGGTGAGCACGCGCATCAGGTGGGCGGGCACGCCGGTCAGGACGACGTCGGCCCCGGCGGCCAGGGCGTGCTGGCGTGCGGCCAGCAGGGCGGTGATGCCGGAGGAGTCGCAGAAGTCGAGACCGGACAGCTCCAGGGTGAGGCATTGCCCGGCGGCGAGGGGGACTTCCTCGACCCGGCGGCGCAGCTCGGGGGCCCGGTCGTAGTCCAGGTCGCCCGCCACGCGGACGGCGGGGCCGGTCGCGGTGTCGTGGTGACTGATGGTGAGCGCGTTCATGAGGCGGACCCACTGGTGGGGCCGGTCCGGGCGGGGCCGTCGGTGGCCGGGGCGCCGAGGGCGAGCAGGGCGGTGTCGTCGTCCAGCCCGTCGCCGAAGCCCCGCAGCAGTCCGGTCAGCGCGGAGATCACCTCGCGGGGCGAGGCGGGCGCCCGCTCGGCGGCGAAGGCGAGCAGGGCGTCCTCGCCGTACAGGTCGTCGCGGCCGGGGCCGAGACGGGCCTCGGTGAGACCGTCGGTGTAGAGCACCATGGTGTCGCCGGGGGCCAGGACGGTCTCGGCTTTGCCGATCGGCGCGCGGGGCAGGACGCCGACGAGCAGACCGCCGGGGGTCGGCAGGAAATCGGCACCGCCGCCGGCCCGCAGGACGAGCGCCGAGGGATGGCCGCCGGAGGCGATGCGGACGGTCACCGAACCGTCGGGGCCGCCGGGCTCGGCGATCCCGAAGATGCACGTGCAGTACCGGGGGTCGCCGCCTGCCGTGTACCGCTCGTGCAGCACGGCGTTCAGCGTGGCCAGGGCCGATGCGGGCTCGGGGTCGTGGTGCGCGGCGGCCCGGAGCGTGTAGCGGGTCAGCGAGGTGAGCGAGGCCGCCTCGGGGCCCTTGCCGCACACGTCGCCCAGGAAGAACGCCCACCGGTTGCCGTCGACCGGGAACAGGTCGTAGAAGTCGCCGCCCAGCTGGTCCGGAGAGGCCGTGTGGTAGTGGACGGCCGTCTCCAGTCCGGGGACGACGGGCAGCGAGTCCGGCACGAGGGACTTCTGCAGGACGGCCAGGGCGTCGGCGAGGCGGGCGCGATCGGCCTCGGCCTGGCGCCGTGCCTCGTCCGCCTCGGCGCGGGCGCGCTCGGCCTCCTTGCGGCGGCGCAGCAGTTCCTCTTCGTAGGCGCGGCGGTCGGACGCGTCGAAGACGGTGATGCGGGTGAGCAGGGGATCGCCCCCGCTGCCGCGCTTGAGCACGGCCGACACCAGCACCGGCAGCCGTCCGCCGTCCGCGCGGCGCATCTCCAGGGCGATGCCGCGCAGCTCTCCCTGCATGCGCAGCAGCGGCGCGAAGTGCGTCTCGTGGTACAGCTTGCCGCCCACGGTCAGCAGGTCGGGGAAACGCTTGCGCCCCACGACCTCCGCGCGGTCCAGGCCGAGCCAGTCCAGCAGCGTGCTGTTGATCTTGGCGATGGTGCCGTCCATCATCGTGGACAGGTAGCCGCACGGGGCGGACTCGTAGAGGTCTTCCGCGCTGTCCTCCAGCAAGGCGGTGAACACCGCGTCGGTGCTCGGCTCGTCCCCGGTCCCCGCGGGTTCCGGCGCGCCGGTCGTACGGCACATCACCGCAGCGACTCCATGAAGTCGAGGATCGCCCCGGTGGTCGCCTCCGGCGCGCTCAGCTGCGGGCAGTGACCCGTGGCGTCGAGGGTGACCAGACGCGACGAGGGGATCGCCGCGTGCACGTACGCCCCGACCTCGCGGGGCGCGATCGCGTCCTGGTCGCACTCCAGCACGAGGGTCGGCACGGACACGCCCTTGAGGTCCTCGCGGCTGTCGGTCAGGAAGGTCGTCCGGGCGAAGACCCGGGCGATGTCCGGGTCGGTGGCGCAGAAGCTGTTGGTCAGCTCCTGACCCAGCTCGGGCCGGTCCGGGTTGCCCATGATCACCGGAGCCATGACGGACGACCAGCCCAGGTAGTTGGCCTCCAGGGAGCCGAGGAGTTCCTCGATGTCCTCGGCGCTGAAACCGCCGCGGTACCCCTCGTCGTCGATGTAGCAGGGGGAGGGCGTCACCATCACCAGGGCCCCGATGCGCTCCGGCACGGACCGGGCGGCCAGCACACCCACCATGGAGCTGACCGAGTGGCCCACGAACACCGCCTGCCGCAGGTCCAGCTCCTCGCAGACGTCCACGACGTCCTGCGCGTAGCCGTCCAGCGACGAGTAGCGCTCCTCGCTCCACGCCGACAGGTCCGATCCACCGGAGCCCACGTAGTCGAACAGCACGACCCGGTACCGCTCGGCCAGGGCCGGCAGTACCAGGCGCCACATGTTCTGGTCGCAGCCGAACCCGTGCGCGAGGAGGAGCACGGGGGCATCAGCCTGCCCGATGACGTTCACGTTGTTCCTGCGGCGGATGTCCATACCGGCCATGGTCCCATCCCGCCGGATCCGCCACGACGGCGGGCGACACGGGAAGGGGAGTCAGCCCAGGTGGAGCGGGAAGCGGGGCGTCCGCTCCGCCAGCGCGGCCTGCTCCGCCCCGGTCGGGGCCCGCCTGCCGGTGCCGATCAGCAGCGCGTCCGCGTCGCTGAAGGACGCCGGGAACGGCGAGCCGGCGATCCCCTCCAGCATCTCCCGCGACCGGCGGAGCGCGGCCGCCGGCGGCTGCGGCGCGCGGGGCACGTGCGCGATCAGGTCGAGGTGGTGCAGGGTCCACTCCAGCACGTACGCCGACAGGTAGTCCGCCACCGTGAGGACCTCGCCACGGGTGCCCACCCGCCGGGCCGGGTCCGCGAGCAGGGCGGCGCGGCCCGCGGCGGAGCCGACGTCGTCCAGGTGGAACGCGAGCAGGCGCGGGTCCTCGTACGCGGACGCCAGCCGGACGGTCAGCGCGTCCAGGGGGTCGTCGCCGGTGGGCGGCGCGGCGGAGACCTCCCAGTACGTCAGCGCGTCCCGGGTCGGCTCCCGGTCCGACGGGGTCGCCAGGGTGATGAGGACGTCCTGCGCGTCGATGACCAGATGGCACACCAGGTCGCGCACCAGCCAGCCCGTGCAGCCGGACGGGCGTCCGAAGTCCACGTCGTCCAGGGCGGCGACCGCCCCGCGCAGCGCCGTCCAGGACGGGGAGAAGAGATCCACCCCCGGAACGTAGTGGGGTCCGGCGGGGAGGGACAAGCGCCTTTCGGGGCAGTCGAACCGGTGACGGGGCGGTCGCGGGGGTGCGTCGCCGGTGATCCCCTCGCGCACGAGGCACGTTCCGGCACTGCGAGCCCCACCCGGACGGACCGGTGGGCCACGGCGGTCAGGGAACCCCCGGGTTTCGTCCGCCGCCGCGGACCCGTGCAGTCCTACGTCGACCGAACCGGCGACCCCTCCGGCACGGCATCCGCTCGTCCGGCGACCAGGGCCGCGAGCTCCTCCGGCGTGCGGGGGCAGGGCTGCGAGCCGGTCACCAGGCCGTGGGCGCGCAGCAGGTGAGCGGCCGCGGCTCCCCACGGCAACCGCAGTCCCGCCGCGTGCAGCAGATCGGTGCGCGCCAGGGCCACCGGAGCCGGCCCGGTGCGCACGCCGGACGGGGTGAGCAGCGCCGCGTCGTCGGCCCAGCGCAGGGCGAGGTCGACGTCGTGGGTGGCCATCACCACGGTGGTGCCGCTCGCGCGCAGTCCGTCCAGGGTGGCGAGCAGCCGTTCCTGGCCCTCCGGGTCGAGCCCGGCCGTCGGCTCGTCCAGGATCAGCACCCGCGGACGCATCGCGACGGCGCCCGCGATGGCGGTCCGCTTGCGCTGGCCGTAGGACAGCAGGTGCGTGGGCCGGTCGGCCAGCGCGGTGATGTCCAGGGCCGCCAGCGCCTCCGCCACCCGCTCGCGCACCTGCCCGTCCGGCAGACCGAGGTTCAGCGGCCCGAACGACACGTCCTGCTCCACGGAGGCCGCGAACAGCTGGTCGTCCGGGTCCTGCACCACGAGCTGCACCGTCGTCCGCAGCCGGGTCAGCCCCTTGCGGTCGTACGTCACCGCCCGCCCTTCGAGGCTCAACTCGCCCCGGGTCGGGCGCAGTCCGCCGCTCAGCAGCCGCATCAGGGTCGTCTTGCCGCTGCCGTTGCGGCCGAGCAGCGCGAGTGCGCGGCCCTCGGTGACGGTGAAGTCCAGACCGCTGAGCACGGCCGGGCCGTCCTCGTAGGCGAAGGAGGCGCCCCGCAGGGCGACGAGGGCTGGCTCGCTCACAGCGGCGGCCTTTCCAGGAGGAAGGTGAGGGCGGCCAGCACCGCGAGCAGCAGGCAACTGACGGCCGTGAAACGGACGGAGACACGCGCCTCGGGGACCAGGACGCGCAGCGTGCCGTCGTAGCCGCGCCCGGCCAGACCGGCCTGGAGGCGGGAGGCCCGGTCGAAGGCCCGCACGAACGCCGTGGCACCGAGACCGGCCAGGGAGCGCCACTCGGCGCGGCGGCCGGTGTGACCGAGCCGGGCCGCCTGGGCCTGCCGGATGCGGCGCACGGAGTCCAGCAGCAGAAAGCTCATCCGGTACGTCACCAGCGCCACGTCCACCACGGGCGCCGGGACCCCCGCGCGCACCAGGCGCGGCAGCAGGTCGGACATGGGCGTGGTGAAGGCGAACAGCAGCACGCCCAGCGAGGCCGCGGAGGTGCGCAGCATCAACTCCCCGGCCCGCAGCGGACCGTCGGCGGCGAGGGAGACGAACCCGCCCGGCCCGCCGACCTGCACCAGCAGGGTCAGCGCGCCGGTCGCGCAGAAGCCCAGCGGCACCCGGTAGGCCCGCCACAGGCGCCGCCCGGGCACACCGGCCGGACCGAGCAGGAGCACGACCGCGGTGGCGAGCACCAGGGCCGCGCCCGGCCAGGGCGGCAGACAGACGGCCAGCACGGTCAGGCCCAGTCCGAGCACGGCCTTGTCCACGGGATGACGGCGGCGCCAGCGGCTGCTGTGCGCCGCCGCGTCGATCGGCAGCACCCGGGCTCAGTCCTTCGCGGAGACGGACTCCCCGGCGGCCGGGGGAGCGGCCGCCGCCTCCCGCTCCAGCGCCCGCTGTTCGCCCTGCCGTCGTCCCCGGCGCAGCCCGAAGTAGTAGGCGAGGACACCGGCGCCGAGCGCGGCCTGGAGGGAGAACAGGACCGACTCGATCTCCCCGGACGGCGGTTCGTACAGGGGGGAGAACCACGGCTCGTAGTCGGGCTCGATCTCGGTGATCGCCGTCTCGGCCTCGGCGTCGGCGCCGGTGAAGGGCTCCTCCTTGTGGTCGCCGAGGCCGAGCACGAGCGGCAGCACGGCGAGCGCGGCCACGACGAACAGCAGCAGCAGGTTGATCTTCGTGTTCCGGCTCATCGGGCCACCGCCTCGGTCTCGTCGCGCGTCTCCTTGGCGGTGAGCAGCACGCCGAGCCGCGTCAGCTCGCCCTTGCTGGACTGCACCAGCAGCCGCATCACGAGGACCGTCAGCAGTCCCTCGCTCACCGCGAGCGGGATCTGCGTGAGGGCGAAGATGGAGCCGAACTTGCCGAGCGCGCCCAGGAAACCGCTGCCCGGGTCGGGGAAGGCGAGCGCCAGCTGCACGCTGGTGACGCAGTATGTGGACAGGTCGGCGACGAACGCGCCGCAGAACACCGTCACCATCAGCGGCACGTCGAACCGCCGCAGCAGCTTGTACACGGCGTACCCGGCCCAGGGCCCGACGATCGCCATGGAGAAGACGTTGGCGCCGAGCGTGGTCAGCCCGCCGTGGGCGAGCAGCAGCGCCTGGAAGAGCAGGGTGATGGTGCCGAGCACGGTCATGACGGGCGGCCGGAACAGGATGGCCCCCAGGCCCGTGCCCGTCGGGTGGGAGCAACTGCCCGTGACGGAGGGCAGTTTCAGCGCGGACAGGACGAACGTGAAGGCGCCGGAGGCGCCGAGGAGCAGGGTGCTCTCGGGGTGCTCGCGCACCTCACGGGTGAGTGACCGGACCCCGTGGACGACGAACGGCGCCGACGCGACGCCCCAGGCGACCGCGTGCGCCGGAGGAAGGAAACCCTCGGCTATGTGCATGGCTCAGCAGACCCTCTCCAGCACCTCGTGGATGGTTGACGCGCCTTGGCCGGTCTCCTGGCTGACGGGTACCACCGCCCGGACTCCGCCTTCCCGGGTCACAAGGACCCAGTGGCTGCCCGCGAGGGCCGGAGCCGGACTTCCCGATTCACAGTGGCGAGGGCCGCACCGGCATCACACCGGATTTCCCGTTCACCAAGGCCAGGTGACAATAAGGCCCGGATCAGGACGAGCACAACCCGCACCCGGGGGCGCGCGAGGGGCGCCCCCTCGCACACCGGCGCACCTGGGGCTCCGCCGGGGGAACGCCTCGTGGGTCAGTCGTCGCCCTCGTCCCCGCCGTCCTCGGCCTCGCCGTCCCCCTGCTGCGCGGGCGGTTGCTCCTGCTCCGGCTGCTCCGCCTCCGCCGGTGGCTCGGCGCCCGCGTCCGGCGGGGGTGCGGTGCTCTCGGCGGCCGGAGAGGGCGGGGCCTGCTCGACCGGCGTCGTGCCGGGCGGGGTGACATCGGCCACCGTCCCGGTGGCCGGCGTGGCGGCGGCCGGGCCGGAGTCCGGCCGCGATCCCGACGCCGGGCCGGAACTCGCCGCGGCGGTGGGGGTGCTCGCGGTGGGCGAGGGGCCCGGGTCGGTGCCCTCCGTGGCGGTGTCGTCCGGCGAGAACCACTGCATGCCGATGAGCATCGCGGCGACGAACAGCGCCGCGGCCGCGACCGCGGCGACGGCCTTCGAACGGTTTCCGCTCCCCCCGCCGCGTCGCCCACCGCGCCCGGGACGCGCCGCCTGCGCCGCGCGGGCCGCGCTGCGCGACCCGGGTGCCGCCGGCAGCGCGTACGTGGTCGGGCTGCTCGCCCCCGCGCCCGCAGGGGTGCCGTGAGCGGCCGGTGCGGGCCGGGGCCGGGACCGCCCGGGCGCCGACATCTCCGGCAGCGGCTCGGGCAGCCCCCGCCAGGCGCCGCCCGCGAACCACTCGGCCGCCTGCTGCGCGGTGGGCCGGTCCTCGGGCTGCTTGGCGAGCAGGCCGAGCAGGTAGTTCTCGAACGCCGGCGGCAGACCGGAGACGCCCAGCTCGCGGGGCGGCACCGGAGCGGCGTCGAGGTGCTGGTGGAGCAGGGCGACGGCGCTGTCCGCCTCGAACGGGGGGCGGCCGCTGAGGAGCTGGTAGAGCACGCAGCCCAGCGAGTACATGTCGGAGGCGGGGCCCGCGGGTTTGCCCAGGGCGCGTTCGGGGGCCAGGTACATCCCCGTGCCGACGATCTGGCCGGTGGCGGTGAGCGCGGCGCCGGGGTCGTCCATGAAGCGCGCGATGCCGAAGTCGCCGATCTTCAGGGTGCCGCGGGCGTCGAGCAGCAGGTTGGCGGGTTTCACGTCCCGGTGCACGATGCCCTGTGCGTGCGCGGCGGCGAGGCCGGCGGAGGCCTGTGCCGCCAGGACCGCCACGCGCTCGGCGGGCAGCGCGCCCGACGTGGCGAGCAGCTGGGAGAGACTGTCGCCGTCGACGAGCTCCATCACCAGGTAGAGCCGGTTGTCGAACTCGCCGAAGTCCAGCACGCCGACCACGTGGGGGTGGTTCAGGCGCCCGGCGGTCTGGGCCTCCAGCCGGAACCGCGAGGTCGCGGTGGCGTCGGTGTCCTGGGGCAGCAGCAGCTTGACGGCCACCGCTCTGGCGAGCGTCTCGTCGTACGCACGCCAGACCTCTCCCATTCCACCGCGCCCGATCTCCACATCCAGCCGGTAGCGGCCCGCTAGCAGCACTCGTCCTCGTCTCACGCTCAGGGGAAGGTCCGCCGCCGCAGACCGAACTCCCCGCGCATGCACGGAGATTGCCGAGGGCTGCCGCAGCCGCCCCAGGATACTGGCGCCGCGCGCCCCCGCGATCCCCCGGCGGAGGCGGCCCTTCCACGCCCGGGAGGGCGGGCTGACCACCAGGGGCCGGACGCGGCCCGCGGCCCCGCAGGACGTGCTCTCGCGGTGTGGTGGCGGGGGCCTGCCGGCGGCCGGGGTGGGGCGGGTCGGCCCGGCGGTCGGGGGCCGGGTGGCCCGTCGTGGCCCGACCGGGGCCGCGGGCGTCACGGCGTAAGCCCCTGTGATCAGCGGCGGCCCGCGGGCCCCGTCAAGAGGCCCGGCGCCGTGGGGCGTTCAGTCCTCCGACGGGGCGAGCAGCACGAACTCCGCTCCCGCCGGGTCCAGGCAGACGGCCAGCCTGCCGACGCCCTCCATGTCCTGCGGCCCCATCTGCACCTCGCCGCCCTTCTCCGTGACGCGGGCGGCCGCGGCGTCGCAGTCCTCGACCGCGAAGACCGGGTGCCAGTACGGCCGTCCGTCCGTCAGCGTCAGGTCCTGCGCGTCCATCTCCATCAGCCCGCCGTGCATCCGGTCCTCGGGCAGGCCCGCCGGCGTGATGAGGGTGTACGTGCCCGCGCCGCCGGGCAGCGGCATGTCGCTGAACTGCCAGTCGAACAGGCCGCCGTAGAACTCCCTGGCCGCCGCCGCGTCGGTCGTGAACAGTTCGACCCAGGACAGCGAGCCCGGCTCGTCCACCAGGTCCAGGCCGGCGTTCGTCCCCGGCTGCCAGACGGCGAACTGGCCGCCCAGGGGGTCGCTGTACTGGGCCATCCGGCCCCACTCGTCGAGGTCCATCGGCTCGACCCGGACGGTGCCGCCCGCCTGCCGCACGGCCTCGGTCGTGGCGTCCGCGTCGGGGACGCTGTAGTACAGCATCCACGCCGGGCGCGCGCCCTCCTCGGTCAGCTTGCCGAGGCCGCCGACGACCTTGCCGTCCTTCTTGAACATCCCGCCCTCGAAGTCCTCGCTCTCGCCCATGGACTCGTACTCCCACCCGAGCACGGCGCTGTAGAACGACGCGGCGGCCCGGACGTCCGGAGCTCCGAGGTCGAGCCAGCAGGGTGAGCCGGGGGCGTACTCCGTGGTGATCATGGCGGTGCTTCCCTTCAGCGAGTCCTGGGCCCAGCGTGACACCGGGCACCCGGCGGCGCGCGCCGCCGCTCTCCACTCGGGGGACGCCGGGGGCCGGGCGGGGTGCCGCCGCGAGCACTGCGCAGGATCTCGGGGTGGGTCAGTGGACGGACAGGCCGCCGTCCACGAACACCGACTGGCCGGTGACGTACGCGGAGGCCGGGCTCGCCAGGAACACGGCCGCGCCCGCGAAGTCCCCGGGCAGGCCGTTGCGCCCGATCATGGTCCGGGCGGCCAGGGCCGCCACCGCCTGGGTGTCGGACTGCAGGCGGGCGTTGAGCGGCGTCATGACGAAGCCCGGCACGAGCAGGTTGCAGGTCACGCCGCGCGGCGACCACGCCTCGGCCTGGGAGCGGGCCAGCGCCTCCAGTCCGCCCTTGGAGGCGCCGTAGGCCCCGCTCTGGATGAACGCGCGATGCGCCTGCTGGGAGCTGATGTGGATGATCCGCCCGTAGCCGCGCTCCGCCATGCCGGGGCCGAAACGCTGACCCAGCCGGAAAGGGGCCTCGAGGTTGACGGCCATCGTGGCGTCCCAGACGTCCTCGGTGAGCTCGTCCATGGGCGGACGCAGGTTGATCCCCGCGCTGTTGACGAGGATGTCGGGTTCGCCGAACACCCCCACCGCGCCGTCGGCGGCGGCCCGCACGCCCTCCCGGGTGCTCAGATCCGCCGCGACCCAGGCGGCCCGGCAGCCCAGGTTCGTCAACTCGGCCACTGTTGCCGCGAGTTCGCCCTCCTTCCGGGCCACGATCACGACGCTCGCCCCGGCGCGGGCCAGCGCCACGGCGATGGCGCGCCCGATGCCGGAACTGCCGCCGGTGACCAGCGCGACGCGGCCCTCCAGGGAGAACAGTTCGGCGAGGTAGGCGGGCGGCGTCGGGGTGCTGTGCGTCGGCTGGTTCGTCATGCCGCCCCACTCTAGGTGGGGGCAGGGCCGCCTCTTGGGGTACGGCGGGGAAGGCGACGACGCGGCACTGCATGATCGGCACGGCGCTGGGGTGGGGCAATGTGCCCACCATGCGGGCGGGCGGCCGGACGGGCGGCCGAACCCGAGGGGTGCCCGTCCCTCGTAGTGGCCTGGATCACATGGCGGGGATTGAGTGCCCGGACCGGGTGCCGCGCGTACGCATGGGTGCAGAACGGGGGCCGGATGCGAGGATGAGGCGCCATGACAGCTGGGTGGTGCGTCCGCACGGTACGGGCCGCGGTGTTCGCGGCCGTCTGTGTCGTGCTCGCCGCCCTGGGCCACGTCATGATGTCCGGCGACCATGTGCCGCCGTGGGTGATGGCGGCCGGCTGGGCCGCCACCGGCGCGGCCGGCTGGAGCCTGGCGGGCCGTGAACGCGGACCCGGGGTGGTCGTCGCCGTCGCGGTCGCCGTGCAGACCGCCCTGCACTCGGCGTTCTCCCTCGCCCCGCAGGGGGCCCGGGAGACGGCCGGGGGAGCGCACCCCGCGGGCGCCCACCCCATGCCCATGGGCATGCACATGAACATGGGTGCCGGGCCGGACGCGGGTGCGGGCGCGAGCGGGATGCGCCACGGCGCGGGAGCCGCGGGGCACGCCGCGCACGGCCCCGGTGACGACTCGTCCCTGGGGATGCTCGCCGCGCACCTGCTCGCCGCCCTGCTCTGCGGCCTGTGGCTGGCCCACGGGGAGCGGGCCGTCTTCCGTCTGCTGCGCGCCCTCGGCGCCCGGCTCGCCGCTCCGCTGCGGCTCCTGTTCGCCCGGCCCGCGCCGCCGCCCCCGCCGGCGCCTGTGCGCCGCCGGCCCGGCGACCGCAGGCCGCGGCTGCTGCTCCTCGTCCACGCGATCACCTCCCGAGGGCCGCCCGTGGGGGCCGCTGCCGCCTGACGGCAGCCGGTGCCGGTCCCGGGGCGGCCTTCGCGCCGCTCCGGTCCGCGTCCCGTGCCCGTACTTCGTGCGCTCCGGCCCGTCTCACGGCCACCGGGGTGCCGTACGGGCGCGCCCCTCCCCACTCACCGGACCACGCGCCCGTGCGTTGCCCGCCGGAGCAGTGTGCCCGCGCGCTTCCGTGGTCCCGGACCCCCGAGAAGGACACCTGGTGATCACTCCTGCCCTGCCCCGTGACGGATCGGCCTGCGCCGACGCGTCGATAACCGCCTGGGCGCTGGCCGCGCGCGGCGGCGACTCCGTGGCCGTCGAGCACTTCGTCCGGGCCCTGCACCGCGACGTCATCCGGTACGTCGCGCACCTGTGCGCCGATCCGCAGGCGGTGGACGATCTCGCGCAGGACACGTTCCTGCGGGCGCTCGGCAGCCTGCACCGGTTCGAGGGCCGCTCCTCGGCGCGCGTCTGGCTGCTGGCCATCGCCCGGCGCGCGGTCGCCGACAGCATCCGGTCGGGGGCCGTGCGTCCCCGCCGGGCCGAGCTGCCGGACTGGGAGCTGGCGGCCGAACGCGCCCAGCCGTGCGGCCTGCCCGGCTTCGACGACGGCGTGGCGCTGCGGGAACTGCTCGACGGGCTGCCCGAGGAACGGCGTGAGGCGTTCGTCCTCACGCAGGTGCTGGGACTGCCGTACGCGGAGGCCGCCGCGCTGAGCCGCTGCCCGATCGGCACGGTCCGCTCCCGGGTGGCCCGCGCCCGGGCCACGCTCATGGCCCTGCTGGCCGAGACGGAGGCCGAGGCGGCGGCACCGTCCGAGCCCGCCCTGGCCGCCTGACGGCAACCGCACCACCGGTGCCCGCCGGCCTGCCCGGCGGGCACCGTCATGTCTGGACGCTCTATCCAAGACCTGGACTGCTCGTCTAAGGTGGGTGGTGTGGAGGCGGTGGGAGGAGACGGGATGGACCATGCGCTGGACGCCGAACGGGACGCGATCCTCGCGGCGATGACACCCGTGGTGGACGGCATCGCCGCCACCTTCGGCCCGGTCTGCGAAGCGGTGCTGCACGACTACCGCGACCCGGAGAGGTCGGTGGTCGCCGTGGCCGGTTCGGTGACCGGCCGGAAGGTGGGCGGGGCGATGAGCGAGATCGGGATGCGCGTCCTGGCCGGCGGTGACGGGGCGGGCGACGAACTGAACTACGTCACCCGCACCCGCGACGGCGGCCTGCTCAAGTCCTCCACGATGGTGCTGCGGGACTCGACCGGTGCCGTCTTCGGCGCGCTCTGCGTCAACCTCGACATCGGCGCCGTCGGTGCGGCGCACCGGCTGCTCGGCGCCCTCGCCGGTGCGGCCCCCGTCCCCGCGGAGGTGCCCACCACCACCTTCGGCAACGACATCGACTCCGTCGTCGACGCCCTCGTCGACGCCCACCGGTCGCAACAGCGGGGCAGCTGGGCCGAACTCGACCGCGCGGAGCGCCTGGAGCTGTTCGGCGGCCTGGACGCCCGTGGGGTCTTCGCCGTGCGCGGCGCCGTCGAGCAGGTCGCCGGCCGGCTCGGCATCTCCCGCGCCTCCGCCTACAGCTACCTCTCCCAGGCCAGGGCCGCACACGACACCTCCGGAGGATCCGCGTGACGACCACGACCACCCCGCCGGTCACCCCCGCCGACGTCCGGGACGCCGCGGCCCGGCTCAAGGGCGTCGCCCACCGCACGCCCGTCCTGCGCTCCCGCACCCTCGATGCGCTCGCCGGCGCGGAGGTGCACCTCAAGTGCGAGAACTTCCAGCGGGTGGGAGCCTTCAAGTTCCGCGGCGCCTTCAACGCCGCCTCCCGGCTCACCCCCGAGCGGCTGTCCCGCGGCATCGCCGCCTACTCCTCCGGCAACCACGCCCAGGCCGTCGCCCTGGCCGCCCGCGAGCTCGGCACCACGGCCGTCATCGTCATGCCCGAGGACGCCCCGCCCTCCAAGCGCGCCGCCACCGAGGGCTACGGCGCCGAGGTCGTCACCTACGACCGGTACACCGGCGACCGTGTCGTCGTCGCCGAGGCCCTCGCTGCCGAGCGGGGACTGACGCTCATCCCGCCCTACGAACATCCGCACGTCATGGCCGGGCAGGGCACGGCAGCGCTGGAACTGCTGGAGGAGACAGGGGAGCTGGGAGCGCTGCTGCTGCCCGTCGGAGGGGGCGGGCTGATGGCCGGCAGTGCCACGGTGGCCAAGGCGATGTACCCGCGCATCCGGATGATCGGCATCGAACCGGAGGCGGGGGACGACACGAGGCGCTCCCTGGCGGCCGGGCGGCGCGTCAGCGTCCCGGTGCCGCGCACGATCGCCGACGGTCAGGCGCTGCACACGCCCGGAGAGCTCACTTTCTCCGTCAACCGGCGGCTCGTGGACGCGATCGAGCTGGTCGGTGACGACGAGATCCGGGAGGCGATGCGGTTCGCCTTCGAGCACCTGAAGATCGTCGTCGAACCGAGCGGCGCCACCCCGCTGGCCGCCCTGCTGACCGGGCGGGCGGGCCCCCTCCCGCCCCGCGTCGGGGTGATCGTCTCCGGCGGGAACGTGGACGCGCGCCGCTTCGCCGACCTGTGCGCGAAGGAGGGCGCCTGAGCTGGCGCCGCCCGTCGGGCGGACGGACGATGGAGGCACAGCCTCATCGAGGAGGAGCGTCATGCTGGAGATGAAGACGCTCGACAAGCCGGACGAGCGGCGCGACTACCCCCGAGGCCACCTGGAAGCCGTCCACATGAGTGGACTGGACTTCGCCGTGGCCACGTTCGAACCGGGCTGGCGCTGGTCGGAGTCCGTGGCCCCGCTCGCCGGGACCGACAGCTGCCGGATCCACCACAACGGCTATGTGGTGTCCGGCCGTATGCACATCCGCATGGACGACGGCGCCGAGGGCGAGGTAGGCCCCGGCGATGTGTTCGTCTGCTCGCCCGGCCACGACGCCTGGGTCGTCGGCGACGAGCAGTGCGTGGTGTACGACTTCGCCGGCGGCATGGCCAAGGCGTACGCCAAGACGGACTAGCACCCACCATCCCCTCACCCCGGGCCCGCCGGGGGCGGAGCGCAGGCCTCCCGCCCGCCGGCGGGCCGGCACTTGCCCTTCGGAAACCGATCGGTTTACCCTTCCGGACACGGGAAACTGATCGGTTTCCCGTTGTGTGCCATGTCGAGGGAGACACCCATGACCGCCATCGAAGGTTCCGTCGCTCTGGTCACCGGCGGCAGCCGCGGCATCGGCCGCGCCCTGGTCGCCGCCCTGTACGAGCGCGGTGCGCGGAAGGTCTACGCGACCGCCCGCGACCCGCGCACCGTCACCCACCCCGACGCCGTGCCGCTCGCCCTGGAGGTCACCGACCCGGCGTCCGTCGCCGCCGCTGCCGAGCGGGCCCAGGACGTCACCCTGCTGATCAACAACGCGGGCGCGGCGGTGAGCGCGAGCTTCCTCGACTCGCCCGTCGAGGACGTCCGGCGCGAGTTCGAGACGAACTTCTACGGTCCGCTCCTGGTCACCCGGGCCTTCGTCCCGGTCATCGAGCGCAACGGCGGCGGCCACCTCCTCAACGTGCACTCCGTGCTGTCCTGGATCGGGGTCGCCGGCTCCTACAGCGCCTCCAAGGCGGCACTGTGGTCGCAGACCAACTCGCTGCGCCTCGACCTCAAGCCGCGCGGCATCGACGTGACGGGCCTGCACGTCGGCTACGTCGACACCGACATGGCCGCCGGGGTCGACGCGCCCAAGTCCACGGCCGAGAGCGTCGCCGCCCAGGCCCTCGACGGCATCGCGTCCGGCGCCCACGAGGTCCTGGCCGACGACCTCACGCGGCGGGTCAAGGCCGGACTGTCGGCCGACCCGGCCGTGCTCTACCCGCAGCTCGCCGCCTGATCACACCGGCAGCAGCCGCGCCACCAGCGCGCTCAACTGCCGGACGTTGCGGCACTCGTGCATCTCCACCAGCTCGGCGTACGCCGGTGCGACCGAGTCGCCGGTGCCCCAGCGGTCGCGCTGCTCGGGATTGAGCCAGTACACGCGGCGGGCCCGTTCACCGATCCGGGCGAGCGCCGGCAGGTTCGGATCGCTGCGGTTCGTGCGCGCGTCCCCCAGGACGAACACGGTCGTGCGCGAACCGACCGCGTCGGCCCAGTGCTCGGCGAACTCGCCCAGCGCCATGCCGTAGTCGCTGCTGCCGTGGTGGCCGGTGACCGCCGCCTCCGCCTGGATGCGGACGCCGAGTCCCTCCGGGTCGGCGGCGCCGTGCCGGAGCAGGCCCGTCACCTCGTCGATCCGGTTGACGAAGGCGAACACCCGCACCTTGCTGAACTGGTCGTGCAGTGCCTGCACCAGCAGCATGGTGAAGTCGGAGAAGCCGGACACCGATCCCGACACATCGCACAGCAGCACCAGCTCGGGGCGGGCGGGGCGGCGCCGGCGCAGCACCGGACGCATCGGCACCCCGCCCGTGGAGAGCGAGCCGCGCAGCGTCCGCCGCAGGTCGATCGCGCCGCGGGAGGCGCGGCGGCGCCGGGCCGCGAGCCGGGTCGCGAGCTTGCGGGCGAGCGGCTGGACCGTGCGGCGCAACTCGGCCAGCCGGTCCTTGCCCGCGAAGAGGAAGTCGACCCGGTCGGCGGTCGGGGCGACCGCCCGCCGGGCGATCTCGTCGCGTCCCCGCCGCTCGGCGACGCGGCGCCGGGCCTCCGCGGTCACCAGCGCGCGGAAGGTCTCGATCCGCCGTCGGATCTCGTCCTCGAGCAGCCGGTCCGCGAAGCCCTGGCTGGCGCCCGCGCCGCGCACCTGGTCCCGCACGCGGGCCATCAGGGTCTGCGGCCGCAGCCGCTCCAGTGCCTGGTACGACGACCAGCCGTCCGACTCGGGCGAGGAGCCGTAGCCGCCGAAACCGTCGACGGCCTCGATCGCCAGCCGGCCCAGGAGGGCGCGGTCGTCCGCGGCCAGCGCGCCCGCCAGCCGGTCGCGCAGATCCTCCCGCCCGGCGGGCTCCCCGGTGGGAGCGCCGACCCCGCGCGGGAAGTACAGGTCGAAGACGGCGTCGAACACCCCCCGCTGCCCCGGCCCGTGCAGCAGGGTCGCCGCGAGGCCCTCGCGCAGCAGCTCCCGGTCGGCGAGGCCGAGTTCCTCCACCGCCCGCGCGGCGTCCACCGTCTGACCGGTGCCGATCCGGACGCCGTGCGCGCGCAGCGCCCCTACCAGGGAGGTCAGCCGCTCCGCGACACCGGCCGCTGCGCTCACAGGGCCTCCGGGTCGAGCTTGGCCGAGGCCTTCAGCACGTCGTCCTGGTGCTTGAGGAGCACGCCGAGCGTGGCCCGCACGACGGACCCGTCCAGGGTGCCGGCGCCGAGTTCCAGCAGGGTGCGCGCCCAGTCGACGGTCTCGGCGACCGACGGGGCCTTGCGCAGGTCCATCGCTCGCAGCGCCCCGACGACGCGGACGACGGACCGGGCCAGCGCCTCGTCCAGCCCGGGCACCCGCAGCCGTACGATCCGGCGCTCCAGCTCCTCGTCCGGGAAGCCGATGTGCAGGAACAGGCAGCGGCGGCGCAGCGCCTCGGACAGCTCTCGGGTGGCGTTGGAGGTGAGGACGACGAAGGGCCGGCGCGTCGCGGTGATGGTGCCCAGCTCCGGGACTGTCACCTGGAAGTCGCTGAGCACCTCCAGGAGCAGGCCCTCCACCTCGACGTCCGCCTTGTCGGTCTCGTCGATCAGCAGCACCGTCGGGTCGTCGCCCCGGATGGCCGTCAGCAGCGGCCGCGTGAGGAGGAACTCCTCGCTGAAGATGTCCGTGCGGGTCTCGTCCCACGTCTCGTCGCGGCCCGCGCTGATGCGCAGGAGCTGCTTGGCGTGGTTCCACTCGTACAGTGCGCGGGACTCGTCGACGCCCTCGTAGCACTGCAGGCGGACCAGCCGGGCGCCCGCGATCCGGGCGACCGCCTTGGCCAGTTCCGTCTTGCCGACCCCGGCCGGCCCCTCCACCAGCAGTGGCTTGCCGAGGCGGTCGGCGAGGAAGACGGTGGTGGCGACGGCGGGGGAGGCGAGATAGCCGGCCTCGGCCAGGCGGGCGGAGACCTCGTCGACGGATGTGAACAACGAAGACCTCCGGGCTGGGTGGGAGCGGCGAACGGCACTATCTAAGCGCTTGTTCACCGTCGCTGTCACGAGTCCGCCGGCCCGCAGCAGGTCAAAACCGATCGGTTTCCCCCGGGGTGGTGTGCGCGGTACCCTCGCCACCATGGCCACGACTGACAAGGCGTCCACCCGCGACCGGCTGCTCGACGCGGCGGCCGACCTCTTCTACCGCGAGGGCGTCTCCATCGGTGTCGAGACGCTGTGCCGCAGCGCCGGGGTCTCCAAGCGCTCCATGTACCAGCTCTTCGCGAGCAAGGACGAGGTCCTCGCCGCCAGCCTCGACCGGCTGCTCCCGCAGTACGAGGCGCGCCTCGCCCCCGCCCCGGAGGAGGCTCCGCCCGGCACACCGCGCGAAAGCATCCTGGGCGTCTTCGAGCGGCTGGAGAAGGCCGCCGCCGACCCCGCCTACCTGGGCTGCCCCTACCTCGCGGCGCTCGTCGAGCTGAAGAACCCCGCCCACCCGGCGAGCACGGTCGCCCGAGGAGCCAAGGAGCGGCTGCGCGGCTTCTTCCGCGCCCGGGCCGCCGAAGGCGGAGCCCGTGACCCGGAGCTGCTGGCCCGTCAGCTGATGCTCGTCTTCGACGGGGCCAGCGCCCGGGCGGGAGCGGGGATCGAGACCCTGGACGGGCTCACCACCGCGACCGTGACCGCGCTGCTGGACGCCTCCGGGACGCGCTGAGGACGGCCGCGCCGCGACCGCCCTCCGCATCTGCCCGCTCACGCCGCGGCCGCCACCGCCCGCACCGGGTCGGTGCGCAGCACCCGCCGGGCCGTCGCCAGGCCGGTCCCGAGAGTCACCGCCGCGGCGACGGCCACCACCCCGAGCCACACGCCGAACACCTGGCCGGGCAGCACACCGTCCGTGCGGACCACGGTGAAGGGCACGATCCCCGCCAGGGCGGCCAGCGTGCCGCAGCACACGCCGGTCACCGTCAGCACCAGCCCCTCGGCGCCCACCACGCCCAGCACCTGCCGGACGGTCGCCCCGGCCAGCCGCTGCTGCCCGAACTCCCGCTCACGATAGGAGGTCGCCGCGTACAGGGAGTTGACCAGCATGACGCAGACGAAGACCACGATGATGCCGACGACCGTGACGTTGAGCGTCTCCAGGTTCTTCGCGTCGACCGACTTCACCGCCCCCGAAGCAGCGACGGCGTCGCTCTCCACCGCCTGCATCGTCAGCGTCGCCGTCGCGACGGCCGTGAACAGGATCAGCGACATCGAAATCCCGGCGAGCTGCCCGGCCCGCTCCCGCAGGTTGCGCACCGCCAGCCACCCGCTCGCCCCGGTGAGCGGCAGCCGGTCCAGGACCACCGCCAGCAGCCTCGGCGCCTTCAGCGCGGCGCCGACCGACAGCAGGATCGCCCCGTAGGCCGGCGGCGCCATCAGCGCGGCGTCCGACGCCGAGAACGCGAACGTCGAACCCGCCGACGCGGCACCCAAGGCCAGGGCCGCGTACGCGAGAACCGCCCTCGCCCGCCCCCGCTGCCGGCCGCGGCCGGAGGCTCGCCGCACGGCGAGGAAGGCGGCGCCCGCCGCGGCGAGCAGGGTGATGCCGAACCCGGTCGAGGAGGCCACCGGCCCGAAGGAGAACTCCACCGACCGCGCGACCTGCCCGCTGTCCCGGAACACCTCGAGCAGCGCCCGGCCGCCGAGCACCGCCGGGCCCACGGCCAGCGCGGCGCCCACCAGGGCCACGGCCACCGCCTCACCCACGACCATCCGCTTGATCTGCCCCGGCGTCGCCCCCGAGCAACGCAGCAGGTCGAGTTCGGCTGCGCGCTGACGCACGGTCACCGTCAGCGTCGAGGCGATCGCGAAGAACACCAGCAGGGTGCCGTAGCCGCCCACCACGCCCGCCGCCGTGGACAGGGTCTGCGCACTGACCGGGTCCACCCCGGGCCGTGCGGCGGTGTCGTGCAGCGCGTTGAACGCCATGATGATCGCGGCGCCCAGGAACGCGGACAGCAGCGTCGCGAGGAACCGCCCGGGCCGCTGCCGCACCGACCGCATCGCCAGTACGAACATCGCTCACACCCCCGCCGTCGCGTCGTCGCCCAGGTGCGCCAGCCGCTCGGCGACCGCGTCCGCCGTCGGTGCCCGGAGCCGGCCCGCCAGCCGGCCGTCCGCGAGGAACAGCACGGTGTCGGCCCAGGAGGCGGCGACCGGGTCGTGCGTCACCATCACCACCGTCCGGCCGTGCACCCGCACCGCCTGCTGCAGCAGCCGCAGCACGTCCCGGGCGCTGCGCGAGTCCAGCGCGCCCGTCGGCTCGTCCGCGAAGATCACCCGCGGTTCGGTGACCAGTGCCCGGGCGATCGCCACCCGCTGGCGCTGCCCTCCGGAGAGCTGGTCCGGCCGGTGCCCGAGCCGGTCGCCGAGACCGACGGCCGCCAGTACCTCCCGCACGCGGCGCCGGTCGACGCGCCGCCCGGCCAGCTTCAGCGGCAGCACCGTGTTCTGCGCGACCGTCAGCGTCTCCAGCAGGTTGTACTGCTGGAACACGAACCCGATCTGGCCGCGGCGGAACCTCGTCAGCTCCGCCTCGCCGCCGCCCGTCAGTTCGGTGCCGTCGACCCGCACGATCCCGCTGTCGGGCCGGTCCAGACCCGCCGCGCACTGCAACAGGGTCGACTTGCCCGAACCCGAGGGCCCCATCACCGCCGTGAACGTGCCGCGCCCCAGCCCGAGCGTCACCCCGTCCAGCGCGGTCACGGCACCCTCGCCGCTGCCGTACGTCTTGGTGACCTCGACCAGCCGCAGTGCCTCGGCGGCGGGCTCCCGGTCCTGCTCCTGTCGTGCCCCGGTGCGGAACATCTCCTCGTCCCCCTTCGTCCGACACGCCCTGTGTCCCGCCTCGACGCTACGGAGAACGGGGCGTGGCCACACTGGCCGCAGAACCCGTATCAGGGGGTGTACTCAGCGACACCCCCGGGGTACCTGATCACTCCCGTACGGAAAGGGTTGGAACGGCATGCAGATCGATCTGAAGGGCCGCACCGCTCTGGTGACCGGCTCCACGCAGGGCATCGGCGCCGCCATCGCCACGGGCCTGGCCCGGGCGGGCGCCCGGGTGGGCGTCAACGGCCGCTCGCCCGAGCGGGTGCAGCAGGCGGTGGAACGGATGCGCGGTGAGGCGCCCGGCGCCGAACTGGTCCCGGTGGCCGCCGACGTGACCGGCGACGAGGGCGCCCGGCAGGCCGTGGACACGCTCGGGCAGGTGGACATCCTCGTCAACAACCTCGGCATCTTCGGGTCCGCCGATCCACTGGAGATCAGCGACGACGAGTGGCGCCGCTACTTCGACGTGAACGTGCTGTCCGCCGTGCGCCTGACCCGGCTCGTCCTGCCCGGCATGACCGAGCGCGGCTGGGGACGGATCCAGAACGTCGCCAGCGACTCGGCGGTCGTCATCCCCGCCGAGATGATCCACTACGGCATGTCCAAGACGGCCCTGCTCGCGGTCGGCCGCGGCTTCGCCAAGCAGGCCGCCGGCACCGGCGTGACGGTGAACTCCGTCATCGCCGGCCCCACCCACACCGGCGGCGTCGAGGACTTCGTCTACCAGCTCGTCGACCGCGACCTGCCGTGGGACGAGGCCCAGCGCGCCTTCATGAAGCAGCACCGGCCCCAGTCCCTGCTGCAACGGCTGATCGAACCGGAGGAGATCGCCCACATGGTCGTCTACCTCGCCTCCGACCAGGCCTCCGCGACCACCGGCGGTGCCCTGCGGGTCGACGGCGGCTACGTCGACTCGATCCTGCCCTGACGCCCGGCCGGGCCCGCTCAGCCCTCGCTCACCAGCACCACCTCCAGCGTGCGCGGGCCGTGCACCCCCTCGACCCGGTCCAGCTCGATGTCACTGGTCGCCGACGGCCCGGAGATCCACGTCAGCGGACGCGCCGGGTCGAGGCGTCCGAGCGCCTGCGGCACGGAGGAGACGACCTGGCCGGGGACGCGCACCACACAGATGTGGTGGTCCGGGACGAGGGTGATCCGCCGGCGGCCCTGGTCGGGCGAGCCGTCCAGTACGAGGGTGCCGGTCTCGGCGACGGCGACGGCGCAGCCGGTGACCACGCTGTCCACCCGGTCGAGTTCCCGCGGGGTGCTCTCCGCCCGGTCCGCCACCCGCGGCACGCCGGTCGCCGCCAGCCACCCCGGCGGAACCCCGGGCGGCACCAGCACCGACGCCGATCCGCGCTCCCGCAGCAGCGCGGCGATCAGCCCGGCCAGTCCGTCGCCGTCCGTGCGGTGCACCACGGCCCGGTAGTCCGCCAGGTTCTCGGCCAGCAGCTCCACCGTCTCCGCGACCCCGCGCCGGCCGTGCTCCCGCAGGTAGGCGCGCGTGATCGGCGGCTCGTCGTCCGGCAGGTCCGCCAGGGCGCGCCGCACCCGGCCCAGGATCCGTTCCCTGCTGCTCACGTCGCGCCGCCCTTCCCGCCGTCCGTCCGCCGCCACCAGTCCCGGAACGGCTCGGCGGGCACCCGCGGCAGGTCCCGCGTCCCGCTCCAGGCCCGGCCCGGTCCCGGCAGGGTGCGGGGGTGGAAGCGCCGGGTGCGGGAGGCGGCCCGCTGGCCGGTGCGCAGCACACCCGGGTGCGTCAGCGCCCAGCGGGCCGCACGCATCGCCGCCCGCTCCGCCGCGTGCCCCTCGGCCGGCCGCAGGACCACCTTGTCGCCCCCGCGGACCGCCTCGCCGCCCTGCACGACCCGCTCCCTCAGATGCACCAGCACCTCCGGGATGTCGATGGCGACGGGGCACACCTCGTAGCACGCCCCGCACAGGGAGGACGCGTACGGCAGGGAGGCGTCGATCTCGCTTCCCGTGCCGCGCAGTTGCGGGCTGAGGATGGCCCCGATCGGCCCCGGGTAGACCGAGCCGTAGGCGTGCCCTCCGGCCCGCTCGTACACCGGGCAGACGTTGAGGCACGCCGAGCAGCGGATGCAGCGCAGGGCCTGCCGGCCGACCTCGTCGGCGAGGGTGTCGGTGCGGCCGTTGTCGAGCAGCACCAGGTGGAACGCCCGGGGGCCGTCCCCGTCGGCCGTGCCGGTCCAGGTCGAGGTGTACGGGTTCATGCGCTCGGCCGTCGAGGAGCGGGGGAGGGTCTGCAGGAACACTTCCAGGTCCTGCCACGTCGGCACGGTCTTCTCGATGCCGACGACCGAGATCAGCGTCTCGGGCAGGGTCAGGCACATCCGCCCGTTGCCCTCGGACTCCACGACCACCAGGGTGCCCGTCTCGGCGACCATGAAGTTGGCTCCCGAGATGCCGACCTTGGCGCGCAGGAACTTCTCCCTCAGGTGCAGCCGGGCCGCCTTGGCGAGTTCGGCGGGCGTGTCGGTCAGGCCGTCGGGGGCCGGGCGGCCCCAGGAGGCCATCCGGTCCCGGAAGACGTCGCGGATCTCGCCCCGGTTGCGGTGGATGGCCGGGACGAGGATGTGCGAGGGGCGGTCCCTGCCCAACTGCACGATCAGCTCGGCGAGATCCGTCTCGTAGGCGCGGATGCCCGCGGCCTCGAGCGCCTCGTTCAGCCCGATCTCCTGCGTGGCCATCGACTTGACCTTCACGACCTCCGACTCGCCGGTCGCCCGCACCAGCCGTGTGACGATCTCGTTGGCCTCGTCGGCGTCGGCGGCCCAGTGCACGACACCGCCCGCCGCGGTGACCGCCTCCTCCAACTGCACCAGGTAGCGGTCCAGATGGCGCAGGGTGTGGTCCTTGATCTGCTTGCCCGCCTCGCGCAGCCCGGCCCAGTCGGAGAGCTCCGCCACGGCCTTGGCCCGCTTGGCGCGGATCGTGTGCGTGGCGTGCCGCAGATTGCCGCGCAGCCGGTCGTCGGCCACCGCCTCCCGTGCCGCCTTTGGGAACGCCGGCATCCCGAGGTATGTCCCGCTCACCGTGCCGGTTCCTCCTCCGTGCTCGCCAGGATCTCCGCGAGGTGCACCGGCCGCATGCCGGTCCGCAGCCGGGTCATCGTCCCGCCGAGGTGCATCAGGCAGGAGTTGTCGGCCGCGCACAGCACCTCGGCGCCCGTCGACTCGGCGTGGCGCACCTTGTCGACGCCCATCGCCGCCGAGACGTCGGGGTTCTTCAGGGCGAAGGTGCCGCCGAAACCGCAGCACTCCTCGGCGCCCGGCAGTTCGGCCAGTTCCAGTCCCCGCACCGCCCGCAGCAGCCGCTTCGGGCGCTCGCCGAGCCCGAGCGCGCGCAGCCCGTGGCAGGTCGGGTGGTAGGTGACCTTGTGCGGGTAGTACGCGCCGACGTCGGTCACGCCCAGCACGTCCACCAGGAACTCGGTGAGTTCATACGTCTTCGGCACCACCGGCGCGAGCGTGGCCGCGAGGGTGCCGCCCCGCCCCTCGGCCCGGGCCCGCTCGCCCATCCGCGGGTACAGCTCCCGCACCATCGCCCCGCACGATCCGGACGGTGTCACGATCGCCTCGTAGCCGCCGAAGACCTCGGCGAAGTTCCGGGCGAGGGGCTCGGCCTCGTGCCGGTAGCCGGTGTTGTAGTGCGCCTGCCCGCAGCAGGTCTGCCCCGCGGGGAAGTCGACGTCGACGCCCAGCCGGGTCAGCAGCTTCACCACGGCACGTCCGGTGTCCGGATAGAGCGTGTCGTTCACACAGGTCAGGAACAGGGCGACGCGCATCGTCCTCCTCGGGGCCGATCATCGGACGTGTGCAGCGTAGTTGCGGTCGGCGGGCCCGGGGGAGAGCCCGTCGGGAGCGGCGGGGCGGGCCGTGCGGCACACCACCGCGCGGTCGCGCCCCGCGGTCCGCGCCGCGTCGGCGCCCGGGTGCGCACGGGCGGGGTCCCGGTCCGCCGCGGAGGCCCCCGGCAGCGACTCGGACATCGACGGGCCCGCGTCGCCGACCGCGAGGTCCACGCCGCCGAAGACCGGCACCGCCTGACGGAACGCCTCGGCGGTCCGTCCCTCGGGCGTGGCGCCCACGGTGAGGGCGACGGCCCGGCGGGGGCGCGCGGCTCCGCGGCGACGGCCCGCTGCCGCCGTCCGGGCCGGCGACGGCCACGCAGCCCGTCCGCACGCCCGGCCTGAACGGCCGTTCAGCAGGATTTCATGATCGAAGGGCCTCCGGCCGGACGTCGCCTGTGATGAACTGGGACGCGGTCCGAAAATCCGTCCGTCCCGGGAGCCTCGTTGACCCTCAGCTACCGCCAGCCCGGAGTGGTCCTCACCGACCGCCGCTTCACCGTCCCCCTCGACCACGGCCGCCCCGAGGGCGAGACGATCGAGCTGTACGCCCGCGAGGCCGTCGCGAGCGACAGGGCCGGGCACGACCTGCCGTGGCTGCTCTACCTCCAGGGCGGACCCGGCTTCGGCGCGGACCGCTCCGTCGGCCGGCCCGGCTGGCTCGGCCGGGCCCTGAAGGAGTACCGCGTCCTGCTCCTCGACCAGCGCGGCACCGGGCACTCCACGCCCGCCACCCGCCAGACGCTCCCGCTGCGCGGCGGCCCCGCCGAGCAGGCCGACTACCTCACGCACTTCCGGGCCGACTCCATCGTCCGCGACTGCGAGGCCATCCGCGCCGGGGTCACGGGCGGCAGGCCCTGGACCGTGCTCGGGCAGAGCTTCGGCGGGTTCTGCGTGACCAGCTACCTCTCCCTGGCCCCCGAGGGACTGGCCACCGCGCTCGTCACCGGCGGGCTGCCTTCCCTCGACGCCCACGCCGACGACGTCTACCGGGCCGCCTACCCGCGCGTCGAACGCAAGGTCATGGCCCACTACGCCCGTTACCCGCAGGACGTCGAACGGGCCCGCCGGATCGCCGACCACCTCCTGACGCACGACGTGCTCCTGCCGAACGGCTACCGGTTCACCGTGGAGGCCTTCCAGACGCTCGGCATCCTCCTCGGCACCGGCGACGGCACCCACCGCCTGCACCACCTGCTGGAGGACGCCTTCGTCCGCACCCCGCAGGGCCCCACCCTCTCCGACGCCTTCCTGGAGCAGGTCCAGACCCAGCTGTCCTTCGCCCGCCACCCCCTCTACGCCCTCGTCCATGAGTCGATCTACGGCCAGGACAGCAGGCCCACCGACTGGTCGGCCGAGCGGGTCCGCGCCGAGTTCCCGCAGTTCGACGCCGCCAAGGCGCTCGCGGGCGACGAACCGCTGCTGTTCACCGGAGAATCGATTCACCCCTGGATGTTCGCGTGCGACCCGGCCCTGCGCCCGCTGCGCGAGACGGCGGAGCTGCTCGCCGCCCGCACCGACTGGACGCCCCTGTACGACCCGGCCCGCCTCGCCGCCAACGACGTCCCCGTCGCCGCGGCCGTCTACCACGACGACATGTACGTCGACACGGCACACGCGCTGCGCACCGCCCGGACGGTCCGGGGCCTGCGCACCTGGGTCACCGACGAGTTCGAGCACGACGGCGTCCGCGCCGGCGGCCCGCGCGTCCTGGACCGGCTGCTGGCCCTGGCCCGGGACGAGGTCTGAGGCCGCGCCGGACGGCGAGCGCCGGCGGTCCGCGCACTAGTCTGCGGACATGACGACCGATCAACTGAAGCCCATGCCGGACGACTGGCGGCGCGCGCTCGCGGTCGTGGCCCATCCGGACGACCTCGAGTACGGCTGCTCCGCGGCCATCGCCGCCTGGACCGACGAGGGCCGCGAGGTCGCCTACGTCCTGGCGACCCGGGGCGAGGCCGGGATCGACACGATCGAGCCCGAGCGGTGCGGTGCGCTGCGCGAGCGGGAGCAGCGGGCCAGTGCGGCGGTGGTCGGTGTCTCGGAGGTGGAGTTCCTCGACCACCGCGACGGGGTGATCGAGTACGGCACCGCCCTGCGCCGCGACATCGCCGCCGCGATCCGCCGGTACCGCCCCGAACTGGTCATCACCCTCAACCACCGGGACACCTGGGGCGGTGTCGCCTGGAACACCCCCGACCACGTGGCCGTCGGCCGGGCCACGCTCGACGCGGCCGGGGACGCCGGCAACCGGTGGATCTTCCCGGAACTGGCCGAGCAGGGCCTCGCCCCCTGGGACGGGGTGCGCTGGGTCGCGGTCGCGGGCTCCGCCACCCCCACCCACGCCGTGGACGCGTCGCCGGGCATGGAGCGGGCCGTGGCCTCCCTGCTGGAGCACCGCAGCTACATCGAGGTGCTGACCGACGACAACCCGACTAAGGGAAGTACGTCAGTTGAGGACTACTGCCGTGGCTTCCTGACGCGTCAGGCAGAGTCGGTTGCCCCTCGCTTCGGCGGGCGGCCGGCTGTCGCGTTCGAGCTCTTCAGCCGCTGAGCCCGGCACGACGACAGCGCCCCCGGCCCGAGGGCCAGGGGCGCCGCGGCCCTGCCCCTACCGCGTGGCAGCAGGTCTGGGGCGGGCCGATCAGGGGGGTGCAGACGAGTGGTGAGGCCCGCCCCGGCGCTCGACCTGTCCAGGGTTGGGGGCCGGGGCGGGAGCCTTATCGACCGCGGTGACAGCTGCAGCTGCAGCGCGGCTGGAGGAGGATGCCGCGCCCGTGCGGGAGCGGGATGTCGTCGATCTGCCGGCACTCGCGGTGCAGGTCCCGGTAGCCGGGCCGCGCCGCCAGCTGGCACTCAGCGGACAGCGGGCCCGACACGCGTACAGGTGCAGTCGTCACGTCTCGTCCACGCTCGACAACGTCTGGATCGCAGCGGCCATGAGGCGTGCGACGGCGTTGGGGTCGCACAGCTCGCCCGGGCGCCTCATGGGGACGGCCCAGTAGGACGGCGAGATGCGCGGAAGCAGATGCTCGAGGGCCAGGCGCGGCACCCCGAGGTGGGTGTCGCGGCCCAGGATCTCCACGTTGAGCCGGGTCCAGTCGGCGGCTGCCTTGTGCCACACGAGGGGCATGTCTGCGGGCACCAGCGCGTAGTAGCGCTGCCCGTGCTGGTCGCAGATGACGGGCCCGCCCCACAGCATCTCGGACAGGAACCGGTCCAGGGTTGCGTTGCGAGCCGTCTCGAGACGGATCGCGCTCAGCACTACGTCGCGCGGGATTCGGACGGCGGCGAACCGTGTTCCGAGGGGCAGCAGAGCCACCCCATCGTCGTCCCATGCCTGTCGAGCCGTGCTCGGTGTGGGGTGGGCCGACAGCAGCCAGGCTTCGCACTCCTGCCGTTGGTCTGACCTCGTTCGCTCGACACCTCTCGGGGCGCGCCCGGCGGGCGCAAGGGCTCTCTGATCTGCATGGCGGTGGGGCATGGCTGTCTCTCTCCGACCCGACTCGGTGTGGCGGAGACAACATCGTGAGGAGGGAACTGCGGCGATTCCATGTAACGGCTACATGGCGCAGTCGTATCGTCGCTGTATGAGTAGTCGGGAACTCTGGGCGGACGGACGTCTGCGCGCTGCGTGGGCGGCCCGTGACTGGCCCACGCTCATCCGCCGGTACCGGGCCCTGGCGGGCATCTCACAGAGCCGCTTCGGCGAGCTCGTCGGGATGGATCAGGGCTACGTGTCCCGCCTGGAACGCGGGCGGGCGCGGGTGACCAGTGAGGACGTCGTAGCCCGGTTTGTAGAAGGACTGCACGTGCCGAACGAACTAGGCGGCGTACGCCGCAGCGCGCACGACGAACCGCAGTGGGCGCCGTCGCCTGAGCTGCGGGAACGGATAGCGCACGCCAGCAGCACAGGGCGAACGGACCTGCGCACCGCCGACTGGATCCACCAGGTCCTCGCCGCGCACCGCCGCGCCGAGGACGAGGTGGGCGGGCAGGAGTTGTGGCCCGTTGTCCGCTCGCAGCTGGACACGGTCACCCAACTGATCCCGCAGGCCTCCGGCGAGGCTGCCGACCGGCTGATGCTGCTCGCCGCGGAGCATGCGCACTGGCTGTCGTGGGTGGCCTGGCAGGCCCGCCGCGTGGGGCCGGCGCTCACGTGGATCGACCTGGCGCACGGCTGGGCTGTCGACGCCGGGCATGTCGACATGGCGTCGTGGGCGCAGCGCGTGCGCGCGTACTACAGCCTGTCGCACGGCGACCCGGTGCGGGCTCTGCGCACGGCCGAGGCCGCCCGGTACGCCGGGCCTGGCCCGCTGTCGCCGGCGGCCGAGGCGGTGGCGGTGCACCAGGCGGCGATGGCGGCGGCCGCGTGCGCGGAGCGGGACAAGGCCCGACGGCTGGCGGACGAGGCGCACGAACTGGCGGTGCGGGCGCCGGACGAGCCGGACCGGCCCGGGTGGCTGTACTGGCTCAGCCCGGAGCGGGCGCGCCTGCAGCACGCGGATGCGTCGTACGCCTGCCGTCAATGGGCTGAGGCCGCGGCCGGGTTCAGGGAGGCGCTGCCCGCCCTGGCGGGCTACCCCCGGGACTACGCGTACTACCGGGCTCGCCTTGAGGAGGCCGAGCGGCGCGCCTAGTCGTCGTACAGGAAGCGGATCGCGATGGGCTCCGCCCCGCTGTCGAGCATGTCGCGCAGGGCGTCCTTCACGTCCTCGATGTGCGGGCCGTATCCGTCGCCGGGCTCCGGCAGGTCGACGGTGTCTACCCGGGCCTCGAGGTCGGCCGACTCGTAGTCATCCGGGCCGACGCCGGCGGGCAACACCTTGTAGGCGACGCGGTACTCCATGGTGGTCCTTCACTCCCGACAGCACGACGCCCCGGGGGTCGGGCCCCGGGGCGGTACCCAGCAGCATAGCGGGGCGGCACCGGCAGCGACTCCAGAACGGCACAGATGCCCCTGCACAGCCCACGGAGGGCTGTGCAGGGGCATCGTCACGCGTACTGCCGTCGATACGGTTCGAGGCCGGCGGCCAGCGGCCCGGGGCCCGGGGAGGGTTCCGGGTCCGGCGCGCCGTCGCGTCTGCAGACGAGCGCTTCAGCGTCCCACGAGGGCGTCTGCAGGCTGTAGCCGTCGGGGCAGGTCTGCCCGTCCCGGCCCGGGGCGCCGTCCTTGCCGTCTGCGCCGTCCTTACCCGCGGGCCCGGGCGGTCCTGCAGGGCCCACAGGCCCGGTGGCGCCCTGGGCGCCGTCCTTGCCGGCCTCACCGGGTTGTCCGTCGCGGCCCGGGCTGCCGTCCTCGCCTGTAGTGCCCGCCTCGCCGTCGCTGCCGTCCTGGCCGTCCCTCCCAGGCACCCCGGACGGCCCTGACGGGCCGCGCGGGCCCGGGATTGGCACCGGCACCTCAGCCCGGGCCGGTAGATCCTCGATCGCGTCGGCTGGGTCCGGCGCCGCCGGCGTCGCGCCCTCGTTCTTCACCTGGGCGCGCAGCAGCCGCACGTCCCCGGCGAGGGTACTCACCGCCTCGCCGCGGCGGTCGGCCTCCACGGCGAGCTCCTCGGCCCGGGCCGCCTCATGTTCGATGCGCGACCAGATGATCAGGACGGCCCCGCTCAGGGCGACGAGCGTGCACACGAGCAGCACGCTGCGCCACCGGCGGGCCAGGGTGCGCTCGGCACGTGTCACGGCTCTCCTCCGAGGTGGACGATGAGGGCGCGCAGCCGGGCGATCTCCGCCTGGTCTGCTGCGCGTAGGGCGGCCTGTTCGGCCAGCCTGGTGTTGAGGCCGTCGCGCTCCGCCTTGACCGCGGTGAGCTCCGACTTCAGGTTGTCGCGTTCTTCCTGCAGGTCGTTGGTGAGCGAGGAGTAGCCGGTGAGTGCGTTCTCTCCTCGCTTACCCACGTAGGCCACCACCGCGCCGACGACCGCGCCGAGCCCTACGAGCAGGCTGCCGAGGGTGGTGGCGTCCAAGGTGGCTCCTTACTGGCCGTGCCGGCGCGCCGCCCGCGCCAGGTCCGCATCGGCGTTCGGCCCAGGCCGGTTGGGGACGGCCCAGGTGATGCCCCAGGCGCCGAGGACGGCGAGCGCGATGGTGATGCCCTCGCCGGTGGTGATCACATCGTCCTGGACGGCGGTGACGGCGGCCGCGGCGCCGGCGGCGACGCCGGACACGATCGACTTGGCGATACGCGAGATCCTCACGGGTGCCTCACTTTCTGGGGAGCTTCAGCTTCTGGCCGGGTGTGATGTCGTCGGGGCGCTTCAGCTGGTTGAGGGTGGCGATCTCCCGCCACCGGTTGCCGTCGCCCAGCCGGCTGGCGGCGATGGACCACAGGGTGTCCCCGGCGGCGACGGTGTACGTGCTGCCGGTCGACCAGCCGGGCTCGTGCGCCAGGAGCTCGTCGACGTCGCGCCGGAACACGGCCATGTCGATGCCGCGCGGGTCGACCTTCCAGTTCGACCACTCCAGGTGGCCGATAGCGCTCCGGGCGTTCCAGCCGTGCGCGCGGCAGACGGCGGCGGTGGCTCTCACCATGGCGTCGTACTGCACGCGCGGCCACGGGTCTTTGCCGTCGCCCTTGTTCTCGCACTCCCAGCCGTAGAAGCGGGCGTTACCGTCGACGGCGCCGGCGGATCCGTCATGTTCGGTCGGGGCCGGCGGGCGGGTCTTATAGGACTCGCCGATGACGGCCTGCAGCACGGCCGGGTCGCCCCCGCCGGCGTGGTTGGCGCGGCCGTTGCCGGTCAGGTGGACCACGCCGTCCTTGGTGATGCAGCCGGTCGCGAGCGGCCCGGGCAGGGTGCTGTGCCCGCGGAAGATCAGGCCGACCACGTCGTCCTTCGGGCCCGTCACCGTGTGGTGGACCTGGACACCGTGCACCGGTCCCCACGGGCCTTTGTGGTTGCGGTTGTTCGTGCGCCAGCCGGGCACCTCGTGAACGGTGCAGCCCTCGGCACGCAGCGCGGCCACGAGCCGGTCAGCGGTCAGTGGTACGGCCATCAGGAGGCCTCCGCCGAGGTGAAGTCGAGGTAGTAGGTCTTGCCCGGTTCGAAGGTGACGGCCGGGTTGTCGACCTGGATCGTGAGGCTGCCGGAGGGGGTGGCCTTGGCGTACCGCTGGTCCTCGGGCGTCTCGGGGTCGTACACGGCCATGAACTCGTACGAGCGTGTGGCCTGGGTCTCTTCAGGGCCCCACTTCTTGTGGGTCTCGAAAGTGCAGCGGAACTTGGCGCGAACAGCCACGGTGAGCTCCTTCGGGAATGACGAACGCCCCGGGCCGGATGGCTCGGGGCGTGGGTGGGGTGGGGCTGGGGTCAGGTGACGTAGGCGTAGGCGAGGATTCCGGCGCCGGTGCCGAAGGGCCCGGCGGTGAAGCCGGCTCCGGAGACGGTGGGCGGTGTCGACATTCCGGCGTCGGTGCCGCCGAGGCCGGGGGCGACCTGGGCGACGACGTCGGCCATGGAGCCCTCGGATACGAGGGTGGGACTGGCGGTCGCCTTGACCATCACGCCGAGGTAGTGCAGGCCGGTGTAGGTGGTGGTGTAGCTGGTCGCGGCGCCGGCCGTGGTCTGCGCGATGGCGAGCGTCTTGATGGTGTTTCCCGCCCAGGCCGCGGTGAGCTGGTCCGCGGTTCTGGCCAGGGCCTTCTTCGTCGAGTCGTGCAGCGTGAACCACCAGTTGGTCGGGGTGGTGGCTCCAGTGCTGCCGGAGATGAAGGTGATGTTGGAGACGACCAGGCCCTTGGGGAGCCAGATCGGTACCAGGTACAGCGTGCCGCTGGTCGGTGTGGACGACGTTCCCAGCCGCAGGCGCGAGGTGGTCTCGTATCGGCCGGCCGGGCGCATGACGCTCTCGAGCGAGCCGAAGCCGGAGTCGAACGGGCTGACTTCGGCGCCTGTGCTGGCGTCGGCGACGGAGCCGAACGTGTTCCCCCAGCGCCGCAGCCCGGTGATGGTCGAGGTGATGTTGCACCCGGGCAGGGTGGTGTCCCTCGTGCGCACGTTGCGCAGCAGCGGCCGGACGGTGTTCGTCGAGACCTGCACGCCGTAGCCCGTCAGGGCGTACAGGTCGCAGTCGTCGACGACGACGTCGGTGCCGTCCCAGATGTGGATGCCATTGGCCGTGGTGCCGGTGACGGAGCTCCGGGCCACGGTGACGTCGGTCGCGGTGGCGGCCGGTGTCGAGCGGGAGTCGACGGTGATGCCGGCGCCGGTGGCGCCGTTGACGTGGGCGGTGATCCGGCCGCGGCGGGTGCCGAGGGTGGACACGGCGGTAGCTCCGCAGCCCCGGGCCACGATGTGGTCCAGCGTGTAGTCCTCGACGTCGATCAGGCGCACGGCCTGGGAGCCGACGTCGCGGACGGTGATGCGGTCCACGCTCACGCCCTGGACGTAGCCGGTGTCCTCGCCCTCGATGCGCACGGCGGCGTCGTAGGTGCCGCCCCCGTACATCACGACGTCCTCGACGGCGATGTTCCGCAGCGCCTGGCTGCCCGCGATTGAGGGGGATCCGGCGCCGGCCGGGGTGCGGTGGGAGGCGGTGCCGGAGTCGAGGGTGCGCATGCGCACGCCCGCCCCGCAGTCCTTCAGCGTCAGCCCGGATACCCGTGAGTCCTGCCAGGTGTAGCCGCCGACGGCCCACTGGGTGAGCCCGTCGCAGTACAGGTCCTCGATGACGATGCCGGTGTGGGCCTTGCTGGGGCTGGCGGAGTGCGAGCCGACGCCGCGCGGCCAGCTGGTGGTGCCTGCGGTGCCGGACGGGCCTACGGTGCAGCCCTGGACGAGGATGTCCGTGCAGGGGGTGTCGTCGTAGGGCCCGAATCCGCCGAAGTACGCGCTGCCCTTGGCGAGGTCGGGCTGGATGAACTCGGAGAAGTCGCGGCCGCCGGGGTCGAGGTAGCCCAGGCCGCGCACGTTGATGATGCGGGCGGTCTTGATCGCGTTGAGTTCGATGCCGTGGTAGCCGCACACGTCCTTGATCAGGGTGTTGCGGATGGTGATGTTCTCGGCGTGGCCGAAGCTCATGCACATCGCGGACGTCGGGAACGTCGTGGCGCGGGCGTCCCACACGCCGCCCTCGATGATGATGTTGCCGTGTCCGGTGTAGCCGCCGTAGTTCTGGGAGGCGTCGCCGTTGAGCAGCATCGTGCCGTTGCCGGCGCGGCCGATGACCGCCCCTTCGCACAGTGTGAGACGGGTGTTGCGGTAGATCCGCAGGGGCGTCCCTGCCATGGCGACGTTGTAGGTGCCGGGCGGGACGATGACCCATCCGCCGCCCGCGTCCCGCGCCGTGTTCAGCGCCGCCTGCACGGCTGCCTGCGTCTTGGCGGTCGGCACGATGATCCCGGCCTGGGAGAAGTCCGCGCCGGTCTCCATCGGCTGCCCGCCCACCAGCAGGGTGGTGACGTCCAGAGTGCCGGTCACATCGAGGTCGCCGGTGACGGTGCCGCCGGACTTGTCGAGCTTGGTGTTCAGGCCCTCGAGGGCCGAGCTGGGCACCTCGCGGCCGACCTCGTACCAGGGGACCGGCTGCCCGGACGGTCCGTTGTACTCGTACTGGATCGCGCCGTATCCCTCGACCTTGAAGGTGCGGATGGCGCCCGGGGTGTCGGAGTCGGCGGGGTTGGTGCGGAGCTGCGCGATCGGGGTGACGCCGTCCTCCTCGAACAGCGCGGTGATGATGCTGCCGGTGCCGGCCGCGCGGACGATGAGCGGATAGTCGGGGACGACGTCGCCCGTGACGGTGGTGAGGACCGCGCTGGGGTTGCCGCCGAAGGTGTATTGAGCCACGGGGGTCCCTTCAGATGCGCCAGTAGTAGCCGGAGATGTCCACCCAGGGGGTGCCGCCGGTGCCCTGGTACCACCACAGCAGGTCCCCGGCGACGCCGTAGGCGCTGGAGGAGTTGTCGCCGAGCACTTCGAGGCGGCCGGCGCCGTCGGTGGTGTCGCCGGCCATCGAGCAGGTGCCCGGCCAGGTGCGCAGGGCGGGCGGGATGCAGTCGCTGGGGACGGCGCCGAGGTTGACGGCGTTGGGGTCGGTGATGTTCGTGCCGTCGATCCGCTCGATGCGGCCCTTGAGTTCGACGCGGCGGCCGCCGTCCAGCAGCATCAGCCCGATCGAGACGTCGCCGGTCTGGAACGCCGGTTTCAGGGTGAGGGTGCGGTCCCATACGGGCTGCGGCTCCCACCAGGTCACCCAGGTGTTGCTGCTGCTGGAGGTCTTCTTCCACACGGTGCCGTCGGCGGCCGAGACGATGGTGTGCACGGGCGCGGTGGCGTACTTCGTGTCGCGCTCGGCCTTGTTGGCGACGAACTGCACCAGGTGCGGGTCGACGGCCTGGGCGAGCTCGGCGAAGTCGGCGGGCACTGCGGGGGCTTGGCCGCCGCCCGGGACGGGCAGTTCGGCATATCCGAGGGTGGCCACAGGCCCCTCCTTCAGGTCGAGAACGTGATGGTGATGCGCCCGCCGGTGAACGCGGCGTACTGGCTCTGGCCGTGGCCGGAGATGGCCAGGCCGCGGGCGCTGCCGGAGGCCAGGGCCGAGCGCCACGCAGGTGGCAGCGTGGCGGTGCCCTTCGCGCCGACGGCCAGGGACAGCAGCTCCTCGGGCCCGTCGCCCAGGTTCAGCTGGCCGCCCGGCGCGGAGGTGTAGTTGTGCAGGTACAGGCGCATGCGCACCTTGCCGTTGATGCCGGCGCCGCGCCTGCGGGTGAACGCCACGGTCATCTTCGCCACGGTCTTGCCCGCGCAGGCGTCGGCGATCTTCGTGCCGTAGAACCAGGCGCCGCGCCGGTCGCCCCGCCCGGTCCAGTCACCCTGGGTGGGGCTGTCGGCGTAGTCGTCGGGGCGGCCGCGCCGCCACGTCCCCGAGTCGGTGGGCGAGATGGTCGCCGACTTCGGGGCCCGGGTGGCCGGGGCGTCCGGTGAGGTGTCGGTGGCGGAGGCCAGCTGCGCGTACAGCACGCCCTTGCCCGCGGCGTCCTTCTTCGTGAACAGCTGCGTGACGGACTGCCAGCCGGTGCCGGGCGGGGCGCCGGTGCCCCAGGTGTAGGCGGAGATGGCGATGAGGTCCTGGGCGGCGTCCTGGGCGACCTCGATGGTGCGGGCGGTGTCCGCGTCGGCCGGGTCGTCGCCGAGCCGCCACAGCACCACCGGCACCGTTCCGCGGCGCACGGCGACGGTGTCCCCGGCCTTGCGGTTGCGGTAGGCGTCGGTGCACTGCACGTCGTAGAACTCGGCGCCGCCCATCACCAGGTGGACGGTGCCCTCGTCGGTCACGTCGGTGACGGTGGCGGAGACGGTCTGCAGGCCGCCGCCGGCCGCCTTGTCCAGGGTGTCGAGGTCCTTGCCGAGGTCGTCGCGGATGCCCACGGGGTCACGTCTCCTTCCGGGTGCTGGTGCGGGTCTGGCAGGTCATGGCGATACCGCCGAGCGTGTAGGGCGCGGAGTCGAGCAGGTGCCGCTCCCACACGCCGTCCTCGACCTCGACCTCGACGACGTCGCCCGGCTCCAACGCCGGATTGCACACCAAGGTGAACGACAGGGAGGTCTGCACGCCGAGGGAGTCGGCGAGCTGCGCCCGGGCCACGACGGTGCCCTGCGCCTTGCTGGTGACCAGCGGGGAGGTGTAGCGGCCGGTGCGCACCCGCACGCCAGGCAGGCCCAGACGCTGCGGCGCCAGCGGGTCCCTGACCGGGTCGGGCCCGGCGTAGGTGAGCGAGTCGGGGTCGTCGTCCCAGGCGTAGGCCGGGCCGACGACCGCGCGGCCGTCGCCGGCGTCGCCGGTGACCACCCAGAGGTTGCGGACGTTCTCCGCGCTCTCCTCGACCGAGGGCTCGGCGGTGGCCAGGGTGCGCGGGATGCGCCACACCACCGGCTGGTCGAGGGTCGGCACCGGCGCGAAGGTGGGCGTGCCCGAGGCGTCGGCGTAGACCTCGGCGCCGAGCGCGGTGGCGATGCCGGTGGACGTGCCGGAGTTGTCCGTGCCGCCGGACAGGGCCGCCCACCGGTCCTCGTCCACGACGAACGCCGGCAGCCGGGTGGCCGCGTTGACGCCCTCGCGCCAGGCGATCGGGGCGCCGGGCAGTGCCTCGCCGATCAGCCGCTCGGCGCACGCCTGCGCGCTGTCCGGGCCGACCGTGCGCGCGGTGGGCAGATCGGCGCCCCGGATGATCTCCTCGCGGCCGAGCAGGTCCAGGGAGACGCCGAGCCGGGTACGGGCCAGGCGGTCGATGACGTAGCGGCCGGCCGGGATCCACTCCACATCCCGGCGCGGCACCCCCAGGCCCTGGAACAGGCGGACCTCGGTGGTGATGGAGTTGATGCCGTGCCGGCCCCGGGGCGCGTCCAACAGCTCCACCGAGGCCGAGTAGCGGCACTCCGCGGTGCGGTCCGGGGTGACGCCCCCGGAGCCGAACCGGGCGGGTGTCCAGGTCTGCCCGCCGTCGTTGGACCACTCGGCGCGCACCGGCCGCCGGCAGTGGGCGAGCGCGGCCAGCGCGGCCGCGGAGATGGGCAGCATCAAGTCACCGCGCCGTTCGTGGCCAGCGCAAGGTACGACGGGTACGAGGCGGCCACGGCCTCGTAGGTGGCGAACTGGGCGGCCATGGCGTCGTAGGACCAGCCGGGGGCCAGCATCGGCTGGCTGGCTGTGTCAGGCCGCTCGATGGGCACGATGTCGAAGGTGACGGCGTAGCCGCCCGTCGACCCGAGCTTGCCGGTGGGCTGCTCCGTGACGTCTGCCGGAACGAAGAAGCGGTCCGGCTTCTGGTAGCCGGGCCGCACCTGCGCCAGTAGCACTCCGGAGCGGATCAGCTTCCGGAACTGCTCGATCTGTTCGGCCAGGACGTCGACCGTCACGGTCTCCGCCGGGGCGGATGCCGTGTCGTAGGCGACCGCGGTGTAGGGCGTGCCGGAGCGGGCCGCTGTCTCCTGCCGGGCGGTGCTGGTGGTGCCTTGCGCGGGGCCGAGCATCACCCGCATGGACATGCCCGGGGTGTCGAGGGACTTCAGCCACAGGTCCTTGGTTGCCGCCGGGGCTGGGGCCGGCACGACCAGGCCCACGGACGACGTTGGCCCCCAGGTGCCGTCGGCATATTGCGGGCGGGCGCTGTAGACCACGCCGACGCCCAGCGGCGCCTCGTGGTCGTAGGCCTGGCCGACGCCCTCGATGGCCCACGCCAGGTCCCCGGAGCGGACCGCGACCGGTGCGGCCGCGCCGGGGTCCTGCCGAGTGATCTGCGCCTTGCGGACCTGGGTGACGCCGGTCAGGGGGCTGGCCCCGTCCCGGTAGTCGACCGCGAGGTAGACGCCCGCCCACTGCTCGTCCACCACCGCGGTCAGCCACCCGTCGGGGCTGGTGATGGTGGGCGGCGGGGTGACCTGCGGCGCCGACGGGTCAACGATCATCGGCATGCGGGGCCTCCTACTTCTTGCCGGACCGCTTGGCGCGGCGCACGTCGGTCAGGGCGTCGTCGACCCGGTCGGACACGTAGCCGGACAGCTGCGTGCCGTCGTCCAGGACGAAGTACAGGCGCGTGCCGTTCAGGCCGCTGGGTGCGGTCGGGCGGGCGGTGCCGGAGGTTGCCGGGACGACTCGGGCCGGGGCTGCCGCGGCGCCCATGCGGGCGGCCGCGGACTCGATGGCCGGACCGGCGGCGGCCATGCCGGCCACCAGGCCCGCCCCGAGGTCGGCACCGGCCCGCTCGCCCTTCCTCGAGGGAGAGTGCGCGTCGATGCCCTTCTTGGAGCGGATCGCTCTCACGGCACCGGCGCCCAGCTTGGCCATGGCCGCCTGGATCTCCTTCTCCTGATTCATCAGCCCAGTCAGGAAGCCCTTCGCGGCCGAGCCACCGGCGTCGAACATCGCGTCCGCCATCGTCCGGCCGTAGGACGTCGACAGCTTCGCGCCGCTCTTCGCCATGGCGTTCAGCTGCTTGATCTGCCCCGAGTTGGCCCCGCCCAGGATCCCGGCCAACTGGCTGTCCGGGCCCATGGCCACCAGCTGGCTGATCAGGTCCTGGGACAGGCCCTTCTTGGACAGGCCGGCGATCGTCTTCTGGAAGCCGGCCAGCGTGTTCTGGCGCGCCTGCATGCCGCCCAGGACATCGCTGATGCTGGTGGCCTCCGCCAGGTTGGACAGCCCCAGGTAGTCAGCGGCCGTCTTCTTCTGGTCGGCGGCCGCCGTCTTGGCGGCGGCGATCCGGCCGGCGACGCCGTCACGCTGCTTGGCCATCGCCTGCAGCTTGGCGGAGACCTTCCTCACCGAGGACAGCAGCGACTTGCCGCCGCCCGCCGCGGAGAGGTCCTTCACCAGCTCCTTGGACGCCTTGGAGATGTCGGCCGCCGAACCGGTCAGGCTCTTGCTGAAGTTGCGCAGGTCCCCGGGGATGTCCTTGCGGGCCTTGGCCCGGGTGGCGGCGGTGCCCTTGGCGAAGCCGCGGGCGCCGATGCCCTCCCACATCCGCAGCGAGTCGGCGTGGTTGAACACCTGCTCGCCGCCCCGGAAGCGCACCAGCTCCGGGCCCTGCTCGCCCACCCAGGCGATCTCCCCGGCGCGGGGCTTGCCGCCGTCGGCGTAGCCCTTGGCCGCGAGACCGTACCGGTGGGTGAACAGCGAGTCGCGGTAGGAGCGGGCGCGCGGGCCGACGATCACGCCGTCCCCGCCCCTGCTCTCCACGTTGACGCCGTTGATGGTGCCCGCGGTGTGGCCCACGCCGCTGTTCGTGATGCCGATCATGAACGGGGAGCGCTTGTTCAGCACCCAGCCGGGCGGGGCCGTGGCGCCGGAGAAGGCGCCGGTGGCCCACCGGCGGTGCGGCTTCTGCCCGCGGATCACGGACTCGATCGCGGACATGAATCCGGAGCAGTCCCAGGAGGGGTTGCCGTTGCCGCCCCACTGGTAGGGCTTGCCGTGCTGGGTGCGCGCCCAGGACAGGGCGCCCTTGAAGCCCTTGCCGCCGATGCCGGCGGCCTCCAGCTTGCTGTCGGCCTTGCCGGAGTAGCCCAGGATCGTCTTCATCATCCGGCGCGGGATGCCGGAGATCATGTCCCGGTACACCGACGACGATCCGGCGATGCGGTCGATGAGCGGCTCGACGACGCTCTTCAGGCCCGCCTCGGCGGAGGCCTTGACGCCGTCCTTCAGCCAGCCCACGCCCGTCTTCGCGAGGTCGACGCCCTTGGACGCCGCACTCTTCACCCAGCCGAAGATGCCGCCCTCGGCGAAGCCGCCCTGGTACTGGGCGAGGGACTGGCCGCGCATCGCGGCCCGGTTCACCGCGAACAGCCGGGCCCGCTCATACGGGTCGCGCATCGCCTCGGACACGTAGACGCCCTCGCCCTTGCGCATGGGCACCAGCTGGTCATCGCCCTGCCGGTACGAGGACATCCCCGGCAGCACGCCGCCCCGGGCGAAGCCCTTGATGGGGTCCAGGGTGGGGGCGCCGAAGACGTCCGCCACCTTGTTCCACACCCGCACGATGCCGCCGTTGTAGACGGTGTCGATGATGAACTTCACCGGCGTCTTGGCGATGCCCTTGACCTTGTCCCAGGCGGTCTTGATGCCGCCGCGGGCGGTGTCGAAGGCGGCGGCGACGCTGCGGGTGGCGCCCTTCAGCCGCTCGAACACGGGCTTGATCCCGGTGGTGTAGACGGTCGAGATCACGGACCGGATCGCGGAGAACGCGGGCTTCACGCCGCGGTCGTACAGCCACTTGAACCAGCCGCCGACGGTCTTGAGCCCGGCCGTCAGCCACCCGAACACGACCTTCGCCCCGGCCCAGACCAGCTTCGCCCCGGCGGTGATCCACCCGAAGACGGGCTTCACGGCGTTGCGCCAGAGCCAGGAGAAGACCGCGCCGAGCGCGCGCACGCCGGCCATGAAGAGGCCGAAGACGACCTGTGCCCCGGCCCAGAGGAACTTCGCTCCGGCGGCGATCCACCCGAACACAGGCTTGATGGCGTTGGACCAGAGCCAGGAGAAGACCGCGCCGAGCAGCTTGACCGCAAGGTAGATCGGCCCGAACACAACGATCGTCAGGATGGTGGCGAGGATGCGGGCGCCGGTGTCGATGGCGGAGAACACGGGCTTCAGCACGGTGTTCCACAGCCACGACGCGGCCGCTCCGACCCAGCGCAGCCCGGCCATGAAGCCGTCGACCATGGGCTTGATGCCGTTGGTCCAGAGCCACATGGCGCCGGTCTTGATGGCCTCCCAGACGCCCATGACGATCGCGCGGAAGGTCTCGGACTTCTTCCAGGCGATGACCAGCGCGGCGCCGAGGGCGACCACGGCGATGGCGACCAGGACGAAGGGGTTGAGGGCCATCACGGCGTTCAGCAGCGCCTGGGCGGCCGCCCAGCCCTGGGTGACAAGGGCGATGCCGCGGCTGGCGAGCGAGTAGGCGGACATCACGCCGATGACCGCTCCGGTCACCAGGGCCTGCGCGGACAGGGCGAGGGTGACGCCGCCGATCAGAATGGCCAGCGGGGTCAGCCAGATGCCCCACTCCTTGAACCAGCGGATCGTGCCGCGCACCGCGTCCGCGGCGCCGGCGAAGACGGGCGCCAGGCGGTCGGCCAGCCACATGGTGACGTCCTTCACGGGCGGCACCACGTCGTTGTTCAGGAACGCCCCGAACCGCATCAGGGGCGGCAGGGCGTACTTGCCCACGGCTTCGCCCAGGGCCATCAGGGCCTTGCGCTTGAACTGCTCGAACTGCGCGCCGGCGTTGTTGCGCAGGTCGTTGCCGGCCTTGTTGGCCGCGCCGCTGACCTTGCCCAGGCCGTCGACGGCCTTGGACGGGTCGAGGCTGAAGAGGGCTTGGCCGAGGTCCTCGGCCTTGGTGCCGAACAGGCCGACGGCGGCCGCGTTGCGGTCGACGGGGTCCTTCATCGCGCGCAGCCGGTCCAGGACATTCTGCAGTCCCTTGGCCGCTCCGGCGCCGCCCTTGGCGAACAGGGCCGTGGACTGCTCGGCGTTCATCCCGAGCAGCTTGAACGCTTCCGCGGAGGCCTTGGAGCCGTCCGTGGTGCGGATCTGGAACTCCTTTAGCGCGTCGGCGACGGTGTCGGTGTCGCGCGCGCCGGCCTTCATGCCCTGGGCGAGCAGGCCGGTGGTGACCTTCACGTCCAGGCCCAGGGAGCGGAAGATCGTGGAGTACTCGTTGAACGTGTCCATCAGGTCATCGGCGCGGGGGCCCATGATCTGGAAGCCGCGGGTGATGGTGTCCAGGGCTTCCTTGCTGTTCTTCGCCAGGCCGGTCTTCATGATCTGCCCGGCGGCGTTGGCGGCCTGGCCCAGGTCGACCTCGAACAGCGTGGCCACGTCCTGGACGTTCGTGGCGATGGTGGCGAGTTGCTTGGTGGTGGCCTTCTCCGGGGCCAGGCCCGCGGACATGATGGCCTTGACCGCTGCTGCGCCCTCGTCGATGGACTCTGTCACGGCGCCCGCGTAGAGCTTGCCCGCGGCGGCGCCGGCGGTCTTGGCCTCCTTGGGCGACAGGCCCAGCTGGGCCTTCAGCTTGCCGGTGGCGGCCTGCTTCTCCATGGCCTCCTGCAGGCCCTGGGCGACCAGAACACCCGCCGCCGCGCCGGCGGCGAGTGCTCCGGCCTTCATCTTCCCGGACAGGCCCGCCATGAGGCTTTCGCCGCCCTGCTGGCCCGCCCGGGTGGCGGACTCGCGGACCGGCTCTTCGAGCTGCTGGCGCAGCTCGCGGCGGAACTCCGCCATGGACGGCAGGACGTCCAGCCACACGGATGCAGCGCGGGGCATGGATCTCACCCCTTCTCTGCGTGTTCAGGTGTCACCTGGGCGACCAGGCCCTGGTACCAGGAGCGGTCCGCCGCGGCCTGCCGGGCGGCCTTCTTGGCTCGCTTCTTCTTCGCGCTGCGCTTCTCCGGCCGCCAGACCTTCTCGGGGTAGGGCTGCGGGGCGTCTTTCTCCCCGCGGTTGGCGTTGCGGAAGTCGGTCAGCAGCATGCCGATCTGGTCGACGAGGTCGGCCAGGCGGAAGTCGGCGTACTGCAAGGGGTGGCCTGCCACCCTGCGGGCCAGGGCCCCGTTCGGTGGCAGGCCTTCCACCAGCACGCGTAGCTCGCGCAGTGTGGTCTCGCCGCGCCAGTACTCCCGGATCGGGCGGCGCGGCGCGTAGTGGTGATTGAGGTCGGCCTCGACGGCCTCGGGATGGGGCCCGAGGACGTCTAGGACCGTGTAGGGCGCTTCCTCACCTGGTCCTGCATGTCCTGCTGGATGCGCAGCATCAGCAGGGCGATGTCACCGTCCTTGTGGCCGGCGGCGCGGTACTTCTCGTACTGCTCCTCACCGAGGATGGCCACGGCCTTGTCGTGGGCGTTCTCCGCCCCGTCGACACGCTCGTCCCACTCGTCGTCCGTGAACAGCGGGTGAGGGAAGGTGAGGACGTCGCCGGCGTCGGTCTCGAACTCGACTTCGGCGCCGCCGACGGCGTCGGTCATCTGCTGCTTCACCTCGGAGAGGCGGTAGCGCTTCTTGTTGGGCTTGCTCATGGCTCTCTCGTCTCGCTTCTGGGTGGCCGGTGGGTGAGCGGGTGAAGGCACGGCAGACGCAGGGCTCACCCGGGTCCGCGTCTGCCGTGCCGGTTTGCGGGGGGCTGTCACGCGCCGCCGGCCGTGGTGGTGGTGACGGTGACGGCGGGGCTGGTGCCGCCGGTCAGGCCCGCTGCGGAGGCGGTCATCTGCGGAACGTCCTCGCCGTCATACTGGCCGCCGAAGGCGACGTCGACGGGCGTGCCCGGGTGGGGTCCGCCGGTGCAGGTGACGTCTCCGTCGGTGATGTTCGACAGGGCTTCGAGGGCCGACTGCACGGTGGCCGCGGTGGCGTTGTAGGGGATGCCGGCGGTGGTCTGCCCGGAGAACGTCAGGGTGTAGGTGCCGCCGGTGGGGCCGCCGGTGATGGTGACGCGCTGAACCTCGTCGGACAGCGGGGCCAGGTCACGCCAGCCGGGGCCGTCGATCCAGGTGAGGGAGTCGGTGCCGAGGTCGTCGTCGATGTACGCCTGGTAGGTGACGCCGCGGGAGATCTCGGACGTGCGGGTCCACTGCTCGTCCTCACGCCCGGTGCGCAGCGCGCTGGGGAAGTGGCGGACGATGTAGATCGGGTTACCCGTCTTCTTGTTGAGGTCCTGGGCGATGAACAGCAGCCGCCGGTAGCGGGTGGGCGGGGTCTTCGGCCGCGACCAGGTCCACGTCTCCGTGCCGAGCTCCGGCAGCGAACCGGTCCCCGATAGGGGCAGGTTCTCGTACAGCGCGACTGCGGCGGCGTTGGTCTCCTGAGGGACCCACGCCGCGGTGGCCGTGTCGGTCTCCACGTCGGAGCGGGTCGGGGAGGCGGACTGCCCGGACTCCACGTCGCTGTTGGACAGGTCGCCGGAGAAGGTGACGCCGTCGGTGGTGGTGAAGCCGACCGGCAGGTAGGCGCCCCCGCCGGGCGCCGTCTGCAGAACGCCGGCACTGTCGAACGGTGCGGTGACGGGCGGCGCGGACATGTCGGCCGCGAAGATGGCGTACTTGAGGGCCTTGCGGATGAGTGACTGGCGGAGCTCCGCCATCGCGGTGAAGTCGGCGGCGACCATGCCGCCCCCCTTCCATGACGAAGCCCCCACCACGCGGTGGGGGCTAATGGTTGGTTGCGCGTCAGGCGGGCGCCTGGGCGCGGCTGGTGAGCCGGTAGGTGGCGACCGCCCGGCGCAGGGCCGGGTTGCCGTAATCGACGGGTGCTGGCCGGCTGTCGGTCGAAACGCTGTCGATGACCAGCGCGCCGACGTACTGCCCGGCGAGGGCGAGCATGCTGGTGTGCACCCGGCGGGCCAGGTCCCACATCGCTGTGCGGGTGCCTGCGAACGTCTCGACATCGATGAGGGTCACCGCGCTGGTGCCTTCCTCGCCGCCGCCGGGGGTGACCTGCACCTGCACCAGGGGCAGCTTCTTGTCCAGGTCGGCGGGCAGCTCGTTGGTGATACGCACGCCCGTGTGCCTCGAGCGCAGCCACACGGCGGTGGCCTGCTCGATGTCGCCCCAGTCGTGCTCGGGCCAGCTCACGAGGGGTTCGCCCGGTCGCGGAAGATGGTCTCCGGGGTGACGCCGGCGGCCCGGCCCAGCACGCGGCGGCGCTGGGTGTTGCTGCTGCCCCACTCGTGGTCCGGCGCATCATCGCGGGTGGCCTCGACCTTGGCGACCGGCCGGCCCGATGGGCGCGTCTCGTCCGAGACGCGGATCTCGGAGGCGAAATCGTCGTCGATCTCGGCAGCCGCGATGGTGCGGGCCCGCGCGGCGATCTCCTCGGCCTTGTTGTGCAGGGCAGCGCGGACTTCCGGATGCCGCATGATCTGCTCCAGGCCGCGGTTGTCCCACACGATGCGGACTCTGCTCATCCCGTGTACTCCTTCAGCACGGCCGTGGTGTGAGCGAGGAACGGGCTGACGGACCTGGCCTTGCCCGGCTTGCCGTCGATCTCGTACTTGTCCTCGCCCACCTGGATCAGGTCGGTGGCCTTCAGGTCCATGTCGGGCGGGCCGAAGAACTGCCAGCGGGAGACGATGTGGTCGGACGCGCTGGTCAGGTACTCGGCCGAGTCGAGCGGCTGCACCGAGCAGTTGGCGACCTCGACCGGGGTGCCCTCGACCCAGGCGTCGTTTCCGCGGTCGTCCTCCCCGTACTCGCGGGGGATGTGCAGGACTGTATGGTCCAGTAGCGGGGACTGGCCGAACAAGGGGTCACCTCCCGAAGCGTGAGGTGAGCGCTGCCGCGGGCCGGTAGCGCTTCAGCTTGTCCTTCTCCACCTCGGCCAGCGAGGTGGCCAGCGTCTCGGACGCGAATGTCACCGCCCGCTGCCCGGTCGACTCCTGCCGCAGGTTCTTCGGGTTCACGCACGCCCGCGCGGTCACGTCGAGGACCAGGCCCACGACCTCCATCGGCACGACCGGCCAGCCGAACGTCCACGTCACCCGCGCGCGCCTGCAGGTACGCCACCGGTGCGCGGCGAGGAGCTGCACGCTGTCGCCTTCCAGGCGCCAGTCGGTGTCCTCGGTCAGGCTCTGGCCGTCCAGGGCGACGTCGCCGACGGACTGGACGGGCCCGGCGAGCAGGATCCGGCCGTCCTCGATGAGCCGCCAGGCCGTCAACGTCCGCACGGTGAACGTGGTCTTGGCCTCGCGCCGGACCATGTCCGAGGCGATGTCCAGGGCCAGGTTCACCGTGTTGACGGGAGCGCTGCCCCGCGGCACCTGCAGCCAGTCCTCGAGCTGTGTGAGGGTAGCCAGCGGAGGCAGCGCCATCTCAGCTCCCCTTGACGGACGACTCGCCCGTCTCGATGTTCCGCTCGACGGTCACCTCGGTCCCGTCCGGGCGGGTCGCGGTGTACGTCTCCGTGCGGGGCTTGGACTCGGCGGTCTTCTTCGCCACGCGCTTGGGCAGCGGCACGACGGCGTTGACGGTGCCGTGCCCGGCCCGCGCGGCCGCGCCCTTGTCCGGCGTCGCGGAGCTGGCGCGCTCGTCTGGGTCGGTGGTGTCCGCCGGCCCGTCGCCGGGGGCGGTGGTCGACGGGGCGTCGAGGTGCTCGTCGAGCCGGGTCTCCGTCGGCGTACCGGTGTTCTTGCTGGATGCGGCCATGGGGCCGTCTCCCTTCAGGGTCAGGCGGCCAGGACGCCGCGGAGTCGGGCTGCGGCCTTGCCGCCGAAAACAGCGAGGCCGGTGTAGAACTCGATGCGCGTCCGGTACGCGGGCTTCTCCTGCAGCTCGCCCAGGTCGTAGGCCTGGACGCCGCCGTTGGTCAGGCCGGTGACGGCCTTGTCGCCCTCGTCCTGGCCGAACTTGACCGCGTAGATCGAGGACGCGACGGAGCTCGATCCCTGCGTCTCGGTGCGCGGCAGGATGTCGGCGCCGGCCGCGGTCTGGCCCGGGTCCAGCAGCGGGATGCCGTTGAAGGTGGCGATCATCTTCTGGGTGAGGGCCTCGCGGACCATCTCCACGCCGCCCAGGCGCCGCGCCGAGGACTTGATCTTGGCGATCACGGAGCGGTTGGCGTAGATCGCGCCGTTCGATCCGTTCAGGCCGTCGACCTGCGCCACGAGCGCGTCGAGCAGGTCGAAGAAGTCGTGCCCGCCGGCGACCGGGCCCATCCCGTTGGTGGCGGCGTCGATGACCTGCGCACCGACCAGGCGCTTCTTCAGGCCGTCGAAGCTCTTCGGGTCCACGGCCACATCGCCGTTGAAGAACGTGTCCTGGAACTTGTAGCTGGCGGCCTTGACCTTCATGCGGGTCTGCACCGCGCGCTGGTCGTTGAGGTTGCCGCGGGTGCGGACGATGAACTTGTCGACATCCGCGTCGCCACCGAGGATCACCAGAGACTCGCTCTTCTGGTTCACCGTGCCGGTGGACTCGGTGTACGCCTCGTTCACCGAGCGGAACGCCACCCCGGGGAGGGTAGCCTCCTCGTTGTAGGCGTAGGCGTTGCCCTCGATGTTGAGGAACGGGATGCGGTCCAGGATCGCGGACTCCTGCACGAACGTCTCGATGACGCCCCTTTGCAGGTTCGTCTGGGACAGCTTGGCTGCCTCGACAAGGGTGACGGCCACGACGGGCCCCCTTTCGTAGGTAGGCCCGTCGCGCGGGCCGGGTTACTTGGTCTTGGACTCGGTGGCGTAGGCGTGCTTCAGGCGCCCCAGCCCGGGCTCGACGTCCGCCGGCGGGGTGGTGTGGCCGCCGCCGCCGACATCGCCCCAGCCCTGCCCGGCGACGCCGAGGTAGGGCTTGTCCTTCAGCAGGTCCTCGATCGCCTTCTTGATCTGCTTGGCGTCGGGGTCGCCGTCCTCACCGATCTTGATCTTGGCGAGGTCGATGAACTTCGGGGCGTCGGACGGGTCGGCGAGCTTCCCGGCCGCGGCCGCCTTCACCTCGGCGCGGATCAGCCGGGCGTTGGTGTCGGCGGTGAGCTCCTCGCGCAGCTCCTTCTTGATCGCCTCGACGTCCGGCGCAGGATCGCCCTTGCCGTCGCCGCCCTTGCCCTCACCGTCCTTACCGGCCTCCGGCTTCGGCTTGCGCGACAGTCGCGCCTCGAGCTCGCGCACCCGGGCCTCGGCCGCCTGACGGGCATCACGCTCCGTCTGCAGGGCCTTCTTCCCGGCTTCGCCCAGCGCGCCGTCGCCACCGTCCCCGGAGCCGCCGCCGTCCCCGGAACCCGAGCCGGAGCCGCCCCCACCACCGGCACCGGCACCGGCGCCGCCGCCGTCACCGCTTCCGGATCCGGAGCCGGCGCCGGCCCCTCCGTCGGCGTACAGGTACGGGTCGAAAGGGCCCGTGCTGTAGGGGTGGGACCAGCCGCCGCCGATGACGGCCAGGGTGTTCTTGCGTGTGCGGAGCATCGCGCTCCTCCTTCGGTGTTCCGCGCGGCATCGCGCCGCGCGCGCCCGGGCCTCGCGCCCGGGAAGTCAGTAGATGTAGCCGTGCAGCTTCAGCAGCCGCAGCTGGTGGTCGCGGTCGTCGGCCAGGCGCAAGATTTCCTCCGGCATCAGCCTCGGCCGCTTGGCGATGCGGTACCGCTCGCCGGGCACCTTCGAGGCTCCGGCGTCGATGGTGAGCCGCTTGCCGGCGATGCCCCGCACGGTGGTGCCCTTGGTGGTCGCCTGGACCTTCCGGCCGTGGACGGTCATGGTCTGCATGCCGCGCCGGGCGTTGACGACCTGCGCAAGGTCCGCGCCCTTGTCGAGGGCGTCGACCGCGGCCGCGCCGAGTCGGCGCCGCTTCTCCTCCGGCGTCATCTGCGCGACCAGCTGCTCGGGGCTGGGAACGTCGCCCCATCGCTCGATGTCGATGGGGTCCATGCCGCAGTCGCACTTGGGGTGCCGCTGAAAGCCGGTGCTGTAGGAGTACTGGCGGCCGGCGAGGATGATGCACCGGCCGCACGCCGGCAGCTTCACGACGCGGACGTAGGCGATGCACCGGCGGTGCGTCACCATCGCCACCTGGGTCGCGGCACGGGAGGTGTCGGCGACCTGGGTGGCGACCATGCGGGCCATCTGGTTCATGCCCGCCAGCAGCGCGGTGCCCGGGTCGGCGCCGGCCGCCAGCGTCGTGTACGTCGTGATGGCCGGCACGTACAGCAGGCTCGTCAGCGGCCGCCCGTCGGAGGCGACGCCCACGAGCGCGCCCGGGTCGACCTCGGCGGCCATCCGCGCGGCCGCGCCCCGCTCGGCCATGGCCTGGCCGACGAACGCCTGGGCGCCCTGCGCGGCGGTGAGTTGCCCGGCCACCACGGCGTCGAGGATCGCGGCGCCCTGGTCGCCCTGCAGGGAGGCCAGGATGTTCTCCGCGGACAGGCCCGACCAGATGGACTGCACGCGGGCGACGACGGCCAGGGCGAGGGCCTGCACCTGCCGGTACCGGGCGTCGGCGACGTCGCTCATGCCGCCTCGGCCTCCGGGTCCTCCTCGGCGCCCTCGTCGCTCTCCTTCGGGCCGAACGCTCCGAACGCCGTGGCGGCGGCCGCGGCCGCTGCGGCGGCCTGCTCGTCGCGCAGCCGGATCCACTCCTCGACCTGCTCGGGCCGCACGCCGGGGATCATCCGCCACAGCGCCTCGTCCGGCACGCCGAGCGCCTTGTACTTCGTCAGGGCGTCCGCGTACTGGGCGACGGATCGGAACTGCGCGTCGCGCCACACGGTGCGGCCCATGGCGAGGGAGGCCGCGCGGGTGCGGTCGCCGGCGGCGAGGGCCTCCAGCCGGACGATCTCGCGTAGGTCGGCACCGAAATAGAGCTGTTTGTCCATGGCCTTGGCGACCAGCCCGGACTCGGCGGACTCCAGCGCGTCGGCGGCGATGTTCGCCATCTCGCCCAGCAGGTACTGCGGCGGGGTGCGGGTCTGGGCGGCGATGTGCCGCACGCACTGGCTGATCACTTTCAGGTAGGCGTCGAGGTCGGCCGGGGAGAACTGGGCGATCCTCGCGCTCTCCTTGGACAGCCACAGCAGGCGGTCTTTGGAGTACTGCCCCAGGGGCACGTCCTCGACGTCGAGGATGTCGCCGGTCTCGGGGTCGATGATGTCCTTGGTGGGCCGGTCCATGCCGAGGACCACGCGCTGCGGCAGCGCGGCGAAGTCGGCGCCGGTGAACAGGTGCGCCCACAGGGTGTTCACGCCGTCCTGCAGCGGCGCCACCTGGGCGATCTCCGAGGTCGGTTTGCCGTGCAGGCGGGCCCGGTTGGCGATCTCCACCAGCGGCACCTCGTCGCCCATGGGGTTGGCCATGTCGACCTGCTCGGAGCGGCGCAGCCCGATCGTGCGCGTGACCCATTCGCCGCCGCCCACGGTGCGCTGACGGCGGTAGACGGCGGCAGGCCGGCCCTCGAGCGCGCGCACGAACAGGGTGGCGAACTCGTGGCTGCCGTCCGACCAGACGCGCAGGCCTGCACGGCGCACGCCGCGGCTGCCGGGCACGTAGTCGACGATGGCCTGCCCGGCGGGGATGAACGTGATGTCGGACTCGCCGCCCGGGTTCCACACCATGGCGTGCGAGCGGGCGACGACCAGCGCGTCCAGCAGGGCCAGGCCGACCTCGACGTCCGCGCGGGTTCGCTTCCACGCCTTCATCGCTTCCTTGTCGGAGGTGCCGTCCTCGCCCTCGAAGTCGATGACGGCCAGGCGCTCGCGCAGGGTGTCCGGCACGGTCTTGCACCAGTTGTCGGAGAAGTCGTCGAACAGGCCGCCCACCTGCTCGGAGAACTCCGGGCTGGCGAAGCGCAGCGGCCGGTCTCCCTCGTACAGGGAGTTCCACTCCTGCACCTTCGTGTCCCGCTTGTTCAGGCGGGCGCGCAGCTTGCGGATCATCGTCTCCGGGCTGTCCGTGTCGGCCAGCCGGTTCTCCGTGTCGGTGAACACTGCGCCCCCTTCCTGCGCCTCAGGCGCTGTCTGCGGTGTCCCGGATCTGCTTGCGGCGCAGGTAGCCGTCGACGGCGAGCACCAGGGCGGCGATGCCGTCGATGCGCGATGTGGACTCGTCGCGCTTGGGCTTGACCGGGCGGATGTTGTCGTTGCCGTCGCGGATGACCTCGACGCAACTGGCGTTCCAGCGCATGACCTTGTGGCCGTCGTGGACGAACGCCCGCTCACGCAGCAGGCGTTCGGTCTCCTTGGCCGGGGGTCCCATGCCGAGGTATGTCTGCGACACGGGCAGGACCTCGCCGATGCGTGGGTTGGCCTCGATCCGCTGCAGCGAGCCTCCGGCGAACATCCGGTCATAGCTCACGCGCTGGATCCGGTAGGTACGCGAGTCCGCCAGGATCTGGTCCTCGATCGCGGCGTAGTCGATGGCGTCGCCCTCGGTCAGCGTGAGCAGGCCGGCCTCGGCCCACTCCCGCAGCGGCACCTGCAGCTGGTGCGCGAGGTCGTCGCACCGCTCCTCCGGCACCCAGAACCTCGGGATGATCTCCAGCTCTTTGCCGCGCTGGCGGGACTTGATCACCAGCACCCACGCGGACAGGTCGGAGACGGCCGACAGGTCCAGGCCTCCCCATGCCGGCTGGAACCGCTGGCGCCGGGCCGGTGTGAGCTCTCCGGTGTTGGCGTCCCACAGCGGCATAGGGATCCAGCGGACCTTCGAGCGCATCCGCCGGTTCAGGTGCAGCCGGCAGAACGTCGGGAAGTAGCTGGGCGTGACCTTGGCCTTGGCGGCCTCCTTGCGCAGGTACGCCAGCGTCGGGCTGACGCCCAGGCCCGGGTTGGCCTTGTGCCACGTTTCCTCGGCGAACGGGTCGTCGTTCTCCTCGGCGGCCCAGATCACGCCGTAGTGCAACGGGTCCTCGACGACCAGCTCGGCGACGCGCACGGTGTACGTGTGCTTCTCGTCGTAGATGGTGCCCTCGTCGCCTTCATCGGCGGTGGTGATGAAGATGATGAGCGGCTGGTCGCGGGCGCCGGTGCCGGTCTCGATGGCGTCCACCAGGTCGCGGGACTTGTGGACGTGCACCTCGTCGATGACGCCGCCGGACACGTTCAGGCCGTGCGCCGTCTCAGCGATCCGTGACAGGGCGCGCAGCACGCCGCCCGTGCGGGGGGTGAGCAGCGCGGCCGCGCGCGGGTCCACCCGCCCGCGCACGGCCCGGGACGTCTGGGCCATGCGCTTGGCGTCGTCGAACACCCGGCGGGCCTGCTCGAGGGAGCCGGCCGCCGCGTACACCTCGGCGCCGATCTCACGGTCGGCCAGCAGCAGCGTCAGCGCCGCGCCGGACGAGATGGTCGACTTGCCGTTCTTGCGGGGCACCTCCACCCACGCGGTACGGATGACGCGGACCGGCCGGCCGGCCTCCTCGTCGTCGTACAGCCACCCGAAGACCGGCGCGATGACCCACACCAACTGCCACGGGGCGAGCAGCAGCGCGGTGCCGCCCCACCGGCCCTTGGTGTGCTTGAACGACTCGATGGCGTGCTTCGCCCGCCGCGCGGCCGGCACGTCGAACCACGCCCCGGGCTTCAGGTGCGCCTGGTGGGCGACGACCAGCGGCCTGGACGCGAGGGCCTCGGCGATCTCGTCGTCGCTCATGCCCAGGGCGTGCAGCGCGGCGCGCGGCACCGGCAGCTCGTCGGCCTCGTCCTCAAAGGTGAGGTGGTACCGCTCAGTCGAAGACGGATCCGTCGTCGTCATCGTCCCCGCCCTCCGGCGGCGCGATCCGTCCGCGCGCGCTGGGACTCAGGCCGAGCTCACCCACGTACGCCTTCAGCTGCGTGCGGTACTGCGCCGCGACTGTGGTCAACGGGTTCTTGCACGGGCCGCGCTGCCCCATGGTGATCAGTCCCTCCACCGACAGGCGCCGCTCGCACCACTCCAGCCGTGCCACGCACACGCAGTAGTCCACGGCCACCGACCGGTCGACGCCGGCCAGGCCGATCGCGCGCTGCAGGACGGGGATGACGGTGGCCCACTCGCGGGCGGCCGCGGCGCGGCCGGCGTCGGAGGCCTCGGCCGCCAGCTTCAGCCGCATCCATGCGGCGACCTCGTCCTTGTACTCCTGCAGCTCCAGGTCGTCGGCGCCGCGCGGGGCGCGCGGCTTGCGCCCTACCTTGATCTCGGGGAAGTACTCCGTCCAGTCCGGCTCGGCCAGCTCGCTCGGCGGGACGCGGGAGCCCTCGCGTACGGGCCGGTGGCCGGGGTTGCCCTCGCGCACGACCTGCAGGGCGGGCTTGGGCTTGCGTCCGGGTACGGCCATGGGGGTCTCCCTCCTGCAGGGGCTACTCCTCGGGGAGCCGTTCGGTGTCGGAGGACAGGCCGAAGCCGAACGGCTCGGCCGGCCCGGGCTGCGGGGGTGGGCAGCGGGGCGCGTCGGCGAGCAGCCGGCGGGCGGTGCCTTCGGCCGCCTCGAGCGTGGCGGCGTCCTCGCCGTCGACGACGATCTCAACTCGGTTGTCACCGTGTGTGACGGTCAGTCGCACGGTCGGGGCCTCTCTTCCCGTGATCAGAACCCTGCGATTCGCGGGCGCAGGATTTTCCCTCCCCGGCGGGTGGCCTCCGGGCCCTGGGGGGAGTCACCCCCCAGGGGCGGGCGCCGGCGAGGGGGGCTGAGCTACGAGCGGGGGCAGCGATGCGTTGCTGTGGGTGATGTCGGGCAGCGTCTCGCCGTCGTCCAGCGGGCCGTACAGAACGGTGTCGATGGCCGCCTGGAGCGCTGCAAAGGCCAGGGAGTGCTCGGCGAGGGCCTGAGCGAGCGTCGCGCGGGCCTCGGCCACGGCCGCATCAGTGTGCAAGGCCGCCAGGCGCGCCTGTGCGAGTCGTTCAAGCTGCTCTGGGGTCGGCTGATGAGTGATCACCGGGCGTTCCACCCTCCGGGTTGATGGCGTGCGGTCTCGGACGAGTGACAAGGCACGCAGAGCGGCCTGAGGTGCTTGTCTGCGTCGGGGTCGGGCTCGCCTCGGGCTACGAGGTCCTTGCGGCTCACGGGGTAGTGGTCCGCGGTCTTGGCTGGGCGTCCGCACAGCACGCACCACGGATGGTGGTACAGGTAGTTGGCTCTGCGCCTTGCCCATCTGCTGTCGTATCCGCGCTCTGAGCTGCTGCCCCTGATCTGCTCAGCCTGGCGTGTGTGCTTTTCGCATCTGCCCTGCGTGACTGTCTCGGGGCATCCGGGTACGGAGCAGGGCTTACGGGGGCGGGAGGGCATGGGGGTGGGCCTGAGGGGGCGTAGGGGTGGGCCTGAGGGGTTGGGGTACGCCTGCCTCGGTGAGTAGCTTCTGCGAGACGTCCCGCATGGCCTGCCTCATCCCCAGCATCTCGTCGACGAACTCCGGCCCGTAGACCGCTGCCTGCCGAAGCACTGGGTCGTCCACCAGGGTGAAGCCTTCGTCCAGGACCTGGTAGGCGTTGGTCATGCCGAGGATGGCGCGCTGGGGTACGTGGAAGTACTTCAGCTCGGCTCGGTAGCGGGCTACGCCGTCCTGGTCTCTGCGCAGGAGCTGGGCTAGGGCCTTGTGCGGGGTCGTGTGCAGCGGCATGTGTACGACCTTCCTGTGCGGCGGTGTCCGGGGGCGGCGTTGGAGGGTGGCCGCCCCGGGTCTGCGCGTTCCCGGGGCGGCCTTTCCCCTCCACCCCTGCCGCCGGGGTGGCTTGTGGGTCAGGTGCGGTCGGTGTCGACGAGGCGTAGGGCGCGGTCGCGGGTGGCGCGTTCGGCGCGGGCGAGGTCGCTGCGGTTGTAGAGGGGGTGTCCGCGTTCGTCGAGGCCTCGGGGGGTGAGGTGGCCGCGGTGGGCCCAGGAGCGGATCGTGGTGGGGGTGACGGCGGCTGCGCCGGCGGAGACGAGGCGGCGCCAGGTGGTGGCGAGCTGGGCGGCTTCGGTGGTGGTGAGGTGGGTCATGGTCACCTCCTGTGTGCATGCCGCGGCCCCGGGGCCGGGGGGATGGGCGCCGGGGCCGGATGGGCACACGTGTTCTGCTGGCAGCAGTGTTGCGCTAAGTCACGATCTTGTCCAGCGGTGAACTACGAGACGCGGCGGCCCGCCCCTGTTCAGGTCAGGGGCGGGCCGTGTGAAGCGTCGACCGGGACCAGTCGAGTGCCGAGACGCAGTGTGGCATGGGGCTCTGACAGTGGGGTGTCAGGCGGCGGTGTCGGTGGCGGTCTGGTGGGAGTGCAGGTACGCCGCGGCGTACTGCTCGTAGGCCTGTGGGTCGAGTTGGTGGCCGCAGGTCTTGCACAGGATGTCGGCCTGGCCGTCGATGGCGACGAGGTCGAAGGTGCCGCACTGGGGGCAGGGCGCTGCGCGGTCGTGGGTGTGGGGGGTGGCGTGGGTGAGGTCGAGGATGCGGGCGTTGAGGTCGCCGAGCTGGCGGTGGAGGTCGCCGATCCAGGGCTGGGTGAGGGCGTAGGGGAGGTAGCGGTTGAGCCAGGTGCACCAGCCGGTGATGGTCTCGCCTTCGCGGGGCCAGGCCTGTTCGCAGGGGTGGATGTGGGTGGTGCCGTGGGGGTCGCGGGTGACGGCGGGGTGGGTGTAGGCGATGTAGCCGGCCCAGCCGCCGAGGAATGCTCGGATGGGTACGGTGCCGTCGTCGTCGGGGTGGTTGGCGTCGGGATGGCCGGGGCCGAGGAGGGTGAGCACGCGCAGGTCGACGGGGATGGGTGCGGTGGCGCGGCCGGTGCCGCCGAGGCGCCCCGTGGCGGGTGCGCTGGTGGGGGTGAGGAACTGGCTGAGGAGGCGGGCCTGTCCGGGGAGTTCGGCTAGCCACAGGCGCAGCTCGGTGGCGTGGCGTGGGCAGGCGTGCAGGCCGGTGTCGGTGGTGCGGCGGCAGATGGTGCAGTTACTCACGGTCGGCTCCGGTGGTGTTGCGGCCGCAGGTGTGTTCGGCGCCGTCGGTGCGGAACCCGGCTTCGCAGCAGTCGCGTTGCCGGCGGGCGAGCTCCTCGAGCGCGGCTGTCTTCTCCTCGGTGTGGGCGGTGACCTCGTCGTGGAAGGCCTGCAGGGCCGTCTCGCCTTCCTGGTGGCGGATCTGTGCCTGGAGCGACCCGATGGCCTCGGCGAGGGCGCAGCGCGGCACCAGAGCGTTGACGCGTTCGGTCTTGGTGGGTTGGGAGCGGTGGGAGCCGATCAGGAGCAGGTAGACGGCGGGTTGGCCGTGGGTGCAGAAGGAGTCGGGGGTGTTCTGCACGCCGGTCTGGTGGACGAGGAGCATGTCGGTGGGGTTGACGAACTGGAAGTTGACCATGGGGGTCTCCGGTCGGTGGGCGTGGGTCATGTGTACTGGCGGGTAGGGGTGGGTGTCTCGCGCGCCTGCGATCGCGCGCGCGGAACGCAGGCGCGTGTGCGCGCGCGAGGCGATGGGTCAGTCTTCGGCTGGGTGGCGGGTGGTGGGTAGGGCGTAGATGGCCTGGCATATGGCGAGTTCGGCGGCCGTTTCGCGAGCCTGCTCGCGGGCGTGGGCGCGGCGGGTTCGGTAGGCGTCGGACCAGGTGGCGATGCGGGTGATGATGCGGTAGATGCCGATGGCCAGGAGGGCGATGAGGACCAGGGCGATCAGGGCGGCGGTGCCGCCGATGGCGGCGACGCCGGTGACCTGGCTGGGGGTCATGCAGGGCGGGGGCGGGGTGGCAGTCATCGGGTGGCTCCCTTCTGGCGGGTGTGGAGGTTGGTGAGGCGGCGGGTGGTGTAGTCGCGGGCGGCCTCACGGGTGATGAAGACGGTGGCGGCGGACCCGGTGGCGGCCCACCACCATTCGCCGCGGGCGGCGCAGGCGATGGCGGAGCCGGCGCAGAGCAGGGCTATGAGGGCGGCCCCGGCGATGGCGCGTCTGGTGGGCATGCGGTGCTTCCTGAGGTCGGGGGCGATGGTGAGGCCGCAGGCGTAGAGGTGCTGGTCGATGTGGGCGGCGAGGGCGTCGGGGTCGAACGGCTTGACGGGGTCGGTGGTGATCCACCAGCTCCACAGGGCGTCAGCGACGACGCGGCGGGCGTTGATTATGCGGTTGGTGCTCATCGCTGCCACCTGACGGGCCGTACGCCGCGGGTGGTGCGTCCGGCGGGCGGCCGCGGGGTGCGGGGTGCCGGGGCGGTGCAGGTCGTCAGGTGGGGCATGTGGAGGTGCTCGTCGTTCTCGGGGGTGGGGCGTTCGCGGGTGAGCTGGCGGGTGAGCCAGCGGCCGGTGTGGTCCTGACGCACGGCCTGGTTGCCCTGGTCGTCGCGCTGGGGGTTGACGGCGAACGGCACGCGGCCCTTGGCGGTGATGCACCACAGCACCTCGGCGAGGCATCTGGGGCAGTGTCCTGGGCCGTTGGGGGCGGGCGGGCGCGGTATCGGGTAGGGCATCGCAGGGGGCGTCCTTTCAGGCGGTGGTGGTGTCGGGTGGCAGGAGGTGGGCGTGGTCTCCGGTCCAGCGGTTGCGGTAGGTGCGGGCGGCGTCCTGGGGGCGTTCGCGGGCGACGAGTGCTCGCCAGCCGCCGGCGGCCGGTGGCGGTCCGATGCGGCTGGGTGTCGGTGGCCCGGGTGGGGGTGGGGTGGCGCGGGGTGGCGGAGCGGGACGTCGTGGTGGCGGTACGGGCGCGTGAGCGGCCGGGGTGGGGCGGTGGTCGGCGCAGGCCTTGCAGGGGGCGCCGGTGTGGCGCATGAAGCCGCGGTTGCAGTCGGTGAGTCCGCAGGGGCCGGGGCGTGCTGGGAGGGCTGCGCCGAGGAGCCAGCGGCCGGGGTCGGTGAGTTGCTCGTGGGGGGTCCAGGCGCGCATGACGCGCAGCTGGTCGGTGAGGTCCTCGGGCAGGACGCCGGCGTCGAGCTGGCGGGTGACCTCGCGGCCGATGCGGCGCAGGACGAACGGCCGCACGCCGGGCAGGAGGTCGCGTACGGGCTCCAGGACGGCCCACACGGCTGCGGTGAGGGTCACCGGCTCCCGAACGCCCGTACGGGGCGCAGCGGGGCGTGCAGGGCCGTTTGTGGTGGCCTGCGGGCAGGGGGCAGGGCGGAAGGTGGCAGCGACCGAAGCGACCGAGGAGACGGAGTTATCCACAGGCGGCGCGACCCACTTACGGTCACCTCGCCTACGGCGGAAAGCCCCACCGGCCTGCGTGGTGCTCTCGTCTGTCAATCCAGTGTCTTCCTTAGACGCGAGGGATCCGCCGATCGTGTCCGGACCCGATCCGCCATCTGTGTCCGGTCGGGCGGGCTCGTCGTCGACCGCGTGCAGGGGTGAGTCGTGGACGGTGTAGAGGTGGCGGCCGTGGGTGCCGGCGCGGCGGTGGACGGTGATCCAGCCGAGCGCCTCGAGCTCGTCGACCAGGCGGCGGGCGGAGCGTTCGGTGACGCCCAGGAGCTCGGCGAGCTCGGCGGCCGTCACCGGGGTGCGGGTGGCGGTGGCGTAGGTGAGGGCGCAGTACAGGACGAACAGCGGGCGGCGCAGCGTCTTGACCGCGAGGACGGGCACGTAGGCGAAGTGCTCGCCGCGCTGGACGTCGCGGCACCAGCGCTCGCCGCTCTCGCCGTCGCCGGCGGCGTCGGTGTGACGGATCGTGTGGAGCTCGGGTTCGCCGTCGGGGCCCGGGGCCGACAGCTCGGCCAGGTAGCGCTCGGCGGTGCGCTTGGCGTCGCCCATGTAGCCGGCGAGGGTGGCCACGGTGGCGCGGCAGCGTTCGGCGCGCTGGGCCAGGGCGGCGACCTGCGCCCAGTAGGCGATCGCGCCGTGCGAGTAGGCGCCGCTGCCCCACACGCGCTTGGGGACCTTCACCTTCTGCTTCAGCCAGGCTGGGGCGTACTCGTCTGCCCGCGCAGCACCACCGGCCTCGCCACAGACGTGGCGAGGCTCGGTAGCGGCAGCGGGCAGGAGCAGCATCAGGCAGCCGGCCCCTGGCAGTGCGTCTCGTGCAGCCGGGTGCGCTGCTTGGCCATCCGGCGCTGTGCCGGGTCGGTGACGTTGATCTCGACGACGACCTCGTCGCAGTGCGCGCAGACGTACGGGAACGGGACCTCACCGCGCATCGCCTTGCACACGCCGCAGGCGCAGGTCGAGGCGTGGCCGGCGAGGATCGGCGCGCCGGCCTTGTTGCGGCGCACGGTCTGGCTACGGCGCTTGTGCCTGCTCTTCGGCATCGGCTGCTCCCTCGTCGTGGTCGGGGACGGTGTAGGTGGCGCCGCACGGGCCGGTGCGGATGCCGGGGCCTGTGTGGCGGTGTAGGTGGCCGCAGCCGCCGGGGCCGTCGCAGCGGACGGTGTACTCGGTGCGGCCGGAGGTGACGATCGGGTCGGCGGTCACGGCCGCGGGGCCGCCCCAGCGGGGAGGGTCGGCGGGCAGCAGCGGTAACTGCTCGCCGCTCACCTCTCTGCCTCCGGGTGCGTTGGCCCGGGGTCGGCGGCCTGGGCGGCGGGTGAGGGGAAGGTCAGGGTGATCGGGCGGGCGATGTCCGTGGGGTGCCAGGTCTCGGCGGCCGGCCGCTGCAGGAACCCGGCCGTCTCCAGCACGTGCATGGAGATCCGGGCCTGGTTGAGGTTCAGCCGGGCCCGCTCGGCCACGCGGCGGGCCTTCTGCGGGCCGTCGGGCGGCAGGTAGCCGGCCGGGCCCGCGCTGTGCGCGAGGACCAGGGCGACCAGGCGGGCGTACGGCCTGAGGGTGCTGGCCATGTCGGCCGCTTCCCACCGGGCGCGGTCGAACGCGGGCCGCGGCCGCGGGGCCATGGCGGCCGGGGACGGTATGGCTCTGACGGGTGCTTCGGTCATCGGTTCCTCACAGGTGTGTCGGTGGTGCGAAGGCCCGGGCCCGGGCGGGGCCCGGCCGGTGTCAGCGGGCGGTGGGCAGGGCGAGCTGCAGGGTGGTCTCGGCGTCCGGCTCGGCCGTCGGTGGCGTGGTGGTGGTCAGGGAGACCTCGGCGCCGTTCTGGCGCGTCCCCCAGCCCGTTCGGGCGCAGGTGGCGGCGCCGTACCAGCGCATGACGCGCAGCACCGTCCAGGCGCCGATCACGGCCAGCGGCATCAGCAGCCACGTCACCGCCCGGGCCCGCATGCGCTCGTCGGAGCGGACGACGCTGAGGTAGCGCAGGGCCTGCGCCCAGCCGATCAGAAACGGCACCACCAGGAAGGAGGCGGGCGGGGTGTGGCCGTAGCGCAGCGGCTCGACGACCAGCAGCCAGCCGATGACCACCGTCGACAAAGCGACTTGGAACCACCTGAGCAGGTGCGCCCAGTAGGCCCAGCCGGTCAGGGGCAGGTAGCGCATGCGCCACACCGACCGGATGGTGGAGCCGCGCATCCATCGCATGTACATGCGCAGGAAGTGCGAGGCCTTCTCCGGTAGCGCGGTGAACACCACGGCGGACGGCTGCTGGACCGTGCGGCCGCGCAGCAGTGCGTACAGGGTCAGCAGGGAGTCGTCGGAGAACATCACCGGACGGCCCAGGAAGGTCTCGCCCAGGTAGGAGTCGAGGTTGTCGCGCACCACCGGCGCCCGGTAGGCGGCGAGCGGGCCGGAGTTGACCAGGACGGCGCCCATCGCGGATAGCGCGGAGCGGTCGGTGAGCTGCCCGGTGGTGAACCACAGATCGGTCACCCTCGTCAGCAGGTTCGTGCGGTGGTTGGTGGCCAGGACGATCCCGGCGACCGACTGCACCCGCGCCTTCGCGAACGGCTTGAGCAGTTCCTCGAGGGCGTTGGGTGCCAGGCACGAGTCGGAGTCGACCGTGACGTAGACGTCCGCGTGCGGGGACACGGCGACGCCGGCGGCCTGGGCGTGGCGCTTGCCGCCGTTGGCCGTGCGCTGCCATGTGGTGGCGATGCCGGCCTCGCGGGCGTGGCGCAGCCACCAGCCGCGCACCTGGGCGTAGTCGCTCGAGGTCGAGCCGTCGTCGACGACGTGCACGGAGTCCGGGCGGCGCGTCTGGGTCAGGAACGACTCCAGCCCCAGGTACAGGTAGCCCTCGTCCTCGTTGTAGACGGGCAGCAGGACCGCGACGTGCAGCGCGTCGAGGCGGCGGCGGGCCCGGGCGGTGACCCGGCGGGGCCGCTCCAGGTGGTACATGAGCGTGCTGGCCAGCAGGATCAGGAAGGTGACGGTCCACACGGCGGCCAGGCGGCTGCCCGTGGCGTCGCCGTGGGTGGCGGCCTGCAGGCCGTGGTGGCCGGCCCACACCGCCGCGGCGACGAGCGTGATCGCCGCGGCGAGGACGGTGCCCGAGCGGTGCACCCGGGCGTCCAAGGGTGTGCGCTGGCCGGTCACTGCTGGCCCGCGCTCTTGCCGCGGCGGAAGCCCACTCGCAGCACGATCGCGCCGACCACCACCAGGCCGGCGGCCACGGCGAGCAGCCAGTAGCCGGTGACGACGGTGGTGCCGATGACGAGAGCTCCGGCGGTGCCGGTACGGGCGAGCTGGGCGTTGTCAGACACGAGAGTCGGTTTCCTGTTCGGTGATGTGAGTGGTGGTGGGCCCGGGCGGCTGTCCGCCCGGGCGGGTGGGTCGTGCTGTGGGGTCGGGGCGGCCGGCGCGGTGCCAGGGGCTGTGCCGGTCGCACAGCCACCCGGACACGTACAGGCGCGCCCTCGTGAGGGAGTGCCAGCCGGTCGGGACCTGGCAGGGCGGGACCGGCTGCCCGGACCGCCACGGGTAGGAGATGGGGGCCGGCCGCCCCGGGGCAGGGGGAGGCGGGGCGGCCGGCCCGGTCACTGCCCGCCCCCGTCGGGTGCGGCCGGGGCGGTACGCATGGCCGGGATACGTCGGCCGGGCAGGCCCAGCGACGCCACCGACACACGCGTGATCTGGAATGGCCGGCCGGGCAGGACGTCCCCGGCCTTCACGCCCTGCCGGTAGCCGACCGCCAGGGCGTGCACGGCCATCTCGACCAGGTCCTGCGGGCTGCGATCGATGTGCGCGCCGAGATCGGCCAGGTCGCGGCGCAGGCCCGACCGGCCGGCCAGGTCGACGACGAGCCGCCCACCCGGCTCCCGGCGCGGCAGCTGCGCCACCGGCTCACCGGGTGGCTCATCGCCCGGCGCACCGTCCGCTTCGCTTTCCGGTCGGTCGCCTGCCGTGACCTGCGGCGCACCCGGATCGTCCGGGCTCGTGGGAGGCTCATCGCCCGGCTCACCACCTGGCGCATCCTCGGCGTCCAGCAGGTCGAAGTCACGGCGGACGGTGTCCTTGGACACCTTCAGCCGCTTGGCGATCGCCCGCTGGCTCAAGCCCTCGACTCGCAACTGGCGCACCAGCTCGAGGCGGTCGGCGCGCGTCACTGCGCCACCCCGTCCGGCTCGTCGTCCTCGACATCCGCCACGCCGGGCTCGGCCGAGCAGATGCGGTACGGGTCGCAGCCGGGGCAGGGCCAGTCCACACAGTGCTGGAACCTTGCATGCCAGGCGCCGTGGCAGTCGCAGGCGCTGTCGTCTCCGGCCTCCGGCGAATTGGCGTACGGGTCATCGCCCTTGGCGTACTGGATGTCGCTCACCGGGCGCCGCCGATGTGCACGGGGCGTCCGTCGCGGATGATGGTCAGCGTGTGCGGGCCGGCCTCGAACCACAGCTCCATGAGCGGGTCGGGGTCGTCCTTGACGGCAAAGCAGCCGACCATGCCGTCGAGGAACTCGGTATCGGCGGGCAGGGTGTGGGCGAGCATCTGCATGCTCAGGAAGCCCTCGCTGATGCCGGCCGCGATGAGGTACGTCTCGCCGAACGCGGGCACCGTGCCGCCGGCCTCGTAGTGGACGTGGACCAGGTCGCCGGGGCGGGCCGGGTACCAGGGCGCGGAGGTGAGCGCGGTGTGGCCCTGCACGAGCGCGGAGATCTCGCCGTCGAGGTCCCGGCGCCGTTTGGCGTCCTCAGCACGCTCCAGGGGGCTGAGCTGCTCATCCGGGCGCGGGCGGCCGGGGCGGCCGTACAGGGCGGTATAGATCCGCTCGGCGAGCCCGGCCGGGGTGCCGGTCCACCGGTTGCAGGGCTCGCCCGGGCCGGGCAGCGCCTCGATGACGTCCACGGACAGGAACGCTGGCGTGGCGCCGGGGATCAGCTTCTGAAGGGTCTCGGTAATGATCTGCAGGCGCGGGTCATCGCGCCGCACGGTGGGACGCACGGTGGTACTCCAGAGAGGGTGGTTGGTGGCCGGGCGGGCGGCACGGTTGTCAGGTCACGGGCCGCCCGCCCGGGGATCAGGAGGTGCGTTCGCGCTGGGCTTTGAGGCGGCGCACGGTGGCGGGCAGGGCCTCGACCGGGACCGTGATGCGGTAGCCGGCGCCGACGATCTCCGCGGTCTGCGCGCGGGCGATCCGGCGGATCTCAGCCTGGTCCAGGCCGGGCAGTTCGCGGGCGAGGCTGTCGGCGAGGACCACGATGGCGGCCTCGACGACGATCCCGGTGCGGGGCATCTACTCCTCCGGTGTGCTGAGGCGGTGGCGGGTGGCTCGGGCCTGGCGGGCTCGGGCGTAGTCCTGGCGGACGTAGGCGGGGAACTGGCCCGGGATCGGGACGCACCAGCGCTCCGGCGGGCGCTTGCGGCGGTCGATCAGGTGGTCGGCGACGATCGCGACCGTGAACACGACCGCGATGCCGACGCCGTAGCAGCAGACCAGCAGCAGGATCACCACGGATGGTCCGTCCGCTCCTCGAAGCGGGCCAGAGCGATGTCGAGGTACACGGCCTCCGACCAGCGGCCGTCGGCCGGCGGTACCCAGGGCCGGGTCTCGTCGAGGCCGCGGCGGGCGTAGTGGCGGGCGGCGTCGGCAACCAGCTCCGGCGCGGCGAGCGCGTCGACGTCGAGCAGAGCGCAGTGCTCTTCGGCGTCGTGCGCGGACCAGCCGGTCACGTGCGACCAGGCCACCGTCAGCCCGTTTGCCCGAGCCGCGTCGGTCAGGGCCGGGGAACCGGCCGGCCACACGGCCCGTACGTACAGCTCCGGGGTGCCGGTGCGGCCGCGCCGTAACCCGGCCTCGAAGCAGGCCGGTTCCAGTGACACCGCGCGCAGCGCGGCGTGCACGGCGTCGGCGTAGGGCAGCTGCGGCAGGACCAGGATGCGGGTGGCTTCGCCCACGGACAGCTTCCTGTCCCGGGTGCTCTTCCCGATCAGGCCGGCGCGGGCCTCGTTGACGGCGGTCACTGCGCACCGCCGATCTCGCGGACGTGGACCAGGTGGCCCCGGCCCGAGAGTGACTTGCCATACACGACCTCGTCGTCCATGGGCAGCCCAGCCGTAGCCGACCGCATCGCGTAGATCAGGGCCGCGGGGTTGCCGTTCATGGACATCCACGACTGGCCGAAGACGCGATCCGCCCAGTCCTCGATGACGAACTGGTGGGGGCCGGGAACGGTCATGTGCAGCTCGGCGTCGACGGTGACGGGCTGCCTCGCCCGCGGGTGCGGGCTGAGGTGAGGGACGCTCATGCGGAGTCACCGCCCGCCTGCTGCTCGGCGAGCCGGGCGGCGATCCACTTGGCGGCCGCGGCGACCGTGCGGGCGGGCGTCGCCTCGTTCGTGATGCCCCAGTTGAGCCGGCCGTACTTGGCCGGGGTAGGCCAGGCGGCCGCCCGCCAGATCATGCCGCGGCGCTTGCCGCGGCCCTGAGTGATGACCCCGACGACATCGGCCTCCGTCACCCGGCTCACGCCCTTGCGGGTGACGACGAAGTCGAACGGCTCATCACTGGTGAGGCGGCCGAAGTCCAGCCACGGCTCACCCGGCCATAGCAGCAGACCGGCCATCGTGCGCGGCGGCTTCCCGTAGCCCTGAACGGCGTGCGCCCCGCGGGAGACGGAGGCGTTCTCGCCCTCGACGAGGAGGCCGGCATGGCAGGAGCGGCACACGATACGCACCGTGGTGCGCTCGTAGCGGTCGCCGTGGTCGCAGTCCTCGTTGCAGCACGCGTGGGCCTCGCCGCCATGTCGTCCGCGAAGCTCGCCGTCGTCGGTACGCACGTCCACCGACCAGGCAGGCCGCTTGCAGCCCTTCATGTGCTGGGGCGTGTCCCACCCCAGGTATGTCTCGAGGGCCGAGGTCACTGCTCACCGCCGGCCGTCTGGTCATCTCCGGCGTACTCAGCGGAGTATTCGTCCTGGTCGACAAGGACGAGGTCCTTGGCCTGATCCTCGATCGCGGCGAGCTCCCGCCCGGCCTCGACCAGCGCGCTAGAGACGCACTGCGGGGTGCAGTACCAGCGCGGGCCACCGTCGATGCCGGCGACCTCGATGCAGATCCAGCCGAACACGTCCGGGTCGGAGGCGTCCCAATCGTCGGCGGTGCCGCACCTGTCGGTGCTGCAGGTGGCGTGGTTGTCAGCCACCACCTGCGGGTCGAGGAGCGAGGCGAGCGCGGTGCGGTCCTCTCCACGGAGGATCAGGTCGGCGCGGCCGCCGTAGGACGACTGGCAGTGCACGGTGACGCGCCGGACGTCGACGGCGGACCTGAGGACGTCTGCAGTTCGATCCCAGGTGAGCGTCATGGGCAGGCCGTCGAGGGCGGTGGTGCCGCATTCGGCGGCCACCGCCACGGTGGACACCAGCAGCAGGTCATCGCCACGATGTCCCTCGCACAGCCGCATCACGGCCTGCAGACGACGGTGATCACCCGCCAGCTGGGCGAGCTGCGTGCGGGCTTCCTGCAGCTCGGCCCGCACGCCCTCGAAGTCCACGGCGGCTTCGGCGTAGGCCTGCTCGCGGGCGGCCGACTCGACGGCCTCGATACGGGCCGGGTCGAACAGGATCCCAGCAGCGCGCTCGGCCTCGGCGAGCTCGGCGCCGGTCGCGCCGCCCTCGCGCTCCATGGTCTTCTGCAGCACCGCGGCCGCCGCCTCGGTCACCGTCGCGGGCTGGTGGGCGGGCTCGGCCGGTCCGGCGGGTGCCGGCACCGCAAGGCCGAACGTCGCGAACGCGGCCTCGTGCAGGGGCCGCACCGCCGGGAAGGGCGCCTCGGGCGGCATCGCGCCGGGCGGGGTCTGAGAGTATGTGGTCACGGGTGATCCACTTCTGCCTAGGGTTTGGGTGTGGGTGTGCCGTAGGGGTCGCGTTCCGGGGTCGAGCCGGGCGCGGCCCCGTCTTCGTGTGGTCAGGCGGCCGCGGGCTGGGTAGCGGCCTCTTGCGCGCTGGCCTCGGCAGCGGGCGCGAGGATCGGGCGTAGCGACTCGATCAGTTGCTGCGGGATGCCGACCGTGTTCAGAGCTCGCTCGGCCTGAGCACGGGCGTCGGCGATCTCCGCCGGGCTGAGGATCCGCTGCCGTTCCTCGCGTGTCATGCGAGGCTCCCGGGCCTGTCGTCCGGTCGCGGCCTCGGCTCGAGGTCCTCCACGTCCAGGTCCAGAAGTGTGGCGAGCACGCTCCTGAGCCTGGGCCGTGGCACTTGCTTGCCTCGTTCGATTCGGCTGAGCGTCGACTGGCCCACAGGGACACCGTCCGCAGCGCACTTCTCGGCCAGATCCCGAAGAGTCATGCCGCGGCGAAGCCGTCCTTGCTTGACTGGGCTTCTTGCTTCAATGGGCATGAGACGCAACCTAACGACTTAGGACGCAAGAAGCAATAAGCGAGCAAGAAAAGTTGCCGCAACCTTGATGCTCGGGCGGGCGCAGCATTGCGCCCTCTTGCGTAAAGTTGCGTTTCACACACGGGCTTGCGGTGCGGAGGAATCGGGTAATGGAGCCGTCCGAACGGCTGGATCAGGCGATGAACGCGCGTCGCCTAGAGCTGCGCATGAACTGGCGTCAGGTCGCCGAGGCGGCGGGTATCTCGTACACGGCTCTTCGTGCCATTCGGCGCGGTGACTACCGTCCGACCGAGCTGACCGCCCAGGCGCTCGATATGGCCCTGCAGTGGCGTCCTGGAAGTGTGCACGCGGTCCTGGCCGGGGGTGATGCCGCGCCGGCGTCCGATCGCGGGGCTGCTCCGGTGAGCGAGATCTCTCCATCAGTCGAGGAGCAGGGTCTATCGGCTAGCGAAGCCCTGCGGCGCGTCATCCGGGCGTCCGCCCTGGAGTTGGGTGTCACGGTGGAAGCCTTCGCGCAGGCGGTCGAGCTGGCGCTGCGAGACCTGCAGGAGGTGAAGTCGTCCAAGATGGCTCGCGTCTCGCAAGATGTGACGCCGGCTCGTACCGATCTGTCGGACATGGTGCGAGAGGCGCGGCTGGCCGCCGGGCTGAGTTTGCAGGAGATTGCATCTCGCACCGCCAGTGCGCCCGGAGCTGTGGCGGGGCTCGAGGCCGACTGGCTGGACCGCCTCGAACGTGCGACGCTCGCGCCCGACGAGCTGCCTGAGTATCCGCAACTGGACGCCTTGGTGTACGCCCTGCACCTAGATCCGGCGCGCCTCCAGGAGGCGGCAGGCGTCCAGTTCATGAACGTCTACAGCCTGTGGAGCCGGGACGGACAGTCCAGGGCGCTAGGCGTCGGGCCCGTGAGCGCTGAGGATCGCGAGAAGCTCGAGGTCCTCATGCAGAAGTATCGGCGCGCGCCGCGGCAGTAACGGGGCGCTTGACCTGTCTTCCGGGCCGAGGTCCCGGTTTCCGCCACTGCAACTTGCCTGACTCTTCAACGTTTCGGATAACCCGTCTGGGCTAACCGTAGTTACACCGTGGCCAAAAGTAGTCGGTCGTGTGCATGATGACTCCTCCTCGCGTGGCAGCGAAACCGTTCGATTACGCGCGGCCTTCCCTTGTGTGGTGCGGCCGTGTGGCAGCTCAAGGAGGCTGTGTGTCTTACACGCCCCGTATGCACGTGCAGTATCGGCCGGCGCAGACTGGAGAGCTGGATCCGGGCTGCACGGTCAGCATGCGCTCCCGCCCTCGTGGCCGGGTGGACGTGCTGTTTTCGCCGCCCGAGATCGATGAGGACCTCACGGGACAGCTGACGCTGATATCTAGCCACCAAGTCGCCAGCGGGTCCTGGCGGCACGATGGACCTGGACTGCCGGATGGGCACTGGCTTTCGGTCACTCGGTGGGAACGCGTTCCTGCAGCGAGCCTGCCAACGGGATGGCTCGTAGCTGCAGTCGAGGAGGCTGGCAGCTGCATCTTCCTCGTCACCGAGGACAAGTGCACGCACAGGCTGCAGAACGACGTGAACGACATGCTCTACGCCCTGTCGTGCAAGGGGGTGTACCTGCAGTGCTGGTTCCGGTGTCCGCCAGCGCCACCTGGCGAGCTCCTCGACCCGACGCTGCAGCCGCCAGCGCCACTGGCCGTGCCGTAACGTTTTTGCCGCCCCCCGTCCGCCGGTAAGGCGGCAGCCTGGGGGCGGCTACGTCCTCGCCTTCTTGAGCGGCTTGAAGCCGGGCTCGCCGTAGAAGGACAGCGTGATGCGCCCGGGCTCGATGGCCCGCACACCTCGCGTGCGCGCCTTGAACAGGCGGATGGTGACCACCCGGCGCAGCACCGTGCGGCGCCGCGCGAGGGTCAGCGTGTTCCATGCCTCGTCGACGTCGGGCCGCGGCCGGCCGAGCATCCGGCCCAGCAGCGGCAGGTCCGGTGCCGGATCGGCCTCTGCCCGGGCCTTGTCGATCTGCGGCTGCAGGTCTGCCTCGAGGTCGGCGAGAGACTCGATCGACAGCTGCATGCCCCGGCCGTCGGCGCGCAGTGTCCGCGCCATACGGCGAGCGTTCGCCAGCTGCTCGTTGAGCGTCTTCAGCCGGATGCGGGCCTTGCGGCTCTTGTCGTCGTCACGGCCGCGGCGGAAGGCCTCGGCGGCCTGCTCGGACGCGAGCCAGGCGATGACCCCCTCCTCCACGTAGGCGTCCATGCGGGCCTCGGCGATGGAAGTGTCGAACTGAGTCGAGCAGCCGTAGGAGGGGATGCCGGCGTTCTTGTGCCAGCGCAGCGGCGGCTCGTCCGCGTGCTCACCGCACACCGCGATGTGCGTCTGCAGGTGCGCCAGGCCGGTGCCGGGGGAGGCGTTGCGGCCGGGGGTGTTAAGGACCTCCTGCACCTGCTGGAAGAGCTCGACGAACTCCTCCGCACTGGTGTCGTCGTCCGACAGCGGAGGCCAGATCGCCTTGCCCACGTCGACGCCGTTGTGCATGCGTCGGCCTATGTAGCCGCGGTTCCGCAGGGCCTCGCGCAGGTGGTACTCCTGGAACTCCTTGCCTCGGTGCGTCTTGATGCCCCGCGCCCGCAGGTCCATCAGGATGGAACGCAGCGACTCGAGCTCCGCCACGCGCCGGAACGTACTGATCCACAGCGAGGCTCGCTCGGGGTCGGGCACCTGGGCGACGAGGTCGCCTGTGTCGGGGTCGTAGCGGCGCCGGTAGCCGTCGAGCACGGTGCCGTGCGCACCGCCGCGCTTGGCGTTCTGGCGGGTGGTGCGCAGGTTCCGTTCACGGATGCTCTCGGCCTCGCCCTCGGCGTCGACCGCGTCCCGGGCGGTGGCCTTGCGGTCGGCGCTCTTGGTGAGGTCGTAGACCTGGCCGTTGTAGCAGAGCAGGACGTTGTTCTCCATGCACAGCCGGCGCAGCCGCACGTAGACCTCGAGATCCCTGTAGTAGCGGGAGGCCTCGAACGCGACGAGGATGCGACACTCGCCGTTCTCGATACCTTTGACCATCTCCTCGAAGTCATCGCGGGTCTTGCGCGCGTACGCGGACGCCGAGCGGTCGACGTCCTCGAAAGTGCCGGCGATGGGCCAGCCGTTGTCCTGGCACGTCGCGCGGCCCTCGTCCAGCTGAGACTTGACGCTGCGGCCCTTGCGCTTCGGGTCGCGAGAGGCACGGCCGTACAGGTAAGCGTTGAACTGCTCGCCTGGGTAGGCCAGGTGCAGGAACTCCGGTGCGATGGGCATGGGCAGACGGTACCCGACAAAGGTCCCTGCGTAAGGCCCTCGGACGAGGACCCGCAGACGTACGTGCGCGGCTTCCTGACGCAGCACGCGCAGACCATGGGGGAGCGGTTCGGGGGCCGCCCGGCCGTGGCGTTCGAAGTGTTCGCCAGATGACCTGACGAGAAGGATCGGCATCATGACGGGGGAGACCATGGCGGGAAAGAGCACGACGGGAAAGAGCACGACGGGGGAGACCACGACGGGCGGCGAGGAGCTCGCCGCCCGCTTCGAGGAGCACCGGGGACGGCTCAGGGCGGTGGCCCACCGCATGCTCGGTCTCACCGGCCGAGGCGGAGGACGCCGTCCAGGAGGCGTGGCTGAGGCTCAGCCGGGCCGGTGACGACGGCATCGGCAATCTGGGCGGCTGGCTCACCACGGTCACCGGCCGCATCTGCCTGGACCTGCTGCGCTCGCGCGCGGCACGCCGTGAGGACCCGATGGGCGACTCGGCGGACCTGCCGGCCGTGTTCGTCCCCGACCCGGTGCTGGGACCGCTGCCGGGCCCCGACCCGGCGGAGGCGGTCCTGCGGGACGACGCGGTGGGCCTGGCCCTGCTCGTGGTGCTGGAGAACCTGGCTCCGGACGAGCGGCTCGCGTTCGTGCTGCACGACCTGTTCGCCGTGCCCTTCGACGACATCGCCCCGATCGTGGAGCGCGCTCCGGCCGCGACCCGGCAGCTGGCGAGCCGGGCCCGCCGCCGGGTGCGCGGGGCCACGCCGGCGTCGCAACCGGACCTGGGGCGGCAGAAGGAGGTGCTCGACGCCTTCCTGGCGGCCTCACGCGCCGGGGACTTCGAGGCGCTGCTGGCGCTGCTGCACCCCGACGTGGTGCTGCGCGCCGACTCCGGCGCGCTGGTGCGCGGTGCGGCCGCCTCCAAGCTGGTGCGGGGCGCGAGGACGGTCGCGGAGCAGGCGCTGCTGTTCGCCCGCATCGCGCGGTCCGCGAAGCTGATGCTCGTCAACGGCGCGGTCGGGGTGGTCGACGCGCCCGGGGGCCGGCTGCGCTCGGTCATGGGCGTGACGATCGACGGCGGACGCATCACCGGCCTGTACGTCCTGGCCGACCCCGAGCGGCTGGAGCGCGTACGGCTGCCGGAGGACCCGGAGCCGGCAGACGAGCGGTGACCGGTCGTTTCGTATGCTGAACGGCATGCGAGATCCCCACGCCGCGCGAGCGGAACTGCGCGGCGACTGCGAGCGGTGCTTCGGGCTGTGCTGCGTCGCCCTGCCCTTCGCCGCCTCGGCCGACTTCGCCGTCGACAAGGCCGCGGGCACGCCCTGCCGCAACCTCGGCGAGGACCACCGCTGCGGCATCCACGCCCGGCTGCGGCAGACGGGATTCACCGGCTGCACGGTCTACGACTGCTTCGGCGCCGGGCAGCAGGTCTCGCAGATCACCTTCGGCGGGCGGGGGTGGCGGGCCGGGCCGCCCGAGCACGCCCGCCGCATGTTCGACGTGTTCCCGGTCGTCCGGCAGCTGCACGAACTGCTCTGGTACCTCACCGAGGCGCTCACCCTGCCCGCGGCCCGGCCGGTGCACCCCGAGGTGCGCAAGGCGCTGCGCAGGACCCGGGAACTGGCCGGCGGGAGTCCCGAGCAGCTCGCCGCGCTCGACGTGGCGGCCCACCGCCAGGAGGTCAACGTCCTGCTGCTGAGGACGAGCGAGCTGGCCCGCGCCGGGGTCAAGGGCCGCAGGAAGGACCGCCGGGGCGCGGACCTGATGGGCGCCCGCCTCAAGGGCGCCGATCTGCGCGGGGCCAGTCTGCGCGGCGCGTACCTCATCGCCGCCGACCTCACCGGGGCCGACCTCAGGGACGCCGACCTCATCGGGGCGGACCTGCGGGACGCCGACCTGACCGACGCCGATCTGACCGGGGCGTTCTTCCTCACCCAGCCGCAGCTGAACGCGGCCCGGGGGAGCGCCAAGACGCGGCTGCCCGGCTCAGTCACCCGCCCCGGGCACTGGGAGGCGCGGCGCTGAGACCCGCTCCGGCGCCGCCGCGGTGCGGCGCTGCGGACGCAGTCGCAGGCCCTCCGGCATCAGCGTCAGCCGTTCCGTCACCCGCAGCCGGTAGTCCGGCTCGGGCAGCAGCTCGTAGCGGCGCAGCAGCAGGCCCAGCACCAACGTGGCCTCGTGCAGGGCGAACTGGCGGCCGATGCACGCCCGGGCACCCGTCCCGAACGGCTTGAAGGTGTGCGGCGAGCGGGTCCGTACCGCCGCCGCCTCGAAGCGGTCCGGGTCGAAGCGGTCCGCGTCCGCGCCCCACACGTCGGGATCCCGGTGCAGCATGGGCGTCAGCACCAGCGCCCACGCCCCGCGCCGCATCGGGTGCTCCCCGGCCAGGACCGTGTCCTCGCGCGCCTCCCGCGCGAAGGCGGGCGCGGTGGGCCACAGCCGCAGCGACTCGTCCAGTACCCGGCGCAGGTAGCGCAGGCGCGCCACCTGGTCGTACGCGGGCTGCGCCGCGTCGCCCCAGACCCGGTCCACCTCGGCGCGGGCCCGGGCGGCGGCCCCCGGGTTCCGGGAGAGGTAGTGCAGGGCGAAGGAGAGCGCGCCGGAGGTCGTCTCGTGCCCGGCGACCAGGAAGGTGATGACCTGACGGCGGACGTTCTGCGGGGCGAGCCGTTCACCGGTCTGCGGATGCGCCGTGTCCAGCATGCGGTCGAGGAGGTCGCCGTCCCCCGGTCCGCCCGCCCGCCGGGCCCGGATCAGCTCGTCCACCGTGTGGTCGAGGTGGGCGATGTCGGCCGCGTTGCGGCGGCTCGCGCCGCGCAGCAGCAGGGGGGCCAGCGGGAAGGGCACGGTGTTGAGCCGCTGCGCGTAGGTCAGGGTGCCGACCATCGCGGTGACGAAGGGATGCGGCCGGGAGCGCTCGAACGAGCCGAAGTCGTGGCCGAAGCCGGTGCGCGCGATCGTCTCCAGCGTCAGCTTGGTCATGTCGCCCGGCACGTCCACGGTGCGGCCGGCCGCGGCCGCCCGGTCCCAGTGCTCCGTCAGCCGCCCGGCGACGGCCAGCATCATCGGGTGGTAGCCCGCCATCGCCTCGCGGGAGAACCCCGGGGCGAGCACGTCGTGCGCCAGCTGCCAGTTCGGCTCGTGGTTGTACGCCGTGAACAGCCCGTCCCCGGCGACCGGCCGCAGATTGGCGACCCCGAGCCCCACGTGCTTGGCGAACCGCGACTCGTCCGCGAGGTCGGCCGCGTGCCGGCCGCCCCAGACGAAGACGAACTCCTTGCCGAACGCCCGGCGCCGGAAGACCGGCCCGAGCCGGTGGGCGTAGCGCATCGAGTCCTGGATCGGGGTGCTCCGGTTCACGCCCAGCACGTCACCGAGCAGCGGGACGCGGTGCGGCGGGTGCGGTATGCGGTCCAGTTCCGGCCAGTCCAGCTCGGCACTGCGGAAACCCTTGGGCCGCCGTGCCCCTTCCGGCGCCTGAGGCATGACGCGATCTCCCTTGCTCCTGCGGCCTGTTCGCCCGTGTTGTACGCGAGTTCAACAGCGCGCCTCAGTCTGGTGCCGTTGTTGAACCGGCGTCAAGTAAAGTGCGGGCATGGCCGCGAACCAGGGCGGGCGCACGCGCCGCCGGCTCAGCACGCAGGAGCGCCGGGAGCAGCTTCTGGCGGTGGGGGCGCGGCTGTTCTCGGACAGCCCGTACGACGACGTGTGGATCGAGCAGGTGGCCGAGATCGCCGGGGTCTCGCGCGGGCTGCTGTACCACTACTTCCCGACCAAGCGGGACTTCTTCGCGGCGGTCGTCGAGCGGGAGAGCGAGCGCATGCTGCGGATGACCGCGGCGGTGCCGGGCCGGCCGGTGCGCGAGCAACTCACCGAGGGGCTCGACACGTTCCTGGAGTACGTGCGGGAGCACGCCCACGGGTACCGCGCCTTCCACCGCGCCGACGCGGCGGGTGACCAGGCGGTGCGGCGCGTCTACCGGCGGGCGCTGGCCGCGCAGGAGCGGCAGATCCTCGCCGCGCTCGCAGCCGACCCGGAGTTCGGGCCCGAGGTCGGCGTGCGGCCCGAGGTCCGCCTGGCCGTGCGCGGCTGGCTGGCCTTCACCACGGCGGTCTGCCTGGAGTGGCTGCGCGGCACGGAGGTGAGCCGGGACCAGGTGCGCGAGGTGTGCGCCCGCGCCCTGCTGGGTGTTCTCACCCCCTGACGATCCCACCGGGACGGGCGGACCTTGTTGGCTCACGCCCTGATCTCCGATAGGTTAGGTGAGCCTTACCTAAGGAGGTCTGGAATGGGTGACGACAGGCACAGCTGGACGGCCGCTCCCTCGGCGGCGGAGCGGGCCCGCTCGGTGCTCGCCGCCGCGTGGTCCTGCTCGGTGACCGCCGAGAGCACGCGCGAGGAGCTGGTCGGGGCGCACACGGTCACGGACGACGGCCGGGTGCTCGTGGAGGTGCCGGGGGACAGCGCCCTGCTCACCGCCGCGATCTGCGCGCCCCGCGGCGAGCCGTCCGCGGTGCTGGAGTTCGCCGACGTCGCCCCTGTCCCCGTACGCACCCGCGTCCGCGCCCGGTTGTGGCTCGCCGGCTGGTTCGCCGTGGAGGAGGGCCGCCTGGCCTTCACACCGACGCGGGTGGTGCTGCGCCGGACGTCCGGGGCGGTGGTCGTGGACCTCGGCGACTTCGCCGCCGCCGTGCCCGACCCGCTCACCACGGCCGAGGCCCGGCTACTGACCCATCTCGCCGACTGCCACGCCGACGCGGTCGAGCGCCTCACCCGTCTCGTCGAGCCCGACAGCCTGCACGGGGCGGTGCGCGTCCAGCCGCTCGCCGTCGACCGGCACGGGCTGACCCTGCGCATCGAGAGGGCCCGCACCCACGGCGACGTCCGGCTCGCCTTCCACGCGCCCGCCGACGACGTCGCGCAGCTCACCGAGCGGATGCACGTGCTGCTCGGGCAGGCCGCCGCCGCGTCCTGCCCGCGTGCCCTACAGCGGCAGCGCGCAGACGGCGACGGCTGAGGGGAACGGTTCCCCGGCCCGGCGCAGTCCGCCGTCCTCCTCGGCCACGTGGAAGACGGTCACGGTGGAGGACTTCTGGTTCGCCGCGAACAGCAGCGTGCCCTCGGGGGAGAGGGCGATCTGCCGCGGGAACTCCCCGCCCACCGGCACCGTGTCCAGCAGCCTCAGCCGGGCGCCGTCCCCCTCGACCGCGTAGCGCGTGAGGCTGTCGTCACCCCGGTTGGCGAGATAGGCGAACCGGCCGTTCGCCGTGACCAGCAGTTGCGCCGGGTAGCTGGTGCCCGGGCCGGTGCCGGTGGACTGCGCCTCGCCGACGCGCAGCCGCCCGGTGGCCGGGTCGTACGCGCACACGGCCACGGTGTTGTCCACCTCGTCGGCGAGGTAGGCGTACCGGCCGCCGGGGTGGAAGGTCAGATGCCGCGGGCCGGCGCCCGGCGGGGTCCGGGCCCGGGCGACCTCGGCGAGCGTGCCCGCCCGCTCGTCGAGCCGGTAGGTGTACACGGTGTCGGTGCCGAGGTCGACGGCGAGGACATGGCCGCCGTCCGGGCTCGTGACGATCTGGTGGGCGTGCGGGCCGTCCTGGCCGGGGCCGGGCGGCGGGCTCGCATGGGTCACCAGATCGGTGCGCTCACCGAGGGACCCCGACGGGTCGATCGGGTGGACGGCCACGCTGCCCGAGCCGTAGTTGGCGCTCAGCAGCCAGCGGCCCGAGGGGTGCACCGACAGATGGCAGGGGGCCGCGCCGCCGGTGCTCCGGCTGCCCAGGACCTTGTGGTCGGCCAGCCGGACGGCGGTCACGGCGCCGTCCTCCCGCTCGTTCACCGCGTACAGCGTGCGCCGGTCCGGATGGAGCGCCAAGTAGGACGGGTCGCCCACGTTCTCGACGGTGCCGTTGCCGGTGATCCGCCCGGTCGACGGGTCGTACGCCGCCAGGGCGATCCCCTTGCCGCCGCCCTCGGCGGAGGTGTACGTGCCGATCAGGAGCGGCCGGGGGCCGGAGGGGCGCCGGGCCTCCCGGGACGGGCTCGCGCTCGCGTCCCGGTCGCCGGCGTCCGCGGCCGGGGACCGCGCCCCGCCGTCACAGGACGGCAGGACCGCCGCGGCGGCCGCCCCCGCCAGCGCTCCGGCGAACCGGCGCCTGCTCCAGCCACCACTGCCCATGTCGCCCCTCGACTCGTCCGCCACCGCCGTCGCGAGAGCCACCCTCGCGCGGAACGCACGCCGGGTGCAACAACGCCGGGCGGCGCGGCTCGGGCAGGGCCTGGCCCGGACCCGGCAGGCCCGGATCGCCGCACGGCCACGCCGGCCACACGCGGACCGGCGGGCCGCGACGGCCGGGTTCCCGGCCCGGTCAGACCGCGTGCCCCTGCGACCGCAGCCAGCGGTGGACCGTGTCCTTGTCGGCCGGGGTGATCCGGACGTCGCCTTCGACGTCCGGGCCCTCGTCCTCGTTGAACGCCGTGTCCGTGACCCGTGCGGTGACCCACGTCGCCAGGTCCTGTGCGGCCGGTTCGGGGAGGGAGCCCCGTTCCCAGCCGGCACGGGCCTTGCCGGCGGCGTCTTCGTCGTGGTGTTCGGTCTCGGCCAGCCATGCCCGCACCAGCCGCTCGACGGTCCCGCTCTGCTGGTCGTCGATCTGCTGCCTGTCGTTGTCGTCCATGCCGTGCCGAGTGCCCGCCTCCGCTGCCGCCTCCCCTGTGCACTCAGATGTTTCCCGCCGCGGCACACCGCCGAGGCGACCGGACACACGTCCCTTGCCGATGAGGTCAGCGCCGCTCGGCCGGTGCCGCTTCGAGTTGTCGCGCCCCGTCGCCCCAGCCGCCGGTGCCCGCCCCGCCCTCACCACTCGCCGTCGGAGACCGGTCTGCCGGGGGCGTCCTTGAGGGGGTGGGTCTGGCCCGGTGTGGGCTGCTGCCAGGGCTCGTGGTCGTCGCCCAGCCAGTCGCCGACCGGCTTGACGGCGTGGAGCGTGTCCGTGGGGGCCAGGTCCTGCGCGTCCTCGTCGTAGTAGTCGAACCAGGGCAGGCCCGCCCGGGTGTACGCGGCCCGGTCGACCGGGGACGGGGGTGCGGGCTCGCCGGTGATGCGGCGCCACTCCGGCGGCGTCACCAGGTGCACGAACACTCGGCCCGCGGGCCGCGGCGCCCAGTGCGACAGCGGCCGCTCGTCCTGGTACACCTCTTGCCGCATGGAACCCCCGACGCCCAGCCCCATGGCGGCCGCACGCGGCGGGCCCGCGGGGGCCCCGGCCGCGGGAGCCGCCCCCGGCGCGGGCGGTGCCGCCATCGGCATCGGCACACCGTGGACGCCGCCCGAGGGCGGGGCCGACACCGGCATCGCCGCACCGAAGCCGCTGCTCCCGGGCGGCGCCGCCGGCGGCATCGCGGCGCCGTACGCGCCCGGAGGCGGCCACGGCGTCCGCTCCCGCCGGCGCCGCTCGGCCTCACGCCAGCGCGCCAGCTCCGCGTCGTCCAGCGGGAACGACTGAAGCTGCACCCCGCCCCACACCTCCTCGCCCGTGACCTGCCCCTCGACCGTGGCGCCCAGGCCGAGCGGGACGGCCACGAACTGACGCACCGTGCCCGTGCCGGAGTTGATGCCGTCCAGCCAGGGCTGGCGGGGCAGCACCACGTAGTTCTGCGGGTCGCGGGCCAGCTCGTCGCTCCAGGGCCGCCCCGAGACCGCGCACACCTTGCCGACGCCCACCTGGAGCGCGGCCGGCTCCGGGGTGCCGGCGAAACTCAGCCACATCGCCTCGCGCAGGTACACCGGCAGCATCACACCGCCGCGCGCCCGCATCGCCTCGGGCACCCGGTCGCCGTAGTCCGCGACCCGCCGGACCGGGAACTCGCCCAGCCCCGGCGGCAGCGGATGCGTGCCGGTCTCCGGAAGGCGCAGGGTGCGGATGAACCGCACCAGCGCACCTCCCGGCAGATGCAGCGTGTTCCCGTCGATCCGCACGCTCGAGTCGGCCATCGGCCCGCCCCCTCCTCCGTGGTGCCGGCGTCGGGCCGGCATCTCGTCAGCGCGAACGCTCGTGGAACCCGGCGCGGTTCCGCCACATCTGCTCCGTGACGCCCAGGCGTTCCCGCAACCGCGTCAGACGGGGCATCCGCGCACGCTGCTCCGTCGACACCCGGTCCAGTTCCTCGAACAGACGCCGGGTACGGTGCTCGGTGTCCAGCTCGTCGAGGATCCGGTTGATCTCCGTGAGCACGGCCCCGAGCAGCTGCCAGTGACCGGCGTCGCGGTCGGCGTCCTCGCGCAGCAGCTTGGCCAGCTTGTCGCGGGTGGCCGCCGCGGTGCGCAGCTCGGAGGCAAGACGTTCCTCCGCCGACTCGGCGCTCGCGCTGAGATGGGTGGTCACCAGCACCGAGAAGCTGACCACGGCGTCGGCGATCTCGGACAGCAACTGCTGCAGCACCGCTCCCGTCTCGGGTTCGAGCAGCGGCTCCGGCTGCCGCACCTTCGTCAGGTCGGTGAGGGAACGGGCGAGCACCCGCAGGACGACCGTGCAGATCTCCAGCGTGTCCAGGCCGGTGCGCAGCACCACCCGGTGCAGCGTCCCCTCCCGCACCCTCGGGTTGAGCCGCAGGCTGTCCTCCGCCTGCCGCAGCGCCGCGTCGACCTCGGAGATGTCGTGGTCCAGCTGCCGCGCCTCGTACAGCCGCTCCTCCGCCCGGTCCACGGGCGTGCCGCCCGCGGCCTCCTCGCCCATGCGGAGCATCAGCTGCCGCAGCCGGCGCGCCAGGTCGTCGATCGACTCACCGGCCTCCTCCACCCACACGGGCGGGGCCAGCAGCAGGTTGCAGGCGAGCCCGACACTCGCGCCGATCAGGGTCTCCACCACCCGCGCCCAGGCGGTGTCGCCCACGGTGGTGACGCCGAGGACGAGCATGGCGCTGATCGCCACCTCGGGGACGTACTCCTCCACCCGGACCAGCCGCCCCACGGCCAGCGAGGCCACGAGGAGCAGGGCGAGGCTCCACCACGTCAGGCCCACCAGGAGGCTGAACGCGATGGCGACGAGCACCCCGGTCACCACGGCGTTCACCCGCCGGAAGCCGTTGGTGAGGGTGGCGTACAGGGTCACCTGCACGACCAGCAGGGCCGTCAGGGGAGCGGTGAGCGGCGCCGCCTCGGGGCTGAGTCTGAGCGCGATGACGTACGCGATCGTCGCCGCGGTCGCGGACCGCAGCGTCTGGACCACCACGGGGTCCCGGCGCTTCCTCACGATCCGCGTGGCGCGTGCCGTCCAGTCCCGTACTGCCTCTCGCATGCTCGGGCTGCTCCCCTTCCCCTGGTGTCCTGAAGTCGTCCATGAAGGACGTTAGTGCCGGGGGAAACCGCGGGCGACCGAGGAGGGTCAGCCGTGGACCTTGTCGAGGAAGGCGGCGAGATGACCCATGGTCCGCTCGATCTGCTCCTCCAGGGTCAGGCTCTCCTCGAACCGCGCCCCGGTCTCCGGCACCTTCCTGCCCCGCAAGTAGAGGGAACACGCCAGGTCGGTGCACATGTAGGCCCCCACCGAGTTCCCCTCGCGGCCCGCCGCACCCGCCTTGCGCGCCGTCATCAGCGACACACCGCCGCGCGGATGGGTCGTCAGGCACAGCGAGCACATGCTGCGGTGCAGGAACCCGCGTTGCGCGGGCTGGAACCGCATCGCCACCCCGACCAGTCGCCCCCCGCGTTCGGTGACCAGATAACTGCGGTCGGGCGCGCCCGGGTCCCGCCAGCCGAGGAAGTCGAGGTCCTCCCAGGGGCGCTCGGCGAGGTCCCGGGGCACGGCGAGCCGCTTCGCCTCGCCCTTCGAGCAGTTGATGAACGAGCTGCGGATGTCCTGCTCGGTGAGTGGTCGCACGGAGGGCTCCTGAGAATCGCGCTGCGTCAACCTAGGGGTCCTAGGTTTTGGTTCGGCGGCCAGGGTAGGCACCGGCCGCGCGCAGGGGCCAGCGGATTTCGCCCTACCGCGTCCCCGCCGCCTCCGGTGGCCACACCCCCGGCCGGAGGACCCCCAGGGCGTAGGCCCGGGCCACCAGCTCCGTGCGGGTGGCCGCGTGCCAGCGGTACGACAGCCGGCGCAGGTGGTACGTCACCCCGTCCACGGTCAGACCGGTCTCCCGGGCCGCCCGGGCGGTGGTGGCGCCGCCGGCCAGGAGGGCCAGCACCCGCGCCTCGGTGGGGGAGACCCGGGCCCCCTCCGCGGCCGGGGAGGAGGCGGAGGGCAGGCGCCGGCCGTCGGTCCCGGCAGAGGGCTCACGCCGGCGGTGGCTCCTGGGAAGGGGCTCGCTCCGGCCGTCGGTCCTGGGAAGGGGCTTACGCCGGCCGTCGGTCCCGGCAGAGGGCTCGCGTCGGCCGTCATTGCCGGCCAGGGGCTCGCGCCGGGTGTCGGCCCGCAGCATCACCAGCAGGGCCGGGGTGTCCTCCACCGTGTCGCTCACCGGGTCCGCCGTCAGGTCGCCGTACCGCTCCGCCCCGTCCGGGGCCCGCCAGCACACCGACACCTGGTAGCGGGAGCGGTGCCGCAACCGCAGCGCCTCGGCGATCCGCTCCACCTGCGTGGCCTCCCGCGGGCGGAACACCTCCAGCACGTCACGGCCGCGCAACCGCCCCGGCGTCGTCCCGCACTCGGCCGCCATCGCCGGGTTCGCCAGCAGGACCGCCCCGTACACGTCGCACACCGCGACCGGCATCGCGACCCGGTCGAACAGGAGCAGTGCGCGGTTGCGCCACGTCACCGCCTCGAGCCGGGCCGGGTCCACATGTCTCTCCTGCCACGCCGGGCCGCTCCGCGCAAGAGCGACGCATCCGCCGGCCACTACAGAATCATGCAGTGCCGTGCACCCGCCCGCCGGGTCCCGTGGATCACGCTGGACGGCAGTACGTCCGTACCGCGAAAGGCAGTTGCCGCGTCATGCGCCCCACCGCACCGACCTCCCCCACCACCGCCCCCTTCCCCGGCGTCCCCGTAGCCGACATCTCCGCCACCGGCCCGGGCGGCGCGCCCGTCCAGCAGGCCATGGACCTCATGCGCAGGCACGGGCCCGTGTTCGTGCGGCGGCTGCACGGGCGGGACACGCTGTTCGTGGGGGACGCGGACCTCGTGGCCGAGCTCGCCGACGAGGAGCGGTTCGCCAAGCACATCGGCCCGGGGCTGGAGAACGTGCGCGCGTTCGCCGCCGACGGCCTGTTCACCGCCTACAACGACGAGCCCAACTGGGCCAAGGCGCACGACATCCTCATGCCCGCCTTCGCCCTCGGCTCGATGCGCGCCTACCACCCCGTGATGCTGACGGTGGCCCGCCGGCTCATCGCGTCCTGGGACCGCGACGCGCGCGCCGGCCGGCCGGTGAACGTGCCCGACGACATGACCCGCATGACGCTCGACACCATCGGCCTCGCCGGTTTCGGCTATGACTTCGGCTCCTTCGAGCGGGACGAGCCGCACCCCTTCGTCGCGTCGATGGTGCGCTGCCTGGAGTGGAGCATGACCCGCCTGGCCCGGACACCCGGCGGGGACCACGCCGCCGAGGACGCGGCCTTCCGCGAGGACGCCGCCCACCTCGCCCGGGTCGTCGACGACGTCATCGCCGCCCGCGCCGCCGGCGCGGGCGGTGGCGACGACCTCCTCGGCCTGATGCTCGGGGCCGAGCACCCGGCCGACGGCACCACGCTGGACACCGCCAACATCCGCAACCAGGTCATCACGTTCCTGATCGCCGGGCACGAGACCACCTCCGGCGCCATGTCCTTCGCGTTGTACCACCTCGCCAAGCACCCCGCCGCGCTCCAGCTCGTGCAGCGCGAGGCCGACGCGCTGTGGGGCGACCGGGCGGACCCCGAGCCGACGTTCGACGAGGTCGGCAGGCTGACCTACACCCGGCAGGTCCTCAACGAGGCACTGCGGCTGTGGCCGACGGCCGCCGTCTTCGGCCGCGAGGCCCGCGCGGACACGCTGCTCGGCGGCCGCATCCCGCTGCGCGCCGGGCAGGCCGCCCTGGTGCTCACGCCGATGCTGCACCGCATGCCCGTGTGGGGCGACAACCCCGAGCTGTTCGACCCCTCCCGCTTCACGCCCGAAGCGGAGGCACGGCGGCCGGTGCACGCCTTCAAGCCGTTCGGCACCGGGGAACGCGCCTGCATCGGGCGGCAGTTCGCCCTGCACGAGGCGACCATGCTGCTGGCCATGCTCGTCCACCGCTACCGGCTGCACGACCACGCCGGATACCGGCTCACCGTCAAGGAGACCCTCACCCTCAAGCCCGAGGGCTTCACCCTGACCCTCACCCCGCGCACCTCCGCCGACCGCGTCCACCCACTGCTGCCCGGAGCCGCCCCCCCCTCCCGTCGGAGACCGGCCGGTCGCGGCACCTGCCCGCGCGGGTCCGCCCCGGCACCTCCGCCCTGTTCCTGCACGGCAGCAACTACGGCACCTGCCGGGACCTCGCCGCCCGACTGGCCGACGAGGCCGCCGAACTCGGCTGTGCCACCGAGGTCGCCCCGCTGGACGCCTACGCCGACGGCCTGCCCACCGACCGGCCCGTCGTCATCACGGCCGCCTCCTACAACGGCAGGCCCACCGACGACGCCGCGGCCTTCGCGGCCCGCCTGGAGGACGAGCGCGACCTGGCCGGCGTGACGTACGCCGTCCTCGGCGTCGGCGACCGCACCTGGGCCGCCACCTACCAGCACGTCCCCGCCCGGATCGACGAGCGGCTGGCGCGGTCCGGCGCCACGCGGCTGCTGGAGCGCGCCGCCGCCGACGCCTCGGGCGACCTCGCCGGAAGCGTCCGCTCCTTCACCGCGTCCCTGCGCACCGCCCTGCTGGAACGCCACGGCGACCCGGGCGCCACCACGCCCGGCGCGGGCGAGCCCGGCACCGCCTACGAGGTGCGCACCCTCACCGGCGGTCCCCTGGACGCCCTCGCCGAACGGCACGGGCTCCAGCCCCTGCGCGTCACCGAGGTGTACGACCTCACCGCGCCCGGCCATCCGCGCCGCAAGCGGTTCGTCCGCCTCGCCCTGCCCGAGGGCGTCACCTACCGCACGGCCGACCACCTCGGCGTCCTGCCCGCCAACGACCCGGACCTCGTCACCCGCGCGGCCGCCGCCCTCGGCGCCGACCTCGGCACCGTCCTGGACATCCGCCCGGCCCGCCCGCGGCGCGACGGCATCGCCGTGGACCGGCCGGTGACGGTACGCCAGCTCCTCACCCACCACGTCGAGCTCCAGGAACGCCCGAGCTCCTCCCAGCTGGCCGCGCTCGCCGCCGCCAACCCGTGCCCGCCCGAGCGCGCGGCCCTGGCCGCCCTCACCGGCGACCCCCGCACGCTGGTGGAGATCCTGGAGGACCACCCGGCCCTGCGCGGCGCCCTGGACTGGCCGCTGCTGCTGGACCTGCTCACCCCGCTGCGCCCGCGCCACTACTCCATCTCCTCCTCGCCCGCGGCCGACCCCCGCCACGTCGACCTGATGGTCTCGCTGCTCGAGGCGCCCGCCCGCTCCGGCCGGGGGGTGTACCGGGGCACCGGCTCGGGCCACCTCGCCGCCGTGGCCCCCGGCGACACGGTGTACGCGCGCGTGCAGCCGTGCCGGGAGGACTTCCGCATCGACGCCACCGCGGACGGACCGGTCGTCATGGTCGCCGCGGGTACGGGCCTCGCCCCGTTCCGCGGTGTGGTCGCCGACCGGGCGGCGGCCGCGGCATCGGGCGCCCGACTCGCGCCCGCGCTGTGCTATTTCGGCTGCGACGCCCCCGGCGCCGACTTCCTGCACGCCCGGGAACTGCGCGCCGCGGAGGCCGCCGGGGCCGTCTCGCTGCGCCCCGCCTTCAGCGAGGAGCCCGAGGGCGAAGTGCGGTTCGTGCAGCACCGGATCGCCGCCGAGGCCGAGGAGGTCTGGGCCTTGCTGGACGCCGGGGCGCGGGTGTACGTCTGCGGGGACGGCTCGCGCATGGCGCCCGGGGTGCGGGAGGCGTTCCGTACGCTCTTCCGCAAGCACACCCCGGACGCCGACGAGACGGCCGCCGCGCAGTGGCTCGACGGGCTGATCGCGGACGGGCGGTACGTGGAGGACGTGTACGCGGCCGGCTGACCGGCCGGCCGGGGTGGTTCCCGGGCCGCATCGGACGGCCCGGGGCGCCCCGTCGGTTCGCTCACATCATGAAATAAGGGTTGGAGGAATGTCGCGCCGGGCCCGCGCCGACGGTATGTTGCAGGTCGGACCGGGGATGTGGAGGGAACCGCATGGCGGGGCGGAACGGGCGCACGGTGCGCGATCTCAGGCGGGCCAACCGCACGGCCGTGCTGCAGCGGCTCTACTTCGACGGACCGCTCAGCCGCTTCGAACTCGGCCCGGCCACCGGTCTGAGTTCCGGCTCCGTCAGCAACGTCGTCGCCGACCTGGTCGCCGACGGACTGGTCGAGGAGGCCGGCAGCGTCGACTCCGACGGCGGCCGCCCCCGCACCCTGCTGCGTGTCGCCCCCGGCAGCGGCCACATGATCGGCGTCGACGTCGGCGAGACCCGCGTCCGCGTCGAGCTGTTCGACCTCACGCTCACCGAACTCGCCCGCGCCGAACGCCCCCTGACCCCCCAGCGCTACGAGGTCGAGGTCATCGTCGACCACATCCGCCACGGCATCGCCGAGGTGCTCGACGCGGCGGGGCTGGCGCCCGAGCGGCTCCTCGGCGTCGGCATCGGCGTCCCCGGCATCGTCGAGCGCACCTCCGAACGTGGTGCCGTCGTGCACGGGCAGACCATCGGCTGGGACGCCGTCGAGCTGGAGGCGCTGCTGCGCACCGGCTCCCCGCTGCCGGACACCGTCCCGTACTTCATCGACAACGGCGCCAAGACGCTCGGCCAGGCCGAGATGTGGTTCGGCGCGGGGCGCGGCGCCCGCAACGCCGTCGTGGTCCTGTTCGGCTCCGGCGTCGGCGCGAGCCTCGTCACCCCGGACGTGGAGCAGGGCCGGGCCGTGGAGTGGGGGCACCTGACGGTGCGCGTGCGCGGCCGCCGCTGCCGGTGCGGGTCGCTCGGCTGCCTGGAGGCCTACGCCGGCGCCGAGTCGCTGCTCGCCCGCTGGCGTGAGGAGGGCGGCCCGGCCCCGGACGGCACCGACGAGGAGACCGCCCTCACGGCGATGCTCGCCGCCGCCTACCCGCCCGCGGGGGAGGAGGCCGACCCGGTCGCCCTCGCCGTGCTGGAGGAGACCGCCGAGTACCTGGGCGCCGGCCTGTCCGACCTGATCAACCTCTTCCAGCCCGAGCGCATCCTCATCGGCGGCTGGGCGGGCCTGGCGCTCGGCTCCCGCTTCCTGCCCGCGGTACGCCGCCACGCGGTGTCCTACGCCCTGCGCCATCCGGCCGGGAAGGTGACCGTCGAGCTCGGCCGGCTCGGGCCCGACGCGGTCACGGTCGGCGCCGCCATCCTGCCGCTCGCCGACTTCTTCGCCCGCGGTGGGAGGCGTCCCGATCCCGAACCGGAGAACCCGCTCCCGGCCTGGCGCACGGCGCTGCAGGAACGGGCGCCGCGCTGAACGTCCGGCACCGGGGACGCGGGCGCCCGCGCCGAGGTTGCGCGGCGCGGCGCGGGGTACCCGCGTGACGCCGGACGACCGAAGGGAGCACCTCGTGACCGACCACCGCCTCGACGCACCCGGCGAGAACGGTGAGCCCGTTCCGCGGGACATGCCGGACCAGCAGGCCGACGCCGGTGAGGACCCGTGGGAGGTCGCACCGCGCTTCTCGGCCGACGCCGACGGCGACGCCAAAGCCGACACAGGTGCGGACGCGGAAGCGGACGACGACGCGGCCGGCGACGTCCCCGACACCGACGAGGCGGGGACGGGCCGACAGGGAACACCCAGCTCGGGCACGGAGCAGACCGAGAACCCGGTACCCGACGAGCCCTCCGGCTGAGGCCGGGCAGGGCACCCACCGAGGGCCGCAGCCGACTGTGGGGGTCGGCTGCGGCCCTCCACCATGCCCGGCCGCGCGCAGGGTGGTCCCGGCCCCTATGCCGGGACCACCCTTCCGCGCTCACCCCACCTTGCGTCCCCGCAGCGGTTCCGTCCGCGCGCCCCCGCCCTGCTGCATCCCGCGCAGGAACTCCTCCAGCACCTCCGTCGCCGTGCGCCGCGGCTCCCAGCCCAGTTCCGTACGGGCCCGGGACGAGTCCATCAGGGGCAGCCGCAGCACCGCGTCGAACAGGTGCGGGGAGGCGGGCAGCAGACGCAGGCCCCACGCGGCGGCGATCGCCGAGCGGGCCGCCGTGCGCGGCAGTCGCACCGGGCGCGCACCCAGCATCTCGCCCAGCAGATGCGCGTCGACCGCCGGCTCGGCCGCCAGGTTGAAGGCGCCCCGGACCTCCTGGCGCACGGCCAGCCGGTAGGCGTGCGCCGCGTCGTCGGTGTGCAGGGCCTGCATCCGGAGCCCGGGGACGTCGGGCAGGAAGGGCAGCAGGTCCGGGCGGGCCAGCGGCCCGGGCAGGAACGTGCCGCCGAAGATCCGGCGCTGCTCGCTCGCCGACTCCCACTTGAACAGGAACGCGGGCCGCATCCGCACCACGCGCGTACTTGGGTGGTCGCGCTCGAAGATGTCCAGCGCCCGCTCCAGATACGCCTTCTCCCGGCAGTACGCGGCGTCCGGCCAGCCGTGCGTGGGCCAGGACTCGTCCACCGTCCGGTCCTTCGGCCCGGGGGAGTAGGCGCCGACCGACGAGGCGTGCACCAGTGCCGGCACCCCGGCCGCCGCGACCGCCTCGAACACGCGCATGCTGCCGAGCACGTTGGTGCGCCAGGTCGTGGCCGGATCGTGCGTGGGCTGGAACGCCCAGGCCAGATGGACCACGGCGTCCGCGCCCCGGAACCGCTCGACGAGGTCGGACGTCTCGGCGGCCAGGTCGACCGCGTCCCAGTCGGTCTTCGGCGGCGACCAGTCGGGCAGCCGCCGGGCCAGCCCCAGGACGGAGCCGACCTCCGGATCCTCGGAGAGAAGACGCACCACGCTCGTGCCCACGTTGCCCGTGGCGCCCGTGACGACCACCTTCATGCCCGTTGTACTGCTCACCTCTGGCTCCTCTCGGCCCGGCGGTTGCGCGGGAGCGGGCCGAGTACCCGGGTGGGAGGGATTGCACGTGGGCAGAGGGAAGCCCCGGCCGCGACGGGGGAATCACGACCGGGGCGGTATCGAGGTGGGCACGGATGGCGGTCGCCTCTCGGCGAAAGGCTCCACAGGGCTTCAGCCGAACGATCGTCCCTGTGGGCGGATGGTGAGGCCCGGGGACACTGTCCCATCCGCACCCACGTGTTGTTCAACGGCGAACCACCCCGGGGTGTTCCGCCCACGGGCCCTCTCCGCCGTGAGCTGCGTCACTGCTCCTCGGCGGCCGGAACGGTCTCCGCCCAGAGGTTCTCCGCCTGGAGCAGCAGGGTGCCCAGGACCGCCGTCTGCTCCGCGCCCTCCTCGGCGTGCCGGCGCAGCCGGTCCTGCAGTTCCTCGTGCAGTTCGCGCATCGCCTTCTCGGTCGCGTCGTCCGGGCGGCCCTCCAGGCTGCCCTCGCACAGGCTCTCCGCCTGCGCGTGGCAGGCCTCCCCGATCAGCTCCAGCAGCCGCGCGTACGAGCGCAGCGCCTCGCCCTGGGGCGGGGCGGGGGTCCGGTTGTCGTCCACGGACACCGCCAGCGCCCGCGTGAGCGCGGTGACGTGCCCGGTGATCCGGCCGAGCCGCTCGTCCTCCTCCACCGGCGGCAGCGCGGCGACGTGCGGGACGCGGTGCAGGGCGCGCAGCGGCCCCGAGGTCAGGCGCAGGCTCTCCTGGCTCCAGCGGCGCGCCGACTGGAGGGCCTGCAACCGGTGGTCCAGCCCCGCCGAGGCGCTGACCCAGCCGGCGGCGGTCTGCCCGTCCCACTCGCCCTCGCGCAGGTCGCCGGCGACCGTGCACAGGACGTCCCCCACCTCACGGGCGAGCGCCGCCAGGTTCTCGCGCACGTCGCGCAGATGGATCGGCGGCAGGATCAGCGCGTTCACGGCCACGCCGATGACGGCGCCGATCGCCGCCTGGCCGACCCGGTGGCCTGCCCCGCTCAGACTCACCGTGCCCGCCGCGATCGTGAACAGGGCCGTGGTCGCCGCGTAGATGCCCTGGTCCCCGAAGCGCTGCCAGTTCGCCAGCAGCATCAGCACCGGCACGGACACGGCGATCGCGACCGTGGTGTCGCCGGTGACCGCCTGCGCCGCCGAGGCCAGCAGGGTGCCCACGACGATCGCGCCGAACTGCCGGGCGCCCTGCACCAGTGAGCTGTAGACGGTGGCCTGCACCAGCACCAGCGCCACCCACGGCGCCATCAGAGCCAGCGGATCGTCCATCCAGACACCGCCGACCAGCCAGGCGATCACCGCCGCCAGCGCGGCCTTGAGCGACTGGACGACCAGGTCCCGCTCCCGTCCGGGACCCCGCCAGGCGGCACGCATCGCGTCCCAGGCGCTGCGGGTCTCCCGCCGTACCGCCTCCACCGGCCGCACCGCGCCCACCCCGCGCTGCGGGTCGCGCATCGTCCCGCCCTGCGGCGCCGCGCCGGTGCCGGTGCCCGCCGTCCCTGCCGTGCCGTCCGCCTTACCACTGTCCCTGCCCGGGCGGACGGCCCCCGCCGTCCGCCTGAGCACACTCCTCACACGCGTCATGGCTCGTGGGTATCCGCCTGACCGGCCGTTTCACCCCGGCTCATGCGAAGGGTCCGTCGTTCAGGGCGGACAGCAGATGCGCGGGGTCGGCGTAGACGGCGTCCGCGCCGGCCTTCTCCAGGTCCGCGCGGGGAATGCCGCCGCACAGGACGCCCACGCAACGGACACCGGCCCGGCTGCCCGCGCGCATGTCCCAGACGGTGTCCCCGACGAACACGGCCCGCTCGGCCGGCACCCCGGCCAGCTCCAGCGCGTGCTCGACGGGCTCGGGGGCGGGCTTGCCCTCCTGGACGTCGTCGGCACTGGCCGTGGCCGCGATGGCCTCGTCGGCGTCGATCGCCCGGCGCAGCGCGCTGAGCTCGGCACCGCCCGCCGACGTGGCCAGCACCACCGTCCAGCCGTCGCGGTGCAGGCGCCGCAGCAGGTCCCCGGCCCGGGGGAGCGCCGGCAGCCGGGCGAAGTACTGCCCGTAGAGCGCCTTGTGCCCGGCGCTGATGTCCGCGTCCTGGTCCTTGTCCCGCTCGTCGCCCAGCAGATGGGCGACGAGGTCGGTGGACGGCAGGCCCACGGCCCGGTGGACGGCGTGCATCGGCACGTCGTGCCCGGCCTGCCGGAAAGCCTCCCACCAGGCGACGACGTGCAGATGATTGGTGTCGACCAGGGTGCCGTCGACGTCGAACACGGCAGCGCGTTCCATGAATGCGGTTCCTTCCTCTCAGCGGTGCGGGTACCACGTCAGCCCGTGGGCACTCGCCGCTCCCGCGTCCAGGCCAGCAGGTCCTCCAGGGACCACGCCGTCACCACCCGCTCGGGCGGCACCCCGCACTCCTCGGCGCGGGCGCATCCGTTGATCTGCCAGTCCAGCTGCCCGGGCGCGTGCGCGTCGGTGTCGACGGAGAACAGCACCCCCGCGTCCACGGCCCGGCGCAGCAGCCGCCGCGGCGGGTCCAGCCGCTCCGGCCTGCTGTTGATCTCCAGGGCCGTGCCCGTCTCCGCGAGGGCCGCGAACACCTCGTCCGCGTCGAACTCCGACTCCGGCCGCCCCCGACCGGTCACCAGCCGGCCCGTGCAGTGCCCGAGGACGTCCGCGTGCGGGTTCCGCACGGCGGCCACCATCCGGCGGGTCATCGCACGTGCGTCCATGCGCAGCTTGGAGTGGACCGACACCACCACGACGTCGAGCCGCTCCAGCAGCTCCGGCTCCTGGTCGAGGGAGCCGTCCTCGAGGATGTCGCACTCGATGCCCGTCAGCAGCCGGAACGGCGCCCACCGCTCGTTCAGTTCCGCCACCACGTCGAGCTGCTCGCGCAGCCGTTCCGGTGACAGCCCGCGCGCCACGGTCAGCCGCGGCGAATGGTCGGTCAGCACCGCCCACTCGTGGCCCAGCGCCGCCGCCGCGCGGCCCATCTCCTCGATGGTGCTGCCGCCGTCGGACCAGTCCGAGTGCAGATGGCAGTCCCCGCGCAGCAGCGCCCGCAGCCGCTGTCCGCCCCGTACGGTGGGCGGCTCGTGCGCCTCGCCCTCCAGCTTCTCCAGATAGCCCGGCACCTGCCCGGCCAGCGCCTCCCGGGCCACCTGCGCGGTCTTCGGGCCCACGCCCTTCAGCCGCTCCAGGGAACCGTCCGCCGCGCGCCGGGCCACCTCGTCCTCACCGAGGTCCTTCAGCACGCGGGCCGCCGTCCGGAAGGCGCGCACCCGGTAGGTCGGTGCCAGGGACCGCTCCAGCAGGAAGGCGATCCGCTCCAGTGCCTCGACGGGGTCCATCGCCACCTCCTCCTCAAGGGTTGCCCAGCGCCCGGCGGCGCGCACGACGGACCGCGCGGTTTGCGCCGATCACTGCCGGGTACTGCAACGCCCTCGCCCCGAACGAGCCGACAGGAGAGCCGTCATGCCCGCCTCCACCGCGCCACCCGCCAAGGTCGCCGTGATCACCGGCGCCGACTCCGGCATCGGCCGGGCGACCGCCGTACGGCTGGCACAGGCGGGCCTGGACATCGGCATCACCTTCCACAGCGACGAGGAGGGCGCCCGGGAGACGGCCGAGGAGGTCCGGTCGTACGGACGGCGCGCCGAGGTCGCCCGGATGGACCTCACCCGGCTGCCCGAGGCGGCCGGCACCGTCGACGACCTGTGCGAGCGGCTCGGCCGCATCGACGTCCTGGTCAACAACGCGGGTACCGGCACCATGACCCCGTTCCTCGACCTGGAACTGCCCGTCGTGCGCGAGGTGCTGGACGTCGACCTCGTGGGACCGTTCCTGTGCGGGCAGAAGGCCGCCCGGCACATGATCCGGCAGGGCGACGGCGGCCGGATCGTGAACGTCACGTCCGTGCACGAGCACCAGCCCCGCGTGGGGGCCGCGCCCTACTGCGCCGCCAAGGGCGGACTCGGGCTGCTCACCCAGGTCATGGCGCTCGAACTCGCCGAGCACCGCATCACCGTCAACGCCGTCGCCCCCGGCGAGATCTCCACGCCCATGACCGGGCAGGAGGACACCGACCCGCACACCGAGAGCCGCCCGGGCATCCCGTTGGGCCGGCCCGGTGACGCCCGCGAGGTCGCCGCCGTCATCGCCTTCCTGGCCGGACCCGACGCCTCGTACGTCACCGGCGCCTCCTGGAGCGTGGACGGCGGCATGCTCCGCATGGGTCCGCAGGCCGGGTCGCACCTGCCGGGCCACGACTGGCGACGCCCCTGAGCGGGGCCGCCGTGAGACTGCGCACCACTTCCAGCGACGAGCCCGGGTTCCGCCGCCTGCGCCACGGGCGGGGCTTCCGCTACCTGGACACGGAGGGCGAGCCGCTCACCGACCCCGAGCAGCTCGCCCGGGTCAAGGCCCTGGTCATCCCGCCCGCCTGGCGCGACGTGTGGATCTGCCGGCGGGCCAACGGCCACCTCCAGGCCGTCGGCACCGACGACGCCGGGCGCCGCCAGTACCTGTACCACGAGGAGTTCCGCGCCCAGCAGGAGCAGGCCAAGCACGAGCACGTCCGCCAGGTCGCGCGGACCCTGCCCGACCTGCGCGCCCGGGTCGCCGAGGACCTCGCCGGGCGGGGGCTGAGCCGGGCCCGGGTCACGGCCTGCGCCGTGCGCCTGCTGGACCTTGGCTTCTTCCGCATCGGCAGCGACCAGCACACCCGCCGGAACGGGACCTTCGGCCTGACCACGATGCTGCGCGAGCACGTCCGGTGCGGTCGCGGCGAGATCGCGTTCAGCTACCCGGCCAAGGGCGGCGTCGACCTCGTCCGGGCCCTCGTCGACGACGACGCCCACGCCGTCGTCCGGTCGCTGCTGCGCCGCCGGCAGGACGGGGAGCGGCTGCTGGCGTACTGGGAGGGACGTGCCTGGCACGAGCTGCACAGCAGCGATCTGAACGAGGCGCTGCGCCGGCTGTCCGGGGTCGACATCACCGCCAAGGACTTCCGGACCTGGCACGCCACCGTGCTCGCCGCCGTCGCGCTGGCCGTCACCACCGAGGCCGTCCGGCAGACGGCCGCGGCGCGGCGCCGGCAGACGGCGCGGGTGGTCCGCGAGGTCAGCCACTACCTGGGCAACACCCCGGCCGTCTGCCGGGCCTCCTACATCGACCCGCGCGTCTTCGAGCTGTTCGAACAGGGGGAGACCATCGCGCCCGCGCTCACCCGGCTGGGGGAGCACGGCGACTTCGGGCGCCCCGCCACCCAGGGAGCCGTGGAGGCGGCCGTCCTGGAGCTCCTCGACCGCTGACCCGGACCCGCGCCGCGGCCGGTTCCGCTCTACGCTCGATGCATGACCGAAATCTCGAGCCCGCACATGGCGACCCCCCGGATCATGGTGCTCGGGGTACAGCCGGGCACGCCGCCGTTCCGGATCGTGGAGATCGACGGCCAGGTCGTCGGTGAGGCCAAGGCCGTCACCGACGTCCTGATGGCCGCCGCCGCGTTCGGCATCACGGTCCACGACCTGGACGACCCGGACGTGGTCCGCTGGGTCGGCGGCGACAAGTTCACCTGGACCGTGCGCTAGGGCCTGCGTCCGGATCGTCCCGGCGTCGCGGGGCGGGGCGGTCGACCGGAGCCGGGCGACCGCAGCCGGGCCGTGCGGCCGGTCCGGTCCGGACGACAGGTCCCGGCCGCGACGGGCCGGCCCTAGACCTTCTCGGCCGCTTCCCGCTTCCGCGCCGCGGCCGCGCGCGGCTTGCGCGCGTGCACCGCCCGGCTGAGCCGCCGCCCCAGGAGCAGGTAACCGATCAGCGCGCCCGTGGTGTTGAGGATGACGTCGTCGATGTCGAAGGCGCGGCCGGTGACCAGGGCGCCCTGGGCGAACTCCACCAGGAGCATCACGACCGCGGTCAGCAGCAGCACCCGCAGGATGCCGCGGGTGCGGGGGGCGACGACCGGGACGAGGATGCCGAAGGGGACGCCGAGCAGGATGTTGCCGCCGACCTGCCGGACGGCGTCCCGCAGTTCGGGCTGGTTGAGGTAGGTCTTCAGGGAGTCGCCCGGCTGGAGGTTGGTGTGGGTCAGCGCCTCCGAGGCGGGCGAGGGCTGCAGGGTCAGCCGGGCCAGCACCACGGCGAAGGCCACCATGAACACGAAGGCGCACAGCACGGCCAGCAGCCGGACGGGCAGGGGGAGCGGGCGTCGCTCGGTCCCGGACCCGGCGGTCGGGGGGTGTGAGGCGGTACCGGCCATGACGTCGTCCTCCAGTCTTCAACTTCCGTATGTGACGCGGCGGTTACCCCGGGGAACCCGGGGGTTGCCCGCCGGCGGCCGTCCTCACCCTCGGTTGCCCCGGGTTCCGCGGAGCACTCCAGGGAGGGTCCGCCGAGCCGCTGCGGGCGCCCCGCGGCGGCGCCCGCGCGGGCATGACGGGGGCCCGCCCGGCACGCGGTCGCGCCCTGCGGGCCCCGCAGACGTGGCGGCGGCGGTCAGTCGCCGTACGTGACGCGCACGTCCTTGAAGCCCAGGGACCGCAGCAGGCCTTCGAGCATGCCGGTGGTGTTCGCCTCGGCGCGGGCGGTCAGTTCGCTCTCCTTCGCCGCGTCGCCGATGTGCCGCACGGCGAGCTTCTGCACGGCCTGCTCGCCGTTGGGATTGTCCGAGAAGAGATCACCGAGCCGGTCGAAGAGGCCGCGCTGCTTGGACACGGCGTAGGACCGGTCGGGGTCGAGCGCCGGCTTGCCCAGCCGGGCGTGGGGCAGCCGGAGCGTGGCGGACGTGCGGTCCTGGTCGACCCGGACGTCGTTCTCGCCGACCTGGCCCAGGTCGACGTAGGCGTCGACGGTGCCGGCCCCGACGTACAGGGTGCGGGTGCCGCGGATCGCGTCGGGCAGCAACTTCGCGTCCTTCTCCAGGTCCACGACGACCTGGAAGTTGCCGGAGGCGGCGTCGTAGCGGCTGATGTCCTGGATCGACTTCAGCAGCGCGGGGCCGGACCGGTCGTGGGTCTCGCTGCCGAACAGGTCCTTCAGTCCCGGCAGCACACTGAGCCGGAGCCCGGCGAAGAACACCACGAGCACCAGCACGAACGCGGTCACCACTTTCGCCCAGCCGGGCATGCGCCTGTCGCGGCGCTTGACGGGAGTCGTCATGCGACGGCCCTCCTTCCTACCGTCCGGATGCCCGCCACGCCCCTTGTCAGACAGCCGAGTTGGGGACGGGCCGGGTCGGTGGACGGCGGGGGATCACACCGGGCCGGAGGTGGCCTCGGACCGGTGCAGTGCCGCGTCCAGCGTGGGGTGCGGCGGCAGCAGCCGGGACAGGCCGGTGATCCGCAGGATGCGCAGGGTCAGCGGGTGGGAGCAGACCAGGAGAAGCCGGCCCTGCCGGTCGAGGACCCGGCTGCGGGCCCGGTACAGCAGGCGCAGTCCCGAGCAGTCGAAGAACTCGATACGGCTGAGGTCGAGGACGACCCGGGCGCCGGGGCGGTCGGTCTCCCGGTCCAGATGCGGGGTGATTTCCGCGGCCGCGGCGAGGTCGATCTCGCCCCGGAGTTCCAGCACCGTGTGCCCCCGTTCCCGGCGGACGCGCAAGTGACGGGTGAGCGGTGCAGGTTCCTGCCGCACGACGAGATCGCCTCCAGCCTGCTCCGTGCGTGGGAAGGGGGTACGGCACCACGTCCGGCCCCGCCCTGCAAGTTACCCCCGAACGAGTGAATCTGAGCATGTTCGATTGACATATGTCATTGAATTCAGGCCGTGTTGGCAGAAGTTCACGCCGGGACACACGCGGGCGCGAGCGCGGGCGCGAGGCAGGAAGCGCGCGCGGATGCGCCCGGGACGAACCAGGGATCAACCCGGGGCGCGGGCGGGATGAGCCCGGGATGCGGGCGGGATGTGCGCGGGACGTACGGCACACCGGCCGGGCTGCGCCGCCCGGCCGGTGTGCCGCCCCTCCGTCACCGTGCTCAGTCGTTCACCAGGACGAGCTTTCCGGTGGTCCGGCCGGTGTCACCCTGCTCGTGCGCCCGAGCCGCCGCGGACAGCGGGAACGTGCCGGCGATCGTGGCGCGCAGCTTGCCCGTCCGCAGCAGGTCCGCGACCGCCTCCATGCCGCCGCGGTCGGCGTCCACCAGCATGCGCAGGGCGCGCACGCCGAGCCGCCCGGCCTCCTCGTACAGCTCGTCCGAGCCGCCCGGAAGGATCGACACCAGGACGCCGCCGGGTCGCAGCACGCGCAGGGAGCGCAGGGCGTTGTCCCCGCCGATCGTGTCCAGCACGACGTCGACGTCCTTGACGACCTCGGTGAAGTCCGTCTCGCGGTAGTCGACCGCCTCGTCCACGCCGATCTCGCGCAGGAAGTCGTGCTTGCCGGCGCTCGCCGTGCCGATGACGTAGGCGCCGCGCGCCTTGGCGATCTGCACCGCCACGTGCCCCACGCCGCCCGCCGCGGCGTGGATCAGCACCCGCTGCCCCGGCTGGAGGCCGGCGTGCTCGGTCAGCGCCTGCCAGGCGGTCAGGGAGACCAGCGGCAGCGCGCCCGCCTGCACGTGGTCGACGCCGTCCGGCTTGCGGGTGAGGGCGCGCACCGGGGCGATGACGTACTCGGCGTGCGAACCGTGACCGAAGGGGTAGGGCAGCATGCCGAAGACCTCGTCCCCGGGCGCGAACGCCGCCACGCCGATGCCGACGGCCTCCACCACGCCCGAGACGTCCCAGCCGAGGACGAAGGGCGGCCGGCCCAGGAATCCGCCGGTGGCGCGGTGCTTCCAGTCGGTCGGGTTGACCCCGGCGGCCCGCACCCGGACCAGTACCTCGTTCGGCTTGGGCTCCGGGCGCTCGATCTCCACGTCCTTCAGGACCTCGGGGCCGCCGAGGACGTCCTGGCTGATGGCTCGCATCGTGTTCTGTGTGCTCATGGTCATCAAGCGTGCCGGTCCGCGCACGGTCCGCCAATGGCACGATTGCCAACCTTCGATAGAATCGTGCCATGCGACGTGAGCGAGTGGTGGTCCTGGCCCTGGACGGGGTCTATCCCTTCGAGCTCGGCATCCCCAGCCGGATCCTGGGCGCGGCCGACGGCCGCTACGACGTGCTGACCTGCTCGGTCGACGGCGGCCCCGTACGCACCAACGCGGACTTCGGGGTGACCGTGGAGCACGGCCCGGAGGCCCTGGCCACCGCCGACACGGTGGTGATCGCGCCCGTCGCGCCCGACCGGCTGAGCGACGAGGTCCCCGCGAAGGTCCTGGCCGCGCTGGCCCTCATCCGCCCCGGCACGCGCATCGTCTCGATCTGCACGGGCGCCTTCGTCCTCGCCGCCGCCGGTCTCCTCGACGGGCGCCGGGCGACCACCCACTGGCAGGTCGCCGACCACTTCCGGCGGATGTTCCCCTACGTCGACCTCAACCCGGACGTGCTGTTCGTCGACGACCACCCGTTCCTCACCTCCGCCGGAGCCGCCTCGGGCGTGGACGTCTGCCTGCACCTCGTCCGCAAGGACCACGGCAGCGAGCTGGCCAACAGCGTCGCCCGGCGTTGCGTCGTCCCGCCCTTCCGGGACGGCGGCCAGGCTCAGTACATCGAGCAGCCCGTCCCCGAGCAGGGCGCCGCGAGCACCGCGGCCACCCGCGCCTGGGCCCTCGAGCGGCTGGACGACCCGCTCACCCTGGCCGACCTCGCGGGCCACGCCCGGATGAGCCTGCGCACCTTCGCCCGCCGGTTCCACGACGAGGTGGGCCTCAGCCCCGGCCGCTGGCTGATCCAGCAGCGCGTGTCCCGGGCCCGCCACCTGCTGGAGTCCAGCGACCTCACGGTGGACCAGATCGCCGGCCGGGTCGGCTTCGCGACGGGGGCGTCGCTGCGTCAGCACCTGCACGCGGCCATCGGGGTGTCGCCGCAGGCGTACCGGCGCACGTTCCAGACCGCCGCCCGGGGTTGAGGACCGACTGATTCGGCCGGGCCGGGATATCCGCACAACAGGGGCCGGGGACACGACCGTTCCGCGGCCAGGATCCTGCGGAGGAGACATGGCACTGGTGAAAGCGGGGGTCCTCGTGCTCGACTGCGCCGAGCCCGAGAAACTCGCCGTGTTCTACAAGGAACTGCTCGAAGGAGAGGAGTCGGACGCGACGGCGAACCGGGTGGAGATCAAGACGGCCGACGGTTTCCGGATCGCGCTGCGCCGGGACGTCAACGCCACTCCGCCGAGCTGGCCGCGCCCCGAGAACTCCCTCCAGGCGCACCTGGAGTTCGTGGTGGACGACCTCGACGCGGTGGAGCGCCGCGTCGTCAGTCTCGGGGGGCGCCCCCTGGAGGCCAAGGACGCCTCGGGCCCGCTGGAGGAGCGCGGCTACTCCGATCCGGCAGGCCACTCCTTCACCCTGCGCCGCACCCCGCCGACGGCGCCCAAGCAGGGCTGAGCCCGGCCGATCGCCCTCCCCGCGCGCACGGGTGCCATGAGGCTCCCGCCGCCCCGCACACGACTCGGCCCGCCCGGTGGATAACCGGGCGGGGCCGAGCCGCCGTGGGTCCGGCGGGGCCAGGTGTCCTCAGTCCCGTCCGCCCTTCTCGCCGACCGGCCAGGTGCCGGTCGAGCGCTCGATCGCCTTCGCACCCGCACGGTCCACCGCGCTGCGCACCACCGCGAAGATGGCGCCCTGGATCGCGGCGGCCATCAGGACCTCGCCCCAGCCGCGGTCCTTGTCCAGCGCGTCGGGGGCGTCCTCCTCGTGGCGGATCGCCATCCACGTCTTGCGGAAGGCGAGGCCGGCCAGCCAGCCGCCCGACCAGCCGAGCACGAACCCCAGGGGCTGGTAGGCGAGGGACATCTTCTTCTTCTTGGCCATCGGGCAGTCTCCTTGGTTGCTTCGGTTGCTTCGGTTGCTTCGGTTGCTTCGGTCGTGTCGGTCGTGTCGGTCGCGTCGGTCGTGGGGAGAGGGAAGGAGAGGTGACGGTTCGTCAGGGGGTGTGCGCCGCCGGGACGCGCTCCTCGGCGCGGACGGGACCGGGCGGGGTGCCGTCGCCGAAGGGACGGCCGCCGAGCTCCGCACGGTGGTGCGGGGTCAGCCATCCGGACAGGTCCGGTCCGAGCGGCACCACCCGGGTCGGGTTGATGCCCGTGTGCACCTGGTAGTAGTGCCGCTTGATGTGGTCGAAGTCGACGGTGTCGCCGAACCCCGGCGTCTGGTACAGGTCGCGCGCGTACCCCCACAGCACCCGGTTCTCCGCCAGCTTCCAGAGGTTGCACTTGAAGTGGCCGTGGTACACCGCGTCGAACCGGACCAGGGTGGTGAACAGCCGGATGTCCGCCTCGGTGATCGTGTCGCCGACGAGGTAGCGCTGCCGTTCCAGCCGCTCGGCGAGCCGCTCCAGACGCCGGAACACAGCCGTGCAAGCGGCCTCGTAGTCCTCCTGGGTGTGGGCGAAACCGGCGCGGTAGACGCCGTTGTTGACGTCCTCGTAGACGTCCGCCATCACCTCGTCGATCTCGTCGCGCAGCCCGTCCGGGTACAGGTCCGGAGCGCCCTCGCGGTGCAGGGCCGTCCACTCGGTCGCGAGGTCGAGCGTGAGCTGCTGGTAGTCGTTGGTGACCAGCTCGCCGCTGGGCACGTCCACGATCGCCGGCACGCTGACACCACCCGGATAGCCGGTCTCGCGGGCGTCGTAGGCCTCGCTCAGGTAGCGGATGCCGAGGACCGGGTCACGGCCCTCCGCGTCCAGGGTGAAACGCCAGCTGCGGTCGTCCTGGATCGGGTCGGTCACGGCCAGGGACAGCGCGTCCTCCAGGCCGAGCAGCCGGCGCGAGACCAGCGACCGGCTCGCCCAGGGGCAGGCCCGGCTGACGACCAGACGGTAGCGCCCGGCCTCCACCGGCCAGCCGTCCCGGCCGTCGGCCGTGATCCGGTCGGCGAAATGCGCCGTGGACCGCTTGAACGCCTTCCTCCCGTAGGCGCTGTTGCCGCCGTCGCCGTCGCCGTCGTCGCGGCTCATGGGGGTGACCTCCTCTGCCGTGCGTGGATCCTGGTGAACGCGTTCCCCGTTTTGCGCGGACGGCACGGTATGAGCACCGCCGACCGGGGCAATCGGCGGAGGTGACTGAAGAAGGAGCTGACCACAGGACTCGCGTCACCGTGCTGGTGGCGCTCGCAGCCAACCTGGTGATCGCGGCCGCGAAGGCCGTCGGCGGCCTCGCCGCGGGGTCACCCGCACTGCTGTCGGAGGCGGCGCACTCCGTCGCCGACAGCCTCAACGAGGTGTTCCTGCTCGCGGCCCTGCGCCGCAGCCGCCGGCCCGCCGACCGCCGCCATCCCTTCGGCTACGGCAAGGAACGGTTCTTCTGGTCGCTGCTGGCGGCCGTGGGGATCTTCGTGATGGGAGGCTGCTTCTCGTTCTTCCAGGGCGTCGAGGCCCTGCTGAACGAAGGCGAGGAGGACCTCGGCGGCTACGTGGCGGGTCTGATCGTGCTGGGCATCGCCCTGCTGGCGGAGGGCGGTTCACTCCTGCGGGCGCTGTACCAGGTGCGCCGGCAGGGCGGGGCGGCCGCCGGGATGCGCGACCCGGCGCTGCGCACGGTCGTCGCCGAGGACGGCACCGCGGTGCTGGGCGTGACCCTGGCCATCATCGGCATGGCCCTGCACATGGCCACCGGCGAGGTGATCTACGAGGCGTCCGCGTCCCTGGCGATCGGCGGGCTGCTCGTGTACGTCGCCTACCGGCTGGGCCGTGACGCGCGCGACCAGCTGATCGGCGAGGCGGCCGACCCGGAGGCCAGCGGACGGATCCAGGCACTGCTCAAGGCCCAGCCGGAGATCGACAGCGTCGAGGCGCTGTTCACGATGAAGACCGGCCTGGACACGGCTCTGGTGGCCGCCCGTATCGACCTGGTGCCGGGCCTGGACAGCGAGCGGGTCGAGGAGGTCTCCGTGCGCATCAAGCGCTCGATCGCGAACACGGTGCCCGAGGCCCACCAGATCTTCCTGGACGTCACCGACCGGCCGGCTCGCGAGGCGGCGGAAAGCCCCGCCGCGACGGGGGAGCGCGGCGGGGCCTGACGGACGCATGCCCCGCCGCCGCGGATTCACGCCCCTGAAGGCGGAACGTCCCCGGGCCGGCCGCGCTCACGGCGCGGCCGGCCCTTCGTGCGGGGCCCTGGGCCCGCCCTCCCGCGGGGCCGGGGCTCAGCCCGCCTCGGCCGGTTCCAGGACGAACACCGGGATCTCCCGGTCCGTCTTCCTCTGGTAGTCGGCGTAGGCGGGGTACGCCGCGACGGCGCGCTCCCACCACTCGGCCTTCTCGGCACCCGTGACCTCACGGGCCGTCATGTCCCGCTTCACCGGACCGTCCTGCACCTCCACCTGCGGGTGGGACCTGAGGTTGAAGTACCAGACCGGATGCTTGGGCGAGCCGCCGAGGGAGGCGACCGCCGCGTAACGCCCCTCGTGCTCCACGCGCATCACCGGGGTCTTGCGCAGCTTGCCGCTCCTGGCGCCCCGGGAGGTCAGGACCACGACCGGCAGTCCCGTCCCCTGCAGGGTCGTCCCCTCGGTGCCGCCGGAGCTCTCGTACAGCTCCACCTGCTTGCGCACCCACTCCGTCGGACTGGGTTCGTACTCTCCCTCGAGAGGCATGGCGTGTCGTCCCATCGTCGTGTGCCGGGCTGTTGCACCGAAGACAACACCACCCCGGACGCGCATCATCCGCAACCACGCGGGGTGTGTCCGCACCAGCGCCCTCACCCCGGCGCGACCGCCATCCGCAGGGCCAGGGCCGTCATCACCCCGCTCGCCACCCATGCCGTCGCCAGGCGCCCCCGACGACCCGTCAGCGCCCGGCCCAGCAGCGCGCCGCCACCGGCCAGCACCACCTGCCAGCTCGCCGAGGCGGCGAACGCGGCCAGGACGAACACGGCCTGCTCCGCCGGACCGGCCGGTCCGGTCGCCCGGGTGCCGAGCACCAGGGCGGCGAAGTAGATCACGGTGGTCGGGTTGAGCAGGGTGATGCCGAGCAGGCCGAGGTAGGCCCGGGCCGGGCCCGGGGGAGGAGGAGCGGACCGGGTGGCGAGCCGGTGGCCGCGGTACTCCCGCAGCGCGCCGGCCGCGCCCCGAACGGCCAGCGCCAGCAGCACCACGACGCAGACCCACCGCAGCGGGCCGAGCACCGGCCGCAGCGCGGTCGCCAGGGCGGTGCCCCCGAGCGTCGCGGCGAGGGCGTAGAGCCCGTCGGCGGTGGCGACGCCGAGCGCGGCGCAGACCCCGGTGCGCAGGGTCGTCCGGGCGGTGAGGGAGACGAGGTAGGTCCCGACGGCGCCGACGGGGACGGCGATGCCGAAGCCGGCGAGCAGCCCCGCGACGAGCGCGGCGGTCACGAGCGCGGCGGGGTCGGCCCTTCACGGTGGCCGGACTGCTGCTGTCGGCGCGCGGCGCGGGCGGCGACGGACAGCGGCAGCACAGGAGCGTACGGAGACATGGCTGGATCCTGGGGCCTGCCCCACCTCGCCGACAACCGGTTTTCGCCCCGGCTCGGCGGTGCTCCGCCGCTGCCGGGCCCGGGCGCGCCCCGCAGGCCCGCGCACGCACCCGGCCGTCGAACGGAAGGACGGCCATCCCCGGCCATGTTGCCGCCGTGGGCGATCTGGCCGAACTTCCCGTCGCCCCATAGGTGCCTGAGGCATCTAATGAGGAGCGGCACCACGCACTACACGTCTGCGAGGTCTTCATGACGGACACGACCGCACCCGTCGCCTTCCCCCAGAGCCGGACCTGCCCCTACCACCCGCCCGCCGCCTACGACGCGCTGCGCGCCGAACGGCCCCTGACCCGGATCGCCCTCTACGACGGCCGTGAGGCCTGGCTGGTCACCGGGCACGCCACCGCCCGCGCCCTGCTGGCCGACCCGAGGCTGTCGTCCGACCGCGACCGCCCCGGCTTCCCCGCCACCACCCGGCGCTTCGCCGGGATCCGCAACCGCCGCCCGGCACTGCTGGGCGTCGACGACCCCGAGCACCGGGCCCAGCGGCGCATGGTCGTCGGCGACTTCACGTTCAAGAAGGCCGTCGAACTGCGGCCGCGCATCCAGCAGATCGTCGACGAGCGGCTCGACGCGATGATCGCCCAGGGACCGCCGGCCGACCTGGTCGGCGCCTTCGCCCTGCCCGTGCCGTCCATGGTGATCTGCGCCCTGCTCGGCGTCCCGTACGCCGACCACGACTTCTTCGAGACCCAGTCCCGCCGGTTGCTGCGCGGCCCGGAGACCGCCGACGTGATGGACGCCCGCGACCGGCTGGAGGCCTACTTCGGCCGGCTGATCGAGCGCAAGCGACGCGAGCCCGGCACCGGCCTGCTGGACGACCTGGTGCGACGGCAGCTGCACGACGGCGCCCTGGACCGGGAGGGGCTGACCGCCATGGCCCTCATCCTGCTGGTCGCGGGCCACGAGACGACCGCCAACATGATCTCGCTGGGCACCTTCACCCTCCTCCGGCACCCCGAGCGGCTGGCCGAACTGCGCGCCGACCCGGAGCTGCTGCCGGACGCGGTGGAGGAGCTCATGCGGATGCTGTCGATCGCGGACGGCATGCTGCGCGTGGCCGTCGAGGACATCGACGTGGCCGGGACGACGATCCGGCGCGGCGAGGGCGTGGTCTTCGCGACCTCGGTCATCAACCGCGACGAGACCGTGTATCCGGACCCGGACGCCCTCGACTGGAACCGCTCCGCCCGGCACCACGTCGCGTTCGGCTTCGGCATCCACCAGTGCCTCGGCCAGAACCTCGCCCGCGCGGAGCTGGAGATCGCCCTGCGCAGCCTCTTCGAGCGGCTGCCCGGGCTGCGGCTGGCCGCGCCGCCCGAGGAGATCCCCTTCAAGCCCGGCGACACGATCCAGGGGATGCTGGAACTCCCCGTGACCTGGTAGGGGGTGCGTGCCCGTGGACATCGACATCGACCGGGACCGCTGCATCGGCGCGGGCCAGTGCGCCCTGACGGCGCCGGACGTGTTCACCCAGGACGACGAGGGCTACAGCACGCTGCTGCCCGGCCGGGAGGACGGCGGCGGCAGTCCCCTGGTGCGGGAGGCCGCCCGGGCCTGCCCGGTCAGTGCCATCACCGTCTCCCAGCCGGTCGCCTGAGCGGGCCGGCCACCCCCTAGGGTGTGCGGGATGACCGAACAGGTTCCCGCCCGCGCACCCTTCCTCCACGTCGTCGTCTGCGCCGCCGGTGTCGCCTCCGGGGTCGGCAAGCTGATCACCGCGGCGCAGGAGCGGGGCTGGGAGGTCGGTGTCATCGCCACACCCGTGGCGATGAACGGCTTCTTCGACACCGGTGCCGTCGCGTCCCTGACCGGCCGGCCCATCCGGTCGGCCTGGCGCACCCCGGGCGAGCCGCGCCCGTTCCCGGCCCCCGACGCCGTCGTGGTGGCACCCGCCACCTTCAACACCGTCAACAAGTGGGCGGCCGGTCTGGCCGACACCCTCGCCCTGGGCACGCTGTGCGAGGCGGCCGGGCTCGGCGTGCCCATCGCGGTCCTGCCCTGTGTGGCCGGTGCGCTGGCCGCCCACCCGGCCTACGCGGAGAGCCTCCGGCGGCTGCGCGGCATGGGGGTGCGGTTCGGTGAGCCGTACACCGGGGAGCCGCGCGAGGACGGCGGCCGGGCGGAGTTCGGCTGGGAGCGGGCACTGGACCTGCTCGCGGGCGACTGAGTGCTGCCGCGGGCGGACACGGCACGTGCGGCGCACGAACGGGCCCCGCGCCGCGCCGGCCGCGGCCCGCCGGGCCCGGCTTCGAGTCCGCACGAACCCGTACGCTCGCGGTGACCCCTTCCCGGAAGGCAGGAGCAGCAGCGATGCAGTACGTGAAGCTCGGTTCGACGGGCCTGGACGTCTCACGGATCTGTCTGGGATGCATGACCTACGGCCTGCCCGACCGCGGCACGCACGAGTGGACCCTGGACGAGGACGCCTCCCGTCCGCTGATCCGGCAGGCGGTCGAGCAGGGCATCACCTTCTTCGACACGGCGAACGTCTACTCCGACGGCACCAGCGAGGAGATCGTCGGCCGGGCCCTGCGCGACTTCGCCCGGCGCGACGAGATCGTCCTCGCCACCAAGGTGCACGGCCGGATGCGGCCCGGGCCGAACGGCGGCGGACTGTCCCGCAAGGCGATCCTCACCGAGCTCGACCACAGCCTCGCCCGGCTCGGCACCGACTACGTCGACCTCTACCAGATCCACCGCTTCGACCCGCACACCCCGGTCGAGGAGACCATGGAGGCCCTGCACGACGTCGTCAGGGCAGGCAAGGTCCGCTACATCGGGGCCAGTTCGATGTACGCCTGGCAGTTCTCCAAGATGCAGTACACCGCGCGGCTGAACGGCTGGACGCGGTTCGTCTCCATGCAGAACCACTACAACCTGCTCTACCGCGAGGAGGAGCGCGAGATGCTGCCCCTGTGCGCGGACCAGGGCGTGGGGGTGCTGCCCTGGAGCCCGCTGGCCCGAGGCCGGCTCACCCGCGACTGGGGCACCACGACCGGGCGCAGCGCCACCGACACCTTCGGCAGCACCCTCTACCCGGAGGGCGACCGCGCCATCGTCGAGGCGGTCACCCGCATCGCCGGTGAACGGGGCGTCCCGCGCGCCCAGGTCGCCCTCGCCTGGCTCCTCGCCCAGGACACCGTGACCGCCCCGATCGTCGGAGCCTCCAAGCCGGAGCACCTGCGCGACGCGGTGGCCGCCGTGGACCTCGAACTCGGCGAGAAGGAGCGCGAGGAGCTGGAGGGCCCCTACACGCCGCATCCGGTCGCCGGGCACTGATCCCGCGTCGGCGGGGCCCCGGCCGGGCATCCGGCGGGGCCCCGCCGGCCGCATTCCCGGGCGGGCCGGCTGCCCAAAGGTCGAACAGGGCGGGTGGGAAGGCCTTTTCCGCGCACAGGTGGGGGCGTGAGCCGGCGGGGCCACGGCGGCCAATGGTTTTTCCCGCCGCCGGGTCCGAGGTGAATACCCGGCGGCCGGAACAAGATGGCCAATACCGCGATCTCCGCGGTCGCGTCGATTGACATTCTGTCAAAAAGGCCCGGCCGGTCGGCCCGTGGCGGAAAACGCGGGATCGCTTGTTCCGCTTCGCTGACCTGTGCAAAGGTGTGCCCTGTCGGCGTGTCCACAACACGCCGATCTTTCGTGCGCGCGCGGCCCCACGGTCGGCATACCCCTTGGTATGGACTAATTCGGCATGTCCCTGAGAGGAATGCAGTGTGAAAGACGCAGGCCCGTCGAATTCCCCGGGCCCGGCCCGCAGGTACGGTCCGACGGACGAGCAGCTCAGCGCCGAGCTCCGCAAGTGGACCGGTGCCACACCCGCACTGCACCCCGTGGGCGAACTGCTGGACCGCCACTGGGAGGCGGCCTTCGCCTACGCCCGGCTGTGCACCGACGGCACCCGGCCCGCGGGCATGCTCACCACCGCCGCGTTCACCCGCCTGTTCGGCGAGACCCTGCGCCAGAACGGCCCGACCTCGGCATGGCGGCCCCATCTCCTCGTCACCGTACGGCGGATCGCGGCGGAGTGGTGCGACGACCACCGCCGCGAGATGCTCCACCCCGCTCTGCTGACGGGGGACGCCGACGGCCTGCGGCCGGCCGCGCGGCTGCTGCCGGTGGCGCACCGCCGCCTGCTCGCCGGGGCGTTCCAGCGGCTGCCCCAGTCCGCGCGCTGCCTGCTCTGGCACATCGAGGTCGAGCGGGAGCCGCTCGCTTCCCCCGCCGGGCTGCTCGGCCTCGACGAGGAGGGGGCGCGTGTCGAACTCGGCAGGGCCCGCGACCGGCTGCGCGAGGAGTGCCTCCAGCTGCACCGCGAACTCGCCCCGGACGAGGAGTGCCGCCGCTATCTGCGCCTGCTCGACGTGACGTACCGCAGGGGCGGCCGGACCATCGACCCGGATCTACGCGCGCACATCGAGGGCTGCCGGCACTGCAGCGCCGCCGCCGACCAGCTCGACCGCTTCAACCACGGACTCGGCACGGCCCTGTCCGAGGCCGTTCTCGGCTGGGGCGGGGCGGAGTACGCGTCGAGCAGGACGGGCTCCGCCGCGGAACCCGGCCCGTCAACCGCCTCGTCCGCCGCCGCGTCCGCCGTATCAGCCCCGCACCCGGCTCCCGACGGATTCCCGTCCCCGCCCGCCGTCGGCGCGGACGGCCCCGCGGAGCACCGCCCGGGCCTCGCCGCCGAGGGCCGCGACGCGTTCGGCGGCGGGACGGCTCCCGTCGGCTTCGAGGAGAGCGCCCACGCCGCCCACGGCACGGCGGCCTCCGGCTTCGGGACCCGTACCGCGGCCGGCCGGGCTGCGGCGTCACCCGCTCCCGGGAGTCCCGGCGAGGCCGGCCCCGGTGGGGCGGCTCCCCGCCTCGGCAGCCACGGCGAGGGCGGTCACGATGCGGCGGCCCACGGCCCCGAAGGCGGCGACGGCATCGGCTTCCGCACCCCGCCGCCCGTTCCGCGGTCCGCCCCCGATCCGGTCGCCTTGGCGCAGGCGGCCTTTCCGGATCCCGTCGCTCCCGTCGACCCTGTGGCGCTGGCCGGTGCGACGGGGGAGTCGTTCACCGACCCCGGCGGCCCGGCACCGGCCCCCGTGCCGCCCCGGCCGGGGCCCTCGGCCCGGGCCGCGGCCACGGCCGGCCCCGGCCCGGACGGCCCGGACGCTTCCCCCTCCTCACCCGCGACTCCGCCGCCGCCGGACGCGCCCGCGCCCGGCCCGCGCGCCGTGGGCCCCCGCACCGCCGCCCGCCGCGCGGGCCGGAAGGCGGCCCGCCGCGCCGCACGCCGCCGCAACCTCACCGCGGGCGTCCTGACCGCCGGCGGTCTCGTCGTGCTGCCGCTCGTCCTGTGGACCGTCGGCGGCTCCGGTGACAGCGCCCCACAGGGCGGGAAACGGCCGGCCGGAGAGGCCCCCGACGTGGAGGAACCGACCACCGCGCCGTCCTGGGTCGGTGCGGGCGAGGCCGGGAAGGACACGCTGCGCGGCCGGCTGCGCAACGCCGACTCCGGCCTGTGCGTCGGCCTCGACGGCGGCAAGGCGGTCGAGGGCGCGGAGGCCGTGCTCACCGACTGCGACTCCGCTCCCGGCCGGCAGTGGACCTACGAGACCGACGGGCTGCTGCGCAGCGGTGCCGACCCGGGGCTCTGTCTCGACTCCGGCCTCGGCTACTCGGTGCGGCTCACCCCCTGCGCGGGGCCCTCCGGGGCGGACACCGAGGACGTCCGCTACGACTTCACCCTCCAGGGCGCCCTCGTGCCCCGGTCCGACCAGGATCTCGCCCTGACGCCGTCCGCGACCGACGGCTCGGGCGCGCTGGTCCTCAAGGCCCGGGCCGACGACGCGGTGCAGCGCTGGGTGATCGACACCGCCAAGGCCGATCTGCGCATGAAGGCGGTCACCTGGAACGAGCCCGCCTCGGCCCGTCCGCCCGCACCCGTCGCCGTGTCCACCCCACCGGCGGGACCCGCATCGGCGCCGACGCCGTCCGACGTCACGCCCCGGACCTCCCCGGCCCCGCAGGAGCCCACCGAGGCCCCGTGCCACCGCTACGGCTACTGCGACGAGGACGGCCGCTACGAACAGCCCGGCCCCGGGTATCCGGACCACGGCTACCCGGAGGGCGGGTACGGCGGCCACGGGCACGACCGAGACGGCCGCCGCTGACCGGCGCGCCGGACGTGCCGGACGCACCGGACGGGCAGGAGGTGCAGGACGTGCAGGACGCGCCAGAGGCACCGGACGTGCCGGACGCCGTCACGGTCCGACGACGTTCAGCGACAGCCACAGCGCCGCGACGGCCGGCACCAGCGCGGCCGGCACCGCGAGCAGCCCCAGCCGGGTGAACTCCCCGAGGCCGATCCGGTGCCCCTGCTGCTGGGCGATCCGCCGCCACAGCAGCGTCGCGAGGGATCCGGCGTAGGTCAGGTTGGGGCCGATGTTGACCCCGATCAGCACGGCCAGCACCATCCCGGGGCCCGCCCCGGCGGTCAGCGGCAGCAGGACCAGCACGGCCGGCAGGTTGTTGATGAGGTTGGCCAGCACCGCGGCCAGCACGGCCACGGCCAGCAACGCCGGCAGGCCCGTCCCGCCGGGCAGGACCCGTTGCAGCGCGTCGGCGAGCCCGTGGTCGACGACCGCCCGGACCACGACGCCGAGTGCCAGCACGAACGCAAGGAACACCGGGGCCGCCGAGCGCACCACGGTCAGGGGGGTGGCCTTCCGCCGTACGAGCGAGCGCCCGGCCAGCACCAGGGCACCGGCCAGGGCGGCCCACGCCGGGGAGATCCCGGCGGCCGAAGCGACGACGAACCCTGCGAGGGTGCAGCCCACCGTGACGAGCGCGAACAGCGGTAGCGGCTCCTCGGGCCCGGCCGGGCCGGCGGAGGGCGGGGGCGCCGCCAGCTCCCGGTCGAAGAAGCGGCGGAACACCAGGTACTCGGCCGCGATCGCCACCAGCCACGGCAGTGCCATGAGGGCCGCGAAGCGGGTGAAGGTCAGGCCGCTCGCCGCGAAGGCCAGCAGATTGGTCAGGTTGGAGACCGGCAGCAGCAGGGAGGCGGTGTTCGACAGGTGGGCGCAGGCGTACAGGTGCGGGCGGGCCTCGACGCCCATCCGGGTCGCCGTGGCGAGCACCACCGGGGTGAGCAGGACCACCGTGGCGTCCAGGCTGAGCACGGCCGTGATCAGGGAGGCCAGGACGAAGACGGCGGCCAGCAGCCGGACGGGCCGGCCTTGCGCCCGGCGGGCCATCCACGCCCCGCACGCCGTGAACAGTCCCTCGACGTCGCAGAAGTGGGCGAGCACCAGCACGGCCGCGAGGAAGCCCACCACGGGTCCGAGCCGCTGGATCTCCTCCCAGGCGTGGTCCGGGGAGATCAGGCCCACTGCGACGGCGAGCGCGGCGGCCGGCACCGCCAGCACGGCCTCGGGCAGCCCGCGGGGCCGGGCGACGGCCCAGACGAGCACGGCGACCAGCAGCGTCACGGACAGGACTGCGGCGAGCGGGGTGTTCAGGGCGGGGTCCTCCGGGACGAGATCGCGACGTGCCCGCCCATGAAACCAGGCGACGGTAAGAACTCCGCGAGAGCCCTGCCCAGGACCCCGTACGGCTCCCGGCCAGGTGCCGCCGTGGCTGCCCCGGGCGCCCCGACCGCCCGCGCCCCGACCGCCCGCGCTCCGCTGGTCCGGCCGCGACCGTCCGGTCGTCCGCCGGTCCACACCGCCCCGCCGCCCGGCTCGCCCGGCGGCGGGCGGCCGGTCAGAGTTCCTCGACCAGCGCCAGCTCCGCCCAGATCGTCTTGCCCTCGGCGGTGTGCCTGCTGCCCCAGCGCTGGGTGAGCTGGGCGACCAGCAGCAGACCGCGGCCGCCCTCGTCCCAGGTCTTGGCCCGGCGCAGGTGCGGCGCCGTGTGGTTGGTGTCGGACACCTCGCAGATCAGCGTCGCGGCGTCGTGGATCAGCCGGAGCCGTATGGGCGGGGCGCCGTAGCGAATGGCGTTGGTGACCAGTTCGCTCACCACCAGCTCCGCGGTGAACGTGGCCTCGACCAGCCCCCAGCGTTCGAGCTGGTCCACGACCTGCTTGCGGATGGGCGCGACCAGCGACGGGTCGGCCGGGATGTCCCACGTCGCCACCTGGGAGGACGGCAGACCGCGGGTGCGGGCCAGCAGCAGGGCCACGTCGTCGGCCGAGCCGCCCGGCGGGAGCAGGGAGCGCAGGACCCGGTCGCACGTCTCGTCGAGGGAGCCGGAGGGGACCGAGAGGGCCTCCAGCACCATCTGCGCGCTCGTGTCGACGTCCCGCTCGCGGCTGGCCAGCAGCCCGTCCGTGTGGAAGACCAGGACACTGCCCTCGCGCAGCTCCACGTCGACGCTCTCGAACGGCAGCCCTCCGACGCCGAGCGGCGGTCCCGAGGGCAGGTCGAGCCGGAGGGGCGGCCCGTCGGGCGGGGCCAGCAGCGGCAGCGGATGCCCGGCGCGGGCCAGCGAGCAGCGCCGGGACACCGGGTCGTACACCGCGTACAGGCAGGTCGCGCCGACCTCGCCGGTGCCCGCGTCGCCGCCCGACTCCTGCGACAGCCGCACCACCAGGTCGTCGAGGTGGGTGAGCAGTTCGTCCGGGGCCAGGTCGATGTCGGCGAGGGTGCGTACGGCGGTGCGCAGCCTGCCCATGGTGGCCGAGGCCTGGATGCCGTGGCCGACGACGTCCCCGACGACCATGGCGACCCGCATCCCGGACAGCGGGATGACGTCGAACCAGTCGCCGCCCACGCCGGAGCGGGTGGCCGGCAGATAGCGGGAGGCGGCTTCGACGGCGGCCGTGCGCGGCAGCGTCCGCGGGAGCAGGCTCCGCTGAAGGGTGAGGGTCGTCTCGCGCTCCCGCGAGTAGCGCCGCGCGTTGTCGATGCAGACGGCGGCCCGGGCGGTGACCTCCTCGGCCAGCAGCACGTCGTCGTCCGTGAAGGGCTCGGGGCGCCGGAAGCGGGTGAACACGGCGACGCCGAGGGTCGTGCCGCGGGCCTGGAGCGGGACGGACATCGTGGAGTGGATGCCGGCCTCGCGGATCCGCCGGAACCGGGCCGGGTCCCAGGCCAGCCACCGCTCCAGGTCGTCCTCCGAGCCCGAGGCGACGACGGTGCGGCCCGCCGACAGGGACGCGGCCTGTGGGGAGGTCTCCGGGTAGCGGTCCGTCCGCCCCGGCTCGGCGACGGCCTCGGGACTGCCCGGGTTCACCGACCGGTGGGCCGCCCGGCGCAGGGTCACGGGCGGCACCGGCGGGCCGGCGGACTCCTCGCCGTGCTCCTGCGGGTCCAGCAGGTCGACGCTGACGAAGTCGGCGAGGGCCGGGACGCACACGTCCGCCAGCTCCTGGGCGGTGCGCGTCACGTCGAGGGTGCTGCCGATGCGCACGCTCGCCTCGTTGACGAGCTGGAGCCGCTCGCGGGAGCGGTACTGGTCGGAGAAGTCGTGGGCGGTCACGCAGACGCCCCGCACCCGGCCGGCGGCGTCGGTCAGCGGCGCCATCCGGGCCAGCCACGCGTGCGGCCCGCGGGTCTCGCCCCCGGCCTTCATGTACGTCTGCATGTCCTGCCGCCGGCCGGTGCTCAGCACCTGGCGCAGCCGCTCCTCCAGCTCCCGGTTCTGCGGGCGGCTGCCGATGTCGGTGGGCCGCAGGCCGAGCAGCCGCTCCGCGGGCAGGCCGACGAGGTCCGCCATGGCGTCGTTGACCCCGCGCAGCCGCAGCTCCTCGTCGTAGATCATCGTCGCGCAGGGGGACTGGCGCAGCGCCCCGCGCACCAGCGGGTCGTCGTCCGGCAGCCCGTGCCGCGGGCCCCGCGGCGGGGCCACGGCCAGCCAGTCGGTCGTCTCCGGGCCGTCGGGCGGTCTGCGGTGGGCGAGCACCCACACCGGCACCGCGCGCCCGTCGCGATGGCGCAGGGCGAGGGTGCCGCTCCAGCGGTGGCCGTCCTCGACCCGCGGCGGTTCGGCGCCGTCGGCCAGGAGCTCGGTCGCGGGGCGTCCCACCACTTCCTCGGCGGTGTGGCCCAGCAGGCGCCGGGCGCCCTCGCTCCACTCGGTGAGCGTGCCGTCGACGGCGATGACGGCGCGGGCGGTCACCCCGTCGTCGAACGGATCGTCCGGGCTCATCGTCGCCACTCCATACGGACACTCTCAGTGAACGGAAGCGCCACCAGAGTCCCAGACTAGTGCGTGGGCGCCCGGTGTGAACCGGTAACCCCGGGGCCGCCCGGCCCGCCCGGCCGCACGGCACGGCAGCCACGCGGTGACAGCCGGTTCCGCCCCGACCGTTGACGGGGCGTCACTTCGGCACGACCATGGCGGGCGTCCGCACCCTGGGAGCGCTCCCATAGGAGCGCCGCCCGCCCCTGCGCCGAGGAGTCCAGACGTGCACCGACGCAGAACCGCCCTGCTGTCCCTGACAGCCCTGCTCGCGACGGCGCTCACCGCGCTGCCCGCCGCGCCGGCCGGGGCCGAGGAGACCGAGCAGGTCAGGAACGGCACCTTCGACACCTCCACGGAAGCCTGGTGGACGACCGCGAACGTCACGGCGGCGCCGTCCGACGGCCGGCTGTGCGCCGACGTGCCCGGCGGCACCACCAACCGCTGGGACGCCGCCGTCGGGCAGAACGACATCACCCTGGTGAAGGGGGAGTCCTACCGCTTCTCCTTCAGCGCCACCGGGACACCCGCCGGACACGTCGTCCGCGCGATCGTGGGCCTGTCCGTCGAGCCGTACGACACCTACCACGAGGTCACACCGCAGCTCAGCGTCTCCGGCGACACCTACTCCTACACCTTCACCTCGCCCGTCGACACCGCCCGGGGCCAGGTCGGCTTCCAGCTCGGCGGCAGCGCGGACCCCTGGCGCTTCTGCATGGACGACGTCTCCCTGCTGGGCGGTGTCGCGCCGGAGCCCTACGAGCCCGACACCGGTCCCCGGGTCCGCGTCAACCAGGTCGGCTACCTGCCCGCCGGACCCAAGAACGCCACCCTCGTCACCGACGCCACGACGAAACTGCCCTGGGAGCTGAGGAACGCGCGCGGCACGGTGGTCGCCCGGGGCACGACCGTCCCGCGCGGCGTGGACGCCTCCTCCGGGCAGAACGTCCACTCGATCGACTTCGGCGCGTACCGCGCGAAGGGCACGGGCTTCACCCTGACCGCCGACGGCGAGACCAGCCGCCCCTTCGACCTCGACGCGCGGGTCTACGACCGGCTCCGGCTGGACGCGGCGAAGTACTACTACACCCAGCGCAGCGGCACCCCGATCCGCGACGACCTGCGCCCCGGCTACGGCCGCCCGGCGGGCCACGTGGGCGCGGCCCCCAACAAGGGCGACACCGAGGTGCCCTGCCGGCCGGGCGTCTGCGACTACACGCTGGACGTGAGCGGCGGCTGGTACGACGCCGGCGACCACGGCAAGTACGTCGTCAACGGCGGCATCTCCACCTGGGAGCTGCTCAGCACCTACGAGCGCGCCCTGCACGCCCGCACCGGCCGGACCGGCCCGCTCGGCGACGGCTCCCTCGCCCTCCCCGAGAGCGGCAACAAGGTGCCCGACCTCCTCGACGAGGCCCGCTGGGAACTGGAGTTCCTGCTGAGGATGCAGGTGCCCCCGGGCGAGCCGCTGGCCGGCATGGCCCACCACAAGGTGCACGACGAGCAGTGGACCGGACTGCCGCTGATGCCCCACGACGACCCCCAGAAGCGTGAGCTGCACCCGCCGTCCACGGCCGCGACCCTGAACCTGGCCGCCACGGCCGCCCAGGCCGCCCGGCTCTACCGCCCCTGGGACAAGGCGTTCGCCGGCCGGGCCCTGGCCGCGGCCCGCACGGCCTGGACCGCCGCGCTCGCCCACCCCGACCTCCTCGCCTCCGAGAGCGACGGCGTCGGCGGCGGCGCCTACCCCGACCGCGAGGTGGCCGACGACTTCTACTGGGCGGCGGCCGAGCTCTACCTCACCACGGGGGAGCGGCAGTTCGAGGAGTACGTGCTGACCTCCCCGGTCCACACCGCCGACCTGTTCCAGCCCCTCGGATTCGACTGGGCCCGCACCGGCGCGGCCGGCCGGCTCGACCTCGCCACCGTGCCGAACGCGCTGCCCGGCCGGGACAAGGTCCGCCGGTCCGTGATCAAGGGCGCCGACCGCTACCTCGCGACCCTGAAGGACCACCCCTACGGCATCCCGTACGCGCCGGACGGCAACGTCTACGACTGGGGCTCCAGCCACCAGATCCTGAACAACGCCGTCGTCCTCGCCACCGCCTACGACCTCACCGGCGCCTCCGGGTACCGCGCCGGGGCGTTGCAGAGCCTGGACTACGTCCTGGGCCGCAACGCCCTGAACATCTCCTACGTCACCGGCTACGGCGAGGTCAGCGCGCAGAACCAGCACAGCCGCTGGTACGCCCGGCAGCTCGATCCGGACCTGCCGAACCCGCCCCCGGGCACCCTCGCCGGCGGACCGAACTCGCACATCCAAGACCCCTACGCGCAGAGCAAGCTGCAAGGCTGCGTCGGGCAGTTCTGCTACATCGACGACATCCAGTCCTGGTCGACCAACGAACACACCATCAACTGGAACGCCGCCCTGGCCCGCATGGCCTCCTTCGCGGCCGACCAGGGCCGCCACCTCGGGTGACGGCGCGCGCGTGCCGGAGGGCGGGGCCGACGACAGGCCGCCCCCGGCACGCGCGCGTAGCCTGGGAACATGCCAGCGGTGCGGGTCGACGGCATCGGGGTCGCGTACGACAGGGTGGGCCACGGCCCGCCCCTCGTGCTCGCGCACGGCGCCACGAGCGACGCGCGGTTGTTCCGGCCGCAGATGGAGGACCTCGCCGACGAGTTCACCGTCGTGGCTTGGGACGAGCCGGGCGCCGGCCGTTCCTCCGACGTGCCGGCCGTCTTCCCGCTCGCCGGCTACGCCCGCTGCCTGGCGGCCGTCATCGAGGACGTGGGTCTCGGCCCGGCCCACGTGCTGGGCCTCGCCTGGGGCGGGACGGTGGTCCTGGAGCTCTACCGGCTCCACCCCTCCCTGGTCCGCACGCTCGTGCTCGCCGACACCTATGCCGGCTGGAAGGGCTCGCTGAGCGCGGCGGAGGTGCGCTCGCGGATCCGCGGCGCGGAGCGGACGCTCGCCGTACCGGACGAGGCGTTCGCCCCCAGCCTGCCGGGGCTGTTCGCCGAGGCGCCGCCCGCGGGCGTGGTGCGTCTGCTGTCGGTGATGTCGGCGCAGACGCGCCGCCGCAGCATGCGCGCGGAACTCGCCGCCATGGCCGACGCCGACCTGAGCGGTCTGCTCCCACGGATCGGTGTCCCGACCCTGCTGCTGTGGGGCGAGCTGGACGCGCGCTCGCCCGTGGAGCCCGTCGCCCGCAGCTTCCTCGACGCCGTGCCGCAGGCCACGCTCGTGGTGCTCCCCGGCGCGGGGCACCTCAGCAACCTCGAGGCGCCCGAGGCGTTCAACCGGACGGTCCGCGAGTTCTGCCGCACCCGTTCGTGACGGGCGCTGCGTCGCCCGGCCGGATGTGACCCGCGTCGCCCTACCGCCCCGGTGTCCCGGCAGGAGGTACCCCTGCCCGACCGCCCTGACCTGGGGCTATTTACGCGCCAGTACCCGAGCGGTACCGTGAACGCATGCCAGCTCTCAACGTCGAGTTCAGCGACCGTGAACTTGAGGACCTGCGGCAGATCGCCAAGGAGCGCGGTACGTCCATGAAGGCCCTGGTGCGCGAGGCGGCCGCCGCCGACATCGCCCGGCACCGGGCTCTGCAGGAGGGCGCGGAGGCCTTCCGGCGGTTCTTCGCCACCCATGCCGACGAGTTCGCCGCCGCGTTCCCCGAGGACGAACCGCCCGGCAGGGGCGAGGGGCGGGCCGCCTGACCGATGGCATCCGTCCTCCACATCGACGTGCCCTGGCTGCTGCAGCGCCACGAGGAGGTCCTGCCGGACCAGCCCACCGTCAACGACTTCTCCGCCCTGGTCGCCGCCGTCGCCCGGCACCGCGTCGACCCGCCGCGCCTCGGCGTCGACTCCGACCCGGCGTGGCGGGCCGCCGCCCTGCTGCACACCCTCGCCGTGCTGCGTCCGCTGCCCTCGGCCAACGCCCGCTTCGCCTGCGCGACGGCCGTGGCGTACATGTTCGTCAGCGGGGTCGGCATCGACCCGCCCTACGGTGCCCTGGTCGACCTCGCCCGCGACCTGATGTCCGGCACCGCCGACGTCTACGGCGCCGCGGACCGGCTGCGCTCCTGGCAGATCTGAGACGCGGCGCCCTTGGCCCCCTCGGGTGCCTTTCCCGCCGAGCACCGGGAAATGTCGAAAGCAGGTGCGAGGTACGTGCGGCTGTTCCCTTCTTTCTGACTTTCTGTCAATGGCGCATATGTGGCCCGCGCGCCTTGTTGCTCCTGCGGGGGTTGTGCAAGAGTGCACCACGCGTGCGGGGGGAATGGCCAGGAGTCGCACGCGCATAGTCGACCGGGTCCGAATCGCCGCCGGCGAATTCGCACCTCCCGCGCCGCGCCAAAAAGGGACGCACCCATCGGGCCTCCTTTTCGGCGACAGGACTTCTGTGTGTCGCACGCGTGGGAAGGAACCATCTCAGTGCCCACCCCCCACCCCCCTCGTCCTGCGTACCCCCCGCCCGGCGGGGGCCCGGGGGACTCCGACGAGAGTCTCGCCGCGCCGCTGCGAGGCAGTCCGGAGGGCGGGGTCGCCGCCCATTCCGTCGCCCTGCTGATGGCGCGGCACTGGCAGCCGGCGCACGAGTACGCCGTCATCTGCCTCGCCTCCTCGGCGAAAGTCGCCTCCATGGTCACGGGGACGGCGTTCCACCGGACCCTCAACCGTCTCGCGTTCGGGGAGTCCGCCGTCGCGCTGCGCCCGGCCCTTCTGGTCACCGTGCGCGACACGATCCGCGAGTGGTCGGGCGACGATCGCATATCCGCCGTACTGCCCGCCCTGCAGAAACCCGCGGGCGGACGCGGACTTCGCGCCGCGACGTCCATGACACCGGAGAACCGCGTCCTCGCGGAGCGGGCATTCCAGGCCCTTCCCGCCGCCGCGCGCTGTCTGCTGTGGCACGCGGAGGTCGAGGCCGATCCTCTGCACGTCCCGGCCGGACTGCTGGGCATGGACACCGAGGTCGCGTCGGCCGCCCTCGACCAGGCGCGTGACACGTTCCGCGCAGGCTGCGTGCGCGCCCACCGCGAACTCGCCCCGACGCAGGACTGCCGCTTCCACAACCGTCTCCTCGACGTGCCGATCCGCCGGGGCGGGGCCCTGCTGCCCGACGTCCAGGACCATCTCGGCGAGTGCCGCCACTGCCGCAACGCCGCGGAGCAACTCAGCCACTTCGACGGGCCCCTGGGTCCCTTGATCGCCGAAGCGGTGCTGGGCTGGGGTGCCCGCCGCTACCTCGACTCCCGCCCCGGGCGGGCGTCGCACGGGGCCCGGGGCACCCGCGCGGGCCGACGCGGTGGGCGGCGGGGCGGCGGACGGCACGGGCTGCTGTCCCGGTTCCCGGTGCCCGTCCGCCGGGTGGCGGTGGCGCTGCCGTCGTCGCGGACGCTGCTCTCCGGGCTGGGCGCGGTGTCGGCCGGGGTGCTGGCCACCGTGCTCATCGCCGGCCTCAACCCCTACGACGGCGGCGGGGCCGACCCGGCGGGCTCCGGCAGCACCGGCGACAACGGTGCCACCTCCGCCGCGCCCCCCGGCACGGCCGGCCTGCCCGCGGCGCTGGACGTGGCACGCCTGCGCAACACCGGGGCCGATCTGTGCCTCGACGTCCGCGGCCTGCCCAAGGAGGGCTCGGGCACCGAACTGGCGGCGTGCTCGTCGGTGTGGACCCAGCAGTGGACGGTCGAGGACGACGGGCTGCTGCGCAGCGTCGCCGACCCGGGGCTGTGCCTGGACTCGCACAAGGACGCCGGTGTGGTCGTCCTCGGCACCTGCGCCGACGAGGGTGCCGAGCGGGGCGACGACGTGCGCTACGACCTCACCGTGCAGGGGGAGTTGCTGCCCCGCTGGGACGAGCAGCTCGCCCTGGCCCCGGCCGGCGACAAGCCCGGCGCGGACCTCGTGGTCAAGGTCCGCGACCGCACCGACGCCCAGCGCTGGCAGGCCGAGCCGCTGCCGACGACGGCCGGGTCCCTGTCCATCGAGGAGCAGGACGGGTCGTCGTCCCGGCAGGTGGCCGTGCCGGGCGGCCGGACGTCCTGAGGCGCCGCCCGCGGCCCTCTCCTTCCTCCCCTCAGGCCGGGTCCTCCGCGAGGTCGGCGCGGCCGACCGTGTGCGGCGTGGCGTGGCCCGACAGGGCGAGCGTGAGGTCGAGTTCGGCGAGCAGGCAGCGGATCACGTGCTCCACGCCCGCCCGGCCGTCCAGTCCCAGGCCGTACACGTACGGGCGGCCCAGCAGCACGGCCCGGGCGCCCAGGGCGAGGGCCTTGAAGACGTCGTCGCCGGTGCGGACGCCGCTGTCGAACAGCACGGTGAGCCGGTCGCCGACGGCATCGGCGACCCGCTCCAGGGCGTCGGCCGCGGCGACCGAGCCCGCCACCTGCCGTCCGCCGTGGTTGGAGACGACCACGCCGTCCATGCCGGCGTCGGCGGCCCGCCGGGCGTCGTCCGGGTGCAGCACGCCCTTCAGCACGATCGGGCCGTCCCAGTTCTCCCGCAGGAACGCCAGATCGGGCCAGGTCTTGGCCGGGTCGGAGAACATGCCGACGAAGTGCATCACCGCCGCGTTCGGGTCCTCGTGCACCGGCTTGGCCAGCCCCGCGCGGAAGGCCGGATCGGAGAAGTGGTTGGCCGTGCCGACGCCGTGCAGGAACGGCAGGTACGCCTGGTCCAGGTCGCGGGGCCGCCAGGACAGCAGCGGGGTGTCCAGGGTGACGACCAGCACGCTGAACCCGCAGGCCCTCGCACGGCCGAGGAAGCTGCGGGCCACCTCCGGATCCTTCGGCCAGTACAGCTGGAACCACCGCTCGGCATCGCCCATCGCCTCGGCGACCTGCTCCATGGGGGTGCTGGACGCCGAGGACAGGATGTACGGCACACCCTGCGCGGCGGCGGCCAGGGCCGCAGCGGTCTCCGCCTCCGGGTGCATGATCGACAGGACGCCGACCGGGGCCAGCGCCAGCGGGGCGGGCAGGGCCCGGCCGAGCACCTGCACCGACAGGTCCCGCTCGTGCACGTCCCGCAGCATGCGCGGCACGATCCGGCGGCGCTCCAGGGCGGCCCGGTTCGCCCGGGCCGTGCTGCCGTCGCCCGCCGAGCCCGCCACGTAACCGACCGGACCGGGCCCGAGCCGCTGCTCGGTCAGCTCCTCCAGGCGCGTCAGGTCCGTGGGCAGCCGTGGCACGGCGCCCGTCATGCCGTTCAGGTAGATCTCGTACTGGAAGTCCGCCCAGTGCTTGCCCACGCCACGCCCCGCCTTCTCGTCGTCTCCTCGTCGAGACCGCCGGGCCGAGGATACCGAGCGGTATGCGGCCGGACGATCGGCGGTGATCATCGATGCCGTCCGATGGCGGTTACGCGTCGGGAGCATGAACGCAAGCGGTTGCAAAGTGGCCACGAGAGAGCGGAATCGGAATGTTTCCGGCCTATTGAGGAGCGCAGGCAAATCAGCCATCTGGCCGCTTCGGGCCACCGGAGACCGCGCAGTTACGGGCTTCGCACGTGCAGATTCCGTAACTTCACGCCACTGCTTCAATACGCAATGTTACTGAAACCCGTGGGGTCGATGTGTGTTTCGGCGGCGGACTCGGCAGACTCGCGCTCGCCGCTCCGGGCACCATCCGAGCACGGGTCGGCACACATCGTCATCGAGCGGAAGGATGCACACAATGCGGACCCCCGCGCGCTGGGCCATGACTGTCGGACTGACGGCCACCGCCGTCTGCGGACCCCTCTCCGAGGCCGCGCTCGCCGACCCGGGTCAGGCCCCCACCGCGCTCTACGCCCCCTCGGCCCTGGTCCTCACGGTCGGCCACGGACAGAGCGCGATCGCCACCACCCCGGAACGCGCGGTCACCCTGACCTGTGCCCCGAGGCCCTCGGGCACCCACCCGGCCGCCGGCCCCGCCTGTGCGGAACTGCAGGGCGTGAGCGGCGACTTCGACGCCCTGACCGCGAAGGAGGGCGTCATGTGCACCAAGCAGTACGACCCCGTCGTCGTCACCGTCGACGGAGTCTGGCAGGGCAAGCGCGTCTCGTACGAGCGCACGTTCTCCAACGACTGCATGAAGAACGCCCTGGGAACGGGCGTCTTCTCCTTCTAGGGGACCCCATGGACCGGGATCGTGTGTTCCCCGTGAAGCGCAGCGGACCGTGGCTGGGGAGCCGGGCCGCTGTCACGGGAGCCGCGATCTCGTACAAGGAGGCCGGCGGGCGGAGTGGGGCCGCCCGCCGGCTTCCGGACTCTTCTGGGGCCGGTGCGTCAGGCCCGGTCGCGGTGGCTCGTGTCGCACCACGGGTAGCGGCGGCTGCGGCGGCAGGTGCACAGGGCGACCCGGAAGCGGTCCGAGGACACGACGGTGCCGTCCTCCAGTTCCACCTCCACCGGGCCTTCCACGAGCAGCGGCCCCTTGCGCTGGATCGAGACCCGGCGCGGGGCCTCGGAGCGGTCAGACGGGGAGTTCGGCACGGACCACCACCAGCTCTTCGTCGTTCTCCGCGTCGGACAGCAGACCGCGCTCGCGCAGCCAGCGCTCCCGGCCCCGCAGCACGGGGCCGAAGGCGATCCGCTGCCGGCGGGTCACCGCGGCCTTCAGCCCGGCCGCACGCAGTTGCACGACCGTGAGGTCCGGGTCGGCGAGCGCCGACTGCACCAGCAGCAGCACCCCGCCCGGCCGCAGCAGTGCGGGCACCTCCCGGCAGATCCGGTCCACGACCAGCCGCCCGTCGCCGCCCGCGTCCCAGGCCCGGGCCGCGCCCCGCGGGGCGTGATGGCCGTTCGGCGCCGGCACGTAGGGCGGATTGGCCAGGACGAGGTCGAAGGTCTGTCCGCGCACGGGGTCGAAGAGGTTCCCGTGGCGGATGCGGACGGTGAGGCCGGCCAGCCTGGCGTTCAGCCGGGCCGCCCAGACGGCGCTCCAGGACACGTCGACGGCGGTCACACGGCCGCCCCGGCGTGCGGCCTCCAGGGCCAGGGCACCGGACCCGGTGCCCACGTCGAGGACTTCCGCCCCCTGGGGGAGCGGCTCGTCGGACAGGGCACCGGCCAGCAGCTCGGTGTCCTCCTGCGGGGCGTAGACGCCCGGGGGTACCAGTGCAATCACGGGCGCCGAGTACCCCGGTGCTCAGGAGATATGAGTCACTTCCCGGGCCAGCGGTTCCCGCAGTGACGACCGGGAGTCGCGCCAGTCCGCCAGCAGGCGGGCGCCGAAGCGTTCCTCGACGAACTCGGTGGCGTCGATGCCGAAGGCGATGTCCGCGGCCAGGTACGGCTCCTGCTCCAGCAGCCCGCCGATCACGTCGTGCCGCACGATCTGCTCGTGGACGGCGTCGGCCTCCACGTGCTCGTCGTAGAAGTGCTCGGCGGCCGGTCCGGCGCCCGCCCGGCGCATGGCCTCGGCCAGCCGCCGCGAGCCGGGGGAGGAGGTGATCTCCACCGCGGCGAAGTGGCCCACGAGGGCGCCCCGCAGGCTGCGGTGCAGGCCGAACAGGGACATCATGTTCACCGTGACCAGGGCCTCGGCCGAGGCGGCACCGAGGTAGCGGCCGTACGTGGTGTCCAGGCCGAGGTCCGTCATCAGGTCCGCGAACAGGCGGGCGTGCACGCGCTCCGCCCGGCCGCCGCCCCACTCGTCGAACTCGACCGCGGCCATCGCCGCCTTCGCCCGGCCCCACAGCCGCGGCAGCACCCAGGCGTGCGGGTCGGCCTCCTTCAGGTGGTACAGGGAGCGCTGGGCCGCGTACTCACGCAGGTGCCACAGTTCGCCTTCGTCCCGCAGGAAGTGGCTGACGCCCTTGCCGTCGACGGGCTCGACCAGGAGGGGGGCCAGCGCATCGTCCACGGTGTCGTGCACCTGGGCGTCGGAGCGCAGCGCGGACAGGAACCGGTGCTCCATCGCCGCGCGGACGCGCAGCAGGTCCGGGTCCCACTCGCGCTCGGGCGGCACGGCCCCGAACCCGCGGTAGTGCAGCTCGTAGCACAGGTAGAGGGCGAGCTGGAGGTCGTCGCCGTACACCTCGGCGCGGGCGACCTCCTCCGGCCGGGGCAGTTGGCCGGCGCCCCGCAGATATGCCTCGACACCCCTGCTCAGCGGGCCGCGCGGGGTGGGCAGTCGTGGTCCTTCGTGCTCCATGGCCCCCGGGTACCCGCCCAGCGCCCAAGGTCACCCGCGGCAGGAGCAGCCGTCACTCCCGGCCAGGATGTGCCGCTCGCTCGTCCTGCCCGCGGACGCGCCCGGGCCCGGGTCGGTCCGGAGGGTGTGTCCGGCCGGCCCGGGCCCGGGTCCGTGGTCCCGCTCAGTCGCCCTCGGACTCCTCCTGGGCGCGGGCGTTCGGGGTGATGGCCTCCCCGGCCTCGCCCCGGTGGCGCCGCTGCCGGGCGTCGTCGTGCGTGCGCGTCCCGGCGTCCTCGATCTCGCTCATGACCTCGTCGAATGCCGTCTCGGGCTTCTCGTCCGAGCTGTCGCCGTGCTTGTCGTGGGACACGGGTTCTCCTTTCTGCGTTCTTCTCCGTCGTTCACTGCGAGGCGGTGGCGATGCGCAGCGGCACCGCCTCGGCGGGAGCCGGTACCTCCTCCTGCCGGGCCACCTCGGCCCACCAGGACGGTCCGTCCTCGATGTGCCGCAGCAGCACGCCCTCGCGGATCGCCCAGGGGCACACCGTCACGGACCTGATGCCGCTCAGCTTCATCGCCGTGTGCCCGACGACCGCGCCGGCCAGACTCTGGGCGGCCCGCGGCGCGGAGATGCCGGGCAGGGAGGCCCGCTCGGCGGCGGGCAGGGCAGCCAGCCGGCCGATGGCCTCGCGCAGCCGCGCGCGGCTCACCTCCCGCTCCACGAACGGGCCCCGGCGGCCGGGGGCCGCGCCGCACAACCGTCCGAGCTGCTGGAAGGTGCGGGAGGTGGCGACCGCGGTGCGCGGACCCTCCCAGCGGATCCGGGCCGCCACGTCCCGCAGCTCGTGGCGGACCTTGCGGCGCAACCGGCGCACCTGCTCGGGCGACGGCGGGTCCTCGTCCTCGAAGAAGTCGTGGGTGAGCCGCCGCGCGCCCAGGGGCAGGGACGCCACGAAGTCGGGCAGCCGGCCGCGCCCGAAGGCGACCTCCAGGGTGCCGCCACCGATGTCGAGCAGGGCGAGCGGCCCGGACCGCCAGCCCATCCACCGCCGCGCGCCGAGGAACGTCAGCTCGGCCTCGACCTCGCCGGGCAGCGTGCACAGGTCGACGCCGGTCCGGGACCGCACGGCGTGCAGCACCTCCTGCCGGTTCGGCGCGTTGCGCACCACGGCGGTCGCGAACGCCGGCGGCCCGCCCGCGCCCCACCGGGCGGCGGTCCGGCCGGCCTCGGCGACCGCGTCGACCAGCGACTCCACGGCCTGTTCCGGGATGGCACCCCCGGGCGGGACCTGCTCGGACAGCCTCAGCCGCCACTTGGCGGTGTGCACGGGCAGCGGGACTCCGCCCACCGCGTCCGCGACCACGAGTCTGACCGTGTTCGATCCCACGTCCACCACGCTGATCCGCATGGCCGGTGGGTACCCACTTACCGGGCGTACCAACAGGGTCACCCTCCCGACTGTCCTTACATTCCTTGACTGGCATATAACGCGCGAGGCATAGTCGGTGTCATGTCCGACGCCGCCCTCTGGACCGCGCTCGCCGATCCGCACCGGCGGGCCATCGTCGCGCTGCTCCTGGAGGGGCCCCGGCCCGTCGGGGAGATCGCCGAGCGGTGCGGACTGAGCCAGCCCAGCGCCTCCAAGCATCTGAAGGTGCTGCGCGACGCCGGCCTGGTCCGGGTGCGGCAGGACGCGCAGCGCCGGGTCCACGCGCTGGACCCGGCCCCCATCGCCGCGCTCGACGCCTGGCTCGCCCCTTACCGCACGCTCTGGAACGAGAGCCTCGACGCGCTGGGCCGCCGCCTCGACCAGGCGGACCGGCCGCCCGGGCCGCCCCCACCGAAGGACTGATCCACCATGACCGCCGACGTGACCGGTACCTATCTGACCCTGGACGACGGGCGCCCCGCCGTCCGCTTCACCCGCACCTACGACCACCCCGTCGAGCGCGTCTGGGCGTTCGTCACCGACCCGGACGAGCTGGAGCGCTGGTTCCCCTCCCGAGCCGAGATCGAGCTGCGTCCCGGCGGCGCCGTGACCTTCAGCGGCGATCCGCACCTGGCGGACTCCACGGGCCGGGTGATCGCCGTCGACCCGCCCCGGCACCTGTCGTTCGAGTGGAGCGGGGACGAGGTGCATTTCGACCTGGAGGCGACCGACGACGGGCGCACCCGCTTCACCCTCACGAACGTGCTCGCGGCCGCGGACACCGCCGCCCGCAACGGCGCGGGCTGGGAGCTCTGCCTGGCCGCACTGGACGCCCGGGCCCGCGGCGCGGACAACCCCGGGCCCCACGCCGGGGCCGAGGCACCGTGGAAGGGGCTCTACGAGGCGTACGTCGCCGCCGGGCTCCCGTCCGGGGCCCCGGTCCCCGGGCAGGAGTGAACGTCACGCCATCTGGCGCCGCACCAGCTCGTGCAGCCGGCCACCGGTCTCCGCGAGCAACTGGGCGGGCGGGCCCTGCTGGACGACCTTGCCGTCCTCCATCACCACCACCCGGTCGGCGTCCAGCACGGTGGACAGGCGGTGCGCGATGACGACGCGCGTGGCGTTGAGGGCTTTGGTGCTCTCGATGACGGTGCGCTGCGTCTCGTTGTCGAGGGCGCTGGTCGCCTCGTCGAAGAACAGGATGCGCGGCCGGCGGATCAGCGCCTGGGCGATCATCAGCCGCTGGCGCTGGCCGCCGGAGACCGCCCCGCTGCCGGAGACGATCGTGTGCAGGCCCATCGGCATCCGCCTGATGTCCTCGGCCAGGCCCGCCATCTCGGCCGCCGCCATCGCCTCCTCCGGCGTGTACGGCTCGGTGCCGCAGATGACGTCCAGGATCGAGCCGGTGAACGGCTGCGCGTGCTGCAGCACCACACCGCACTGGCGGCGCACCGCCGACTGATCCAGAGCCGCCAGGTCCTGACCGTCGTACAGCACACTGCCGGACACCGGGCGGTCGAAACCGATCAGCAGGCGAAGCAGGGTCGACTTGCCGCAGCCACTCGGGCCGACGATCGCGACGAACTCGCCCGGCCGCGCCTCGAACGACACCTCGTCCAGCACCAGCGGACCGTCGTCCGTGTACCGGAAGGACACCCGCCGGGCCTCGATCGCGCCGGTCAGCGGGCCCGGCCGGGTGCTCGCCGCGCGCACCTCGGGCGTGGCGTCCAGCACCGGCCTGATCTCCTCGAACAGCGGCAGCGCGGCCACCGCCGAGACGAACGCACCCGTCAGCTGGGTCACCGAGGTCAGCAGCATCGTCACCGAGGTGCTGAACGTCAGGAACGCCGCCGCCGACATCGAGCCGCGGGCCGGACCGGCCAGCAGCATGAACATCAGCAGGGTGCACAGCGGCAGGTACACCGCGCCCAGCACCGAGGTGACGTTCTTGATCCGGCCCACCTTCTGCTGGAGCTCCCGGCTGCGCGCGAACTGGGACGCCCACGCGGCGTAGGCGTAGTTCTCCGCCGCCGCCACCCGCAGCTTGGGCAGGCCCCGCAGGGTCTGGAACGCCTGGTTGTTCAGCTTGTTGGACAGCACCACCAGCCGCCGCTGCCAGCGCACCTGCCACAGCCCCAGCCCCAGGAACACGGCGGCGATGACGACGAGCACGCCGATCGCGGCCATCGCCATGGGCACGCTGAACCAGAGCAGCAGCCCCAGGTTCATCGCCCCGACCGTCACGGACTGGGCGACGGTCGGCCCGACGCCCGCCAGCAGCCTGCGGATGGCGCTGATGCCCATGGCCGCACTGGCCAGTTCGCCCGTGGAGCGTTCGGTGAAGAACGTCGTCGGCAGCCTCAGCAACCGGTCCCAGACGGCCGGTTGGAGCGTGGCCTCGATCCGGCCCTCCAGCCGCAGGATGGTCAGGTTCTGCAGCAGCATGAAGGCGGCGGCGACCACACTGCTCAGCATCACCGCCAGACACACCTGCACGATCAGCCCGGTCTGCGCCCTCGGCACGAACTCGCCGAGCACCTTGCCCGTGGCGATGGGCACCAGCGCCCCGATCGCCACCGTGACCAGGCCGCTGAGCAGCAGGGCCGTCAGATCGCCGCGCATGCCCCGCACGCAGAACCGCAGCAGCCCCAGCGGCCCCAGTCCGCGCTCGGGCAGCGGACGGTAGAACATCACCGCCCGCGGCTCGAACTCGTCGGCGTTGGCCTTCTCGACCGGCGTCTCACGGCCCGTCGACGGATGCACCGCGACATAGCCGCCGCGCCTCCACAGCAGTGTCACCGGCGCACCCGACAGGGCCCGCCGGCCGACCAGCGGACCCACGTCGTCCCGCCACCAGCGGCCGTCCAGCCGTACCGCCCGGGTGCGGACGCGGGAGGCCAGGGCGACCTGCTCCACCGGGTCGAGGCGGTCCCCGCCCGTGCCCTTCTGGGCGGGCTCGGCGAGGGGGATGCCCGCCGCCCGGCCGACCAGCCTGCACGCCGCGTACGTCGCGTCGGCGTCCGCGGCGGTGGCCGTCCGGGCGGAGCGCCCGCCGATGGAGGCGAGCAGGGTCCGGTCGGCCTCGGCGCGCACCGCCTCACCGGCCTTGATGCCTTCGGCCGTGCGGTTCTCGTGAGTGCGCTCCAGTTGCTCGATCCAGCGGTCGAGCGTGGTCAGCAGCCGGTACTGCTGGTCCACCATGGACTGCCACAACGCGGGGTCCATCAGCAGGTCCGCCGCCGCCTCGGCGCCGTACAGGGAGCCGTACTGCACGCTGCCCGGCGGGACCTGCATCCAGAACACGTCGTCGTCGGTGGGCGCGGCGGCCCGCTCCGTGGCCATCGGAGCCTGGAAGAGGATCGACAGGCTGCGGCCCACCCCGAGGGCCAGCGCGTACTCCAGCGGACTCGTCGTCGGCGGCACGTACTGCGGGGTGCCGTACTCGTCGTACGACCAGGTCGCGGTGTTCGCCGGCTGGTACAGCTCGCGCAGGCCGATGCGGTGCACCACGCAGTCCCGCAGGGGCCGGGCCACCAGCGTGTGCTGCGGGCCCGCCACCGGCCCGAGCACCAGCGACCCGGCCTCCAGCCGTCCGAGGTGGTGCCAGTGGCCCTGCTGCCCGGCGTCGACCGCGAACAGGTCCAGCGCGCCGGACGCGACCAGCCACAGCACCTGCGGGCCCTCGAGGTCCAGGCGGGTGGACCCGGCGCAGTCGACGCGCGAGCCCAGCTGCCCGAACGCGCCCAGCACCAGGTCACCGTGGTGCCCTTCGTGCACCGCCGTCATCTCACCGCTCCCTGACCAGTGCCGCGTAGGCGCCGCCGCGCGCCACCAGGTCCTCGTGCCGTCCCCGCTCCACGACCGTGCCGTGCTCCAGGACGACGATCTCGTCGCTGTCGCGCACGGTGCTCAGCCGGTGCGCGATCACCACGCAGGCGCAGCCGCGCCGGCGCAGGTTGTCCATCACGACCAGCTCGGTCTCCGCGTCCAGTGCGCTCGTCACCTCGTCGAGCACCAGGATGCTCGGGCGGCGTACCAGCGCCCGCGCGATCTCCAGGCGCTGGCGCTGCCCGCCGGAGAAGTTCCGCCCGTCCTGCTCGACCCTGCTGTGGATGCCGCCCGGGCGGCGCGCGACCACGTCGTACAGGGCGGCGTCGCGCAGCGCGTCCTCCACCGCCTCGTCGGGCACGGACGGGTCCCACAGCGCCACGTTGTCCCGGACCGTGCCCTCGAACAGGAACACGTCCTGGTCGACGAAGGACACGGACGCGGCCAGCGCCCCGCGCGGGATGTCCTCGATGCGCTGCCCGTCGATGCGGATCACGCCCTCCCACGGCGCGTACAGACCGGAGATCAGCCGGGACACCGTGGACTTGCCGCTGCCGGACCCGCCGACCAGCGCCACCTGTCGCCCCGGGCCGACGCTCAGGTCGAAGCCGCTCAGCAGGGGCTTGTCGAGCGGGCTGTAGCCGAAGGCGATGTTCTCCAGCTCCACATGGCCCTGCAACCGCCGCGTCGACTCGCCCGCGCCGGGCCGCCCGTAGAGCGGGTCCGCCCGGAAGTTCTCCACGTCCTTCAGCCGGGCCACGTCGGCGGCGAAGTCCTGGATGCGGCCCGCCACGCCGTTCAGCCGGGTCAGCGGCGCCGTGAACCGCGTGACCAGCGCCTGGAAGGCGACCAGCAGACCGACGGAGATGTGGCCCTCGACGGCGCGCATGCCGCCGATCCACAGGACCAGCGCGCTGTTGACGGTGGCGAGCGTCGGCGCGACCACGCCCAGCCAGGCGCTCGGCACGCCGAGCCGCTGCTGCTCCTCGAGCGTGGTGGCGTGCTGCCCGGCCCACTTGCGGAAGTAGCCGTCCTCGCCGCCGGTGGCCTTCATCGTCTCGATGAGCTGGAGCCCGGTGTAGGCGGTGTTGGTGAGCCGGGCCGTGTCGGCGCGCAGCTTCGCGGTACGGGTGGCGCGCAGCCGTACGACGACCCGCATGGCGACGATGTTCAGCAGGGCCACGCCGATGCCGACGAAGGTCAGCTGCGGGTCGTAGGTGTAGAGCAGGACCGCGTACAGCACGACGACGATGGCGTCGACGCCCGCCGCCGCCAGGTCGCGGGACAGGGTCTCGGCCACGGCGTCGTTGGACTGCAGCCGCTGCACCAGGTCGGCCGGGCTGCGCTGGGAGAAGAACGTCACCGGCAGCCGCAGCAGATGGCGCAGGAAGCGGGCGCTGGAGAGCGTGGAGGAGATGATCCGGCCGTGCAGCAGGTTGGCCTGCTGCAACCAGGTCAGCACCACGGTCAGCAGCACGCACGCCGCCATCGACGTGAACAGCACCCCCAGCAGCGAGGTCCTGCCGCCGATCAGGAACTCGTCGATGTAGGTGCGGCTGAGCGCGGGCACGGCGGCGCCGACCGCCACCAGCAGCAGACTCGCCAGCACGGCGGCCGGCAGGGTGCCCGCGGTCCCGCGCAGCCGGGCCGGCATCGCGCCCAGGACCCCGGGCCTGCGCCCGCCCCGGGTGAAGTCCTCGCCGGGCTCCATCACCAGCACGACGCCGGTGAAGCTCCCGTCGAAGTCCTCCATGGGGACGAAACGGCGGCCCTTGCCGGGGTCGTTGATGTACACGCCGCGGCGGCCGAAGCGCCGGCCCATGCCGTCGTAGACGACGTAGTGGTTGAACTCCCAGAACAGCACGGCCGGCGCGGTCACCTCGGCGAGGGCGGCCAGGTCCATCTGCATGCCCTTGGCGGTCAGGCCGTAAGAACGGGCGGCCTTGAGCAGGTTGCTGGCGCGCGAGCCGTCGCGGGAGACACCGCAGGCGATGCGCAGTTCCTCCAGCGGCACGTACTTGCCGTAGTGGCCGAGCACCATCGCCAGCGAGGCGGCGCCGCACTCGACGGCCTCCATCTGGAGCACGGTCGGGGTGCGGACGGTCCTCGCCGCGGCCTTCGGCACCTTGCGCGCGGACGGCGCGGCGCGGCGCCCGCCGCCCTTCCTGCGCTGCGCGGTCGCGCTCACGGCAGCAGCCAGTCGACGGGACGCCGGTCGGTCAGCCGGATCGAGGCGGAGGCCTGCGTCATGGACTCCAGCCGGAAGGGGGGTCCGTCCGCGGAGGACCACCGGTAGCCGCTCCTCGTGGCGGACGACCTGTCCAGCGTCACCGTCACGGCCACCGGCCTGCCCTTCTCGCTGAGCTGCTCGCCGAGCCGGCTGTCACCGAGGAACGCGGCGATCTGCTGCGGGGACTGCGCGGAGCGGTCCACCGACGTCACGTGGCCGCGCAGCACGCCGTACTCCTGGGTCGGCACCGACTGCACGGTGAGGTCGACGGCCGCGCCGTCGGGGATGGACGCGGCGTCCTGGGCGGGGACGTACACGGTCGCGCGCAGCGCGTCCGAGGCGCGCGCGACCTTCTCCACGGCGGCCACGTCCGCTCCGGTCCGGATGATCTGCCCGGCGGTCGCGGCGAGCGCCGAGACCCGCCCGGCGTCGAGGGTGCGCACCACGGCCTCCCCTTGTGCGGTACGGACCTTGAGCACGGGGGAGCGGGCGGGCAGCCGCCGGCCCTGCTCGGTGAGCACCTCGGTGACCTGTCCCGTGACGGGGCTCTGCAGGACGTAGCTGCCCTGCCCGTGCGTGAGCACGGCGGGCGCGGAGACGGTGGAGGCCACCGAACCGGTCAGCGCCCACACCGAGGCGGCGGCCATCACGACCAGCGTCACGGACAGCACGAGCCAGCCCTGCGGGCGGGCGAAGCGCACCGGCAGGTCGAGTTCCTCCGGCGACTGGAGCTTGGCGAGGGCCTGTTGGCGGAACTGCAAGGGAACTTCCCTCACCCGTAGAAGAGGTACTGACGGCCGTGACGGGGACGGTCACGGCAGCCGAAGATCCCGGAACCGCCGGCTGCGGCTCCGGGAGTCGGCACTGGGGCTCGATCAGAGACCGGCGACCAGGTTGGTGACCGGGGCCGTGTTCAGGCCGGTGACGCCCTCGACGGTGCCGACGGCCGTGTCGAGGAGGCCGGCCACCGGGGCGATGCCGTTCACCGTGTCGGTGACGGTGTTCACGGCGTTCACGGACAGACCGCCGGAAACGGCGTCGAGCTCGGCGTCGGCGATCTCGACGGTCTCGACCTGGGGGGTGGAGTTCATGATGGAACTTCCCTTCGTATGGATAACTCATCAAGGGGGGAGCGGCCCCCTCTGGGGACAGACGACGGCCGCGACCACGAGTGCCGGGCGCACGTTTCCGGACGCCCTCCGCGGCCCCCGCGGTGCGATGGATCAAAGCACGCCGCAGGCGCGGGCTTCCAATCAATCAACCGTCTCACCAGGCAACTTGTGTGCCGGAGGCTCCCGACCGTGCAGATCCGCGCACGGGTCGGCGGCGACTTCTTCACATGCCCCACGGCATCGGCGCATCCCGGCCCTTGTGCCGTCCGGCGGCGAATCCGGCACTCCCGCCCCAAAGGCGTGAGCGACCCATCACGCCTGTGGACAACCCGGCGCACGGTGACCGGGTTGAGCAGCCGATGTGCAGATTCGCGGAAGCCGGGATTCAACTTCGTGTTCACGACCCAGCGTTGCCCGGCGGACACGGACCGTCGTGCATCCCGGCGGAACGGCGGCGCGGTCCGCTGAAAGGCCGTCACGACGGAAGCCGGCCGATTCCGTGAGCCGGGGGAAGCACTTGCAATCGGGATTGAACGCCCCGCGCGGCCGCTGCGTACCAACAGCCATCCAGGCGCCCCCCAAGACGCTGCCGGACGGCGGCACCGCTCCGTCCCTCAGGAGGAGAGAAGTTTGAGTCACAAGCGAATCCCCAAGCGCAAGGCCGCGATAGCGGCGGGCAGCGTGGTGGCGCTCGGCGCGGCAGCGATCCTGCTCCCCAACGCCAATGCCTCGCAGGACGGTTCGTCCGGCGACGCGGCGGCCGCGCCCAGGACCTTGAAGGCGGGCGACGCCTCGGAACTCGCCGCGCAGCTGTCCGGTCTCCTCGGAGAGGCGTTCGGCGGCTCCTACTACGACGGCGACAGCAAGCAGCTCGTCGTCAACGTCGTACCGGGCGACAACAACAAGGTGATCGTGCAGGCCAAGGCGGCCGGCGCGCAGGTCCGCGAGGTGGACAACAGCTGGTCCGAGCTCCAGGACGGGGCGTCGACGCTCAAGTCCGAGGCGACCATCGCGGGCACCTCGTGGTCGATCGACCCGCGCACCAACAAGCTCCTGGTGACCGCCGACAGCACGGTGACCGGTGCCAAGTGGAACCGGCTGGAGTCCACCGTGCGCGGCCTCGGCTCCGGCATGGCGACCCTGAAGAAGTCCTCCGGCACCTTCAAGCCGTTCGTCTCCGGCGGCGACGCCATCTTCGCCGGCGGCTCGCGCTGCTCCCTGGGCTTCAACGTCACCGCGGGCGACGGCTCCCCGGCCTTCCTGACGGCCGGTCACTGCACCCTCGGCGGCAACGAGTGGTCCGACACGCAGGGCGGCGCACCGATCGCCACGGTCGACCAGTCGACCTTCCCGGGCAACGGCGACTTCGCACTCGTGAAGTACAACGACCCCGCGACCCAGGCGCCCAGTGAGGTCGACGCGGGGAACCAGACCGTCCAGATCAGCGGGGCCGCCGAGGCGACCGTGGGCCAGCAGGTGTTCCGGATGGGCAGCACCACCGGGCTCAACGACGGCCAGGTGCTCGGTCTCGACGCCACGGTGAACTACCCCGAGGGCACCGTCACCGGGCTCATCCAGACCGACGTGTGCGCCGAGCCCGGCGACAGCGGCGGCTCGCTGTTCACCCAGGACGGCCTCGCCATCGGCCTGACCTCCGGCGGCAGCGGCGACTGCACGTCGGGCGGCGAGACGTTCTTCCAGCCGGTGACCACCGCCCTGGAGGCGGTCGGCGCGACCCTCGGCGCGGGCGGCGGTGCCGGCGCGGGCGGCGAAGCGGGCGCCGGGGACGAGGCCGGTGCCGGTCAGGAAGCCGGAGCGGGCGAGGAGGCCGGTGCCGGGAACGGCGCCGGTGCCGGTCAGGAAGCGGGCGCGGGTCAGGAGGCCGGCGCGGGTCAGGACGCGGGTGCCGGTGAGCAGGCCGGTGCGGGCGCCGGTGAGCAGGCCGGCGGCGGCGAGGCCGGTGCGGGTGCCGGTCAGGACGCGGGCCGGGAGACCGGAGACCACTCCGAGCCGACCGGGTCCCGGTAACCGGCGGCAGCCGCTTCCGCACGGCCGGTCCGGACCCCGCCCCCTTCCCGCGGCGGTGGCCGGACCGGCCCGTCGGCGTTCCGGCCCGACGTGGCACAGACCGCCCCCGGGGCCCGGCCCTAGCCGACCGCCCTGATCAGCAGCACGGCGATGTCGTCGAGGCGTTCGTCGCCGTCCACCTCGCGCCGGACCTCGCGCACGAGACGGTCGGCCAGTTCGTCCAGCGGCAGGTCACCCGCCTCGGCCAGCCGCCGGCCCAGGTCCGCCAGGGCGTCCTCGAAGTCCGTGCCGGGCGACTCCACCAGCCCGTCGGTGTAGAGGACGAGCAGCGAGCCGGGCGGCAGGGCGACTTCCGTCGTCGGGTACACCGCGGAGGCGTCGATGCCGAGGAGCGGGCCGCCGGCCAGGTCCAGGACGCGCACCCGGCCGTCCGGGCGCCTCAGCAGCGGCGGCGGGTGCCCGGCCCGGGACATCACCGCGCGGCCGTGCGCCGGGTCCAGCCGCAGGTACAGGCAACTGGCGAACAGGTCGGAACCCAGGTCCAGCAGCAGCTGGTTGGTGCTGCGCATGACCTCCTCCGGCGCCTGGCCCACGGTGGTGTACGCACGCACCGCGGTACGCACCTGCCCCATCAGCCCGGCCGCGGTGACGTTGTGGCCCTGCACGTCCCCGATCACCGCCGCGGCCAGGCCCTGACTGCCCACCAGGTCGTAGAAGTCACCGCCGATCTCCATGCCCCGGGTGGCCGGCAGATAGCGGCCGGTGGCCTCGATGCCGGGCAGCGCGGGCAGCGAGTGCGGCAGCAGCGCCTCCTGCAGGCCGTGCGCGAGCCGGTGCTTGGCGTCGTAGAGCAGCGCGCGCTCCAGCGCTTGGGCGATCAGCCCGGCCAGGCTGGTCATGATCGCCCGTTCCTCGGTCGGGAAGGGGTGCGGCTCGGCGTAGGAGAGCACACAGGTCCCCACGGGCCGCCCCTGCGCGATCAGCGGCAGGTAGGCCCACGCGGCGAAGCCGTCCGGAGTGGCGTGGCGCGCCGGATACAGGCGCTCCAGCTGCTCCTGCGACTCGAAGAAGGCGGGCACGCCGGTCCGCAGCACCTGGGTGCCGGGTGTCGGCTCGGTCAGGGGCAGGCCGTCGAACTGCTCCACCACGTGCGCGTCCGGGTACCCGCGGTGCCCGAGCACCCGCATCCGGTTCGCCCGCGACCCCAGCAGCACCAGGGCCTGGCTGCCGACGGCCGGGGCGATCTCGTCGGCGACCAGCTGCACCACGTCCTGCACCCCGACCGCCTCGGTGAGCGCGCCGGCCAGGTTCAGCACCTGCGAGATGGTGACCAGCCGGGAGGGCGTCCCCTCGGGCGGCGGCACCGCGCGGTTCATCTCCGACACGGCCCGGGAACGGGTGATGCGCACGCTCAGGCCGGTGGTGCTCGGGTGGAGCCGGAAGGACAGCCATTCACCGGGCGGGCGCAGCGCCACGAACGAGGTGCTGTGCTGGCTCATCAGGGCGGCCCGGTAACGGTCCTCGTACACCGGGTCGTTGAGCCAGGGCACCGACGCCCACAACTGGGTGCCCAGCAACCGGCTGACGGGGACGTTCAGCAGCTCGGCCGCCGCCGCGTTGACGAAGCCGATCCGGCCGTGCAGGTCCAGGGAGACCAGGCCGTAGGGGAGCCGGCCGACCATCCGGGCCGCCTCGACCGTGCCCAGCGAGCCCGCCATGCCGCCCACCAGGGGAGCGGCCACCAGGTCCGTCTCGGGGTGCGGCGGGACGCTGTGCTCGGCGGCCCGCTGCAGCCGTACGGCCAGCCGCCCGCACGCCGCCGTCAGATGGTCGCGCTCGTGGTCGGACAGCTGCGGCGGGTGCGCCCCCGGCCAGGTCACGAACACCGCGCCGTAGACGGTCGAGTCGGTGGCGACCGGCACGGCCGCCAGCGCGAACGGGTAGGGCAGGACCATGGCGATGCGGGGGTAGCGGCGGGCCATCTCCTCCTCGCCGCCCACCCAGACCAGACGCCGCTCGCGGGCCGCGTCGGCCACCGGGATGGGTGCGCTCAGCCCCACCCGCTCCCAGGGGGCGGCGAACGCCCGGGGCAGACCGGCCATCACGGCCATCTCCAGCACCGGCTGGTCCCGTGCGAGCAGGTAGACCGCACCGGAGTGGGCGTGCACCTCGTCCATCATCGAGGCCAGCGCGAGCGACAGCAGGGGGCGTCCGACCGGCATCCTGGAGGTCGCCGGCGCCTGCGGGGACGCCTGACCGTCGGACACGCCGACCACCTCCTCGCACCCGCCGGGCCCAGAACAAATCTGCCCCCTGGCGGGCCGTCCCGCACGACGAACCGCGCCGCACCGGCCGCCGCACGCGGGCCGCCCGGGACTCCCCGGCCCCGTACCGGGAGCGGCGACGCGTCCGGTGCCCCCTCGGCGGCGGCGTCCGCGAGGCCCGTGCACGGACCGCCCACAGGGGCTGCGCAGGGGTCCCATAAGCGCTGTAATGGCCAACGTGGTCAGTCAGGGCGCCCCAGAACGCGGAACGCGGACCTCGCGTGTCGAAGGTGCCCTCCAGGCGATCGCGGCCGATCAGGAATCACCCGAACGGGTGCGCCGCGTCCTCGAACAGGCCCTCGTCTACGCGGGTGCGGTCCTCGCCGCCGTGTACGCCCCCGGCAACGAGGGCGACATGCTGTGCCTGGTGGAGTCGGCCGGAGCACCGCGGACCCTGTACGGACTGCGCGACAGCTATCCGCGCGCCGGACGCTCCCCGGTCGCCGAGGCGCGGCGCACGGGACGGCCGGTCGTGCTGGACCCGGTGGACCTGGCCGGCCACGCCCAGGCACGGCGCGTGGCCGCCGGGGACTTCCACCTCCTCGCCCTGCCGCTGCCCGCCTCGGGCGCCGACGAGGGCGGCTGCCTGCTCGCCGTGACCGAACGCGCCGGCGGGTTCGGCGCCGAGGACCGGGCCTGCCTGGAACGCGTCGCCGACGCGGTCGCCCTCACCGCCCCCACGGCCCCCGCCGAGGGCGCGGAGCTGCCGCCGGGGGCGTTCAGCCTCGCCATGGACAGCGGTCGCGTCCGCGTCGGGGACGATCTGCTCGCCCTGTTCGGACTGGATCCGGCCGCGTTCGACGGCCGGGTGGAGACCCTGCTCGGGCTGGCCGTGCCCGAGGACCTGCCGTCGCTGATGTCGGTCGTGGAGGCCGACCACATGTCCATCGGCGACCGGGAGCTGGAGTTCCGGGTGCTCCAGCCCGGCGGACCGCCGAAGTGGCTGCGGCTGCGCGGGCGCCTGGTGCCCGGCGGGGACGGCCGCCCCGCCCGGCTCGTCGGCACCGTCGCGGACGTGTCCACGCTGCGCTCCGACGTCACCGACGTGGCCCGCGTCCAGCGTCTCGCCGCCGCCCTGGCCACCGCCGTCACCGTCCGCGACGTCGGCAAGGCCGTCGTCGCCGCCCTGCGCCGCCCGCTGCGGGCCGACCGGATCGCGCTCGCCGAGCTGGAGGGTGACCGGCTGGTCGTCACCGTCCTCGACCCGCCCGAACCCGAGGCCTGGCCCGAGGTGTGGCGCACCGAGTGGCGCGGCGAGTGGCCCGACGCGCCTGTGCGCTCCATGCCGACCCTGGCCGCCGCGCTGCGCGAGGGCCGGGCCCGCAGCTGGCCCGCGGGCAGCCCCCTGGAGCCCCCCCTCGCCGAGGTCGGTCCCGGCGGCCTGGCCGTCCTGCCGTTGCCCGCCGGGAACCGCATGGCCGGCGCCTGCCTGATCGGCTGGGACACCCCGCACGACTTCGGCTCCGACGAGCGCGCCCTGCTCACCGCCTGCGCCGGACTCGCCGGGCAGGCCCTGATGCGGGCCCGGGCCTTCGACGCCGAGCACGAGCTGGTCGGCATGCTCCAGCGCCAGCTGCTGCCCCGCCGCCTGCCCCGGCTGCCGGGTGCGGTGGCCGTCGCCCGCTACCTGCCCAGCACGGCGGGGCTGGAACTGGGCGGCGACTGGTACGACGTCATCCCGCTCCCCGACCACCACGTCGCCCTCGTCATCGGCGACGTCCAGGGGCACAGCGCCGGCGCGGCGACGCTCATGGGCCAGATGCGCACGGCACTGCGCGCCTACGCCGTCGAGGGGCATCCGCCCGACGTGGTGGTCGCGCACGCCAACCGGCTGCTGATGGACATGGAGAGCGAGCTGTTCGCCACCTGCTGCTACGTCGACGTCGACCTGGAGGAGGGCGCCGCCTGGTGCGTGCGCGCCGGGCACCTGCCGCCCGTGCTCCGCCAGCCGGACGGCCGCACCGAGATCGCGGAGGCCGAGGGCGGCCCGCCGCTGGGCGTGATCACCCAGGCCGAGTACCCGATGAGCCCGCTCCGCCTCCAGCCCGGCACGCTCATCGCCCTGGCCACGGACGGGCTGGTCGAGACGCCCGAGTCGGACATCGACCAGGGCATGGCCCGCCTGGCCGCGCAGTTCGCCCGCACCGCCCCCACCGATCTGGGACTGGTCGCCGACGCCCTTCTCGGCAACGCCCCGCGCAGCGACGACGTGGCCCTGCTCCTGCTGCGCTACGACGGCATGGACCTGCGCCCGCTGCGGGAGAGCTGGACGGTCTGGCGGGTGCCCCAGGCGGTCGGGCACGCCCGCCGCTTCGCCCGGCGCACGCTGCGCTCCTGGGGCGTCACCGCGGACCAGGACGCCGCCCTGCTCGTCGTCTCCGAACTCGTCACCAACGCCCTGGTGCACACGGACGGGCAGGTCCGCATGGACCTCACCCTCATCAACGACCGCCTGCGCATCGCCGTCGCCGACGCCTCCCCGCGCACCCCGGTACGACCGAGGAGCATCGGCTGGGAGGCCACCGGCGGCCGCGGGATCCTGCTCGTCGAGGCGCTGTCGGCCACCTGGGGGACGCTGCCGGTCAGCGGCGGCAAACAGGTGTGGGCGGAGCTGCCGCTGGGACGCTGAGCGCCCCGGGCCCGCGGGTCAGCCCAGCCGCTTCAGCAGCTCCTGCGCCAGCGGCGCGGAGGACGCCGGGTTCTGGCCGGTGACGAGGTTGCGGTCGGTGACCACGTGCGGCGCCCAGGGCTCACCGGCGCGGACGAGCAGGCCGGCCTCGGTGAGGCGGTCCTGGAGCAGCCAGGGGGCACGGTCGGCGAGACCGCCCTGGATCTCCTCGGCGTTGGTGAACGCCGCGACCTCGTGGCCGGCGAACGCGTTCACCCCGTCGGGCCCGACGGCGGCCAGCAGCGCGGCCGGTCCGTGGCAGACCACACCGAGCGGCATCCCCGACTCCAGGGCGCGGACGAGCAGCCGCCCCGAGTCGCCGTTCACGGCCAGGTCCTCCATCGGGCCGTGACCGCCGGGGTAGAAGACGGCCGCGAACTCCTCCACCCGTACGTCCTCCAGCCGCACCGGCCGGCGCAGCCCGGAGAAGGACGCGAGGGCCGCCGCGATCCGGTCGGCGTTCTCCCGGCCGCCGTTCACCTCCGGGGCGAGCGACGCGCGGTCGACGGTGGGCACGACCCCACCGGGCGTGGCCACGACGACCTCGTGGCCGGCGTCCCGGAAGGCCTCGAAGGGGGCGACGACCTCCTCGGCCCAGAAGCCGGTCGGGTGGGCGGTGCCGTCGGCCAGCGTCCAGGTGTCGGCGCCGGTGACGACGAAGAGGATCTTCGACATGGGGGAACTCCAGGGACCAGGGATACGAGCCGCGGTCGGACACCGCGGCGATGACTCGGACAGTGACGACCGTAGGACCGTGGACCCCCGGCCTTCCAATGGAACTTTCCATACCTGCCATAGGAATTTCCATGGCACCGAGCGGTACTGTCGGCTCTCGTGAAGTCTCTCGACCCCGTCGGCTCCGCCGGTACGCCCGCCCAGCCCGACCTCAACCTCCTGCGGACCTTCCTGGCCGTCTACCGGTCCGGGTCCTTCACGGCCGCCGGACAGCTGCTCGGCCTGTCCCAGCCGACCGTCACCACCCAGATCCGCTCGCTGGAGCGGCAGACCCGCCGGGAGCTGTTCGAACGCCTGCACCGCGGCGTCGCCCCCACCGCGGTCGCCCACGACCTCGCGGCCCGCGTCGCCGCCCCGCTCGACGCGCTCGCCGAGGTGACCGGCCACGGGCGGCGACGCGAGGCGACCGCCGAGCCGGTCCACCTGGCCGGCCCCGCCGAGCTGCTCGCCACCCGGGCCCTGCCCGCCCTGGCCCCGCTCGTCACCGACGGCGTGCGGCTGCGCGTCACCACGGGCCTGACGGAACCGCTCCTGGAGGAGCTGCGCGCCGGACGCCACGACCTGGTCGTCTCCACCACCCGGCCCCGCGGCCGCACCCTGTCCGCGGTGCCGCTGACGGACGAGGAGTTCGTCCTGGTCGCCGCGCCCGAGTGGGCCGGCCGCGTCCGGGAGCGCCTGGCCGCCGAGGGGCCCGCCGCCCTCCACGACGTCCCGCTGATCGCGTACGCCGAGGACCTGCCGATCGTGCGGCGCTACTGGCGGCACGTCTTCGGCCGCCGCCTGAACGGCCGCGCCGCCGTCTCCGCGCCCGACCTGAGGGCCGTCCTCGCGCTGGTCGCCGCGGGAGCCGGCTTCAGTGTGCTGCCGCGCTACCTGTGCGCCGCCGCACTGGACTCCGGCGCGCTCGTCCTGCTCGACGACCCCGAGGACGCGCCGATCAACACCGGTTTCCTCGTCCAGCGGCCCGGGACCCCCGGCAACCCGCACGTGGTCCTCGTCCGTGACCGGTTGCTGGCAGCGGCCCGCGACTGGTGAGGAGGCGGGCCCGGAACCGGTGGCCCTGCACCGGTGCCCGACAGGCGACCCCGGGTCAACGGGCGTACACCGCACGGGAGTCGGAGCGATGACCGTCCCGTGCGGGCCGCGGGTGTTTGCCCGGTTCGTCACCGGACACCCGAAGAGGAGCGGAAACAGAAGGAAGATGATGAGCCGTGACGTCCATGGACCTCCCCGAGAAGCCCGCCGCCCGCCGCCCCGAGACCGGCTGGTCGACGGCACGCCGCCTGCACGGCAAGAGCCCGGTGCGCACCTGCCTGCCGGCCGTCGAGGACCGGGCCACGGCAGGAGCGGCCCACGCCGGGCCGGAGTGGAACATAGTCCGGGGTGAGGACTGACCGCCCGCCGGACGAACGCGCGGTGACGATCCGGGCAACTCCGCACGTCGGCAACCCGCCGAAGTGATGTTCACAACCGCCGGATCGCGACTAAGGTGAGCCCAATGAAGGCTCTCGTGCTGTCCGGTGGTGCAGGTGCACGGCTGAGGCCGATCACCCACACGTCGGCCGCACAGCTCCTGCCGGTGGCCACCGGCACCCACCGCACCCCCCGACGGCCGTCCGCGCGCCGCGACTTCACCGCCCGCCGCACCGGGACCGTCGCCCGGTGCCCGGGCGGACGGGCCTGCGGGAAGCCGCCCAAGCGGCACGGCGCCCGAGGGCGCGCATGAGGTGGCTGGTCACCGGCGCGGGCGGCATGCTCGGCCGCGACGTCGTCGAGGAGCTGACCCGCCGCGGCGGGACCGTGACCGGGCTCGACCGCGCCGCCCTCGACATCACGAACCCCCGCGCCGTCGATGCGGCGGTGCGCGAGCACGGCCCCGGCGTGGTCGTGAACTGCGCCGCGTACACGGCCGTCGACGACGCCGAGACCGCCGAGGCGCGGGCGCGGGAGGTCAACGGCGACGGCCCGCGGCTGCTGGCCCGGGCCTGCGCCGCGCACGGCGCGCGCCTGATCCACGTCTCCACGGACCATGTCTTCTCCGGCGTGGCCCGCACCACCCCCTACCCGGAGGACCACCCCACCGGCCCGCGCACCGCCTACGGCCGCAGCAAACTGGCCGGGGAGCAGGCCGTGCTGGAGGAACTGCCCGGCGCGAGCGCCGTGGTACGCACCGCGTGGCTCTACGGCGCCCACGGCCGCAACTTCGTCCGCACCATGATCGAGCTGGAGTCCCGCCGCGACACCCTCGACGTCGTCGACGACCAGCGCGGGCAGCCCACCTGGAGCGCCGACGTGGCCGAGCGGATCGCCGACCTCGGCCCCCGGCTCGCCACCGGCGGACACGGCGTCTTCCACGCCACCAACCGCGGCGAGGCCAGCTGGTACGAGCTGGCCCGCGAGGTGTTCTCCCTCATCGGCGCCGACCCCGACCGGGTGCGCCCCACGAGCAGCGCGGCCTTCCCGCGGCCCGCGCCCCGCCCGGCGTACAGCGCCCTCGCACACCGCCGGTGGCCGGAGATCGGCCTGCCCCGGCCACGTGACTGGCGCACCGCCCTGCACGAAGCACTGCCCCGTATCCGCAAGGAAGGTCTCCCTCGTGAAACGCCATGAGTTCCTCCGGGAACTGCACAAGGTCAGCGCCAACCGGAACTACCTGGAGATCGGCGTCAACGACGGGCGCAGCCTGACGCTGTCCCGCGTGCCCAGCATCGCGATCGACCCCGCCTTCAAGGTGGTCTCCGAACTGCGCTGCGACGTCCACCTGGTGAAGGCCACCAGCGATGACTTCTTCGCGCGGGACAACCCCCTGCAGCACCTCAAGGGCGGCCGCCACCCGCTGCGCAACCTGCGCCGCGGCCGCAGCCCGATCGGCTACTGGCGCCGCACCACGCTCGACCTGTCCTTCATCGACGGCATGCACCTGTTCGAGTTCGCGCTGCGCGACTTCATGAACGTCGAGAAGTACTCGGACTGGTCGAGCGTGATCGTTCTGGACGACATGCTGCCGCGCAGCGTCGACGAGGCGGCCCGGGACCGGCACACCGACGCCTGGACGGGCGACGTCTACAAGATCACCGAGGTGCTGGCGCGCTACCGCCCCGACCTGGTCACGGTCCTGGTGGACACCGCCCCCACCGGGCAGCTCCTCGTCTTCGGCGCCGACCCGGCCAACCGGGTGCTGCACGACAAGTACGACGAGATCATGGCCGAGTACAAGGTGCCCGACCCGCAGAAGGTGCCCGAGGCGATCCTGGAACGGGCCGGTGCCGTGCGCCCCGAGGCCCTGCTGGAGGCGGGCTTCTGGGGTCCGCTCACCCAGGCCCGCAACCGCGGCCTGTCCCGCAGGATCGGCTGGGAGCCGCTGCGCCGCTCGCTGGAGCAGGTCGGCGTCAGCCGCTGACCGCACCGGACACGCCGCAGGCCCGGACGCCGTACGCGTCCGGGCCTGCGGCGCGTCCGCAACCCCGTGCCCCGGCGGACCTCCGGCGGCGGCCGTACGCTGAGCACGTGCGTCTGCTGCTCATGTCCGACACCCATCTGCCCAAGCGGGCCAAGGTGCTGCCCGCCCCGCTTCTCGAGGAACTGCCGCGGGCCGACGTCGTGTTCCACGCCGGGGACTGGGTCGACGCGGACACCCTCGACCTGCTGGAGGACCGCTGCCGCCGGCTCGTCGCGGTGTACGGCAACAACGACGGCCCGGAGTTGCGCGCGCGGCTGCCCGAGGTGGCGTACGCCGAGCTCGGCGGGGTGCGCTTCGCGGTGATCCACGAGACCGGGGCCAAGCAGGGGCGGGAGGCACGCTGCGCCGCCCGGTTCCCCGGCCTCGACGTGCTGGTGTTCGGCCACAGCCACATTCCGTGGGACACCACGGCCCCCTCCGGTCTGCGCCTGCTCAACCCGGGCTCGCCGACGGACCGCCGCCGGCAGCCGCACTGCACGTACATGACCGCCAGGGTCACCGACGGCCGGCTCGGCGAAGTGGAACTCCACCGCCTCCCGCCCCGCGCACCGGCCCGACCGCGCAGGCGCGGCGACGTGGCGTGATCCGCCCAGGGGCCGGGACGAGCACCGGCCCCGGACAACCGGCAGGCCGCCACTGTCCGACGGGGATGGGCCCGGCTCGTCGCCGCGGGCCTTGCCACGGACGAGGAGATCGGGGGGCACCACGCCTGCTGTGGCTCGCCGAGGATCGGCATTCGGCCGCAAGGCAGTTGGCACCGCACCGTGGGGTCAGCCGTCGACGGGCGGGTGTACGGCGCCCCGCGTCGTACTGAGCGGTGCTCCGCTGCCGCCCCAGCGCATCGCCACGATCTCCGCGGCGACGGACACCGCGACCTCCTCCGGGGTACGCGCCCCGAGGTCCAGCCCGACCGGTGAGCGCAGCCGTGCCAGCTCCCGCCGCGTCAGGCCCGCCGCGGCCAGCCGCTCCGCCCGCTCGGCATGGGTGCGGCGGCTGCCCATCGCCCCGATGTACGCGGCCGGCCGGCGCAGCGCCTCGGTCAGCAGCGGCACGTCGAACTTGGGGTCGTGGGTGAGGACGCAGACCACCGTGCGCTCGTCGGTGTCCGTGCCGCGCAGGTACCGGTGCGGCCATTCGGCGACCACCTCGACACCCTCGGGGAAGCGCCGGGGCGTGGCGAAGACCGGGCGGGCGTCGCAGACGGTGACGCGGTAGCCGAGGAACAGGCCGATCCGCGCCACGGCCGCGGCGTAGTCGATCGCACCGAAGACCAGCATCCGCGGCGGCGGCGCGAAGGACTGAAGGAAGACCCCGACGGAGTCCTCACGGCGCTGCCCCTGGGGCCCGTAGTGCCGCAGACCGCCCGCGCCCAGGGCCAGTTCCCCGCGGGCGTCGGCGGTCACGGCCGCGTCCAGCCCGCTCGCGCCCAACGTGCCCGATACCGAGTCGGGACGGACGGCGAGGGCCGCACCGAGGCGTGCCGGCCCCCCGGTGATCGTCGCCAGCGTCACCGGCGCGCCGGCCGCGACGCAGTCCGCGACCGTGCCGAGGGCCGGGTCCAGCGCGGGCGTGACGGGACGCACCAGCACGGTGATCTCGCCGCCGCAGGTCAGTCCGACGGCGAAGGCGTCCTCGTCGCTGTAGCCGAACGTCTCCCGCCGCGCCTCGCCGTCCGCCACCGCCTCCCGGACCAGCTCGAACACCGCGCCCTCGACGCAGCCGCCGGACACGCTGCCCACGACCTCGTCGTCCGGCCCGACCGCCATCGCGGCGCCCGCCTCGCGCGGCGCGCTGCGGCTGACCTCGACGACCGTCGCCAGGCCGAACGGGATCCCGGCCGCGTACCAGCGGCCGAGCACCGGCAGCAGATCCCGCACGAACCGCTCCTCTCCTCGACCGCCCCCGGGTACCCCCCGCGGCGGACAAAGCCGTTGCTGCCCCCCGGGACGATCTGCTGCACTGCTCAGGACAGCGCGTCATCGAGTCCGAGGAGCCGCACAGATGCGTCCAGCGTTCATGTCCCTCCGGTCCCACACGGTTCTCTTCTCGAAGGACATGACGCTTCGTGCCCACGCTCAACCTCGGAATCCTCGCCCATGTCGACGCCGGTAAGACCAGCCTGACCGAGCGGCTGCTCCATTCGGCCGGGGTCATCGACCGGATCGGCAGCGTCGACGACGGCAGCACCCGCACCGACACCCTCGCGCTGGAGCGCCGGCGCGGCATCACCATCAAGTCCGCCGTCGTGTCGTTCCCGCTGGACGGCGTGAGCGTCAACCTCATCGACACCCCGGGGCACCCCGACTTCATCGCCGAGGTGGAGCGCGTGCTGGGGGTGCTCGACGGCGCCGTCCTGGTGATCTCCGCCGTCGAAGGGGTGCAGGCGCAGACGCGGGTGCTGATGCGCACCCTCGAGCGGCTGCGCATCCCGACGCTGCTGTTCGTCAACAAGATCGACCGCGGCGGGGCGCGCCACGAGGAGGTCCTGCGGGAGATCGCCGCCCGGCTGACCCCGGCCGTCGTCCCCCTCGGCTCCGTCGCCGGCCTCGGCACCCGCGCGGCCCGTGCCACGCCCGGGCCCGGCCCGGCCGCCGCCCTGGACGTGCTGGCCGAGCACGACGACGCCCTGCTGACCGCCTACGTCGAGGACGCGGTCACGCCCGCGCTCCTGCACCGCTCCCTCACCGCGCAGACCCGGCAGGCGCTCGTCCACCCCCTCTGGTTCGGCTCGGCGGCCACGGGCGCCGGCGTGGACGCGCTGCTGTCCGGGATCGGGCGGCTGCTGCCCCCGGGGGACGGCGACGGCGACGGGCCGCTGTCCGGCACCGTGTTCAAGGTCGAGCGGGGTCCGGCGGGGGAGAGGATCGCCTACGTGCGGATGTTCTCCGGCACCCTGCGCACCCGCGACCGGATCCCCTTCGGGACGGACGGCGCCGAGGGCCGGGTCACCGGCATCAGCGTCTTCGCCCGGGGCACCGACACCCCCGCGGACCGCGTCGGCGCCGGGCAGATCGCGCGCGTCACCGGCCTGACCGGCATCAGGATCGGCGACCCGGTCGGCGAGGCGGGCACGGAGTACGCGCACGTCTTCGCCCCGCCGACGCTGGAGACGGTCGTGGTCCCCGGACCCGGTGCGCACCGCGGGGCGCTGCACCTGGCGCTCACCCAGCTCGCCGAGCAGGACCCGCTGATCGGCCTGCGGTACGACGAGCGCCGGCGGGAGAGCTCGCTCTCCCTGTACGGCGAGGTGCAGAAGGAGGTCGTCCAGGCCACGCTCGCCGAGGAGTACGGCCTCGACGTCGGCTTCCGCGAAACCACCCCGCTGTGCGTCGAGCGGCTCACCGGCACGGGGCAGGCCGTGGAGTTCATCGACAAGGACCCGAACCCGTTCCTCGCCACGGTGGGTCTGCGCGTCGAGCCCGCACCGGCCGGCTCGGGCGTCGGCTTCCGGCTGGAGGTGGAGCTCGGGTCCATGCCGTACGCCTTCTTCAAGGCCGTGGAGGACACCGTGCGCGAGACCCTGGAGCAGGGCCTGCACGGCTGGCGGGTTCCCGACTGCGTCGTGACCCTGACCCACTGCGGCTACTGGCCCCGGCAGAGCCACGCCCACCAGGGGTTCGACAAGAGCATGTCGAGCACGGGTGCCGACTTCCGGGGCCTGACCCCGCTGGTGCTGACCGAGGCGCTGCGCCGGGCCGGGACGCGTGTGCACGAGCCGGTGCACCGCTTCCGCCTCGAAGCGCCCGCCGACACCCTGGGGGCCCTGCTGCCGGTCCTCACCCGGCTCGGGGCCGTACCGGAGACGACGCACACCCGGGACGACGTGTGCGTCCTGGACGGCACCGTGCCCGCCGCCCGGGTGCACGACCTGGGGCAGCGGCTGCCCGCACCGACCCGGGGCGAGGGGGAGCTGGAGAGCGCGTTCTCCCACTACGCGCCCGTCACGCACGGCGCGGTCCCCGAGCGTGCGCGCACCGACCACAACCCGCTGAACAGGAAGGAGTACCTGCTGAACGTGACGCGCCGGGTGAGCGGCTGAGCAGGGCGGGAACGCCCATGGCACCGGCGGCCGGCGGTGCCGGCGGCAGGCGGTGCCGGCCGGCGCCCGCCGGTCACCGTGCGGGGTGTCCGGGGTCCGCACCGCGCAGGTGACCGACGGACGCCGGAGGGGGTCAACGGGCCCCGGGGCCGGTCCAGTCGGCCGGGACACGGGCGAGCCGCACCCGCTGGGGATGGTCGCCGACCGGCACGGACACGACCTTCCTGCCGGTGGCGAAGTCGATGGCGGTGACCTGGTCGGTGCCGCTCTCCGACACCACGCAGGACTTGCCGTCGCCGCTGATCGTGGCCCAGTAGGGCTTGGCGGCGGTGATCAGCGGGCCCTCCTGGAGCGTCGTCCGGTCGACGACCGTGGCGTAGTCGTCCATGGTGCCCGCCACGCACAGCTTGCTGCCGTCGGGACTCATCGAGATGCCGTGGTGGCGCGAGTCGTTGACGAACGTGGTGCGGTCGTCGCTCGTCGCGGGGTTCTCCGGCAGGGTCTTCGTGCGGGTGATCCTGCCGGAGGCGACGTCGTACTCGAAGAAGCCGTTGAAGAACGACACCTGGAAGTACAGCTTCGACTCGTCCGGCGAGAAGACGGCGGGCCGGACCGCGTCGGAGAAGTCCTTCAGCCCGAGCGCGTCCAGCTGCGGGCGCATGTCGATGACCTTGACCTGCTTGTACGTGGTCGCGTCGACGACGGTGATGCGGCGGTCGCCCTTCGTCCAGTCCAGCCACGGGGCGTCGGTCTGGGTGTTCACGTCGCCGATCGCCATGTTGTAGATGTACTTGCCGTCCTGGGTGAAGATGTTCTCGTGCGGCTTGTCGCCGGTGGCGAACCTGCCCAGCTCCTTGCCGGAGACGATGTCCAGGACGTGCACCGTGTTGGACGTCGACGCCGACACCGCGACGCGCCTGCCGTCGGGGGAGACCGCCATGTGGTCGGAGCGGTAACCCGACACGGGGAAGCGCCAGTTGATGCGGCCCGAGGCGAGGTCGATGGAGACGACGTCGGCGAAGCTCGGCCGGGAGACCACCATCGCCGTGCCGTCCGGGGTGGAGTACATGTCGTCGACGAACTGGTCGTGCCCCTCGCCGACGCTGTTGCGGATCGCCATGAAGTAGATCCACTTGATGGGGTTGGCGTTGATCTCCGCCATCCGCTGTTCCTTGTCGGGGACGACGTCGATCCGGCCGATCCTCCCGAAGTCACCGCTGGACGCGATGACATCGGCGGTGCCGTCCCAGTTGTTGCCCACGAACATTACCTCGCGCAGCGCGGCGGGCGAACTCGGGGGCGCCGCGGCGGCGGTGGCGGGGACGGCGGCGGTCAGGGCCAGGGCGGCGGTCAGGGAGCACAGGTGCCGTCGTCGGGAGACGGACATGGCTGATCCCTCCTCTGCGGTGGGGTGAGGAATCTGAACACACGTGCTTTCACAGTGAACTTACTGAAAAGTAAGGAGGGGGTGCCCTTCTCCACAAGACCGCGTACACGACAAAATTGTGAGCGGGCCACGAGGGGAGAGCGGGTGCCGGGCAGACTCAGAGCGCCGACGGGCCGCTACGGCGGCAGGACGGCCGAGGAACGGCAGGCGGAGCGGCGCCGGCGGTTCCTCGACGCCGCGCTCCAGCTCTTCGGCGGCACCCCCGGCTACCGGGCCACCACGGTCGCCGCGCTGAGCGAAGCGGCCGGACTGTCGACCCGTCAGTTCTACGAGGAGTTCCGCACCCTGGAGGACGTGCTCGCCGCGCTCCACCTGCAGGTCAACGGCTGGGCGGAGGCGGCGGTGCTGGAGGCGGCGGCGGGTGCGGCGGACCTGCCGCTCACCGAGCGCGTCACTGCGGTCTTCCGGGCCTACGCGCGCAGCGTCACCGCCGACCCGCGCCGGATCCGCATCACATTCGTGGAGATCATCGGCGTCAGCCGGCGCCTGGAGGAGCAGCGGCTCGCCCGCCGGGCGGGCTGGGTCGACCTCATCTGCGCCGAGGCCGACGCGGCTGCCGCCCGCGGCGAGGCGGCGCCCCGGGACTACCGGCTGGCGGCGACGGCCTTCATCGGCAGCGTCAACGGCCTGCTCCACGACTGGAGCGCCGGCTGGGTCGACGCGACCCTGGACGAGGTCGTCGACGAACTGGTCCGCCAGCTCCTGGCCATCCTCAGGCCACCGGGGTGGCGGGGTCGGGGCTGAAACGCGCGGGGCGCGAGTACCGGTCCTCCGGGCCCGCCCGGGATCGCCCCGGGCCCCCCGCCGCCCAGGGACCTCGGTCCGGCCTGGAACTGGGCCTTAACCCTGGTTTTCACGGGCCGGACGTGGCCTCCTGGCCCCGCCCTGACCTGCCCGCCCCAGCCTCACGGGCTCCCGCTGACCTCACGGGCCCGCGCCGGCGCTTCCGAGCCCCGGCCTCCCGAGGCCCGGCCCTTCCGAGCCCCGGCCCGCCTCGACCGGCCGGCGCAGGCTACCGGGTCTTCCCGTCGGCGCTGCGGGCGCGGACGGGGTGCCCGCAGGACCGGCGCAGGGTGCCGCAGCCGCTGTGCTGCCGGTCAGTGCGGCCCACCCGCCCACAGCACCACGCAGCCGACCGCCGCCACCAGCGCGCCGGTCAGCAGCAGCCCGGCCAGGAGCCGCGCGCGGAGTGCGCGGTAGACGGCCTCGTACTCGGCCCGCAGTTCCTCGCCGCGGCGGGCCGTGCGCTCCCACGAGACGCGGGTGAGCGCCAGGTGCTCCTGAGCGAACCGCCGTTCCACCTCGGCCCGTTGCGCCGTGGTCAGCCAGTCGAGGGCCGCGGCGCACCGGGCGGCGGCCGTGCGCGCCTCCTGGTGCGCCGCGGCGACGAGCAGATGACCCTGGACGTCGTTGTGGAACGCCCGCAGGTCCGGCGGGGTGCCGTCCGGCGCGGTCACCGGAGCGTCAGCTCCCGTGTGGCCTCGGCCGCGATCGCGGGCCGGTGCAGGTCGAACGCCGGGGATTCGCTGCGGATCTTGGGCAAGGCCAGGAAGTTGTGCCGCGGCGGCGGGCAGGAGGTGGCCCACTCCAGGGAGCGGCCGTAGCCCCATGGGTCGTCGACGCCGACGGGCTTGCCGTACTTGGCGGTCTTCCAGACGTTGTAGAAGAACGGCAGCAGTGACAGGCCGAGCAGGAAGGAGAAGGCGCTCGACACCATGTTGAGGGTCGTCAGGCCCTCGACGGCCAGGTAGTCGGGGATCCGGCGCTGCATGCCCTCGGCGCCCAGCCAGTGCTGCACCAGGAACGTGCCGTGGAAGCCGGTGAACAGCGTCCAGAAGGTGATCTTGCCCAGGCGCTCGTCCAGCATCCTGCCCGTGAACTTGGGCCACCAGAAGTGGAATCCGGAGAACATCGCGAACACCACGGTGCCGAAGACGACGTAGTGGAAGTGCGCGACGACGAAGTACGAGTCGGAGACGTGGAAGTCGAGGGGCGGCGAGGCGAGCAGCACGCCGGTGAGTCCGCCGAAGACGAACGTGATCAGGAAGCCGGTCGCCCACAGCATCGGCGTCTCGAACGACAGGCTCCCGCGCCACATGGTGCCGATCCAGTTGAAGAACTTCACGCCGGTCGGGACGGCGATGAGGAACGTCATGAAGGAGAAGAACGGCAGCAGCACACCACCGGTGACGTACATGTGGTGGGCCCACACCGTCACGGACAGACCCGCGATCGCGATGGTCGCGCCGATCAGACCCGTGTAACCGAACATCGGCTTGCGGGAGAAGACCGGGATGACCTCACTGATGATGCCGAAGAACGGCAACGCGATGATGTACACCTCTGGATGGCCGAAGAACCAGAACAAGTGTTGCCACAGCAACGCTCCGCCGTTGGCCGAGTCGAAGACGTGGGCGCCGAACTTGCGGTCCGCCTCCAGCGCGAACAGGGCCGCGGCCAGCACCGGGAAGGCCAGCAGGACCAGCACACCGGTCAGCAGCACGTTCCAGGTGAAGATCGGCATGCGGAACATCGTCATGCCCGGGGCGCGCATGCAGATGATGGTGGTGATGAAGTTGACCGAGCCGAGGATCGTGCCGAAGCCGGAGAAGGCCAGACCCATGATCCACATGTCGGCGCCGATACCCGGGGAGCGGACCGCGTCCGACAGGGGGCTGTAGGCGAACCAGCCGAAGTCGGCCGCGCCCTGCGGCGTGAGGAAGCCGCCGACCGCGATGAGCGAGCCGAACAGGTACAGCCAGTAGGCGAACATGTTCAGCCGCGGGAACGCCACGTCCGGCGCGCCGATCTGCAGCGGCATGATCCAGTTCGCGAAGCCCGCGAACAGCGGCGTCGCGAACATCAGCAGCATGATCGTGCCGTGCATCGTGAACGCCTGGTTGAACTGCTCGTTCGACATGATCTGCAGACCGGGCCGGGCGAGCTCGGCGCGCATGAACAGGGCCATCACGCCACCGATGACGAAGAACGCGAACGACGTGGCCAGGTACAGCGTGCCGATCGTCTTGTGATCCGTGGTCGTCAGCCACTTGAGATGCCTCATGCCCCGCCTGTGTCCGCGCCCCGGCCGGAGGTCACACTGCACGGACGCGACGAACGTCACCGCAACCGGGTGTGACGATCGGGGAAGTGCCGGACACGGACGGGACATGAGCGACGACGAGGTCTTCGCCGCTGCCTACCGCGAGCACTACTGGGCGGTCAGCCGCTATGTGGCGCGGCGGCTGGACGGGCGGGCCGGTGAGGTGGAGGAAGTGGTGGCGGAGGTGTTCACGGTCGCCTGGCGCCGCCGGGCCGACCTGCCGGCCGCCGCGCTGCCCTGGCTGTACGGCGTGGCACGCAACTGCCTGGCGAACACCGTCCGCGGGCACGGGCGCCGCCGTCGGCTGCTCGACCGGCTCGGCAACGACGACACCGCCCACCGGCGGCACATCACCGCGGGCCCGGAGGCGGACACCCCGGGTGCCTGGGTGCACGAGGCCCTCGCCCGGCTCTCCGCCGCCGACCAGGAGGTGCTGCGCCTGACGGCCTGGGAGGAACTCGGCATCGACGAGGTGGCCGTCGCCCTGGGCTGCGGCAGCAGGGCCGCGGCGATGCGGTTGCACCGCGCCCGGCGCCGCCTCAGAGCCGAGATCGACCGCCTGCGCCCCCCGGCGCCGGTCCCGGCCCCCGGGCGCCCGTGCGCGGCCGTCCCGGGGGAGCCCGGTCGTGAGTGACGGACACGGCGGGCTGCGTCTCCCGTCCCCGATCGCCGAGCACGCGGGCGCGAGCGTGCGGGAGAGCAGCGCCGCGGCTCCCGGACGTGACCGCCCGCGTCCCGTGACTCCCGTGCCGACCCCCGAGCACCCGTGCGTGACCGTTCCCGAGGAGCACCGCCGTGGCCGATGAACTCGATCTCCTGCGTGGCGCCGACCCGGTGCCGGCCGACGGTTCCCGCTTCGGCGACGGCCCCCTGGACCACCGGGCCGAGCGCCGCCTGGAGGACCTGCTGAAGGAGAGGCCGCCCCGGCTCCGGCGGAACCCGCGGCTGCGGCTGCCCGCACCCGGCCGCGCCCGGCCGGCGCGCAGCCGGTGGACGGCAGCGCCCCCGGCGCGAGCCGGCGCGACGCGGCGGCACCGGTGGCTGCCCGCCCCCGGCCGGGCCTCGCTGGCCTGGGGGCTTCTGGCCACGGCCGTCGTGACCGTCGTGACCCTCGCCCTCGTGCTGAGCGGCCCGGGCACCCCGCCCGCCCTCGCCGCGCCCCGGCCGCTCGTCGTCCGGACCGGCTCCGCGGCCCTGCCCCTGGACCGGCTGGCCGAGCGGGCCTCCGCCGCGATCGGGGCCACGGGCGCACCCCGGCTGCGCAAGGGCACCCACGTACGGTCCTGGAGCCTCGGCATGTCGGAGGACGCACCTCCGGTGACCCTGCCCGAGGAGCGGCTCGTGCGCTGGCGGCCCGACGGCAGCCACACCGAACTCGTCGTCGAGACCGGCCCGGAACACCCCGGCCGCCCCGTCCTCTCGGACGAGGGCGGTGTGCCGCGGCACGACGGGGACGGACCCGTCCTGCTCGACCGGACCTACCCGCCCAGCTGGAGCGACGCACCGCCCCAGTCACCCCCGCCCCACGACCCCGGCCGCCTGCGGGCCTACCTCATGGAGGTCCGGCACACCGACACGCCGCTCACCACGCCCGACCTGCTGGACGCGGCGGCGACCCTGCTGGACCACTGGACCCTCGGCCAGCGGGAGAACGCCGCCCTGGCCCGGCTCCTCCAGCACGCCGCCGGGCTGCGCCCGGCCGGGCAGGTGACCGACCGGCTCGGCCGGCGGGGCCAGGCGTACGTGCACGACGCACGCGGCGTCCGCCGCATGCTGATCATGGATCCGGCGACCGGGGCCGTGCTCGGCCTGGAGAGCACCCTGACGGCCCCCGACCCGCGGTACGGCGTACGGGAGGGGGCCGTCCTGTCCTACAGCGCCTGGATGCGCTGACGGCCCGGGTTCCGCCGCCGGCTACTCGTCCCAGGCCTGCACCAGCGTCTGCTCGGCGATCTTGCCGTCCCGCAGCGACAGCATGGACTCGGACAGCACGCGCACACCGTCCGCGTACTCGCAGCTCTCGCTGAACGCCGCCTCGTCGCCCTGGATGACGCAGTGCTCCAGCCGGTGCGTCATGTCGCGGCTGTAGACGTCCTCCAGCATCCGGCCGATCTCCTCCCGGCCGTGCAGGACCTTCGGGTGACTGGGCTGGGCCGTCCGGTCGACGATGCGCAGTTCGGCGTCGTCGGCGTAGAGGGACATCAGCAGGTCCGGAGTGCCGCCTTCAAGGCCCCGGCGCAGTGTCTCCCGGTCGAAGGCGGAGTCTGTCGACGTGCCCATGATGACCTCCTCGGCAGGGCCGCGGCCCGGTCGGAGGCGGGCCGCGTGGGGCCTTCCCACCTCGAGCCTCCTCCCGCGCGGCGCACGCGGCAAGCCCGGGGAGCGCTGGGCCTGACGGGTGAGGGGAGCGGTGCACCCGTGTCCGCGGGGGACCCGTCCGCGTTGCGACAGGCATGATCTCAACACGACGTATCGTCGCCGCCGTTGGTCTCGCCGCGGGGGTGACCGGTCTCGCCGCGCCGATGGCGCAGGCGGCCGACACGGGAGCCAAGAGCCCGCTCAGCCCCATGGCCACCCTGGACTCGCTGGCCGTGAGCGACATCCCCGCCGAGCACAAGGACGAGATCCTGCGGCCCTCCTCGCAGCTGGCCGGACTCAACCGTCTCAACGACCTCGACCAGCTGAACCAGGTCGTCGGCCTGGTCTCCCCGGTCTTCGGGTTCCTCCCGAACGTCCGCTGACGGCCGCGCCCGGACGAGGGCCGCCCCTTCCGGGGGCGGCCCTCAGGTGCGTCCGGGCTCAGTCCGCCGCCGCCAGGAACTGCGTCGCCGCCAGCTCCGCGTACAGCGGGTCGGCCGTCACCAGTTCGCGGTGGGTGCCCACCGCACGGACCCGGCCGGCGTCCATCACCACGATCCGGTCGGCCATCGTCACGGTCGACAGCCGGTGGGCCACGACCAGGACGGTCGTCGTCCTGGCCACGTCCGCGACGGTGTAGCGCAGCGCCGCCTCGTTCACCGCGTCCAGCTGTGACGTCGCCTCGTCGAGCAGCAGCAGCCGCGGGCGGCGCAGCAGCGCGCGGGCGATCGCCACGCGCTGCCGCTCCCCGCCGGACAGCTTCGTCCCCCGGTGCCCGACGAGCGTGTCGAGCCCGTCCGGCAGCCGGGCCACCAGTTCGTCGAGCCGGGTCGTCTTCAGCACCCGGGCGAGGGCGTCCTCGTCGGCGTCGGGACGGCCCAGCAGCAGGTTGTCCCGCAGCGACCCCGACAGCACCGGCGCGTCCTGCTCCACGTAGCCGATCGAGGCCCGCAGCCGGGGGAGCTCCCAGTCGTCCAGGTCGCGCCCGTCGAGGGTGATCACGCCGGACTCGGGGTCGTAGAAGCGCTCGATCAGGGAGAAGACCGTGGTCTTGCCGGCGCCGGACGGGCCGACGAAGGCCGTCATGCCCTGCGCGGGCACGGTGAACGTCACCCCGTGGTGGACGAGCGGCAGGTCGTCGGCGTAGCGGAAGCGGACGTCCGCGAAGGCGACGGCGGCGGGCCGGGTGTCCGGGCCGGGCAGCGGAGCGGGCGCGGCGGCGGGCTCGGCGGGCAGCCGCAGCGCCTCCTGGATGCGGGTGAGGGCCGCGGCGCCCGTCTGGTACTGCGTGACCGCGCCGACGACCTGCTGGATCGGCGACATCAGATAGAAGACGTAGAGCAGGAACGCCACCAGCGTGCCCACGTCGACGGCTCCGGTCGCCACGCGCGCGCCGCCCACCGCGAGCACCGTGATGAAGGCGATCTGCATGGCCAGTCCCGCCGTGTTGCCCGCGGCCGCCGACCACTTGGCGGCCCGCACGCTCTGCCGCCACGACTCCCGCGCGGCCTCGTGCAGCGTGACCTCCTCGCGGTGCTCGGCGCCGGAGGCCTTGACGGTGCGCAGCGCGCCCAGGGTGCGTTCCAGCGAGGCGCCCATGACGCCGATGGCGTCCTGCGCCCGGCGGCTCGCCTTGTTGATACGCGGGACGATCACTCCCAGCACCACGCCCGCGGCGAGGATCACGGCCAGGGTCACCCCCAGCAGCACGGCGTCCACCAGGCCCATCATCACCACCGTCGCCACCAGCGTGAGCCCACCGGTGCCCAGACCCACCAGCGAGTTCGTGGTGACCGAGCGCAGCAGGGTGGTGTCGGAGGTGATGCGGGCCATGAGGTCCCCGGGCTCGCTGCGGTCCACCGCGGCGACCCGCAGCCGCAGCAGGTACGACGACAGCGCCCGGCGCGCACCGAGCACCACCGACTCGGCGGTGCGCTGCAGCACGTACGAACCCAGCGCGCCCAGCGCCGCGTTGGTGATCACCAGGGCGGACATCGCCAGCAGCGCCCCGGTGATGGCCCGCTCGTGCGACAGGTCGTCGATAAGCCCGCGCGCGACCAGCGGCAGCAGCAGCCCGGTCGCCCCGGTGACCAGGGAGAGCACCGCACCGGCCAGCAGGGACCAGCGGTGCGGCCGGACGTATCCGAGCAGCAACCGCCAGGGCGGTACGGCGGTCTCGGTCTCTGCGATGCTCACGTCGCTCCTTCGGCGCCTCGGACGGACGGTTCAGGCTACGTCGGCGCCGACCCGGCCGGCCTGGTGTTTCCCGGCCCGCGGCAGGCCGATCCGCGCCCCTCGGCGATCAGTCGCGCGTAGGGTCGGAAGGGAACGAACCCGGCCGACGAAGGAGTCAGCACCATGGCCCAGGAAGTACGCGGTGTGATCGCGCCCGGCAAGGACGAACCGGTGCGGATCGAGACGATCGTGGTGCCCGACCCCGGCCCGGGAGAGGCGGTCGTCCGCGTCCAGGCCTGCGGGGTGTGCCACACGGATCTGCACTACAAGCAGGGCGGCATCAACGACGACTTCCCCTTCCTGCTCGGCCACGAGGCCGCGGGCGTGGTCGAGGCGGTCGGCGACGGCGTCACCGATGTCGCGCCCGGCGACTTCGTCATCCTCAACTGGCGTGCGGTGTGCGGGAAGTGCCGGGCCTGTCTGCGCGGGCGGCCCTGGTACTGCTTCGACACCCACAACGCGCGGCAGAGGATGACCCTCGCCTCGACGGGCCAGGAGCTGTCCCCGGCGCTCGGCATCGGCGCCTTCGCGGAGAAGACGCTGGTCGCGGCCGGGCAGTGCACGAAGGTCGACCCGCGGGTGGCCCCGCAGGTGGCCGGGCTGCTGGGCTGCGGTGTGATGGCCGGCATCGGCGCCGCGATCAACACCGGCAACGTCGGCCGCGGCGACTCGGTCGCCGTCATCGGCTGCGGCGGGGTCGGCGACGCCGCGATCGCCGGCTCGCGGCTGGCCGGAGCGGCGACGATCATCGCCGTCGACATCGACGACCGCAAGCTGGAGACCGCCCGCTCCATGGGCGCCACGCACACCGTCAACTCCCGTGGGACCGACCCCGTCGAGGCGATCCGCGAACTGACCGGCGGCTTCGGCGCCGACGTCGTCATCGAGGCCGTCGGCCGTCCCGAGACGTACCGGCAGGCCTTCTACGCCCGCGACCTGGCCGGCACGGTCGTCCTCGTCGGCGTCCCCACCCCCGAGATGAAGCTCGAACTGCCGCTGCTGGACGTCTTCGGCCGCGGCGGATCCCTGAAGTCCTCCTGGTACGGCGACTGCCTGCCCTCCCGCGACTTCCCCATGCTGATCGACCTGCATCTGCAAGGGCGCCTGGACCTCGGCGCGTTCGTCACCGAGACCATCCAGCTCGACGAGGTGGAGAAGGCCTTCGAGCGGATGCACCACGGCGACGTGCTGCGCTCGGTGGTGGTGCTGTGATGACCACGCGTGTCGAACACCTCGTCACCTCCGGGCAGTTCCACCTCGACGGCGGCACCTGGGACGTGGACAACAACGTGTGGATCGTCGGCGACGACCACGAGGCGGTCGTCATCGACGCCGCCCACGACGCCGACGCCATCCTCGCGGCCCTCGGCGACCGCCGGCTGACGGCCATCGTGTGCACGCACGCCCACAACGACCACATCGACGCGGCCCCGGCGCTCGCCGAGCGCACCGGCGCGACCATCTGGCTGCACCGCGACGACCTGCCGCTGTGGAAGCAGACCCACCCGGACCGCGAGCCGGACGCCTGGCTCGTCGACGGCCAGGTGATCGAGGCCGGCGGCGCCGACCTGCGCGTGATCCACACGCCCGGGCACGCGCCCGGCGCCGTCTGCCTGCACGACCCCGGGCTGGGCACCGTCTTCACCGGCGACACCCTCTTCCAGGGCGGGCCCGGCGCCACCGGCCGGTCCTTCTCGCACTTCCCGACCATCATCGACTCCATCCGCGACCGGCTGCTCACCCTGCCGCCCGAGACGACGGTGCGCACCGGGCACGGCGACTCGACGACCATCGGCGCCGAGACCCCGCATCTCCAGGAATGGATCACCCGGGGTCACTGAGCGCGTGTCCCCGTAAAAGGCGACAGAAGATGTCCGGCTTACCCGTCACCCTGGACACGGCACACAGTCGAGGACACGGGAGGCCGGACATGCCGGTACAGCTCGAGGGCAAGGTCGCACTGGTCGCGGGGGCGACCCGGGGAGCGGGACGGGGGATCGCCGTCGAACTCGGCGCGGCCGGAGCCACGGTCTACGTCACCGGCCGCACCACCCGGGACCGTCGCTCGGAGTACGACCGCCCGGAGACCATCGAGGACACCGCCGACCTGGTCACCGCGGCCGGCGGGAAGGGCATCGCGGTCCCCGCCGACCACCTCGACCCGGCCCAGGTCCGCTCCCTGGTCGACCGCATCGCGCGGGAGCAGGGCCGCCTCGACGTCCTCGTCAACGACATCTGGGGCGGGGAGAAGCTCTTCGAGTGGGAGAGCCCGCTGTGGGAGCACGACCTCGACAACGGACTGCGGCTGCTGCGCCTGGCCGTCGAGACGCACGCCGTCACCAGCCACCACGCGCTGCCCCTGCTGCTGCGCCACCCCGGCGGTCTGGTCGTCGAGGTCACCGACGGCACCGCCGACTACAACCGCGACCACTACCGCGTGAACTTCTTCTACGACCTCGCCAAGAGCGCCGTCCTGCGCATGGCGTTCGCCCTCGGCCACGAACTCGGCCCGCGCGGCGCCACCGCCGTCGCCCTCACCCCCGGCTGGATGCGCTCGGAGCTGATGCTGGAGACCTTCGGGGTGAGCGAGGACAACTGGCGCGACGCCCTGGAACGCGTCCCCCACTTCGCCATCTCCGAGACCCCCCGCTACGTCGGCCGGGCCGTGGCCGCCCTGGCCGCCGACCCGGACGTGGCACGCCTGAACGGCCGGTCCCTCTCCAGCGGCGGCCTCGCCCGCGAGTACGGATTCACCGACCTCGACGGCAGCCGCCCGGACGCCTGGCGCTACCTGGTCGAGGTCCAGGACCCCGGCAAGCCGGCGGACACCACCGGCTACCGGTGACCGGCCCGCCGGCCCGCGACACCGGCGTCACCCCTCCTTCCCGGTGAAGCGGTCGAGCAGCGCGTCCAGCCCTCTGGCCAGCTGCTCGGGCCCGCCTCGCTCGGCCAGGGCCGGAGCGGTCGCGCGCAGCACGGGCAACTCCTGGAACGGCATGCGGTACAGACCCAGCCGGAACGCGGGGTCCGGTTCGGCCGGGTTGTCCACGACGGCGCGCAGCTCGACCGACACGTAGCCGAGGACCCAGCCGGTGAAGGCACGCCACAGCCGCACGGAGCGGGCCTCCCCGTACCCGGCGTCCCGCAGCAGGGCGAGCACCTGCTCGTCCCTGCGGAGAACCGCCGCGGACCTTCGGGCCAGCGGCACTCCCGTCATGCGGCTGAAGACGAGGAGCGCCCCTTCCGGGTGGTCGAGGCACACCTGGTAGGTGAGGCGCGCGATCCGGTGCAGTTCCGCCCGCCAGGCGGGGACCCCGGGGGCGGGCCGCGGGGCGGGGCCGCGGGTGAGGCGGTCCTCCAGCTCCAGGTGCAGGGCCTCCAGGACGCCGTCCAGCAGCGCGTCCTTGCCGGGCGCGTAGCGGTACAACGACATGGCCTCCACGCCGAGTTCCGCCCCCAGCCGGCGCATGGTCAGCGCCGGCAGACCCTCCCGGTCGACCAGGTCCAGGGCCGCGGCGAGCACCCGTTCACGGGTCAGACGGCCCTGCCGGCCGTCCTCGTCGTCACCCGCTCCGGGACCGTGCGTCATCGCCTGCCTCCTCGCTCCGCGGCGGCCGCCGCGCCCGGCGTCACGGTGTGTCGAGTTCGCCCCAGACGACGAACCGGTGGGCGTAGGTCCCGTCCCAGCCGCGGTCCGCGCAGGTGATCAGGGTGATCCGTGCCTTCTCGGGGCGGGCGTGCGGACGTCCCGGCACCGGGGCGACGACAGCGACGTCCGACGGCTCGACGACCTTCGTCCGGGTGACCCGGTAGGTGTACGCCCTTCCCTCGCGCTCGACCTCCAGCGCGTCCCCCTTGCGCAGGTCCGGAAGGCGGCGGAAGGGCTCCCCCCAACCGGTCCGGTGCCCCGCGACGGCGAAGTTGCCCTTCTCGCCCGGCCCGGCGGTCCCCGGGAAGTGCCCGGGACCCTTGCGCAGATCCCCGGACGAGACGCCCTCGACGACCACCGGGGCGAAGCCGGGGCCGAAGCGGGGGACCCGCAGCACCGCGTACGCCTCTCCGGCACCCGGGGCGGGGCGCTGCGGCCGGTCCGCCGCGGAGTCGGCAGACGGCTGCCCCAGGTCCCGCCGCAGCGACTGCTGCGCGCGGTCGTAGGCGCCGTCGGCCTGCCGGTCGTGGAGGAGTGCGAGGCCCCCGAGGGCCAGACCCGTGACGATCAGGCCGACGCCCAGCAGGCGGATCACGAGTCGTCTCATGGTGCGGCTCCCGCCTCTTCGGCGGGGCCGTTGCCGCGGCCCCGCCCCGGTGCCTTGTCAGCCGTCGTCGCCGGCCTTGCGGGGGATCAGCCGCAGTGCGGCGCATCCCGCCGAGACCAGGACGAAGACGACGATCCAGAACCAGACGCCGCCGGGGCCTCCGGTGACCGGCAGCAGACCCGCTCCTCCGGCTCCTCCGGCTGTGGCGCCGGCGCCTGTGTAGTTCGCCATGACTGTTCCCTTCTCGATTCACCAACTGCGGTCCCTGCGCAGCGCGGTGTCCGCGAGCGCACGGATGTGGACCCCCTGGAGGAACAGGTCGTAGCACCACTCGGGCACGACCAGCATCGAGGCGAGGGCCGCCCGCCAGCCCCGGGAGCTGACGGTGACGGCCCGCTCGACGGCGTAGAAGCCGGTGAAGGCGATCCAGAAGGGGGCGATGCGTATGCCGGCGCCGGTGGCCAGGAACCAGATCACGGACCCCACGTAGGCGGTCGACACGGACGCCCCGAGGAAGGCGACGAGCTGGCGGGCCCAGCCTTCCGTGGTGTAGCGGGTGAGGCCGTAGTCGATCAGGTTCTCCAGCGCGCCCCGCTTCCAGCGCAGCCGCTGCCTGGCGAGGGAGCTCCACGTCTCCATGACCTCGGTCGTCATGGTGGCGCGGGACGGTGCCACGATGCGGTGACGCAGGTGTCTGAGCGCCAGGGTCAGTTCGTTGTCCTCCGTGAGGGCCTTGGTGTCGTAGACCCCGTCGGCGGCGGGCAGCCGGCCCGACCTGCGGGCTGCCAGGACGTCTTTCAGGGCACCGGCCCGGAACAGGCACGCCGTGCCCGTCAGGCACAGCACCCGGCCGTGCTTGCGGGCGGTGTCCCGCGCGTACCGGGCGTACTCGTTGCGCTGGAAGGCCCCGCACAGCCGGCCGCCGCTCCGGCCCCGGAAGTTCCCGCCGACGGCGCCGTAGCCCTGGGCCATCTTCCGGCGGGTCACCTCGATGAAGTGGGGGTCGAGGCAGGGGTCCGCGTCCTGGACGAGGACGGCGTCCTCGTCGCAGAGCCGGGGCAGCAGCCGGTCGAGGGCGCCGTTGAGGTTGCCGGCCTTCTTGTGGCGGTTGTCCACCGAGTGCCAGACCTCGGCCCCGGCGGCGCGGGCGATCCGCTCCAGCCGCACGGTCCGCCCGGGGTCGCGGTGCGGGTCGAGCGTCACCACGACCCGGTCGGCGCGGTGCGTCTGCCGGTCCAGCGCCCGGAGCACCCCCGGGAGGGTGTCCACCTCGCGGTAGGCCGGCACGAGCACGACCACCCGGCGAACTTCTTGTGCGGACGTCTCGTTCATGGCGTGCTCCGGACGGTGATACCGGGATCGTGCTGCCCTATGTCCGTAACCTTACGTTGTAAGCGTATATGTGCAACTTACGAGAGTCGCTGCACTCGTCCACTTCGCGTGTACACCGTCTCGGGTCCGTGTGAAATGTCACCGATCGGTTCCAGCGCCCCCCGCCGTACAACCGAACCGCCCGTCCGCCCGTCTAGGTGGCAGGGATCGCAACCATGTGACCACTTCCGCGAAAGGGCAGGACTCGCTCATGGGGGACGTACGCAGACGGGGTGCCGTCGCACTCGGGATCACCGGACTGGTGGCGCCGCTCACGCTCGCGCTCGGCGCCGCACCGGCGCAGGCCGCGAGCTGCACGACACAGGCCGGCCCGTACCAGAAGCAGGTGGAGAAGTTCCTCGGCCGGCCGGTCGACGGGAAGCAGTCCACCACCGACTGCAAGGCCATCCAGGCCTTCCAGACCAAGCACGGCATCTCCCCGAACGCCGGCTACGCCGGTCCCGTCACCTGGGGTGTGATGGACCTGATGCAGAAGCAGAAGGCCGTCGGGACGAACCCCAACAAGGACGGCAAGTGCCCGGTGAACAAGGGCCGCATCGCCTGCGTGAACCTCACGCTCCAGCTGAGCTGGATCCAGGACGGCAAGAAGCTGGTCTACGGCCCCGTTCCGGTGCGCACCGGTCGTGACGGCTACGAGACTCGCACCGGCCTGAAGAAGATCTACTGGCGCAACATCGACCACGTCTCGTCGATCTACCACGTGCCGATGCCCTACTCGCAGTTCTTCGACGGCGGCCAGGCCTTCCACTCGGTCGGCGTCAGCATGTGGAACCCGCCGGGCTCGCACGGCTGCGTCAACATGACCAAGACGGATGCCAAGAAGTACTGGTCGCTGCTGAAGAAGGGCGACGACGTCTACGTCTACGGCCGCAAGCCGGGCACCTGATCACCGGCGATTCGCGGTGAACTCCCGGTCGGCGAAGGGGTAGTCGCAGGCGGATGATGTGAACAGCCTCACGTTTACCGGGAGATGGACGTGATCAGTGCCACTGTCTGGAATGTCCATTTGGCTGGGGATTACTCACATCGTCTTCACGTCGGGCGACGTATGCTTCACAGCATGTCCACCACTGTTGAATCATCATCCGAGCGATCGGCTGACGAGGTCAACGAGGAGATCCGGGCCCTGTGGCGCCGGTCGGGCGGGACACTGAGCGTCGAGCAGCGCGAGCAGTACCAGCGGCTCGTCCTGGAGTGGGCCGCAGCGGCCCCGCAGTCGGCGCCGGCGGCCTGACCGCCACCCGGTCCCCGTTGACGCGCCGGTCATCACCGGCCGCACCGGCTCCTCGGCCGAGGGCACCCTTGATCCGATGGGTGCCCTTTCGCATGTCCGCGGTCCCTCAGCCCCAAGTCGCCGAGTAGTGCCGCCGGTAGGCCTTGCGGTCCTGTTCCGCCCGGATGAACCGCGTCGCCACCAGGGCGACGAGGCTGCCCGCGATCACCAGCAGACCGGGGCCGACGTTGCGCGGGTCCGTGAGCCGGCCCAGCAGCGTCGACACCGTCTCACCGGTGATCGGCGCCGAGGTGCCGGGGGAGGCGGCGCCCGGGGAGGCCGAGGACGCCGAGGGTGCCGGAGCGGCACCGGCGCCGCCGGCCTGTTCGGCGACGATCAGCTTGACGCCGAGCTCGGTCAGCGCCTTCGTCACCGGCTGGAAGAACGTCGTGCCTCCCGCGGTGCAGTCCCCGCTGCCGCCCGAGGTCACCCCGAGCGCGATGCCGTCCGCGAACATCGGGCCGCCGCTGTCGCCCGGTTCGGCGCACACGTCCGTCTCGATGAGCCCGGTGACCGTGCCCTCGGGGTAGTTGACCGTGGCGTTCAGCGCGGTCACCTCCCCCTGCCGCAGCCCGCTGGTGCTGCCGCTGCGGAACACCCTCTGCCCGACCTCCGGATCGGCGACACCCGTGATGCGCACGCCCTTGCCGTCGCCCACCGCCACCACGTCCGCGCCCTTGCCCGCGCGGCCGCCGTCGTACTTCACCAGGGAGTAGTCGTCGCCCGGGAAGCTGCCCCTGAGCGAGGTGCCGACCTGCCGGCGGCCGCGGTCGTCGGCGAACCAGAGCGAACCGTCGGGCCCGCAGTGCCCGGCCGTCAGGATGTAGTCACTGGTGCCGTCGGTCACGTTGAACCCGGCCGAACAGCGCCCCGCCGTGGACAGGATGGGCTGCGCCCCGTTGAGCCGCGTGGTGAAGGTGCCCTCGGTGCGCTCCATGCGCACGAAGCCGCCGATGCCGTCCGCGACCTTCGTCAGCCGGGCCCAGGCGGCGGCCGTGACGGTGCTGTCGCCCCGCACGACGACCTCGTTGCGCTTGTAGTCCAGCGCCCAGGACGTACCGGGCACCCGGGGCGCCGAACGCAGCGTGGCCGTCGCCGACGTGAGGTCGTCCAGGCTGTGGCGGACCACCTTCGCCCGCGCCCCGGCCCGTTCGACTTCGGCGGCCGCCTTCTCGTCGGTGACGGCGACGACCGGCCGCCCGGCCGCGTCGACCCAGCTGCCCCCCGTGCGCGAGGCCCCGAGCCGGGCCGCGAGGCCGGTGCCGTCCCCGGTGGATGGGGGAGCCGCGTACGGGACGCCGATGACCGCGGCCGGCGGCTCGCTCGCCACGGCGCTCGTGACCATCGCTCCTCCCAGGAGGAGTCCGCCGACGGCCGCCAGTCGTGTCACTCGCCGGACGACCCGTCGTCGTGCGTGCCTCATGCATGGCTCCCGAACCCGAACATCACGGTGCGAACACCGCAGGCCGTTCCCGGAGTTGAACGCCCTCCACCCATACGGCGCGCGCCCGCGCCGCGTTCACCGCGCAGGTGATCTCTTCGAGACCGGAAAGGGCTCGCCCTCCCCGGCACGGCCCGTTCCCGCGCTGCCCGGCGGTCGTACGGCCCCTAGGGTGGGGACATGACCAGGACCCCGCGCGAGTCGTCCGGTGAACCGAACCCCCTGGAGATCCTCACGCTCGACCGGCTCAGGCTCCGCACCAGCACGAAGTGGCGCGCCTACCCGGAGGACGTGCTGCCGGTGTGGGTGGCCGAGATGGACGTCCCGCCGGCCGAGGCGGTGGTACGGGCGGTGACCCGCGCGATGGAACTGGGGGACACCGGCTACCCCGCCGGTACCGGCTACGCCGAGGCGCTGGCCGCCTTCGCCGCCAAGCGCTGGGACTGGGACGGGCTCGCCGTGGAACGCACCGCGATCGTGCCCGACGTGATGCTGGGCGTCGTCGAGATGCTCAAACTGGTCACCGGCCCCGGGGACGCCGTGGTCGTGAACCCGCCGGTGTACCCGCCCTTCTTCCACTTCGTCTCCCACCTGGACCGGCGGGTCGTCGAAGCCCCGCTCGGGCCGGACGGCCGGCTCGACCCGGACGCCCTTCGGGAGAGCTTCCGGCGGGCCGTCGGGGCGGGGCGGCGGGCCGCCTACCTCCTGTGCAGCCCCCACAATCCGACCGGCACCGTGCACACGAAGGACGAACTGTCCGCCGTGGCGCAGCTCGCCGAGCGGTACGGCGTGCGCGTCGTCGCCGACGAGATCCACGCCCCTCTGGTTCTCGGGGACACCCCGTTCGTGCCGTATCTGAGCGTGCCGGGCGCCGAGCGCGGACTGTCGCTCATGTCGGCCTCGAAGGCGTGGCACCTCGCCGGGCTCAAGGCCGCCCTCGCGATCGCGGGGCCCGGGGCCGCCGGCGACCTGGCCCGGATGCCGGAGGAGGTCGGGCACGGCCCCAGCCACGTCGGCATCCTCGCCCACACCGCCGCCCTGCGCGACGGCACCGCCTGGCTCGACGCACTGCTGACCGGGCTCGACCACAACCGGCGCCTGCTCGCCGGACTGCTGGCCGAGCACCTGCCCCAGGTGCGTCACCGCCCGCCGGAGGCCACCTACCTGGCCTGGCTCGACTGCCGGGCACTCGGCCTGGGCGACGACCCGGCGGAGGTCTTCCTGCGCCGCGGCCGCGTCGCCCTCACCTCGGGGGTGCCCTTCGGCACCGGCGGGGCCGGGCACGCCCGCTTCAACCTGGCGGCCTCGGCGCAGGTGATCACGGAGGCCGTCCGCAGGATGGCGACGGCGGCCCGCTGACGGGTACCTGCGGCACGGAGGACACGCTCGTAGACTGCCCGTCATGGACGACAGGGCGCTGGACCGGCTGGGCTCGGGCAAGTACGTGCTGATCACGAGCTACCGCAAGAACGGCACACCGGTCGCCACCCCGGTCTGGGTGGTGCGCGACGGGGACGCGCTGGGCGTCTGGACGGCCGCCGACTCCTGGAAGGTCAAGCGCATCCGCAACCGCGCCGGCATCCTGGTCGGCCCGTGCGATCTGCGCGGCAACCCCACGGGCGATCAGGTGCCCGCCACCGCCGAGATCGCCGACGCGGCCACCACCGCCCGCTACCGGAAGCTGATCGCCCGCAAGTACGGCCTCATGGGCCGGCTGACCCTGCTGGGCAGCCGCCTGCGGCGGGGCACCGACGGCACGGTGGGCATCCGCGTCACCCTGTGAGAGTCGACGCTGCTGCTCAGGACGGGAGTTGACGGACCGTCAGGTCCAGGCCCGGTAGGGCTCGTCCAGCAGCTGGAAGACCGGCTCACCCCGGACCGGGTCCTTGGCGGTGGACAGGCGCACCCGGTCCCCGCTGTGGATGCCGATGGGCGGTCCCATGACCCGGCCCCGCACGACGAAGCCCTCGGCCATCTCGACCATGGACACGTTGCGGGCCGCGGGCGTGTTGCGGTGCACCACCGTGGAGTGGCGGACCGTGCCGGTGCCCTCGGCGCGCTCGGTGCGCAGGTCGCTGCCCCGGCAGACCGGGCACAGCAGCCGGTGGTACATGGCCGTGCCGCACCAGGTGCAGCGCTGGAAATGGAGGGCGTCCCTGTCCCTGCCCTGGGGGTCGAGCAGGCCCGTCGCGGAGCCGGCCGTCTGCTGAGCGACGCTTCCTGAGTGGTGGTACACGCTGTCAACTCCCTGCACTCGCCCGGAATGCGTGTGCGGGGTCGCCCGCGCACACGTGTGCCCGGTTCGCCGTGCCACCGTGCACGCAGCACAGAGTATGGCACTCAGTGCCACTCGTAAAGGCACTCCGTACCCTCGATCCGGAATGCGGCTCGTGGGTCCTGCGGGGGATCCTCAGGTCCGGCCGAGGGCCGATTCGAGTTGCTGCACCACCCGCCACAGGGGCGTTCCACGACGGGACACCACGACGACCACGTCGTCGGGCCGTTCGCCGGCCGCGGGGGACGTGAGCGAGGGCGGTGAGGTGGCCGGGGCGGGAGCCGCCTGCGCCGGGGTGCCGCCGAACGTCGACCGGACGTAGGCGAGCGCGTGGTCCACCGCGGCGTCCGCCTCGCCCCGTCCGTCCGAACGCAGCCAGGACCGCAGGGCGTTGTTGTGCGCGGCGACCACGGCCGCGGCGATCACGTCGGCCCGGAGGGTGCCCTCCCGGCGGGCCGCGAAGCGGCGCCGCAGGTAGGCGGCGAGCGCCTGCTCGTAGCGCCACACCACCGACAACTCGTAGGCACGCAGCCCCGGCACCTGCTTGGTGAGGCGGTAGCGCTGGACGGAGAACGTGGGGTTCTCGGCGTACATCCGCAGCACCAGCCGGGCCGCGTCGCAGACCCGCCCCACCGGCTCCTCGTCGCCGGAGCCGTTCTCGAGGAACGCCGTCATGTCGGCCAGGCAGCGCTCGTGGTCCGGGAAGACCACGTCCTCCTTGGACGGGAAGTAGCGGAAGAACGAGCGGCGACCGACGCCGGCGAGGGCAACGATGTCGTCGACCGTGGTCTGCTCGTACCCCCGCTCGAGGAACAGCTGGAAGGCCGCCGCCACCAGCGCGTCCCGCATGGGCGGCCGGCCGGCCCCCGTCTCGGCTTTCCCGGAGCTCATGATCTGCAACGTAGCACCCGTACGACCTCATATGGCACTCGGTGCCGCGAGCCGGGCCCCCGCAGCCGCGCCTCGGGTGAGGTTCCGGTGCACCGCGGCCGGGCCCGCGGGATGAACAGGCGGCGCGGCGGTCGCGTATCCAGGGGCAGGACGATCCACGGCCCGGGTGCCAGCCGCCCCGGCCCGGACGGAAGGAGAGCGGAGTGCCGGCACCGTCCGAGCCCCGGCCGCCGCACGACGGCCCGGTCCTGGAACCCATCCGCGTCCTGCGGCCCCGGCGCACCGACGCCCTGGCGGAACTGATGCGCGAGTTCCACCGGGAGACGGGCCGGGAACCCGCCCCGGAGCCCCGCGCCCTGCCGGCCCCGCAGCCCGGCTCCGAGGACGAGACGCGGGAACTCCCGCCCGTCGGCGGCCTCGTCGGGCGGGACCGCGGGCGCGGCACCACGCCCGCCACCGGCTCGGACTCCCGCGGCCGTGCGGCGACCGCACGGCGCCGCACCACCGTCGCCGTGGCCGTCCTCGCCGCGGCGGGGGCCGGCTTCGCGGGGGCGCTGCTGGTCCACGGGGACCACGGCGGCGGCACCGCGGCCCCCGCGCCCCGGCCGCCCGCGTCCGCCCCCGCCGCGGCTCCCACCCCCGCGCCCACGCCGTCCGTCCCCCGCTCCGATCCCGACGGTCCTGGAACGCTGCGGGAGGGAGCCAGCGGTCCCGAGGTGACCGAGCTCCAGCAGCGCCTGCTCGGCATCCCGGACGTCTACCGTGACGGCTCCACCAGCGGCCGCTACGACCAGGTCCTGACCGCCGCCGTGGCCCGCTTCCAGCTCTGGTACGGGATCCGGGGCGACGAGACGGGCGTCTACGGCAACGACACCCGGGCCGCTCTGGAGTCCCGGACGGCTCCCGTCACGAGCTGACGCCGCCGGGCCGCCCCGCGTCCGCCCGAGGACGAGGCCGATGCGAACATGACGGGCATGGACGCGTTCATCGACCGTTTGAACCCCGACATGTACGTGGTCACGGCCGCCGCGGCCGGTGAACGGGCGGGCTGCCTGGTCGGGTTCGCCTCGCAGTGCTCGATGCGGCCGGTGCGTTTCGCCGTGTGGCTCTCCGAGCTGAACCACACCCTCCGGGTCGCCCGCAACGCCGACGTGCTCGCCGTGCACCAGCTCACCCGGGAACAGCACGCCCTCGCCGAGCGGTTCGGCGGGCAGACCGGTGACGACACCGACAAGTTCCGCGGGGTCGCGCTGCGCGAGGCGCACGGCGGGGCGCTCGTCCTCGAGGACGCGCCGGGCTGGTTCGTCGGCCGGATCGTGACGCGGGTCGGCGGCGGCGACCACGTCGGCTTCGTCCTCGCCCCGGTCGAGTGGGGCGGCCGGACCCGTCCGGACAGCCCCCTGCTGCGCCTGTCCGACGCCCTCGACATAGCACCGGGTCACCCGGTCGACTGACGACGCGTCCCGCTGCTCGAACCCCCGGCAACGGAAGGCAAAAGCGGCGGTACGGCAGCGCCGCGATGCGTCACCCTGGCCCGGGGCGACTCCACGAGCACCAGCACCTGCCACACCGGCCCGTCGCGGACGGCTCGGCGCCGCCCCGCCCCGCCGGCGCCCCCCGCCGGAGTCCGCCGCGACCCGAAGGCCCCGCCCATGAACGGCTCCCGCATCCCCGGACTGGTGCTGCCCACACTGTTCCTGCTGGCCCTGCTCGTCGGCCTGTGGTGGTACTGGCGGCACCGCGGCGACTCCTGAGCCGCCGTCGGGTCACCCGCGCCGCAGCGCCCTGCCCGCACGGCCGTGCCCATATGGCGCCGGCCGCGCCTGCCCGCCTGCTTACCCTCACACCTCCGGCACCCGGACGTCCACGACGCAGACGTCGTCCCTGCGCTCGTCCGGCAGCATCCGCGCGAGCAGCGGCCCCAGCGACCCGGGCCGGTCGGTGTGCGGCGCGGCCACGGCCTCCCCGAGGCGCTCCAGCCCTCGGTCGATGCTCTCCGGCGGGTGCTCGACCAGCCCGTCGGTGAACAGGATGAGCCGGTCACCCGGTTCGAGACGGCACTCCGCCTCCTCGAAGACCGGGGTGGTGGACGCCCCGATGAGCATGCCGCGCGGGCGGTCCAGGTACCGCGGCTCACCGTCCCGCAGCAGCAGGGGCGGCGGGTGCCCGGCCTGCGCCCAGATCAGCCGGCGGTCGCGGGGGTTGTAGCGGGCGAGGACCATCGTGGCGGTGGCGTACGTGTCGCGCGAGTGCAGCAGCAGCGTGTTCAGCCGGGCCAGCGCACCGGTCAGGGACGAGCCCGTGATGACCATGCCCTTGGCGGTGAACCGCAGCTGGGCCATCGTGGCGACGGCGTCGACCCCGTGCCCCGCGACGTCGCCGACGACCAGCAGGGCGTCCCCGTCGGGCAGTTCGATGGCGCTGAACCAGTCACCGCCGACGTGCACACCCGACTGGGCGGGCAGGTAGGCGACCTCGACCCGCAGCCCGGCCAGGTGCACCGGCCGGTTGGCCATCGGCAGCAGGGCGTGCTGGAGCCGGGAGGCCAGGGTCCGCTCGGCCCGCAGCACGTCGTGCTGGGTGAGGATGGCCCGCTCGCTCTCGACCAGGGCCAGTTCGGCCCGCCGCCGGGCCGTCATGTCCTGCACGAACCCGTGCACCTCGACGGGCGTGCCGTGCCGGTCGCACACGGCCTCGGCGGTGAGCCGGAGATGGCGGATGCCGTGGGTGGTCCGGATCCGGAACGGCACGTCGACGGACTGCCCTTGCTGGACGAGGTCGGCGACGGCGCGGGTCAGCGCGGGTGCGTCCTCCGGCAGGGCCAGCTCCGGCACGTCGATCAGCGGCACCGGCCCGTGCGCCGGGTCCCGGTCGAGCAGCGCGAACACCTGGGTGGACCAGGAGACCTCCGGAGCGTGCAGGCTCCAGTTCGCCCAGCCGAGATTGCCCAGGCGCTGGAGGTCGGCCAGGCGCTGCTCCTGCCGGTCGGAGGAGCCGTGGCGGATCCAGGAGACGACCAGGGTGTCGCCGAGCGGGGCGACCCGGACCGTGTAGATGAACAGGGCCGCGATGCCTGCCACGACCTCCTCGTGGGCGAAGGGGTCGCTCTCGTACTCCTGACCGGTGGCCAGTACCCGCAGGCAGCCCTGCCACAGCGGCTCCGCCGGCATCGCCGGGCGCAGTTCGAGCAGCCGCCGCCCGGCCGCCACTTCGCCGGTGCGGCCCAGCAGGTCGCCGGCCTGCGTGGTCGCGGCCTCGATCAGGAAGTCCTCGACGTCGCCCGATGTGGTCCGCAGCGGAGTGAGCAGCATCGCCGAGAGCGGCAGCGCCTCGAAGAGGGCCTGCACGGCGTCCGTGCCCGGGTCGGCGGAACGCTCGGGCGGGGCGTCGAAGGCACGCAGCCGGCCCGTGCACAACCCCGTGACGCCCCTCAGGTGCGCGCGGTCCCGGGCGGTGAACTCACCGGCACGGGTGCGCAGCACCCCGATGCAGACCTCGGCCGGACCCGTCCCGGACAGGGGGAGCCAGGCGCGCGAGCGCCACCGCTCGGGAGGGTCCCCTATCAGCAGGTACCGCTTGGCGTCGGTGTCGAAGTCCTCCAGCCAGCGCGGCTCGCCCGCCCGCAGGGCGTCCAGCGCCGCCACTCCGCTCAGCGGCGGCACCTGGCGCCACTGGTCGGCCAGCCGGTCGTCGACTCCCGCGTGCCCGATCAGCCGCAGGCCGCCGTCCGCCCGGCGGCGGTAGACCAGTACCGCGTCCGCCGCCATGTCGGGTGCGAGGTGCTCCAGCAGGCACCGGGCGAGGTCCTGCGGCGTCATCACCCGAACGAGGGCCTGGCCGAGGCGGGCCAGGGAGTCGGCGAGGTCGTCCGGGACGGCGTCCTGCCCGGGGCCGGGGATGTCCGGGCCGGCCGCGTCACGGCTGCCGCGGGCGTCCGCCGCGGCCGGTGGGGGTGCTGCCGGGCCGAGCGCACCGAGCGTGATCCAGCACTCCTCCAGCAGGGTGCGGCGCGCGTCCTTGGCCCTGCGGCGCAGCTGTTCGCTCGCCGCGTCGGCGGTACAGCCGGTCAGCGCCATGACCGCGCCCTTGGCCCGTTCGACGACAGCGGAAACAGCCGCCTGGTCGCGCAGCCGGTCCAGTTCGGCGCGCTGCCGGGCGACGATCCTGGCCAGCTCGACCAGGTCCGGTGCGGCACCCGGCTGTGCCGGTGTCACGGGCTCGCTCGTCACGCGTCGAGCATTGCACACCCTGGCGGATCGGAAGAGCGCCTTGTGGGCAGGTGACGCACCCTCTTCACATGCGTTCCCCCGGCCGCCCCGACACGTGCCGGGCGGTTCAGCGCCCGTCGCGGGGATAGAGCCACTGGCGCAGCACCCGGCTGAGGCCGGGCATCACCAGATAGGTCAGTACGGGCAGCAGCACCAGCGGGAAGACGACGGCCCGCAGCGGCAGCGGCCAGCCGGCGGTCGACGGGGTCACCAGCTACTGGACGAGCAGGACGAAGGGATAGGCACCGAGGAAGGTGGTGAGGACCATCTTCCACCGGGGCGGGGCCTGCACGGTCGTGCCCGGCAGGCTGAACCAGGTCTCCAGGCCGGTGGTCGACTGGCGCTCGCTGCTGATCTCGACGGCGATGTCGTGGATCTGCCGGTGCCAGTGCGCGCGCTCCTCCGACTCCAGCCAGGCGGCGAGCCGGTGCCGGTCCGACCAGCGCAGCACCGCGTGGTAGCGGTGGCCGTCCTCCGGCGTGAGCCAGGAGACGCCCTCGTTGCCGGGGAAGCGCCGGGCGCAGCGGGTGATGCCGTGCGTCCACTCCTCGAACTGCCGCTCCCGGCCGGGACGCACCTGCCAGGTCAGCACCGTGGTCACCGGTTCGGCCCGGCGTGCTTCGGTGGTGCTCATCCCTCACCGGGTGCCACGCGGGGAGCGGGTCATGCGCCCCGGGTCAGTGGCGGCCGGACTCGCTGAGCGCCCGGGTGACCGCGCGGACGCTGCGGGCGATGTGCTGCAACTGCATGACCTCGGCCGCGTACAGCTTGATCGTGTGCTCGATGACGCCCTCGTGCAGGCCGAGGCCGGGCAGGTCGGCGCGGGCGGTCTGCAGCGCGGTGCGGGCGACGCGGATCTCGTGCTGGACCTGGATCTGGGCGTGCCGGGCGAGGAGGACGGGGTGACGGATGAACACGGGGTAGCCCGCGTAGCGGGTGGGTACCAGTTCGCGCAGCCACTTGGCCGCCGAGCGCTCCCAGTCGAAACTCCCGGGGGTCTTGACCTGGCAGGGCCAGTCCGGGCTGATGCGCGTGGACGTCATGGACATGATCATCGCTTCCGGGTGTGCGGCGTCGTGAGGGTGGACGACGGGTCGGGGCGGCCCCGACCTAGGGGATGACCGGGGCCGCCCACGGACACCCGCGAGGCCGGAGTGGGTAGGACCCGGCTCCTCGGGTGCGGAACCGATCCGGACAGGGCCGGGTCGCGATCCGTGAGCAGTATTTATATATGCCTTCCGGTTTGCAAGAAGCATGAAAACATTCATGCGCGCTTTGTTGCGGAAGGTCCCGGTGCGCACGCCGGTGTCCGTGCGTGCGGTCAGTCCTTGAGAAAGAACTGGTGCTGGTCGGCGACCTGCTCGTACTCCTCCAGCCGGGCCTGCGTGCGCTCGGGGTCGGCGTCCGTCATGGCCTGGAGCAGCGCCGAGCACATCACGCCCGGGGCGGCGTAGGAGTCGAACACCAGGCGCGAGCCCGTCCCCAGGGCGAAGGCGGCGTCCGCCTCGTCCGCGAGCGGCCCGAGCGCCAGGTCGGTGATCAGGGCGACCTTGAGCCCGGCGCCGCGCGCCACCCGGATCGCCGTCAGGGTCTCCTGGGCGTGACGCGGCATGGAGAAGGCCAGCACCCAGGTGCCGCCCGCCTCACGCGACTGGAGCAGGGCGTCGTAGGCGACGCTGCCGCCCCGGGTCACCAGCCGGACGTCCGGGTGGATGCGGCGCGCGGCGTAGGCGAAGTACTCGGCGAGCGAACCGGAGATGCGCAGGCCCAGGACCGTGAGCGGAGTGGACGACGACAGCTTGCGGCCGACGTCGATGACCCGGGCCGGGTCCGCGAAGTCCCGCCGCAGGTTCTCCAGGTTCTCGATCTCGGCGTCGACCGCCGCCTGCAGCTCGTTGCCCCGGTTCTCCTCCGCCGGCCCGCCCGCGAGCGTGCCGAGCGCGATCGACTGGAGCCTCTCGCGCAGCGCCGGATAGCCGCTGAAGCCGACCGCCGAGGCGAACCGCGTCACCGACGGCTGGCTCACCCCGACCCGGTCGGCGAGGTCCGTGATCGACAGGAACGCCGCCTCGGTGATGTGCTCGATCAGGTACTGGGCGATCCGCCGCTGCCCCGGGGACAGCCGGGGCCGGTCGAAGAGCGTGCGCAGCCGGGAGGACGGGGAGACCTCCGTCTCCGGGGCGGCCTTCCCCGAGGTGATGGCGGATGCCTGTGCGCGTGCCTGCTGCGGCGATGGCACCGGTACGCCTCCTTCGTTCCCCACGGACGTTCAACATAGCTCACCCACCGTGGTGACCAGGGGTTCTTCGCGGGTGCACATGATCTGCCGCGAGCTGGGATACCCGGGGCCGGGGCGGGAACCCGCCGCCGCAGCAGATCCTGAGAGGAGACACCCCCATGAGCACCCCCGAGGAAAGCCGGCCCAAGACCCACACCACGGACGAGGTCCTGCAGCAGCACGACGAGGACGCCGCGAAGGAGCAGGGCGCGACCGGCCGCACCATGCGCGAGGCGCTGGAGGAGGCCCACGTACGCCCCGACGACTTCGACGAGAAGTGAGCCCGGCCCCCGCGGCCGCACCGACGACTTCCCGGCAGGTGAGCAACGCATGGGCGCCCTGAGCGCGCTGGAGCAGACTCTCGAGAACCGATGGGAGGCGCTGTGGGCACGCCTCCTCGACAAGGAGCCCGTCGAGGTCGTCGACGCCCTGCGGCGCGAGTGCGACGACAACGCCGTGGTGTGCGGCAAGGGCCGGGTGATGGTCCCCAACGCCTACGACGTGGAACTGCCCGACGAGGTGCACGAGCACCTCGGGCGCAGCGGCACCGAGGTGGGGCAGGCCCTCACCGACAGCCTGTCCCGGCACGCCGAACGCCGCGGCTACGCATGGGCCGGACCGCTGACCGTCCACGTGGCGAGGTGCCCCGACGTCCCCAACGGCCGCTTCCGAGTGGCCGGCAGGGTGATGCCCCACGTGAGCGCCGACGGCTTCTCCCGGGCGGCGCACTGACGGAGCCCGGCGGGTCCCTCGACGACGACCGGCCGTGACCGAGGGACCGTCGCGAACCACGGGGCGGCCGCCGGAGACGTGTCCGGCGGCCGCCCCGTCGTGGCGGCCGCCGTCAGACGTCGCCGGCGGGTGCCTGGGTCGCGAGCCGGGCCAGGGCGTCCCCGCTGAGGCGGCACACCTTCCACTCGTCCATCACCTGCGCGCCGATCGACCGGTAGAAGCCGATCGCCGGCTCGTTCCAGTCCAGGACCCACCACTCGAACCGGTCGTAGCCGTGGCGCCGGCAGAGGGCGGCGAGATGCGCGAGCAGGGCCTTGCCGTGGCCGCCGCCCCGGGCCCCGGGCCGCACGTACAGGTCCTCCAGGTGCATGCCGCGCCTGCCCGTCCAGGTGGAGAAGCGCGGGAACCACAGGGCGTAGCCCACGGTGGCGCCCGTGTCGTCCTCGGCGATCAGCGCGAAGGCGGCGGGATGCTCGCCGAAGAGCGCCGCGTGCACCTGCTCCTCGGTGCACCGGGCCTGCTCCACGGCCTTCTCGTAGGCGGCGAGTTCGCGGATCATCGTCCGGATCTCGGGGACGTCGTCGACGGTTGCGGACCTGATCATGCGGTCGATCCTGCCCCGAAGCGCCCGGCGCGCGCACCCCGGCCCCGGGTTCCGGCCCGGTCGAGCGTCAGCCCGCCGGCCGCGGCAGGGCCGGCTCCGGCACCACCAGGTCCGCCAAGTCCCGGCTCCCGGCGACCAGTTCGGCGTTGCGCTGATCCGAGCGGTGGACCCACGACACCGCCTCCTCGTGGCTCTTGCCGAACTCCTCGTGCCGGGCGATCAGCCGGCGCAGACGCTCCCGCTCCGGCACCTCGCAGAACCACACCTCGTCGAGCAGGAGGCGGACGCGGGACCAGGAACCGCGGTCCAGCAGAAGGTAGTTGCCCTCGGTGACGACCAGCCGGACCGCGGGAGGAACCGGGATCACCCCCGCCAGCGGCTGCTCCAGCACGCGTTCGAAGCCGGGCGCGTACACGGTCTCCGCCGGGTCGTCGTCGCGCAGCCGCCGCAGCAGCGCCGCGTAACCGGCGGCGTCGAACGTCTCCGGAGCGCCCTTGCGGTCCCGCAGCCCCAGGCGCTCCAGTTCGGCGTCCGCGAGGTGGAAGCCGTCCATGGGGACGTGCGCCACCCAGGGCTCGCCCGCCCCGTTCAGCTCCCGCACCAGTGACGCGGCGAGCGTCGACTTGCCCGCGCCGGGGCTGCCGGCGACACCGAGGATCGCGCGCCGGCCGCCTCGGGGGAGGGCTCGGGCACGGTGGACCAGATCGTCGAAGGTGAGCGGCACGAGGGAGAGTGTGTCACCCGGACGCGGCCCCCCGCCCTGCCGCCCGCCCGCCCGGGAGGGGTGTGGCGTGCGCCACTCACTGGACCGGCCCGCTACGGGGAACGGGTCCCCTATGACGCAGCTCGGTCTCCCCGGACACATCCACGCCTGCCTGTTCGACCTCGACGGGGTCGTCACCAGGACGGCCGTCGTGCACGCGGCCGCCTGGAAGGAGATGTTCGACGCCTTCCTGCGCGAACGCGACGGCGAGGACTTCCGGCCGTTCGACGCGGCGAGCGACTACGACGAGTACGTCGACGGCCGGCCTCGCGCCGACGGCGTGCGCACCTTCCTCGCCTCGCGCGGCATCGAACTGCCCGACGGCGACCCGGACGACCCGCCCGGCGCGCGGACGGTGCACGGCCTCGGCAACCGCAAGAACGACCTCGTCCTGGAGAAGATCCGCACGGACGGCGTGCAGGCGTACGACGGCACCCTGCGCTACCTGGACGGGGTCCGCGCCCAGGGGCTGCGCACCGCGATCGTGTCCTCCAGCGCCAACTGCCGCGACGTGCTGCGCTCGATCGGCGCCGAGCACTACTTCGACGTGCGCATCGACGGCGTGGTCGCCGCCGAGCGCGACCTGCCCGGCAAACCCCGCCCCGACACGTTCCTGGCCGCCGCCCGGGACCTCGGCGTCGAGCCGTCCGCGGCGGCGGTCTTCGAGGACGCCCTGGCCGGCATGGACGCCGGCCGTGCAGGGCGCTTCGGCTACGTCGTCGGGGTCGACCGTGTCGGGCAGGCCGACGCCCTGTACGCGCACGGCGCCGACGTCGTGGTGCGGGACCTCGGCGAACTGGGAGGCGAGCAGTGATCACCCAGCGGGCGTACGGCGTCGAACCCTGGGCCGTGCGCGAGACGGAACTCGACCTCGACCTGCTGGCGCAGAGCGAGTCCGTGTTCGCCCTGTCCAACGGGCACATCGGCTGGCGCGGCAACCTCGACGAGGGCGAACCGCACGGTCTGCCGGGCTCCTACCTCAACGGCGTCCACGAGCTGCACCCCCTGCCCTACGCCGAGGCGGGCTACGGCTACCCGGAGTCGGGCCAGACCGTCATCAACGTCACCAACGGCAAGGTGCTGCGCCTCCTGGTCGACGACGAGCCGTTCGACCTGCGCTACGGGCGGCTCGTCACCCACGAGCGGACCCTCGACCTGCGCCGGGGCGTACTGGAACGGGTCTGCGAGTGGACCTCCCCGGCGGGCTCCACCGTCCGCGTGCGCTCCACCCGGCTGGTCTCGCTCACGCAGCGGGCGATCGCCGCCGTGGCCTACGAGGTGGAGCCCGTCGACCGCCGCACCCGGGTGGTCGTCCAGTCGGAGCTGGTCGCCAACGAGAGCCTGCCCGGCCCGGACGGCGACCCGCGCGCGGCCAAGGCCCTGAAGTCGCCCCTGGAGGCCGAGGAGGACCACGCCTCCGGGAACCGGCTGCGGCTGGTGCACCGCACCCGCCGCAGCGGCCTGCGCGTCGCCGTGGCCGCGGACCACACGGTCACCGGCCCGGAACGCACCACCACCGCCGGCGAGAGCAACGTGGACGTCGCACGGCTGACCGTCACCTCCGTGCTGGAGCCGGGGGAGCGGCTGCGCGTGGAGAAGCTGGTGGCGCACGGCTGGTCGGGCGCCCGGTCCCGGCCCGCGATGAGCGACCAGGTGGAGGCGGCCCTGGCGGCGGCCGCGCACAGCGGCTGGCAGGGCCTGCTGGAGGACCAGCGGGCCTACCTCGACGACTTCTGGGCCCGGGCCGACGTCGAGGTCGACGGCGACGAGGAGATCCAGCAGGCCGTCCGCTTCGCGCTCTTCCACGTCCTGCAGGCCGGTGCCCGCGCCGAGCAGCGGGCCATTCCCGCCAAGGGCCTCACCGGCTCCGGCTACGACGGCCACGCCTTCTGGGACACCGAGGCGTTCGTGCTGCCGCTGCTGACCTGCACCGCACCCCGGTCCGCGGCCGAGGCCCTGCGCTGGCGCCTGGAGACGCTGCCGGCCGCCCGGGAGCGCGCGGCCCAACTCGGGCTGCGCGGCGCCGCGTTCCCCTGGCGCACCATCGAGGGCTCGGAGGGCTCGGCGTACTGGCCCGCCGGTACGGCCGCCTTCCACGTCGGCGCCGACATCGCGGACGCCGTCGTCCGTTACGTCGCCGCCACCGGTGACGAGACCTTCGAGCGCGAGGTGGGCGTCGAACTGCTCGTGGAGACCGCCCGCCTGTGGCGCTCCCTCGGCCACCACGACGACCGGGGCGTGTTCCACATCGACGGCGTGACCGGGCCCGACGAGTACAGCGCCATCGCCGACGACAACACGTACACCAACCTCATGGCCCGGGCGAACCTGCTGGCCGCGGCCGACGCCTGCAAACGCCACCCCGACCGGGCGGAGCAGCTCGGCGCCGACGAGGAGGAGCGGGCGGCCTGGCGGGACGCCGCCGAGGCCGTGCACGTCCCGTACAACGAGGAGCTCGGCGTGCACGAGCAGCACGCCGGCTTCACCCGGTACCAGCGCTGGGACTTCGCCGGCACCCGGCCGGACCAGTACCCGCTGATGCTGCACTTCCCCTACTTCGACCTGTACCGCAAGCAGGTCGTCAAACAGGCCGACCTCGTCCTGGCCATGTACACCTGCGACAGCTTCTTCGAGGAGTTCGCCGACGAGGAGCAGATGGCCCGCAACTTCGCCTACTACGAGCCGCTGACCGTACGGGACTCCTCGCTGTCCGCCTGCGTGCAGGCCGTCATGGCCGCCAGGACCGGGCACCTGGAGCTGGCCCGCGCGTACACCACCGAGGCCGCGCTGATGGACCTCGGCGACCTGGAGCACAACACCCGCGACGGACTGCACATCGCCTCGCTGGCCGGCACCTGGCTCGCACTCGTGGCGGGTTTCGGGGGCATGCGCTGCACCGACGGCACCCTGCGGTTCTCGCCGCGCCTGCCCGAGCGGTACAGCAGGCTCGCCTTCACCGTCCAGTTCCTCGGCCGGTGCCTGCGGGTGGAGCTGACCGGCGACCGGGCCACGTACACCCTGCACTCCGGCCCACCGCTGACGATCCACCACCACGGCACCGAGCTGACGGTGAGCGAGGACGCCCCCGCCGAGCGGGCCGTTCCCGCCCCCACCCACCGCCCGGCGCCCGTGCAGCCCCCGCACCGCGCCCCGAACGCCCGCTGACGGCTCCGGCCGGGTCGGACATTCGGCCGTATTCCACCCCTCGTCCCCCCGTCGTTCGGGTTACGTTGGCCGTACTGATGATCATTCGGCTCTCGGCCCCGGGCGGGCCGGGGGCCGCGGGCGGCCCGTCGGCGTGCGGGGGAAGGGGTGGACGATGACCGACGGCGCGAACGCCCTCCTCGTCCGCGGGCGACGACGTGAACAGGCAGGACCCTCCGGTGCGCGCGGCCCGCGCCGCGTGGACCGGCCGCTCGCCCTGCTCGCCGTGGTCTTCACCCTCGCCCAGCTCGCCCTCGTCCGCCCCGTGCTGGGCCTCGGCTGGGACGAGATCGTCTACGTCAGCCAGGTCACCTCGCACCACCCCGCGGCCTTCTTCAGCGCCCCTCGCTCCCGCGGCGTCCCGCTGCTGGTCGCGCCGGTGGCGTCCTGGTCCCCGTCCGTCCCGCTGCTGCGCGTCTACCTGGCCCTGCTGTCGGGCCTGGGCCTCTACCTCGCCCTGCGCTGCTGGCGGGGCCTGTTCCCGACGCGGGTCCTGGTGACCGCGGGCGCCCTCTTCGCGTCCCTGTGGGTGACCGTCTTCTACGGACCGCAGGCCATGCCCAACTACTGGGTCGCCCTCGGGGCCCTGGCCGCCGTGGGCTGCTTCCTGCGGGCCCGGGCGGGCCGTTCCCCCCGGGCGCTGTGGGGCGTCGCCGCCGGTGCCGCGCTCATGGCGTGGATGCGGCCCACCGACGCGGTCTGGGTGAGCGTGCCCCTGCTGGTCCTCGCCCTGGTCCGCCACCGGCGCCTGTTGCTGCCGCTGGCCGCGGGACTGGCGGCGGGCGCGGTCCCCTGGGTGATCGAGGCGTACGCCGGCTTCGGCGGCCTGGGGGAGCGGCTCGCCCAGGCGTCGCGCATCCAGGGCGGGCTGGGCTGGCAGATCGCCGTCGACGACCAGCTGCGCAGCCTGGGCGGCCGGGCCCTGTGCCGCCCCTGCACCGGGCCGATGCCCGAGCCGGTGGTCGTCGCCTGGTGGTTCACGCTGCCGGTCCTGGCCGGTCTCGGCCTGGTCGTCGCGGGCCGCGCCCGGCGCCTGGAACGGACCCTGGTCCCGCTGGCCTGCGCCGCCACGGCGGCCCTGCCGTACCTGTTCATGATCGGCTACGCTGCGCCCCGCTTCCTCCAGCCCGCCTACGCCCTGCTCGCGATCCCCGTGGCCGACGGCCTGTGGTACCTGGTCAGGACGCCGCGCAGGACATGGCGGCCGGTCGCCGCCACCGTGGTCGCACTCGGCCTGGCCGGGCACCTCGCGGTGCAGCTCGCCGTGCTGCACGGAGCCGTCGCCCGCAACACCGCCAACCGCGTCGACTGGGACCGCACCGCCGACGCCCTGCACCGCCTCGGCGTCCGGCCGCCGTGCCTGCTCACCGGCCACGAGTCCATCCCGATCGGCTACTACACCGGGTGCTCCTCGGGTGTGACGTCCGGCAACAACGAGAACATGACCGCCGCGGGCGTCCTGCGCACGGCGGACCGCGTCCCGGTCGCCTACCTCGCACCGGCGGGCGGCACCGCGCCCCGCTACGCCCGCGACTGGCCGGTGCACCGCGTCGCGGACCTGGACGTCCGCCTCGCGCCCGGCCCGGGGCGCAACGCCGGCCGCTGAGCACCGGCGGGTGCTCAGCGGCCGGGGCCGGGCATCCGCCGAGGTTAGAGCCCGCGGAACGGGAAACGCGGAACGAGCAGACCCGATCGGACACGTCGCGCAGGGCGCGACAGGGAGGCAAGTGATGGGCACGGAACGGATGGACTCCGAACAGATGGCGGACGACGCGTACCAGCCCACCGGGACCAACGAGGAGCAGGAGGACGCCTCGCCGCTGGACATGCAGGACGCCCTCGACGAGCGCACCTACGACGACATGCTCGAGGAGGGCTACTCCCCGCCGGAGAAGCCCCTGGGCGTCACCAAGCCCGGCGTCACCGCGGCCGAGCAGCACGAGGGCGAGACGCTGGACGAGCGGCTGTCCCAGGAGGTCCCGGACGTGTCCGCCGAGCCGGTGGGCGACGGAGTGGGCGACAGCCCCGACAGCGACGGCGAACCGGTGGACCCCGAGGCGGGCACCGACCGCGCCGGCCGTCTGGTCGCCCCGGACGAGGGGGCCCACGAGGACACCGAGAAGGACGCCGTCGCCTCCGACCTCGGCATCGACGGCGGAGCGGCCGGGGCCGAGGAGGCCGCCATGCACGTCGTGGAGGACGACACCGCCCTGCCCGAGGACGACGGCAGGGTGTGACGCGCGCGCCGGTGACGCGCGGCCCGCACCTGCTCGGGGCGAGACCGCCGACGCCGCCGCCCTCCCCGCACCGAGGAGGCCACCGACCCGGAGCATTCCGGACGGTGGCCTCCTCGGTGCGGGCGCGCGGCTAGGGAAGCAGCTTCTCCATGGCTGCCGGCCCTTCCTCCGCCAGCTTGCGCTCGGCCCATTCGATGGTGTGCGGGGTGAGGTCCTTGCCCGAGGCGAGGACGAGGTCCTCCGCCGACACATCCGTGCCGGTGCGGGCGTGCAGCAGACGGTCCGGGGTGCAACGGTCCTCGGGGGACTGGCTCGCGGCGGGCTGTGAGGTCGACATGGCTTCTGCTCCTAGGGTCCGGCTCGCTGATGGCCCCGGTGCTGAAAAGGGTCCGCTCTCACCATTGCCCGCCGGAGCGCCGCGTGCATCCGGAGAGGGCGTGACGGGCCCGCGCACCCCGTTCGGACCCCCATGAATGTCGCGCCGCGCTACGCCGGGTGACGGTGGAGTCACGTGTCCCTGCGACTGACAGGAGCTTTTCCATGCGCACACGTGTGACCGCCGCGGCCGGCCTGGCCTGCGCCGCCCTGCTGGCCTTCGCCGGTACGGCGAGCGCCGACTCGGGCCCCGTCGGGATCGCCACCGACAGCCCCGGCGTTCTCTCCGGCAACGTCGTCCAGATCCCGATCGACATCAACGCCAACGTCTGCGGCAACTCGATCAACGTGATCGGCCTGCTCAACCCGGCGTTCGGCAACGTCTGCGAGATCAAGGACTGACGTCCCGGCCGTACGGCTTGCCGGCGGCGGCCCGCGCGATCCCGCGGGCCGCCGCCGGCCGCTTCGTGTCCCGGCACGGGCGGGCGGCGCGGCCGGGCCGGTCTCACCGCTCCGGCGCCTCCGGCTCGGGCGCCAGCACCAGCATCGTGACGTCGTCCTGCACGTCCGGGCAGTGCCGCAGCAGGTCGGACCACACGTGCTCGGCCAGGGCCGACGGGTCCTCCCGGGCCAGGACCGGCAGCCGCTCGGCCAGCGGATAGAAGGTCCCGGAGGCGTCCCGGGCCTCCGACACCCCGTCCGAGGCCAGGAACAGCCGGTCCCCGGGGTGCAGCCGCACGGTGACCACCTCGGGCGGGGCGGCCCCCGCCAGTCCCAGACCGAGAGGGGTGCCCGGCTCGACGTCCAGCTCCCGGGCCCCGCCGTCGCGCAGCAGCAGCGGCCCGGCCTGCCCGCACGCCACGACGTGCACCGTCCGTGCGTCGGCGGAGAAGTCGAGCAGGAGCGCCGTGGCGAACAGTTCGGCGTTCGGGTCGTGCGCGGAGTCCACCGTCAGCCTCCGGTCCAGCCGCGCGGCGACGGCCCCCGGGTCCGGCTGGTCCAGCACGGCCTCGCGGAAGGCGCCCAGCAGTGAGGCCACCGTGGCGACGGCCGACAGGCCGTGCCCCTGCACGTCCCCCATGACCGCCCGCACGCCGTACGGGCCCGCCCGCACGTCGAAGAAGTCGCCCCCGACGAGCGTGCCGCGCTGCGCGGCCCGGTACAGCCCGGCGCAGCGCACCGGCCCGACCCGCTCCGGCAGCGGCGGCGCCACGGCCCGCTGTGCGGCCTCGGCGACGGTCCGCTCGGTGACCAGCTGGGCGTCGCGTCTGCTGCGGACGAACGACAGCAGCACGCTCAGCAGCGAGACGAAGCACACCGTCAGCAGATCGGTGTTTCCGGGATCGTTGAGCTCGAAGATCGGTGTGGCCAGCACCAGTACCGCCAGCGTCCCCAGCACCGCCGTCAGCAGCGGTCCGTGCGCCAGGACGGCCAGCGGGGGGATGGCGCCCAGCAGGAAGCCGATGTCGAGCGGCTCGGGACTGACCAGTTCCGCCACGCACACCCCGACCAGCAGCGCCGACGGCAGCACCCGCGCCCACAGGGGCGGCGGGGCGCCGCGCAGCCAGCCGCGCCGGTCCCCGTCCCGCTCCCGGCGCGGCGGCAGCCGGACACGAGCTCCGCTCACACCACCACGCTGCAACGCCGGACCGCCCGCCGCACGCCGGGCCCCCCACCCGGCGGCGGACGTGCCGGGCCCGGCGACGCCCGGACGGTCCGGGCGACGGGCCCTAGAAGGGCGTGAGCGTCAGCCGGAGGCCGGTGGGCGCGGTGTCCTGTATGTACGAGGCGAAGTCCGCCACGTCGTCGAAGGCGAAACCGTAGGCGCGGCCGTCCCGGGCGGCCGCGTGCATGGCCTTGGCGTAGTGGTTGGTCAGGCCGGTCCCGTAGAAGGCCGCCGGGTCGGTCGTCGGCTGCGCGGCGGAGGCGAGCAGGGTGGACCGGTTGAACCCGGCGCCCAGGATCGCCGCCACCGGACCGGTCGTCCCGTCGTTGGGCGCGGCGAGGGCGCCGTCGCAGAACAGGACGTCACGGGTGGACGGCTTGCCGAAGGAGACCTCCGCGGGGCCGGTGAAGGAGAAGCGCCCGCCGCGGACGCGGCCCGTGAACGTGCCCGCGTCGGTGGTCACCTTCAGGTCGCGGCCGGTGTACGTGCTCCACACCTCGTCGATGTACGGAGCGAGGTAGTCCTTGGGGAACAGCCCGGCGTCCAGCCCGTGGCCGGGCGCGATGATGCGCGTGTCGTCCACCACGAGCCGCTCGAACTCCGGGACCCGGCGCACGGCGTCGAACGCCGCGGCCCGGCCGCCGTCGCGCAGCGTGCCCGTCGTCTGGTCCCGGGCACCGGTCAGCCGGATGCTCAGCGGCACGCTGAACATGTCGACCATGGTCGTGTTGCAGAACATGCCCGACGCGTTGTGGGTGAACTCCGCGCAGTCGTGCAGCACGGGGTAGTTGGGGTCCGAGGACACCCAGCCGGCCGGGTACTGCAGGGCCGGGTTGCCCGCTCCGTCCGTGACGACCTTGAACTTGAGCCTGGCGCCCAGCGACACGTAGATGCGGCCCGACATGTAGGGCAGGGACAGCCGGGTCTCGCCGCTGCCGGCCAGGCCGATCGCGTAGTCGGTGAAGCCGTCGGGGCCGTTGTCGGCCAGGGCGACGGGGGCCAGGGTGCCGTCGGGTGTGAGCCGCACCTGACGGCCGTCGGCGTTGCCCACGACGTAGACGTGGACGTCGGCGTTGCCGAACGAGCCGCTGTCGTTGACCAGGGTGAGGGGGAGAGCGCCCGCGGCCCGGGGGGAGCGCGGGGCGTTGTCCGCGAGGGCGTGGGGGGCCAGCGCGGCGGCGGCGGGGACGGCGACGGCGGCACCGCCCAGTCCGGCGAGGAGCTTGCGGCGGCTGAGGGGACGCTGGTGACGAGGAGTCATGTGGGGGGCCTCCTGTGGTACGGGTCGGCATGAGAGCGCTCTCATGCCCGTTCTCGGCACCGGATGCTACGGACGCGCCGCCGGGCGGCCAACCCGTCCCCTGGGGAAATCCCGTGAAAGCAGGCAGCACTTGGGGCTGATGAGGCTCCCTTGAGCCGCTCTTAAGGGCCACTTGAGCTTCGTCGTAATGCGGTGGACGCCCCGGATGCGAGTGCGTAACGTGGCCCGCACCACGCCCCGAGACCAGCGGAAGGAGGGCAGAGCCGTGCTGTTCACATCGACCCCGCGCTCCCTCCCCGTGGTCCCGGCGTGCAGTGACTGATCCCCGGGAGCGCTCCACGCAGCATCGTCCCGGAGGACATCCATGACCGACCTGGTCATCCGCGCGCTCGACGCGAGCGACGCCGCACTCTTCGACTCCCTGCCCGACCCGCTGGGCGCCCGGGAGGGCCACCGGCGCACCCGGCACCGCCCCGACTGGAAGCGGGTGGCCCTGCGCGACGGCCGGGTCGTCGCCCGCGGCGCCTGGTGGGGCGGCCCCGACGACACGCACCCCCTCAACGTCAACTGGTTCGACGTGGCCGAGGGCGAGGAGGACGCGGGCGCGGCCCTGCTGCGCTCGGCGCCCTGGCAGGTCGAACTGGAGGTGAACCTGCCCGCCGGCTGGCGCGAGGATCCCGCCCTGCGCGCCGCGGCCCGGACCCGTGCCACCGCCGCCCGCCGGGCCGGCTACGAGCTGCTGGTCGAACGCCTGCTGTACCGCTGGACGCCCGCCGACGGCCTGCCCGAGCGGCCCGGGCGCCTCACCTTCCGGGCCGAACCGGACGACGCCGTCTTCTTCGACGCGCTGCGCCGCATCCACTCCGCCACTCTCGACGCCCACGCGCTGAAGGCGATCGAACAGGGCGGACTCGACCGGGCGGCGCAGGAGGAGCTCGACTTCTTCCACTGGTGCCCGTCACCGCGCGAGTGGTGGCAGGTGGCCCACACCGCCGAGGGCGAGCCGGCCGGCATCCACATCCCGGCGCACAACCCGTCCGGCCCGTGCGTCGGCTTCATCGGCGTCCTGCCCGAACAGCGGGGGCACGGCTACGCCTACGACCTCCTCGCCGAGTGCACGCACTTCCTCGTCGAGCGCGGTGCGCAGTTCGTCGCGGCCGCCACCGACCGGGGCAACGCCCCGATGGCAGCCCACTTCGCCAAGGCCGGCTATCCGATCGTGAAGGAGCGGCTCAACTTCGATCCGCCGCGCACTGCCTGACGGACCTGCCGGGCAAGGAACGGGAGTGCGCCCGGGCCGTGTTCACCCGGGCGCACTCCCCGCTCACGGCGGGATCCTCAGCCGGCGGCAGCCGGGAGCGAGTCGCCGTCGAGCAACTCCTGTGCCTCCGAGAGGATTTCGGTGACGCGCAGGCCGAACGCCGCGTCGCACGGGTCGGGACGGCCGGTCCGCGCCGCGGCGCGCAGGGCGTCCGCGGCGCGCCGCAGGGCGGGCACCGCGCCGTCGGAGCTCTCCGGCAGCAGCGCCACGCCCGCCTCGCCGCGCAGTTCCACGGCGGCACCGGCCGCGGCGGGCGGCGCCGTCAGACTGAGCGTGAGGGTGCTGGAGGCGCCACCGGTGTGGTCGAGGACGACGTGCGCCGTGTCCCCGGGCCCGTACGCCGCCGCCGTCACGCGCCGCACGTCGCCCAGTACCGGAAGCAGCACCGACAGGGCGTGGGGGCCCACGTCCCACAGCGCGCCCTTCTCCCGCCGCCACGGCGTCGCGAAGGGGCTCTCACCGGTGAAGACCGCCCCGAGCCACTGCGCGCGGCCCGTGAACCAGCCCGGCACCGCCGCCTGCTCCTCGATCCACGCCCGCGGCTCCGGCTGGAAGCGGGTCGTGAAGAACACGACCGAGGCCACGCCGGCCGCCCGCGCCGCCTCGACCACGGCCCGCCCCTGCTCCACCGTCGGCGCGAGGGGCTTGTCCAGCAGCAGATGGCACCCGGCCCGCGCCGCCCGCACCGCCAGGGCGGCCTGCACCTCGGGGGGCAGTGCCACGGCGACCGCGTCCACGTCGGCGAACAGCTCGTCCGCGTCGTCGTAGGCCCGCACACCGTGCCGCTGCGCCAGTTCCTTCGCCGCCTCCGGGCAACGGCCCCACACGCCGGCGAAGTCCAGCCCGTCGTGCCCGCTCAGAGCGGGTGCGTGGGCCATCTGCGCCCATGGTCCGGTGCCGAGCAGTCCTATGCGCATGCCGCCGCCTTTCCCAGTGCCTGGAAGGAGAGCCTGACACACGCGGACGGGCGGCCGAGGGGAGGGGCGGGCAACGGAAAAGGCGAGGAGTCCTCTCCTCGCCACTCTCAAGGTATAGCGCACGGGGGGCCTTGCGGCAAGGCCCCCGGCTTCCCGCACAATGTCCGGCCTGAGCCGATGACCTGCGGAAACGGGAGCATGACGTGACCCCTGCGACCACGAGCGCCTTCGATCTCCCCGACCGCCTCGCACACAAGGCCCGACCGGAACTGATCGCCGACGACGAGCGCCACTTCACCGCCCTCGCCCAGTGCCTGGAGCAGTCGATCGCCGAGCTGACCGAGCGTCTGGAGGCCGAGCGCAGGGCGCCCGGCGGCAAGGGCCGCCAGGCCATGGACCGGGACGCCGAGATCCACCGGCTGACCGTCCGGCTGCGCGCCCTGCGGCGCTTCGGCCTCGACCTGTGCCTCGGGCGCATGGTCGCCGACGACGGCTCGGGAACCGTGTACGTCGGGCGGCTCGGCCTCACGGACAGCGAGGGGCGCCGGTTGCTGGTCGACTGGCGTTCCCCCGCCGCCGAACCGTTCTTCGGCGCCACCCACGCCCACCCCATGGGCCTGGCCGCCCGCCGCCGCTATCGCTGGACCCGGGGCCGCATCGGCGACTACTGGGACGAGGTGTTCTCCCCGGACGCCCTCGGCGGCCACGCCGCGCTCGACGACCAGTCCGCCTTCATCGCCGGCCTGGGCGCCGACCGCTCACCCCGGATGCGGGACGTGCTCGGCACGATCCAGGCCGACCAGGACGCCGTCATCCGCGCCGGTTCGCGCGGCGCCCTCGTCGTCGACGGCGGCCCCGGCACCGGCAAGACCGTCGTGGCCCTGCACCGCGCCGCCTACCTGCTCCACTCCGACCCGCGACTGGCCCGGCACCGCCGGGGCGGCGTCCTGTTCGTCGGCCCGCACCGGCCCTACCTGGCGTACGTCTCCGACGTCCTGCCCAGCCTCGGCGAGGAGGGCGTGCAGACCTGCATCCTGCGCGACCTGGTCGACGAGGGGGCCACGGCGGGGGAGGAGAGCGACCCGGAGGCGGCCCGGCTGAAGGCCTCAGCGGAGATGGTGCGGGCCGTCGAGACAGCCGTCCGCTTCTACGAGGAGCCGCCCACCGGCGCCCTGACGGTGACCACACCGTGGACCGACGTCCACGTGGGCGCCGACGACTGGGCCGCCGCGTTCGACGCGGCGGAACCCGGCACGCCGCACAACGAGGCACGGGAGCAGGTCTGGCAGGAACTGCTCACGATCCTGGCCGGCCGCCACGGCGGCGACGTCGCGGCCGAGGTGCTGCGCACGCACCTGGCGAGGGACCGCGAGCTGGCCGGGGCCTTCGCCCGGGCCTGGCCCGTCCTGGAGGCGACGGACGTGGTCGGCGACCTGTGGTCGGTCCCCGCCTACCTGCGGCTGTGCGCACCTTGGCTCGGCCGGGACGAGGTGCGCACGCTGCAACGGCAGGACCCACGGGCCTGGACCGTGTCCGACCTGCCGCTCCTCGACGCGGCACGCCGGCGGCTCGGCGACCCGCACGCGTCCCGGCGCGAGCGGCGCAGGGAGGCGGCCCTGGCAGCACAGCGGGAGCGCATGGCCGACGTCGTGGACGACCTGCTGCACGCGCACACCTACGACGACGGCGAGGGGGTGCTGGTGATGCTGCACGGGCAGGACATGCGCGACTCCCTCGTCGACGACAGCGCCCTGCCCACCGCCGACCCGGACCGGCTCGCCGGGCCGTTCGCGCACATCGTCGTCGACGAGGCGCAGGAACTGACCGACGCCGAATGGCAGATGCTGCTGCACCGCTGCCCCTCCCGCAGCTTCACCGTCGTCGGGGACCGCGCCCAGGCCCGGCAGGGCTTCGCCGAGTCGTGGCGGGAGAGGCTGCGGCGGGTCGGCCTGGACCGGATCGAGACGGCGACGCTGAGCATCAACTACCGCACGCCCGAGGAGATCATGGCGGAGGCGGAGCCGGTCATCCGCGCGGTGCTGCCGGACGCCAACGTGCCGGTGTCCGTCCGCCGCGGCGGGGTCCCCGTCCGGCACGGGTCCACCGCGGAGCTGCAACCGATCCTCGGCACCTGGCTGGAGGCCCACCCCGAGGGGACCGTCTGCGTCATCGGCGACCCGGCGTTCCGGCCGGCGTCCTCCCGAGTGCGGTCGCTGACCCCGCAGCTGTCCAAGGGGCTGGAGTTCGACCTCGTGGTGCTGGTCGACCCGGAGCGGCAGGGCGCGGGCACCGGGGGAGCGGTCGACCGCTATGTCGCCATGACCAGGGCGACGCAGCAGCTCGTCGTCCTCACCGGCTCCTGACCCGTCAGGCGCTGCCGGGGGTCCGGTGACCGGGCCCACGGCAGCGCGGCTCAGCCCTCGGATCCGCTGATGTCGACCATCCACGGGACGCCGAAGCGGTCCGTGCACATGCCGAACACGTCGCCCCACATCTGCTTCTCCAAGGGGACCGCCACCGAGCCGCCTTCGGACAGCTTCTCCCAGTAGCCGCGCAGCTCGGCCTCGTCGTCGCCGCTCAGGCTCACCGAGAAGGGGCTGCCCTGTGCGGATTCCATGCCGGGCGGGTTGTCGGCGCCCATCAGGGTGAAGCCGCTCGGGGTCTGCAGCATGCCGTGCATGATCTTGTCGGCGTTCGGGGCGTCCGCCTGGCCGAAGGCGCCGTAGCTGTTGAGGTCCAGCGTGCCGCCGAAGACCTCCTGGTAGAACTCCATCGCCTGCCGGGCCTCGCCGTTGAAGGTGAGGTACGGGTTGAGACGCGTCACCATGAGAAACCTCCCGAAAGGGGATGAAAGACCCTTTTCGGGCAGCGTACGGCACCGACCGCCGTACGGCGGCTCAGCTCTCCTCGGCCGCCCCGCTGTTCCAGTCGTACGGGCCGCCGCCCCGCCACTCGATCAGCTCGGTGTCGTCCACGGCCGTGTCGGTGGTGGGCAGGCCCTCGCGGTGCACCAGGTCGAGCACGTCGAACAGGCTGTAGGCGACGCCCTTGCTCTCGCCGCGGATGGTCACCAGCCGTCCGCCGTCCGTCGCGGGCGGCTGTACGACCACAGGGGGTTGACCGTCCATAGCCCCACCATGCCCCCGGGACGGCCGGTTCGCAGCTCGATGGCACCCGGAAGCGGTAGCAGTCCGCCGGCGGCCCCGCCGGCCTCACACCCGGCGCCGCGGGAACGGGCGGAGCCGGACGCCGCCCGATGTCTGCCGGGACCCTTCGCCCTCGCACACGGCAACCGGAGGGCGGGCTACGGCCTTGACCGAAATGACCCGCCCTCCTTCGGTCATCCTGGGCCACGGATCGGAGGACGAGTCCCCGCGGCGCTGCGGCCGCCGCGCGGGCGCCCGGTGTTCGTCGTGGTCCGCGGCCTGTCGACGGTGGTCCCGGACGACGGCCGGCTCAGCCGGCCCCCTGCGCATCCGATCAGTTCTCGTCATATCCGCCCCAGGTGCGAAAAACGTGTGAATGGATGTGTGCGGTTCGGGCATACGCGTCGGAAAGAGAGAGGGGCGCTTACGTGCTGGTACCGGACCGGAAGATCGTCAGGGAGCTGCTGACGCGGTACGCGTCGCTGAGGATCGCTCAGGCGGAGAGGCACGTGCCGACGGCGGCACGCGAACTGGACGACGTCAGCTACACGCTGTGCGTGATGATGGGGACGTCCGACATCAGCGATGCCATCGCGAAGGCGGATGTCCTGCTGCTCACCGAGGGCAGGCCCGACGCGGCGGACGCGGACGGGGACAACGGCCTGAAGCTGGTGGGCTGACAGCGGCGAGGGACGACGGCACCGGATGTCCCGCCCCGGCGGCCCTAGGAAGGGACCGCCGGGGCGGTGGTCTTCCCGTGGAACGCCGTGCGGTACGCGTACGGTGTGGTCCCCGCCACCTTGCGGAACCGCTCCCGGAACGCCGTGGGCGAGCCGAACCCGGCCTGGCGCGCGATCCTCTCCACGGAGTGGTCGGTGTTCTCCAGCAGGTACTGCGCCCGCCGCACCCGCGCCCGCAACAGCCATTGCAGGGGAGTGGTGCCCGTCTGCTCGCGGAAGCGGCGGCTGAAGGTGCGCTCGCTCATCCCCGCCCGCGCCGCCAGTGTGGCCAGTGTCACCTCGTGCGCCAGGTGGTCCTCGATCCACTCCAGCACCGGCTCCAGCGCCGACCCGCGGGGCACCGGCGGATGCGCGTGCACGATGAACTGGGCCTGCCCGCCCTCCCGTTCCAGCGGCATGACCGACATCCGGGCGATGTTCGCCGCGACCGCCGACCCCCAGTCCCGGCGGACCATGTGCAGGCACAGGTCCAGCGCGGCGGCCGCCCCGGCCGAGGTGAGGATCTGCCCGTTGTCGACGTACAGCACGTCCGGCTCCACCTCGACCGCGGGGAACCGGCGGGCCAGTTCGGCCGCGGCCACCCAGTGCGTCGTGGCGCGCAGCCCGTCGAGCAGGCCGGCCTCCGCCAGCACGAAGGCCCCGACGCACACCGAGGCGATGCGCGTACCGGCCGCCGCCGCCTCCCGCAGCGCCGCCAGCACCCGGGCGGACGGCGGGTCGGCCTGCGGTGAGCAGCCCGGCACGATGATGGTGTCGGCCTCCGCCAGCGCCTCGAGACCCTGCTCGACGCGCAGGGTGTAACCGCCGTCGGCGCGCACCTCCGGTGTCTCCGCGCACAGCCGCACCCGGTAGGCGGGCCGCCCGTCCGGCAGGTGGGTCCAGGCGAACGTCTGCTGCGGAGCCGCCATGTCGAACGGCACCACTCGGTCGAGAACCAGGATCGCCACGGAGTGCATGACGGCCACCCTAGGCGGATTCCCGCCACCCGTGCACGACCAGGCCGGGCGGCGTCCGCAGCCGGTCACCTGGCGAAGCTCCAGGTCGGTGGTGTTGGCGGGAATCCGTGGGAAGCTGTCGTTCCGGCCCCTGGGCGATCACGGCCGCGCTGCCTAGCGTGGACCCGGCACCGTTGATCGCACCCATGGAAAGAGTCCCGGTGACCAAGATCCTGCTGTCTCTCCACGTCCTGGCCGCCATCGTCGCCATCGGTCCCGTGACCGTCGCGGCCAGCATGTTCCCGCCGGCCGCCCGCCGCGCCGTGCCGGTCGCCGGCGGCCCCGCCACGGCCGCGGTCGGTACCGTCGCGCTGCTGCACCGCATCTGCCGCGTGTACGCCGCCGTCGGCCTGACCGTCCCGGTGCTCGGCCTCGCCACCGGTGCCGCCATGGGCGTCCTGGGCAGCGGATGGCTCGTCACCTCCATCGCGCTGACGGCCGCGGCCGCGGGCGTCCTGCTCGCCTTCGTCCTGCCGCGCCAGGAGGAACTCCTCGGCAGACTCCGGGGCGAGCAGGCCGTCGAGCACGGCGACACCGTGCAGCTCGCCATGTTCACGGGGATCTTCAACCTGCTCTGGGCGACGGTCACCGTCCTGATGATCGTCCGGCCGGGATCCACCACCGGAGCCTGATGTTCCGTCGCGGGCCCGGGCGTTCGCCCGTCACGGATGTCCGGTCTGCGTCAAGTCATCCCCCGGAATTCACACTCCGGGACTCCCCGCCGCCTACACTCGCAGTCTCGGCCCCGTACGGAGCCGACGAGCAGAAAGGCACGTTGACGGGTGTTCCAGGATTCCCCCATCTACGACCGACTCATCGCGGAGCGCGGCGACGTCCCCGGACAGGTGCGCCGTGAGGCCGAACGTGTGAGCAGGGAACTGGAGCTGGTCATGCGGCCCTCGCAGTCCCTCGGCTACGACCGGCCCCACTCCCCGGGCATGGGCTGGCAGCGCGCGGGCATGCTGCCGGGCCCGCGCCCCCAGTGATCCCCCGGCCCGGCGTCAACGGACCGTCGTGGACGAGCCGTTGAACTGCGACGGCACGACGGGGAGCGGGCGCGCCAGCCACTCGGCGATGCTGCGGGCGATCGGCTGGTTCGTCTCCACCTCGACGAACCCGAACTGACCCGACTGGTTGCACTCCAGGAACCACCAGTCGCCGTCCGCGTCCTCGGCGAAGTCGAAGGCCCCGTACGCCAGTCGGGCCTCACGCATGTACGCCTCGACGCCCGGCCCGATGAACGCCGGCACCTCCACGGGACGCCACGGCGAGCCCGGCGCCGCGAACCGCACGTCGACCTCGTCCGGATCGGCGTCCCGCGCCGTCTCCATGCGGGCGGCCAGCATCCGCTCGCCGACCACGGTCAGCCGGATGTCGGCCCGCTTGCCGATCCGCCGCTGCAGCAGCGTCGGCCCGAACGCGACGGCGGCGAAGTCCGTGTCCGGTGCGACCCGGCTGGTCGGCACCGCCCGGGGCGGATCCTGCGGATGCGCGCCCGACACCGGCTTCACCACCAGATCCGGATAGCGCTCGGCGAACTCCCGGGCGGCGCGCGGGAACGTCGTGATCAGCGTCGCCGGAACCGGCAGGCCGCACTGCTGGGCCAGCCGCAGCTGCCAGGGCTTGTGCCGGGCCCGGCGGGCCGCGTCCGGATCGTTCATCCAGCGCGCGTTCGTACCCCGCAGCATGCCGTAGAGAGCCTGGGAGGCCTCCTCGGTCAGCCAGGCGGACGGGTGGTCGGCGTTCCCGGCCGGAGTGCCGGGACGGCGCACCCAGACCGACCGCAGCCCGGCCAGACTCACCAGCCGCCCCCCGGCGGACAGATGGCCGCGGAACCGGCCGTGGACGTACTCACCCGACAGGGCCACGCCGCGGGTCAGGTCGGCGGGGTCGATCCGGACCACCGGGACCCCCGTCGCGTTCAGGTGGACGACCACCATGTCCGCGGTGACGTCCTCCTCACAGGTGAGGATCAGTACGGTCATCTTCGCGGCCCGTGATCAGTCGTCGAAGTGCGTCTTGGAACCGGCGGTGGACGTCGTGGTGCCGAACTCCCGCAGCAGGGCGAAGTCGCAGGCGGCGACCCGGCCGTCACGGAGCACGTTCAACTGCTGTCCGGCGTCGTACACGTACGGAATGGCAGCGTCCAACTCCACTGCCGGGCGCGCGTAGTTGAGCGCGAACGGTTGCATCGTCTCTCCCTCGTCGGTGCTGCGCCGACCGGTCGGCGCAGCAGGGGCGTGAACGCCCGCTCCGCCGACGGGAATCGGCTTCCAGAGACTTATACGAATCGAACGGGTGGTTGGTTTCCTTACTTTCCGTAGTCATCGGGCCGGAAGCCGGTCCGGCCGGTGATCCGTACTGCGCTCCCGTTCGCCGAGGGAGCCGCGGACAGTGCGCAGAGCAAGGAGCAGAACACCGATGTCGTCCAGGTACACCGGATCGGGCACCAGGTCGACGGGCAGCACGAAATACAGCAGCGCACCCCAGAAGACCCAGCGCGGACCCGCGGGCAGCCCCGCGCGCCGCAGATCGCGCCGGGTCCGCACCAGTCGCACGAGAACGCCGACGGCGACGGCCAGGACGACGGCCGCGAGCACAGCGGCCAGAATGATCACCAGTGTGGTCGTCTCCACGGGTCGCCCTCCTCAAGGCATGCCGCGACACGGGGTGTCCCTTCCTGGATTCCCGTTTCCGGCGCCTGTATTGCGCCCGAGCCCGACATGTCGGCCCCTCGGCGGGCCTCCCCGCGCGCGGGGTCATCCCGGTGGCCCACCCGAGTGGCACCGCGTGACACGGGCGCCTAGTAATGGTCCACGTAACGTCGCTCGTCACACGACGGGGGGCGCAGGAGCGGCCGCACTCTTCCCACGGAGGCGAGTATGACCACCTGCTCTTCATCACCCCGGCCGAACGAACCTGCCATACCCAGCGAGCCGAACGGGCCCGCCCAGCCGTCCGCCGAGACCACTGCCGCCACCGGCGCGTACCGGGTTCCGCAGACGAGCGTGCAGCAGCCCGCGCCCGGCCCGTACGGGGCGTACGGACCGCCGCCGGCCGGCTACCCGGCCCCGCCGCCCGTGCCCCCGGGTTTCCACCCGGCCGCGCCCGCGCAGCCGGCGGCCGACGCGCACGCCCAGCCGGGTGCCGCCGCCCCGCCGGGCGTGGACCGGACCGACCTGCCCGACCCGCCACCGGCGCCCCCTGCGCCCCCCGCGCCCCCCGGCCAGGACTGGTTCGACCCGGCGGAGGCACCTCCTTCCCCAGCCGACGGGACGGTCCGGGCCGACCCGGAGCATCGGCCCGCGGCCGTGCCGGACCGGCCGTCCGCCGAGCCCGACGCCGCCGCGCACGAGGCGGCGCAGCAGCCGGCACCCGGCGCCGAGGAGGCCGGCGAACCGCGCCCCCGGCCGTTCGTCATCCGCTCCCTCGACGACAACCCGGTCGAACTCCGGCCCGGCACGGGCCCGGTGGGCGGTGCCCCCTACGGGGACGCGGTCAGCGACCTCGTGCACGCCGCCGTCGCCGACCGGCCGCTGGAGGAGGTCGTCGACCTCATCACCTCGCTGGAGGAGTCGCCCGACCACACGCAGGCCAAGGTCGACGCGCTGCGCACGGCCGGGGTGACCCGGCCCGTGGAGGACGTCTCCCGGCTCATCGCGCTGCTGACGAAGCCGCCGCGCGACGCGGACTGCGCGGACGAGGCCATCCGGGCCGCCGCCGCCCACCGCCCGGTGGAGGAGGTCACCCGGCTGGTCACCCTGCTGCACAAGGAGCCGCAGGAGTCCCACGTCCGCGAGGAGGCCCTGCGCGCGGCCGCCACCGGCCGGTCCGTCGGCGAACTGGTCGAACTTATCGACCGGTTGGGCCTCGAACGCCTGGACCGCGAGGGCCGCAGGCCCGCCGAGCCGTCCCGCACGGGCGGCGAACCGGCTCCCGCCAGGCCCGCGAGGGCGAGCCGCCGCGCGGCGCGCGCCCAGGCGGCCGCCGCGGCGCCCCGGATGCCCGAGGCTCCGCGCGAGGAGCGTGCGGCGGACCGGCTCGGCCGGTACGTGTCCTGGTCGGGCTGGCTCGCCGCCCTGGCCCTGGCCGCCTGCGCCGTGGTCCACTTCCCGCTCGACCGCGGGGACGCGTCGCTGCGGATGCACGCGTTCGCGCTCGGCCTGTCGGTGCTGTGCACGGTGCTCGCGCTGCTGCTGGCCCTGCGCCCGGTGGCGCTGGTGCTGGCCGGGGCGGTGCTCGTGCCCACGGTGCTGGCCGGGGCCCAGGCGTACGGGAGTTCCTTCCCCTCCGCGTCGCTGTCCCGGGCCGTGGACCTGGCCCTCGCCCCGCCGTGGCTCGCCGCCGCGGTCGCCGTCTGCGCGGCGCTGCTGTCCCTCGTCGCCCTGGTCTTCCGCGTGCTGGCGCCCATCGCGGCCCGGCAGTGGACGGCCGCGCCGGCCGAGGCGGGCGCCCCCGCGGAGTAGGCCCTACGCCGTCCGGACGGGACCGGATCCGCTCACCGCGGACCCGGTCCCGCCCGCGTCCGGCGTACGGTGGCCGAGCAGGCCGGCCAGCACCCGGTCCGGTGTGAGGGGGAGTTCGCGGAGGCGGACGCCGGTGGCGTGGTGCACCGCGTTGCCGATCGCCGCCGCCGTGCCCACGATGCCGATCTCGCCGATCCCCTTGCTGCCCATGGGGTTGAGGAAGGAGTCCTCCTCGTCGAGCCAGTGCGCCTCGACCGAGGCCACGTCGGCGTGCGCGGGCACGTGGTACGACGCCAGGTCCGACTCGGTGAAGTCGCCGAACTCCGCGTCCATCGTGCTGCCCTCGGTCAGCGCCATGCCCAGCCCCATCGTCATGCCGCCGACGAACTGGGAGCGAGCGGTCCGGGCGTTGAGGATGCGCCCGGCGGCGTACACCCCGAGCAGCCGGCGGGTCCGGACCTCTCCGGTGACGGTGTCGACGGCGACCTCCGCGAAGTGCGCCCCGAAGGCGTGCCGCGCCCGGTCGGGCTCGGCGTCCGCCGTGCCCTGGGTGTCCGCCCGGACGTCGAGGCCCTGCTCGGGCAGCGGCCCGGTGTGCTCCGCCAGCCGCCCGGCCAGGGCGGTGCAGGCCTCGTGGACGGCCCAGCCCCAGGAGGCGGTGCCGGACGACCCGCCGGCCAGCGGGGCCGACGGCAGGTCCGTGGAGCCGATGTCGACGCGCACCCGTTCCAGCGGCACCCCGAGCGCGTCGGCGGCCACCTGGGCGAGCACGGTACGGGCGCCCGTGCCGATGTCGGTGGCGTTGATCCGCACCTCGAAGGTCCCGCCGGGCAGGGCGCGGGCCGCCGCGGTGGAGGGTGCCGCCATGACCGGGTAGGTCGCCGCGGCCACGCCCGTCCCCAGCAGCAGCGGGCCCTCCCGCCGGACGCCCGGGCGGGGGTCGCGCCCGGCCCAGCCGAAGCGCCGGGCGCCCTCGCGCAGGCACTCCACCAGGTGCCGGCTGCTGAACGGCATGCCGCTGTCGGGCTCGACGTCGGGCTCGTTGCGCACGCGCAGCTCGATCGGGTCCATGCCGAGGGCATCGGCGAGTTCGTCCACGGCGGACTCCAGCGCGTACATGCCCGGTGCCTCGCCCGGTGCCCGCATCCACGACGGGGACGGCACGTCCAGGGCCACGACCCGGTGCGCGGTGCGCAGGTGGGCGGAGGCGTACATCACCCGCGCGGGGACCGCCGCCTGCTCGACGAACTCCTTGACGCGGGAGGTGTGGGTCGTCACCTCGTGGCTGAGGGACGCCAGGCGGCCGTCCGTGCCGGCGCCGAGCCGCAGCCGGTGCAGCGTGGGGGCGCGGTGGCCGACGACGGCCGGCAGGTACCGGCGCGGCAGGGCCAGCGTCACGGGCCGTCCCGTGTGCCGGGCGGCCATCGCGGCCAGCACCACGTCCGGCCGCGGTGTGCCCTTGGAGCCGAAACCGCCGCCGACGTGCTCGGCGGTGACGGTGATCCGCTCCTCCGGCAGGTCGAACAGCGTGGCGAGCGCGGCGCGCACGGCGTTGGTGCCCTGGCTGGAGGTGTGCACGAGGAGCCGGCCGTCCTCCCAGTGGGCGGTGCTGGCGTGCGGCTCCATCGGGTGGTTGTGCAGGGGCGGCACCCGGTAGGCGACGTCCACCGTGACGGGTGCCGAGGCGAACCTGCCGGGGTCGCCCTGCTCGCGCACGGCGGGGTTGCCGGCGTTGGCGTTCTCCGGCACGTACGCGCCGGGGTGCGTCTCGCTGAGCACCACGTCGTGCGCCTCGGCGGCGTAGTCGACGCGGACGGCGGCGGCTCCGGCCCGGGCCGCCTCCAGGGTCTCGGCGACCACCAGGGCCACGAACCAGCCGCGGTGGGGGACGTGCGGGCTCTGCAGCACGGCGAGGGTGGCGTCGTCGGGCTCCGCGATCCGCGGCGCGTTCTCGTGGCTGAGGACGGCGAGCACTCCCGGCACGGCCAGGGCGGCGTCCGTGCCGACGCCCGTCACCCGGCCGCGCGCGACGGCCGCCGGCACCGGCCAGGCGTGGGCCCGGCCGGGAAGCGGGAACTCGGCGGCGTAGCGGGCGGTGCCGCCGACCTTCGCGTACCCCTCCAGGCGTGCGGCGGGGGCGCCCAGGCTGCCGGTCATGAGGTCCTCCTCGCGAGCGCCGCGTCCGCCACCCGGGACAGCACGTCCACGGCGAGGTTCCGGGCCAGCGGCACCTTGTAGGCGTTGTCGCGCAGCGGCTGCGCGGCGGACAGTTCCAGGTCGGCGGCGTGCTCGAACGCGGCGGCGGTCGGGGCGGCCCCCACGAGCGCCTCCTCCGCCCGCCGGGCCCGCCAGGGCCGGTGCGCCAGCGCCCCGAAGGCGAGGCCGGCCTGCGCGACCACTCCGTCCTCCACCCGCAGCACCGCCGCGACGGACGCGAGGGCGAAGGCGTAGGAGGCCCGGTCGCGGGCCTTGCGGTAGGCCGAGGCGAGCCCGGCGGTGGCGGCGGGCAGCACCACGCCGGTGATCAGCTCACCGGGGAGGATCTCGGTGTCCTGCTCGGGCCGGTCCCCGGGCAGCCGGTGGAATTCCGCGGCCGGGAGGCTGCGGGCGCCCTCGGGCCCGTGCAGCTCGACCCGCCCGTCGAGGGCGGCGAGGGCCACCGCCAGGTCCGACGGGTGGGTGGCGATGCAGTGCTGCGAGTGCCCGAGCACGGCGTGGTCCCGGTGGACGCCGTCCCGCGCGCCGCAGCCGGTGCCGGGCTCGCGCTTGTTGCACGGCTTGGACAGGTCCTGGAAGTACGGGCAGCGGGTGCGCTGGAGGAGGTTGCCACCGGTGGTCGCCGCATTGCGCAGCTGGCCGGAGGCGCCCGCGAGCACCGCCTGGGACAGTGCCGGGTACCGGTCGCGCACCAGCGGGTGGGCCGCGAGGTCGCTGTTGCGGACGGTGGCCCCGATCCGCAGCGCACCGTCCGGCAGCTCCTCCACCGTGTCCAGGGGCAGCCGGGTGACGTCGACGAGCGCGGCGGGCGTCTCGACGCCGAGCTTCATCAGGTCGACGAGGTTGGTCCCGCCGCCCAGGTAGCGTGCGCCGCTGTGGGAGGCGTACGCGGCGGTCGCCTCCTCGACGCTCCCGGCGCGGACGTAGGCGAACTCCTTCACGGGATCACGTCCTCGACGGCCTCGGCGATCCGCGGGTAGGCGCCGCACCGGCACAGGTTGCCGCTCAGCCGCTCCCGGATCTCCTCCCGGTCCAGCGCCACCGGCTCGCCCGAGGGCACCGCCGGGTCGGTGACGTGCGAGGGATGGCCGGCGGCCGCCTCGGTGAGCATCCCGGCCGCGGAGCAGAGCTGCCCCGGGGTGCAGTAGCCGCACTGGAAGGCGTCGCGTTCCACGAAGGCCCGCTGCAAGGGGTGCGGTTCCTCACCGTCGGCGCCGAGCCCTTCGACGGTGGTGACCTCGCATCCGTCGAGGGCCACCGCGAACAGCAGGCAGCTGTTGACGCGCCGCCCGTCGACCAGGACGGTGCAGGCGCCGCACTGGCCGTGGTCGCAGCCCTTCTTCGCCCCGGTGAGGCCGAGGTCCTCGCGCAGGAGGTCGAGCAGGACCCGCCGGTGGTCGACGGTGAGCGTGTGGGGTTTGCCGTTGACGCGGAGCGTGGTCGGGGAGTGGTGTCGCTGATTGCCCATGTCGTGGAGGACCTTCCCGGGGCGGGGCGTACTGCCGTACGCACCACGTATCCAGGAGGGCCCGGCTGACACCCGTGCCCGGGAAGAGACCTCAGGACCGGGACGTCGCCCGCTCCGGTCGCGCACCCTCGTCGTCCTGGGGCGCGGCGGCCGGACGACGGGGCTTGAAGCGCTCCAGGGTCCGGGTGAGCTGCTGCAACGGGGAGGCGACCGGTGCCTGCGACGGCTCCCGGCGCGGGGCGGGGACCTCGCCGGCCTCCTGGTAGGCCGCCAGCGCCTCGTGGGCGCGCTCGGCCGCCTCGCGGTACAGGTCGCGTGAGGTGGTCATGGCCTCCAGGGCCTCGGCGTACATGGCCACCAGGCCGCGCTGACGCTCCAGCTCCTCGTGGACCGTCAGCAGGTGCCAGTCCTCCCGCAGGGCGGTGAGGGCCGGCAAGGCGTCGTCCGGGAGGGGCGCCGGCAGGGCGGCGAACCGCCTCACCGCGTGGACCAGGTCGACCGGCTCCGAGCCGTCGAGGTACACGGCCCGCACGGAGAAGTCCTCCGCCGCGTAGCCCTCCGGGGCGGGGCCGGAGGGCAGCACCACGGCGCCGCCGCGCGGCACCTGCACCCCGAGGTCGCGCAGGGCCCAGTTCAGGCCGCGGTGCTGCTGCGGGGCGGCGCGGTGCTCCACCACGCGGTGGCGCAGCCCCGGCGGCAGCCACCTGGCCAGCGGGACCCGGCCGTGCTCGCCGGTGGTCATCGCCTCGTGCACGACCACGTGGATGTGCCAGCCGCCGCGCACCGCGTTCCGCAGCAGCCGGCGGGTCTCCTTGTCGTCCTCCGGCAGCGGGTTGATCCCGCCCGTCGACAGGCGGACGGCGGCGTCCCGGTCCCAGGCGGTCTCCGGCTCCTGCGGCCAGAACAGGCCGGTCGGGGAGGGCCACGCGTGGTCCCACGGCTGCTCCGCCTCGGCGATCAGCATCCACTCCTGCCCCGGCCCGTCGTCCGGGCCGGTGCGCACGCTCATCCGGGCGCGCACGGTCACGTCGGCTCCGGCCCGCCAGCGGGCCTGGAACACCTTCTCGCCCGGTGCCGCCGGGTCGTCGGGCAGTTCGAGGAAGTCGTCGATCGCCCCGCTGTCCTTGCGCTGCTGCAACGATCGGCGGAGCACGTCCGGCGCGTCGCCCTGCGGGTGCCGGCCGCGTGCCGGCCACACCGTGGCGGGGGTCGGGAAACGGGCGGGGGAGGAGGTCGGCATGAGTCCATCTGGGAACGGGGGCACGTGCGGCTGCCAGTATCGTCGCCGCGGACCGGCGGGTGCCACCCGGGGTCGCACCGGGCCGGGCGCCCTGTTGACGTACGTGTCTACGAGTCCTCACCCTCCCGGTCGGGCTGCGGCGTGCCTCCCGGGACGACGCCGGTCACGCCGGACTCCTCGGCGGTGTCCTCACCGCCCGGTCGCGGCGCGGCGCGACCGCCCGCCTGGCCGCCGCCGGTGGTGCCGTAGCCGCCGGGCACGCCGGGGACGCTGTCCGCGTCGGCTTCCTCGCGGCTGATGTGACGGGTGGCGCGCACACCCGCGCGCCGCTCCGGGTGGGGGTAGCTGAAGGGGCGTGCGGCGGCGCGCTCCTCCTCCGCCTGCTCCACCTCACGGGTCCGGTCGTTGCGTTCTGGAGTGTTTTCCTTGTTTTCCTCGGTCATGCCGGACCGCGTACCCATGCCGAGTCGTGCCATGTGGGTCCGCGGCGGCGCGATGCGAGGCGGGCCGTGCGCCCGGGCCGGAGCCCGGGCGCACCGCAGCGATGTCCCGCGCGCGGGGTGTGCGCGGCGCGCACACACCGGACGGTCTCACCCATGGCCGTGCGCCCCGCCGGTCCCCAGAATGGTCCGCACGGGCAGGGCCCGCCCACCATCCGCACCGGGGCGTGCCCTGCCCGCCGGGCCGGACGGCCGGACCCGCCCACAGGAGGCGCAAGGGGGCAAGGTGATCGGGTTCGTCACGAGGGAGGACGTCCTCACCGAACTGGTCGGCCCGGCCCCGGCTCCGGCCTGATCGGGACGGCGGCACGAAGCGGCGGGGTCCCGGGCCGGCACGGGGTGGACGGCGGCGTCAGCTCCAGCCGAAGCGGCGGTCCACGACCGCCGTGAACTCCTCGACGGTCAGGACCGCGTCGCCGTTCTGGTCCGCCGTGTCGAACAGCGCGGACGAGGCCTCGGCGTCCTGCACGCCCCACAGCGGCAGCACGCCCGAGGCCGCGAGGGAGGGTCCCTTCCTGCGCAGCGCGACGATCACCTCCTCGCGGGTGAGCATCCCGTCCTGGTCGAGATCCAGCGCCTCGAACAGGGCGCGGCCCTTCTCGCTCATCCTCGTCCCCGTCGTGTCTCCGGCAGGCGGTCGGTCCGTCCTGCTCTGACGGGAGGACGTCCGGCGCGCGGCCGGGGTTGCGCCGACCCCGGGGAAGCCCGCGCCCGGTCCGTCCCCCCCCCGCAGCCGGTGCGGGCCGGGACAGCGCCCCTCCGGCACCCGCGGAATGCGAAGGTGTCAGGAAACGCAGCGGCGTCACCGGAAGGACCCCAGACCATGGCCGTCGTCCACCAGACCGAGCTCAAGCCGACCAAACTGGAGCTGCTGACCGGGTGGCTGCCCTCCCGCCCCTGGTACCGGGGCGGACCGGGCACCCCGCACCTGTCCCGGGCCGGCGGGTTCCGGCTGGACGACCCCCGGGGCGAGGTCGGTATCGAGTTCCTGGTGGTCACCGACACCTCCGGCGCCGGACCGGTCACCTACCTCGTGCCCCTCACCTACCGCGGCGCTCCCCTCGACGGCGCCGGGCACGCGCTCGTCGGCACCATGGAGCACGGCGTGCTCGGACCGCGCTGGGCCTACGACGGCTGCCACGACCCGGTGCTGCTCGACCGGTTGCCGGCCCTGATCGAGGGCCGGGCGCAGGCCCAGGACCAGGACGCCAGCGACACCCCCGACCACGAGGTCGGTGTCTCCTTCACGGGCGAAGGCCCCCTGCCCACCGACCTCACCGCCACCGACGACCGGGACGGCACCCTCCTCGCCTCGCCCCGGGGCACGGTGCTGCGCCTGCACCGCGTCCTGCGGCCGGAGGACGGCTCCCCGCTCGCGGAGCGGCAGGCGGCGGGCCGTGTCACCGCCGTGTGGCGCACCGTCGAGGGCGACCGGGTCCGGGGCCCGATCGTCACCCTGTGAGGCACGCCTAGTAACTGTCGTGACCCGGCTCGCCGCTCGGCCGGTAGACACCGACGACGGTGCCGCTCTTCGTCGTCGAGACGCGGACCGGTTCCAGGGCGGTGGGAACCGCTCCGCCGGCGAACAGGCGCTTCCCGCTGCCGATGATCACCGGATGGATGGTCAGCCGGTACTCGTCGACCAGGCCGTGCTGCATGAGCGTCTGGGCGAGGTCGCCGCTGCCGACGACGTTGATGTCACCTCCCTCCGAGGTCTTCAGCTCGCGCACGGCGTCGGTGACCTCGCCCTGGAGCAGCGTGGAGTTCTCCCATCCCACGGAGGTCAGGGTCCGCGACGCCACGTACTTGCGCATCCCGTTCATCCGCCCGGTGAACGGGTCGGCGGGGTCGGCGGCCGGCCAGTACGCCGCGAAGATGTCGTACGTCCTGCGGCCGAGCAGCAGCGCGTCCGACCGCTCGTACCAGCCGACGACGGCCGCGCCGACCTCCTCGTCGGACACCGGCTTCTGCCAGCCGCCGTGCTCGAAGCCGCTCCCGGTGTCCTCGTCCGGACCACCGGGTGCCTGCATGACGCCGTCCAGCGACAGGAACGTGCAGATGACTACCTTGCGCATGATGCGTTCTCCCTTCGTGTCGAGGGAAGGACCGCGCGGACGGAGGGAACTCATCGGCTGACTACGATGGATCCCCGGCATCCGCCGACACGGGGCCGGTCCGCCGGGCCGGCCCGCTCCAGGGCAGGAGGGGCGCAGCACGATGACGGGTCCCGGGGACACGGCCGTACTCGACGATCCCGTCACCGCGTCGCTCCACGGTCACCACGCGCATCTCGCTCGGCGGCTGGGCGGTGCCGTCACCTATGTGCCGGACGTCGCGACGTTCTCCGCGGTGTCGGCCGGGACGGGTGCCGCCGCGTGGGACGACCTCGCCGCACTGCTGGGCGGGGGCGCGTTCGCCGACATGTTCGGCTGTCCCGTCCTGCCGCCGCCCGACTGGCCCCCGGTCTTCGTCCTCGAAGGCCGCCAGATGATCTGGACGGGGGCCGACGACCCGGGACCCCTCGGCGCGCCCGACCCCGGCGTCGTCGAACTGGGCGCGGGGCACGTGCCCGACATGCTCGCCCTCGTCGAGCGGACCCGGCCGGGGCCCTTCCGGGCCCGCACCCGCGAACTCGGCACTTATCTGGGCCTCCGCGACGACGGAACCCTGGTGGCGATGGCGGGGGAGCGGCTGCGGCCCCCCGGCTGGACGGAGATCAGCGCCGTGTGCACGGCACCCGAGGCGCGGGGACGCGGCTGCGCGGCCCGTCTGATCCGGGCGCTCGTCACCCGGATCCTGGCCCGCGGCGAACGTCCCTTCCTGCACGTGGCCGAGGCCAACACCGCTGCGATCGCCCTCTACGAACGGCTCGGGTTCACCACCCGCAGACCGGTGACGTTCCGCGGGTTCCGTACCCCCTGAGGCGCCGCGGGCCGGCTCCCGCGCCGCCCCGCCACCCCGTCACTCCGCCCGGGCGGCGGCCGGCTGCCGACGGCAGTGCAGGAACAGATGCGGCTCCGGCTGCGCGTCCGGGTGCTCGGGAGTGAACAGGATCTCCTCGCTGTCCAGCACCTCCAGGCCGGCCTCCTGCGCCAGCGCGGTGAAGTCCTGCGCGCCGAAACTGCTCACCCGCACGGGGTGCCCCATGAACACGCCCTCGACGTCCTCCAGGTCGATCGGCACGGTGGCCAGGACCAGATGACCCGACGGGGTCAGCGCCCGCACCAGCCGCTCCACCACGTCGGCCTGCTCCGCGCGGGACATCTGGAGCAGCGAGAAGTACACGCAGACCGCGTCGAACGCACCGTCGGGGAGTGGTACGTCACGGATGTCGGCGCACCGGAAGGACGCGGCGGGCACCTGACGGGCCGCCAGCTCGACCATGACGGGGGAGACGTCGACGCCGAGCACCTCGTGTCCGGCCGACGCCAGCGTCCGCGCGGTCGGCACCCCCGTCCCGCTGCCCACGTCCAGCACACGGCTGCCCGGCGCGAGCCGCTCCAGGAGCCATTCCAGGGAGCGCCGGTGCGCCGGCGACCCGGCGAACGCCGCCTCGTAGGCGCTGCCCAGCGCGTCGAACACGGCGCCGGGCCGGGGGCGTTCCTGCTGATCGGTCACGACGGTCCCTCCGGGTGGGGCGATACGGTGCCGGGCATCGTTCCACCGGAGCGCAGCCGCGGACAAGAGCGCCTCCCCGCGGCCACCGGGCGGCACGTCGCCCTGCCGGCCACCCCGTCGCCGCTCGCTGCCGCAGCGGCGCGGCCGGCCCGCTCCCGGTGCCCACCCGCGCTTTGTTCAGGTCGTGAAACGTGGGTTAACCTGCGGCGTATTTCCACATCACACACACGTACGTGACCGTGGGGCGGAGCACGACAGCCGAGCCGTCGGTCCGGCACAGGGTGGTTCCGAGTCCTCGGCTGTGAGGGCTCCCGGGGAGCGGAACGAGGGTGCGCATGACCAGCGACAGCACGGGGGTCGTCGACGCTGTGCCGGGCGACCAGGAGCTGCGGCGCCTGCTGGCCGGCCTGACGGCCGTACGGGACGGTGACTTCGGCACCCGCCTGCCGGACGACGCGGACGGCCTCATGGGCGACATCGCCAAGGTCTTCAACGGCATGGTGGACCAGCTGTCCGTCTTCACGTCCGAGGTGACCCGTGTCGCCCGTGAGGTCGGCACCGAGGGGACGCTCGGCGGCCAGGCCGAGGTGCCGGGCGTCTCGGGTACCTGGGCCGACCTGACCGACTCGGTCAACGCCATGGCGGGCAACCTCACCACCCAGGTCCGGGACATCGCCCAGGTGGCCACCGCGGTCGCCAAGGGCGACCTGTCCCAGAAGATCGACGTGCCCGCGCGCGGCGAGATCCTGCAGCTGAAGGAGACCGTCAACACGATGGTCGACCAGCTGTCGGCGTTCGCGGACGAGGTCACGCGCGTGGCCCGCGAGGTCGGCAGCGAGGGACGCCTCGGCGGCCAGGCGCAAGTGCCGGGCGTGGCGGGCGTCTGGCGGGACCTCACCGACTCCGTGAACCACATGGCGGGCAACCTCACCAGCCAGGTCCGCTCCATCGCACAGGTCACCACGGCGGTGGCCGAGGGCGACCTGTCCCAGAAGATCACCGTGGACGCGCGC
>NZ_JBIRHH010000002.1:0-429843 GCF_044328425.1 Streptomyces sp. NPDC017943 | reverse complement strand
CGCGGGGAGATCCTGGAGCTGAAGAGCACGATCAACACGATGGTCGACCAGCTGTCGGCGTTCGCGGACGAGGTCACGCGCGTGGCCCGCGAGGTGGGCACCGAGGGCCGCCTCGGCGGCCAGGCGGACGTCAAGGGCGTCAAGGGAACCTGGCGGGACCTCACCGACTCCGTGAACTTCATGGCCGGGAACCTCACCGGCCAGGTCCGCAACATCGCGCTCGTCGCCACCGCGGTCGCCAAGGGCGACCTGTCCCAGAAGATCACCGTGGACGCGCGCGGGGAGATCCTGGAGCTGAAGAGCACGATCAACACGATGGTCGACCAGCTGTCGGCGTTCGCGGACGAGGTCACGCGCGTGGCCCGCGAGGTCGGCACCGAGGGCCGCCTCGGCGGCCAGGCCCAGGTGCGCGGCGTGTCCGGCACCTGGAAGGACCTCACCGACAACGTCAACGTGATGGCCTCCAACCTGACCGGTCAGGTCCGCTCCATCGCCCAGGTCGCCACCGCGGTGGCGCGCGGCGACCTGTCGCAGCGGATCACCGTCGAGGCCAAGGGCGAGGTGGCCGCGCTCGCCGAGGTCATCAACACGATGGTCGACACGCTCTCGGCGTTCGCGGACGAGGTCACCCGCGTGGCCCGCGAGGTCGGCACCGAGGGACGCCTCGGCGGCCAGGCGCACGTGCCCAACGTCGCCGGCACGTGGAAGGACCTCACCGACAACGTCAACTCGATGGCCAACAACCTCACCGGCCAGGTCCGCAACATCGCGCTGGTGACGACCGCCGTCGCCAAGGGCGACCTCTCCAAGAAGATCGACGTCGACGCCCGCGGCGAGATCCTCGAACTCAAGACGACGATCAACACGATGGTCGACCAGCTCTCCGCGTTCGCGGACGAGGTCACGCGCGTGGCCCGCGAGGTCGGCACCGAGGGCCGCCTCGGCGGCCAGGCCGAGGTCGAGGGCGTCTCGGGCACCTGGAAGCGCCTCACGGAGAACGTCAACGAACTGGCGGGCAACCTGACCCGCCAGGTGCGCGCCATCGCCGAGGTGACCAGTGCCGTCGCCGAGGGCGACCTGACCCGGTCGATCAACGTGGAGGCATCCGGCGAGGTCGCCGAGCTCAAGGACAACATCAACTCGATGGTGGAGTCCCTGCGCGAGACCACCCGGGCCAACCAGGAGCAGGACTGGCTCAAGACCAACCTCGCCCGGATCTCCGGACTGATGCAGGGCCACCGCGACCTGCCCGTCGTCGCGGAACTGATCATGGACGAGCTGGTGCCGCTGGTGTCCGCCCAGTACGGGGCGTTCTACCTCGCCGAGGACGGCGACGACGGGCCCGAGCTGCGGCTCGTCGGCTCCTACGGCTACCCGGAGGACAGCACCCGGCCCACCCGGATCGCCTTCGGCCGCACCCTGGTCGGCCAGGCCGCGCGCAGCCGGCGCACCATCGCCGTGGACGACCTGCCGCCGGACTACGTCACCATCTCCTCCGGGCTCGGCGAGGTCGTGCCGACCGCGCTGGTGCTGCTGCCGATCGTGGTCGAGGGCCAGGTCCTCGGCGTCATCGAGCTGGCGTCCGTGACCCCCTTCACCCAGATCCACCGGGACTTCCTCACCCAGCTGATGGAGACCCTCGGCGTCAACCTCAACACGATCGTGGCCAACGCCCGCACCGACGAACTGCTCGTCGAGTCGCAGCGCCTCACCGTCGAACTCCAGGCCCGTTCCACCGAGTTGCAGGTGCAGCAGGAGGAACTCCAGCGCTCCAACGCCGAACTGGAGGAGAAGGCCTCGCTGCTCGTGGCGCAGAACCGGGACATCGAGGCGAAGAACCTCCAGATCGAGCAGGCCCGGCAGGAACTGGAGACCCGCGCGCAGCAGCTGTCGCTGGCCTCCAAGTACAAGTCGGAGTTCCTGGCCAACATGAGCCACGAACTGCGCACCCCGCTCAACAGCCTGCTGATCCTGGCCCAGTTGCTCGCGCAGAACCCCTCGCGCAACCTCACGCCCAAGCAGGTGGAGTACGCGCAGATCATCCACTCCGCCGGTTCCGACCTGCTCCAGCTGATCAACGACATCCTCGACCTGTCGAAGGTCGAGGCCGGCAAAATGGACGTCACGCCCGAGCGGGTGGCGCTGCGCCAGCTCATCGAGTACGTCGAGGTCACCTTCCGGCCGATGACGACGCAGAAGAGCCTGGAGTTCACGGTGTCGACGGCCGCGGGGGCGCCCGCGGACCTGCTCACCGACGACTCCCGGCTGCGGCAGGTCCTGCGCAACCTGCTGTCCAACGCCGTCAAGTTCACCGAGCAGGGCTCCGTGGAGCTGCGCATCGAGCCGGCGGCGGACGGCGAGGTGCCCGAGGGCGTGGTCCGCGGCGGCGCCGTGGTGGCCTTCCGGGTGAAGGACACGGGCATCGGCATCCCGGAGCAGAACCTGGAGACGATCTTCGGCGCGTTCCAGCAGGCGGACGGCACGACGAGCCGCAAGTACGGCGGCACCGGCCTCGGCCTGTCCATCACCAGGGAGATCGCCCAGCTCCTCGGGGGCGCCGTGACCGTGGACAGCACACCGGGCCAGGGCAGCACCTTCACGCTGTACCTGCCGGTGGCCCGGCCCGACTTCGAGGAACTGCTCCAGCACGGCCGGACCCTGGAGCGGTCCTCCGCCGAGCCGCTGCCGCAGGGCTCCGCCCAGCCCGCGCCCGTGCCCCAGATCGGGCCCGGACCGCGGCCCCGGCGGCTGCTCGTCGTGGAGGAGCGGCCGCGCGGTCTGCTCACCCTCGTCGCCGAGAGCGTGGTGGCCGACCTGACGCACGGCCGCGCCGACGGCGGGCAGCGGCCCGCGGTCGACGTCATCACCGCCGTCGGGGCGCAGGAGGCGGCCGGGGCGCTCGCCGCCGACCCGTGCCACTGCGTGGTCCTGGAGCTCGGCATGGGCGACGGCGAGGCCTCCCGCTTCCTCCAGGCGCTCCAGGGCGACTCGGCCCTGACGAGCGTGCCGGTGCTCGTGCACAGCAACCACCCCGCGGACGTCGCGCTGGACGAGACGCTGCGCGCACGCTCGGCCGGCGGGGCGCTGGAGCTGCTGTCCAGCCTCGACGAGCTGCGCGAGCGGATCGCCCTGCACCTGTCGGCCGAGGAACCCGGGGACGTGCTGTCCCTGGTCCGGCCGGAGGAGGCGCAGCCGCTGACGCCGCCGGTGGTCGACGACGCCTCGGCGGGCCGCACGGTCCTGGTGGTCGACGACGACGCGCGCAACCTCTTCGCCCTCAGCGGCATCCTGGAGCTGCACGGCTTCCGGGTGCTGCACGCCGAGAACGGGCGCCGGGGCATCGAGACGCTGGTGAACAACCCGGACGTCGCCATCGTCCTGATGGACGTGATGATGCCGGAGATGGACGGATACACGGCGACCGCGGAGATCCGCAGGATGCCGCAGTACGCCGACCTGCCGATCATCGCCGTGACGGCGAAGGCGATGCCCGGCGACCGGGACAAGAGCATCGCCTCGGGCGCCAGCGACTACGTCACCAAGCCCGTCGACACACGCGACCTCATCGCCTGCGTCCGCCGCTGGCTGCCCGTGTGAACCGGCCGGCGCCCGACCCCGCACAGCGGCGGGGCGGGCGCCCGCCGGACCAGCCGTTCCGCGCCGCCGGGCGCTGAAGCCGAGGAGCATCCAGACCGTGAGCATGTCCGAGCAGCCGCGTGAACCCTCCGGGGAAGCCGGGGTGCAGCGCGACGCCGCAGGGAACCCGACGCCCGCGCTCCCGCCCGCGACGCCCGACGGGCCGACGGCACCCGCCGCCGCGTCCCACGCGACCGCCGACGGCGAGCCGGGGACACCCGGGGGCCGGCCGGCCGCCCCGGCCGGGGACCCGGCGGGCTCCGGCGGTTCCGGCTTCCTCGCGGAGGAGGAGCTCCTGCTGCCCGGCGGGCCGCCCGCCGACGCCCCGGGCGTTCCTCCGGCCTCGCCGGTGGGCAGGCTGGCCGCCACCGTGGAACGGCTCAGCCGCGAGGTCCGGGCCGCGCAGGCCGAGGCCGAGGGCCGCGCCTTGATCGAACTCGCGAAGGGCGTCCTGATCGAACGGCTCCGGTGCGGCCCGGCCCAGGCCGCCCGGCAGCTCGCCGAGCTGGCCGAGCAGGCCCAGCTCAGCCCTCTGGAGCTGGCCGTCGACGTCATCAACCAGGCCGCCCGGGACCGCATGTCGGAGGTGACCGACGCGTTCCTCGCCGCCACCAAGGCCGCCGACGAGGCCGAGGCCGAGTCGGCCGCCGTGCGGCTGCGCGCGGCCGAGAGCGGCGTGCTGGCCGCGGACGACGCCCAGGCCGTCGCCGACGCCCTGCTGGAGCAGGCGCTGCGCCCGCTCGGCGCGGCGGCCGTGGCCATATGGGCCGCGGGCGCCGACGGCTCGCTGACCCTGGCGGGCAGTGCCGGATTCTCACCGGCCGAGGCCACCCGCTGGCGCTACGTCCCGCCGGACGTGGTCACCGTGGCACGGCGCGGCCTGATGGAGCGCGAGGGGCAGTGGATCACCAGCCTCGGCCGGACCGGCCTGCCCAGCATCGGTCTGCACCACCACCCGGACGGCGGCCGGGCCGCCCTGCCCGCCGGCACCGGGGGACGCATCCACGGCGTGCTGGAGATCGCCTGGCCCGACCCGCTCCAGCCGCAGCCCCCGCAGATCGTCCGCCAGGTCGAGGCGCTGGCCGAACTGTGCGCCCACACCCTGGAGATGTACACGCCACTGCCCGCCGGAGCGACGGAACCGCGCGTCCTGCCCGACGCCGCCGAGCTGATGGACCTGGCCGACGGCCTGCACGACCCCGCCCTCGTCCTGGTGCCCCACCTGGACGCCGACGGTCACCTCGTGGACTTCCGCATCCAGCACGTGAACAACCGCTTCCTCGACCCGGCCGGCCGGCCCCGGGCCGTCGTCAGCGGCGCCCTGCTGCTCGAGGCGTACCCCATGGCCGTCGGCGAGAGCGAGCTGTTCCAGCGCGTCGAGCGTGTGTACGCCACCGGTGAGCCCTTCCGGGCCCGGCGGATGAACCTCACGGCCCTCGTCGACCAGGTGCCCCTGTCGGCCGTCGCCGACATCAGCATCAGCCGGCACGGCTCGTCCGTGCTGCTCATCTGGCGCATCGAGGACGAGACCGCGCGGCTGGCGAGCCTGCTGCAGAACGCCCAGCGCCTGGGCCGCATCGGCGGCTTCGAGGAGAACGTGCTGACCGGTGAGATCACCTGGAACGGGCAGCTGTTCGACCTCTACGGGCGTCCCCAGACCTCGACGCCGGTGCCGCTGGAGGAACTGCCGGCCCACGCCCACCCGGACGACGGCGTCTCCATCCGGCGTTTCCTGCGCACCCTGCTGCATCACCGGCGGCCCGCGGCCGCGGCCTTCCGGCTGCAACGGCCGGACGGGGTGACCCGGCACATCCGCATCGTCGCCGAGCCCGTGCTCGACACCGACGACCGGCTGCTGCTGGTCCGCGGCGCCTGCCAGGACATCTCCTCGCAGCACTGGACCGAGGTCGCGCTCGCCGCCACCCGGGACCAGCTCGCCCACACCGAGCAGCAGGCCAGTGAACGCAACCGGCTCGCCCTTCAGCTCCAGCACGCCATCATGCCCCCGACCCAGGCCCCGCTGCAGGTGTCGGGTCTCCAGGTCGCCGTCCGCTACCGGCCCGCGGAGACCGAGCAGCTGGTCGGCGGCGACTGGTACGACACCGTCGTCCTGCCGTCCCGGCAGGTGCTGCTGTGCGTCGGGGACGTGGCCGGGCACGGCATCGAGGCGGCCACCAGCATGGTCGTCCTGCGCAACGCGCTGCGCGGGCTGGCGGTCACCGGTGCCGGACCGGCCCAGCTGCTGTCCTGGCTCAACATCGTCGCCCACCACCTGACCGGCGCCGTCACGGCGACGGCGGTGTGCGGGCTGTACGACCCGGTCCACCGGACGCTGCGCTGGGCCAGGGCCGGGCACCTGCCGCCCGTCCTCGTGCGCGACACCGACGCGCAGCCCCTGCCCCTGGTCAAGGGCCTGCTGCTCGGTGCCGTCCCGGAGGCGGTGTACGAGGAGACGGAGATCCAGCTGGCGCCCGAGGACACCCTGCTGATGTACACCGACGGCCTCGTCGAGCGCCGGGACCGGCCGGTGGAGGAGTCCCTGACCCACCTGCTGACCACGGTCCGCTCCGCCCCCACCACCCTGGACCAGCAACTGGACCGCCTGCTGACCTACAGCAGGTCGGACACCGACGACGACACCTGCATCGTGGGCATCCGGGTCGGCTGAGGGGTGCCGCCCGCACCGTCCGCCCGGTCCCGGCGGACGCCTCCGGTGACGAGGGGACGGTACTCCCGCAGACAGCGCGGCGCCTGCCTGAGATCATGGAAGTCCGGTCCCGGATGGCGTGGAATCGCCGTGGGCAGGGGAATACGGGGTAGGCAAGCGAACCGGAGGAGCACCGGCCCGCACGGCAGGCCGGCGCGCTGAGCGAGGAGGCCGCGATGGTGGGGCCCGAGGACACGGCGACCGCCGGCGGACCACTCACGCCCGCCGCCGCGGCGCTGGCCGGGACGCTGGAGGCCATCGGCGCCGGTGCCTACGTCGTGGACGACGAGGGCCTCATCGTCGCCGTCAACACCCGGGCCGAGCACCTCCTCGGCCGCAGCGAGGCGGAACTCGTCGGTCACGACGCCCACGACCTGCTGCACCGCGGCCCCCAGGGCCAGCCCCTGCCCAGGACGCAGTGCGCCATGCGCCAGGCCTTCCACGCCAGCCGCGCCGCCCAGATCGCGGAGGACTGGTTCTCCCACTCCGACGGCTCGGTCCTGCGCATCTCCTGGCTGATCACCCCCTTCGCCGTCGGCGACGATCCCGGCTGCACCCTCGTCGTCTTCTATGCCGCCGATCACCCCGACGACCTCGCCCCGCCGCCGCAGCCGGCCTCCCAGCACCTGACGGAGCTGCAGCGGCTGGCCCTGCTCGCCGAGACCACCACGCGTCTGACCTCGACCCTCGACGTCGACGAGGCCCTGCACCGGCTGGTCGCGCTGGTTGTGCCGCGCCTGGCCGACTGGGCGGTCGTCGACCTGATCACCGAGCGCGACGAGGTGTGGCGCACGCTCGTGGTCCACGCCGAGGACGACAAGCTCGTGCAGCGCGAGGAGCTCCAGGGACCCATGCCGCCGGTCCCCGAGGAGTCCCCGATGCCCCTGTCCAGAGCCCTGCGGGGCGTGTCCTCCACGCTGGCCGGCCCGCAGACCTACCAGGGAGCTCCCGACTCGGGGATCGCCGTCGAGCAGCGACGCCTGTTCGAGGCCACCGGCATGCACTCGGCGGCCATCGCGCCCATCCGCAGCACCCGCGCCGTCCTGGGCGCGCTGACGGTGGGGCGCGGCGACAATCCCGCGGACTTCACGCCGCAGGACCTCCCGCTCATCGAGGACATCGCACGCCGCGCCGGGCTCGCCCTGGACAACGCCCGCCTGTACCAGCGGCAGCGCAAGGTCGCCGAGACCATGCAGAACCACCTCCTGCCCCAGATGCCCGGCGTCCCCGGCCTGGAGATGACGGTGCGCTACCTCCCGGCGCCCGAGTCGTCGCAGGTGGGCGGCGACTGGTACGACGCCTTCCCGCTCTCCGACGCCTCCACGGCCCTGGCCATCGGCGACGTCGTCGGCCACGACCTGGAGGCGGCGGCCGGCATGGCGCAGGTCCGCAACATGCTGCGGGCCTACGCCTGGTCCCAGACGGAACCCCCGAGCCGGATCGTGGAACGCCTCGACGGGGCGATCCAGCACATCACCGACGTCGCCATGGCCACCATGATCTTCGCCAGGATCGAAGCGGCGGGCGACGGCCACTGGCGGCTGTCCTGGACGAACGCGGGCCACCCTCCGCCGCTGCTGGTCAGCAAGGACGGCCTGACGAGCTACCTCACCGACGGCCACGGCATCCTCCTGGGCACCCAGGGCAACGTCTCGCGCCCGGACGCCACCACCCTGCTGTCGCCGGGTTCCACCCTGGTGCTCTACACCGACGGCCTCATCGAGGAGCCGCGCCGCAACCTCGACGAGGGCCTGAACCGGCTGCGCCAGCACGCCGCCGCCCTCGCCCACCGCCCCCTCGCCTCGTTCACCGACCATCTGCTGCGGCGGGTCCGCCCGGCCGGCAACGACGACGACGTGGCACTCCTGGCCCTGCGCGTGCCGAAGACCTGAGACACCCGGGCCATGTCCGGCGGGCGGACGCCGGTCAGGCCGTGGCCGCGACCGAGACGCCGATGGCGATGAACAGCCATCCGGTGGTCAGCTCCCAGCGGTGGCGCACCGCCGGCCGGGCGAGCAGGGCCCGCAGCCGGGAGGCGACGACCACCAGGGCGAACCAGTACCCGACGCCGACGAGGACGTCCAGGAAGCCCAGGAAGAAGATCTGCCGCGCCACGGAGCCGCCCCCGTGGACGAACTGCGGGAGGATGCTGAGGAAGAACAGCGCCGCCTTGGGGTTCAGCACATTGGTGAGGAACCCCTGCGTGAACGCGGTCCGCCACCGCCCGCGGGCGATGGCACCCGCCTGCCCGACGCCGAAGGCCTCGCCGTACCCGGACCGCCCCTGCCGGCGCTCCCGGACCGCCCGGCGGGCCGCGAGGACCGCCCGCACCCCCAGGTACACGAGGTAGGCCGCGCCCAGCAGTTTGATCCCGTCGTAGACCAGGGGCGAGCGCGTGGCGACCACCGAGAGGCCGGCGGCGGCCGCGACCATGTGCACGCACAGCCCGGCCTGCGCGCCCAGCGCCGCGGCCCTCCCCTTCGACGGATCCTCGGCCGCCGACCGGACCACCACCAGGAAGTCCGGCCCCGGCACCACGTAAGCCACCAGCACCACGCCGAGGAACCCCACCAGATCGACCGTCATCCGTCCTCCACTCCACGGGGCCGGGCCGGGTACCCCGCCCGGCGCGTCACTCCCCGCCGTCGCGCCGCAGTCCGTGGTGCTGGACCAGCCAGTGCCCCAGCAGGGCCCCGCCGTACACGACGTAGCCGACGCCGATGAGCCAGGACTCGACGACCAGGACCACTCCGACCGCGCCGTAGCTGATCGCGTTGGTGACGATGAGCGGCGTGAAGACGAAGTAGGAGAACATCCGCAGGCCGACCAGGCCGGCCATGGTGGCGATCGCCCCGGGCAGCAGATCGCTCCAGCGGACCACCCCGCCCAGCAGGAACCGCTGGCCCCACCAGAAGAACAGCACCCCGGTCGCCGCGCTCAGCGCGATCCGCCCGGCCCCGGAGGTGATGCTGCGGCTCTGCGCCTCCTGGTACAGGTAGGCGGTCATGGCGATCATCCACACCGCCTGGCGCCACACCCGGTGCCAGCGGCCGGGTGCCAGCTCCCAGATCCGCTCGTAGCCGTTCTGGACGCTGCCGCCGAGCGCGATGCCGAAGACGGCGAGTGTGACGCCGCCGAGCACGCTGGTGGTGCCGATGACCTTGCGGGGCGGGCTGATGATGTCGGTCAGGACGCGCGCAGACTGCCCCGACAGTCCCATGCCGTCGGCGAGCCAGGAGGCGAACCCGCCGCGGGCCAGCGGGTCGGCGGCGGCGACCACGATCAGCAGGGGCGCCAGGGTGACCAGGGCCAGCGTGGCGAAGCCCATGGCCCGGTGGAGCAGCTCCAGGTCGTGGGCCTGCCGGACGAGGGTGTGCGCACCGAGCCGGTGCCACCCGTCCCGCAGCGTGCGCCCGGCCCGGTCCAGGGCGTGCCGGCTCACACCCGCAGGACGGGGGTGACCGGCAGGACGTCTGCCGTCGGCGGTGTGGTGACGGTCATTCTCGGTCCGCCTCCCGATGGGGTCGGTCGCCGTGCGCTCGCGAGATCGTTGACCGTTTCGGCCGTGGCGCAAACGCGACGAACGGGCGGTGCGCGGCCCGGCGGCCGCGGCGATGAGTTCCGGCGGCGGATCGGGTCTGCCCCGGTATGACACGCATCATCGCCGACATCTCGGTCTCCCTCGACGGTTTCGTCACCGGGCCCGATCCCGGACCGGACAACGGCCTGGGCACCGGGGGCGAGGCCCTGCACACGTGGGCGTTCTCCGACGACCCGGACGACCGCCGCGTCCTGCGGGAGGCGACCGCCCGGTCGGGGGCCGTCGTGCTCGGGCGCCGTCTCTTCGACGTGGTGGACGGACCGCAGGGCTGGGACGACACCGTCGGCTACGGCGCCGGGGAGGTGGGCCGGCCCGCCTTCGTCGTGGTGACCGGCGCGCCGCCCGAGTCGGTACGGCTGCGCGCCCTCGACTGGACCTTCGTCACCACCGGCCTGGCCGACGCCGTCGCCGCCGCGCGCGAGCGGGCCGAGGCGGCGTCGACGGCCGCCGGACGGGATCTCGACGTGGTCGTGATGGGCGGGGGAGCGACCGTGGGCTCCGCCGTGGACGCCGGGCTGGTGGACGAACTGACCCTGCACCTCGCCCCCGTCGTGCTGGGCGCGGGGACGCCCCTGTTCACCGGGGGGACCCGCCGCGCCTTCACACGGCGGACGGTGACGGCGACCCCGACGTCGACCCACCTGACCTACGACGTCGGGTGAACGGTCCGGGCGGCCGCCCGGACCGTCATGGCTGCCGCGGGGGGCGACCGGAGAGGGACGTGGGCAGGACGGTCCTCCCGCCCGGGCCGGGGGTGTCGCCGCCACCCTCCTGGCCGGGGGCGTCGCCGCCGGGCGGGAAGGGGATGCGGGCGACGATCCGTTTGCCTGTCTCCCCGACGGTGACGACGACCGCGCTGCTGACGGTGTGGACCACGTGCATGCCGTGACCCCCGAAGCGGCGACCGTCCCGCTCGCGCACCACCGGCTCCTTCCGGGAGCTGTCCCACACGGTGACCACCAGCTCGTCGTCGGAACACCACAGGATCAGTCCGCACGGACCGGGTGCATGCCGGATGGCGTTGGTGACGAGCTCGCTGACGACCAGCTCGGCGTCCAGGGCGAGCAGGTCCGGCGCCGGGGAGCGGCCGGTGTGCGGGGCGTGAGCGAGGAAGGCGCGCAGGGCCCGGCGGGCATCGACCGCGCAGGCCGTGCCCTCGGCCCACGCCGCACCGAAGTGCAGCGCGGCGCGGTCGTTGCGTCCCTGCTCATCCGCCTGCTTCATAAGCGGAATGACCATGTGGGTTCTTTCGTTGTGGTTCGGTGCTCGGGGTGATGCTTGCGCCGTACGCCTACCCGGGTGCCGACAGCGCATACAGCGCCTGCTCGTGCCCACTGTCACACAGCGGTGACCCATGAGGGGGACTTTCCCCGAGGCACGGCGCCCGGGGCCGTCGCGCGCGGGGCGAGGCAACCCGGGCCCCGGGGGCGGAGCAGTCAGTTCCGCTCGTCGGTCCGTCCGTCCGTGATGCGCCGGGCGACGTCGCGCAGTTTGACGTTGTGGTGCTGGGAGATGCGGCGCAGCACGTCGAAGGCGTCGTTCTCGGCCATGCCGTGGCGTTCCATGAGGATGCCCATGGCCTCGCCGATCGCGTGCCGGGTGTCCAGAGCGTGCTGGAGCTGGTCGATGGTCCGGGCGTCGGCCAGGGCGACGGCGGCGTGCGAGGCCAGGAGCCAGCCCGCGGTCTCCACGTCCTTGGTGAAGGTCCCGGGTGTGCGGGCGTAGAGGTTGAGGGCGCCGAAGTCCTCGTCGTGGGTGTAGAGCAGGACGCCGGTCATGCTGCCGATCCCCAGGTCACGGGCCGCCGCGGCGTAGCGGGGCCAGTCCTCCTGGGGTTCGGTCATGTCCGGTACCCGGAAGACCCGGTCCTCGCCGGCGCGCCGGGCGAGATCGAAACAGGGCCCCTCGGCCAGCTCGCCCTGGAGCCGGTCCGACTCCGCGACCATGTCCCCGCATGCGGACAGCGTGATGGCCCGGCCCTTGCGCACGGCGAGGATTCCGGCCGCGTCGCAGCCGTCGACCAGCCGTACCGCCGCTGCCGCGATCTCGTCGAGGGTCCCCTGCACGGAGTCCTGCTTCAACAGGGTCCGGGCGAGCAGGGCCATCTCCTCGGCGAATTCCCGCCACTCCATGTGCCACCGCCCCGCGCTCGACCACCTGTGCGGCCACCCTACCCACGTCCCGGGGTGGATGGCTGGTGCCACCACACCGGGACGGCGGACCCCGCAGCTCAGCAGCCGCTGCCGTCGGCGGTGAGGTGGCGCGCGGTGCGCCGCGGCCCGTCCAGCGGGATCGTCGCAGACAGGTCCGCGTCCACCGCCGGCAGACCCGGGCCGATCTCCCAGGGGCGCGGGCCGGTGCCGTCCGTCCAGGCCAGGAGCGCCTCCCGGTCGACGCACACGATTCCGCACTGCTCGGCGTACTCCAGGGCGGGTGCGGTGAAGTCGCTGGTCGTGACGAGCACGGCCACATCGGCCTCGTGCACCGTGAAGCAGGTGCCGCCGAAGCGCTGCAGGTCCTGGGAGCCGACCCGGTTGGTCTCGCCGTACTGCTTGCACTGCACCACGGCCCGGCGCCCGTCCGGCGTGACGGCGAGCACGTCGGCGCCCAGGTCCCCGGCGCCGCCGACGACCTCCACGGCCGAGCAGCCGTCGCGTTCGCAGAGGGCGGCGATCGCCTCCTCGAACCCGTCGGGGGTCAGGGCGTCGTAGTCGAGGACCGTCTCGGGGCGCCCGGCCACGGCCACGACCTCGTCGGGTCCGGGGACGAGGTCGACGGCCGGGCGCTGCCGGGGCAGCGGGGGCGGCGCGTCGAGCGCGTCGGCCGCCTCGCGCGCCGCCTCGTCGAGGGCTGCGGCCGCCCGGCGCGCGACCTTCGCCAGGCGCAGCCGGCGCCGCAGGCTCAGCAGGGCCGCCAGGCCCAGGGCTATCAGGACGAACATCCACACCGGACGCCGCTCGGCCGCGTCGGCCAGCGTGCGTACGGCCAGTCCCACGACGACCAGGACCACGGCGAGGAAGACGAAGAACAGGGCGGTCGACCGGAGGTCGAACCGGTGCCGGCGGTGCGCAGGCGGTGCGGGACGCACGGGTGCGGTCACGGACTGCCCCCTCTCATGGGACCGATGGAAGATCACCTCCACCGTCTTCCCAAGATCGGGATCTTCACCGACCCTTCCCTGCACGGGTCATGACGCTCCCTCACCCTACGATCATCCCCTCCGTATCCGCTGTCGACGTTCGTCGAGGCGGAGCGGTACCGGCTGCCCGGGGACACGATGCCCCGGGTCGACCTCCGCCCGGCCCGACCAGGCCGGGGACGCGATTGCCTCGATGTGACGTCACCTGTCAGAATGGTGACGACGGACGACAGAAAGGTGATGCGCCATGAGTGACGTCGAGGAGAGGGCGCTGCTCGCCGGTGGCTGCTTCTGGGGTATGCAGGAGCTGATCCGGTCGCTCCCCGGTGTGGTGCGCACCCGGGTCGGCTACAGCGGCGACAACGACAAGCCGCACCCCACCTACCGCGACCACGGCCGGCACGCCGAGTCGATCGAGATCGTCTTCGATCCCACGGCCACCGACTACCGCGCGATCCTGGAGTACTTCTTCCAGATCCACGACCCCACCACGAAGGACCGCCAGGGCAACGACATCGGGGTCAGCTACCGCTCGGCCATCTTCTACCTCGACGAGGAGCAGCGCCGGGTCGCGCAGGACACCATCGCCGACGTCGAGGCGTCCGGGCTGTGGCCGGGGCCGGTGGTGACCGAGGTCGTCCCGGCCGGCGAGTTCTGGGAGGCGGAGCCGGAGCACCAGGACTACCTGCAGCGCTACCCGGACGGCTACACCTGTCACTTCCCGCGCCCCGACTGGCGGCTGCCCCGGCGCGCCGGGGCCTGAGGACGCGGCGGGACCGGGGAGGAGGACGTCCGTCCTCCCCTCGGTCGTCCGCGCGGCTCGGCCGTCAGCCGTTCTGAGCTTGCGGCTCCGGCTGCTCCGGCGCCTTCTCCGCCGTGGTGAGGGTGTACATGACCGAGCGGCCCTGCTTGTGGCGCTGCACCTGACCCTTGGCGACCAGGTTCTCCAGCGTGTTCCGCACGACCTGCGGCGTGGGTGTGCGGTCGGAGTGCTTCTCCATGAGCTCCTCGCGCAGTTCCTTCGCCAGGCGCGGCTCGGTGTGGCCGCCGAGGAGATCCGTCAGCAGATCACCGAGCAGTGGCTGCGAACCATGCGCGGGACGCGCCGACTTGGCCTTGCGCGCCCCGGCCCCCTCCTTCGTCCCGGCGGCGCGGCGCCGGTCCCGGGCCTTCGGCACGCGGCGTGCCCCCTCGCCCTTGGCCTTGGCCTTGGCCGCACGGGGCCTGCCCTTGGTCTTCGCCTCGTGCGGCTCGTCCCCGGTCTTCGGCGCATCGGGCTCGTCCTTGGCCTGCCCGGGAAGCACCGGGGTGTCCCCGGAACCCCCAGCGAGCCTCAGGATGTCCGCCAGGAGTTCCTCCTCCTGCTTGAGGACGGCGATCCGCTCGGTCAACTCCCTCTGGAGCCGGCGGTTCTCCTCAAGGTCCGAGGCGGCCTGTTCCCCGTAGCGTGCCCGGAGCGTGGAGGCTGGTTGGCTGGTCACATCGCTGCCCTCCTCGACGAAAATGGTGCTGCGCATGGTACCCACACCCCCGCCCGGCGGGCTGACACACGCGTGCTTCGGCCGCACACGAAGTTGACATGTGTCCCGGACTCCCGTTCGTCCGGGCGCCGTCGGGCCCCGCAGGTGCCGCTGCGGGGCCACCGCACACACCGGCGGCTCACACCGCGGGGTCCCCGCTCTCCGTGAGGGTGCCGTCGGCCAGCCGCAGCCGCCGGTCCACCCCGATCCCGGCGAGGAACCGCTCGTCGTGGCTGACCACCAGGAAGGCGCCCCGGTAGGAGTCGAGCGCGCTTTCCAGCCTGCTCACGCTGACCAGGTCGAGGTTGTTGGTCGGCTCGTCGAGGAGCAGCAACTGCGGTGCCGGTTCGGCGCACAGGACGCAGGCCAGGGTGGCGCGCAGCAACTCGCCGCCGGAGAGCACACCCACCGGCAGGTGTGCCCCGGCTCCCCGGAAGAGGAAGCGGGCGAGCAGGTTCATCCGCTCCGCCTCGGGCCGCTCGGGAGCGAACGCGGCGAAGTTCTCCGCCACGGTGCTTCGCGGATCCAGCAGGTCGAGACGCTGGGAGAGGGAGGCGACCCGGCCCTCGTTGCGCCTGATCTCCCCGCTGTCCGGGACCAGTTCACCCGTGATCAGGCGCATCAGGGTGGTCTTCCCGGCACCGTTGGGCCCGGTCAGCGCGATGCGCTCGGGGCCGCGGACACTCAGGTCGATGCCGCCGTCCGCGAAGACCGGGCGGCCGCCGAGTGTGACCTGGAGGCCCGTGCCGGCGAAGAGGGTGCGACCTGCGGGCACGCGGGTGTCGGGCAGGTCCAGGGTGATCTGCTGGTCGTCGCGCAGCGCGCGCCCCGCCTCGTCCAGCCGGGCCCGGGCCTCGCCGACGCGGGCCGCGTGTGTCTGCCCGGCCCGGCCCGCGGACTCCTGCGCGCCCCGCTTCATGTTCCCGGCGAAGATCCGGGGCAGCCCCGCGTTCTTCAGGTTCCGGGCGGCGTTGCTCGCCCGTCGCTCGGCGCGCTCGCGGGCCTGCTGCATCTCGCGCTTCTCCCGCTTCAGTTCCTGCTCGGCGTTGCGGACGTTCTTCTCGGCGACCTCCTGCTCGGCCCGCACCGCCTCCTCGTAGGCGGTGAAGTTGCCGCCGTGGAAGCGCAGTTGGTCGCTGCCGAGTTCGGCGATGCGTTCCATGCGGTCGAGCAGCGCCCGGTCGTGGCTGACCAGGAGGAGGCAGCCGCCGAAGTCGGCCAGCGCGTCGTAGAGCCGGTGCCGGGCGTCCAGGTCGAGGTTGTTCGTCGGCTCGTCGAGCAGCAGGACGTCGGGGCGCCTGAGCAACTGGGCGGCGAGACCGAGGGAGACGATCTGCCCGCCGCTGAGGGTGTGCAGCCGGCGGTCGAGTGCGAGTCCGGCCAGGCCGAGACGGTCGAGCTGGGCGCGGGTGCGCTCCTCGATGTCCCAGTCGTCGCCGATGGTGGCGAAGTGCTCCTCGGCGACGTCCCCGGACTCCACGGCGTCCAGGGCGCGGATCACCGCGGCGACGCCGAGCACCTCGGCGACGGTGAGCTCACCGGTGAAGGGGAGGTTCTGCGGGAGGTGGCCGACGGTGCCGCTGACGGTCAACGAGCCGGTACGGGGAGCGAGTTCGCCGGTGATCAGTTTGAGCAGCGTGCTCTTGCCGGTGCCGTTGGGGGCGACGAGGCCGGTTCGGCCCGTGGCGACGGTGAAGGACAGGTCGTGGAAGACGGGCGTGTCGTCGGGCCAGGAGAAGGACACGTGGGAGCAGACGACGGCGGCGTCGGACATGGCGATGACCTCGAGAAGGCTGCGGGCAGACAGAGCTCTGCCCTGGGCAGATGCGGGGAAGGGGGTACGACGAACAGGCCACGCCGGCGGCGCTCAGCAGCGCGTCCGGTGGCCGTCAGCTCCGGATCTCACCCGGAGATGTCGTCTTCACCCACCACGTCTGTGACTCCTCGATACACACGATCAACGTCCCCCCGAGCCTAACAGCCCCCTCCCCGCACCCGGAGGTATTTCCCGGCGCCGGGTCCACGCCGTGGTTCGCGGCAGTGTGCGGGCCGTCGGCGCCATTTTTGCAGGCTCTGCATTTTTGCGTAGCATGCAAAACATGACGGACGGGAAACCGGCGCCCACCGGGCTGCGCGAGCGCAAGAAGCAGGCCACGCGGGCCGCCCTGGTGACGGCGGCGGTACGGCTCGCGGCGGAGCAGGGCGCCGAGAACGTCACCGTGGACGCCATCAGCGAGGCCGCCGGCGTCTCCACCCGCACGTTCTTCAACTACTTCGACTCGCGCGACGACGTCTTCGTGATGATCGGCGCCGAATCCAGCGCACGGGTCAGGCGAGCCGTCCTCGCGGCACCCCCCGGCACCGCCCCGCTGGACGCCCTGCGCGACGCCATCGCCGCCGAGCTGGCGGAGATCGAGCAGCACCAGGAGCTGTGGCGCCTGCACTCGGAGGTGCTACGCCGCTCCCCGCATCTGCTGGCCCGCAGCATCGGCGCCCACATGGCGGACGAACTCGCCCTGGCCGAGACCCTCGCCGAACGCACCGGCGCCGGCTCACCGCTCTTCTCCGAGGAGCGCAGGGACCCGGCCTCGCCGGACGACGAGCGCCGCCGGCGTGCCCTCGGCCTCCAGCCGCGCCTGCTCGCCGCCGTCGGCGTCACGGCCGTCCGGGTCGCCGTCGAGCACTGGTGCGTGCGGCAGGACGAACTCGCCTTCGCGGACGTCTTCCGCGAGACCTTCGAGCACCTCGCGGCGGGCCTGCCCGGCCCGCCCCCGGCGGACGCGACGGAAGCGCCCGCCACCGCACCCCGAAAGAGATGATGTGACTTCTCCAGCGGCGCCCGCCGAGGCGCCTCCGTCCGCCATGTCCAACCGGCAGATACTCCAGGCCATGTCGGGACTCATGGCAGGCATGTTCGTCGCCATTCTGGCGGGCACGGTGGTCTCCAACGCCCTGCCCAGGATCATCGCCGACCTCGGCGCCGGCCAGTCCTCCTACACCTGGGTCGTCACCGCCGAACTGCTGGCCATGACGGCGACCGTGCCCCTGTGGGGAAAGCTGTCCGACCTGTACAACCAGAAGCTGCTGCTCCAGCTCTCCCTCGGCCTGTTCGTCGTCGGCTCGCTGCTGGCCGGCTTCTCCCACGACGTGGGACTGCTCATCTTCAGCCGTGTGGCCCAGGGCATCGGCGCCGGCGGCCTGACCGCGCTGGCGCAGGTCGTCATGGCGGCGATCATCCCGCCGCGGCGCCTGGGCAAGTACGCGGGCATCTTCGGTGCCGTCTTCGCCGTGGGCACCGTCGCCGGACCGCTCATCGGCGGCGTCCTGGTGGACACCTCCTGGCTCGGCTGGCGCTGGTGCTTCTTCATCGGCGTGCCCTTCGCCCTGCTGGCCATCGCCCTGCTGCAGCGCACGCTGAAGCTGCCCACGGTCCGCCGGGAGGCGAAGATCGACTACCTGGGCGCCTTCCTGATCGTCGCCGGCGTGTGCGCGCTGCTGATCTGGGTCACGCTCGCGGGCAACCGGTTCGACTGGGCGTCGTGGCAGACCGCCGCGCTCACCGGCGGGGGAGTGGCGCTGCTCGCCGCCGCCGTGTTCGTCGAGGCCAGGGTCGCCGAGCCGATCATCCCGCTGGGCATCTTCCGCAACCGCACGGTGGCGCTGACCACCGTGGCCAGCCTGTTCGTCGGTCTGGCGATGTTCGGCGGGACCGTCTTCCTGTCGCAGTACTTCCAGGTCTCCCTCGGCAAGTCCCCGACGATCGCGGGGCTGATGAGCCTGCCGATGATCCTGGGCCTGCTGCTCTCGTCCACCGTCGCCGGGCAGATCATCAGCGCGACCGGCCGGTGGAAGGCGTACCTCGTCGCGGGCGGCGTCACCATGACCGCCGGACTCGCGCTGCTGTCCACGATCGGCGCCGACACCCACTTCGGCCTGCTCAGCCTCTACATGGCGATCATGGGCATCGGCGTCGGCATGCTGATGCAGAACCTCGTCCTGGCCGCCCAGAACGACGTCCCCGCAGCCGAACTCGGCGCCGCGACCTCCGTGCTGTCCTTCTTCCGCAGCATGGGCGGCACGATCGGCACCAGCGTGCTCGGCGCGATCCTCGCCGCCCGGGTCACCTCCGAGATGACCGAAGGGCTGGCGCGGGCCGGTGCCACCACGGGCGGAACCGGGGACGGGGGACCGGCCGGCCACGGCGGCGTCCCCGACATGACCACCCTGCCCGAGCCGATCCGGGAGGTCGTGGAGCACGCCTACGGGGTCGCCACCGCCGAACTGTTCCTCGTGGCCACTCCCTTCGCCGCGCTCGCCCTGGTGGCCGTGCTGTTCATCAAGGAGAAGCCGCTGAAGACCACCAGCGGCATGGAACGGCTCTCCGAGGAGTCCGCATCCCCGCAGGCGCCGCCCGCCGGGAGCGACAGCCGCCCGCGCGTCGGCACCGAGGTCTGACCGGGAGATCCACCCGGGGGAGCAGCGCACGGAACCCCACCGTGCGCTGCTGCGTTTCTCGCCCCCCGGCGTCATCCGGGCGGTCCCTCACGGTCCGCTTCCCGGCCCGGACGGAACTCCACGGCCACGACGCCGTCGACCTCCCGGCAGAGTTCCTCCAGACGGGGGACCGCGTCCGGGGAGGAGAGGCGGCCGCTGAGCACGACATGGCCGTGCGTCACGTCGACCTGCACGGCGGACGGCGCTTCGCCCAGCGCCTTGACCAGGACCTCCTCCACGATCTCCGTGCGGATGGCCTGGTCGGCCCGGAGGAACACCCGCAGCAGGTCGCTCCGGCTCACCACGCCGATCAACCGTCCGTCGTCGTCGACGACGAGGAGCCGCTTGACGCGGTGCCGGGCCATCAGGCGGGCCGCGTCCACGACGCTGCAGTCCTCCCGGGCGGACAGCGCCGGTGCCGTCATCAGCCCCGCCGCGTCGGTGGCGCGCGCCTTGGCCGTCCGGGGGAAGCCGCCCTCCCCGTCCGCGTCGTCGTCCTCCTGCCCGCCCCACATCTTGTACAGCAGGTCCGCCTCCGACACGACGCCCACCGGACGGTTCTGCTCGTCCACCACGGGGACCGCCGTGATGTCGTACTCCTGCAGCAGATGGGCGATCTCCTTGAACGGCGTGCCGCCCCGCACCCGGACGACCGCGTCGCTCATCAGGTCGCGCACCTCGTGGTGGTTCATCGGGCGTTCCTTTCTGGCCTCTCCTCACGAACCTATGCCTCCGAGGGCCCGGGCCGGGTCGCCTGCCGCCCCCGATCACTGATCAAAAACCTTCGTTTCTGCTCGCACACGATCGAACCGGTCCACGCCGGTCCGGTTCGCTGCACATTCCCTTGGAAAATGCCAAAGCGTTCCCGCGCCCCCGAGCACCGTGCGTAGTGTCGTGCTCACGTTCGCGGGAACGGCCGTGCAGGGGGAGGGGATCCGGCGTGCCCGGAATTGACGAGAGTCTGCTGGAAGCCATGCGGCTGCCCGGTGCCCGGGGGGCGTCGGTGGTCGACTGGATCAGTGGTCTTGCGCTGGGCGCCGTGGGTGACGCACCGGGCGGCGACGCGGAGGCGACGGCGGCGGAGACCGCCGAACTCGCCCGGCTCGCCACCGAGAGCGGCGCCCTGGCGGGCGGCGACCCGGACGCCGGCACGGACAAGGAGCCACCCGTACAGGACCTCATCGTGACGAACCCGCACGCGTACCACCTCATCAGGTTCGTCACCACGCCCTTCGAGAGCACCGTCTTCGTGCACCTGTGGCTCGACCGGGCCGACGGCAACCTGGCCCTGGCCCGGATCCGGCTGGCCGAGCTGGCGGACAGACTGGTGCTCGGATGATCACGCCGCTGCTGACCTCGCGCACCGACGAACCGGCCTCGGCACGGCTCGCGGGCCTCGCCGAGCAGGGCGCGAGCGGGGCCCTGTCCACCGAGTCCGGGATCTTCTACCTGGCCGACGGGCACGTCGTCCACGTGGAGTCCGCCGTCACACCCGACCTCGGCGACCTGCTCACCCACAGCGGCGCCCTCGACGCGGACGGCTGGTGGGAGGCGATCGACCGGGCCGGCCGCGGCTGCCGGGTCGGCCGGCAACTCGTCGACAGCGGCCGACTCGCTGCCGGAGCGCTGGAGTTGTGCCATCTCGGCGCCCTCTTCGACGCCGCGTACTTCGTCCTCACCCACGACGGCCCGGCCCTGCGCTTCCGGCCCGGCGTCGCCCACTGGCTCGGGTCCGTGCGGCCCGTCCCGGTCGACACCGTGCTGCGCGAGTCCGCACGCCGCCGCGAACTGCTGCAGCGCATATGGCCGGAGCCCGCCATCGACCGCGACCCGCTCGCCCGGGTACCGGGGGGCGCGGCGGACCTGCCGGCCCGGCGCGGCCGGATACTCGCGCAGGTCGACGGGGTGCGCACCGCCGCGCAGATCGCCACCGCCCTCGCCTGCCGCACCTTCCACACCCTCGTCGAACTGCGCCGGCTGGCTGCCGCCGGCCTGGTCGTCCCGGCCGCCGCGGCCCCCGCGCCCGCCGCCGCGCCCCCCGCGGCTCCGGCGCCCGCGGACCCCGCCGCGGCCCCCGCGTTCCCGGTGCCGGCGGACCCCGTCCCCCTCGTGCCGCCCCCCACAGCCCCCGCTCCCGCCCCCGCGTCCGCCGCGCCGGTCAGCGCCCCCCTCACCGTGGTGCCGGACGAGCCCGACACCGCGTTGCTGCGACGGCTCCTGCACGCCCTGGAGGCACTGTGATCCGCGCGCGACGACAGCGTGCCGAAAGGAGACTGCTCATGGCCGTCGAGACCGACGTCCTGGACGAACTGCGTCGGCTCCGCACCCGCATCCCCCGCCTGACCGGCTCCCTGGCGGCAACCGTCGACGGACTCGTCCTCGCCCACGACGTGCCGGACACCGAGCCGGAGGGCCTCGCCGCGCTCACCGCCGCCGCCCTCGGCGTGGCCCACCGCATGACCGACGCGGCCGCCCGCGGCGACTTCCGGGAGCTGCTGGTGCGCGGCTCCCGCGGCTACGTCGCCACCTACGCGGCCGGTACCACGGCCGTCCTCACCCTGCTCGCCGAGGACCGTGTCAACGTCGGCCGCCTCCATCTGGAGGGCCGCCGCAGCGGGGCCCGGATCGCCGACCTGGTGACCACCGGCGTCGGCCCCGGCACCGGCCGGCACGCCGAGCGTCCAGCGCAGACACCCGGCGCCGCGTCCGGCCCGGTGCTCGGGGAACACCCGGCGTCCCCGCTCCCGCCGGTGGCCCGGCCCATCGGCACCCTTCCGGTGCGCACCCCGCAGCGGCCGCCCCACCAGCCGCGCCCCCACACCGGCATCTGAGCCCTCCGAACCTCCCGACCGATCCGCAACACCAGACCCAAGGAAAGGAACGAGCGCATGGCCAACACGGAGACCGCGCTGAAGGAATGCCTGAGCTCCATCGACGGTGCGAAGGCGGCGGCCCTCGTCGACTACACCAGCGGCATGGCCCTGGGCACCCTCGGCGGCACCAAGGACTTCGACCTGGAGATCGCGGCCGCGGGCAACACCGACGTCGTACGGGCCAAGCTGCGGACCATGGAGCACCTCGGCCTCAAGGAGGAGATCGAGGACATCCTCATCACGCTGAACACCCAGTACCACCTGATCCGCCTGCTCAAGGGGCGCGGCGGCAGCGGGCTGTTCCTGTACCTCGTGCTGGACGGCAGCCGCGCCAACCTCGCGATGGCCCGTCACCAACTGCGCCGCATCGAGGCCGACCTGGAGGTCTGAGCCGGCACCACCGTACGGGAGCCCTCCGCCACGCACGCGTAGCGGAGGGCCCCGGCATGACGGGTGATCAGCCGTGGTAGCCGATGTACCCGTTGCCGTCGGCGTCCGAGCCGCGCTTGGTGTACGAGTGCACGTCGGCACGGCTGCCGGACGGCTTGTACACGTAGATCGTGTCCTTGTCGTTGTTCCACATGAAGTTGCAGTTGTCGCGGTACACGACGTTCTTGCTGTCCGAGTCGGTGCCGTGGCCGCCGCGCAGCTTCACGTAGTCACCCGGCTGGAGACTGTGGCTCGCGGTGAAGGTGAACCTGTTCCCGGTGGCGTCCTTCACGACGTAGCCCTTGAGGTTGACCGTCGCGGACCGGGAGTAGTTCTTGATGGTCAGGTACTCGTCCTTGGTGTTCCCCCCGGAGCACCGGTTGGAGTCGCTCCCGGGAGCGTCGTACTGGATCCCGCGGATCTTCAGCGCCGAGGAGTACTCGGCGGCCTGGGCCGGGGCCGCCGCCAGGGCGGCGAGGGTTCCGGCCGCGACGGCCGTGGTGGCGACAAGGCGTATGCGCATGGACGTTCGTCCCCCCTGCATGGCCTTCACGTGAAGGCGATGTGTCGATTCGGTGAAGCAACCGGATCGTACACGGTTCAAGTACGCGAAAGGGCGGGTCCGGTGACATTGCCTCCGGACCCGCCCCGCGGGTGTGAGGGAGATCAGGCGCCGCTGGCGCGGAGCATGTCCTCACGCTCGACGATCTTCACGCGCTCGCGCCCCTCGGGCTCGCCCAGCGCCTTCTCCGCGGCGTCGAGCCGGTACCAGCCCTCCCAGGTGGTGAAGCGGATGTTCCGCTCGGCGAGGAAGGCGTCCACGGCCTCCGGGCCGGGGGAGGCGGGGGTGTGCAGCCGGTCGTTGGCGAAGTCGTCGAGCAGGTTCGCGACCGTCTCGTTCGCGTCGCCCTTGGTGTGCCCGATCAGGCCCACCGGGCCGCGCCGGATCCAGCCGGTCACGTAGGTCGACTGCAGGTGCTCACCGGACTCCTGCACGACCCGGCCGCCCCGGTCCGGGACGGTGCCCGAGTCGAGGTCCCAGGGCAGCTTCGGGAGCTTGTCCGAGAGGTAGCCGACCGCGCGGTAGACCGCGCCGACGTCCCAGGTCTTGAACGTGCCCGTGCCCCTGACGTTGCCGGTGCCGTCCAGCTCGGTGCGCTCGGTGCGCAGACCGACGACCTTGCCGTCCTCGCCGAGGATCTCCACCGGCGACTCGAAGAAGTGCAGGAAGAGCTTGTGGGGGCGGTCGCCGGCATCGCGGATCGCCCAGTTCTCCAGGGTCTTGGCGACCATGTCGGCCTGCTTGTTGCCGCGCCGGGTGGCGATCGAGCCCTCGTCGTAGTCGATGTCCTCGGGGTCGACGATGACCTCGATGTTCGGCGAGTGGTCCAGCTCGCGCAGTTCCATCGGGCTGAACTTGGCCTGCGCCGGGCCGCGGCGGCCGAACACGTGGATCTCCTTGGCCCGGTTGGCCTTCAGACCCTCGTACACGTTCTGCGGGATCTCCGTCGGCAGCAGCTCGTCCGCCGTCTTCGCGAGGACGCGGGCGACGTCGAGCGCAACGTTGCCGACGCCGAGCACGGCGACCTTCTCCGCCTCCAGCGGCCAGGTGCGCGGCACGTCCGGGTGGCCGTCGTACCAGGACACGAAGTCGGCCGCCCCGTAGGAGCCGTCGAGGTCGATGCCGGGGACGGACATCGCCCGGTCGGCCATGGCGCCGGTGGCGAAGATCACGCCGTCGTAGAACGCCCGCAGGTCGTCCAGGCCGATGTCGGTGCCGTAGTCGACGTTGCCGAACAGCCGGATCTGGGGCTTGTCGAGCACCTGGTGGAGGGCGGTGATGATGCCCTTGATCCGCGGGTGGTCGGGGGCGACGCCGTACCGGATCAGTCCGAACGGCGCGGGCATGCGCTCGAAGATGTCGATGGACACGCCGGGTTCGGTGGCCACCTCGGACTTGAGCAGGGCGTCGGCGGCGTAGATCCCGGCGGGGCCGGATCCGACGATGGCGACCCGCAGGGGGCGGGGCATGGTCAGGTTCCCTTCGAGCGGCGACAAGCGATCTCACCGGGAAGCCTAAACTGAGGCAAGCCTAAGTCGGTATGCGGGTCCGGTCTATGAGCTCATAAGTCGATCTTATGACATCCCCCTGCCCTCGCTTATGGCAGTGGCTGCTCGGCCCAGATGACCTTCCCGGCGGGCAGGTACCGCGTCCCCCAGCGCTCGGCGAGCTGGGCCACCAGGAACAGGCCCCGGCCGCCCTCGTCGGTCATCGTCGCGTACCGCAGATGCGGCGAGGTGCTGCTGTTGTCGAACACCTCGCAGATCAGATTGCGGTCGCGCAGCATCCGGACGCGGATGGGCCCGCCTCCGTAGCGGATCGCGTTGGTGACCAGTTCGCTGAGGATCAGCTCGGTGCTGAACGCCAGCTCGTCCAGACCCCAGGCGCTCAACTGCCGGGTGACCGCCGCCCGCACCTCGCCCACGGCCGCCGGGTCGGCGGGCACCGGCCACTCGGCGACCCGGTCGGCCGCCAGCGCCCGGGTGCGGGCCACGATCAGGGCGATGTCGTCGCTGGAGCGGGCCGTGAGCTGCGCGTCCAGTACGGTCCGGCAGGTGTCCTCCGGGGACTGCCCGGCCCGGCCCAGCGCCTCGCGCAGCATCTCCAGACCGACGTCGATGTCCCGCTCCCGGTCCTCGACCAGCCCGTCGGTGTACAGGACGAGCCGGCTGCCCTCGGCGAGCTCCAGCTCCGCCGTCTCGAACGGCAGTCCGCCCAGCCCGAGCGGGGGTCCGGCGGGCACCTCGGGGAACTCGACCCGGCCGTCCGGGTGGATGAGGGCGGGCGGCGGGTGCCCGGCCCGGGCCACGGTGCAGCGTCGCGAGACGGGGTCGTACACCGCGTACAGGCAGGTCGCGCCCGTGACCGGGGCGCTGCCCTCCTCCTCCGTCTCGTCCTGGTCGATCCGTCCCACCAACTCGTCCAGCAGGGCGACGAGTTCCTCGGGCGGCAGATCGAGGGCGGAGAAGTTGTGCACGGCGGTGCGCAGCCGGCCCATGGTGGCCGCCGCGTGCAGCCCGTGCCCCACGACGTCCCCCACCACGAGCGCGACCCGCGCCCCCGACAGCGGCAGGACGTCGAACCAGTCGCCGCCCACCCCGGCCTGGGCCGGGAGGTAGCGGTAGGCGACCTCCAGGGCGCCCTGCTCGGGCAGGTTCCTCGGCAGCAGACTGCGTTGCAGCGTCACCGCCATGCTGTGCTCGCGCGTGTAGCGCCGGGCGTTGTCGATGGACACGGCGGCCCGCGCGACCAGCTCCTCGGCCAGGGCCAGCTCGTCCTCGTCGAAGGGCTCCGGCTTCTCGTACCGCCAGAAGCTCACCACGCCCAGCACCAGGGCGCCCGCCCGTAGCGGCACCGTGATCAGGGAGTGGATGCCGAACCGCACGATCTGCGCCGAACGCTCCAGGTCCTGCGCCTGCCACCCGGGAGCCTCACCCAGCCGGGGCTCCAGGACGGGTCGGCCGGTGGTGAGGCTGCGGCCCTGCGGGGAGGTGCCGACGAACCGGATCCGCTCGCCGACGGGGTAGAGAGGTGCGTCCTTGCGGACGCCGCTGAGCGCCGTGCGGCTGAGGGAGGCCACCGCGTTCGGCTGCCCGCCGCCCAGGACGGCGTCGAACAGGTCGACGGTGACGAAGTCGGCGAACCTCGGCACGGCCAGCTCCGCCAGCTCCTCCGCCGTGCGGGTCACGTCCAGGCTGGTCCCGATGGCGACCCCGGCGTCGTACAGCATGTTCAGACGTTCCCGGGCGGTCTCGGCCCGCCCGGACAGGGCCCGCAGCTCCGTGGAGTCGCGCAGGGTGGCGACGCTGCCGGGCGGGACGCCCGCGCGGTCGGTGGTCCGCTGGTTGACGGCCAGCAGCCGGTCCCCGACGAGATGCACCTCGTCGGTGGCGACGCGCCCCGAGGCCAGCAGATCGGCGGTGCCCGGATCGAGTCCCAGGCCGAGCACGGGCCGGCCCTCGGCGTCGGGGGGCAGCCCGAGCAGACGGTGCGCCTCGTCGTTGGCCAGGACCAGGGTGCCCTCGTCGTCGACGATGAGCACGCCCTCGCGGACGGCGTGCAGCACGGCGTCGTGGTGTTCGTACATCCGGGTCATCTCGTGCGGCCCGAGCCCGTGGGTCTGGCGCAGCAGCCGGCGGCTCACCAGCGCGGCCCCGGCCGTCGCCAGCGCGAGCGCGATCGCGGCGGCGGACAGCACCAGCGGCAGCTGGCGGTCGGCCGTGCCCCCGACGTTCTTGGTCGTGATGCCCGCCGAGACCAGGCCGACGATCGTGCCGTCGGAGGGGTCCGTGACCGGCACGACCGCCTGCACCAGCGGTCCGAGGGTGCCGTCGATCTCCTCGGTCACCACCTTGCCCGCCAGCGCCGGGGCCAGGGTCCCGACGAACTTCTTGCCGATGCGGTCCGGTTTGGGGTGGGTGTAGCGGATGCCCTCGGTGCTCATCACGACGACGAAGTCGACCTTCGACCGCTCCCGGGCCGCCTCGGCGCGCGGCTGGAGCACGGCGGTGGGATCGGGGCCCTTCAGCGCCTCGGCCGTGCCCGGCGCGTTGGCGAACGTCTCGGCGACGGCGAGCGACCGGTTGCGGGCCTCCGCCGTCGTGTCGTGCCGGACCTGCAGCACGAGCGCCACGACGGCCGCCACGACCAGCAGCAGCACGATCACCACGACGAGGAGGAACACCTGGCCGGCCACACTGCGCCCGCCCAGCACCGAACGCAGCCCCGTCACCGGCTGCCGTCGCGCTGGGCCCGCCTTAGGCCGCTGCCCCGCGGACGGCGCAGCGCCGGGCCGCAGGGGCGACCGGGTCCCGGAGCGACCCAAGAGTCGGACCATGTGCCATGTCTACACTGCGCGGCTCCGCGAGGCGAGGGGCACCACCCGTGGCGGCCGGGGCCTCACCGTTTCATCACGTCTCGTGCGCGGGGCCGTCCCCCGCACACCGTACGGCGGTCTCAGGCGCCCAGCGACCGGGCCAGTTCCGTCGTCGCCCGGGCGATCTCGCGGTCCTCGTCGGACAGCAGCCGCCCGAGCTCCTCGCGCCGGGCCCGCACCGCCTGGCGTGCCGCGCGCTCCCACACCACGGGATTCTCACGGTGGTTCAGCAGCTTCGGGTACACGGCGGCGGTGCTCTCCCACTGCCGGGCGTCGGCGATGGCCTTGAGGAGCTGGATGATCTGGGCGCGGACGGTCACCTGGGGGGACTTCGCCAGCTCCCACAGGAAGGGGACCGTGGCCGCCGTCGCCTGCTCCACGACGAAGCCGAACTGGCAGATCCGTTTCCTCAGGTCCTCGAAGGCGGACCGGGCCGTCTCGGCATCACCCCAGGCGATGCCCTTGAGCAGCACGGGAATGGCCGCTGCCGAGCCGGTGGAGTCCTGGATGTCGCCCCACGGCACACGGTCCAGTGCCGTGAGAGGCGTGGTGCGGGCCACCCCGGTCGGGGCGTCGGGGCGCTGGGGGCGCTCGCTGCTCGGGTGTTCCGTCGAAGCGCTGCGCATGTCGAGGGGCCTTTCCGCGGCAGTCGGGTCAGATGGGCGGTCGGATCGTGGGCGGACAGGAGGGGGGAGGCAAGGCCACGCCGGAACGCGTCGGCAGCTTGGCCCAGACCGTCTTGCCCGCGGGGGGAGTGGGGACCCAGCCCCACGCCTCCGACAGGGCCTCGACGATGCACAGTCCCCGTCCGCTCTCCTCCAGCGCGACGCCGGCCGGCGCACACAGTGGCGGGCGGTCGTCGCCGTCGGAGACGGTGACCAGGAGATGTGCCGGTTCCAGGACGAAGCCGAGCCGGATCTCCGCTGCGGTCCCCTCCGGCGAGGGCGCCGGTGCGGCGTGCGTCGCGGCGTTGGCGGCGAGTTCGGTGACGATCAGCGTGGTGTCGTCGCAGCAGTGGTCCAGCGACCAGGTGTGCAACGTGTCCCGGGTGAAGGACCGGGCCCGGGCGAAACCCTCGCGGCTGCACTCCACGGGGAGCGAGGCCGAGGCGGCCAGGGGGCCCGCGTACTGCGGGGGGGTCCCCGGCACCGACGGCGGTGCCCCGTACGGCGTCGTCGTCGCCGGGCCCGGCGGCGAGCAGTGGCGCGGTCCGGGTGTCCCGGTACGCGCCGCAGCCTCGCCGGGCTGCCGGAGCACGTGCTGCGCAGGTGATGACACGGCATCTCCCCGATGCGACGTCAGGACGGGGCGCCAGCACGGGGGTTGACGCCGCAGCTATTATCCACGCTGAAGGCGCTCGCGTGCAATTGCACGAGAAATTGCGTGAAAAACAAGCCGTGATGGGTACGCGAGCCGAGGCGTGGAGTCGAGGCGGGCCCGGCCGAGGGGACGAGGCCCGGCTCGGTGCGACGGCCGGGCACACCGTGTACGGCGGGGAACGAGAACAGCAAGGAGACTGCGGTGCCACCAGTCAAGAACGGAGTGCGGGCCAGCTCGTTGGAGGCCTGCTGGATCAAGAGCCGGCACAGCAACGCCGAGGGCAACTGCGTCGAAGTGGCCCCCCTCGTGGACGGGGGCATCGCGGTCCGCAACTCCCGCGACCCCGACGGGCCCGCGCTGGTCTACACGGCGGCGGAGGTGGCGGCCTTCCTGGCCGGGGCGAAGGACGGCGAGTTCGACCACCTCGTGTGAGGTCCTCTTCCCGGTACGCGCCCCCGCGGTGAAGCGGAGCTCAACACATCGTTTTTGAACGGCTGTTGCGGGCGGATGCGTGAAGGCCGGGTGAAGTGCGATAGTGTAAATCGCCCTTGTGCCGGTCTCGCTGGGAGTCAGGATGTCCGCCGCGTCGCATCGCATCTCCCGTCTGGAACCCTACCTGGACAGGTCCGAGCCGGCGCCGACTCTGCTCAAGATGCTGGTCGGTGTGCAGCTCGCCGGATTCCGTGAGGATGCCGGGCTCGCCCAGGACCAGGCGGCGCGCGAAGTCGGCTTCAGTGCCGCGAAGCTGTCCCGCATCGAGTCGGGCAAGGGCCGCCGCCCTCCGACGGAGAACGACGTCCGTGCGCTGCTGCGGTTGTACGGCACCGAGGACTACGAGGCCTCCGTGCTGCTCAAACTGCTGCAGCGCGCAGGCGAGCCCGGCTGGTGGCAGCGCTACGACAAGCGGCTGATGCCCGAGTGGTTCGACCGTCTGGTCGGGCTGCAGGAGGCCGCCGCCACCATCCGTACCTTCGAGATCCAGTACGTGCCCGGCCTGCTGCAGACGCCCGAGTACACCAAGGCGGTGGTCGAGCGCGGTCTGCCGAACGCCCCGGCGAGCGAGGTGGAGCGGCGCGTCGAGCTGCGCAAGCACCGGGCGCAGTTGCTGCTGCGGCCAGAAGCGCCCCAACTCTGGGCGATCATCGACGAGTCGGTGCTGCTGCGCGTCCTCGGCTCCACCGAGGTGATGCGTGATCAGCTCGCCCACCTCATCGAGATGGCCGAGCGCTCCAATGTGACGCTCCAGGTCGTGCCGCTGAGCGTCACCAACGCCTCGGCGCCCGCCATCCCCGTCACGTACCTGCGCTTCGGTGGTCTCGACCTGCCCGACGTGGTCTACCTGGAGCACATCAAGAGCGCGAACTTCCTCGAGGACCGCGACGAGACGGAGGAGTACCGGATCGCGCTGGACCGTCTCGCGGACGAGGCGCTCAAGCCCCGGGACACGCTGGAACTGCTGCACCAGACGATGGAGCAGCGCTACACCTGACGTGAAACCGCCCCTCGGCGGGACCGCGTGGTCCCCGCCGAGGGGCGGTTCGCCGGGAGAGCCGGCGCGGCCGGTTCAGCCCTCCAGGGGCAGACGGCCCACTCCGCCGAACTCGATCCACTCGTGGGTGAGCTGACGGGGCGCCACCTCGCTGTCGGGGCGCCAGTTCGACACCTCCACCAGGCCCGGCTCCAGGATCTCCAGGCCCTCGAAGTAGGCCTCGACGTCCTTCGGTTCGCGCACCCGGCCCCAGTTGCCGTGGGTGGCCTGGTCCATGAAGTCCGTGACGAACTTCCGGACCTCGGCATCCTCGCTGACCAGCTGGCACATCACCATGAAGCTGCCCGGCGCGAGGCGCTCCCGCACGCGGCGGGCGACCGCCAGCGGGCCGTCGGTGTCGCTGTCCGGGATGCAGTGGAAGACCGAGTTGAACAGCACGCACACCGGCTCGTCGAAGTCGATCAGCCGCTTGGTGTCGGCGTGGCCGAAGATCTGGTCGGTCTCGCGCAGGTCCGCGTGGATCACGGTCGTGCGCTCGTCCTGCTCCAGCAGGGCCCGGCCGTGCACCAGCACCATCGGGTCGTTGTCGACGTAGACCACATGAGTGGTGGGGTCGATGCGCTGGGCGACCTGGTGCACGTTCTCCTGGGTCGGCAGGCCGGATCCGTGGTCCAGGTACTGCCGGATGCCGTACTCCTCGGAGAGGGTCTTGACGACCCGCTGGAGGAAGCGGCGGTTGTTCAGCGCGAGGCGGCGGGTGCTGGGCACGACCTTGTCGAGCTCTTCGCAGGCGGTGCGGTCGGCCGCGTAGTTGTCCTTGCCGCCCAGGTAGTAGTCGTACATGCGTGCTGCCGTCGGCACGTTCGCGTCGATCTCGGTGGACAGCTGCTTCTCGGAATGCATCGTCTTTCCCCCTGCAGGGTGCCGTGCCAACGGACTGGCTGGACAGGAAGTACATCCTATGGAGGGGGAGTTGAGGCGTGCCAGCCCGTCGGCGAAGCTCCCACGATCGAACGACGAGATGATGAGGACGGGCATGGCCGTTCGTCTGATTTGTCACACTTCGCGTACTCTGTGTTGCCTGTGCTCCGGCGGGTACCCGTCGTCGGCAGTGTTCCTCAGCGGAAGGTGGGATCGTGGACCGCCCGGTCGATCGCATCGCGGACCCCTGGGGTGCGCGCACCCCCTACGGCGCCGGCGCCCCCTGGCCGGCACGCGTCGACATGCACCTGCGCGACGGCGTCGCCGAGCAGGACGTCCAGCGCTGGGTGCAGACCGCCTCCGTGCTGCACTCCAACGGTGACGCCATGGACATCGCGGTGCGCGACGGGCGCATGGTGGGGGTGCGGGGACGGGCCGTCGACCGGGTGAACCGCGGACGCCTGGGCCCCAAGGACCTCTACGGCTGGCAGGCCAACGCCTCCCCGGACCGGCTCACCCGGCCCCTGATCCGCGAGGACGGCCGGCTGGTGGAGTGCGACTGGGACACCGCCATGAACCGGGTCACCGGACACACCCGGCAGCTGCTGGACGACAAGGGACCCGGCTCGATCGGCTTCTACACCAGCGGGCAGCTGTTCCTGGAGGAGTACTACACCCTCGCGGTCCTCGCCCGGGCGGGCCTGGGCACCAACCACCTCGACGGGAACACCCGCCTGTGCACGGCGACGGCCGCGGAGGCCCTCAAGGAGACGTTCGGCTGCGACGGGCAGCCCGGCAGCTACGAGGACATCGACCACGCCGACACCGTCGCCCTGTTCGGGCACAACATGGCCGAGACCCAGACGGTGCTGTGGATGCGGCTCCTGGACCGCCTGGAGGGCGGCGACCCGCCGCGGCTGGTGTGCGTCGACCCGCGCCACACCCCCGTCGCCCGGCGCGCCGACGTCCACCTGGCCCCCCGCGCCGGCACCAACGTCGCACTCCTCGACGCGCTGCTGCACGAGATCATCCGCACGGACCGGATCGACCGGGACTACCTGGAGGCGCACACCGTCGGCTTCGACGAGCTGGCCGCCATGGTCCACCAATGCACACCCACGTGGGCGGCGGGCGTCTGCGACGTGCCGGCCGCGCAGATCGAGCGGGCCGCGGAGATCCTCGGCACCGCCGAGCGGCTGCTGTCCACCGTCCTCCAGGGCGTCTACCAGTCCCACCAGGCCACCGCCGCCGCCGTCCAGGTCAACAACCTGCATCTCCTGCGCGGCATGCTGGGACGGCCCGGCTGCGGGCTGCTGCAGATGAACGGGCAGCCCAGCGCGGAGAACACCCGCGAGTGCGGGGCCGACGGCGACCTGCCGGGCTTCCGCAACTGGCAGAACGACGCGCACGTCGCGGAACTGGCCGAGGTGTGGAACGTGACCCCGCAGACCATCCCGCACTACGGTCCCCCCACCCACGCCATGCAGATCTTCCGGTACGCCGAGCAGGGCTCGATCCGCATGCTGTGGATCAGCGGCACCAACCCGGCCGTGTCCCTGCCCGAGCTGTCGCGCATCCGCTCGATCCTCGCCCAGGAACGCCTGTTCGTGGTGGCGCAGGACATGTTCCTCACCGAGACCGCGCAGCTCGCCGACGTGGTCCTGCCCGCGGCCGGCTGGGGCGAGAAGACCGGCACCTTCACCAACGCCGACCGCACCGTGCACCTGTCCGACAAGGCCGTCGAACCACCCGGCGAGGCCCGCCCCGACCTGGACATCCTGCTGGACTTCGCCGCCCGCATGGATTTCCGCGACAAGGACGGCGGACCTTTGATCCACTGGCACGACCCGGAGTCCGCCTTCGCTGCCTGGCAGCGATGCAGCGCCGGACGCCCCTGCGACTACACCGGCCTGAGCTACGACCGGCTGCGCGGCGGCAGCGGCATCCAGTGGCCCTGCACCGACGAGGCGCCCGAGGGCACCGCCCGCCTCTACACCGACGGCTTCGACCATGCCCGGCCCGACGTGTGCGAGAGCTACGGCAGGGACCTGGTGACCGGGGCGGCCGTGGAGGCGGAGGAGTACCGTGCCCTCAACCCGGACGGCAAGGCGGTGCTCAAGGCGGCGGAGTACCTGCCACCGCACGAGGACACGTCGGCCGACTACCCCCTGCAACTCATCACCGGCCGGACGGTCTACCACTTCCACACCCGGACCAAGACCGCCCGCGCCCCCGAGCTGAACGCCGCCGCACCGGACGTCTGGGCGGAGATCTCACCCGCGGAGGCCTCCACCCAGGGGCTCGCCGACGGCGACCTGGTGCAGGTCACCACCCCGCGCGGCGCCGTACGGGCCCGGTTGCGCACCACCGCCCTCCGCGACGGCATGGTGTTCCTGCCCTTCCACTACGGTTACTGGGACACCCCGGAGGGCCACCGGCCGCCCGACGGCGGCCCCGGCCGCGCCGCCAACGAGACCACCGTCACCGACTGGGACCCGGTCTCCAAGCAGCCCCTGTTCAAGACCGGCGCCGCGCGCGTCACCCTCGTCGCCCGCCGCGGGCCGGGTACGGACCCGGCACCCGCGACGCCCGGCACCCGCGGGACGACGCCGGGGAGCGGTTCATGAGCGGCATCGGCACCACCCTGCGCCTCCTGCACGACGGCGAACGCGACCTGGAGCAGGATCTGCTGACCGCGGCCGCCCGCCACCGCGGCGACCACGAGTTCCACCACGTCGCCCTCGACATCGCCCGCTGGTCGCACGAGCACACCCGCCGCCTCGCCGAGGCCGGCCGCGACCACGGCCTCGATTTGCCCGGTCCGCGCGCCACGCCCTCGCCCGGGACGCTCGCCGTCCTCCGGGAGAAGGCCTCCGAGGCCCTGGGCCGGCGCACCGACACCGGCCTGCTCCTCCTGCACGACCTGCGCGACCTGCACCTGGCGGCCACCCGGAACTCCCTGCACTGGGAGATGCTCGCCCAGGCGGCACAGGCCACCCGTGACGAGCGGCTCCTGGCCCTGACGAGCGACTGCCACCCGCAGACGCTCCGGCAGATCCGCTGGACCAACACCATGATCAAGATCCAGGCCCCGCAGATCCTCACGAGCAGCTGACCCGCACCCCCACCACGCTCGCGACCGCGCCGCGCGGGCCGGAGCGACCCCGGTCCGTGCGACACCGCGGCCTGCCGGTACCCGGGCGGCTAACCTGGAGAGGCGAGGATCGACCGGGAGCCGCGGGTGTGTGATCACCGCCGCTCCCACGGCCCGGCCGCCGGCCCAGGAGATGACCATGGGTGACTACTACGACCTCGGTACCCACAGCCGTCCCGTCACCACCACGTCCCCCGAGGCCCAGCTCTGGTTCGACCGCGGCCTGCTCTGGACGTACGGCTTCCACCACGAGGAGGCCGTCGCCTGCTTCGAGAAGGCGGCCGAGGCCGATCCCGGGTGCGCCATGGCGTACTGGGGCATCGCCTACGCGCTCGGCCCCAACTACAACAAGCCCTGGGAAGCCTTCGACGGCGACGAACTCGTGCGCACCGTGGACCGCACGCACGCGGCCGTGGAACGGGCCCACGAGGCGGCGGCCCGCGCCACCCCGGTCGAACGGGCCCTCATCGAGGCGCTGCGTGCCCGCTACCCGCAGGCGGAGGCCGCAGCGGACTGCTCGGTGTGGAACGAGCCCTACGCGAACGCCATGCGCGAGGTGTACCGGATGGCGCCCGGCGACCCCGACATCGCCACCCTCCACGCGGACGCCCTGATGAACCTCACCCCCTGGCAACTGTGGGACATCACCACCGGCCGCCCGGCCGAGGGCGCCCGGACCACGGAGGCCAAGGCGGTGCTGGACGCCGCCCTCGCCACCGACGCCGGCGCCGTGCACCCCGGGATCCTGCACCTGTACATCCACCTGATGGAGATGTCCCCGACGCCGGAGCAGGCCCTCACCGTCGCCGACCGGCTGCGCGACCTCGTGCCCGACGCCGGCCACCTGCGGCACATGCCCTCGCACCTCGACGTCCTGTGCGGCGACTACCGCCGGGTCGTCGCCGCGAACAGCGACGCGATCGCCGCTGACGAGAAGTACCGGCGGCGCGCCGGGGCGATGAACTTCTACACCCTCTACCGGGTGCACAACCACCACTTCCGGATCTACGGGGCCATGTTCCTCGGCCAGTCCCGTGTGGCCCTCGACTCGGCCGCCGAGCTGGAGGCCGCCGTACCGGAGGAGCTGCTGCGCGTGCAGAGCCCGCCCATGGCCGACTGGCTGGAGGGCTTCCTGGCCATGCGCGTGCACGTGCTGATCCGCTTCGGCCGCTGGAAGGAGATCCTGGACCTGCCGGCCCCCACCGACCCGGAGCTCTACGCGGTCACCACCGCCATGCGTCACTACGCGCGCGGCGTCGCCCTGTCCGCCACCGGGGAGGTGGACCGCGCCGAGGCGGAACGGGAGCTGTTCCGGGCGGCGGTGGGCCGGGTGCCCGAGACCCGCATGCTGTTCAACAACACCTGCCACGACATCCTCGCGATCGCCTCCGCGATGCTGGACGGGGAGCTGGAGTACCGCAGGGGCGACCACGACTCCGCCTTCGCCGCCCTCGAACGCTCCATCGCACTGGACGACAACCTGCCCTACGACGAGCCGTGGGGCTGGATGCAGCCCACCCGCCACGCCTACGGGGCGCTGCTGCTGGAACAGGGGCGGGTGGAGGAGGCCGAGGCCGTCTACCGCGCCGATCTGGGCCTGGACGACACCCTGCCGCGCCCCCTGCAACACCCGGGCAACGTCTGGGCGTTGCACGGTTTCCACGAGTGCCTGCTGCGTACCGGGAAGACCGGTGAGGCGGCCCTGGTGGCCTCTCAGCTCACGTTGGCGACGGCGCTGGCCGACGTGCCGATCCGGGCGTCCTGCTTCTGCCGTCAGGAGCCGGCGGGAGCCGCCGACGGGTGCTGCCACTGACGCACCCCGACGGCGTCCCCCGAAGGGCGGCACGTTTGAGCTGCCCGTTCGCGGTCACCCGTACTACCGACCCCGCTGTCGGACACGACTTGGAGTGAACGAACCGTGGCTGAAGAGCAGAAGGCCAAGGCGAAGACCGAGCAGGCCAAGGGCAAGGCCAAGGAGACGGTCGGCCGCGCGGTGGGCAACGAGCGGCTGACGGCCGAGGGCCGTGCCGAGCAGTCCAAGGGCGACGCGCGGCAGGCCAAGGAGAAGACGAAGGACGTCTTCAAGCACTGAACGTCTTCAAGCACTGAGTTCGCACGACCGGGTGCCGTGCCCCTCTCGGGGGCACGGCACCCGGTCGTGTGCGGGGCCTGATCCGGACGACGACCGTCAGGCCGCCGGAGCCGGGTAGGTCGGGTACTCCACGCCGGAGACGTGCTGCACGACCCGGATGACCTGGCACGAGTAGCCGAACTCGTTGTCGTACCACAGGTAGAGGATCGCGTTGTCCCCGTCGACCTTGGTGGCGCCGGCGTCGACGATCGAGGCGTGGCGCGAGCCGATGAAGTCGCTGGAGACCGCGTCGGGGGCCGTGGTGAAGTCGATCTGGCGCTTGAGCGGCGAGGTCAGCGAGACGTCGCGCAGGTGGTCGAGGACCTCCTCGCGGGTGGTCTCCCGGCCGAGCCGCAGACTGAGGATCGCGATGGAGACGTCCGGGACCGGGACCCGGATCGAGCTGCCGGTGATCGGCGCCTTGAGGTCGGGCAGCGCCTTGGCGACGGCGGAGGCGGCGCCGGTCTCGGTGATGACCATGTTCAGCGGCGCGGAGCGGCCCCGCCGGTCGGCCTTGTGGTAATTGTCCAGCAGGTTCTGGTCGTTGGTGAACGAGTGGACGGTCTCCACGTGGCCGCGCGTGACGCCGAACTCGTCGTCCATCGCCTTCAGCGGCGGCACGATGGCGTTCGTGGTGCAGGAGGCGCACGACAGGATCTGCTCGTCCGGCTTGATGGTGTCGTGGTTGACGCCGTGGACGATGTTCGGGACGTCGCCCTTGCCGGGCGCGGTCAGCACCACCTTGTCGATCCCCGGGCGCAGGTGCTGCGACAGGCCCGCGCGGTCGCGCCACTTGCCGGTGTTGTCGATCAGGATGGCGTTCTTGATGCCGTACGCCGTGTAGTCGACCTCGGAGGGGTCGTTGGCGTAGATCACCTTGATGGCGTTGCCGTTGGCGACGATGGTGCTGGTCGCCTCGTCGACGGTGATCGTGCCCTGGAACTGGCCGTGGATGGAGTCGCGGCGCAGCAGCGAGGCGCGCTTGACGATGTCCTGCTCCCCGCCGCCGCGCACCACGATGGCGCGCAGGCGCAGGCCGTTGCCGGAGCCGGCCTTCTCGATGAGCAGCCGGGCCACGAGCCGGCCGATGCGGCCGAACCCGTAGAGGACGACGTCGCGTCCCTCGCGGCGCTCGATCTTGTTGTCGCCCGTGGCCCCGGCGACGGCCTCGGCGGTGAACTCGGCGACCGACAGTCCGCGGTCGTCCTCGCGGTAGGTCGCGGCGAGCATGCCGATGTCGATCTGGGACGGCCCGAGGTCGAGCTCGGCGAGGGCCTTCAGGAAGGGCAGCGTCTCGGTGACCGAGAGCTCCGCGCCCGCGATCTGCCGGGCGAACCGGTGGGTCTTGAGGATGCTGACCACCGACTTGTTCACCAGGGAGCGGCTGTGCAGCAGGACCGTCACGTCCCGCTCCCGGTGCAGCTTCCCGATGATCGGGATCATCGACTCCGCGATCTCCTCGCGGTTCTTCCAGTTGGTGAACGAGTCGTCGTTGACAGTCACGAGTCCATCTTTCGAGCTAGGCGGCGCTCATATGTTAAACCGTCGATCCTGCGATCACGCAGGGGGTGCCCCCGGGAGCGGGCCGGGCCCCCTCCGGAAGGTTCCGCGAGCCCCCGGCGACCCGTCCTGAGACCATCGGACCCGGGCCTGCACGCGAAGGAGACGCGCATGGACTTCGACACCGTGGCCGAGGAGCTGTACGCCCGCCGCCCGGAGGACTTCGTCGCCGCCCGCGCCTCCGCCGTGGCCTCCGCGCGCACCTCCGGCGACCGGGATCTCGCCCGGCGGATCGGCGCCCTGCGCAAGCCCAGCCTCGCCGCCTGGGTCAGCAACCTCCTGGTCCGCAGCAATCCCGGCGAGGTCGAACCCCTGCTCAGGCTCGGCGAGGGCCTGCGCCGCGCCCACCAGGACCTGGACGGCGAGCAGCTGCGCGAGCTGAGCCGCAGGCAGCATGCCCTGGTGCGCGCCCTGTCCGCCCAGGCCAGGCAGCTCGCCCGGGAGGCCGGGCACCCCGTCGGCGAGAGCGTGCTGCGCGAGGTCGAGAACACCCTGCACGCCGTCCTGGCCGATCCGGAGGCCGCCCGGACGTGGGCCGCCGGACGCCTGGACAAGCCGCTGAGCGCCTCGGTCGGCTTCCCGGCGGCCGCCGAGGGCGCCCGGCCGCAGCGCCCGCCGGCCCGCCCCGCGCCCGCACCCGCGCCCTCCCGCCCGGACGGGAAGGCCGCGGAGCGGCAGCGGCGGCAGCTGGCGCAGGCCCGGGAGGCCGCCGAGGCCGCCGAGCGGGAACGGCGCGTGCTGCGGGAGGAGGCCGACGCCGCCGACCGGGCCGCCCAGGAGGCGGAGGAGCGGCTGGACCGGCTCCAGCGCCGCGTCGGTGAGCTCACCGAGGAACTGGAGCGCGCCAGGAACGAGCACCAGCAGGCGCGCTTCGCCGAGCGGACGGCCCGCGAGCAGGCCCGCACGGCCGGTCGCCGCCTCCGTGAAGCCGACCGCAGGGCGGCGACGGCGGCGGCCCGGCTGGAGCGCCTGACCTCGCCGGACGCGTGAACCACCGGGACGCCGGCGGCGCTGCGCGCGTCCCGCGCGGACCTCGGGCGGGATCATGCCGCTGTGACTCGGCTCACATGTCGCGGCGGCCCAGTCCCCGCACCGCCCCACCCGCCCGCCATCAAAATTGAACCGTTCGTTTCCTTGAGTCGTTCGTGTTTGTGTGGCTAGGTTGTGCCGCATGACCGCATCCGGGACCCCGACCACCGCCGAGGAGCTGCGTGGCGCCGGCCTGCGGGTGACGGCCGCCCGTGTCGCGCTGCTCGAGGCCGTGCGGGAGGGCGACCACCTCGGCGCCGAAGCCATCGCCACCGAGGTGCGCGGCCGCGTCGGCCACATCTCGGTCCAGGCCGTCTACGAGGGACTCCACGCCCTCACCGCGGCCGGGCTCGTGCGCCGTCTGGATCCGCCCAACAGCCCGGCCCTCTACGAGGGGCGGGTCGGCGACAACCACCACCACCTCGTGTGCCGGTCGTGCGGAGCCGTGGCCGACGTCGACTGCGCGGTCGGCCACGCCCCCTGCCTGACCGCGTCCGACGACCGGGGCTTCGCCGTCGACGAGGCCGAGGTCATCTACTGGGGCCTGTGCCCCGCCTGCTCCACCGCTCGCAGTTCCTGAGCACGTGATCCACCGAACACCGTGATCCACCCCGAGCACCGCGATCCACCCCGTCCGGAAGGATTTCCATGACCGAGAACCACGACGCGATCGTCACCGACCCGAAGTCGGCGGAGGCGGGGGGCGGTTGCCCCGTGGCGCACGACCGCGCCCTGCACCCGACCCAGGGCGGCGGCAACCGCCAGTGGTGGCCCGAGCGGCTCAACCTGAAGATCCTCGCCAAGAACCCCGAGGTGGCCAACCCGCTCGGTGGGGACTTCGACTACGCCGAGGCCTTCCAGGCGCTCGACCTCGCGGCCGTCAAGCGCGACATCGCCGAGGTGCTCACGACCTCGCAGGACTGGTGGCCGGCCGACTTCGGCGACTACGGCCCGCTGATGGTCCGCATGGCCTGGCACAGCGCCGGCACCTACCGCATCAGCGACGGCCGCGGCGGCGCCGGCGCCGGACAGCAGCGCTTCGCCCCGCTCAACAGCTGGCCGGACAACGGCAACCTCGACAAGGCCCGCCGTCTGCTGTGGCCCGTCAAGAAGAAGTACGGGCAGAGCATCTCCTGGGCCGACCTCATGATCCTCACCGGCAACGTCGCCCTGGAGCAGATGGGCTTCGAGACCTTCGGCTTCGCCGGCGGCCGCGAGGACGTCTGGGAGCCGGAGGAGGACGTCTACTGGGGCCCCGAGACGACCTGGCTCGACGACAAGCGCTACTCGGGCGAGCGCGATCTGGAGAACCCGCTCGGCGCGGTCCAGATGGGCCTCATCTACGTCAACCCCGAGGGCCCGAACGGCAACCCGGACCCGCTCGCCGCGGCCCGCGACATCCGTGAGACGTTCCGCCGCATGGCGATGAACGACGAGGAGACCGTCGCCCTGATCGCCGGCGGCCACACCTTCGGCAAGACCCACGGAGCCGGCCCCGCCGACCACGTCGGTGCCGACCCCGAGGCCGCCTCCATGGAGGAGCAGGGCCTGGGCTGGCGCAGCACCTACGGCACGGGCAAGGGCGGCGACGCCATCACCTCCGGCCTCGAGGTCACCTGGACCAGCACGCCGACCCGGTGGAGCGACGGGTTCTTCAAGAACCTCTTCGAGTTCGAGTACGAGCTGGAGCAGAGCCCGGCCGGCGCCCACCAGTGGGTCGCCAAGGACGCGCCGGAGATCGTGCCGGACGCGCACGACCCGGCGAAGAAGCACCGCCCGAAGATGCTCACCACCGACCTCGCGCTGCGCTTCGACCCGATCTACGAGCCCATCTCGCGCCGGTTCCACGAGAACCCGCAGGAGTTCGCGGACGCCTTTGCCCGCGCCTGGTTCAAGCTGACCCACCGCGACATGGGCCCCAAGTCCCTCTACCTCGGCCCGGAGGTGCCGCAGGAGACGCTGCTGTGGCAGGACCCGCTGCCCGAGGCCGAGGGCGAGGCCATCGACGCCGAGGACATCGCCGTCCTCAAGACCAAGCTGCTGGAGTCGGGTCTGTCCGTCGCGCAGCTGGTGTCCACCGCCTGGGCCTCGGCGTCGACCTTCCGCGGCAGCGACAAGCGCGGCGGCGCCAACGGCGCCCGCATCCGCCTGGAGCCGCAGCGCGGCTGGGAGGTCAACGAGCCGGACGAGCTGGCCCAGGTCCTGCGGGTCCTCGAGGGCATCCAGCAGGAGTTCAACTCCGGCGCGAAGAAGGTCTCCCTGGCCGACCTGATCGTCCTCGGTGGCTCCGCCGCCGTAGAGAAGGCCGCCAAGGAAGCCGGTTACCAGGTGGAGGTGCCCTTCGCCGCGGGCCGTGTGGACGCGACCGAGGAGCACACCGACGCCGAGTCGTTCGAGGCGCTGGAGCCGACCGCCGACGGGTTCCGCAACTACCTCGGCAAGGGCAACCGCCTGCCGGCCGAGTACCTGCTGCTGGACCGCGCCAACCTGCTCACGTTGAGCGCGCCCGAGATGACCGTGCTGGTCGGCGGTCTGCGCGTGCTGGGCGCCAACTACCAGCAGTCCCAGCTCGGTGCCCTTACCAGGACGCCCGGCTCGCTGACGAACGACTTCTTCGTCAACCTGCTGGACCTGGGCATCACCTGGAAGGCCACGAGCGAGGACCAGACCACGTTCGAGGGACGCGACGCCGCCACGGGCGAGGTCAAGTGGGCCGGCTCCCGCGCCGACCTGGTCTTCGGCTCCAACTCCGAACTGCGCGCGCTCGCCGAGGTCTACGCGAGCGACGACGCCAAGGAGAAGTTCGTCGAGGACTTCGTCGCGGCCTGGGTCAAGGTCATGAACCTGGACCGGTTCGACCTGGTCTGACCCCACCCGCCTGACGGAACGCCCCGGGCCGCACGGCCCGGGGCGTTCCGCGTCCCCGCCCCTCGGTCCGACGGAGCGTCAGATCCCGGCCCGGAGTGGGTTGTATCGCGTGGCCGCCATCAGGTACCAGGCGGTCGCGCCCGTGTGCCGGTACGGGTAGTAGCCGAAGCCGAACCCGGTGTCGAGCGGACTGCTCGCAGACACCACCCCGCACCGCTCGGGCAACGCCCTGCCGCCTACGGTCTGGCCGCCGCCCAGCAGGTCCTGGGCCTTCTCGGTCGAGGCGATCAGCCGCCGGGCGCGGGTCTCGTCGCCGCGTGCCCCGCGGTCGCGCAGGGCGAGGGCCAGGTGGGCGGTCCCCTCGAACCACACGCCGTTGCGGTCGGGTCTGGGCTGCCCGGACGCGATCGGCGCGTCCTCGTTCGCCAGCAGGCTCGCCGAACTGAAGGTGACGCCCTCGTACGACTGCCCTGCGGGCACCGTGCTGTTGGTGCGCCCGGAGTGGTCCGAGACGGCCAGCTCAGCCGCCGCCCAGTCCAGGGAGCGGGAGTGGCGGGAGGAGCCCAGCGCCAGGTGGGTCCAGGTCTGGGTGTCCTCCGGGACCGGGGACCGGTTCACCGTCTCCCCGTCGTTCGTGCCCGTGTAGAAGAAACCCCCGGACGGCTCCCACATCCGCAGGACGAACGCCTCGGCACGGCCGCGGCGCTCCCGCCACACCCGGTCGCCGGTGAGCCGGGCGAGCCGGCCGAACAGGCAGACCAGGTCGGTGTTGTGCTCGGTGGAGGTGAAGGGCAGCTTCTGGTTCGCCCCGTCCACCCCGAACTTGTAGCCGCCCAGCGGCTCGCCGGTGCGGCCGTTGCGCTCGATCCACTCACCGATGCGCACGGCGCCCGTGAGGTAGCGGCGCGCCCCGGTACGCCGGGCCAGGGCGCTCAGGGCGATGCCCGCCCAGGCCATGTCCCCCACCGCTGTGCCGGTGAAGCCGAACTGCGTGCCGACGTTGGCCGTTCCGTCGGCCCGGACGAACCCGTCGGGCTGGGGCGTCCCGTCGTAGAAGGTGTACGGCCCGGTGTTGTACGCCTGCCGCAGCCGGCCGTCGTCGTACGCCGGGTCGTGGAGCTGGGCGTACAGCAGGGCGTCGCCCAGGGTGCGGGCGCGGGCCAGGCCGTCCCGGGTGCGGGTGGCGAGGTGGGCCAGGATCGCCAGGGCGTTGTCGTAGGTGAACGCGGTGCTGAACAGGCCGGCCTGGTCGGTGTAGCTCTGGGTGAGGCGGACGGTGCCGTTGCCGGGGTGGGCGTCCATGGCGGCGGCGAGGAAGGCATGCCCCCGGGCCGGGGCCGAGGCGTGGTGCCGGCCGGCCGGACCGGCCGCCACGGCCTGCCCCGAGCCGGCGGCGGTGAGGGCCGCGGCGCCGATGCCGAGTCCGGCCCCGATGAGCGAACGCCGGCCGAGGGCCGGGCCTGGTCTGCCAGTCATGGATCTCCCTTTGAGAGCGCTCTCAGACAGTGGCCGCCATTGTGCTGGCGGCAGGGAGACGGGTCAACGCCCGGGGCCGAAGGGCCGGTTCACCGGCGGGTGGTGGCCCCCGGGCGGGCCGAGCGGGTCACTCGCACACGATCTCGTCGCGTGGTGTGTAGTGGGTGCGGTACGGCTCCCGGCGCACTTCCCGGCCGCCGTCGTGGAAGACGCGCTCCACCGTGACGTCGAACCCCTCGAGCGGGGTCTGCGGCACGCACTCCTTGTCGTGGCTGACGTGCTTGCCGGGCTTCTTCACCGCGGTGCGCGGGCCCGTGACCGACGTGATCTCGTCGTACTTGCGGGTGCCGAGGAAATTGACGGTCACGGACGTGTCCGTCGACTCGGCCTGGATGTAGAGGGCCTTGCCGGAGTCGTTGGTGAACCGCAGGTCCAGGCTGCCCCAGGCGACGGTCGCCTCGCGGCCCTCCGGGTAGCGCTCGATGTAGAACGAGTGCGCGCCGTGCTCCACCGGCTTGACCCCGGCGAAGAACAGCGCGTTGTAGAGCGTCGTCGCCACGGACGACACGCCGCCGCCGGACGCCTTGGTGTACTTGTCGTTCAGGATGATGATCCCGTCGACGAATCCGTTGGCCTCGGTGCGTTCCCCGACCGTCCGGTTGAAGCTCCAGGTCTCGCCGGGCCTGACGAGCGAGCCGTTGATCAGTTCCACGGCCCGGCCGATGTTCCTGGTGCGGTACTCGGCCGGTTCGAAGTCGACGGTGAAGGAGGACATCGTCTGCGTCAGTCCCAGTTGCGCGGCGTTCTCGCGGGTCACCTCGGGCCGGGTCGTGCGGACCTCCACGGTGCCCGCGCGGCCGTCGCCCTTCGCGGTGAGCAGCGGCAGCACCGCCTTGCCCAGGGCCTCGCCGGTGACCTCGTGACCGAGCGTGGCGTCCTTGGCGATCACGGCCTTGTCGCCGTCGGCGCGCAGCTCGGCGTCGGCGGCGGTCGTGGTGATCCGGTCCAGCGGCCGGTCCACGGCGGGATCCTCCCGCAGGCCCTTCTCGTCGAGCCGGGGGTGCAGCCGGCCCCTGTCGTCCGGCCGCATGGTCAGGTGTGCGCCCAGGACCTCCCGGGGCACCGTGAAGCGCTCGCCGGCCGCGGTGAGCGTGACGGGCGCCGACACGGCGGGCTCCGCGAAGGCGCGTACCGCCCGGCGCACCTCGCCGGCCGTGACCGCGGGCCGGGTCTCCCGGACGGGCAGGGCAGTGGGGGAGCGGAGGTCCTGCCGCACGAAGGCCGCGCGCAGGGCATCGACCGCCGCGTCGACGTCGAGGGCGTACCCGGTGCGTGGCATGGTCTGCTCGACCCGGCCGCCGTCGAACCCGACGGCCCCGTCGCGGACCTTCTGGTCCAGGCGCTTCGCGATCCCGTCGAGCGCGGCCCGGGCCTTGCCCTCGTCCACGCGCACCACCGGTTCGACGGTGCCGCCCGAGCGGAAGAGCCCCCGGAGGACGCTGACCGGATCGGTGCCGCTGCGGGAGGCCCGGTCGACGGTCCCCTGGATGTCCCAGGAGAGTCCCGCGCGCTCCGGATCGACCGTTCCCGTCCGCTCGCCGACCTTCACGGGCAGGTCCCGGGCAGCGGGCGCGCCCAGGTCCCGTTCGAGCTTGCGCACGGCCTCCGCGCGGCTCAGACCGCCGATCTCCACACCGCGCACCGTCGTGCCCGAGTCGATCTCCCCGCCCGTGACCGCCAGCCCGGCCAGATACAGACCGCCGATGCCCAGGGCCAGCGTGCCCCCGGCCAGGGCGACGGACGGGACGGAGGCTATTCGAGGGCGCATGGGTCTCCAGACGATCGGTACGAGGGCGCACCCGGTGACGCGACGCTGCTGCGGGCAAACGAGTCAAACCTACCCACACACCTCCGGTGCAACGGTATGGCGTAGACCACTTATGTCCGAGATCATTCCGAAACGGACCCTGGCCGGGAGGCGGGCCGTCCGGCCACAGACTGGTAACGGCAAACAACTGTCCGGTAGTTGCTGCCGTCTAGCTCGGCATGAAGATCTCATTCCTGATCCACAACGCCTATGGGATCGGAGGGACGATCACCACCACGTTCAACCTGGCCGCGGCGCTGGCCGAGCGGCACGAGGTGGAGGTGGTCTCCGCGCTGCGCCACCGGGAACGCCCCCTGCTGACCCCCCACCCGGCCGTCCGGCTGCGGGCCCTGGTCGACCTGCGCACCGAGGCGGATCATCCGCAGCACCGCAAGCCGGCACGGGTGTACCCGGCCGCCGAGTACCGCCACGGCCAGTACAGCGAACTCACCGACCAGCGCATCGGCGAGCACCTCCGGACGCTCGACGCCGACGTCGTCATCGGCACCCGCCCGGGGCTCAACGTGCACATCGCCCGGCAGGCACCGCGGCACGTCCTGCGCGTCGGCCAGGAGCACCTCACCCTGGACAACCACTCACCGCGGCTGCGCACCGCCCTGCGGCGCGCCTATCGCGGGCTCGACGTGATCACCACCGTCACGGAGGCGGACGCCGCCGCCTACCGGCGCAAGATGTGGCTGCCCGGCGTCCACGTGGAGGCACTGCCGAACAGCGTCCCCGACCCCGTCCTGCCGCCGGCCGACGGCACGGCCCGCATCGTGGTCGCCGCCGGCCGGCTGGTCCCGGTCAAGCGCTACGACCTGCTCATCGAGGCATTCGCCCAGGTGGCGGCGGTGCACCCGGACTGGCAGCTGCGCATCTACGGCAAGGGCGCGGAGCAGCCCCGGCTGCGCGCGCTCATCGAGCGGCTCGGGCTGTGGAACAACGTGTTCCTGATGGGGGCCGCCACGCCCATGGAGGCGGAGTGGGCCAAGGCGTCCATCGGGGCCGCCGCCTCGAACTTCGAGCCGTTCGGCATGACCATCGTCGAGGCCATGCGCTGCGGACTGCCCGTCGTCAGCACCGACTGCCCGTACGGGCCCGGCGAGATCATCGCGGACGGCGCCGACGGCCGCCTGGTCCCGGTCGGCGACCGCGACGCCCTGGCCGCCGCGCTGCTGGAGCTCGTCGGCGACGACGAGCGGCGCCGCCGCATGAGCCGCACCGCACTGGAGAACTCCCGCCGCTTCGCGCCCGGCCCCGTTGTCGCCCAGGCCGAGCGCCTGCTGGAGAACGCCGCCGCGGCGAGACGGGCGGAGGGGCGGTCCGCACGGCCGCGCCGACCGGTGGGCAGCGCCCTGACCGGACGGGCGCACGCGGCCCGCGACGCGGCCCGCACCGCCGCGTCGGGCGTCCTGCGCGCGCTCCGGAAGGGCCGCCGATGAGCACGACGGCACCCGGAGGACGTACCGGACGGGGAGCGCGCACACGTGCGGCGGGGGCGACAGCCCCGGCGGGCGCGACCCGCTCTGCGGAAGCGAAGGGCGAGGCGGGCAGGACGCCCCTGGCAGGCGCGAGCGGCGCCGTCGACGGGGCGGACGCGGCGGACACGGCAGGGACGACGAGCGGGGCGGGCATGGCGGGCATGGCGGGCAGGACCGGGGCAGTGGACGAGGCGGTCGCGACGGCGGGGGAGAGCGGGCAGCAGGAGTACGAGACGCGGGCCGACTGCACCGTGGACCCGGACGGAAGGATCACCTTCCGTCTCCCGCCGGTCCCGGCCCCCCACCCCCGGCTCCTGCTCCGGCCGCGCCCCAAGAAGGGGCGGCCCGGGACCGACAGCCGCCTCCTCGACCTGGAGGCCGAGCGGCCCGACGGCCCCTTGAGCGCGGTGCTCCCGCCCCACCCGGCCCTCGCCGAGGGGCGCTGGGACACCTACCTGGTCCCCGGGCCCGACACCGAACCGGTGCGGCTGCGCCCCGGCCTGCGCGATCTGCGCGCCCTGGTGGACGGCCACCTCCGCGACCGCACCTCGCCCGTCGCCGTCCGCATCCCCTACGCGACCAAGGACGGCTTCCTGGCCCTCAGGACGTGGCTGCGCACCGTCCACGCGGAGGCCGGGACGGTGGACGTCACCGACCGGGACATCACGGTCGCGGTCCGGCTGCACGGCGCGCGGCTCGCCGAGGACGCCCTCGTGGAACTGCGCCTGCGCGGCACCGGCACGGTGCACACCCTCCGCCCCCGGGTCGACGAGGACGGCAAGGACTTGTCGTTCACCGCCGGCCGGGACGCGACGGCCGGCGCGAGCGAGGGAGCGGACCAGGTCTGGGACGCCTTCGTACGGCCCACGGCCGGCGCCGCCGCGGTCAGGGTCGCCCGGCTGCTCGACGACATCGCCGACCGCAAGCACGTGCACGTCTACCCGGAGATCCGCTCCGAGGGCTCCACCCTGCGCCCGTACTACACGGTCGACAACGACTTCTCGATCTCGGTGTCGCGGGAATCATGACATGCCCGAAATAAAATTCCCTGGCGTTTTCCATGGGTTTTTCGTTCCCGCGCGGCAACGGTGATGTGTGGGTTGTGTGTAAAAGCCTCGGCGAAATGCAGGTGCGGGCGCGTGCGCAACGCCCCTGAATGGGAAGGGGACTTGCGGTCATAACCAAACTCAAGTACCTAGATGAATCATGAATTTGTTCAACCGCGTCGTGCCGGCCCGCCGTCAGGCGCCGGCCGTCCCCCCACAGCGCCCCGGCGGCGCGGCGTCCCCCACCGGCGTGCATCCGAATCCTCACCTGGCGGATCTCACCGGTGAGTGGGTCGTCGACCCCGCCCACAGCAGGATCGGCTTCTCGGTCCGGCACGCCATGGTGACGACCGTGCGCGGCTGTTTCCTGGAGTACGAAAGTCGGCTCCACTTCGACGCGGACGACCCCACCCGCTCACGTGCCGACGTCACGCTGTTCACCGCCAGTGTGGACACGGGGGTCGAGCAGCGCGACGCCCACCTGGTGGGCCGGGACTTTCTCGACGCCGCGACGTATCCGCGGATGCGCTTCACCAGCACGTCGGTGGAACAGGCCGGTGCCGATCTCTTCCACATGGCGGGAGAACTCACCATCCGCGGCATTTCCCGGCCGGTCGTGCTCGACATGACCTACATCGGCAAGGTCACCGACCCGTTCGGCTACGACCGGGCGGGCTTCGACGGCACCACGACCATCAACCGGACCGACTGGGGCCTGACGTACAACAGCAGGCTCGCCGAGGGCGGCGCGATGGTGAGCGAGAAGGTGCGCCTTCAGTTCGACATCGCGGCCATCCGTACGACGCCGACCGCCGGCTGAGGCGGGAGCCGGGAGCGGGGCCGGTCCCGGCGGCTCCGCGGGCGTCAGCCGGGCTCGTCGCCCCCGGTCACGACGCGGAACGCGGCCGGGCCGACCGCGAGCGTCCCGTCGCTCAGCGGGGTGCACCGCACACCGCCCCGGCCGCGCAGGGCCCGCTGCGCCCCGGGGCCGATGGTCACGTCCATCCACGCGCAGGGCCGTGCGGGCCGCCGCACCGCGAACAGCACCGGCCCCGCGCCGCAGTCGAGGGAGATCGTCGCGCCGACGTACGCGTCGATGTCCACGCCCCGCAGCAGGACGTTGCGCCGTGTGTGCCGGAGGTCGGCGCCCTCCGGGAGGTGCTCGGCGGCCATGAGGGTCACCGCCGCGTCGCGGTGGGCGGGCCGGGCGTAGTAGCGGTCGCCCACCAGTCCCAGTCCGCGGCGCACCGCGACGCCGGTGACGCGTTCGTCGGCGGGGCCGGGGGAGGGGCCGTCCGACGGCCGCCCCGCCAGCCGGTGCGCGGGCGACACCAGCAGCTGCACCACCTCGACCCGGCTCATGCGGCCCAGCGTACGTCCCGCCTACCGGCGCGGACCGGCCCGGCCGCAGGTCAGTCCTCCTGCTGCCGCCCCGAAGCGGCCTCCTCCGACCGGCCGCGGCCGTCCGCCGCATCGCCCGCGGTGAGATGGCCGAGCACCTCCACCAGCTCCTGGCAGGCGCGCTCCACCGAGCGGCGGGTGTGGATCTGCTCGGTGATCACCGCGGAGAGGATCAGCGCCGTGAGCGCCATCGCGCCGTTGAAGGTCTGGAGCTTGAGCATCACCTCCACCCGGTTCAGTCGTTCGAAGGGCCCGACGTGGTCGGTCGCCGCCACGGTGGCCATGACCGAGGCGAACAGCGCGCACAGCATGCTGCCCGCCAGCTGGAAGCGCAGCGCCGTCCAGATCAGCAGGGGGTAGACGAGGTACAGCAGGCTGACCGAGCTGCGCGCGGCCACGGGCAGCAGGCAGCAGGCGACGACCGCCAGGCCCAGGGCCTCCTTCCAGCGCGACAGGGGCAGCGGCCGCCGCACCCGGGCCAGCAGGAGCAGGACCGGCGTGACGAGCAGGACGCCCATCGCGTCCCCGACCCACCAGGCCAGCCACACCGGCCAGAAGCCCGCCCACTCGAGCTGCCCCGTGGCGACCAGGACGCCCGCGCCGGTGGTCGAACTGATCAGCATGGCGGTGAACGCGCCCAGGAACACCAGGGCGAGCCCGTCCCGCAGCCGTGCGAGGTCGGTGCGGAAACCGGCCCGGCGCAGCAGCAGGTACCCCACGACCGGTGCGGCCGTGTTGCCCGCCAGGATGCCGAGCACCGACGGCGTCAGGGAGGTGAGGGACAGGATGACGAAGAAGGCCCCCAGGGCGATCCCCGGCCAGCAGCGCAGCCCGAGCAGCAGCAGGCAGGCGACCGCCACGCCGGTGGGAGGCCAGATCGGGGTGACCACCGCGCCCTCGACGACCAGTTCCCGCAGCAGGCCCAGCCGGCCCGACGCGTAGTAGCAGGCGGCGACGGCCAGCGTCTCCAGAACGACGCGGGCGGGCTTGCGCAGGTCCTGGCCACCGACCACCACAGCGACCATGAGACACCGGGGCCGCCGCCGGGGCGAGACGGGAGCGGGTGTCCTGCGGCCCTATGGCTGAGCGTCCGGCCCGTCGAGGCCCACCACCAGGACGGCGGCGTCGTCGTCGTGCCCCACGCGCTCGGCGCCCTTGATCACCGCCGCGGCGAGGGCGTCCACGTCCCTGCCCGTCGCGGCCGCGTCGCCGGCGAGCCGGGCCACCCGGTCGAGCCCCTCCTCCAGGGGCATCGAGGGGCCTTCCACCACCCCGTCCGTCAGCAGCACGAACACCCCGCCGGTCGTCAGCTCGTACCGGGTCACCGGGTACGGCACACCCGGCTGCACGCCGAGGGGAGGCCCGCCCGCGTCCTCGGCGACACCGCACGCGCCGCCGGCCCTCGCCCAGACGCACGGCAGGTGCCCCGCGCGAGCGCTCTCCACGACGCCGGCGCCCGGGTCGAGACGCATGAACGTGCAGGTCGCGAAGAGGTCCGAGCCCAGCGACAGGAGCAGGTCGTTGGTCCGGGCGAGCAGTTCCCCCGGCTCACCGGTGACCGAGGCCAGGGCCCGCAACCCCGCCCGCACCTGGCCCATGAACGCGGCCGCCTCGATGTTGTGGCCCTGCACGTCCCCGATGGTCAGGCCGATGCGGCCGTCGGCGAGGGTGAACGCGTCGTACCAGTCGCCGCCCACGTTCAGTCCGTGGCAGGCGGGTGTGTAGCGCACCGCCAGACGCAGCCGCCGGACGCTGGGCAGGTCCCGGGGGAGCATGCCGCGTTGCAGCGCGATCGCCAGCTCCACCTGCGACCGCTGCACCTCGGCCTGGGCGCGGGCCTGGGCCGTCAGGGCGCCGAGCCGGACCAGCAGCTCGTCGCCGTCGTCGGCCGTGCCGGTGCGGAACATGGATCACTCCGGCAAAGAGGGCCACCGTCGGGGACGGCCCGGGGGTCGAATCATCCTATTGGCGTCCATAGGATGATACTCAGTCCGGGGTGGCCGGACGACTCCACGCCTGCGCCGGACGCCGGCCCGGGTCCCCGTCGCCCTGCCCGGCCCGCCGCCCCACCGCCGCCAGCACGAACGTCACGCTGATCAGCAGCGCCCAGGCGCCGAACTTCTCCACGCCCACCGGCTCCCAGCCGTGCTGCTGGTAGGGGTAGCGCCAGGCACCCACCAGGGTGGCGAGGTTCTCCGCCACCCACAGGAAGAAGCCGATCAGCACGAACGACAGTGCGAGCGGCATCCGCCACCGCACGCCCCGGACCGTGAAGCGCACCGAGGTGCCCAGGGTGACGGCGAGCAGCAGCGCGGCCAGGGCCCAGCGCACGTCCGGCAGCCAGTGGTGGCTGAAGAAGTTCACGTAGATGCCCAGCGCCACGACGGCCGTCGCCCGCGGGCGGTAGCGCACCAGCTCCAGGTCGAACAGGTGCCAGGCCCGGCACAGGTAGCTGCCGACGGCCGCGTACAGGAACCCGCCGTACAGCGGCACCCCGGCGAACTTCAGCACCGCCGGCTCGGGATAGCTCCAGGACCCGAGGGACACCTTCACCAGTTCGAAGGCCAGCCCGATGGCGTGGCAGGCCGCGATGACGGCGATGTCCCGGCCGGACTCCCACCCGCGCGCCCAGAACACCAGCGTGAGCAGCACCCCGTAGACCACGAGCAGGTCGTAGCGGGCCACGGGCAGGTCGGGCAGCAGCGTGGACGCCGCCACGCCCGACAGCAGGGCGATGGCGAACGCGCAGGCACGCGTCTGCGTCCAGGCGAAGTCGAGCAACTGGCGGACCGGTGCGGCCGGCAGGCCGGTGGTGCTTGCGGGGATCATGGTGCCCAGTAGGACGGTCCTCGGCGCCCGCCGGTTGCAGCCGCTTCACGGGCCCGTGGGGGCGTGCAGGATCAGGCGGAGCACCGCGGCCGGGACCCCGGGCCGGGGACGTGGGAAGCCAGGCGGTGCCGACGCGTCCGCGCGGGGGAGCGGGCCGCGACTACGCCAGGCGGGGCGGCCCGCGCAGCGGGAACCCGGCGTCCCGCGTCGGCCGCCCTACGGTGGCCTGGTGCGATCCGTTCCTCTGTGGGCCCTGCTCTCCTCGGCGTGCGCGCCCGTCGTCCTGATCCTGGGCTGGCTGGTGACGGCGTCCCTCCAGGGCTCCACGTACGACCCGGTCGCCCAGACCATCAGCGTCCTGGCGGCGCCCGGGACAGCGGGCTCCTGGGTCATGACGGCGGCGTTCGTCGCGCTGGGCGTCTGCCACCTGCTCACCGCGTGGGGGCTGCGGCCCGCTGCCGCCGCCGGGCGGATCGCCCTCGCGGGCGGTGGTGTCGCGGCCCTCGCGGTGGCCCTCTTCCCGGCGCCGAGCAGCGGGGGGTCCCTGCGCCACGGTTCGGTGGCCGTGGCCGGGTTCGTCTTCCTGGCCGCGTGGCCCATCCTGGCCGCCCGCTCCGGCCGGGGCGCCCCCTGGGCCCTGCGACCGGTCCCGTCCCTCGGTGCGACGGTGGTGATGGCGCTGGGGGCGGGCTGGTTCCTGCTCGAGCTCCACCTCCAGGGCGCCATGGGGGTGGCCGAACGCGCCGTCACCACCCTGCAGTCGGTCTGGCCCTTCGTGGTCGTCCTGTCCTGCGTCCGCCCGGCGGTCCGGCCCCGCGACCGACGCGCCGGCGCAGATGCGGAGCGTCACCTGGGTTCCCGCTGACACGGCATCGGTGGAATCACCGCGTCCAAGTGATTGACAGGTACGTACCAAGGCGCGACCCTCGGCTTTGAGAGCGCTCTCAACCCTCCCGGATCAGCCATCCGCCGAACGGAGGCAGAGCATGCCATGGACACTCCGACGACGGGCAGCCGCCCTCGCGCTGACGCTCAGCACGGTGCTCGCCGGCTCGGTGCTCGCGACCGGTGCGAGCACCCCCGCCCATGCGGCCGTCCCGGCCACCATCCCCCTGAAGATCACCAACAACTCGGCCCGCGGTGACCAGGTGTACCTCTACAACCTGGGCACCGAACTGTCGACCGGCCGGCAGGGCTGGGCCGACGCGAACGGCACCTTCCACCCCTGGCCCGCGGGCGGGAACCCCCCGACCCCCGCCCCCGACGCCTCGATCCCCGGCCCCGCGGCAGGCCAGTCGACGACGATCCGCATGCCGAAGTTCTCCGGCCGTGTCTACTTCTCCTACGGCCAGAAGCTCGTCTTCAAGCTCACCACCGGCGGACTCGTCCAGCCCGCCGTCCAGAACCCGACCGACCCCAACCGCAACATCCTGTTCAACTGGTCGGAGTACACGCTCAACGACGCCGGCCTGTGGATCAACAGCACCCAGGTCGACATGTTCTCGGCGCCGTACGCGGTGGGCGTGCAGCGGGCCGACGGCAGCACCGCCACCACGGGCCGGCTCAAGCCCGGTGGCTACACCGGTTTCTTCAACGCCCTGCGAGGCCAGCCCGGAGGCTGGGCCAACCTGATCCAGACCCGCTCCGACGGCACCGTCCTGCGCGCCCTCTCCCCGCTGTACGGCCTGGAGACCGGCGCGCTGCCCGCCTCCGTCATGGACGACTACATCAACCGCGTCTGGCAGAAGTACTCCACCTCGACCCTCACGGTCACCCCCTTCGCCGACCAGCCGGGCACCAAGTACTACGGCCGGGTCTCCGGCGGCGTCATGAACTTCACCAACGGCGCGGGAACGGTGGTCACCAGCTTCCAGAAGCCCGACGCCTCCTCCGTCTTCGGCTGCCACAGGCGACTCGACGCCCCCAACGACCAGGTCCGCGGACCGATCTCCCGCACCCTCTGCGCCGGCTTCAACCGCTCCACCCTGCTGGTCAACCCCAACCAGCCCGACGCCGACGCCGCGAACTTCTACAAGGACGGCGTCACCAACCACTACGCCCGCAAGATCCACGCCCAGACGGCCGACGGCAAGGCGTACGCGTTCGCCTTCGACGACGTGGGACACCACGAGTCCCTGGTCCACGACGGCAGTCCGCGCCAGGCCTACCTCACCCTCGACCCCTTCAGCTGACCCGCGGGTGCGGCGTGCGCCCCACTCCCGCCGCACCCCGTACGGCACCCACCTCCCTCCCCGGCGCCACCGGCGCCGCGCGACCCGTTCGCGCGGCGCCGGTGACCGCCCCGGTCGGGTCAGCGGGAAGGGCCGGATCCGCCCGAACCGCCGGCTCCGACGGTCTCGCCGACCGAGCCGGCGCGGGCCCGGAACGTGCGGCGGTAGGCGTCGGGCGGTACCCCCACCGTGCGGTGGAAGTGCCGGCGCAGGGTCGTGGCCGTACCCATGCCGGTGGCCGTAGCCACCGCGTCGACGGTGCGGTCCGTGGTCTCCAGCAACTCCTGCGCACGGCGGATGCGCTGGGTGAGCAGCCAGCGCAGCGGGGTGGTGCCCGTCACCGACCGGAAGTGGCGGCCCAGGTTGCGCGCGCTCATGCCGGCCCGGCGGGCCATGTCCTCCACCGTGATCGGCCGGTCCAGCCGCTGGAGCGCCCAGGGAAGGACCTCGGACAGCGGGTGGCTGCCCGGCTCGGGCACCGGAGTGGTCACGAACTGCGCCTGTCCGCCGTCGCGGTGCGGCGGGACGACCAGACGGCGGGCGAGCGTGTTGGCCACCGCCGCACCGTGGTCCAGCCGCACCAGGTGCAGGCACAGGTCCATCGCGGCGGCCTTGCCCGCGGAGGTCAGCACCCTGCCCTCGTCCACGTACAGCACGTCCGGGTCCACCTTCACCAGCGGGTGCCGCGCGGCGAGTTCCCGCGTGTGCGCCCAGTGCGTGGTCGCACGCCGGCCGTCCAGCAGCCCCGCCGCGGCCAGGACGAAGGCACCCGTGCACAGCGAGGCGATCCGCGCCCCCGCTTCGTGGGCCGCGCGCACCGCGTCGACCAGATCGGCCGGCGGCTCCCGGTCGATGTCCGCCCAGCCCGGAACGATCACCGTGTCGGCGCGCGCCAGCCGGTCGAACCCGTCGTCGGGCTCCAGGCGGAAGCGACCCGCCCGCACAGCCTGCGGACCGCAGATCCGCAGCCGGTACCACGAGGCGTCGGCGCCGGTACCGGCCCCGCCGAAGACCTCGCAGGCCAGCGCCAGCTCGAAGTGCAGCATGCCGTCGGTGACGGCCAGCGCGACGGTGGTCATGTCCGAAAGTATAGGGGGAGTGGCGTTCCGGACAGTCGTGGCGAGCGCCGGCCGCCGCCAGGATGTCCGGGACGGATCACCGCGGAGCACGGAAAACGCAGGGGGAACCATGGCAGTGGGTCGGACGGCAGCGGTGTTCGGGGCCTACGGGCACACCGGACGGTTCGTGGTCGCGGAGCTGGCGCGGCGCGGGTTCGTCCCCGTCCTGTCCGGCCGGGACGCGGACAAGCTCGCGGCGATGGCGCGGGAGACGGGAGGGGAGGCCCGCCCGGCGTCGGTGACGGACCGGGCGTCGCTCGACCGGGCCCTGGCCGGCACGGCGGCGGTGATCAACTGCGCGGGCCCGTTCGCCGCGACCGCCGGCCCCGTGGTCGAGGCGGCACTGCGCGCCGGCATCCCGTACCTGGACGTCGCCGCCGAGATCGAGGCCAACGCCGACACCTTCACCCGGTTCGCCGGGCGTGCGCGGCAGACCGGGGCGGTGGTCGTCCCGGCGATGGCCTTCTTCGGCGGACTCGGCGACCTGCTGACCACCGCGGCCATGGGGGACTGGACCGCGGCCGACGAGGCGCACATCGCGTACGGACTCAGCAGCTGGCACCCCACCGCAGGGACGCGCACCTCGGGCGCGGTCTCGCGGGAGCGGCGGGACGGACGGCGGGTCCGCTTCGCGCAGGGACGCCTGGAGTACCGCGAGGACACCCCGCCGACCCTGGAGTGGGACTTCCCGGGCCCCTTGGGCCGCCGCCCGGTGATCGGGGAGTTCACCATGGCCGACGTCGTCACGATCCCCAGTCACCTGGCGGTCCCGGACGTGTGCACGTACATGACGGTGGAGGCGGCCCGGGACATCGCGGCCCCGGACACCCCGGCACCGGCGGCCGTCGACGGGAGCGGCCGGTCCGACCAGACGTTCGTCGTCGACGTCGTCGTGCGCTCGGGCGGCGCCGAGCGGCGGGCCGTGGCCCGCGGACGGGACATCTACGCCGTCACCGCTCCGCTGGTGGTGGAAGCGCTCGAGAGGGTGCTCACCGGACGGGCCCGCGCCGTCGGCGTGGTCTCCGCCGGCCAGGCGTTCGACGCGCCGGACTTCCTGCGCGCGCTGTCGCCGCACGTCACCGTGGAGCCGCGTCCGTGACGCGCGGCTTCCCCGTGGCGGCCGGCCGGTTCAGGCCGTCTCGATGCCGAGGTCCGCCGCTGCCTCCCGACGGGGGCGGCGGGTCATGCTCCGGAAGCGGCGGGCGCGGGAGACGGCTTCCGGAAGGGTCGGCACGACCGGCATGACACCGGTCAGCCCGAGCGTCCGAAGTCGCCACCGCAGGTGCTCGTCGGGCACGGCCACGAGCAGCGCGCCCCCGGCCGCCTCCAGCCTCTGCCAGAACGTCAGCAGGACGGTGATGCCGGTGGAGTCGATGTAGTCCACGGGCGTGGTGTCCAGGACCAGGTAGCGGCAGCCACCGTCGAGCAGTTCCTCGCCCGCGGCGCGGACATCGGCACTGGTGAAGAAGTCGACGTCCTCGGGCAGCGCCGCGACGGCCAGATCCTCCTCGCGGCTGATCAGCGTCAGCACGATCGTCCCTCCTCCTCGTGCTCGGTCCATGGCTCCCCGGCCCAGGGTCGCCCGTGTCGGTCGTACGTCGGTCGTACGTCGGTCGAGACTATGCGAGAAACTCCGGTCAGAACGCCGGCTGCGGCCCGTGGCCCCCCGGCGCCGGGGGAAGGCCCAGCTCGGCCATCACCTGTTTGCCGCCCTCGACGGTGATGGTGCGGAACTGCTCGCACAGGCGTGTGATGAGGTGGAGTCCGTGACCGCCCACGCGCCTGGGGTCGGGGAGGCGCGGTGTGGGCGCCTCGGGCGAGCTGTCGCGGACGGTGATCCGCAGCCGGCCGGGCGAGAGCACCTCGAGGAGGAGACCGCCGGGTCCCGGCGCGTGGCGCAGGGCGTTGGTGACGAGCTCGCTGACGACGATCTCGGCGTCCTGGCTGATCCGGGGGTCGCGGTGGTGACCGGCCCGTGCCAGCAGACCGCGTACCGCGTTGCGTGCGTCGGCTATGGATGTTCCCTCGGAGCCCCAGACGGCGCCGAAGCGCGGGGGTGTCACCGGGGTGCGAGCATCCGTGACGTGATTCCTCAGCGGGATGACCATGGGGGGTTCCTGTGCGGTGAGGCTGCCTGCGATCACTGATCGTTTCTGTCGGACGATTTCCGCTTACCCACTGTGGCCGCATTCATGAGGGGGACCGCCCCCTTCATGAGGAGGACCGCCGCGCGATGTCACCGGCGGCCGGACGGCGTGGGTGCGGCCGCCCGGGCGCACCCGTGCCCGGGCAGTCCGCATGAAGTACCCGCCCGTCGGCAGTAGGCTGATCGGCGACTGCTCGACACCTACGTCACGTCCGCACCGCGACCGCGTCCGTGACCGCCCTGGGGGAGGGGCCGGCCGGGGCGGAGGGGACGCCGTCACCGCACGCAGGCCGACGTGGCATGCGTCGGCGTCAGGCGGCGGTTTCGGGGCAGACAGAGGCATATGTGCGCGGACCAGGGGCGTCCGCAGTGTTCGGCATGGAATGGGCGTGGAAGTGGTTCCGGAAGCGGGCGGGCATGGAGGGGGGTGTCGTGTGGAGCGCTCCGACGGGGCCGGCCACGGACCGGCGCCGGTGACGGGTACGGGTGACGTGTTCGCCGCCGACCGCGAGGTGGGCGGCGACCTCGCCCGGGTGGACTGGGCCAACACGCCCCTCGGCCCGCCGCAGCAGTGGCCGCAGAGCCTTCAGACCGCCGTCAGCATCCTGCTGTCCTCCCGCTTCCCCATGTGGATGGCGTGGGGCGAGCAGCTGACCTTCTTCTGCAACGCGGCCTACCGGCGCGACACCCTCGGCCGCAAGTACCCCTGGGCCCTCGGCCGGCCCGCCAACGAGGTGTGGGCGGAGATCTGGGGCGACATCGGTCCCCGCATCGAGACCGTGCTGCGCACCGGCGAGGCCACCTGGGACGAAGGGCTGCTGCTGTTCCTGGAGCGCTCCGGCTACAGCGAGGAGACGTACCACACCTTCTCCTACAGCCCCCTGCGCGACGACGCCGGCGACGTCGTCGGCATGCTCTGCGTGGTCAGCGAGGACACCGAGCGGGTGATCGGCGAACGGCGCATGGCCACCCTGCGGGACCTGGGGTCCGACCCGAGCGTGATCCGCACCGAGCGGGAGGTGCTGGCCTTCGCCGACCGTCAGCTGTCCCGCAACCGCCGGGACCTGCCCTTCACGCTGACCTACCTCTTCGACGGCGACGACGCCCGGCTGAGCGGTTCGACCGGCATCGGCCCGGGGCACCCGGCGGCGCCGGCACTCCTGCGCGCCGGCGACCCCGACGGGGTGTGGCCCGCGGGCGCACTGGCCCGGGGCGAGACGGTCCTGGTGCCGCTGACCGGTGACCGCTTCGCCGACCTGCCCGCCGGCGACTGGCCCGAGCCGCCCGAGCAGGCGCTGGTCGTCCCGCTGCTCCAGCAGGGCAGCACCCCCTACGGCTTCTGCGTCGCCGCGCTCAACCGCTACCGCGAGCTCGACGACGGCTACCGGGGCTTCGTCGAGCTGACGGCGGGGCACATCGCCTCCGGCATCGGCAGCGCCCGCGGCTACCAGGCCCAGCAGCGGCGGGCCGAGGAACTCGCCGAGCTGGACCGCGCCAAGACCACCTTCTTCTCCAACATCAGCCACGAGCTCCGCACCCCGCTGACCCTGATCATGGGACCGACCGAGGAACTGCGCACCCGGCTCGCCGACGCCGACGAGCCCGTCCGCCGCGAACTGGACGTCATCCACCGCAACGGACTGCGGCTCGGCAAGCTCGTCAACACGCTCCTGGACTTCTCCCGCATCGAGGCCGGCCGGATGCAGGCCCGCCACGAACCCGTCGACCTCGCCGCCGTGACGGCGGAGCTGGCCAGCGTCTTCCGCTCCGCGATGGACAAGGCCGGGCTGACCTTCGACGTGGACTGCCCTCCCCTCGACGAGCCGGTCTACATCGACCGCAGCATGTGGGAGAAGGTGGTGCTCAACCTGCTGAGCAACGCCCTGAAGTTCACCTTCGAGGGTTCGGTGGGCGTCCGGGTGCACCGGTCGGGCGCCGAAGCCGTGGTGAGCGTGTCCGACACCGGCATCGGCGTGCCCGCCACCGAGATGCCCCGGCTGTTCGAGCGCTTCCACCGCATCGAGAACGCCCGCTCCCGCTCCAACGAGGGCAGCGGCATCGGACTCGCCCTGGTGCGGGAGCTGGTGGGCCTGCACGGCGGTTCCATCACCGCACGGAGCAGCGAGGGCGAAGGCACCACGTTCACCATCCGGCTGCCCTTCGGCACCGCCCATCTGCCCCCGGACTCCGTGGTGTCCGAGGCGAGCAGCACCGCGGCCGCCGCGACCGCCGACCCCTTCGTGCAGGAGGCACTGCGCTGGCTGCCGGCCGGCGGCACCGCCGAGGGCATCGGCGTGCCGACCGCCGCGAACACGGCCGAGACGCGGGGGCCCGGCCCGGCCGGCAGCGCCCGGGTGCTGGTCGCCGACGACAACGCCGACATGCGCGAGTACCTCTCCCGCATCCTCGCCGGAGCCGGGTACGAGGTCATCACCGTCACCGACGGGATCGAGGCCCTCCACGCCGTCCGCCGCGACCTCCCCGACCTCGTCGTCAGCGACGTGATGATGCCCCGGCTGGACGGCCTGGGTCTGGTGGCCCGGCTGCGCGCGGAGGCCCGCACGGCCGCGGTGCCCGTCCTGCTGCTGTCGGCGCGGGCCGGGCAGGAGGCGTCCATCGAGGGCCTGCACGCCGGTGCGGACGACTACCTCGTCAAGCCCTTCGCCGCCGCCGAACTCCTCGCCCGGGTGCGCGCCAACGTCGAACTGGCGCGGCTGCGCGGCCACCACCTGCGGTGGCGGACGGCCGTCATCGACTCGCTGCAGGAGGCGTTCTTCGTCTGCGACGAGTCCGGCGCGGTCGTGGAGATCAACTCCGCCTTCACCGACATCCTCGGCTTCGGCGCCGAGGACCTCCCGTACGCGCCCCTCCACCCGTGGTGGCCCGACCCGGGCACCGACCCCGAGGCGCACCGCCGGGTCGGTGCCGCCTTCGCCGGCCTGCTGAAGGGGGAGCAGGGTTCCTCGACCGTTCCGGTCGCCCACCGCGACGGCCACCGCCTGTGGATAGCGGTCACCTGGAACAAGGCGCAGGACCCCGACACCGGACGGCAGGTCACGGTCGGCACCTTCCGCGACGTCACCGCCGAGCACTACGCCGTCCAGCGCCAGACCGCACTCGCCGCACTGAGCACGGCCCTGTCGCAGGCCACCAGCCTGCCCGAAGCACTGTCCGGCGCCCTCGCGGAGCTCAGGACCCTCTGGCGGGCCCGGAGCGTCGTGGCCGCCGTGTTCGAGCACGGCGACGTGCCGACCCTGACCACCACCGACCCCGACCTCGGCTGGGACGACCTGCCCGCCGAGCGCCAGGACCTGCTCACCGGCCTGCGGCACCTGTCACCGCTCACCCCGGTCCCGGAGGACAGCGGCGCCGTCGTCCTGCTGGAGCACCCCCTCGGCCCCCTGGCCCTGTGGATCGACCTCGGCGAACACCGGCCCTTCACCGGCGAGGACCAGCTGCTGCTGTCCCTGCTCGCCGGACACCTCGCCCAGGGCCTGGTCCGGGCGCACCAGATCGACCAGCAGCGCGAGACCGCCATCGCCCTCCAGCGCGCCATCCTGGGCCCCGCGCGGCTCCCCGACGGATTCGCCGTGCGCTACGAACCCGCCACCCGCCCGCTGGAGGTGGGCGGCGACTGGTACGACACCATCACCCTGCCCGACGGCCGGATCGGCATCGTCGTCGGGGACTGCGTGGGCCGCGGCCTGCAGGCGGCCAGCGTCATGGGACAGCTGCGCAGCGCCTGCCGCGCCCTGCTGCTGCGCGAGTCCGGCCCCGCCAGCACGCTGATGGCGCTCGACCAGTTCGCCGCGAGCGTCCCGGGCGCGCAGTGCACGACGCTGTTCTGCGGTGTCCTCAGCCCCGCCACCGGGGAGCTGACCTACTCCAGCGCCGGGCACCCGCCGGGGATCCTCGCGCACTCCGACGGCGGGATGCGGCTTCTCGACGACGGACGGTCCCTGCCGCTGGGCGTCCGCCCGGGCCGGGAGCGGCCGGAGGCGCACTGCGTCCTGCCCGCGCGCTCCACGCTGCTTCTTTACACCGACGGCCTGGTCGAACGCCGGCGCCGTTCCCTCGACGCCGGCATCGAAGCGGCCGGAGAGGCGGTGCAGGAAGGCCGCGAGGTGCCCGTCGACGACCTCGCCACCGCGTTGATGTCCCGGCTGTCACCGGCCGGCGGCTACGACGACGACGTGGCGCTGCTGCTCTACCGTCACCCGGGCCCGCTGGACCTGTCGTTCCCGGCCGAGTCCGCCCAGCTCGCCCCCGTCCGCCAGGCGCTGCGCGGCTGGCTCGACCAGTGCGACCTGCCCCCGCACGCCGTGCAGAACGTCCTCGTCGCCGCGGGGGAGGCCTGCGCCAACGCGATCGAGCACGGGCACCGCAACGCGCCGGGGGAGGCCGTGCGGCTGCGTGCCGAGGCCCTGGTGGACAGCCTGCGGCTCACGATCGCCGACAGCGGCCGGTGGAAGGTGCCCCAGCCGGAGCTCAACACCCACCGCGGGCGGGGTGTCGCCCTGATGCGGGCCATGATGCAGCGCGTCACCATCACACCCGGCCCGTCCGGCACCACCGTCGACATGCAGATGAGGATCGCCTGATGACCACCCCGCTCACCCTCACCCCGGGCCGGCGCCCCGACGGCACCCCGCGGCTCACGGTCAGCGGCGAGATCGACATGAGCAACGCCGTCACCCTGGCCGAGGCCCTCGACGCCGGCTCGGGACCCGTCGAGGTGGACCTGACCGCGGTGGAGTACCTGGACAGCGCCGGGCTCAACGTGCTCTTCGCCCACGCCGACCGGCTGGAGCTCGTCGTCCCCCCGCTGCTGACGCCCGTCCTCACGGTCTCCGGCCTGGCGGAACTGGTCACCGTCCACGCTCGGAACGGCGGGCCGCCGCAGCCATGACCCGGGCGTGCCCGCCCCCGCCCGCCCCCGGGGAGCAGGCACCGCCCCTCCCCGCCTCACCCCGCCACGACGCCCCTCAGAAGCACCAGAGCCCCGGCCAGGAGTGATGACAGACGTGTCCGACATGCTCGACATGACCGTCCAGCACCTCAGCGACCGCAGCGCCGTCCTCGCGGTCGCCGGGGACGTGGACCTGCACACCTCGCCCACCCTGCGCGCCCACGCCCTGACGCTGGTCGGCGAGGGGGTGCGGCATCTGGTGCTGGACCTGGCCCGGGTGGATTTCGTCGACTCGACCGGTCTGAGCACCTTCATCACGCTCCTGCACGCGACGCAGCGGCGGAACGGCACGCTCCACCTCGCCGCCGTCCCCGACCGCCTGATGCGCATGGTGACGATGACCGGCATCTCCCAGCTGCTGCCCGTCCACGCGACGGTGGACGACGCCGTGGCCGCCGACCCCGGCGCCGGGGCTGTGACCGACGTCGCGGCCGACGCCCCTCGGGACGCGGCCACCCCCGGCTGACACCGTGACCTGCGATGCGTCCGTTTTCCGGAGTGACGCCCGCGGAGGCCGGGGCCTCTCGTCCAGGGGCCCGTCTGAGGTACGCTGCCGTGTGCTGTCGGCCCGAGAAGCACGGTATCTCCACGTCTGGAAGGAGCCGGTGAGCCCATGCGGGACACACGCCCGACCTCTTCCGGTGGTGAGACCGCGGCCGCCCGTCACGTCGCCGTGAGCTACTCCAGCGACGACGAGTGGGCCGGTCACCTCGTGACCTTCGTACGGGCCGGGCTCGACCGGGGCGAACAGGTGCAGTACTTCGCCGACGCCACGGACCCCGACCGCGTGACGCACGTCCTCACCGAGCACGGTGTCGACGCCGCGGGGGCCCTGCGCCGCGGACAGCTGCTGGTGACCACCGCGGGCGAGACGTACCTGGCCGGATCCGGCTTCGACCCGGAATCCATGATCGGCCTCTGGCAGCAGGCGGTGGACGGCGCGGCCGCCGAGGGCTACCGGAACCTGCGCGTCATCGGAGAGATGTCCTGGGGGACCCGGCGGATACCCGGGGCCGACCGCCTGCTCGAGTACGAGATGCGCATCCACCACGAGGTCTTCGAGCGGTTGCCCCTGACCGCGTGGTGCTTCTACGACCGGCGCCTCTTCCCCGGCGACGCGCTGGCGGCACTGGCCGCTGCACATCTGAACTGCGCGGACGGCGCGGCCGGGGGCGTCGGCGTACCGGCCCTGTCGGCGACCCCGCTGGCGGACAGGCCCGGCTTCCGCCTCTCCGGCGCCGGCGGGTACGAGAGCCGTCGTGTCGCCGCCGCGGCCGCCGCTTCCCTCGCCGCCTCGCCGGCCACCGACCTCGTGCTCGACCTGTCGGACCTGGACCACCTGGACGTGGCCGCCGTGGCCGAGATCGCCCGCGCCGCACGCGGCCGGCCCGCGACGTCGCCGGTGCGGATCCTGAACGCCCCGCCCGCCTTCCACCGCGTGCTGGAACTCTTCCCCGAGCTGGGTGCCGGTCTCGAGGAGGTCGGGGCGTGACGACGTATTCGCGACCGTCGGCCGTCCGCAGCCAGGACTCGGCGTTCCACCACCCCGCCGTCTTCTACGGCACCGACCAGGAGTACCTGAGGAGCGTCGGCGAGTTCGTCCGCCGGGAAGCCGCCCTGGGCAGGCCCGTGCTCGTCGCCGTGCCGGGCCCCCGGCTCGGCCTGCTGCGCGACGCACTGGGGGACCTGGACGTCACCTGGGTCGACATGTGCCAGGTCGGCCGCAACCCGGGACGCATCCTGTCGATGCTCCAGGAGTTCGCCGACCGGCACGCCGAGCGGCACCCCTCCGTCGTGGGCGAGCCGATCTGGGTCGGCCGCACCCCGGAGGAGGCCCGTGAGGCCACCCGTCACGAGGCGCTGATCAACCTGGCCTTCGCCGGCCGGCAGGCCACGATCCTGTGTCCCTACGACACCCGCCTGCCCGACTGGATCCTCTCGGAGGCCCACCGGACGCACCCCGTCCTCGGGGCCGCCGAGGACTGCCGCCCCAGCTCTCACTACACGGACCCGCTGGCGGTGGACCGGGACTGCGACGCACCCCTGCCCGAGCCCGCGGACCCGGTCGTCCTGCACTTCGAGGAGCAGGACCTCGGTCAGGTCCGCGACGCCGCCGCCGAGTGGGCGCAGAACGCCGGCATGACCGCGCGCCGCCGCACGGACTGGCTGCTCGCCGTGAACGAGGCCACCGGCAACTCCGTGCGGCACGGCGGCGGGCGCGGCACCCTGCGGCTGTGGCGGACCGGCGACACCCTGATCGCCGAGACGAAGGACCGCGGCCGGCTCACCGATCCGCTGGTCGGCCGGCGCCGCCCCGACCCCTTGTCCCCGGCCGGCGGGCGCGGAGTCTGGATGATGCACCAGCTGTGCGACCTGGTGGAGATCCGCACGCCCGCCTCGGGCCTCGTCGTGCGGCTGCACCTGACCGTGGACTGAGCGCCCCGATGGCGCACAGCGTGTTACCGGCGGTCACCTGCCCTTCCGGTCCTTCCGATCTTCTTCGGACAGGCATGCCCGGGCCGTTCCGGTGCATACGACCATGGATGCGGCATGACCCATGCCGGACGAACGTGACGTCGGCTCCCCCTCGTGTCCGGGGCGGGTGGCCGGCCGGGGGGACGAGATGACGGCCGAGCGTGAACGGAGACCCATGAGCGGCACCCGCATGTCCGGGACCGTGCGTGACGAGGACCTCTCCGTACTGTTCGGGACGTCGACCGCGCTGTTCGCGTCCATGGCGGGGCCCGCCCACGTCCTGGAGGCGGCCAACCCGGCCTTCTTCGCGGCGATCGGCGGCGGCCGCCGGGAGCGCACCGGGCTGCCGCTGGCCGAGCTCATGCCCGAGCTGGTCCCCCAGGGGTTCATCGAGCTCCTGGACCAGGTGTACCGCTCGGGGGAGCGGCACATCGGCCGGGACGCCCGGGTCGTGCTCGGCGCCGGTGAGCAGACCCGCGAGGCGTACTTCGACTTCACCTACGAGGCCCGGCGGGACTCCGGCGGCAACGTCATCGGCGTCCGCATGATCGGTGTGGAGACCACGCAGGCCAAGCAGGCCCGGCGCCTGGCCGCCGAACAGCGCGCGCTGCTGGAGCAGATCGCCCGCCAGGCCCCGCTGCCCGAGGTGCTCGAAGGCATGTGCCGGACGATCGAGGAACTGTCGCCGGAGGTGATCGTCTCCGTCCTGCTGGCCGACGAGGACGGCCGGCACCTGCGCCACGGCGCGGCGCCCAGCCTGCCCGTCTTCTACAACCAGGCCATCGACGGCATCGTCACCGGAGAGGGCGTCGGCTCCTGCGGCACCGCCGCCCACCGTCGCCGCACCGTCGTCGTCGCCGACATCGCCACCGACCCCCTGTGGGCCGACTTCCGCGCCCTCGCCGGGCAGGCGGGGCTCGCCGCCTGCTGGTCCACGCCGATCCTGGCGCGCGACGGCCGGGTCCTCGGCACCTTCGCCATGTACCACCGCACCCCCCGCCACCCCCAGGACAGCGACCTTGCACTGGCCCGGGTGTTCGCCGACACCGCGGCCCTCGCCGTCGAGCGGCACCAGGCCGAACAGGCCCGCCAGGCCGCCGACGCGCGGGAGAAGGCCGCCCGCGAGGACCTGGCGTTCCTGCTCACCGCCAGCAGCGCCCTGTCCGGACGGCTGGACGAGAGGCAGACGCTCCAGCGCCTGGCCGCCCTGTCCAGCCCCACGCTCGCCCCGCTGGCCGCGGTGGACATCGTGGACGGCGGACGCGTCCAGCGGGTGGCCGCGGCCGCGCCCGGCGAGGAGCAGCGCGCGCTCCTGGCCTCCCACACCCCCTCCCGCGAGGCCGAGGACGACGCCGTCGCCCGGGTCCTGGCCTCCGGCCTGACCGAAGTGGCCCGCCGCAGCCCGACGGGCAGCGGCCCCTGGCGGGAACTGGGCGTCACCGGCTACGTCTGCGTTCCCCTGGTGGACCGCGGGCGGCCGTTCGGCGCGCTGACGCTGCTGTCCACCGACGGGCACTCCTTCGACGGCCACCGGGTGGCCCTCGCCGAGGAACTGGCCCGCCGCGCCGCCTCGGCCGCGCGCAACGCACGCCAGTACGCCCAGCGCGCTACGCTCGCCCGCGACCTGCAGACCGGCCTGCTGCTGCCCGACCTGCCCGACATCCCCGGCGCGCGGCTCGCCGCCTTCTACCACCCGGCCGGTGAGGGACTGGAGATCGGCGGCGACTTCTACGACGTCTTCCCCCGGGAGGACGGCAGCTGGGCCTTCATCCTCGGGGACGTCTGCGGACGCGGAGCCACCGCCGCGACCACCACCGCCCTGGTCCGCCACACCGCGCGCGCCGTCACCTCGCTGCTCGACGATCCCGTCGACGTCGTCAAGGCCGTCGACAAGGCCCTCAACGACCGGCACGCCCACCAGAACAACGGCTTCGTGACCCTCGTCTACGGCCACCTCACCCCGTCCCCCGACGGGGTCGGCGTCCACCTGGTCCGTGCCGGTCACACCCTGCCGCTCGTGCTCGACGGCGACCACCGGGTCGAGACGGTCGAGGCGTCGGGCGGGCTCATCGGCATCGGCATCCCGCCGACGCTCACGGCGAGCCGCTTCACCCTGCGCCCGGCGGAGAGCCTGATGCTCTACACCGACGGCATCACCGAGTGCCGGGCCTCCGGTGCCGAGCAGTACGGCGAGGCCCGGCTGGTCGAGGCCCTCGGTTCGGCCCCGCTCCGGCCGACGGCGGACGACATCGTCGCCACGGTCGCGGAGGATGTCCGCACGTTCATGGGCGGCCGCACTGTGGAGGACGACCAGGCGGCCCTGGTCATCACCGCCGGGGATCCCGCGCCCGACCGCGCCTGAGCTGAACGGATCCTGACTGGATCCCGACCTGCTCCCGATCTGGTCCTCACCGGATCGCAACCTGGTCCCTACCGGATCCCGGCCTGGTCCCGACTTGGTCCCGCTTTCGCCGACCTGGCTCCTGCGGGCCAGGCTTCTGCCGTCCCGGCCCGTGCCGTCCAGGGTCCCGCCGTCCTGGCTCCCGCCTCCCGCCTCCTGGCTCCTGCGGTCCGTGCGGCGCTGCGGTCCTCGCTCCTGCCGCTCCGGCCCGTTCCCGGCCCTTGCGGTCCTGGCTCCTGCCGTCCCGGCCCATGCCGTCCGGTTCCCGTCGTCCCGTGCGCCCTACGGGACGGTCCTCCGCGTGCGGTGCGGCGTCCCGCCCGGTGCACGAGACCGGTGACATTGCCGGTCCCGCCGGGGCGGCCGGTCCCCGACAGTGGCACGGCCAGCCCGACGGCGGTGGCCCACCGCGGGCATGCGGAAGACACCCCAGGTCCCGCATGCCCGCCCGGTGGGCCGTCCGCCACGACCGAGAGGACGACTCGTCGTGCACCTCGACCCCCACAGCGACTCACCCACCCGCGCCCGCGGTACCCTCGGACGCCGCGCCGGGCGACTGGCCGGCGCCGCCGCGGCGCTCGCCGCCGTCATCGGTATCGGCCCCCTGACCGCCCCCGGGGCCCACGCCGCCGACAACCCCTACGAGCGGGGTCCGGCGCCCACCCAGTCCAGCATCGAGGCCCTGCGCGGCCCGTACGCCGTCTCGCAGACCTCCGTGTCCTCGCTGGCCGTGACCGGCTTCGGCGGCGGCACCATCTACTACCCGACCAGCACCGCGGACGGCACCTTCGGCGCCGTGGCGATCTCGCCGGGCTTCACCGCCTACGAGTCGTCGATCGCCTGGCTCGGCCCGCGCCTGGCCTCGCAGGGCTTCGTGGTGTTCACCATCGACACCAACACCACGGTGGACCAGCCGGACTCGCGCGGTGATCAACTCCTCGCCGCGCTCGACTACCTCACCCAGCGCAGCTCGGTGCGCGGGCGGATCGACGCCACCCGGCTCGGCGTGATGGGCCACTCGATGGGCGGCGGCGGCAGCCTCGAAGCGGCCAAGGACCGGCCCTCGCTCCAGGCCGCGATCCCGCTCACTCCGTGGAACCTGGACAAGACCTGGCCCGAGGTGCGCACCCCCACCCTGATCTTCGGTGCCGACGGCGACACGATCGCCCCGGTCGCCAGCCACGCCGAGCCGTTCTACCAGAACCTGCCGTCGTCGCTGGACAAGGCGTACCTCGAACTGAACGGAGCCACCCACTTCACCCCGAACAGCAACGACACGACGATCGCCAAGTACAGCATCAGCTGGCTGAAGCGGTTCGTCGACAACGACACCCGCTACGAGCAGTTCCTGTGCCCGCTGCCGAGGCCGAGCCTGACGATCGAGGAGTACCGGGGCAACTGCCCGCACACCTCCTGACCGCCTCGCCGCCTCCGGCCCGTGCGGCCGGCGGCGGCGGAGCAACCGGCGGCGGACGCTCCGCGGCGTCCGCCGCCGGTGCCGTGCCGGCGCACGCCCGCGGGGGCGATCCGTTGGGCAGCCGCACAATCCGGGGTGTGACCGCACCCGGCCGAGTCGCAGGTGAGCACGTCGGTCGCCGCGCCGGGCGGCACGGACGCGAGCCTTCCGGTCCTCTTTACGCGCAAGTAACCTCCATGGGATGACCGGAGAAGGAAGCAGCGTGTGGCCGGCTTCCCGCACGGGGACCGGACCAGGGGCCGCCCGGCCGGCCGCCGCGCACCGCGGCCACGCCGAGTTCGCCCGCGGCAGGCGCCAGTTGGCCGGCGGGCCGGTGGGCGACGCGCGCGAGTCCCTGATGCTGGCCGCGTCCCTGCTGGCGGCCGTCGACCCGGACGGCGCCGAGGCCGCGCGCCTGTGCGCGGCGGATGCGGCCTGGGCGACCGGGGACGTGCAGATCTGCCTGGCGACCCTCGACGGGTGGTCCACCGCCCGGGCCGTCCCGGCCGTGCCCGGCGAGGACGGGGCCGCTCGGGCAGGTGGCCCGCCGGATCGGACCGGTGCGGGACGCAGCGGTCCGGAGGCGACGGCCGACCCCTTCTTCCGTGACTACCGCGAGGGCATGCGGGCTCTGCTGGCCCGGCACCCGGAGGACGGCGCGGCGCCGCTGCGGCGCGTGCTGGACCGGGCGCGCGGCGACGACCGGCCCGACCGGCTGCTGCGTGCCGCCGCCGCGGCCCTGCTGCTCGGTGACATCCACGCGGCCCGTGCCGCCGGGGCCCGCGCCCTCGCGGCCGCCCGCGGCACGGAGTGCACCGCTCACGAGGCGCGGGCGCTGGAGTACCTGGCCTACGCCGAACTCCGCGCCGGCCGGCACGCCCAGGCCCGCGCCCACGCCGAGGAGGGCGTACGGGCGGCCCGGGCAGCCGGGCACCACAACACCGCGGCCAGCCACCACGCGATGCTCGCCCTGGCCGCCTCGATCGAAGGGGACACGGCCGCGGTCGCCGGCTACGCCTCGGCCGCCCTCGGCGTCGCCCGCCGTCACGGCCTGGCCCAGGCGGCGACTCTGGCCGAGTGGGCGCTGGCCCGGGCCGACCTGGCCCGGGGGCGGCCCCTGGAGGCCGCCGATCGGCTCGGTCCGCTCGTCGGCCCGGGCCCCAGGCGTGGGCACTTCGCCGTGTGGATGCTGGCGCTGCCCTGTTTCGTCGAGGCCGTCGTGCTCGCCGGTCAGCCGGAGGACGCCCACGGCGTCATCGACGACCTCACCCAGTGGGCTGCCTTCGGCGCCGATCCGCACGCGCCGGCCCAACTCGCGCGCTGCCGCGCCCTGCTGGCCGCGGAGGAGGGGGCGGCCGACCAGCTCTACCTGGAGGCGCTGGCCCTGCACGACGAATCGGGCGGCGACTTCGAACGCGCCCGCACGGAGTTGCTGTACGGCCGGTGGCTGCGGCGCCGTCGCCGTCTGCGGGAGGCCCGGGCCCGGCTGGGCGCCGCCCTGGTCGGCTTCGAGCGCTGCGGGGCGGGCGCGTGGGCGGAGCAGACGCGCGGTGAGCTGCGCGCCAACGGGGTCGCGTCCGGGAAGGAGCCGGCCGGAGGGCTGTCGCGGCTGACACCCCAGCAACTGCGCATCGCCCGCCACGTCGCCGAGGGCGCCACCAACAGGGAGGTGGCCCAGCGCCTGGCCGTCAGCACCCGTACGGTCGACTACCACCTGCGCAACGTCTTCGCCGCACTCGGCGTACGCTCCCGCATGGAACTCGCCCGCATGGTCGGCCGGGAGGACCGCTGACCCCCACCACGAACCACCCCGCCGCCCCGGGCGGTTGGCCTGCCACCCCCGCGGCCGGCCTGCGGCCTCGGCGACGGGCCTGCGGTTCCCGTGGTCGGCCGACGGCCGCTGCGGCTGGCCCGCCGCCCCGGCGACTGGTCTGCCGTCGATGCGGTCGGCCTGCGGTCCCTGTGGTCGGCCTGCGGCCCCGGCGACTGGCCTGCGGCCCCGGCGACTGGCCTGCGGCCCCGGCGACTGGCCTGCGGCCCCTGTGGTCGGCCTGCGGCCCGTGTGACTGGCCCGCCGCCCCCGCGGTCGGCCTGCCGCCCGGCGATAGGCCCGCCGCCTCCGTGACTGGCTCGCCGCCCCCGCGCCCCGGACCCGCCGCCCCCGCGGCCCTGACCCGTTGGCCTCCCGCCCCGCGACCCAGCCCCCCGACCTCCCGCCCCGCGGAGCCGGCCCACGTCTCCGGCATCCGGAACGCGCACCTCCACTCGCAGAAGATGGCCGCACAACCCTGGGGACCGACCGGACGGTATGCCATTCTTCGGAGCAGGAGTACTGGGTGACGACGGCCGTCCCGGCGACGCGCCCGCCGGAGTCGTCGGACCGGTGGCGTACGGAGTCGCCGGAGGCCGGAGTTGGGGGAGGACCGCGATGCATCCTGCCGCACGCACACGCACACGCACGACGTTGCGGACCGGGCCTATGCCCGTGCCGCAGCCGCGGACCCGGAGGGTCCGGTCGCTGATCGACGCCGACGCGCTGCGCGTCCTGCACCGCGCGGCCCGTGTCCTGCTCGACGATCTGCCGGAGCTGACCGACCGGCTGCTGGCGGTCCTGCGCGAGCAGGAACCGGCGTACCGGACCGCCCTGGAGAACGATCACACCGGCACCTGGCAGGAGGCCTACCGCTCGCTGCGGCACAGTGTCACCTCGCTGCTCGACCCGCGCGGCAGCCGGGAGGCGGCCCACCGCTGCACCTGGCGGATCGGGGTCGCCCGGGCCGAGCAGGGGCTGCCGCTGGACGCGCTGCTGCACGCCTTCCGGCTGGGCGGGTCACTGGTGTGGCAGCGACTGGTCGAGGAGACCGCCCGGGCTGAACCGGAGGACATCCGGCTCCTGGTCCACGTCGCCACCGACGTGTGGAACTTCGTCGACGAGCACTGCACGCTCGTCGCCGACGCCTACCGGCAGGCCGAACGGCAGCTGGCCTGGCGGCGGGAGAACCGGGCGCGCCTGCTGGCGGCGGCCCTGCTGGAGGGCACCAGCCGGATCGCCGACCTGCCGGAGACGGCCGAGGGGCTGGGCCTGCCGGAGCACGGCCGCTACCTCGTCGTCGCCGTCGCGTGCGGCCGGCCGCAGGACCTCACCGGCGTCCGGGCCGCGGCCCCCGCACACGGTGACGGCACGTACTGGCACACGGGGGTCGAGGCCGACTACGGCATCGTCCTGCTCGGGGAAGGCGCCCCCGGCCAGGACCCGCGGGACCCGCTCGACCCGCTGGCCGCACTCGGCCTGCCCGCCGAGGGCGCACCCGGGCGCCGGGTCGGCATCGGCGACGCCGTGACGGGGCTCGCCGCCGTCGGAGACGCCCGGCGCACGGCCGATCTGGCCTTGAGCATCTGCCCGCCCGAGGGCGGCACCGTCCGCCTCGCCGAGCATCTCCCCGAGGCCCTGGTCGGCTCCTGCCCCGAACTCGGCGCCACCCTCACCGAACAGGTGCTCGGCCCGCTGCTGCGGCTGGAACCGGCCGACCGGGACGTCCTGCTGGACACCCTCGTCGCCTGGTTCGCCTGCGAGGGCTCGGCCCAGCGCGCCGGTGAACGCCTCTACTGCCACCGCAACACCGTCCTGAACCGGCTGCGCCGCTGCGAGCAACTGATCGGCCGCTCCCTGGCCCGCCCGCACGACGTGGTGGAGATCGGCCTCGCCCTCACCGCCCGCCGCCTGCGGCACGGCTGACCGGGGCCGCTTCCCGCGCGCGGCAGGCGGCGCACCCCCTGGGTCCCTGGGCAGCCGCACAGTCTCCGTCCGGCCGGGTTGGGACCGCGCAGCATCACGGCCCGGACGCCTGTACCGCGCATCCGCGCCCGTGCTGTCGTGGGCTGCCCTTCCCCCGAAGCACCCGTGCCCGACGGCACGGACCCGAGGAGCCGTGATGCCCGAAGCACCACCGGACGAAGAACCCGCCCTGCACATCGAGGGCGTCGACGTGACCTACGGCCGTGCCGTGTCCGCCCTTCGTTCCGTCTCCCTGACCGTCCCGCACGGCACGGTCGTCACCCTGCTCGGCGCCAACGGCGCGGGCAAGACGACCCTCCTGCGGGCGGTGTCGGGCACTCTGCGCCTGCACCGCGGCGCGATCACCGCCGGACGCATCCGCTACGGCAGCACCGCACTCGACGGGCGCGACCCGGTCGCCGCCGTGCGTGCCGGGGTCGTCCAAGTGCCCGAGGGGCGGCGCGTCTTCGCCGGACTCACCGTCGACGAGAACCTGCGCAGCGGCGGTCTCGGCCTCGGCCGGCGCCGCCCGGACCAGGTCGCCGAGGCCCGGGAACGGGTCTTCACGCTCTTCCCGCGTCTGGCCGAACGCACCCGCCAGGCCGCCGGGCTGCTGTCCGGCGGCGAGCAGCAGATGCTCGCCATCGGCCGCGCCCTCATGGCCGCGCCACGCCTGCTGCTGCTCGACGAACCGTCCCTGGGCCTCGCCCCGCAGATGGTCCACCGCATCGCCGACGTCATCCGCGAGATCAACGCCCAGGGCACCGCCGTGCTGCTCGTCGAGCAGAACGCGGGCATGGCCCTGTCCCTGGCCGACACCGCGCACGTCCTGGAGGTGGGCGAGGTCCGGCTCTCCGGGCTCGCGGACGAACTGGCCCGCACGGACGCGGTGCGTCGGCTCTACCTCGGCGAGACCCCCGGCACCCCCGGCACCACCGTCGGCGCCGACGGCGCTGCGAACGGCGGGACCGCGCGGACCGCCGGAACCACCGAGGGGCAGGGAGCCGCGTGACCGTCCGCACCACCGCACCGCCCGAACTGGCCGTCACGGACGTGACCGTACGGTTCGCCGGGCTCACCGCCCTGGACTCGGTGTCCTTCACCGTCGCCCCCGGCACCGTCCACGCCCTCATCGGACCCAACGGGGCCGGCAAGTCCACGTGCTTCAACGTGCTGTCGGGTCTGTGCCGCCCGGCGTCCGGAACCGTGCGCCTGGGCGACGCGGACCTGACCCGGCTCGCCCCGCACCGCATCGCCGCCCTCGAAGTCGCCCGCACCTTCCAGAACATCGTCACCACCCAGGGCACCGTCGCCGACAACCTGATGCTCGGCCGCCACGCCCTGTCCCGGGCCGGATTCGCGGCCAGCGCCCTGCGCCTGCCGTACGCCCGGCGCGAGCAGCGCGCCCATCTCGACCGGGCCCGTGAGATCGCCGAACTCACCGGTCTGGCCGCCCACTTCCACAGCCCTGTCGCCCTCCTCTCCTACGGCGACCGCAAGCGCGTGGAGTTCGCCCGCGCGCTGTGCCTGGAGCCCCGCGTCCTGCTGCTGGACGAGCCGGTCGCCGGCATGAACGCCGCCGAACGCGCCCGCACGGTGGAGGTCGTGCACGCCGTACGGGCCGAACTCGGCCTGTCCGTCCTGCTGGTGGAGCACGACATGGGGCTGGTGATGCGGCTCGCCGACGAGGTCACCGTCCTCGACTTCGGGCGCGTCATCGCCCACGGCACCCCGGACGAGGTCCGCCGCGACCCCGAGGTGCTGCGCGCCTACCTCGGCACGGGCGCCGAACAGGAGGACGCCGCATGACCACCCTGCTGGACAACGTCTTCAACGGCCTCGCGCTGGGCTCCGTCTACGCCCTCGTCGCCCTCGGCTTCGTCATCATCTTCAAGGCCTCCGGCGTCATGAACTTCGCCCACGGCTCTCTGCTCCTGCTCGGCGGCTACCTCACCGCCGTGCTCCACGACGACCTCGGCTTCGCCGGGGCACTGGCCGTGTCCGTCCTGGTCACGGCCGCCGTCGCCGGTGCCATGGACCGCTTCCTGCTCCAGGCGGGCGGCGGTGCCGACCCGCACGCCGCCCATGTGCAGACCATCGTCACCATCGGCGTCGACATCCTCATCCTCACCGACCTGTCCCGGCGCATCGGGGGCGACCTGCTCTCGCTCGGCGACCCCTGGGGCGACGCGGTGAGCGGGCTGGGCCCGGTGACCGTCGCCGACAGCCGCATCGCCGCGATCGTGGTCTCGGCCGCCGTCATCGCCGGTGTCTTCGCCCTCTTCCGCTTCACCTCCTGGGGGTTGTCGCTGCGGGCCTCGGCGGAGGACGTGGAGGCGGCCGCCCTGATGGGCGTTCGGCTGGTGCGCATCCGCATGCTGGCCTGGTGCCTGGCCGGGGCGCTGGCCGCCCTCGCGGCGGTCTTCCTCGCCGCGTTCCCGGCCCCCGGCCTGGAACGCACGACCGGGCAGATCGCCCTCAAGGCGTTCCCGGCGGCGATCCTCGGCGGAATGGCCTCGCCGCCCGGCGCCCTCGCGGGCAGCCTGCTGATCGGCATGACCGAGGCGCTCGTCGCCGGCTACCAGTCGGATCTGCACGTCCTGGGCGAGGGCTTCGGCGACGTCGCCCCCTACGCCGTGATGGTCCTCGTCCTGCTGGTGCGGCCCACCGGCCTGTTCGGCGGAAAGGCGGCGGTCCGTGTCTGATCGGCTCCCCGGGAACCGCGGCGCACGCCTCGGCCGGACCCTCGCGGTCGTCGTCGTCCTGTCCGCCCTGCCCTTCTACCTCGACGCGTTCTGGCTGCGCATCGGGCTGTTCTCCATGGCGGCCGCCGTCGGCGCGGTGGGCCTCGGCCTGCTGTCCGGCACGGCGGGCCAGCTCTCCCTCGGCCACGCCTTCTTCCTCGCCGTCGGCGCCTACGGCTACGTGTGGCTGGCCGGCGAACCCGGCCCCGGGCTGCCGACCGCCCTCGCGGCCGTCCTCGCGGTCCTGCTCGCCGGGACGGCGGGCGGGCTCTTCAGCCCCGTCGCCGGCCGGGTGCGGGGTGTCTACCTCGGCGTCGCCACCCTGGCCCTGGTCTTCCTCGGCCACCACGTCCTGCTCACCGCGGACTCGGTCACCGGCGGGTTCAACGGCCGTTCGGTGCCGCCGCTCGAAGTGGGCGGCTTCTCCTTCTCCGCGGACTCCGAACTCACGGTGCTGGGCGTGCCGTTCGGGGCGGAGGAGCGGCTGTGGTACCTCGGTCTGGCCCTGTTCGCCCTCACCTGGTTCACCGCCCGAGGACTGCTCCGCGGCCGCCCCGGACGGGCCCTGGTGGCCCTGCGGGACAGCGAGACGGCGGCCGCGGTGATGGGCGTGGACGTCTCCCGCTACCGCTCGGCGGCCTTCGTCGTCTCCTCGATGTACGCGGGCCTGGCCGGGGTGATGCTCGCCCTCGCCTTCCGCCGGGTCGTCCCCGACTACTTCGGACTGGTGCTGTCGGTCGACTACCTGGCCATGATCGTCATCGGCGGGCTGGGGTCGGTCGCCGGCGCCACCGCCGGTGCCGTCTTCGTCACCGCGCTGCCGCTGCTCATGACCCGCTACGCCGACCAACTGCCCCTGGTGGCCGCCCCGGGCAGCACCGACGGCACGGTCGGCCCCACCGAGGCCGCCCGCTACCTCTACGGAGCGGCGATCGTCCTGATCCTGCTCTTCGCCCCCGACGGCCTGCACGGCCTGGTCCGGCGCCTGCGCGCCCGCCTGCCCCGCCGGGGCGCCGCCCCGGCGCCCTCGTCCGCCCCCACGCCCCGACCCTCACCCGCGTCGTCCGCACGAGCCAAGGAGCCCACCCCGTGAAGTCCACGCACCACACGCACCGCGCACGTCCGACCGCGCTCCTGGCCGGCGCCCTGGCCGTCCTGCTGCTCACCGCCACCGGATGCAGCTCCAAGGCCGACTCCGCCAAGAACCCGGGCGCCGGCGCCGACGGCGTCGAGGCCGGGCCGGGCGTGACCGACAAGGTCATCAGACTCGGCGCCCTGACCGACCTCACCGGTCCGTACGCGACCCTCGGCAAAAGCATCGTCCAGGCCCAGCAGATGTGGGCGGACGAGGTCAACGCCGACGGCGGCATCTGCGGCCGGCGCGTCGAGATCGTCGTCAAGGACCACGGCTACGACGTCCAGAAGGCGGTCACCGCCTACGCCGACCTCTCCTCGGACGTCGTGGCGCTGCCGCAGGTCATCGGGTCGCCCGTGATGGCGGCGCTGCTCGACGACGTCGAACGGGACAAGGTGCTGACCTTCCCGCAGGCCTGGGCCGCCTCCCTGCTCGACCGCGACGCCGTGCAGGTCCTGGGCACCACCTACGACATCGACATGATCGCGGCGGTCGACTTCCTCACCCGCAGCAAGGGCCTGGCGAAGGGCGACACCATCGGCCACGTCTACTTCGAGGGCGACTACGGCGCGAACGCCCTGGAGGGCTCGCGGTGGGCCGCGAAGAGGGCCGGTCTGAAGGTCGCCGGTCAGAAGATCAAGGCGACCGACACCGATCTGTCCGCCCAGGTGTCCGCCCTGCGCAAGGAGGGGGTGAAGGCCGTCCTGATCAGCGCCGGCCCCGCCCAGACGGCCTCCCTCGTCGGAGTGGCCGCCTCCCGCGGCCTGAAGGTGCCGGTCGTCACCAGTGCGCCCGGCTACGCCCCGCAGCTCATGAAGACCCCGGCCGCTCCGGCCCTCGCCGCGCTGCTCAACGTGGTGAGCGCCGCCCCGGCCGTCAGCTCCGAGCTGCCCGGGGTGCGCAAGATGGTCGCGGCGTACAAGAAGAAGTACCCCGGCGCCCTCCTCGACTCGGGTGTGCTCTCCGGCTACAACGCCGCCCGCCTGATGGGCAACGACCTGAAGAAGGCCTGCGACGGCGGCAGCCTCACCCGCGAGGCCGTGGTCGAGGCACACCGCTCGCAGTCCAGCGTCGACGTCGGTCTGGGCACCGCGCAGAACTTCTCGGACAAGGCGCGGCCCGCGAGCACCGAGGCCTACATCCACAAGCCGGACGCCAAGGCCGTCGGGGCGGCGGTGAACGTCGAGGACGCGCACACCGCACCGGGCGTGAAGGAGTACCTCGCCTCCCGAACCTCCTGACCCCGGACGGAAGGACCGTGGCCGGCGGCCGCCGCATCCGACGGCGGTGGCCGCCGTATCCGACGGCGGCCACCGGCCGCGGCCGTGCCGCCGCGGCCCTCCGCGAAGCTCGTGCGGCGAGGCTCGTGCGGCGCTTTCCGGTTGCTCCACATGGGTGAGGCGGGCGGGGGCACCCGTGTGTGCGTCACCCAGTGGAGGGAGCTCGATCATGGTGATCGCCGCAGTCATCGGCGTGTGTGTGGTGCTGGCCGTCCTGGCCTTTCTCGTCCCCCGGCTGTCCCGGCACCCGGAGCGCGGCACGCAACGGACGCTGGGCGCGGGTGCCCGGGCCGGCGGCAAGGCGCCCGGCGTGCTGGGCCGGCTGTTCAGCAAGCCGTTCCACTCCAGCTCGCGAGCGGTGAGCCGCAGCGGTGCGGCGGGCCGCCGCTCCCGCGGCCGCATGCCGTTCTGACCGCATGACGGAACGGACCGAACGGGGAACCGGACGATGAACGCCGAACACGCCCGAGACGCTGACAAGTTGCTGGAAGGGCTGACCGTCGACGACAGCCGGCAGGAACAGCCGATCGTGCTGGACTCCGACGGACGGCCCATCCGGACGTGGCGCGAGAACTACCCCTACGACCGCAAGATCGGCCGGAAGGAGTACGAGCGGACCAAGCGCGTCCTGCAGATCGAACTCCTCAAGCTCCAGCGGTGGGTGAAGGACACCGGAGCCCGCCTGGTGGTGGTGTGCGAGGGACGCGACGCGGCGGGCAAGGGCGGCACGATCCAGCGGTTCACCGAGCGGCTGAACCCGCGCGGCGCCCGCGTGGTCGCCCTGGACAAGCCCACCGAACGCGAGATGGGCCAGTGGTACTTCCAGCGCTACATCGCGCAGTTGCCGACGGCCGGCGAGATCGTCTTCTTCGACCGTTCCTGGTACAACCGGGCGGGCGTCGAGCGGGTGATGGGCTTCTGCTCCAAGGACGAGTACGAACTCTTCCTCGCCCAGTGCCCGGCCTTCGAGCGGATGCTCGTCGAGGACGGCGTCCTGCTGATGAAGTTCTGGTTCTCGGTGTCCCGCTCCGAGCAGCGCACCCGCTTCGCGATCCGCCAGGTCGATCCGGTGCGTCAGTGGAAGCTCTCGCCCACGGACCTGGCCTCGCTGGACCTGTGGGACGACTACACCGAGGCCAAGGTCGACATGTTCCGCGCCACGGACACCGCCCACGCCCCCTGGACCGTCGTCAAGAGCAACGACAAGCGGCGCGCCCGGCTGGAGACCATGCGCAGCCTGCTCTCGCGCGTCGACTACGCCAACAAGGACCGGGATGCCGTCGGCACCCCCGATCCGCTCATCGTCGGAGCAGCCGACACCCTGCTGGAGCCGGGGGAGGAGGACACGAAGCTGTCACCCACCCCGCTGTCCCCGGGCATGGACGGTCCGGGCAACCATCCGCGGACCACGCCCTGAGGTCCGCACGCCCGCACGCCATGACGAGGCCGGGCCCCCTCCGCCGCGGAGGGGGCCCGGCCTCGTCATGATCGGCGTCCGGTCCTCAGCCCCGCTGGACGGCGGCCCGGGACCGGGTGCGGTGGTCGAACCACGCCCACACGGTCACCGCGACCAGGGCGGTGAGGCCGACGGTCACCACCCGCAGCGCGCCGCTGGTCAGGTAGGCGGCCAGAGCGGTCAGCCCGGCACCGCAGAACATGATCGCGCGGCTGGCGAGACGGTACTCGGGCGGCTGGGGATCCTCCCGGTCCTTCAGGTCGTGCACGGCGTCCTTGGCCGGGTGCGAGGAACCGCGCCGGGCCCGGGCCCGGTACGCCAGCCCGTAGCTGATCACCGCGTAGAGCGCGAGCGCGCCCAGGACCCAGAGCCAGACGTACGGGTCGTCACTCGATCCTCGTGCCAGGTACACGACATTTCTCCTCCTGGGGCGGGCCCACCGGGTGAGCGGACGTCAGACGCTGCCGCCGCCGTGTCCCCGGGCAGCACCCTCGCCGCCCTCCGGGTCCGCGGGACGGAAGCACGCCATCACCGTCTTGCCGTGCCGCTGACACCTCATGCCCCACTCGTCGGCGAGCGTCTGCACGATCGCCACACCGCGCCCGGAGACCTCACCCGGCTGGGCGTCACGCGGGCGCGGCAGCGTCGGGTCCTCGTCGTGGACGCTCACGTGCAGGCAGTCGCCGTCCCAGGTGAGCACCAGGTGCGCGTCGCTGTGCGCGTGGACGTGCGCGTTGGTGATCAGCTCCGACACGGCCAGCACCACCGCGTCCACCGTGTCCGGCTCCTCGTCCGCCCAGGGCAGGGCCGCGAGGCGCCCGCGTGTCCATTCCCGCCCGGCGCGCACTCCCTCCGACATGGGAAACGAGTGCGCCCACCCCATCGCCTTCACCGCCACGGCCCCGACCACCTCTCTTCCGACCACACGGGCTTGTCGCCCCAACCGACTACCCGGCACCCGCCCCGCCAGACATGGGCGCCGGGGCGGTCCTGCCGACGAGTGGTCCGGCTGCGATGGTCCGGGCGTCCCGCCCGACTCGTACGGCGCCCGTACGCGGGGCGTACGCGGTCGGTACGGAAACGGGGCTAACATCGCAGGTGGAGGTGCTGCATGTCGGAGCTGTTCGACGCCGTCGACGCGCTGGTCGCGTCCCGCTCGCCGCTGCCGCCCGCGCAGGAGCGCAAGCGGCTGCGCCAGGCGCACGGGCTGACGCTGGACCAGGTGGCCGCCGCGCTCAAGGTGCGCCGGGCGACCGTCTCCGCCTGGGAGTCGGTGAAGAAGCCGACCGAGCCCCGCGGCCCGGAGCGCGAGGCGTACGCGCGCCTGCTGAAGCAGCTGGCCGACCTGTACCCGGCCGCGCCGGCCGCGCCCCCGCCCGCTGCCCCACCCATGGCGGCCCCCGCCCCTGCCGGGGCGGCGGCCCCCGCCCCGGCTCCGCAGGCTCCCACCCCCGCTGCTCCGGCTGTGCAGGCTCCCACCCCCACGGCCCCGGCTGCCGGTGCCGAGCCCGCCGCCGCGGGCCGGGCGGCCGCGCAGGCGGGGCGTGCGCCCGGTAAGGCACCTGCGCCCTCCGTCCGGGCCCCGCGGAAGCCGGCCCACACCGCCGCCGCGCGCGCCGGCGACCCCCGCTTCGAGAACGGCCCCCTCGCCGTGGTCGACGTGGACGCCGACGGGCGGACCGTGGCGTACTGCCCCGGCGGCCAGATCCTCGACGTCCCCGCCAGGAGCGTCCCCGCCCTGGTCGCGTGGACGCTCGAAGAGGCGCGCCTGGGCCAGCCGAGGCTGGTCGGCGCGGGCAACGACGGGGACCCGCTGCTCGTGCTGACCGAGGCCGCGCTGGAGCGCTACGGCCTGCCCGTCGCCCTGACCGAGGAGGAGCGGCGGACCGGCCGGCTCCCGGAGGACCACAAGGTCGTCGGCCAACTGACGCGCGCCGACTGGAAGCTGACCAAGCGCGGGTTCGGGCCGTGGGCGCGGATCCACCGCCCCGCCACCGGTGCGGAGCGTGCCTGCGTCCAGCTCTGCATCCCGTCGTGGCGGGCGCTCGACCCGCGCCACTGGGGGGACGCCGCCCAGCTCCCGCCGGCCGAACTGGCCCGCGTCCTCGGCCTGTACGCGTCCCGGGTGATGACACCGCGCGGCTCCACGGCCGTCACCGGGCTGGAGCTGATGACCGCGCTGCACCCGCCGACCCGCGCCTCCGAGCCGGACGCCGACGGCAGGCGGCACTCCGAGCACAACCCCGGCAGCCTGGGCAGGGAACCGGTCGACTGCGCCCCGTGCGAGGCCCCCGACGGGCACCCCCTCCTGGCCGACCTGCCCCGCTTCCACATCCGGGGGCCCCACGAGAAGCTGTTCGAGGAGGCGTACGACTGGGCGCGGCCGATGACCGACGACGAGTGCTCGCTGCGGCACCTGGTCGGCATCGACGTGAACATGGCCTTCGCCGCCGGGGCCAACGGCCTCGTCGTGGGGCTCGGCGGGCCGACACACCTGGAGGCACCGCAGTTCGACGCGAAGCTGCCGGGCTCGTGGCTGGTCGACCTGTCGCACGTCGACCTGTCCCGGGTGCGGATCGGCAAGGACCGGTGGGCCGACCTCGACGCCGCACTGCTGCCCAGCCCGTTCACCCCGAAGGGCGAGCGCCCCGAGGGCCCGGCCTGGTACGCCACACCCACCGTCGCCTACGCCGTGGAACTCGGCTACGAGGTGCGCCCGCTCGAGGCGTACGTCCGCTTCGACAACGGCCGCTACCTGGACGCCTGGTACGACCGGCTGCGGGACGCCTACCTGGCCACCATGGCCGACCTCGGGGTGCACACCGACATGGAGCCGGCCGCCTTCCTCGCGGCGATGGACGGACACCGCGCCCGGGACCCGCAGGCGGCGATCGTCGCCGACGCCGTCAAGGCGACGGTCAAGGGCGGCCTCGGCAAACTCCGCGAGCGGCCCCGGGGCGAGGGCTGGCGGCCCGGCAGACCATGGCGCGCGCTGTCCCGCCCCACCTGGCGACCGGACATCCGCGCGGCCGTCATCTCCCGTACGCGGATCAACCTCCACCGCAAGATCGTGAAGCACGCGGCGTTCACCGGGCAGTACCCGGTGGCCGTCCTGTCCGACTGCGTCGTGTACGCCGCCGAGGGGACCGGTCCGCTGGACTTCCTGCCCTACCGCGACGGCAAGCCCCTGCCCGGGGGGTTCAGGCTCGGCGTGAATCCCGGGCTGGTGAAGCACGAGGGCACCCAGACCGTGCTGTGGGGCGAGGAGGTTCGCGAACGGTTCGGCGCGCCGGAGCTCAACCTCGCCCGGTACATCAAGGACGGCACGGTCACCGACGCCGACAGCGGGGAGTAGCAGCCGATGAGCACGTTCGCGGACGGGCTGGACGCCGCGGTGCGCCGGGCGTTCACCCGCCCGGCGCCCAAGACCGCGCCCGCGCAGATGCGTTACCTCGTCCGGCAGCTCAAGGGCACCCGGCAGGTGGCCCGGCTGCTGAGCGTCTCCCAGCGCACGGTCGAGCGGTACGTGAGGAACCAGATCAAGAAGCCGCGGCCGGACCTCGCGGCGCGGCTGGAGCGCGAGGTGAACAGGCGGTGGCAGCCGCAGGTCCGCGCCAGGGCGCGGCGCAGAGCGGCGACGACCGACGGCATCGTCGTCGACACCCGGGCCCGGATCGGCTACACCGCGCCCATCGGCACCACCGACGAGGACCGGATGCGGCACCTGACCGTGGCACTGCCGCCGCAGTACGCGGCCCGGCTCTTCGAGGCCCAGGAGCAGGGCGCGCCCGACCGGCGCCTGCGCGAGATCACCGCCGAGGGCCTCAGGGAGGTCTACTTCCAGGACAGCGGCCGCCGCGCGGGCCAACTGGAGGAGGTCCGCTTCACGGACGTCGAGCACGTGGAGTTCGACCTGTAGCAGCTCCTCAACCCGTTTGACTTTACTTTCCCTTTGCGATTGGCTGCGCAGCACCGTTCCACGATCCGGGGGGATCCTCATGAACCGCTCCTACCGCGCCGCCGTGTGCTCCGTCGCCGTGGCCGGCCTCGCGCTCGGCCTGACCGCCTGCTCCGAGGCGGTCGACCAAGTCGACAAGGCCGTGAACGAGACGTACCAGGTCACCTACGAGGTGACCGGCAAGAACGTCGACTCGATCGAGTTCCACGGGGGCGGCGGCAAGGCCATGGACCCGAAGATCGAGTCGGTGTCGAAGCCGGAACTGCCCTGGAAGAAGACCGTCACCCTGCGCGGCATCATGCCCGCCGCCGTGATGCCCGTCGCCCTGGACCCCGAGGGCGCCGAGGTGACCTGCAAGATCATCTACAAGGGTGAGGTGATCGAGGAGCAGAGCGCCGAGGGCCTGGTGACCTCGGGGGGTTGCACCGCCGAGTCCCCGGTCGGGGGCTGACGACGGGCCCGTGAGGCCCGCGGGTCACCGCAGGCGCAGCAGGAGCAGGGCGATGTCGTCCAGGTGGGCGTGTGCCGGAAGGGCGTGGCGGATCAGGTCGTCGGCCAGCTCCTCCAGGGGCCGTTCGCCGGCCGTGGTGAGGTACTCGGCGACCGTCGCGATGGACTCGGTGATGTCGGCGCCCGGTGCCTCCACCAGGCCGTCGGTGTACAGGGCCAGGAGAGAGGGGCCCGCCGGCAGGGTCGTCGTCGTGACCGGGTAGGTGGCCTCGACGCCCGTGCCGATCCCCAGCAGCGGCCCGGGCTCCACGTCCAGCACCCTGGTGCGGGGCTCCGGCTCGGACGTCCGCAGCAGCGGCGGGGGATGCCCCGCGCTGGCCAGGTGCAGCCGGCGTTCGGCGAGGTCGACGTGGAGATACAGACAGGACACGAACAGGTCGGTCTCCAGGTCGAGCAGAACCCGGTCCGTGCGCATGAGGACCTCGTCGGGCCGCGCCCCGGCAGTGGCGTGCACGGCGGTGCGCACCTGGCCCATCAGGGCGGCGGCGTTGATGCTGTGGCCCTGCACGTCACCGATCACGGCCGCCGCCGACGTGTCGCCGAGACGGATGAGGTCGTAGAAGTCGCCGCCGACGTCCATGCCGTGCGCGGCGGGGAGGTAGCGGGCCGCCACGCCGAGCTGCGGCACGGGCGGCAGGGTCACCGGCAGCAGCGTCTTCTGCAGCCCATGGGCGAGGTCGTGCTTGGCGTCGTACAGGCGGGCCCGGTCCATCGCCTGGGCGATCAGCCCGCCCAGGGAGACCAGCACGGCGCGTTCCCCGGCGCTGAACGTCCGCGGCCGGTCGTAGGACATCACGCAGCAGCCGACGCGGCGGTCGGAGACGACCAGGGGCAGGAAGGCCCAGGCCTGCTTCCCGCTGACCACGGTCGCCCGGGGATGGGCCCGGGTCATCTCGCCGCGGTCGGGGAAGAAGGCGGGGACGCCGCTCTGCAGGACGTGGCCGGCGGGCGTGAGGTCGGTGTCCAGGGGCAGGCCGTCGAGACGGGCGATCGTGCGGGGGTCGTACCCCCGGTGCCCGATGATCCTCAGCCGGCCGGCGTCCGCCGCGGAGACGACCATGCTCTGCGCGTTGAAGGCCGGCACGATCTGGTCGCCCACGACGTGGATCACGTCGGCCACGGTGACGGTCTGGCTGAGGGCCGCCGCCAGATGGATCAGCTGGTGCACCCGGCCCGTGCCGGCGCCCTCGGGCGGTGCGGGCCCCCGCGCCACGGGAGGCGGCGCGCTGTCCACGGGGCGGTTCTCGCGGTGCGGTTGCAGCAGTGCGCTGATGCCGCTGCTGTTCGGGTACAGCTGGATGTCGAGCCAGGTGTCGGGCGGGCGCAGGGCGGTGTAGGCGACGGGCTCACGGCTGAAGACCGCCGTGCGGTAGTTGTCCTCGTGCACGGGGGTGTCGAGCCAGGGCACGGCCTGCCACGGCAGGGTGCCCAGGAGGCGCTCGGGACGCAGGCCGAGGAGGCGGGCGGCGGCATCGTTGACGTACGTGATACGCCCCTCGAGATCGAGGCCCAGGGTGCCCAGGGGCAGCCGCTGCACCAGGTCGGCGGCCGCCAGACCGGCCTGGGCCCTGTCCGGCTCCGGCGGGTGCAGCGGCACCGCGCGGGGCTGGTCGGGGACGATCGACGGAGTGGGCGACTCCTCCAGCGCCTGGGTGACGCGCTGCGCGCTGGACAGGATGTGCCCGCGCTCGCGGCGGGTCAGGGACGGCGGGTGGCTCGTGGACCAGACCAGGGCGAGGGCTCCCCAGTGCCGGACGCCGTCGAGCGGGGCGAAGGCCAGGGCGAACCGGTACGGCAGCCCCGCCGCGGCGTTCGGGTACAGCCTGGCCAGGTCCTCCTGCCGTCCCACCCACACCAGGCGGTCGTCCCGTACCGCTTCGGACAACGGCCCCGCGGCCGACAGGGCCACCCGCCACCAGGGCGCCACGGCCATCACCGGGACCCCGCACACCAGGCTCAGCCGCAGGACCGGTTCGGAGGGCGACAGCAGGTACACGCCTCCGGCGGAAGCGCCGGTGCGCCGGACCGTGGCGCTGAGCGTTTCCTCCAAGGACGAGCCGTCGGGGAGCTCGCCGTCCAGAGCGGTCACCTCTCGACCATATGCGACAAAGGAGGCCTCAGGAGACCGAGGGCGGGGCACGGGTCCCGGTGCCCGCTCCCGACGCCGCCGCCCGCCGCGGACGGCCGGTGTGTGGAAGGGTGGAGAAGAAGGACGATCCGGCGAGGTGAGCACCATGTCGTTCCACGGCCGGGCGACCGGGCCGCCGGAACGATCGCCGTGCGGCGTCGCCCCGGCGCGTCCTCTGGCCGTCCTCAGCCGTGTGCCGCAAGGTGAACGGGTCGCCGAACAGCGGGGAAGCGGCGGGCCCGCCCACCGGGACGCGGCGAGGCCGACAGGCGGAAGGGGCGAATGCGATGAGCCGAGGGGATCAGCACGCGGAGCCTTCGGAGCATCCCGACGGGGCCGCGTCCGGCCCGAGCGGGCTGCTGGACCTGCTGGGCGTCGCCGCGGTGCTCGCCGAGGCCGACGGCCGGATCGACATGTGGAGCCCGCAGGCCGAGGAGCTGTTCGGCTACTCCCGTGAGGAGGCGGTCGGACAGTACGCGGCCCAGCTGCTCCTGCGCCCCGAGCACCGCGAGGCGGCCGTCAGGCTGTTCGCCGAGGTGATGGTGACCGGCCGGGGCTGGGCGGGATCCTTTCCCGCCCGGCACAAGGACGGCAGCAGCCTCATGGTGGAGTTCCGGAACATGCGGCTGACGGACAACGTCGGCGACCACTACGCCCTGGGGCTGGCCACCGACCGGGCCCTGCTGCGGCAGGTGGAGCGCAAGGTGGCCCTCTCCAGCCTGCTGGTCACCCAGGCGCCGGTCGGGCTGTCCGTCCTGGACACCGAGCTGCGGTACCTGGCCGTCAACCCGGCCCTGGCGTCGATGCACGGCGTCTCCGAGGCGGGCCACGTCGGGCGCAGCTTCCGCGAGATCCTGCCCGGCGAGCCCTTCGAAGCCGCCGAGAACCAGATGCTGGACGTGCTGGAGACCGGCCGGTCCGTGGTGGACCGGCAGGTGGTGGGCCGCACCCGGGCCGACCCCGACCACGACCACGCCTGGGCCGTGTCGATCTACCGCCTCCAGGACAACGGCGGCAACGTCCTGGGCATCGCCAACGTCGTCATCGACGTGACCGACCGGTACGAGACGGCCAGGGAGGCCGAGCGGGCCCGGCAGCGCCTGCGGATGATGGCCGACGCCTCGTCGCGCATCGGTACCACCCTGGAGGTGGAGCGCACCGCGCAGGAACTGGCGGACGTGCTCGTGCCCGACCTGGCCGACATGATCGCGGTGGACGTGCTGGACTCGGTGCTGCGGACCGGCCGCCCGGACGTCGGTGAGAAGCCGCCGCTGTTCCGCGCCCTCGCCGTGAAGACCGCCTACCCGACCGACGCCTCCGAGGCGATCATCGCGCCGGGCCAGCTCACCACCTACCACGCCGACCACCCGGCGGCCCACTGCCTGCGCACCCGCCAGCCGCTGCTGATCAAGCACCTGGACAGCGGCGAGCTCGGCCGGGTCGCCGCCGACGCCGCCGCGGCCGACCTGCTCGCGCAGGCCGGGGTCCACACCGACATGGCGGTCCCGCTCATCGCCCGCGGCCAGATCATCGGGGTCATGGGCCTGGCCCGCGCGCGCAACCCGGTGCCCTTCGACGAGAACGACCTCACCCTCGCCGGCGAACTCGCGGCGTCCGCCGCGCTGAGCATCGACAACGCCGTCCTGCACCAGCACATCCGCCGCGCCGCCGAGACCCTCCAGCGCAGCCTGCTGCCGCAGCCCTCGCCCCGCCGCCCCGGCCTGGAGATCGCCGCCCGCTACCGCCCCGCACAGGCCTTCAGCGAGGTCGGCGGCGACTGGTACGACATCATCCCGCTCAGCGGGGACCGGACCGCCCTCGCGGTGGGCGACGTCATGGGCAGCGGCATCCCGGCCGCCACGACCATGGGCCGGCTGCGGACCGCCACCTCCACCCTCGCCGCGCTCGACCTCGACCCCTCCCGGATCCTGAGCCACCTCGACCGGATCACCCAGGGCCTCGACCCCTACATCGCGACCTGCGTGTACGCGGTGTACGACCCGCATCTGCGCCGGCTCCAGGTGGCCGGCGCCGGCCACCTGCCGCCGGTCCTGGTCCGGGACGGCGCGCCGCCCGAACTGCTCGACCTGCCCACGGGCACCCCGCTGGGGGTGGGCGGTGTCCCGTTCGAGACCACGACCGTCGCCATGGGGCCCGGCGATCAGCTCGTCCTGTACACCGACGGGCTGGTGGAGACGCGCGACGACCCCATCGACCGGCGGCTGGGCGACCTCCTGGACCTGCTGTCCCCGCCCCACGGCTCCGCCGAGGAGACCTCCGACCGGCTCCTGCAGCGGCTGCGCCAGCCCGCCGACCACGACGACGTGGCCCTGCTCATCGCCCGGGCGCGGCCGCTGGACGCTCCCGCCGGCGGCGCCTGAACCGGACCGGCGCCCGTTGTGCGAACGGCCCGGCCCCCGCGGTGCACGCGGGGGCCGGGCCGGCCACGGTGTGGAGGGTCCGTCAGCCCTGGCGGGCCTTGAAGCGCGGATCCTTCTTGTTGATCACGTACGTCACGCCCTTGCGGCGCACCACCTGGGCGCCGGGTCTGGCTTTGAGCGCGCGCAGCGACTTGCGTACCTTCATGTCGTCCCCTTCCGGGTCGGGTGTCCGGTCAGCGGCGGGCGCCGTCGCGGCCGTAGCGCCGCTCGAAGCGCTCCACACGTCCCGCGGTGTCCACGACGCGCGAGGTGCCGGTGTAGAAGGGGTGGCTCGCCGAGGAGATCTCGACGTCGACCACCGGATAGGTGATGCCGTCCTCCCACTCGACCGTGCGCTGCGAGTCGAGGGTGGAGCGGGTCAGCAGGGCGAAACCGGCTGCCCGATCACGGAAGACGACGGGACGGGATACGGGGTGGATCGCGGTCCTCATGGCTGTCCTTTCGTCGGGGGGCCTCCCGCCGCCGGGCGGCGGGAGGCAGGCGGTCAGCGCTCCTCGCGGAACGGGACGTGGGCCCCGGCGACCGGGTCGTACTTGCGCAGGACCAGACGGTCGGGGTCGTTGAGGCGGTTCTTGCGGGTCACGTAGGTGACGCCGGTGCCGGCCGTCGACTTCAGCTTCACGACGGGCCGCGCGCTGCTGCGTGCCATGAGGACTCCTTTCCGCCCGACAAACGTGCCTTCGGTTGACTCAGGCATGTCAGACAGGGGTGTCAACCACCGGCACCGGCTCCGCATTCCCGCCCGCGTGCCGTGGGCTACTTCGCGCCGAGTCCGGCGTCGTCGACCCCCGGCTTGCCGTCCGCCTTCAGCACCTTGTTGAGGAGCCTCAGGTCGTAGATGCCCTTCAGGTCGGGCTTCTCCAGCAGACCGGCCGTGACCGCGTGCTGCGCCTCCGTGTTGAGCGTGGAGGCCAGCGGGTCGTCGAGGAAGGTGACCGACTTCCACGCCGGGTCGAGGACGTCGGCGGGCAGCGCCTTGCCCGACAGCTCCTTCAGCGCCTCGTTGGCGGACTCCTTCGCCTTGCCGGGGTTGGCGTTGATCCACTCGTTGGTCCGCACCGAGCCGCGCAGCACCGCCTCGACGACGTCCGGGTGCTCCCGGAGGAACTTCTGCGACACGATGATGTTCGTGATCACGAACTTCTTGTCCGGCCACAGGGTCGACTCGTCGAGGAGGACCTTGCCGCCGTCGGCGACCAGCTTGGACGCGGTCGGCTCCGGCACCCACGCGCCGTCGATGGAACCGGACTTGTAGGCGTCCGGCGTGATCTTGTTGTCGGTGCGCACGACGGAGACGTCACCCGCTCCGCTCTCGGCGTCGACCTTCCACCCCTGCTCGGCGATCCAGTTGAGGAACGCGACGTCCTGGGTGTTGCCCAGCTGCGGTGTGGCGATCTTCTTGCCCTTGACGTCCTTCAGGGACTTGATCTTCTTCGGGTTGACGACCAGCTTCACGCCCCCGGAGGCGGAACCGCCGATGATGCGCAGGTTCTTGCCGCCGGACTTGGTGTAGCCGTTGATCGCCGGGGAGGGGCCGATCCAGCCGATGTCGATGGCACCGGCGTTCAGCGCCTCGATCTCGGACGGCCCGGCGTTGAAGGTGGACGCCTTGATGGTGGTGCCGCCGAGCTCCTTCTGGATCAGTCCCTCCTGGACGCCCACGAGCGCCGTGGCGTGCGTGAGGTTGGGGAAGTAGCCGATCTTCACCTGGTCGACGGAGAGCTTCTCGGCGCCGGCCGCGACCTCGCTCTTCTTGCCGTCGTCCGTGGACTCGGAGCCGTAGCCGCAAGCGGTCAGCAGGAGGGGAAGCGCCGCCAGGGCGGCGAGGGTGCGCAGGCTGGTGAAGGGTCTTGCGGCAGACACGGAGGTGTCCTCTCGGAGATGAGGGATCGGAAAGCGGGCGATGGTGTGGGGCGCGCCGGGGGCCGTACGTCGGGGAGCGCTCGCCGGCGCACGGCACGGGACAGCCGTGCGTGAGCCGCTGAGCGAGCGGTGGGGGCGGGTGGTCGCGACGGGTGGTCGCGACACTCCGGGCGAACGCGACGCTCCGGCACAGGGTGACCCGGCCGCCTGAGCGGTCAGCGGGGTGTGCTCGGGCCTGCGGCCGGGACGTGCCGGGTACGGCGAGGCGTCAGGCGGGCCGACACATGGCACTCGACGTGCGCGCGAGGTCGATGTGGCGACGGGAGGTCAGGAGGAGCAGCGCGAGGGCGGTGGAGTGGAGCAAGCGCACGGCCACACCTCGCAGTTCCCTAGTTTTCCTACCTGGCTGCTAGGGATCGTGGCAGAAGACGGCGTCCGCCCCAAGAGGGTGTCCGCATGGCGGGCAGGCTTGTCTCGATGAGTGAGATCCAAGGGTGAAGTGCGTGGATTGCCCCGGTCTGCTGCCGGTCTTCGTCCTGCCTGAGGGTCACACCGGCAGGGAGAAGGCCGGGTGGGCGCCGTTGAGGAAGTAGTCCCCGACCTCGCGGAAGCGGTGGGCGGCCGGCTCGTGCAGGGTGTGCGTGCGGGCGTTGCGCCAGAAGCGGTCGAGACCCAGCCGTGCGGAGGCGGCCCGGGGGCCGAGCACGTCGAGGGCGCGGGCGGTGGACTCGTGCGCCGCCCGGGACGCGGCGGCCTCGGCCACGGCGACGAGGACGGAGATCTCCGCGCACTGCTCGAAACCGAGGTCGTCCCCGGCCGAGAGCCCCTCCCGTACCGCGTCCAGCGCCTGGTCGGCGAGTGCGGCCGCGGAGCGGGTGAGGACGGTCAGCTCCCCGTACACACCGAGCACTTGGGGATCGGCGGGTGTGGGGACCTGGGAGGCGGGGGGCCACGGCGTGTGGCCCGTCCTGCTGTACTCGCGCACCTCCGCCAGGACGCCTTCCGTCATGCCGAGCAGGAGCCCGACCGAGACGAGGCGCCCGGCCGGCGAGGCCAGGGCGGCCGCGGGGGACAGGGACTCCTCGTCCGCGGGCAGCGGGCCGAGCACGTCGTCGCCGGTGACCGGCACGGCGTCGAACTCCACGCTCCCGCCGGCCGCGAGCCGCTGGCCGAAGCCGCCGGTGTCGCCGTCCACCCGCACGCCCGGGCCGGCGGGGTCGACCAGGACGGCCACGGGCTCGTCCGTGCCGGCGCGGACGGCCCGGACCGCGAGCCGGTCGGCGACCAGGACGCCGGTGGCGTAGCTCTGCCGGCCGTCGAGCACCTGGCGGCCGGGCTTGCCGGTGAGGAGTGCCGGGGCGCCCTGGCGGGCCAGGCCCCCGCCCCAGCACCACTGTTCGGCCGCCGAGCGCAGGTGGACGCGTGCGGCGAGACCGGGAGGGGAGAAGAAGCGGGTGCTCCAGGACAGGAAGTAGTGACAGCCGAGGAGTTGGCCGATCGCTCCGTCGGCGGCGGCGATCTCCCGTATGACGGCGCAGGCCGTCGCCCAGTCCGCGCCGCCGCCCCCGAACTCCACCGGCGCGAGAAGGGTCAGCAACCCGGCCTCACGGAGTGCGGCCACCTCCGCCAACGGGTCCTTGCCCGCCTGCTCCCTGGCCACGGCGTCCGTGGCCAGGTCGTCCGCCACCTCCCGGGCCACGCGCAGCCAGTGCGCACGGCCGGGCCCGGTCCGCTCGGGTGTCGGGGCGGGGTCGGCCGGTGCGATGGCAACGCCCATGGCGGGCTCTCCTCAAGGTCGGTGGCGGGGTGCGGCGCCGGGGTTGTGCCGCTCGGGCACGTACTTGTAGCCCACGCGCCGCACCGTGGCGATCGTGTGCCGGTGTGCCGCGCCGAGCTTGCGGCGCAGCCGGGCGACGTGGACGTCCACGGTCCGTCCGTCGCCCACGTGGTCGTAGCCCCAGACGGCGGCGACCAGGCGCTCGCGCGTGTGCACCTGGTGCGGATGCCGGACGAGATGGGCCAGCAGCGCGAACTCCAGGTAGGTCAGGTCGAGTTGACGGCCGTCCACCTCGGCGACCCGGCGGGCCGGGTCGACCTGGACGGCGCCGTCGCCGAAGCGCGGGGCGGCGGCCGGGACCACCGCCTCCACGGGCCGGATCTCGGGCCGCGGGCCGTCCTTGGCGAACAGGTCCCCGATGTCCGTGCCCTCCGGGACCAGTACGAGGTAGCTCACGAGGCGCGAGGCGCCGGGGCCGGTCGTGCCGTCGACCCCCGCGTCGCCCACCAGGTGGAGGCGGCGGGTCTCGACGGGCGGGGCTGCCGGAGGGGTGGTCCGGGCCGGGAGTGCCGTGGTCATGGGATGTCCCTCGATGTCTGCGGGCCGCCGGGGCCCGGGTACGGGCGCGTCCGGCGGCGGGAAAGATGAAGGTGAGGTGAGCCGGAGTGGCACCTGCGGCGGTCGGCCGGGTGCCTCAGGCGCAACAGCAGGCGGCGCTGACGACGTGACCGAAGTCGACATGCCGACGGCGAACGAGTCGCTGCTGTGTACGGGACATGTACACCATCCTGTGCATCCTCCATGGACACCGTCAAGGCTTTCCTAGTAACTCGATAGGAAACGTGGGGAATGACTCACGGCCGGATCGCTCAGGGTGCGCAGCAGCCGACGGGCCACCGAGTCGTTCTGGCGGAAGGCGGGAGCGTCGGTACGGGGCCGGGCGAAGGCGGCGACCGCCCGGCTGTTCGTGGGGGCGCCGAGCGCGAGCCGGCGCGGGTGCGGTCCGCCCAGGGCCGGGTCCAGGACATGGGCGTCGCCGGGGGAGACGCTCAGCAGGCCGGAACGGTGCGTCCGGGTGGCGTCCCTGACGACCTCTTCGCTGAGGGAGCCCCGGCGGTACAGGTCACGCAGCAGGGGGTCCTCGGTGCGGGCCAGCGAAGGGGCGGGCAGATACGCCTCGATCAGCGCCGTCGCGCGGACGGTCCGGCCGGGGACGGTGGGGCTGGTGGCGGTGAACGTGCCCGTGGCCTCGTCGGTGCCGACGCGCATGCCGGCCCCCACGAACCGGACGACACCCGCCCGGGACAGCGCGTGCAGTTGCCGCAGCCGGTCCCCGGGCGGCCCGGAGGCGAGGAAGCTGAAGAACCCGTGCCACCAGCCGTCGAGGTGGTCCGCGACCGAACGGGCCGTGAGCCGCCCCGAGGCGAGCAGCCGCGGCAGCGCGCCGTACACCGACAGCAGGGCGAGGAACGCTCCGAGATCGGCGCTGAACTCCCCGTCCTCCCGGCGCGCCACGTCCTCGGCGATGTGGTCGCGCAGGAAGTCCTGGAAGGCCTCGGACGTGGCGAACGTACGGCCGTCCAAGGGGCGGTCGAGAGCCTCGAAGTCCAGCCGGTCCGCCGGGTCGGGCACGGCCGCGGCGACGAGGGCGGTCATCTCCTCGGCGTACCACTCGAGGCCGTCGTAGGCGGCGGCGAACTCGCGCCAGGGGAGGGCGGTGCGGCCCGGGTGGGCGTGGAACAGCTCGTGGTAGTGGCCGAACCCGATCTCCTTGGCCATCAGCGGCCACACGTCACGGCGCAGGTCCAGCGGGCCGGGCCGGGTGAGCAGCAGGTCCACCGCCTCGGGGCCGAAGTACCTTGGCAGGGCGGGGCGCGGGCCGCGGAGCCGGTAGCGGGTCTTGGAGTGGTACGGCACGCCGCGCCGCGACCCGACGTGCAGGACGGGCTCACGGCCCGACGGAACGTAGGTGAGCGTGCCGTCGCCGCCGGTGCGGTACGTACCGCCGCGCCCCTCGGTGAGCAGCACCAGCAGATCGATGAAGGCCAGTCCGAGGCCCCGCACGACGACGTGTTCGCCGGGGCGCAGTCCCGAGAGGTCCGCGTCGGCCGAGAACTCCGGCGGCAGGTGGAAGCGCCCGTGGCGGCGGGCGAACGCGGCGAGCGGGCGGTGCTCGGCCGGCGGGGCGGAGCCCAGGTGTCCCTGGGTGAGGACCACCAGGTCGGCCGCGAGCGGGGTGGGCCGCCCGGCGAGGTGCACGCACTGCCGGCCGTCCGGGTGGCCGGTGACGGCGGTCGCGGTGGTGCGGTGCACCTCGAGGGTGACCGAGGCGGGCAGTTGGGCCACCGCGTGCCGGAACACCCAGTCCAGGTAAGCGCTTTGAGCGCGGCGCGTGGGGAAGTCGGTTCCGCTCAGCGAGCGCAGCTCGGCCAGGACCCCGGGGTCGGCGGGGACGAAGTCCGGTGCGTGACGGGGGCCCCGGCCCGAGAGCCCGGCGGCCCATTCGGCCAATGAGGGGCCGGGGCGCACCGGGCCCTCGATCGTGGAGGACTCGTCGGTGAACATGGTGACGTCCTCCGCCATGGAGTTCATCCGCAGCAGCGGGGACTGGTCGTGCCGCCAGACCCGCCCGGGCCCGGGCGGATACGGGTCCACCAGGTGGATGTGCAACTGGCTTCCCTCAGGCCATAGTTCGGGCGCGTTCGCTGCGATGCGCTCGAGCAGCCCGGTGGCACGCGGGCCCGCGCCCACGACGACCAGGACGGCCGGCGAGGCGCCGCCGACGCCGCCCCCCGGTGCGGCGCCCGTCACCGGTCACCGCCGATTGCGGGGCGGGCCTCGGAGGCCGTCACCGTGCCCAGCCGCACGCGGGCGGACGCCGCGCGCGCCCGCAGCCGTTGCAGCGGAGTCGGCGGCAGAGCGCGGGAGTCGCCGCGTGCGTAGTGCCGTTCGACGTAGTACTGGCCGGCCCCCAGCACGCTGGTGACCGCGACGTACCAGAGGGTGGCGACCAGCAGCAGCGGGATGACCTCGTACGTCTGGTGGTAGATCAACTGCGTGGAGTACAGCAGGTCGTGCACCGCCAGCACGCTGACGATGCTGGTGCCCTTCAGCGTGCCGATCAGCATGTTCCCGGCGGTCGGGACGATGGAGCGCATGGCTTGGGGGACGACGATGCGCCCCAGTGTGCGGCGCCTGCCGAGACCGAGGGCCTGCGCGGCCTCCGTCTGGCCGGGGTCGACGGACAGGATGCCGCCGCGCACCACCTCGGCGGCGTAGGCGCTCTCGTGGAGGGTCAGGCCGACGACCGCGGTGAGGGTCGGACCGAGCAGGTCGACGGTTCTGACGGTGACGAACTCCGGGCCGAAGGGGACACCGAGGCCGAGCGTCGGGTACAGGGCGCCGATGTTGAACCAGAACAGCAGCTGGACCAGCAGGGGAGTGGACCGGAAGACCCACACGTAGCCCCAGCTCAGGGTGCGCAGCACCGGATTGCCGGACAGCCGCATCACCGCCAGGACGGTGCCGAGCACGAACCCCAGCACCATCACGATCGCGGTCAGCCACAGGGTCAGCAGCAGTCCGTCGAGCACGGCTGCCGTGGTGAAGTACCGCCCCACGACGCCCCATTGGAAGGCCGGGTTGCGGACGACGGAGTGGAGCGCCATCGCGCACACGGCCAGCGCGGCGACAGCCGCCGCCCAGCGGCCGAGGCGCCGGCGCGGCACGATCCGCGGCGGGCCGGAACCGGCCTCCTCCGTGCGGAGCGGACGTTTCGTGACGGGGACGGACGTGACGTCGGAAGACGTGACCATGGGGAGGCTCTCCGGGAGAGGGATTCAGGCGAGGGCGACCGCCCGGGGCGCCCGTCGCCGCGCGCAGCGCACGAGCGCCGCGCGGAGACGAAGGGGGGCCGGGAAGCTGCGTCGTCACGGTCGCCGCGTCCCTCAACGCGGCAGCGGAAGCGGGCTCACGCGAGGCGGAGCCGTCCGCCGTCGATCGTATGGGTCCACGGCACGGATGTGTCAACAACGCCCGACGGGAGGCACGGACGCGGGGGTCCGGCATCCGGTCGCTTCTTGACGCGACGCTTGATGTCCTGCTCAATTAGGCGCATGGACGCCCAGCAGCGCTTGGTCTCGCGCGACCACATCGACTTCGGTCGGGTGTGGTCCGCGGCGTGTTGCGCCTGACTCGGCAGCGGACCCTCCGGCCGGCCCTTCCCTCCTTCGGTGACCCCGTCCCCTCGGTGATCCCGTCGCGAGCCGGTCCTCCTCTTCGCGCGCGCTGCCGCACCCGTTCCTCCTGACGCACGGCGTCGTCACCTCGTGAACGCACCGGCCCTCGACCGGCCGGTCATCTCCCGCTGCACGCAGGGCGGTTCGCCCTGCCCGCGTGCGGTCACTCCCGAAAGGCCCCTTCCCATGCCCGTGGAGTTCCTCGGCATCGCCGCCACCAACGACGGCTCCGAAACCACCCCGCGCTCCGGCGCGGCCTTCGACAAGGACTACACCCTCCGCCTCGCCCGGGCCCACGAGGAGCACGGCTGGGACCGCGTGCTGTTCGCCTACGGGTCCGGTTCGCCCGATCCGGCGCCGGCCGCCGCGTACATCGCGAGCCGCCTGGACCGGTTGCAGATCCTGCTCGCGCACCGGCCCAACGTGTCGTACCCGACGTTCGCCGCGAAGACCTTCGCCACCCTCGACCAGATCAGCGAGGGCCGGCTGACCGTGCACTTCATCACCGGCGGCAACGACCACGAACAGGGCCGCGAGGGCGACACCCTCACCAAGGACGAGCGCTACGCCCGCACCCGCGAGTACATCCGGATCGTCAAGAAGATCTGGACCACGCACGAGCCCTTCGACCACGAGGGCGAGCACTACCGCTTCCACGACTTCGTCAGTGACGTCTTCCCGGCCCAACAGCCCCGCCCGGGCGTGTCCTTCGGCGGCTCCTCGCCCGCCGCCCTCGCCGCCGGCGGCGCCGAGGCCGACATCTACTGCCTGTGGGGCGAGCCCCTGGCGCGAACCGCCGAGCAGATCGAGCACGTGAAGGCCGCAGCGAAGGCGGCCGGACGTACCGACGTCCCGCGCATCCAGGTGGCGTTCCGGCCCATCATCGCCCCGACCGAGGAACTGGCCTGGGAGAAGGCCCACCGCACGCTCGGTGCCATCCGGGAGCAGGGCGCGGCCGGGCCCGCACGGCGCCGGCGCGTCGGCGCCCCGCAGAACACCGGTTCGCAGCGGCTGATCGCCATCGCGGAGCAAGGCGAGCGCTACGACCGCGCCCTGTGGACCCCGACCGCCGCGGCGACCGGCGGCGCCGGCAACTCCAACGCCCTGGTCGGCACCCCCGAGACCGTGGCACAGGCGCTGCTCGACTACTACGACCTCGGGGTCGACATCCTCTCCGCGCGCGGCTACGACCTGCTGGACGACGCCATCGACTTCGGCCGGTACGTGATCCCCCTCGTCCGTGAGGAGGTCGCCAGGCGCGACGCCGAGCGGGCCGCGCGCGAGGACCGGGCCGGGGCGGTGGTGGGCGCATGACCTCGGCAGCCCCCGTGCCGCCCCGGGCGGCGCAGCCGGCCGTCGTTCACGTCCCCGTCTCCGACCCGCGGGTGAGACCCCTGCTGCGCGAACTGGGTCACGAGTACGCGACGCGGTACGGCAAGGACGCGCACGCCGAGATCGCCCGCTACCCCGACGAGGAGTTCACCCCGCCGCACGGCGGCCTGCTCCTGCTGCTGCTGGAGCACGGCGCTCCCGTGGCCGGCGGTGCCTTCCGCCGCCACGACGCCACCACGGCCGAGCTGAAACGGATCTGGACGCACTCCGCGCACCGCCGGCGCGGACTCGCCCGCCGGGTGCTCGGCGAACTGGAACACGAGGCGGGCGCACGGGGCTACCGGCGGATCTTCCTGACCACCGGGCCCCGCCAGCCCGAGGCCCGCGCCCTGTACCTCGCCACGGGCTACACACCCCTGTTCGACACCGCGGCCGACCCGGAGACCATCGGCCCGCTGCCCTTCGAGAAGCACCTCCCTCCCGTCCCGCCCACCGGAAAGGCCACGGACCTGTGAAGCTCCCCGGCACCCGAGGCCGCCTGCGCAGCGCCACGGCCCTCGCGCTCCTGCCGCTGCTGGGGCTGACCGCCTGCGGCTCCGGCAACACCGCCGCGGCCGGCGCGCAGACCTCACCCGCGCCCGCCGGTGACCCGGTCGCCGCCGTACGCGAGGTGGCCTCCGTCGCCGCGCTGCTGCCGGCCGACGTCCGCCGGTCGGGCACCCTGCGGGTCGGCAGCTCGGTCGGCCTCCCGCCGGGCGCGTACTACCCGAACGGCCCGGACAAGGCCCCGGCAGGGCAGGACATCGACCTCGCCGACGCGGTCGCCAAGGTCCTCGGACTGCGGCTGCACCGCCAGGACGCCTCCTTCGAGACGATCCTGCCCGCCCTCGGCAGCGGCAAGTACGACGTCGGCACGGGCAACTTCGGCGTCACCACCGAGCGCCTGAAGACCATCGACTTCGTCACGTACATCAACGACGGCCAGGGCTTCGCGGTGAGGAAGGGCAACACGGAGATCCGCAAGGTGACCGACCTGACCCAGCTGTGCGGGCTGACCATCGGCACCGGCGCCGGCACCACCTTCGAGACGACGCTCACCGCCCGCAAGGGCGTGTGCGCCGCGGCCGGCAAAAAGCCGTACGACGTGAAGGTCTACTCGGAGAACGCGGCGACGCTCACCGCGCTCCAGCAGGGCCGCATCGACGTCGTCATGTCGACCATCAACGGCCTGCGCCACCAGGCGTCCCGCGCCGCCTCGCGGACCACGTTCCTCGGCGAGTACCGCCGCCTCGACGTCGGCTTCGCCTTCAAGAAGGGCTCGCCCCTCACCAAGGCCTTCCGGGCCGCCGTCGACGAGCTGATCGCGGACGGCACCTACGCGCGGATCCTCCGCAAGTGGGGCACGTCCGCCTCCGCGATCGAGACCTCGCGCATCAACCCGCCCGAGCACCCCTAGAAGCCGAGCAGGAACACCACGATGGCATCCACCACCGGCGCCGCGCCCTCCGGCACGGCCGCAGCGGACACCCGCCCCGACCCGCCCGCCGTCCCGGACGGGCCGGCCTCCCTCAAGGTCGTCCCGGCCCGCCACTACGGCCGCTGGGCGGCGGCCGCAGCCGTGATCGTGCTGGTCGCCCAGTTCGTGCACGGACTGGCCACCAACCCCGTGTGGGAGTGGGGCGTCTTCCGCGACTACGTCCTGTCCGAGACGATCGTCGAGGCGGTCTGGGTCACCCTCCAACTGACCGCCTACGCCACCGTCCTGGGCTTCCTCCTGGGCACCGTCCTGGCCTTCATGCGGCTGTCCCGCAGCCCGGTGCTGCAGACCGTCGCCTGGACGTACATCTGGGTCTTCCGGTCGATCCCGATGATCGTGCAGCTGGTGTTCTGGTTCAACCTGAGCGCCCTGTACCGGGAGTTGGGCGTCGGGATCCCCTTCGGCCCGGTGTTCTGGTCGGTCGACAGCAACAGCCTCATCGGCACCATCGGCGCCGCCGTCATCGGCCTGACACTCCATCAGGCGGCCTACGCCGCCGAGATCGTCCGCGGCGGCGTCATCTCCGTCGACCCCGGCCAGCTGGAGGCCGCCGCCGCGCTCGGCGTCCCCCGGTTCCGGCAGATCCGGCGCATCGTCCTGCCCCAGGCCATGCGCGCCATCCTGCCCACCGCCGGCAACGAGATCATCGGCCTGCTGAAAGGCACCTCGGTCGTCTACGTGATGTCCATCGGCGAACTCTTCTACCAGGTCCAGGTCGTCTACGGCCGCAACGGCCGGGTCATCCCGCTGCTGCTGGTCGCCACCGCCTGGTACGTGCTGCTGACCACCCTGCTGTCGGTCGCCCAGTACTACGTCGAACGCCACTACGCCCGCGGCAGCGACCGCACCCCGCCCCCCACCCCCCTCCAGCGCGCCCGGCGCCTGGTGCGGGCCCTGCGCGTGGCAGCAGCCCGGCCCGAGCAGCCCGTCGTACCGCTGAACACCCTCGGACCCCTGGGAGGAAGCCGATGAGCGAGGTCATGGTGGACGTGCACGGCGTCCACAAGAGCTTCGGCCCGCTGGAGGTGCTGCGCGGCGTCGACCTTCAGGTCCGGGCCGGCGAGGTCACCGTCGTCCTCGGCCCGTCCGGCTCCGGCAAGTCCACCCTGCTGCGCACCATCAACCACCTGGAGAAGGTCAGCCGCGGCTGGATCACCATCGACGGCGAACTCATCGGCTACCGCCGCTCGGGGAACCGGCTGCACGAACTGAAGGAGAAGGACGTCCTGAAGCAGCGCACCCACATCGGGTTCGTCTTCCAGAACTTCAACCTCTTCCCCCACCTGAACGTGCTGGAGAACCTGATCGAGGCCCCGGTCTCCGCGCTGCGCCGCCCCCGCCGCCGGGCGGAGGAGACGGCCCGTCGGCTGCTCGACCGGGTCGGGCTCGCCGACAAGGCCGACGCCTACCCGAGGCAGCTGTCCGGCGGCCAGCAGCAGCGCGTCGCCATCGCCCGCGCGCTCGCCCTCGAACCCAAGGTGCTGCTCTTCGACGAGCCCACCTCGGCCCTCGACCCGGAACTGGTCGGCGAGGTCCTCGACGTCATCAAGGACCTGGCCCGCACCGGCACGACCATGATCGTCGTCACCCACGAGATCGGCTTCGCCCGCGAGGTCGCCGACACCGTCGTCTTCATGGACGGCGGTGTCGTCGTGGAGCAGGGCCCGCCCTCGGCCGTCCTCGACGCCCCGCAGCACGCGCGCACCCGCGCCTTCCTCTCCAAGGTCCTGTGAGCCGCGCCGCTCCGCATGCCGTCCCCGACCCTCGTCCCCGCACGCAAGGAGCACCGCCGTGACCACCGCCCCCACCGCACGCCGCACGACCGCCGTCGCAGCACTCGGCCTCGCCGCCGCCCTCGTCCTCGCCGGCTGCGCCGATCCCGACGAGGGCGGCACGACCGAGGTCGCGGCCACCTCCGGCGGCACGACGAAGATCGACACCAGTCCCGACCGGAAGCGCGTCACGACCGCCGAGGTCGACGCCATCGCCGCCCGCGTCCCGGAGCGCATCCGCAAGAGAGGGACCCTGGAGCTCGTGGCGGCCGCGGGCTCCGCGGCCCCGCTGACCTTCTACGCCACCGACAACCGGACCGTCATCGGCGTGGAACCCGACCTCGCCCACCTCGTCGCCGACGTCCTCGGCCTCAAGCCGCACATCACCACCGTGTCCTGGGAGAACATCTTCGTCGGCCTCGACAGCGCCAAGTACGACGCCGCATTCAGCAACATCACCGTCACCGAGGAACGCAAGGAGAAGTACGACTTCGCCACCTACCGCGAGGACAACCTGGGCTTCGAGGCGAAGAAGGGCAGCGGCCTGAAGGTGACCGGCCCCGCGGACGTGGCGGGCCTGACCGTCGCCGTCAGCAGCGGCACCAACCAGGAGAAGCTCCTGATCGAGTGGAGCGAGGAGAACGAGAAGGCCGGCCGCGAACCGGTGGACATCGCCTACTACCAGAACGACAGCGACACCCGACTCGCCCTTCAGTCCGGCCGCATCGACCTCTACCTGGGGCCCAACCCGACCGTCGCCCACCGCGCGGCCACCACCGGCACGACCGAGGTCGTCGGCACCCACTCCGGCGCGGGCGCCGGTCTCCAAGGGCTCATCGCCGCCACCACCAAGAAGGACAGCGGCCTCGTCGAGCCGCTCGCCGACGCCATCGACCACCTCATCGACAACGGCACCTACGCCAAGGTGCTCGAGCGCTGGGGCCTGTCCGACGAGGCCGTCACCACCTCGCGGATCAACCCGCCCGGCCTGCCCAGGACCGGCAAGTAGGCGACCCGCACAGGCGGCCGCCATGCCCTCATGGGCGAACTGCCCCAGCACACCCGGTACTTCCGAAAGGACCCCCGACCATGGCCACCATCCTCTCCGTCTCCGGCAGCCCCTCCGCCACGTCCCGCACCGCCCGTCTGCTGCGCCACCTCGACCAGCGGCTGATCGCGCAGGGACACCGGGTGATCCCCTTCGACGTCCGCACCGTCCCGGCCGAGGCCCTGCTCGGCGCGGACTTCCGGCACCCCGCCATCGTCCGGGCCACGGCCCTGGTCGCGCAGGCGGACGGGCTCGTCGTCGGCACCCCCGTCTACAAGGCCGCCTACTCCGGGCTGCTGAAGGCGCTGCTCGACCTGCTCCCGCAGTTCGCCCTGGCCGGCAAGACGATCCTCCCGCTGGCCACCGGTGGCTCCACCGCCCATGTCCTGGCCATCGACTACGCCCTGCGCCCCGTCCTCAGCTCCATGGGTGCGACGCACATCGTCCCGGGCTGGTTCACCCTCGACAAGGACCTCACCACCGCGGAGGACGGCACCCTGACCGTCGCGCCCGGCTCGGCCGAGGCCCTGGCCCAGGTCACCGACCAGTTCTCCGCCGCGCTCGGCGGCCGTACGACCGTGCTGGCGGCCACCGGGTGACCGGCGTCCTGCCCGGATGCCGGCACCCGGGGGAGGCCTGCCGATTCGGCGAAGGGGCCCTGCCCCCGCTCGGGGCCGGGCGTCCGTGCCGCCGGGCGAGACGGCAGGGCCCCGGCCGGACGGCCCTCTTGACGAGAGGCGCATACGGTCCGAGACTCCATGACGGGAACCCTAGTGAAAAGGTAGGGCAATCATGGATCGTGCCGGCCGGGCACGCGGCTCCGACGCAGCCCTCCTCGCCCTCCGGCGGTCCCCCTTGCTGACGTCCCGCCGCCACATCGATCTCCTGCGGGTGTGCAGCGCGGCCGGTTCCCCGGGCGACGGCGGTTCCGTCCCCGTCTGATCCCTCCGTCCCGAGGATCCCGTCCGGCCGCGCCGATGCCGCCGCGTGCCGCCGCCTCTCGTGCCTGTACACCGGGCCGTTCGTGCCCGTACGCCTGTGACCGAGCACCCCAGGGAGACGCATGTCCGCATCAGCCCCGACCGCCGTGCCGTCCTTCCGCGGCCGGATCGGCTGCGACGCGCGCAGCGGGTACTACGCCGCGCCGCACCGCTACCGGCTCCACCTGTCGCCGTCCTGTCCGCACTGCCTGCGCATCGCCGTCACCCACAGCCTCCTCGGCCTCGAGGACGCCCTGCCGGTGACGCTGCTCCCCGCGGTACCCGACACACCCGACGGCGGGCACACCGCCCTGCGTCCCCTGTACGAGGCCAGTTCGCACCAGCACCCCGGACCGGCCGTCGCTCCGGTGCTCAGCGACAGCTGGACCGGGACGATCGTCAGCACGCACACCCCCGGCATCCTGCGTGACATGGCCCGGCGCTTCGGCGGCGACGGACCCGACCTCGTCCCGCGCGGCGCGGAGGAGGAGATCGAGGCCGTGGCCCGGCTCTGCGACCAGGGCATCACGGCGGCCGCCCAACGCGCCGGGCGCGCCGAGGCCGCAGCGGCGGAACGGGACGCGGCCCTGACCACGCTGCTGGACACCCTGGATCTGCTGGAGTCGCGGCTGGCCGCCCGGGACCACCTGCTCGGAGCCGAACTCACCCTGGCCGACGTCCACCTGTGGGTGACGCTGGTGCAGCTCGACACCGTGCACCGGCACCATCTGGACGCCTCCGCGGTGCACCGGATCACCGGCCGTTCCACGCTGTGGGCATACGCGCGACGCCTCGCGGCCCGTCCGGCCTTCGGCCCGCACCTCGACCTGGACGGCATCGCGCGCCGGCACCACGCCCACTGCCGGGGCCGGGAGGCGGCGGGGTCGGCGGTGCAGATCGTCGACTGGGCCGCCTTCACGCGGGGGCGGACGGAGCGGGCGGGGTGAGGTGACCGCACCCGAGTGCGGCGCGCCTTCCGGCACCCCGTAGGTCCGCGTGTCCGCTGGCGCGGAGCGGATCAGCTCGTCAACTCGGCCACGAGCGCGGCGACCTGCTCCACCTCGATGAGGAACCCGTCGTGCCCGTACGGTGATTCGACCACCCGCACACGGTCCGCCCCGGGCAGCCCGGCGGCCAGCTCCGCCTGCTGGGACAGCGGGTAGAGCCGGTCGGAGTCGACCCCGGCGACCAGGGCGGGTGCGGTCACCCGGCTCAGGGCGGCCCGCACACCGCCCCGGCCGCGTCCCACGTCGTGGCTGTTCATCGCCTGCGCGAGCGTGACGTAACTGCCCGCGTCGAAGCGGCGCACGAGCTTGTCGGCGTGGTGGTCGAGATAGGACTCCACCTGGTAGCGGCCACCGCGCCAGGGGTCCTCGGCGCCCTGCGGCGCGCGGCCGAAGCGGGCCTGGAGCTCCGGTTCGCTGCGGTAGGTGACGTGCGCGAGACGCCGGGCGAGACCCAGCCCGGTGTGCGGACCGAGCCCGGCGGCGGCGTCGTGGTAGTCGCCGCCGCGCCAGTACGGGTCGCTGCGCACGGCGTGCACCTGGATGTTCGCCCAGGCGATCTGCTCCGCGCTCGCGGCGGCCGTGGTGGCGAGCAGCAGCAGGGCCCCGGTCCGCTCCGGGTGGGACACCGCCCACTCCAGCGCGCGCATCCCGCCCATCGAACCGCCGACCACGAGCGCCCAGCGGTCGACACCCAGCAGGTCCGCCAGACCGGCCTCGGCCGCCACCTGGTCCCGCTGGGTCAGGAACGGGAACGCACCGCCCCAGCGGCGCCCGCCGGGCGACACGGACGACGGTCCGGTGCTGCCCTGACAGCCCCCGAGCACGTTCGGCGCCACGACGAAGAAGCGGTCGGTGTCCAGCGCCCGCCCCGGCCCCACCAGCCCGTCCCACCAGCCGGCCGTGGGGTGCCCGGGTCCGGCCGGGCCGGCCACGTGGCTGTCACCGGTCAGGGCGTGCAGGACGAGCACCGCGTTGGACCGGTCCGGTGCCAGCCGCCCCCAGCTCTCGAACGCGAGCCGCACGCCCGGGAGTTCACCGCCCGCCTCCAACGGCAGCGGTGCGGTGCGCCGGTACCACTGCCGGCGCCCGGGCGGGTCCCCCTCCCGCCAGGCCCCGGAGGCCGGCGGGAGGGGGACCTCGGACGGCGTGAGGACGGTGCTCAGGACGCGCCCTTCGCCGCGCGGAAGCCCGCCTCCAGATCCGCCTTGAGATCGGCCAGGTTCTCGATGCCGACCGACAGGCGCACCAGGCCGGGTGAGGCACCCGTGGCCGCCAACTGCCCCTCGTCGAGCTGGCTGTGCGTCGTCGACGCCGGATGGATGATCAGGCTGCGCACGTCACCGATGTTGGCGAGGTGGCTGAACAGCTCCACGGCGTCCACGAACCGCTTGCCCGCCTCCACGCCGTCACGCAGCTCGAAGGACAGCACCGCCCCGGCTCCGCGCGGCAGGTAGCGCCGCCCCGCCTCGTACCAGCGGTTGGACGGCAGCCCCGGGTAGTGCACCGCGGCGACCTCGTCGCGCTGCTCCAGCCACTCCGCGAGGGCCTGCGCGTTGGCCGAGTGGCGCTCCAGGCGCAGGCTGAGCGTCTCCACGCCCTGCAGCAGCAGGAAGGCGGAGTGGGGGGAGAGCGCGGGGCCGAGGTCGCGCAGCAGCTGCACGCGCAGCTTGACGGCGAAGGCGCCCGGGCCGAGCGCCGGCCAGTACCGCAGGCCGTGGTAACTCGGGTCGGGCTCGGTGAAGTCCGGGAACCGCTCGGGGTGCGCACCGAAGTCGAAGGTGCCGCCGTCGACCACCACGCCCGCGATGGCGGTGCCGTGCCCGCCGAGGAACTTGGTCGCCGAGTGCACGACGATGTCCGCCCCGTGCTCGAGGGGCCGCAGCAGATAGGGGGTGGGCACGGTGTTGTCCACGATCAGCGGCACGCCCGCCTCGTGCGCCACGTCGGCGACCGCCCGTACGTCCAGCACGTTGCCGCGCGGGTTGCCGAGGGTCTCGGCGAACAGCGCCTTGGTGTTCGGCCGGACGGCACGGCGCCAGGCGTCGGCGTCGTCGGGGTCGTCCACGAAGGACACCTCGATGCCGAACCTGGGCAGGGTGTGCCGGAACAGGTTGTAGGTGCCGCCGTACAGGGACGTGCTGGAGACGATGTGGTCGCCGGCGCCGGCCAGGGTGAGAATCGCCAGCGTCTCCGCCGCCTGCCCCGAGGACAGCGCCACCGCCGCGACTCCGCCCTCCAGGGCGGCGATGCGCTGCTCGAACACGTCCTGGGTGGGGTTGTGGATCCGGGTGTAGATGTTGCCCGGCTCGGCGAGCGAGAACAGGTCCGCGGCGTGCCGGGTGTCCCGGAAGACGAACGACGTCGTCTGGTAGATCGGCGTGGCCCGGGCCCCGGTGACCGGGTCGGGCACGGCACCTGCGTGGATCTGCCGGGTCTCGAAGGACCACGCGGACGTGTCGGACCCGGCGGTGTCGTCGGCGGGTGTGTGTCCTGCGGTGACGGAGTCGATGGGCTGGCTCATGGTGGTGCTCCCAGATACGAGGGCAGGGCAGGGCAGGGCAGGCAAGCAGGTCAGGAGAGGGGCAGCGAGGGGACGTGCGGAGGTCCCGCGACGGCGGCGCGGCACGGCACGGCGGCGCGCCGCGGACGGGGTCAGGAGGTGACCGGGCCGCTTCGGGAGAGGTGACGTGACCGTCAGACCATGGGCGGACAACACATGGCGGTGACACGCACGAAGTCCACGTGGCGGCGGGTCACGAGCATGGTCATGAGCTCAGAGAACCACGACGGACGCCGCCGTACCAGCGGAACCTGCCCATTTCACACAGCGGACATGTGGGGGACACAGTCGCGCCCGTCCTGCCCGGTCGGCCGGGCAGGACGGGCGCGGTTCGCGGGTCAGGAGGAGCAGCCCGAGTCGGCCAGGATGTAGTGGCCGGGTGCCGTCTGCTCGAGGGTGTGGGTGACGAACGCGTTCCACAGCCCCATCGCCTGGCCCGAGCCCTTGGCGTAGGTGTGGCCGCCGCTCTGGTAGGCGCGTCCGGCGGCCGTGTGCGCGTAGTTGTCGGCGGTATGGCACGTCGGCGTGAACCCCGAGGTCGTGGCCGTGACGCCCGGGGAGGGCCGGCCGACGGCACCCGAGGCGTCCACGGCCGCCACGGTGTAGCCGTAGCCCGTGCCCGTGGCCAGACCCGTGTCGGTGTACGCGGTCGACGTGGCCGTGCCGACCCGGGTGCCGTCCCGGTGGACGGCGTACGAGGACGCACCGGCGACCGCGTTCCACTTCAGGGAGACGGTGTGGTCGGTGGTTCCCGTGACGGACAGTCCCGTCGGGGCGGGCAGGGATCCGCTGCCCTGGTCCTCGCCGAGTCCCCAGAAGCGGGCGGTGTGGTAGCTGGAGCAGATGGTGTCGAGGTAGTACGCGCCCGTGCTGCCGCACTGCTGCGGGCCGCTGCCCGGGTCGACCGCCAGACCGTGCGCCATGCCGGAGACGGAGTAGACCTGGACGGCAGGCCGGCCCGAGGGGTCGTCGTAGACAGTCAGCGTGGTGCCCGCGCCGAGGCTCTCCGTACGGGAGGGTGTCTGCCCGATGCCCCAGACGTTCGTCCACTGGTCGCGCAGCTCGGTGGCGTTGGCCGGCCGGACGGTGGTGTCGGCGGTGCCCTGCCAGATCGCCACGCGCGGCCAGGAGGCCGTGCCGGCGGGGGCGGCGGAGCGCACCAGGTCACCCCACTGGGCGGGGGTCCTGTCCGGAGGGCTGTACATGCAGGTGTACGCGGCCGACACACTGGTCGCGCAGCGCGCGGGCAGCCCGGAGTCGACGGCGCCGCCCGCGAAGACGTCCGGGTAGGCGGCGAGCATGTTCGCGGTCATGCCGCCGCCCGCCGACAGGCCGGTGATGTACACCCGCCGGGGATCGCTGCCGTACAGCGCGACGGCCTTGTCCACCATCTGCCTGATCGACAGCGCCTCGCCCTGGCCCCGCGCCGAGTCGCCCGGCTCGAACCAGTTGAAGCAGGAGTTGGCGTTGTTGGCGCTGCCGGTCTGGGGGAGGACCAGGGCGAAGCCGTACGCGTCGGCGAACTCGGGCCAGCCGGAGTGCGTGTAGTAGTCGGTGGCACTCTGCGTGCAGCCGTGCAGGGCGAGCACCAGGGGCGCGCCGGCCGGCAGCGCGTCCGGGGCGTAGGCGTACATGGAGAGGTTGCCGGGGTTGGTGCCGAAGCCGGTGACCTGCGTGAGGCTCGCGGCGGAGGCGGCAGGGCTCACGGTGATCAGGCCGGCGGTCAGTGCGAGAGCACCGGCCGCGGCGGCGACACAGCGGCGGACGCGTGCGCCGAGGCTGCGGCGGCGCGGGCTGAGGGGGGTCGCGGGGCGAGGGGGCGGCTGTCCCATGACGGTGGCCTCCTGGTGGGGGAGCGGGGGAGTGCGGAAGCATGGCGGGAGGGAACTGGTGGGGAGCGCTCATGTGGCCGGTGCCGTAGGGGGATCGGCCACCGTGCTGGCTGCATGGTGGAGGTGCGCCGGTCGGTGCGGACATGGGCCCGGGGGCCATGGTCGGCGCGAACATGTGTGACGGCGCTATATGGCCTGTCGAAAGACGCGTCGTGTAGGCGGCGCGATGAGGGAGAGCCGTCCCGCCCCCGTCCCTGGAACGGGGTGGGGGCCCAAACCATGACCAGACGCCGGAAGATGGTCTGCCACCCCATAGGTAGCGGGCACATGGACGCCCTAGCCTCCCGCGGGTCCTGGTAAGCGATGTACGCGCCCCGCAGGCGCTGCACGTGATCGTGGAGGCGTCACCCATGCAGCTCTCCGTCCGCCCCCGTCCTCACCCCCGACCCCACCCCCGTCCTCCCGCCCGGCCCCGTTCCGGCTCTTGGCGGCGAGGCCTCCCGGCGGCCCTCGCGGTGGCGGCCCTCGTCCTCCTCGCCGGCCCTGCGACTGCCGTGAGCCCGAAGGACCCGGGCGGCCGCCACTGCGCCCACCCGCAGAAGGTGCGCGTGCCCGGAGCGGAGCGTCAACAGGCTTCCTGCCTGGATGAGTTGACCACCGCCGGCACAGTCGCCTCCGGACACACCGACCCGGCCGACTGGGCGGGGCTGACACCCAAGGACCTGGCCGTACCCGAGGGCGTGCCCGGCCTCCAGATCGACGGCTACTTCCCCGACACCTCCACCACCAACACCAACCACGGCTGGAACCACGACGCCCAGTTCGTCGTGCGCCTGCCCGACCGCTGGAACGGCGGCCTGGTGGTGGCGGGCACCCCCGGGAACCGTGAGCAGTACGCCAACGACCGCGCCATCGCGGACCACGTCCTCTCCCGCGGCTACGCCTACGCCGCCACCGACAAGGGCAACACCGGCTTGGCCTTCCACCGGGACGGCAGGAGACCGGGGGACGCCATCGTCGAATGGAACCACCGGCTCACCCAGCTCACCCGGGCCGCCCGGACGACCGTCGCCCGGCGCTACGGCCGGCCGCCGTCGCAGACGCTGGTCACCGGCATCTCCAACGGCGGATACCTCGTCCGCTGGCAGTTGGAGAACCACCCCGAGCTGTACGACGGGGGCGTGGACTGGGAGGGCACGCTGTGGCACCCGGACGGGCCCACGCTGCTGGACTTCCTGCCCGCGACGCTGCGCAACCACCCGGTGTACGCGACCGGCGGCGAGGGAGCGGACGCGGCCCGCGCAGCCCTGCACACCGCCGGGTTCCCGGCCGGGTCGGAGTTCCTGTGGCAGTACCACCACACCGTCTACTGGGACCTGACGCAGCGCCTCTACCGCGAGGAACTGGACCCCGGCTACGACGGCCCGACCGAGGCGGGAACGCCGTTCTGCACCACCGGGACGCCGGCCTGTGACGCCGACTACGACTACGCGGCGCGGCCCGCCGAGGTGCGGAAGGCCGTGCACCGGATCGGGCTGACGGGACGCATCGGCAAGCCGCTCGTCACCCTGCACGGCACGCTGGACGTCCTGCTGCCGATCAGCAGGGACTCCGACGTCTACGCCCGCATGGTGCGCGCGTCGGGCCGCGGGCACCTGCACCGCTACTACCGCATCGAGGGCGGCACCCACGCCGACGCGCTGGCCGACACGTACCCGGACCGCCTCCGCCCGCTCGCACCCTGCCACCACACGGCGACGAGGATCCTGGAGGACTGGCTGACCTCGGCGAAGCAGCCCCCCGCGTCCCACACGGTCCCCCTGCCGGCCGACCGGAGCGCGGCGAGTCTCGCGAACACGTGCGCGCTCGAGAAAACCTCCGGCGCAGGACGGGCTGCGGAGACTACCCCGCACTGAGCAACAGGGCAGGATGTGCGACGTGTTCGCCGCCGTGCTGGAGATCCTCGACGGGCAAGGGGTGCGCACCGTCCTCGCGTGACGGCGTGAGCCGCGTGGAGCCGGTCGGGGTGCGCCGGGCGGACCCCATCCTCCCGCCCGTGGTTGCTCGGTGAACCAGGCGTGTATGGCCGGACGTTGGCCGGGCATACGGGCTTCACCCCTTCGAGAGGAGCTCGTTCCATGCTTGGCATAGTCGCGGCAGTGCTGTTCTTCATCTCGTTCCTGATCAACGCGGCGGAGATCGGCACCAACGATGTGTTCTCTTCGACGAACGTGATGCTGCTGGGCCTGATGTGCCTGGCTCTGCACGTGGCCGGCGTGGGTGGCGGCTGGACGGCCCGCAGACGCTGACCGCACGCACGGCAGGCCACAGGACGCCTGCCGGTCCGCCCGACCCGTTCCGACGGCACGTGGAACGGTCGACACGGCGGCCGGCAGGCGTCCTTCGTGCCTCCCCACGACCCGGTGACGCGGGCCGGGCGCCCCGGTCACCCGCAGAACGCCGTGTCCACGGACTCCATGACGGCCCGGGCCCCTTCCTCCGCGTCGCCGAACGTGCCCGGCAGCGCGGTCACCGCGAGCCCGACGGAACGGCCGTCGTCCGTGGCGCCGCCGCGGGTCTCGTACCCGTCGATGTCACCGCCGTGCCCCCAGTAGACGCCCCCGCAGCTCAGCGGCACGCTGAACAGCCCCAGCCCGTACCGCCAGCCCGGCATCAGCGGGGCGTCGACCGTCCTGCGCATCTCCGCCAGCTGCGCGGCCGGGAGGAGCCTGCCGTCGATCAGGACGCGGGCGAACCTGGCCAGGTCGCTCGGGGTCGAGATCAACTGTCCGGCGGCTCCGCCCCAGGAGGGGTCCATCTCCGTCACGTCGATCACCTTGCGCGACCGCGGATCGGCCAGGGCGTATCCGTGCGCGTGCGGTTCACGGAGGGTCTGGTCGCCCGGCTGCGGCCAATAGGTGTGACGCAGACCGGCCTTCCTGATCACGCGCTCGGTTATCTGCTCCTGCACGGGACGTTCGGTGACCCGCTCGATCAGCAGCCCGGCCAGCAGGTAGTTGGTGTTGCTGTACTTCCAGCCGGTGCCGGGAGCGAACTCCGCCGGGTGGGCCAGCGCCGTCGCCAGCAGGTCGTGGGGGTGGAAGAACCTGTGCTGGACCTCGCCGAACTCCTCCAGGTCCATGTGGTCGGTGTAGCTGGGCAGGCCGCTGGTGTGCTGCAGGAGCTGGCGGACGGTGATCCTCCTGCCGTCGATGCCCTCGCCGCGCACCACCCCGGGCAGATACGTCTCGACGGGCTCGTCCAGCCGGACCCTGCCCTCGGCGACGAGCTGGAGGACCACGACCGCGGTGAACGTCTTGGTGTTGCTCCCGGCCCGGACGTAGCCGTCGTGAGGGACGGGCACCGGCCGGCCCAGCCGGGCGGACCCGGCCACCAGCGAGGTGGTACGGCCGTCCTTGTGCACCCAGGCCGACACAGCCGGGTACTTCTCCTCGCTCACCAGCGAGTCGATGCTCCTCTGGAGCGGCGAGGCCGACGGCGGGCCCGCCACCGCCGTGTCGGCCACCGCGGTGCCCGCCCATCCGGCCGCCGCCACGACCACCAGTGCCTTGCGCAGCCTCCAGGCGTTCTTCCTCTGCATGTGCCCTGCCTCCTCGTCCGGTTCGTCCACCACGACGGTTCCAGGACCGGACGAGAAGATCAGTGGGGCTGAGCGCCGAAAGGAAGGTGTACTTGTCACCACCCGGGAGGCCGTGCCTGCCCGGGCAGGTGCCTCAGGAGCGGTCGGCCTCGCGGGCGCGCCGGTCGGCACGGCGCCGCAGATGCAGCGGCAGCGCGTACCAGCAGATGCCGAACCACAACATGACACCCGCGACCAGCATTTCGGCCAGTACACCGGACACCACGAACCGCAGGATCAGCAGGAGGGTGCAGCCGATGGTCAGCGCGAGCAGGACCATGCCGCACATCATCAGGCGGCCGGCGGTCTCCACCAGCTCGTCCTTCATGCGCTGGCCGGACAGGAAGCGGTGGATGGAGACGGGGGCGATGAGCGTCCCGGTGGCGGCGGCGCCGAGCACCACGGTCGTCACGTAGATGGCGCGGTCGAGTGTCTCCAACTCCCTGAACAGCGGGGTGAAGGCCACGCTGAGCAGAAAGCCGAAGAGGATCTGCACGCCCGTCTGGGACACGCGCGTCTCCTGCAGGATCTCGTTCCAGCGCCGGTTGACCCGCTCGTGCGGTGTCTCGGGCCCCTTGCTGCCCCGTCTCCTCTCCGGTGCGTCGTCGCCCGCACCGTCGGCGTCGTTCCTGTCGTTCCTGTCGTTCCTGTCGTCCGGTTCCACGTGCGGTTCCGTCATGGTCACGGCATCCTCCCCATGTCAGAGGGACCGCTTGCCCCGCCGGGGCGTCCTCCATGCCCGGGAGGGGGCAGCTCACGTGCAGGTCCCGCCCCCACCGCCCACCCGGCCCCGGCTGTCCCGGGTTCACCGGCGGTCGCCGGGTCGGCGTCCTGCCCCTGCTCTCCTGGTACGGGTCCTCACCCCCGGCGAGCGGGTCCCGCCCTCACTGTCCGTGTTCGCCGGGTGCTGCGCTGGTGTGGGCGTAGCGGCCGTCGGTGTTATTGAATGAGGTGTGCGACCAGGGAGCTCGGGGCCCCGCTCGCACGGGTCCGCATACCGAAAGAGCCGCATGGACTCCACACCCTCGTCCTCGTCCCCGTCCTCCTCGGCATTCGACCTGGTCAGCCGCGCGCTGGGGCGCTACATCCCGCACGGCGAAGAGGAAGCGGCCGCCGGTTCGGCCGAGGAGCGGCACTCCCGTGCCGACACGGCGCAGCGGACGGCCGAGGCCCCGGCGAACGGCCGCCAGGAGCAGATCCTCGGCGCGCTCAACCTGGACGCGGATCTGATCATCACCCGCTGCAAGCTGGACGCCCCCGTGTTCGCGGGCCTGGACGCCGCGCGGGGCAAGCCGTTCGTCGACCTCCTGCCCCCCGGAGACGTACCCACGGTCACCCGGCGCCTGCGGCAGGTGCTGGAGACCGGCGAGGCGCATGTGGCCCGGATCCAGCGGCTGCGCCGCACCGACGGGTCGGAGGTGGTGGTCTCCATGAGCATCCTGCCCGCCGCCCCGCCGGAGGAGGGGCTGACGGTCTCGGTGATCGCCATGGCCAGGAGGTTGCACCTCTACGCGGCCGAGACCGCCATCGGCACCTCGCTCGACATCGGGGAGACCGCGCAGTCGCTCGCACAGTCCCTGCTGGCCTGGGGGGACGTGGCCGCCGTCGACCTCGACTTCGCCGTGTGGACGGGCGAGGGGGTCACCGGCACACCGCGGGGGCGCATCCGGCTGCGTCGCGCGGCCCTCGTGCCGGACCGCGCATGGCCCGCGGGCTACGTCACCCCCGGCAACGACCTGCCCGGAGACGCCGGCCGGCTGCTGGCGCAGGCGGTGATGCGGGACGACGACCCGCAGACGATCGTCATACCCGACCGGGAGGCCGTCGAGCGGGTCTTCGGCAGCCCGCGCGTCGTCCGCGCCCTCGTGCCCAGCGACCGCTCGGCGGGTGTCGCGTGCATCCCGCTGGTCCTGGACGGCACACCGCCCGTCGTCCTGGGCGTGGCGGAGGTCTGGCGGCGGTCCGACCACCCCTTCCGCGACAGCGAGCTGTTCGACCTGCAGGAACTGGTGGCCCGGACGGCCCACCACGTCGATCTGGCCCGTCAGCACCAGCGCGAGCACACACAGGTCCTGGCGCTGCAACGCCGGCTGCTGCCCCGGACCGGCGGTGACACCATCGAGATCGCCAGCGTCTACCAGCCCGCCACCCCCGACAGCGCGGGCGTCGGCGGCGACTGGGTGAACAGCTTCCCGCTGCCGGACGGCCGTACCGCGCTGGTGGTCGGGGACGTCGTGGGGCACGGACTGGGGGCGGCGGCGACCATGGGCCAGCTGAGCATGGAGGCCCGGGCGCTGCTGTCCGCCGGCCTCGCACCCGACCAGGTGCTGGAGCACCTGGACGAGACCGTGTCCCTGCTGGACGACGCGGAGTCCGGACTGACGGCCGGCTACAGCGCCCTCGGCTCGACCTGCTGCATCGCCCTGTACGACCCGGTCAGCCACCAGGTGACCATGTCCAGTGCGGGTCACCTGCCGCCGATCCTGGTGTCCCCGGGCGGGCGGGCCGAGCTGCTCGCGATCCGGCCCCACCCCGGCCTCGGCGCCGAGTTCGCGCTGCGCGAGCCGTTCGACGTCCACACGTTCCCCGCGCCCTCCGGTTCGCTGCTGGCCCTGTACACCGACGGCCTGGTGGAGGACCCGGCGCTGTCGATCGACGACGGCATCGGCCGGCTGGCGGACGCGGTGGCCACGGTGCACCCGTGGGACACCCTGGAGCAGGCCGCACGGCACGTCGCCTCCTCGCTGGCCCCCGCACACCAGCGGGACGACGTCACCCTGCTGCTCGCGCGGATGATCGGCTACCGCAAGGGGGACACGGCGACCTGGCGGCTGCCCGCCCGCGACGACGCCCCGGCGCGCGCCCGGGCACACGCCGACGCGCTGCTGAGGCACTGGCGCACCGGGGACCGCACCCGCTGGGCCGTGCTGCTGCTGGTCAGCGAGCTGGTCACGAACGCGGTGCGGTTCGCGACGGGGCCCATCACCGTACGGCTGATCAGGACGGGCCGCGGCCTGCTGTGCGAGGTGGGCGACACCGGGAACGGCCGGCCGCGCCTGCGGCGGAGCGACGTCCTCGACGACGGCGGCCGCGGCCTGGGCATCGTGCACCGGCTCACGACCCGGTGGGGCGTGCGGTGGACCGATGACGGCAAGGTGGTGTGGGCGGAGGTCGCGAGACCGCGCGGCTGACCCTCACGGAGCCGGTCCCTCGGGCCCCGGGAGGCTTGCAGGCCCGTCCCTCGGGTCCTAGGGGCCTTGCAGGGCCCGTCCCTCGGACCCCGGGGGTCTTACAGGGGCGGCTTCTCGGGCTTCGCGGTCCTCGCAGGCCAGCGCTTTCGGCTTCCGCGGGCCCCGCACAGCCAGACCCTCGCCGCGCCCGCCCGCCCCGACTCCGCCGGCCCGCACAGGCTCTTGCCGGGCCCACCCTGACTCCGCGAGCCCGCACAACCAGGGCTTCGCCGGGCCCATCCTGACTCCGCGAGCACGCACAACCAGGGCTTCGCCGCGCCCGCCCCGCTCCACCGACCCGCACAACCAGGTATGAGGTGGCGGACGCGTCAGCGCTACCGGCCGGTACCGGCGGTGGGGCGGCGGCCTACAGCCACTCGCCTTCCAGGGCGGTGGCGGTCAGCCCCGGCGCCGCCGCGTAGAGCACGGCGCGGTTGCCAGGCTTCTGCTGCCCGGAGTCGTGCGCCCGGCGCAGGATGTCGAACACGGCGGCGCCGCCGCGGTTGCCCGTGGTGTAGCTCTCCCGGCTGTGGTCGAGCAGCCCGGACGGCCACGAGTCGGGCATCGTCTGCTCCATGTACTCCAGCACGCGGGTCCCTCCGGGGTGCGCGAGCAGGACGTCGGGGTGCCAGGCCTCGGGGTCGTCCTGGTAGCGGCTGCGCAGCCAGTCCCACATGGCGGTGACGGTCTCCTGCACCGCGCGCGGCCCGCGCCGGTCCATCACGAAGTGGGTGCCGTCGGCCCGCGTCCGCAGCCGGTGCAGGTCCTGGGTGCCGGGCAGCGTGTGGTGCCACGAGGCGTCCAGCCGCAGCACCGACTGGGACCGCTGCCGTCCCGTGACGACCGCGGCGACCGCGGTGTCGGCGAACAGCAGCCGGACGATCAGGGACTCCAGGGTGTCGTCCGCGGGCTGGTAGGTCGTGCTGAGCGCCTCGGCGATGACGACCAGGACGACCCGGTCGGGATCGGCCGCCACGAGGTCCGCCGCGAGTGCCAGGGAGCGGGTGCCGGCGATGCAGGCCCACTGCGTGGCGGGCAGCAGCATCGCGTCCGGGCGCAGCGGCAGGCTGTTGGCCAGGGACATGTCCAGACCGGGCAGCGCCGGGGTGGTGGAGTGGCTGGTGATCAGGCAGTCGACGTCGGACACGTCCAGCCCGGCCGACTGCAGGGCCCCGCGAGCGGCGCGCTCCCCGTAGGACTGCACGGCCTCCCAGGCCGGCGCGGTGCGCTCCTCGATCGTCTGGGCGACGGGCAGGGCCTCCAGCGCGGCGACGGCGCGGTCCACGTCCTGCTGCGCGAACCCCTCGGCGGCCAGGGCCTTTTGAGCCGACGCCAGGCCGACGGCGTCCAGCGTACCGCCCTTGCCGGGCGCGACGGCGGTCTCCAGCGGCAGCATCCAGCCCCGGGACTCGATGCCCGTACTGGCCGCGATGGAGTCGATCCGGGGTGCCCATGCGGCGTCGGGGTGCCGGTCGCGCACCTCGGCGACGATCTCGCTGGTCTTCACGGTGTGCTCGCCGTGTATGACGGCTGGGGGACAGAGGTATGCGGCCATGTCGGGGAGCCTTCCGGGGAGCGGGTGGTGGGGTCGGGCACCGGCCGGGGGACGACCTTCACGACAGGTGTGTCGGGAGTCACTTCCGCGACCCGGCGCCCAAGAAGATGCCGAGGGGCCCCACTTCGGGGGAGTCAGTACCTGCTTCGAGCATGGAGGCCAAAAGGACATTTCCGCTGTGATGCAGACAACTTAGGCCAGCTCGGGATGCGTGATACCGCACACAGATCAACCGGTGCGTGACGCGCGCCTCCCGACCGGCGGGACGCCGCAACGGGTGAGCGGGCTAAGGGACTTCGGCGTACGCTCCGGTCGACGAACCGCGGCGGACCGGGACGCGCGACGGGCCTGCGGCCCTATGGCCTGCCACTTCCGGGGCAGGCGGACTGTGACGAGCAGACCGCCGCCCGGGCGAGAGGGGCGAGGTCCAGTACTCCGTCGTGGGCGCGGACCATCCATGCGGAGCGGGTCGGGGATGCGGCAGCGTCATCGGCGTCATGAGCACCGCTTCGTTGAACGTGTCGTGGCAACCGTGTCACCGCCCCGACGCGCAGGCCGGAGCGGTCGTCGGGAGCGGCCGCCGGAGAACGTACGCCGCGCCGACGAGGACGTGTCGAAGGGTGCGCGCACCGCGCCGGGAACCCGGCCGGGACGGCGGGCGGTCAGGCGGCGAGCGGTCAGGCGGTCAGGCCGTCAGGGCCTGCTCGGTCGTGGGGTGGCAGGGAATGACCGTGTCCACGCCGACCAGCTGCAGCACGCGCAGCACGGACTCCTGGGCCCCCGCGATGCGAACCCACCCGTCCGCCACGCTCACCTGCTGGTGGGCGGCGACGAAGACGTTGATGCCGCTGGAGTCCATGAAGGTCACACCGCTGAGGTCGGCGACTATCCGGGGCGGCACGGCGGCCTGTCCCCCCAGCAGCGCCTGGCTGAGCACGTCCTGGACGTCGTGGTCGATCTCGCCGCACAGGGTCACGACACGGACGCCCTCGACCAGGTGCTGTTCGGCGCGCAGCCGGTCCGGCCGGTCCGCGGGTTGGAAGTGGGCCACGATCTCCTCGATGCGTTCAGGGCTCGTCCTGGGGTCAGAACGAGGTTGATTCTGCCCCACGGGCCGTCCCGGATGCACCCCGCGGCTGTATCGAACATCACCTGTGAGGTATGTATGGCGTCAGTGGGGGTACTGGCGGGCAGGTAAACGGGGAGTGAGGGCGAGGCCAGTGGAATGTCGTGCCGAGGGTGACGGTGGTGCGGCGCCGGACGAGCATCTGGCGCAGGTCGGCTTCGCCCTGGGCGGGGACGACAGCTGCATCGCCGATGCCCGTCACCACGCTGTCGGCTTCCTCGACCGGGCCGTCGACGACCATCGCGTGCCCGTCTCCGACCGGGTGCGGGACCTCACCCAGCTCGTGGTGAGCGAACTGGTCACCAACGCCCGCAAGTACGCCCCCGGCCCCGTCTTCATGGAACTGCGCCTGACCGAGCGCACCGTGGACGTCGTCGTCTGGGACAGCGACTCCGCACTCCCGGCGGCCCGCGCCGCCGACCCGGGCAGGATCGGGCAGCACGGTCTCGAGATCGTCAAAGCGGTCACCGAGAGCCTGTCGGTCGCACGCGAAGCGGTCGGCAAGCGCATCACGGCGCGCATCCCCCTGCACCACCGGTCGGGCGGGCCCGCCGGCACCTCCGCGACCCCGGACGTCGCGACGGGCTCCGGCGCCTGCCGGCCGTGACCGGCCCGGCGCGCCGCGGCACGCTCCCGCCGAACCGCCGCCCCGCTCCGCGACCCCTCCTGCGCACCGGTGCGGCTCCGACACGCGCCCGAACGGGTGGTTCGCGCACCCCGACAGCCTAGGAGCGCGCCGCACGCGGCGCGGCGGGCGCGGGGCGCGCCGGAAGCTCGCGGGAGGAGCCGGCTGCCATCGACCCCGTCGCCGTCGGGGACGGGACGGCCGTCCCCGCCCTCCGCAGCAGCCCACGGCCCGGGAGCCCGCATGTCCCGCACGACCCCTCCGCGCGTGAGCGTGATCATCCCGGCGTACAACGCGATGCCGGAGGTCACCCACTGCGTCAGGTCCGCCATGGAGCAGACCCTCGACCCGGACGACGTCGAGATCATCGCGATCGACGACGGGTCGACCGACGGCACCGGCGCGGAACTGGACCGCCTGGCCCGTACCTGCTCCCGGCTGCGTGTGGTCCACCAGCCCAACAGCAAGGGAGCCGGCGGCCCGCGCAACACCGGCCTCGAACTCGCCGCCGGCGACTACGTCTTCTTCCTCGACTCCGACGACCACCTCGGCCCGGACGCCCTGCGCCGCATGGTCGCCATGGCCGACGCCAACGGCACCGACGTGGTCCTCGGGAAGATGGTGTCGGTCGGCGGACGCGCCGTGCCGACGGCCGTCTTCTCCCACAACCAGCCCCGCACCGACGTCTTCTCCTCCCACGCGTACCGCACCCTGGGCTGCTGGAAGCTATTCCGGCGGTCGCTGATCGAGCGGCTGGGGCTGCGGTTCCCGCCGTACCGCAACTGCGAGGACAAGCCCTTCACCGCCGCGGCCTACCTCAACGCCGACGGCATCTCCGTCGTCGCCGACTACGACTGCTACTACTCGCGGAACCGGCAGAACGGCAACAACCTCACCCTCACGGCCGCCGATCTGGTCCACCGCATGGACGGCACCCGGCTGTGCTTCGAGACGGTCGCCCGATACCTGGAACCCGGACCGCTGCGGGACCGGATCATGCGCCGCCACGTGGAGTGGGAACTGTGCGGACCGCTGCGGGCCTTGCTGCCGCGGGAGAGCGAACAGCAGGCGCGGGAGCGCTACTACCCGCAGTTCCGGCAGTGGGCGCTCGACCACGCGACCGACGGCGTCTTCCAACTGCTCGCGCCGCAGGACCGGTTGATCGTCCACCTGCTGCGCGCGGACCGCTTCGACGACCTCATGGCGGTGGCGCGGCACGCCCGGCGGGACGCGGCGCGCGGACACGTCGTCGACAAGGGCCGTGTCTACTGGGCCCACCCCTTCTTCCGCGATCCGGCCAAGGCGGTCCCGGACGCCTGCTTCGACGCCACGGACCGGATCGCCGTCCACCACGAGCTGACCGAGGCCGCCTGGACCGCAGAGGGCGAGGTGCTGCGGCTGTCGGGCCACGCCCGCATCGACGGGCTCGGACCGCTGCAGCCCGGCAGCCGGCTGACCCTGCGCCCGAGCGGTTTCCGGCACCCGGACGTCCATGTGCCGGTGACCCTCGACGCCGCCCCGCCTCGGCCGGGCACGGACACCCGGGAGCAGGACCGCACGGACGGTGCCGGGAGCGGGACGAACCGCTACACCGTCGACGTGGATCTGCGCACCGCCGCCTCGGGCGCCCCGCTCGGCGCCGGGACGTGGGACCTCCGGCTCGACCTGCGCGCCCAGGGAGTCAGCCGGACCGTCAGAGTCCGGCAGCCCAAGGCGGACGCGGACGACCCGGCACCCACACCGCCGGTCCGCGAACCCGCCACCGGCTCCCGCCCGGAACCCGCCACCGCGCGACTCCGGTCCACCCCGGACGGGCATCTCGCGCTGGAGATCCGGCGGACCGGGACGGCGGCCGAGCCGGCGTGCCGCGTGACCGGGATCGCCTGGGACGCCTCCGCCCCCGGCACCCTCGTCGTCCGCGGACACCTGACCGGAGAAGCCGCCCACCACCCCGTCGCCCTGCGCGCCCAGGAGGACTCGGGCCGGGTGCGGGAGGCGCCCCTGTCCTACGGGCCGGACGGGCGCGGCTTCACCGCCCGCTTGCCGCTCGCGCGCCTGAGGCCGGGCCGGTGGGCGCTGACCCTGCGCCCGAATGCGGGCGGCACGCCGATCCCCGTCCCGCACACGGACCGGCTGGGCGGCACACGCTGGTTCCGCGCCTCCCGCCTGGGCCGCCCCTCCTACGCCAAGCCGCTCCCGCGCCCTCCGGAAGGCGTCCTGACGCTCCGGGTCGCACCGATCAGGCTGACGACGGCCCTGCGCCGCCGCCTGGCGCGAAGCGGCGACAGGCACCGCGACCGCCTGTGACTGCCGGCGGCGGCGGGGAGCGTGCCGGGCCCATCGGCACGGGACGCTTCCCCGGGCCCGGCACAATCGGGGCAGCCGGTGGTCGTGCGCCCCTCAGGCGGCCGGTTCGTCCTCCAGCGCGATGCCCAGCCGGTCCGCCACCGTCGTCAGGGCGGCGCCGAGCGGCAGGGCGACCCTGGTGACGGCGTGCTCGTCCCCCCGCGTCCGGTCGCGGTTGACGATCAGCACCGGCTTCCCCTCCTGGGCCGCCTGACGAACGAAGCGGAGCCCGGACATCACCGTCAGCGAGGAGCCCAGGACGAGCAGCGAACCGGCCGCGCGGACCAGTTCCCGGCAGTGTGCGACCCGCTGCGGCGGGACGGCCTCGCCGAAGAACACCACGTCGGGCTTGAGGACGCCGCCGCAGGCCGCGCAGGGCACCACACGGAAGTCTCCGACCTGTTCGTCCGTCAGGTCGGCGTCACCGTCCGGGTTGATCCCGGCCGCCACGGGCGCGAAACCCGGATTGGCCTCCTCCAGACGCCGGGCGAGGTCGCGGCGCGGACTGAACGCGCCGCAGGAGAGACACACGACCCGGTCCAGCGCCCCGTGGAGTTCCACGACGTCCTCGCTGCCGGCGGCCTGGTGCAGACCGTCCACGTTCTGCGTGATGACACCCGACAGCAGTCCGTGCCGCCCGAAAGCGGCCACCGCCCGATGCCCGGCGTTGGGCCGGGCCCGGCCGAAGGTGCGCCACCCGAGATGGCTGCGCGCCCAGTACCGCCGCCGGGCCCGGGCGTCGGCGGTGAAGTCCTGGTAGGTCATCGGCGTGTGCCGGCTCAGGCTCCCGCCCTCGCCCCGGTAGTCGGGGATGCCCGACTCCGTGGAGATGCCCGCTCCGCTGAGGACCAGCACCCCGCCGGCACCGAGCGCGTCGGCGACCGGCCCCAGGTCCGAGGTGCCCGGCGGCACGTCTCCGGCGGGGGTCCAGCTCAGGGTGGGGCGCATGCGCATGCCGTCAGGGTACGGAACGGCGGCCCACGATGCGCCGGCCCGCACGGGACCGGCTGTGCGGGCCTCACTGCTTGCGCCCCTCCTGGCCGGGCACACCGTACGGACGCGGGTGGCGGGACGCCCGCCCTCCATCAGGCCGCCGGCACGCTGCCGGAGCCCTGCCGCGGGCCGTCCGCCGATGCTCTCCAGCGGCCGCACCCGCCGCTGCCCGCAGATCGCGCCGACCGACGTCGGCTGGTCGGTGACGGCCGGGCCGAGACCGCGGCCGGACCGGTCGATCACGCACCGCTCGATGCGCCGGCGCGGGCTCTCCCACAGGAACGGCGTGCCGACGCACAGGCCCGCGGATGACGGCACGGCCAAGGCGAAGATCAACCGCCGTCCGCCCTCGCCCGACAATTCCCCGGAGCCCTGCACACCGCGCACACCCCCGGCCTAGGCGGCCGCCCCTGCTGCCGCCGAAGCCGGCGATCGCCGGAACCGGGGCATGCCCGCGCCCCGTCGAGGAGCGATCCGCCGCGCGTATCGCGCACCGCCCGGGTATCAGCACAATGGAGAAGTGGGCCACGGGTTCATGCTGTGGGAGGTGACGGGCGGTGAACCGGCCGGATCAGGAGCGGCGCGCTCTGGACATGATCGACTGGCTGCTGGAGACCGACACGCTGCGGGACTTCTTGCAGCATCTGGTCGCCGAAGCGGTCGCCGTCTCGGCGGCGGACGGCTGCGGGGTGACGGTGCAGCGCAGCGGCCGTCCGCTGACCGTGGTCAGCACCGGGGGAGTGGCGGACAAGCTCGACGAGAAGCAGTACGGCCAGGACGACGGGCCCTGCCTGCAGGCCCTGCGCACCGGAGAGATCGTCCACGTGCCCGACATGCTGGAAGAGGACCGCTGGGCGGCCTACCCGCGCTTCGCCGCGTCCCTGGGCGTCCGCTCCGCACTGTCGGTGCCGATCCCCGTACGCAGCCATACCGCGGGCGCGCTCAACTTCTACGCCGGAGACCCCGACGCCTTTACCGCCGACGACCGGCATACCCTGGCGCTCTCCGCGGCCCAGGCGGGCGGTGCCATCGCCCTGGCCCAGCGGCTGGCCGACGCGGAGGAGTTCACCCGGGACCTGCAGAGCGCCCTCGCCTCCCGCCGGATGATCGACCAGGCCATCGGCGTCGTCATGCAGCAACGGCAGTGCGCCGAGGAAGAGGCGCTGGGCCTGCTGCGCAGTCTGTCCCAGCAGACCAACCTCAAGCTCCACGACGTCTGCACCCGCGTGCTGACCGAGATCGCCGGCCGACCGCCCACACCCCAGCCACCCCTGCGGCCCCGCTCCTGACCGGCTCGCGGGCTCGCGACGAGGCGGCACAGGGGGGCGGGACGCCCGAACGCACGGCGTCCCGCCCCGCTCACAGGGCCCTCAGGGCGCCCTTGTCTCGTCGGAGGCCTCGGGCGCGTTGCCGTCGTCCGGCCCGCTCTCGTCGCCCGTGTCGGGCGGTGTCGCCCCTTCCTCCTCGGGCGGTACGTCCTTCTCCCCGGTGACTTCTTCCAGCGGATGGGACAGCTCGTCGTCGGGACTGCTCATGTCGGCTCCTTCCCTCTGACCGGCCGGGTGCCCCTTTTGCGGGGAACGACGACTTCGATCGCCTATTCCGGCGGCGGTACGGCGTCCCTTCGCCCACCCCGCCCGATCCGCCCGGCCGGGCGTCGGGCACCGTAGGGTCCCGGTGGGCGGAAGCCCCTCGCCACCTGTGGGGCTGGGCGAGCGGTTACGCCACCGCGTCACGCAGGATCGAGGAGACAGGGGCGGCAACGTGGTCCACGGCTTGAGGGAGACGGTTCGATGAGCGCGGCCGAGGAACCGGTCCTCTTCCACACCACCGGGCACGCCGGACGCATCACACTGAACCGGCCGCGGGCGCTGAACGCGCTCACCCACACCATGGTCCGCCGCATCGACGAGGCCCTCACCGCGTGGGAGCGGGACCCGGCGGTGCAGACCGTCGTGATCACCGGCGCGGGGGAGCGCGGCCTGTGCGCGGGCGGTGACATCCGTGCCATCCACGACGACGCCCGTGACGGGGACGGCTCCGCCTCGGCGGCGTTCTGGCGCGACGAGTACCGCCTGAACGCCCGGATCGCGCGCTACCCCAAGCCGTACGTCGCGGTGATGGACGGCATCGTCATGGGCGGCGGGGTCGGTGTCTCGGCGCACGGGAACGTCCGCGTCGTCACCGACCGGTCCCGGGTGGCCATGCCGGAGACCGGCATCGGCTTCGTCCCGGACGTGGGCGGCACCCGGCTGCTCGCCCTGGCGCCGGGCGAACTGGGCACCCACCTCGCCCTGACGGGCACTCAGATCGGCGCCGCCGACGCCCTGTTGTGCGGCCTCGCCGACCATTACGTCCCGTCGGACTCGCTGCCGGACCTCCTCGACGCCCTGACCGGCCTGCCGGCGGCCGAGGCCGTCGCAGGTGTGGCCCGGACGCCTCCGCAGGGCGTGCTGGCGGCCTCACGCGACTGGATCGACGCCTGTTATGCCGCCGACCGCGTCGAGGAGATCGTGCGCCGGTTGCTCGCGCACGGCGATCCCGCCGCGAAGGAGACCGCCGAGACCGTGTTGTCGAAGTCGCCGACCGCCCTCAAGGTCACCCTGGCCTCCCTGCGCCGGGCTCGCCGGCTGGGCACCCTGGAACGCGTCCTGGATCAGGAGTACCGCGTCTCGTGCGCCGCGCTGACCATGCCGGATCTGGTGGAGGGCATCCGTGCCCAGGTCGTCGACAAGGACCGCAGGCCAAGCTGGTCGCCGAGGACCCTTGCCGAGGTCGGCGACGCCGACGTGGAGCGCTTCTTCGCCCCGCTGGGCGAGCGTGAACTGGGGCTGGCCGGGGAGTGAGGGCATCGCCCGGGGTGGCGACGGGCCGGCAGGCACGCCCTCCGGAGGTCCCTCCGGCTGCTGCCGGCCCCCGGTGGGACGTCAGAGCATCAGCAGCAGCCTTGTGTTGGGCACCAGCTTGCGGTTGACGCTGGTGCTCTGCACGAAGATCGTGAAGTGGTCGTTGTGGTCGGGCTTCACCCGGACCTCCGTGTCCGGCAGGCCGAGCAGGGCCCGGGCCTCCGGCCCCGTGTACACCCGGTCCGTCTTCTTCTCCAGCACCGCTATCTGCTTCTGCGCCTGGATTTTCTCCGACTTGCTCAACTGGTAGAAAGCACCGCCGGTGCGATAGGCGTGCCCGCATTCGATGACCCATTCACGGATCGCCGCGTCCCGGGCCACCGGAATGAGCTGGTACGTCGACGGATCGACCGGCGTCAGACCGGCCGCCTTGATGGTGTTCTCATTCACCGCGTCGGCGCCCGTGGAGAATACCGCCCGGGATCCGCGAATTCCTCGCGCACGGCCCACCATGAAATTCTCGGTGGCCTGCCGGATGACCTGACCGGCCTCTTCCAGCCCCTGCGTGCTCGTGGCGTCCCACACGGCGATGTTGTCCTTGGGGAAACCGCACTGCATGGCCTCGCGCTTGCCCATCTGGTCGGGCACCAGGACGGCCAGCGTCCAGTTGTCCTGCTGGGTCTCGATCATCCGGGCCACGGCCTGGACCAGGTCACGCGCGTTCCTGCTCGGGGCGTCCGGGCAGCGGTGGCTGGCGTTCTCCTGACCGTCCGTCAGCACGAACGTCAGGAAGCTGTGGTCCCCGTACAGCTGCGCCGTCTGCGCCAGCTCCTGCTGCGACTTGAGCGTGGCCGCCAGCAGGGCGGTCATTCCGCCGGTGCGGTACAACTGCTTCAGCGACGGCATGCGCAGTACGTCCTTGTCGTAGATGACGCACTCCACCTTGTCGGCGAACACGTACACCGTGACACGGGTTTCCTGGTCCAGCTCCCTCGAACGGCGGGCGAGATAGGCGATCTGCTGGTCGGCGACGTCCACGACTTTGCGGCTGAGATGCGACATGGACGAGCTGGCATCCAGCACGAGAGCCACGTGGTTGATGTAATTCTGGGTTCCGGACATCACAACTCCCCCTCGTTCCGGGCTTGGTGTTTCCACCCTCTCATCCACCACTGACAATCGATCTTGGTTCCCGGGGCCCCGGAGGGCAGGGACGGCTCGACGGTCGTCCCTCCGCGGCCGTCGGCGTGCTCATTCCTGCTCGCAACGCCTCGCCATCGAGCATCTATTGACATGGCGATGACACTCCCTCCACAGTCGTCCCCACCGAGTGATGCCGATCCGCGGACCCGAGGAGCGTGCACCCCCATGCCCGAGATCCCCGAAGTCACCAGGCGTTTGCTCCTCGGAGGAGCGCTGGCCGGCGGCGCTGCCGCGGCCGGTCTGGGCACGGCGCAGGCGGCCGCGGCACGAGACCGGCCGGACGTGCCGGCCGACTCCTCACCACGCCGCGCGCCAGGCCAGAAGTCCATGATCAACGTGCCGTTCGGCGAGCACCGGACCGTCCGCGTCGGTGTCATCGGACTCGGCAACCGGGGCTCGGGGATGACCGAGGGCTGGTCCGCCGTCCCGGGCTGCACGGTGACCGCGGTCTGCGACGTACGGGCCGACCGCGCCCGCCGCGTCGCCGATCGGCTGGCCTCCCAGGGCCGGCCGCGCCCCGGCGAGTACGGCGGCTCGGACGACGCCTACACCCGCATGCTCCGGCGCGAGGACATCGACCTCGTCTACATCGCCACGCCCTGGGAGTTCCACCACCGCCAGGGCAGGGACGCGCTGCGGGCGGGCAAGCACGCCCTGGTCGAACTGCCCGTCGCCACCGGGCTCGAGGAACTGTGGGACCTCGTCGACACCTCCGAGCGCACCCGGCGGCACCTGATGCTCGCCGAGAACTGCTCCTACGGCCGCAACGAACTGGCGATGCTCAGGATGGCCCACGACGGCCTGTTCGGCGACCTCACCAACGGACACGGCGGCTACCTGCACGACCTGCGGGAACTGCTCTTCTCCGACACGTACTACACCGACGCCTGGCGGCGGAGGTGGCACACCCGCAGCACCGCCTCGCTCTACCCGATGCACGGCCTCGCGCCGATCGCCGCCGCCATGGACGTCAACCGCGGCGACCGGCTCACGACACTGCGTGCCACCGCGACCGAACCCAAGGGCCTCGCCGACTACCGCGAGCGGTTCGTTCCGCGGTCGCACCCCTCCTGGAAGGAGACCTACGTCAACGGTGACCTCGTCACCTGCCTGATCGACACCGCGAAGGGCCGCACCGTCCGCGCCGAGCACGACGTCAGCTCGCCCCGCCCGTACAGCCGGATCAACAGCCTCGCCGGCACCCGCGGCATCTTCGAGGACTACGCGGGCACCTCCGCGACCGGCGGCCGGATCTACGTCGAGCCCGACCACAGCGGACACACCTGGCGCGACTTCGACGCCTACCGCAAGGAGTTCGACCACTGGCTCTGGACGAAGATCGGTGACGACGCCGAGAACAACGGCGGCCACGGCGGGATGGACTACGTGCTGCAGTGGCGCACCGTCCAGCTCATGCGGGCCGGACTCGTCCCCGACATCGACGTCTACGACGCGGCCGTGTGGTGCTCACCCGTGCCGCTCAGCGCACAGTCCCTGGCGGCCGGAGGACGCCCCGTGCGGATTCCCGACTTCACCCGGGGAGCATGGGTGAACCGCCGCCCGGGACTGGACACCCGCCCGTCCGAGATGCCGCCCGTGCCCTGACGCCGGGCCCCCGGACCGCCCGCCCGCATCGACGCGACCGGGGCGCGACGCGGGCGGGCGGTGTGTCAGTGCCGGACGGCGACGGCCTCGACCTCGAACAGCACGTCGGGCGTGGCCAGAGCGGCGACGCCGACGAGCGTCTGCGTCGGGGGCCGCGTACCCCACCCCGCGAGCACGGCCGCGGCGATCGGCCCGAGCTTGCCGACGTCGTGGTTCACCACGTACGTCCTGAGCTGGACGACGTGGGCGAGCCCGAGCCCGTGGGCGGCGAGCGCGAGACCGAGGTTGCGGAACGCCTGCTCGACCTGCCGGGCGAAGCCGCCCGGGACGACCGTGCCGTCCGGACCGGACCCGAACTGGCCGGACACGAGCACCAATTCGCTGCCCGCCGGGACGACGGCGGTGTGACTGTAGCCGAACGGGACCGGATCGTGCAGTTCCCGCGGATTGACCAACGTGTGCGCGATGAGGACCACCACCTGTGTACGGAAGGGACGTTGACACAGGCAGCCTCGCAAGCCATACATGACACCCTGTGTCACGTATCTCGCTAGGCTTCGCGGATGCGCGCCGACCGACTGGTATCGATGGTGCTGCTGCTGCGGCAGCACGGACGGCTCTCCGCGACCGCGCTGGCCCGTGAACTGGAGGTGTCCACCCGCACGGTGCTGCGCGACATCGAGGCGCTGTCCGCGGCCGGCGTACCGGTGTACGCCGAACGGGGCCGGCACGGTGGCTTCGCGCTGCTGCCCGGGTTCCGGACCGAACTCACCGGACTGACCCACGACGAGGCACTGGCCTTGCTGGTCGCCGGATCGCGTCGCGGCGCCCAGGCGTTCGGCCTCGGCCCGGCGCTCGCCTCGGCGCTGCGCAAAGTGGTCGACGCGCTCCCCGAGGACTCCCGGACGACCGCCGCGGGCGCCGCCCGGCGCCTGCTGGTCGAGCCGGACATCGACCTGCTCGCACGCCGTTCGGACGCCGAGGAGGTACCCGACGCCGTGCTCGGCGAGGTGCGGCGGGCGGTGTTCGCCGGGCACAGGCTGCGCATCCAGTACGCGGCGGTGGACCGGGAGCCCGCCTGGCGCACCGTCGACCCGGTCGGCCTGGTCACCGTGCGGGGCCGCGGATACCTCCTGGCCACCCGGTCCGGAGCCGACCGCACCTACCGCCTGTCCCGCATCCTCGCCGCCCGGGAGCAACCGGAACCGGCCCACCGCGCCGACGGGGTCGACCTGGACCGCGTCTGGCGGGAACGCAGCGCACGGTTCCGCGACGACGGGGACCGGGTCACCGTGCTGCTGCGGGTGGCCGAGGCCCGGCGGAAGGAGCTGGTGGGGACCGCGGTGGCCGTCCTCGCCGAGGAGACCGAGGCCGACGGGCGGTTGCGGATGGAGGTCGCCTTCCAGGATGCGAGGCACGCCGAGTGGGCGCTGTGGCACCTCGCCCCGGACGCGGAGGCCCTGACCCCCCTGTGGCTGCGCGACGCCTTGCGGGAGCGCGCCGCCGCCCTAGCCGCCCGCTACGGAGGACCCTCCTGAGAGGTGCGGTACGTCAGCGGGCAGGGCCGCGGCGAGGTGCCGGTGCCCCGGCGTGAGGAGGTTCGATCCGCGGTGCCGCGCGAGAATGGGCCTTGTCGCGTCGTTCGTGCCCGATCGGAGGGCGACCATGAAGGATCTCAAGTTCGAGCAGAAGCGCACGCTGTCCCGTCGTGAGGCCGCCGACCAGCTCACCGCACTCGCGGACGCTTTGAGGGAAGGCGAGGACGCCGAGCTGAAACTCGGCTCCGGCACACTGACCCTGCGGATCCCCGACGGTCTGCGCAGCGAGATCGAGGTCGAGATCGGCGGCGGCGAGGTCGAGCTGGAGATCGAGCTCAAGTGGTCCACCGCGACGGAATCGCGCCCGTCCGGATCCGAGAAGCAGACGGGTGCCTCCGAGACGGCCAAGGCGACCACCGCGAAGCGGCCCAAGGACACGGCCGCGAGCGCCGGACGCGGCGCCGGCCGGAGCAGGACCGCGAAGCGGCCTGCCGCCAAGTCGTCCTGAGCTCGAACGGCGGCAGCGCGGCAGGCGCGGCTGCCGTCGCGGAAGAGTAGCCTCGGTGGTACGCGGAGGTCGGTTCCCGGGAGCCCATCAGCGCGAGGCTCCCTCAGTTCGGCACAGAAGCTGAGGGAGCTGCCTCGAGCGGGCGGCGGACACGCGACCGGCCCCTTCACGCCGACCGGGCGGCGCTCGTCAGGTGTTTTCCGGCGGTCGTACGACGGTGCCGAGCCTGCGACGCAGCGGCGGGGCCTGGGACAGCACGGCGCCCACGCTCAGCCCGACCGCGATGGCCACACACAGCACGATCAGCCAGGACAGCAGCACGAAGACCGAGCCGGCGGCCCCGTAGGCGTCCAGGGCCCGCTTGAGGGCGCGCGGCATGTAGAAGTGGGCGGCGACCGACAGGCCGCTGACCGCGAGCGCGGTGACCACGGCCCCCGGCAGGAGCGGGCCCCAGCCGATCAGGCCGCCCAGCAGCAGATGCTGGGTCCACCACCACATGGCCGTCTGCATCAGCAGGCTGATCGTGAAGCCCAGGACCGCCCCCAGCTCGTTGCGCAGCAGCCCCTGCACGGCCAGGGCGCCCAGCCACAGGGCGATCCACGCCAGCCAGCGCCACGCGGCGACCGACGGGCCGGAGCGCGGCAGCTGCCACGCCCGTCTGCACAGCCGTTGCACGGCCCGGCTCACCGCGGTGGCCGACAGCAGCACCATCAGGCCGCCGATGAGACCGGTCGCCTGCCGCAACTCGGCGGTCGGCGGCTGGAACACCTGCTGCAACTGGGCCTTCTCCTGCCCGGTCAACCCGAACACGGCCGTCACCGAGACCGCGACCTGGTCCTTCAGGGCCGACGGAGCGTAGGCGCCGAGCACGAAGAGCAAGGGAATGGCGGTGAGGAAGGACTGCGCGGCGATGCGGGTCGCCGAGTCGAAGACGTTGACCTCCACCATGCGCTCGACCACCGCCGTGGGCAGGGGAAAACGTGCCTTCAGCCGCGCGGCGAGCGTGCGCAGCCTGCCGCCCCGCCCACCGGTCCGGGCCCGCCGCCGCGACCGGCCGGGAACCCGGGAGGTCCGGCGTGGCCCGCGGGCTCCGCGGCTCACTCCGCCGGGCGGGGTGCGGGGCCCGCACCGATCGGCGCACGGAGCTCCGCGGCGCCCGGACGGCCCGCGGCGCCGGGACGGCCCGCGGCCCGGCCACAGGGCAGGCGGCCCGGACCCGCACACGCCGGCCGTGCCCACCTCGCCCGCGGCACACCTGGAGAAGTCCCCATCACGCTGCTCCCTTCCTCACCCAGAGTGCGCGACCTCACGGCCCACGGCACCCCGCCGTACCGCCCGCGGGTCCCGCCACCGGCCCGGGACGCGGAAGGGACGGGCCGTGGCACCGCTCGCCCCACCCCGCCGCCGCGTTCAGCCCGCGCGCCGGCCCGCGGCTCCGGCTTACTCTGATGCCGGGGGCGTTCGGGTGAATCGCGCACCGGAAGGGCGGCCCGATGGACGACTACCCGCTGATCGAGAACCACGGACTCGTCGGTGACCTGCAGAGCGCGGCACTGGTCACCACGGACGGCAGCGTCGACTGGTTCTGCGTCCCGAGGTTCGACTCGCCCAGCGTCTTCGGCGCGCTCCTGGACCGGAACAAGGGCGGGCACTGCACCATCCGCCCCCGCCACCGCTCCTACGCCACCAAACAGCTGTACCTGCCCGACACGGCGATCCTGGTCACCCGCTTCATGACCGAGGCCGGAGCAGGCGAAGTGATCGACTTCATGCCCGTCACCGGCACCTCCGTCACGGAAAGCCACCGGCTGGTGCGGATGATCCGCTGCGTACGCGGCCGGATGACCTTCGAGATCGAGGTCGATCCCCGCTTCGACTACGGGCGGGAACCCCACCGGCTGCACATCAGCGAGCACGGGGCGGTGTTCGCCGGGGAGCGCGGGGCGCGCCTCACCGTGCACCCCGTGCGGGAACCGGACGACGAGGAACTGCTCGACGTCCTCACCGACCGCCGGGAAGCCCTGCACTTCACCCTCACCCTGGAGGCGGGCCTGGAGCGCGGGATGGTCCTGGAATGGGCCGCCGAGGGCCCGCCCAGGGAGATCCGACTGGCCGAGTACGGGCGGCTCTTCGACGACACGGTCGCGTTCTGGCGCGGCTGGCTGCGGCAGTCGCGCTACACCGGACGCTGGCGCGAGACCGTGGAGCGCTCGGCGATCACGCTGAAACTCATGACGTACGCCCCCTCCGGTGCGGTGGTGGCCGCCCCGACGGCCGCGCTCCCCGAGCAACTGGGCGGCGAGCGCAACTGGGACTACCGGTTCACCTGGATCCGCGACGCCTCCTTCTCGGTGTACGCCCTGCTCGGGCTGGGGTTCACCGAGGAGGCCAGGGCGTTCATCCAGTGGCTCGGCGACCGGGTCGAGGAACGCGCCGGACGGGACAGCGACACCGGGCCGCTGAACATCATGTACGCGGTGGACGGCTCCCAGGACCTCGACGAGCTGACGCTGGACCACTGGGAGGGCTACGCCGGTTCCGCGCCCGTGCGGATCGGCAACGGCGCCGCCACCCAGCTGCAACTGGACATCTACGGAGAGGCGCTCGACAGCATCTCCTTCGCCCACCGGCACGGCCTGCGGGTGGGGCACCACGGCTGGAACGCGCTGCTGACGGACCTGGACTGGCTGGTCGACCACTGGGACCAGCCGGAGGAGGGCATATGGGAGACCCGCGGCGGCCGCGAGAACTTCACCTACGGGCGGGTGATGTCGTGGGTGGCCTTCGACCGTGCGCTGCGGCTCGCGGAGTCCAACGGCAGGCCGGCCGACGTACAGCGCTGGCGCGCGGCACGCGACGCCTGTTACGAGCAGGTCATGGCGAAGGGCTGGAACGAGCAACGCGGGGCGTTCGTCCAGCACTTCGGCAGCGAGGTCCTCGACTCCTCCCTGCTGCGCATGGCGACCGTCGGCTTCATCACGCCCGACGACCCGCTCTGGGCCTCCACCCTGCAGGCCATGGAGGAGGAACTGGTCAGCGACAGCCTGGTCTACCGCTACAACCCCGAGGCGTCCCCCGACGGTCTGCGCGGCGCGGAGGGGACCTTCTCGCTGTGCACCTTCATGTACGTGGACGCCCTGGCCCGCGCGGGCCGGACCGACAAGGCGCGGCTGGTGTTCGAGAAGATGATGGGCTACGCCAACCACCTCGGCCTGTACGCCGAGGAGATCGACCCGCAGGGCCGCCAACTGGGCAATTTCCCGCAGGCGTTCACCCACCTCGCACTGATCGACGCGGCCATCACCCTGGATGCCGCACTCAACCGAACGTGAGCGGAAGGCAGTTCAGTCGGCCTGAGCCGGGTCGGGTTCCAGGAGCACGAGGGTGTCGCCGGGACCGGCGGCGGGTGTGCCGTTCTGGGTGGCCGGGTCGAGACGGCCGTCCCGCCGCACGACGAACAGCGTCTCGTGCCCCGGCGGGAGCGGCGCGGAGGCGGGCTGCACACGGAAGCGGGCGCCGCTGCCGTGACGGGCCGCGACGGTGTGCCGGACCAGGTCAGGACCGAAGAGGGTCTCGCCGGGGGCGTGGGGCGCGACCACGCCCGAGGTGCCGGGCGGCGGACCGATCCGGTGGACCGGGCCGTCGACGCTGTCCCGCAGGACGACCGAGACGAGCGCGTTGAAGTCGTCGTCGTCCGTCAGCAGGAACACGGAGGTGACGCCCTCCAGCCGGGCCTCCGGGTCGGTGGCGGCGGCCAGGAGTTCCTCGGCGGCCGGTTCGACCCCGGCGGCCTCGATCCGGGCCCGTTGCCGTTCCGACGCCGCCCACATCAGCACGTCGGCACCCGCGGTGCGCAGGGCGTGGGCGAGGTCCACCACCCAGGGGTCACCGCCGAGCAGCAGCGGACGGGCCCGGGGGGCGGTCACGACGCCCAGCCGGCGGGCCACGGGCCGTGCGGTCAGGCCGTACACCACGACCGTCCCGACGATCACCAGGAAGGTGATCGGCAGGATGGTGTCGGCGTCGTGGAGCCCGTCGGCCGTGAGCGCCCCGGCGAAGGTGGTGGCGGTGGAGGCGGCGACGATCCCGCGCGGTGCCATCCAGCCGACGAAGGCGCGCTCGCCCCGGGCGAGGTCCGTCCTCAGTGTCGACACCAGGGCGACGACGGGCCGGACGGCGACGATCAGGACGGCGACCAGCACCAGCGAGGGCAGCAGGACCGGACGCAGGCTCTCCGGCGTGACCGTCGCCGAGATCGACACGAACAGCAGGCCGATGATCAGCTGGACGAGCGTCTCGAAGAAGGGGCGCCGTGCGGGCATCTCGAAGCCGGGCACGTTCGCGGCGACCAGACCCGTGACGATCGCCGCGATGAGCCCGGTGTCGTCGTAGACGGCGTCGCAGCCGGCCGCCACCAGCACCACGACGGCCAGTTGGGTGAGGGTGCCGAGGGTTTCTCCGAGGCGGAGCAGCCGGAGCGTGAGCCAGAGCAGCACGGCTCCCACGACACCGCCCGCGAGCCCCACCGCGATGCCGCCGAAGAACGCGCCGAACCGGAAGTGGCCGGGCCGCAGTCCGCCGGAGACGAGGGAGTGGAACACGACGGCGCCGAGGATGCCGCCGACCGCGTCGATCAGGGACCCCTCCCACACCAGGACGCGCCGCACCTTCTCCGACGGCCGGACGTGTTCCAGGAGGGGACCGACGACGGTCGGCCCGGACACCACGAGGATCACCCCGAGCATGCTGGCCACCGCGGCCGGGACGCCGAGCAGCGCCGGTCCCACGGCCATGACCGCACCCCAGGTGAGCAGCACCTGGAACACCAGGAGCCGGACGACGGCCCTGCGGGTCGTGCCCTTGAGCAGCCGCAGATCCAGGCCCAGTCCGGCGTCGTAGAGGATGAGCGCCACCGACAGCGACACCAGGGCCGGGAAGTCCTGCCCGACCAGCTGGTCCGGATGGACGACGTCGGTGAGCGTGCCGGCGACGAACCCCGCCGGCAGCAGCACGATCAGGGCCGGGACACGCAGCCGGGAGGCCAGGATCTGCGATCCGACGGCCAGGACCACGGTCAGGGCGATGCCCAGCAGGATCTCGTCCTCACTCATTCCGGCCCCTCCCCGTCGCGCACGAGCGGCTCAGCTCCGTCCATCCGAGTCCGTCCGTTGGGCCGTGGGGCGCGGGTCAGCCGCCGGTGGCGAAGCCGGGGAAGAGGGTCATCCCGCCGTCCACGTACAGCGTGGTGCCGACGACGTAGTCCATCAGGTCCGAGGCGAGCGCGACCGCCGCGTACGCGATGTCCTCGGGGTCGCCGACGCGGTCGTAGGGGATCAGTCTCAGGAGGTCGTCCTCGGCCTCGGGAGTGTCCCAGGCGTCGCGGTTGATGGGCGTCCTGATGGCGCCCGGGGCGATGGCGTTGACGCGGATCTTCCGTGGAGCCAGCTCCTGCGCGAGGGTCGCCATCATCATCTGCACGCCTCCCTTGGAGGCCGCGTAGTTGACGTGCCCGGACCAGGGGATGACCTGGTGCACGGAACTCATGCAGATGATCTTGCCGGCGGAGCGCGACACCTCGGGGACGACGCCGCGCCGGACGAACTCCTTGCTCGCCTCCCGGGCGCAGAGGAACTGCCCGGTGAGGTTCACGTCCAGGACCTGCTGCCACTGGCCCAGCGTCATCTCGGTCAGCGGCGCGTCACGCTGCAGCCCGGCGTTGGCGACGAGGATGTCGATCGTGCCGAACTCCTCGACCATGCGCCCCGTCATGGCCACCACCTGGTCCTCGGCGGAGACGTCCGCCTCGTGGGCCACCGCGCGCACACCGAACGATTCAATCCGCGCGACCACCTCGTCGGCCTCGTCCCGGCCGGTCACGTAGTTCACGACCACGTCCGCACCTGCCCGGCCCAGGGCGATCGCCGTCGCCCTGCCGATGCCCGAGTTGGCGCCGGTGACCAACGCCTTCTGGCCCTTCAGCAGCTGGGCGGGGATCACGTCGCGGGGCGAGCTCGCGGTCGACTGCACGATGACTGTCTCCTCCACTGCCTGGCCGGGGCGACCCGGGCCGCGGCGCCGGGGCAGGGTCACACAATCACCGCGGCCCGGCGCCGGCACGCCGCACGGGGCCGGGTTGGGCCGACCGAGGGAGCAGGTTCGCCCAGCGGCAGGCGATCCCCGGCCCGGGCCCGCCCGGCGGCCGGCGTCAGGTGTGCGCGGGACGGTCCTGCGGCGCCCGCGCCGATGTGCCCGGCGGCGGCCCTGCGGGTTCGCCCAGGGCCGGCACGGGGTGACCGGCCGGAAGCAACTGGGCCGTGACGAAGGCGGTCACGGCCGCGAGGATCACCACGGGCGTCATCCCGGCGCCGCCGAGGAGCAGGACCACCAGCACCACACTGCTCACCGGCAGACGCAGGGTGGCCGCGGACGCGGCGGCCATGCCCGCGGCCATGCCCGGCACGATCCCCAGTCCGGGCAGGGGCGCCAGCAGGACGCCCGCCGCGGCCCCCAGGAACAGCGCCGGGAAGACGGGGCCGCCGCGCAGGCCGCCGAGGCAGAGCGCGTACGCCACCGCCTTGCAGACCAGCACCGCGACCAGGGCGCCCACACCCCAGGCGTGCGGATCCTGAGCCATCCGCGCCAGGGTCGCCTCGCCGGAGGAGGCCACGTCCGCGGGGGAGCGGTCGACGGTCAGCGCGTACACCGCGGCGCACACCCCGGCCGCCAGGGCGCACACCGCCGTACGGACGACGGGACTGCGCGCGATGAACGCGGCCGTCAGCCGGCCGCCGTCCAGGACGAAGTGCAGGACGACGGCGATCGCCACGGCCATGAGCACGGACCACACCACGTCCCCGGCGTCCAGGCGCGGCGCGGGCACCCCGAGGTCCAGGGACAGGCTCCCGGTGGACAGGCCGGTCCAGCGGCCGAACCCGGTGAACACGAGCGAGCCGACGCCGCTGGCCAGCAGCGCCGGGAGCATCACGGCGAACAACTGCGGTCCGCCGACCCCCGCCACCTCGATGAGGATGACCGCGCCGATCACGGGATCCCCGAAGATCGCCGGCAGGGCCGCCGCGGCACCGGCCGCCCCCAGCAGGGCCGCGCTCTGCGGCGACGCGGGTGCACGGGCCAGCCGGGCGAAGAGCAGGGCCAGACCACCGCCGAGCGCGATCAGCGGCGCCTCGGGCCCCAGGACCGCGCCGAAGGGCAGGCTGGCGAGCGCCGCCAGCAGAACGCCCGGCAGGGCCCCCGGGGTCATCCCGCCCGCGTGCAGACCACCGGCCGGCAGGTGCCCGCCCGCCCCCTTCAGGTGCCGTACGACCAGGCCGACGACGAGTCCGGCGAGCGTGAGCAGCGGCAGCGGCCACCACCAGGGAGGGGTGTCCCAGCCGAGCTGACGCGGCAGCTCGTCCCACAGCTGGTGCTCGAGTTCGTGCAGGCCGGCCAAGAACCAGAAGGCGGCCAGCGACACGGGGACGCCGATGAGGGAGGCGAAGAGGAGGGCCTTGCGGTAGCCCGGGCTGCGCAGCAGCTCCCGCAGCCGTTCGGCCTCCTCCGGCTGCGTGCCGCCCCCGGCGCCGCCCGGGTGCTCCGGTTGCGCGCCGCTTCCCGCGCCGCCCGGGTGCTCCGGCTGCGTGCCGTCGTCGTCGGCCGTCCGGTGTCCCGGCCGCTGTGCGTCGCCGGGGTCGCTCGGGTGTTCCGGCTCGTGGACCACGCCGTCGCCTTCCCGTCGGGGACGCCCGCCTCAGCCATTGCAGCACCCGCCCCGGGCCCGCGCACGTCCGACGGCGCGCACGCACCCGTGCCGGTCAGGCAGCCCTGTCGCGCGGCGCGGCGCGGCGGGCGGACACGGGTGTGCGGGTGCCGCCGACACGGTCCTCGTCGCGGTTCGCGGTCGACCTGCCCCCGTGGACGAGGCGCAGGCGACGGGGCCGGGCGTGCCGGGCGCCCGGTTCCGCCTCGCGCAGGAGCCGGTCCTCGATCGCGCTCATGCCCGTCAGGAGCAGGGCGAGCCCGGGCAGCAGCAGGACGGCGAGTATCAGCATGTGCTCTTCCTCCCGGACGCGGCGTACCACCCGGGTGCCCGGCAGGCCCCGAACGATGGCCGTCACCGAGTGGAGAACGAGCAACCTTCCGGCAAAAGCCGCATAAAGGACCCGTAGCGGGCTCGCTGCCTACGCTCCGTTCGCGGCTCCGTCCGGACGCCGCCACCACGCGGCGGACGTGTCGCGCAAGGTGTTGGTGCCGCAGTGCACCTCGCCCATCCCCAGGTGGTACGTGTACCAGTCGTCGATGTACGACACCTTCAGCCCCGCCCGCCGGTAGACGGCCGAGACGGCCTCCGTGAAGACGTCCTTGCCGCCGACGACGGGACCCCACTGGCGCGGTGCGAGGTAGCGGTCGCGTGCCAGGAGCACGCCGTTGACCGCGCCGGGAACGTACGCGCCGGTCGTGACCGTCGCGGCAGGGGCGGCCCGCCCGGCCCGCTTCTGCCCGGCGAGCCACTTCTGCTGGCCGTGCTCCCCGAGGCCGTCCACCAGGGCGGACCCGGCGCCCAGGCGGGTCAGACGCGGTACGGGAATCGCCCTGCCGGCGGAGGTAACCGCCTGTGAGTCACGGGTGTACAGCGCGGGCACGCGCACGATCTCCGCGTCGGTGACCCCCGTCTCCCGCCGGAGGATCTCCAGGTTCGCCGCGATGCGCCGGGCCGCCATCTCGTTGTCGGCCACCAGGTGACGGGAGGCGAGCGCCTGGCTGACGGTCTCCTTGGGCGCGGGGCTGCCGCTGCGGCCCGGGACGGAGAACATCTTCGTCCCGCCGTGCCCGTCCCGTTCGGCGGAACGCAGCAGTCGCAGACCCGCCTTCGGGTCGGCGACCCCCACACGCCAGCCGCGCGGCGTGTCGGCGGGAAGGAACTGCACGAACTCGTCGACATGCCCCACACCGAGCCAGGACGTGTCCAGCAGCAGCGGGTCCTGGAGCCCCTGCGAGGCGAGCAGCGTCCGCATCACCTTGGAGGGGCGCGCCCCGATGTCCTTGCGCTCGCCCATGATGATCCGCCCGGCCGGGTAGGCGCGCCCACCGTGCGCGTAGGGCGGGACGGTCTCCAAGTTGCCCATGGAGTCGAGTGACCAGTCCACGGGCTCCGCCCGGTCGGTCACCTGGACCACGCCGACGTCCTGGCCGCGCATCCGCTCGAACAGCTCCCGGCCGGCGTCCCGATGGGGCTGGGCCGAGCGCAGCATCACCCGCATCGCCTGCCGCCGGCCCCCCGGACCGGTCATGCTGACGTACGCCGGTTCCACGAAGTCCTGTGCCCAGCGGTCGGCGTACTTCTCGAAGGTGATCAGCGGAGTCGTGACACCGGCCTTCCTGACCTCCTTCCGGAGCTCGGCGACGAACCGGCGCTGCAGGCGGCTGTCCGGCCCCTCGCCCTGCACCTCGGAGACCATCACCTGCCGAGTGTCCTGGAGGTGATGCTGTGTCAGGATCGGTGCGACGCGCAGGGTCACGGCGTCGGAGGTGGATCTCCGCCCGGACGTCACCGTCAGCCGGATCACCGCGCGGCCGTCCCACTTCGCCGTGTCCCGGACGACGTCGGTGGCCTCGGCGCCGAACTCCGCACCGGCGCGCAGCTCGTCGGCCGTCAGTCGCGTCCCCGACGTGACCGGTGTCCACTTCCCGGCCCGTCCGAGGAAGAGCCGTGTGTGCCGGGCGCCCGCGCTGATCCGCACCCTGCCCTCGGCGCCGGAGGCCAGGCCGGGCATCGGCACGGACCGGATCCGCGCCAGGTCGGCGGCGTCCGCGGTCCCGTTGACCTTGGTGTCGGTGGCGTCGTTGCACGCGGCGAGCCGGGCGTCGGTCAGCGGTTCACCGCCCGGCCCGCTCACCGGGCACCGCCCGGTGTCGTCGTCGATGTTGGGCAGGTAGACGGCTCCCCGCTCGACGGACCAGCCGTCCTCGCCTCGCGTGTCGCCGGTCCCGGTCACATCGACCCGCCCGTCGCGATCGACGTCCGCCCGGAGGTCGGCCCGCCCTTCGGCGGCGACCGCGGTGCCGCCGGCGGGTCCGGCCAGCACGGATCCGGCGGCGGCGAGGGCGAGGACCAGGATGCCGGCCGGGTGCGGGCGGGGACGCGTACGTGAACGCACGGCGCATTCCTCTCGGTTGGCGGATTTCGCCCTGCTAGAGGAGGAACGGCGGCCGTGCGTTCACTGTGCGGCGTGGTTTCGTCCGCAGGAGTCGGCCGGACTCACCTCGTCGGCCGCGTCACCGGCCGGGGGAACGCCTGGCCGGCCTTCCGGTCGGCCGTCCTCTCAGTCGTCCTCAGCCGTCCTCAGCCGTCCTCAGCCGTCCTTCCGGCGGCGAAGGCCGAGGGCTGCCAGCGCCGCGCCGGCGAGTGCGAGGACTCCCGTGACGAGCACCGCGGTGTGGACGCCGTTCATGAAGGCGGTGTGACTGCCCTGTGCGACGGCCGCCCTGAGCGGTGCGGGCATCGCGCCCGAGACCGGGGCGACCCCCATGGCGACCGCGTCCCGGGCCTCTTCCAGACGGCCGGCGACGGTGTGCGGGACCCCCGCGTCGGTGAGGGAGCCGGTGAGCGTGGAGCCGACGCGGCTGCTGATGAGGGAGACGAGCACCGACGTGCCGAGCGCGCCGCCCACCTGCAACGACGTGGCCTGCAGACCGCCCGCGACGCCGCCGTCCCGGACGGGGGCGTTGCCGACGATCGCGTCGGAGGACGCCGACATCACCATGCCGACGCCGAGGCCGAGCGCGACGAACGGCGGCCACAGGGCGGAGTACGACGAGTCGGCGGTCCACGCCAGCATGGAGAAGGCGGCACCGGCCTGGAGCACCATCCCCAGCGGCATGGTGAAGCGCGGCCCGAACCGCTCGGTGAGGTGCGCGCCGAGCGGCGAGGCCACCATGGACACCAGGCTCAGCGGAAGGGTGCGTATCCCGGCCTCGACCGGGGTGAAGCCGCGCACGTTCTGCAGGTACAGCATCACGAAGAAGATCACACCGAGCAGGACGAAGAAGTTCAGCGCGGTGACGACCGTCCCGACGGCCAGCGCGGGATTACGGAACAGGCGCATCGGCAGCAGCGGGTGCGCGACACGTGTCTCGTACCAGCCGAAGAGGCCGAGCACGACGAGGCCCCCGGCGATCGCGCCGAGCGTGCCGGGTGAAGTCCAGCGCCAGGTCTCGCCCTTGACGACGCCGAAGACGACCGCGAGCAGCCCGAGGGCCAGCAGGACCACGCCGGGCACGTCGAACTTCTCGCCCGCGGCAGCCTCGTTCCTGGACTGCGGCAGGACGAACAGGCTGAAGACCAGGGCGACCACGCCGATCGGGGCGTTGATGGAGAAGACCGACTCCCAGCTCACGTGCTCGACGAGCAGCCCGCCGACGATCGGGCCGAGGGCGGTGGAGACGGACGAGATCATCGCCCAGATGCCCACCGCCATGCCGAACTTCCGGGGCGGGAACACGGCGCGCAGCAGGGCGAGGGTGTTGGGCATCAGCATCGCGCCGAAGGCGCCCTGTACGGCGCGGAAGGCGATGACGCCCCCGATGGAGCCGGCGAGGCCGATCGCCACGGACGCGGCGGTGAAGCCCACGACACCGACGAGGTACAGCGTCCGGCGTCCGAAGCGGTCCCCGAGCTTCCCGCCGAGGATCAGGGTGGCGGCGAGGGCGAGCAGGTAGGAGTTGGTGACCCACTGCAGTTCGGCGGTGGTGGCGTTCAGGTCGCGGGCGATCTCGGCGTTGGCGATCGAGACGACGGATCCGTCGAGACCGACCATGAACAGACCGAAGGCCACGGCGACCAGGGTGAACCAGGGATTGGCCCGGACGCCCCGGGGCCCGGGGGCGGACACGGAGGCGGGCGCTGCGGAGACAGCGGTGACTGGCACGGGTGGGATGTCCTCATGGCGAGTGGCGCGCCGCAGTGGCGCGCGGATGTGCGGGGGCAGCGACCGGCGGGCGCGGCGCGGCCGTCCCCGCCACGCCGGCGGCGAGGACGGGAGGCGTACGGCGAGCCCGGCCGGTCAGACGGACTGGTCGCGCAGGTGCCGGGTGACGGCCGAGAGCGCGCCGAGCGCCGAGCCGAGGGCGTCCAGATCCCCGTCGGTGAGGGTGCGCAGGGCGGACGCGAGGTGCGCCGCCGCGATCTTCTCCACCTCGCCGATGCGCTCACGGGCCAGCGGCGTGACGCGCAGGTGCGCCACGCGCCGGTCGGTGTCGTCCGGGTGCCGTTCGAGCAGTCCCGCCTCGCTGAGGCGGGTGACCAGGGCACTGACGTTGTTGGGCATCATCCGCAGCGCCGCGGCCGCCCGCTGGACGGTGACGCCCTCGTGTTCGGCGACGTGGCGGAGCAGGTGCAACTGCCGCTCGGGGAGCCTGGGGAAGGGCAGCCGCCCGTCGACGCTCCGCTCGAGGTGCCGGCTCAGCGCGGGCAGGCACGCCACGAGGCCCGCGGCCACCTGGTCGAGGCCCTGGCTCGTGCGAGCCCCCCTGCTTCCGGTCACGTCCGGACAGTACCTATGAGAAGAAACCTATGTCAACATACTTATCTTTCCTCCTGCCCCGGATGGGATGATGAGCGGCGACAGGGCGACGGCGGTCCGAGGAAGCCGGTGTGAATCCGGCGCGGTCCCGCCACTGTGACCGGCGAGCGGATCCCGTGCAGGCCACTGCCTCCGTGAGGGGGTGGGAAGGCCGGGACGAGCTGCGACCCGGGAGCCAGGAGACTCACGTCGTCGCCTCCTCGAAGAACGCCGGGGCGGATCTCCCCGGAGAGAGGTGGTTCGGCATGCCCGAGACAACGGACGCCGAGGCCTTCGGCCGTGGGGCCGTCACGGGACGGGGCAGGGCCGTGCCCTGCCGGATCGTCGTGTGCCGGGACTGTTGCTGCGGAAGCCCTAAGGTGACCGGCGTCGACCACGCGGAGCAGACCGCGCGGCTGCGCGCCGAGGCGCCCGTGCGGGTGTCCGACTGCCTGGACGTGTGCGATCAGGCCAACGTCATCGTGGTGCAGCCGTCGTCGGCGGGCCGGGCGGCAGGGGCCCGCCCCGTGTGGCTCGGGCTGGTCAACGACCCGGCCGCCACCGAGGACATCGCGGACTGGGTGCGGGCGGGCGGCCCGGGCGTCGCACCCCGGCCGGAGATCCTGGACCTGTACGCCTTCACGCCGCAGAGTCGCCGCAAGGCCCGCTGAACGGCGGGGCCGCCGCGGGCGGTTCGGCCGGCGGGACCTGGCCGGCGGCGGTCCCCGGGCCGTCTCGGCCGGCCCGGCCCATCCTGGCCTGGCCGGCTCCTGCAGCGGCAGGATGGGAGCGCTCCCTTCCACTTTTTCTGGTACGGACCTTGACCGGGCGGTGCGGAGGCAGTTCCATCACACCTTGAACTAAGACCTGAGTGTCCGGCACGGCATGAACTCACATGACAGCCCTCGGACGTGAGGAGTGGAGTGGATGAGGAACCCTGAGAGGTCGGGCCGGGCGCCACGCCCTGCCGTACGCAAGGCCGCCGTTCTCCTCGGCGCCCTGTCCCTGACGGTCGGCGGTCTCGGAGTGGGGCTGGCCGGGCCCGCCCAGTCCGCCCCGTCCGTCGCCCAGGTGTGGGTGACCACTCCGGACGGCACCCGCAAGCTGTCGCCCGGCGGCGACGTCGCATTCGACGCCACCCCCCGGGCCATCGACATCCGCGTCGACACGGCGCAGCGAGAACAGCGCTTCACGGGGGCCGGGGCGTCGGTCACCGAGGCGTCGGCCCATCTCATCCAGCAGCTTCCCGCCTCCCGGCGCACCGCGCTGATGACGTCCCTCTTCTCCTCCCAGGGGGACGGCATCGGCCTGAACTACCTGCGCCAGCCCTTGGGGAGCACCGACTTCAACGCCGGTCCCTTCTACACCTACGAGGACACCCGCGGTCAGTTCGGCATCGGCCGCGACCAGCAGGAGATCATCCCCGTCCTGCGCCAGGCCCTCGCCGTCAACCCCGGCATCCGGTTCATGGGCAGTCCCTGGTCACCGCCGGCCTGGATGAAGAGCGGCGGCTCCCTCAACGGTGGCAGTCTGCTCCCCGAGCGGTACCAGGACTACGCGGACTACCTGGTCCGCGCGATCCGGGCGTACGCGCAGCAGGGCGTCACCCTCACCGACCTCACGGTGCAGAACGAGCCGGAGTTCGCGACCAGTTACCCCTCCACGTCGATGACCGCCACGCAGCAGGCCGACTTCATCCGCGTACTGGACCGCACGCTGACGGCGGCCGGGCTGCCGACCAACCTGCTCGCCTACGACCACAACTGGGACCACCCGCAGTACCCGCTGACGGTGTTCGCCGGTACGGCGGGGATCGGCAGGGTCATCGGAGCCGCCTTCCACTGCTACGGCGGCGACCCGGCCAACCAGGCCCAGATACGTCAGGCGGGCAAGCGGGTTTTCTTCACCGAGTGTTCCGGCACGGACTCCGCGAACCCGTCCCAGACCTTCGCCGACACCCTGCGCTGGCACTCGGAGAACCTCGTGGTGACCAACATGCGCAACGGCGGCGAGACCGTGATCAACTGGAATCTCGCGCTCGACCGGAACGGCGGGCCGCACCAGGGACACTGCACCAACCGGTGCAACGGCGTCGTGGAGATCGACGGCAGCACCGTCACGCCCATGGCGGAGTACTACGTGCTGGGGCACCTGTCCAAGTTCGTCGAACCGGGCGCCGTGCGCATCGGCTCCACCAGCCAGGGCGCCGGCGGAGTGCGGAACGTGGCATTCGAGAACCCGGACGGCTCACGCGCCGCCTACGTCGTCAACACGGCTTCCTCCGCCCAGGCGTTCTCCCTCACGGACGGCGGGAAGTCGCTCTCGTACACGCTGCCCGCCGGGGCCGTCGCCACGTTCGTCTGGGAGCCGGACGGCAGCACCCCGCCGCCGGGCGGCAGCATCGACCCCTCCCGCTGGTACCAGGTCGTCAACGCCAACAGCGGCAAGTGCCTGGACGCCGCCGGTGGTGGCACCGGCAACGGCACGGCCGTGCAGCAGTGGACGTGTGCGAGCGGCAACACCAACCAGCAGTGGCAGTTCCAGCCCACCACGGACGGTCATGTCCGCGTGGTGAGCCGCAACGCCGGGACCATGGCCTGGGACGTGACCGGAGGCAGCGGCGCGACCGGGGACGGCGTCGGGATCCAGCTCTGGGCGTACGGAGGTGCGTCGAACCAGCAATGGCGCCCGGTCGCCAGGAGTGACGGGGCCTGGGAGTTCACCGCCCGGCACAGCGGGAAGTGCCTCGACGTCGCGGACGTCTCCACGGCCGACGGCGCGCGCCTCCAGCAGTGGACCTGCACCCACGGTCCCGCGCAGGCTTTCCGGCTCACGCCCGTGTAGGCGCCTGCCCACCGGAATTTCCGGAACAGCGCTCGAGAAAAGACGCGTGCCGGGAATTCGGGGTGGCGAGCCGGTCAATTCCTCACGCGCCGGGAAAATCGCAAGCGGTCCTTGTCGCCGGTGGATCGCTGGTGAATTGATCGAGAATTCAAGCAACAAGGGGCCGGGTGCCGGCTCCTCGTGCGGTGAGCCGAAGGGGCGCTGCGCCGGGAGGACGCGGCGCCCGGCTCAGGGGGTGGCGGCATGGCGTCGGGCGCGGGGAACGCTCGTCGCCGGCTCCCCGACCTCGTCCGCGGTGTGAGGCGGCGGCGTTGTACACCGCTGAGCACGCATGTTGTTCCGCAGGACCTCGACGAGGAGCCGGCGACGGCGCAGTTCCGCGGCGTCGGTGTGGTGCAGTCGCCGGTGGGGGTCGGACAGGAAGACGGAACCGATGGTGCAGAGAGACGCACTCACGACAAACGTCCACACTGTGGCGTTCAACATAGCTTCTCCGTGACTCGTGACCAGATGCATCGTCGAGAGGGGCTGATGCATGGGCACAACTGCACGGCCCGGGCCGTGTCACGGTCCACCGGTGAATTTCTATCGTTCGGTTCAATAGCCCTTTGCCGTGCCTATCAGCTTTTCGCTTTCCGGCACGCCGGACGGGGCTGTACGGAGAAACGATTTCGCGCGACCGGCCCCGGGGCCCCGGCGCCTCGTTGACGGCGCCGTGCCCTCCGGGGCGGCCCGTCGTTGCCCCTGCATGGAGGACGACTCGTACGCCCGCCCCGACACCCGGCTGCTCGGCGCCTACTGGCTGGACCTGTCGGGGCTCCCACGCGACCACTGCGTCTGCCACGAGGTGGGACACCGGCGTGCCGGGCCCACCTCGTGGACCGGTGGCGTCCACACCGCGGTGGCCCTGGCCGCCTGGGCCTTGATCGTCGCCGTGATCGTCCCGACGCTTCTCCAGTAGGGAAGTTGCCCCCCCCCGGGGGGCAACCGGGGCTCGTCAGCCGCGGCGTCCGCCCAGCAGCGCGCAGACCGCGTTCTCCTGGACCGTGCGCAGCCGCTCCAGGAGGTCCGGGTCGAGCGTCTTGTTCACCTGGGTCGTGAGCGAGAACGTCAGGGATCTGCGGCCGTCCGGGGTCGCGGCGATCAGCTGGGTGTAGCCGGGGAAGTTCCCGGTGTGCCCCAGGACCACGCCGCAGCGGGTCTCGTAGCGGAAGATGGCGAGACCCGCCTTGTTGTGACCGGGGCCCGCCGGTTCCGAGGCGCCCTCGACCCAGCGGCGCTGCTCGCGCAGGACGGCCGGTGACGTCAGACGTCCGGCCGCGTAGGCGCGGATGAAGCGCGTCATGTCCCGCGGGGTGGAGACGATCCCGCCCGAGGCCCACACACCGGACGCGCTGATCACCTCGCTGACGTCCTCGGGCGGCTCGGGCGGTTCCACGACGTACCCGTGCATGTACGGCTCGGGCAGCTCGTAGCCGTCGGGGAGGCTGGTGTCACGCAGGCCGAGCGGCCGGTAGACGATCTCCCTCAGCAGCTCCTCGTACGGCGTGCGGGTCACGGCCTCCGCCATCAGGGCGACGGCGATGTTGTCGGAGTTGGAGTACCGGTACTGGGTCCCGGGGCGGAAGCGCAGCGGCTCGTCGGCCACGAAGTCCAGGAGCCGGCGGGGGTCGAAGGTGCGACGTGGGTCCGACACCAGCAGTTCCGCGAACTCGGGGTCCTCGGTGTAGTCGGGCAGTCCGCTGGTGTGGTTCAGCAGTTGGCGCAGGGTGACCGCCCGCCAGGCACGCGGCAGCTGGGGGAGGGTGCGGCCGATGGTGCTGTCGAGCCGGAGCGCGCCGTCCGCCACGAGGCGCAGGGCCACCGCACCGCTGAACGCCTTCGCGGTGCTGGCGATCCGCATGTGGTCGGTCGGCTCGATCGGGCGGCCGGTCTCCAGGTCGGCGACACCGGCGCGCAGGATGCGCGGGGCGCCGTCCCGTTTCAGGACGACGATCACACCCGGCGGTCCTCCGGGCGTGGTCACCAGTTCCTCGAGCTGTCGTTGCAGGGCGCCTTCGCCCCGGCCGCCGGAGCCGCCGCCGGCGGCGGCGCCCGCCGTGGGGGCGAGCAGCAGACCGCCGAGGAAGGAGGCGCCGAGCAGGGTGACGAGGAACAGACGGTGGCGGCGGGAGGGGAGTCCGGCACCGGAGCGGGCAGGTGTCCCCGGTCGGGGGACGGGCATGAGTGGCATGAGGGTCCTGGGTGACTCGGCGGTCAGGGGCATCCTCAGCATCGGCCGCGACCGTGTCGCCGTGCTCGGCGGACGTGCTCCATCCGGGCGCACGGCACGCCCGGGACGGGGGCGGTCGGCCCGGTGGGGGATGACGGTGTCCGCCGGGGACAGCGAGGGCCCCCTCGTACGGCGGGCGTGTGCCGCCGTGTACGAGAAGGGCCGTTGCGCCGGGTGCGGGTCAGCGCGGCTGGGTCAGCTGGGCCGCCAGCAGGTGGGAGTCCAGCAGGGCGGGGTCGGCGGTGCGGGCGGCCTTCGAGTAGCCGGCCAGCATGCGCTTGGTCAGGACGAGGGCCTGCGGTGACCGCCGGGTCAGGGGCCTGGTCCAGGCGGTGATCGTGTCGTCCAGGGAGTCGAGGGGAGCGACCTTGTGCAGGAGCCCCAGACGGTGGGCCGTGAGGGCGTCGAACGTCTCGCAGGTGAGCATGAGTTCGCGGATGCGGGCCGCCCCCGCCTCCGTGATCAGGCGGCCCATGGCGCCGCCCCAGGCGGGGGCGAGCCCGAGGCCGAGTTCGGGCATCCGGAACTGACAGGTGTCAGCACCCGCGCGGAGGTCGCAGTAGGCGGCGAGGGCGAGGCCGGCGCCCACGACCTTGCCGTGGAGCCGGGCGATGGTGACGGCATGGGTGTTCTCCAGGGCCTGGCACAGGCGCTGGGCCTTGTCCGCGATGCGCCGCAGCGCGGTCCCGCCGGGGTCGGCGGCCAGGCTGACCTGGTACTCCCGCCGGTCGGCCCCGAGGCAGAAGTCGCTGCCCTGGGAGGACAGCACGAGGACGCGGACGTCGGGCTGGTCGTGCAGCCCGTCGAGGACGGCGAGGAGGGCGTCCAGGACCGACGTGCTCAGGACGTCGTCCTGTGCGTCGGGGTTGAGCCGGACGTGGAGGACGGCGCCGGCCCGGGTGAGAGCCAGGGGAGCGGGGGCGAGGGGAGCGGGGAGCGGCGGCGCCGGCTCGTGGGCGGTGGCGGAGCCGGCGGTGGGGGTGTGCGGTGCGTTCATGCCAGTGCTACATCCAGATTCAGCAGGCGCCTGAACGCCACCCGAGGTGCGTACGCGGGGCGGCGCACCAGGGTGAGTCTCGGCAGGCGGGCGATGGTGTGGCGGAGCAGTGTCTGCGCCTCAAGGCGGGCCAGAGGGGCTCCGAGGCAGTAGTGGATGCCCCAGCTGAAGGCCAGGTGCGAGGGGTTGCGCTGCACGTCGAACGTGTCGGGACCGGAGAACCGCTCGGGGTCGCGGTGTGCCGCACCGACCATGAGGTGGACCATCTCCCCGGCCGCCACCTCCGTCCCCGCGAGGAAGGTGTCCTCGGCGGCGACGCGGCTGATGACGTGGGTAGGAGGGTCGTGGCGCAGGGACTCCTCGACGAAAGAGGGCACGAGGTCCGGCCGGTGGGTGAGCCGCGTCCAGCGGTCGGGGTCCTCCACCAGCCGCAGTGTCATCGTCGACAGCAGCGTCGAGGTGGTCTCCAGCGCCGCCAGCAGGACGAACAGGGCGAGGAAGTACACCGCTTCGTCGGCCTTGTCCCGGTCGGGTTCGAGCTGGTCCCAGGTGTCCGTCCAGCGGGAGACCGGGTCGTCGCCGGGGCGTCTTCGCCGCTCGCGCACCAGGTCGAGGAAGTAGGTGCGCAGTTCGGCCATGGCGGCGTCGGAGCGGGCCAACTGGCTCGCGTTGGGGAGCAGTTCCTGGGTGAAGACCTGCTCGTGGGTCAGTTCCCGCAGGCGTGGCCAGTCCGCGCTGGGCAGACCGAGCCAGTCGCCTATCGTGGCGACGGGCAGCTCCTCGCTGACGAGCGCCGCGAAATCCGCCTCTCCCGACCGTATTCGATCGTCCAGGTCGTCCAGGAGCCGGTCGACGATGCCCGTGACCCGGCTGCCGATGCGGTCGATCGTGCCACGGTCGAAGGTGCCCGCCGACCGGCGCACCCGGGTGTGTTCCGGTGGGTTGAGCGCCGGGAGGGTCCGGCTGATCTCCCGCGCCGAGGGAGCGCTCCAACGGGTGCGCGCCCCTTGCTGCTCCCGCCACCGGGTGTCCGGTTCGAGCCAGTTGCCGCCGCGCAGGATGCGCTCACAGGTGGCGTAACCGGTGACGAGTGAACCGCCCCAGGGCGCGGGGCTGACCGCACCGCGCGCCCTGAGTTCCTCGTAGAAGGGGAAGGGGTCGGCCTGTCCGTCGGCCGTCCTGAGACGGGAGAACAGAGAGATGGTGGCCCGACGGTCCGTGGACGGGGTCGTGACACTTCCCACGATTGCGGCTCCTTTCTGCCAGCCGCTATCCGTACCCGACCGTCACTTGAGCCATACAACAACACCGTATTCTCATACGGTTACTTGCGTCACTCGCCATTCATCCAGGCCCGGAAACGGCTGAACAGCCCGCCCTTCGGGCGCGCGGCATGCGTCGGCCGGTGCGTCGCGTGCGGCTGGGGGACGCCCACCGACGAGGGAGCGGTGTGAGCCGTGGAGGGCTGCGCGTAACGGGAGTTGGCCGCCTGGGGCACGGTGCGGGGGCTGTACCGGATGGGGACGGTGACCAGCGTGCGGCTCCACGGGGCCGGAACCCAGGCGAGTTCGTCGAAGGGCACCCGCATCTCGACGTCCGGCAACCGGTTGAGCAGGGACTCCACCGCCGTCGCGGTGATCATGAACGCCGGGTCCTTGGCCGGGCAGGCGTGCGGGCCGGCGCCGAAGGCCAGGTGTGCCTTGGGGCTGAGCTGCTCGCGGTGGGCGGTCAGCTTCGGGTCGTTGTTGGCCGCCGCGAAGGAGATCAGCACCGGGTCGCCCGCCCGCAGGGTGCGGTCGCCCAACTCGACGTCCTGCGTGGGGTAGTGGCCCGCGTAGTTGGCGATCGGGGCGTAGTTCCACAGGGTCTTGACGACCGCGTCCTCCGCCGGGAGGCCCGTCGGCCAGTCGTCGCTCAGGTACAGCGCGACGCTCGTGCCGATCGCCGCAGCCAGGGGCGCGGTGCCGCCCGACAGCAGGGTCACGAGCTGGTGCAGCACCTCCTCGTCGCTGAGCCGGGCGGAGTGCACCATCAGCTTGGTGGTGAGGTCCTCGCCGGGCTGCCGGCGCTTCAGGGCGATCAGCTCCGCGAGGGCTCCGCCCAGGATCTCGTCGGCGCCGGGCGTGCCCTGGAAGATGCCGGTGATCCCGGCGATGACCCGGTCACCGAGCTCCGGCGGGCAGCCGAACAGGTCGCCGAAGATCAGCAGCGGCAGCGGCTGGGCGTACGCGGCCATCAACTCGGCCTGCCCGAGCGGCTCCGAGCTGAACCGGCTGATCAGGTAGTCCGCCGACTGCTGGGTCAGCCGGATCAGCCGGCCCTGGTCGACGGTGGCGAGGCTGTCCGTGACCGCCTGGCGCAGCCGTGCGTGCGCGGCGCCGTCGCTGAACAGCGCGTTGGGGCGGTAGCCCATCATGGGCAGGGCCGGGCTGTCCTCCGGGACCCGCCCCTCGTTGAGGGCGTTCCAGCGCCGGGAGTCGCGGACGAAGAGGTTCGGGTTCTGCAGGATGTACAGGCTCGCGTCGTAGCTCGTCACCAGCTCGACCTCGACACCGGGGGCGATGTCGACCGGGGCGCTGTGCCCCGACGCGCGCAGCCGGTCGTAGGTCTGCTCGGGGTCGGAGCCGAAGTCCGGGCCGTACAGCGGCACGTTGCCGGGTGCCGGGTGGCCGGCGTGCGGCCCGGTCGTCTCGAGGGGCTGTTGCATGGTGTGGCTCCTAGCCGAGTGAGGACAACAGGTGCTTCACGAGGGTGATGAGGGCCTCCATCGAGGAGTCCTGGTCGCGGACGTCGCAGTCGATGACCGGTGTGTCCGCGGAGAGGTCGAGTGCCTCGCACACCTCGGACAGCGGGAAGCGGGACCGGCCGTCGAAGGTGTTGACCCCGACGACGTAGGGCAGGCCGAAGTCCTCGACCAGGTCGAGGATGGGGAAGGTCTCCTCCAGCCGCTCCGGGTCGACCAGGACGAGCGCTCCCAGCGCTCCCCGGGACAGGCCCTCCCACATCTGCTTGAACCGCTCCTGCCCCGGCGTGCCGAAGATGTACAGCACCAGGTCGTCGCTGAGCGTCAGACGGCCGAAGTCCATCGCGACGGTGGTGGTCGTCTTGTCCGGCGTCTCGGAGAGATCGTCGAAGCCCTCGCTGGCCTCGGTGATCTCCTCCTCGGTCTGCAGCGGCTCGATCTCGGAGACGCTGCCGATGTAGGTGGTCTTCCCCACCGCGAAGTGGCCCACGACCAGGACCTTCACGGAGCGGGAGACCTTGGGATCCAGATACACGCGACTTACGCTCCGGTTCGTATTCGCTCCAGGCCATGGAGCACGGCGGTGAGCAGGGCGGGGTCATGGCGCTCGGCATGTGGCACCGGATTGCGCACATGGATCAGCCCGTCCTCGGCCATCTGGGCCAGCAGGATGCGCACGATGCCCAGGGGCAGTTGCGTGTGGGCGGCGACCTCGGCGACCGACAGGTACCCGTTGGCGAGCAGGTCCATCACCACGCGCGCCTCCGGGGCGAGGGTGCGCACCGTGGCGGCGGCCGCGTCCCGCACGGAGATCATCGTGGTGTGCTCGTACTCGCTCTCCCGGGGCAGCACCCGCCCCTTCGCCATGACGAAGAAGGGGACTAACGGGGCCGTCAGCTCCAGTTCCTCGGACGGGTCCTCATGCATCGCCGACCCCTTCTCCCCACCCGGCGCGGGACGCGGCCTGCGGGGGCATCGCGTCACTCAGCCGGGCGGTGAACTCCTCGATGTCACAGTCGTGTTCGGCGGCGGCCGCGAGGAAGGCGCCCTCGCCCGCCGCGATCAGGAAGACCCAGCCGTGCTGGAACTCGATGACCGTCTGGCTCCACTCGTCGTCCCGTGCGCCGCCCGCGAAGGGCGCCGTCGCCCGGCTGTAGGCGTGGATGCCGGTCATGGCCGCCGAGATCGTGTCCGCGAGGTCCCTGTCGATCCCCGCGCTCGCCCCGCGGGGCAGACCGTCCGCGCCGAGCAGCAGCGCGTGCAGGGCGCCCGGCACCGAGGCCACCACCCTGTCCAGCCGGTCGAGCACCGCCACGGACCTGTCCGGCCGCCGCTGCGAGGCGCTCAGGCCGTCGCCCGCCTCGGCCGGGTCGGCGGCGGTCACCCGCGGCGGGGCGGTGAGGTTGCTGCCGAGCCGGGCCACCAGCCGGTTCATCCGGAACGACAGCTGCTCCATGTCGACGTCGGGCTCGGCGGCGGCGGCCAGGTAGGCCCCCTGGCCGGCACCGATCAGGAACACCCAGCCGTGCTGGAACTCGATGACGGTCTGGATCCACTCGCGGGTCGGCGCCAGGCCGGCGAAGTGCGCGGTCGCCCGGCTGAGCGACTGCATCCCGGCCATGGCCGCCGAGACGGTGCCCACGTCCCCGGCGGTCAGACCGTCCGTGGAGCCGCGCGGGATGCCGTCCGCCGAGAGCACCACGGCGTGCCGGGCCTTGGGCACGTTGGACACGATGTCCTGGACCATCCACGACAGGTCGGTCGTACTCATGCGTTGTCGGACCCTTCGGGCATGGGGGTGTCGAGGGAAGCCGCATCGCGTCCGGTCTGCGCGCCGCGCTGCAGCGCGCCCAGGCTTCCGGTGCCGCGGCGCCGGACACTGCGCCGCGCCGGCTGGTCCGCCGACGGCGAGTCACCGATGGACGCCACTCGCGGTCCGCGCTTGGGCAGGCCGTTGGCCGTACGCGACGGACTGCGGGACTCCATCGGCCGGATGCTGCTCACGGGCGCTGTGTCGGGGGCCGACGGGGTCTCCTCCATGGTCCACAGCTCCTCGGGCAGCAGGACGACGGCCCGTACGCCGCCGTAACGGGACACACCGGTGACGTCGACCTTGAAGCCGTACTGGCGGGCGATCAGGCCGATCACCGGGAAACCGAACTTCGGCTGCGTGCCCAGCTGCGACAGCCGGGGCACGTCGTCACCGGAGAGCAGCGCGGTCGCCCGCTGCCGCTCCTCGTCCCCCATGCCGACGCCGGCGTCGTCGATGATGATGCAGAGGTTCTGCTGAACCTGGCGGAACGTGACCTCGATCGGGGCGTCCGCCTGCGAGAAGCTGGCAGCGTTGTCAAGCAGTTCGGCCACCGCGAGGGCGACCGGTGCGACGGCGGAGGCCTTCAGCGCGATGCCGCTGGGCTGCATGATCTCGACCCGCTGGAAGTTGCGGATCTGGCTCTGGGCGCTGCGGACGACGTCGTAGACACTGGCCGGCTGGTTGCGGCGGCCCAGGGGCGCGCCGCACATGACCGCGATGCCCTGCGCCTTGCGGGCCATCTGGGCGTTGGCGTGGGTGATGTCCATCAGGTCGCTGAGGACCGGGTGACCGCCGTACTCGCGCTGGACCCGGTCCAGCAGCGTCGTCTGCTCGGCCGCGAGGCTCTGCAGGAAGCGCGCGGCGCCCTTGAGGACCGCCTTGGTGTTCTCCTCGGCGTTCGTCTCCGCCTCGCGGATGACGCCGTCCTGCTCGTTCTTGAGCTGGGACAACTCGCCGCGCACCCGCGCCAGTTCGATCTGGCTGTACTGCAGCTGCGCCTGCAGTTCGTCCTCGGACTCCTTCTTCCTCCTCAGTACGCCTCTGCTGCGGAGCACGAGCGCTACGACCGCGGCCAGGGATATCACCGCTATCGCAACCAGGCACCAAAGAAGCACGTCTCGAGTCATGGAAACCTTTCACGGCGCGTGGCATGCAGGCGTCGACAGGTACGCCTCGCAAGGATCCGCAACCCGTCCGGGGCAGTGCACCAGGGGAGCTCAGCGCGCGTTCGGGTTCGGGGCCCTGAGCAAAAGTGGATCAAGGTCGCAGACGGCGGAATGCTATCACCGTCGACCGGGGTGTCTGGAAGCCGCTCCTCCGGACTTCACACGATCAACGCCAGTACGTAACAAGGGGCGTTGAACGCGAAGCGGCTCACAGGTGACGAGGCGGGGCTGCGACCGGCACGGTTGATCTGAGACACCCTCAGGCGGCGATCAGGAACCGGTGCAGTGACTCGGACAGGCTCGTCACGAATCTCTCGCGGGTGTCGTCGGGGACCAGATCCAGAGAGAGGTACGGGTTGAGGTCCTCCAGCTCCACGAGCAGCAGCCCGCCGTCCGGAGCGCGGCAGGCGTCCACGCGCTGGATGCCGTGGTCGAGGGTGTTCCAGTCGATGAAGCGGCGGGCGAAGGCGAGGTCCGCCGCCGTGGGCTCGTAGGGTTCCAGGGCCCAGCGCCGGCCCGGGTCGGGTGCGTGGAGGGCGTACTGGAAGGTGTCGTCCACGAAGTAGAAGGACACCTCGTACCGGAAGTCGACCCGGGGCTGGATGAGGACGTCGCCGCCGGTGAGACCGTCCAGCTCCGCTCGCGGGACGAAGGCGAGCCCGATGGAGTCCGCGCCCAGTTTCGGCTTGACCGCGTACCGCTCCGACTCGGGCAGCAGGTGCACGTGCCGGGGGTCGTCGACGGTGGGGATGACGGGGTGTCCCGAGCGGGTCAGGTCGAGCAGGTACTGCTTGCCGGCCATGTCCCCCCGGCCCGACAGCGGGTTGTACACGCGCACGCCGCGCGCCGAGGCCCGTTCCCGGAAGGCGGCGTACTGCTCCCGGTACGCCAGCACGGGACCGCTGTTGCGCACGACGACGGCGTCGAAGGCGTCCATCAGTGCGGCCGCGTCCAGCGGGTGGCACAGGGCCAGGTCGAACTCGTCGCGCAGCCGCGATGTCAGGAAGATGTCCTCGTCGCAGTAGCGCCCGCGCCCCTGGGCCCGGTAGGCGAGGTCGGTGACGTACAGGATGCGGTGGCCGTCGGGCATCGGGCTTCTCCTTCGCTGATGCCGTGCACCCTATGCCGTGCGGATCCCGCCCCCGCCCCGGACCCGGGGGTGCCGACTCACGCCCGGCCGCCCCTGCGGCCGAACTCCTCGTCCAGCACGGACAGGCGGCGCCAGTACTCGTCCTCGTCGATCTCGCCGGAGGCGAAGCGGTGGCCCAGCACGGCGAGGGGCGAGTCCCCGCCGACGGTGTCCTGCCGCCGGGGGCCACCGCGCCACGCGGTGCGCCGCAGCAGTGCCACACCACCGCCGATCACCAGGGCCCACATCAACGGGAAGAGCAGGATCCACGGTCCGGGGCCGCCGTCCGCGAAGTGCGCCAGGGTCTGCATGTCGATCACTCCTCGTTCGCTCGGCACACGGTCGGTGCCCTCGCTGTCGAGAGTGGTCCGGGACGGGGTGCCGGGTCGTCGTACGGCCGGCGGCACCCCGCCTACCGCGCGGGGAGTACGCGAGAGCGCGCAGCGCTCCCCGGGGTGGGCCTACCCGTCGCGGGCGACGGCCCGCTCCGTCACCGCGTGGGCCAGCGCCATGATGGTGACCTGCGGATTCACCCCGGGCGACGACGGCAGCAGGCAGGCGTCGGCGACCAGCACCCCCTCCGCCCCGCGCAGCCTCCCGTCGGGACGGACGGGGGAGCGCCCGCCGTCCGCCCCCAGGGCAGCCGTCCCCGTGGGGTGGAACGCCGACAGGTGCAGGCGACGCCGGCCGGTGCGCCGCAGCACCTCCTCCAGGGCACCGGGAGACGTGACCGACGGGTCCGACGCGATGCCGGTGAGGACCTCGCGGGCACCCGCGGCGAACAGGATGCGGCCCATGTGGACCATGGACCGCAGCAGACGGTCGCCGTCCTCGGCGTGCAGGGCGTAGGAGGCCACCGGCCGGCGCGCCCCGCGGACCCGCCCGGAGGGCCGGTCCGAGACCATCGCGCCGAGCAGGCCGAGCCGTCCCGCGTCCGCCAGCTCCCGCTTCAGGTCCGCTCCGAGATGCGGGAGGACGAACGAGGTCATGCCGGGCGGTGCCGCGGTCGCCTCGATGAGGATCCCGTCGTGATGCCACTCGTCGACCCCGACGCTCTGCAGGACGTTCGGGCCGGCGCCCGGGCCGGTGACCGGTTCCGCGAACCGTCCGGCGACGCTGACGGCCGGATGGACCGCGAGGTTGCGGCCCAGCCGGGGATGCCCGGCGAGCCCCGAGCGGCGCAGGAGGGCAGGGGTGTGCAGGGCCCCCGCCGCCGCGACGACGAGATCCGCGCCGAGGGTGAACGCCGTGCCGTCCGGACGCTGTGCCTCCACCCCGACGGCACGGCGGGACCCGGACCGGTGCTCGGTGAGGATGCGGGTGGCCCGGGCGCGCGTGACGATCCGGGCCCCCGCCGCGCAGGCCGCGGGCAGCACGGACAGGTGCACCGCCTGCTTGGCGCCGCTCGGGCAGCCGGCGACACACTCGCAACAGCCCCCGCACCCGGTGGCGTTGCGGCGCAGAGGAGCCGCCGACCAGCCCAGCCGTCCGGAGCCGGCGAGCGCCAGTCCGCCGTTGCGGCCGAGGACCGACGGATCGGGGACGCCCACGCCGAGGAGGCGCTCCACGTGGTCCAGATGACGCGTGAAGGCGGCGGGGTCCGCCACCTCGACACCGTGGGTTCGGTGCCAGCGCCGCAGCACGTTCTCGGGGGTGCGGAAGCAGGTGCCCGAGTTGACCAGGGTGGTGCCGCCCACGGCCCGGCCGAGCGGGAGCAGCACGGGCGGCAGGCCCCAGGCCAGGGTGGCGCCGCCGTCACGGTAGGCGTCGGCGAACCGGTCCAGCGGCGGGCGCGAGGCGAGTTCGCCGGTCGGGAAGTGCCGCCCCTCCTCCAGGACCACGACCGAACGCCCGGAGGCGGCCAGGGTCAGCGCCGCCACGGCTCCGCCCGCTCCGGACCCGATCACCACGGCGTCGACGCGGGCCGTGTCCGGCCACTCCGACGACGGGCACAGGTCCAGCGGGGGATCGGCCCGGACGAGGGGCCGGACGGCTCGGGCGCCGTGCCGGCTCGCCCCCGCGGCCAGCAGCAACGGGATCTTCACGGTGTCGAGCAGCGCCTCGCAGCCGGGCAGGCGGACCAGCCGCCGCAGGAGCCGGGCCCTGGCGTCGGCCGGCAGCCGGTGGGCCCGCCGTCCGGTGGTCAGCACGGAGAAGCCGTCGAGTGCGACGTCGGCCGCGTGCAGGCCCGTGCGGACGGACGGGGGCAGGGACGACATGAAGCGCAGCAGCCGTTCCGGCACCTGGCGTTCCCACTCCGGACCGTCGGCGTCACCGTCGGCGTCCAGCAGTACGGCCGACAGGGCCCGGCCTCCGGCCGCCCTCATCGCAGCCCCACTTCCGCGTGCGCCGTGCCGCGCAGGTCCCAGACCCGCTCGGTGTGCCACCGGCCGTCGCACCACCGCTCCAGGCGGACGTGGACGTCGGCCCGCTCGCTGTTGTGGCAGGTGGCCTCGGCGCCGTCCGGGTCGGTGTACCGCACCGCGGTGCGCCTCTCCTCCGGCAGGTCCACCCGCACCGCGATACGGCGTCCGCCCGCGCGGCCCCGGACGCTCCAGGTCGGCAGCTGCGGCCGGCCCCGGAACCGCCCGACGCCCAGAACGCCCAGCGAACTGCGCCAGTCGCCCCGCGGCCAGTCCCGTCCTCCGCTGCGCAGCCGCAGGAACACCAGGGGCGGCAGGAGCCGCAGCAGGGGCAGCCCCGAGACGGCCGTCACCACTTCCAGGACGGTGTCGCCGTCCAGGTCGGCGTGCAGCCAGGCCCAGCGGTGGGCGTTGCCGCGACCGGCGATGCGGGCGTCGGCGCCGGGTGCCGCCGCCAGGGGGAGCGGCTCCCCGTCGAGGCGGACGGATCCGGTGTAGCGGGCCTGCGCCTGGTGGACGGCGTGCACGGCGGGCAGCACGCGGCGCCTCCACGCCAGGCGGGGGAAGGTGTGCAGAGGCGCGGAGTCCGCCGTCACCTCGAGGTCCCAGGCCAACCGGGCGGTCCTGCCGCGCAGTTCACGCGCAGTGGCGACGGCGGACGGGGAGTGGAAGCCGGCGGGTCGCGCGGGGGTGGTGCCGCGGGCCGGTCCGGGGCGTTCCTCCGGAAGCGGTTGCGGGCCGAAGCGGTCGACGACGGGCGGCGCGTCCGGCGGGTAGACCGCGGCCCAGCCGTGCGTGTAGGGAGCACCCTCGACGGGTCGGACCAGTTCGTGGTGGAGCCAGAAGCCGGTGCTGGTGTCCGGGTCGGTGAAGGTGCTGTACCAGACGTTGAGGCGGTCCGGGCGCACCGCGACGAGTGCCTCGGCGGTGGCGGTGGTTGTGGCTGTGGTGGTGGCAGTTGTACCGGCGGTGGCAGTGGTTGCGGCGGTGCGGTCGGTGGGCGTGCCGCCGGTGGCGGCGGGTGCGGGGAAGCGCCAACTCGCGGCGAACGAGGGCAGGGTGCGCAACCGGAAGCGCAGCAGGCCCGCGCCGGTCGCGCCGCCTTCGCCGGTAGCGTCGGCCACGCCGGCCGGTCGCAGCCGCACCGGCAGGGTGGTCATCGAGCGCAAAGGGCTGCGCCACACCGGGGACTTGTGCCCCTCCAGGACGTACCGGCGGCCGTCTAGGGCCGTGAAGCGCACCTCGTAGGCGATGCGCCCCTCGGACAGCGGGGCGATGACCATGGTGCCGGAGGCGCGGTGGTCGTCGGCCCAGCCGGCGATGCGGACGCGCCCTTCGACGAGGGCCGTCGTGGAGCCGCGTGGGCGGATCGCGCCGCGCGTGGTGACCCGCAGGTCCAGTCGCACAGGCCGCGACCCGCCGTCCGCTGCGGCCGGCCGCAGGGTGCCCTCCATGGTCTCCGCAAAGCGCGCTCCCCGGCGTGCTGCCATCTCCGGCACCTTTCCTGCGTCATGACTGGTCCAGCAGTCCGGTGGACCAGTGGATGAGTGGCTCATCCACTGAGGGCAGAGAATCAGTCCGCTGCGCACAGGTCAACCCCTCAGCCGGGAGCGCCTCTTCGGTTCGAGGGCTGCCGCGGGCCCGCCCCTACCGTCGTCGGGCGTGCTTCTTCAGGTCCGCGGTCATCTCCTGCGCGGTCAGCCGGAAGTACTCCTCGGCGGCGCGCCCGGCGTCCTCCACCTCGCGGTGGGCGACCGCTTCCACCACCTGCCCGATGCGCTCCGCCGCGACCGCCGGGTCGGCGAAGGGGGTGCTCATGACGTGACGTACCGGCAGGTAGGCGTTGAGCAGGGTGTTCGTCAGCAGCAGGTAGACGCGGTTGCCGGTGGCGCGGGCCAGTTCGCGGTGCACCTCCGCCTCGGCGAGCTGGGCCCCGGCCGGGTCCGAGGCGCCGGCCACCGCGTCGACGGCGGCACGAAGGCGGACCGCCTGGGAAGTCCTGCACTGGGAGGCCGCCTTGCGCGCGATGATCCCCCCGATGGCCCGCCGCGCCTCGAAGACGTCCGACAGCCACCGCCCGTCCTGTCCTACCAGCAGGGGCAGGAGGTCGACGCCCCCGGACCTCAGGAAGTCCAGCACGCGCGTGCCCACGCCGTGGCGGGTGCGGAGCAGGCCCGCCTGCTCCAGCCGGGACAGCGCGTGCTTCAGCGTGGTCCGGGTGACGCCGTAGGAGGCGGCGAGTTCCCGCTCCGGCGGGAGCAGGGAGCCGGGCGCGAGCGTGCCGTCCAGGATGCTCGTGCGCAGGCGTTCCTCCAGCACGTCGACGACGGACTGGCGCACGATCGCTTCGCCTGGCATGGCCGCACTCCTTCGGTTCGGTCCGCGCTGCCGCCGGTGGGCCGGGGACCGGATGTCGGATCTTCGCAGGCAGTGGACCAGCGTGGACTTCCGACCGTCAAGCGGGGACCGCCCTGACCGCCGTGCGGCCGCCGGGCCGGGAGGGCTTGGGCGCGGCCGCCGGGCCGGAGAGGCTTGTGCGCGGCCGTCGGGCCGGGGGGCTTGTGCGCGGCCGCCGTCACGGGAAGTCGCTCCCGGGGCCGCGGTGCGGCAAAGCCCGCCGAGAGGCGGGACCACGGGTGGATCGATCCCCGCGTCGCCGGTGTCGCGCCCGTGTGAGCCCTGGATGCGCCCCCTCCACTGCGGTCACGATGCGCCGTGACGACGGACGGGTGGCCGAGGACCGCCCCGGGGGCGTCCGCCCGGGCTCGAAGGGACACGTGACTGACGATGTGGGTACATCTGCCGAAGACGGTGGCCGAGGCACGGAAGCACTTGAGCGAGGGAGCGGTGCCGATCGGCGGAGCGACCCTCGTCTGGGCCACATGGCAACGTGACGGATTCCCCGAACAGGCGATGTCGCTCAGCCGGTTGCCCGAGGCCAACGTCATCGGCGCGGAAGAACTGGGCGGCGCGGTGGTCCTGAGCCGCGTGGACGGGCACGTCCCCCATGTCCTGCGTGCCGCCGCCGCCGCGGTGGGCACGGGCGCGGTAAGGCGCACGGCGACGGTCGGCGGCAACATAGCGGGCAGCACGTTGCGCTGCCTCCTGCCGGCGGCCCTGGTCCTGGAGGCCCGCGCGACCGTACTGGCCCCGCACGGCGTCTACGAGACCGACCTCGCCGAGGTGACGGCCAAGCGCCCGGTGCTGCTCGGCCTGCGCTGGCGCACGCCGGTCGCCAGCGCCTACCGCAAGGTGCCCGCAGGGGCGAGCAGCGCTCCGCCCCTCGTGGTCGCCACAGCCCTGCACGCGGAGCCCGCGACCGGCGCCGTCGGCCGCGCAGGCCACCGCCTCCACGCGGCCGTGCGCGACGGCTACGACGTCGTGACCGCGACCGCGGCCATCGGCCCGGACACGGCCCACCCCATGGACCAGCTCCGCGAAACCCCACTCGCAGACGTACCCGGCGCCTGGGACCTGATCAGGGAACAGGTCGCGACGCTGATGGCGGCCGCGTCGGCCGCGGGGCAGGCGGACGACACACCGCGTCCGCGCGACTGAGCGGAGGCGGAGGCGGAGTCGCGTCGCCCCGGCGGCCTGCCACGACCGGCGCTTCGGTCGTGGCAGGCCGCCGGCGTCACCTCATTGCGAACACCGCGCAGGTGGCCGTGGCGTGGGCGTACGTCCGGCCGTCCTCGACGCCGCTCAGCTGGGCTTCCGCCGTCGCCAGGGTGCGGCCGAGGTGGATCACCTGGGCGGTGGCGCGCAGCGTGCCGGTGACCGGCGTGATCGGCCTGACCATGTTCACGTTGAGCTGCGCCGTGCTGTAGGCGAGGCCGGCCGGGAGCCGGGTCAGGACGGCGGAGCCGAGTGCCGAGTCCAGGAGCGTGGCGGCGAATCCGCCGTGCACCGTGCCCATCGGATTGCACAGATGCTCGCCGGTCTTTCCCTCGAAAACGGCCGTACCGGATTCCACCGCGACCAGATCGAATCCGAGAGTCGCAGAAATGGGTGCCCTCGGGCTGCGTCCGTCGATGATCGAAAGAAGGTGGTCGAGTCCGGTCGCGCCCTCGTCGTCGGGGGCGGTTCGCGGGGTGTCCGTGTTCGTGTCGTTGCTCATGTTTCTCACCCTAGGGCGGCTGCGCGAGAGGGCCAGTACAGATTCCGTACCTCTCCCGGTACGCTCGCCCCATGGCCGGTTACCAGCAGTTCTGCCCGATCGCCCGTGCTCTCGACGTCCTCGGGGAGCGCTGGACGCTGCTCGTCGTGCGGGAGCTGATGATGGGCGAGCGGCATTTCAATGGAATTCAGCGCGGCATCCCCCGTATCTCCCGGACGATGTTGTCGGCGCGGCTGAAGAGGCTCGAATCCGCAGGGCTCGTGGAACGGGCGGAGGGCGAATATCGTCTGACGGAACCCGGCGAGAACCTCGCCCCCGTGCTGCGGGAACTCGGCCACTGGGCCCTGGAATCCGACCCCCGCGGTCTGCGGAAGGAGGACCTCAGCCCGGAGGTGCTGACGCACGACATGAGCCGCCGTGTCGTGCCCGAGCACCTCCCCGTCCACCCGACCCTGGTCGAACTGCGCTTCCGCGGGCGGCGGTCCGACCCCTACTTCCTGCTGGCCCGGCGTCCCCAGGTGCAACTCTGCGCGGAGGACGGCGGCTTCGACATCGCGCTGCACGTGGACGCCGACCTGGAGGCGCTCACCAGGTTCTGGCTCGGCGAGGCCTCCTGGGACGACCTGCTGCGCGCCGGGGCCGTGACGCTCACCGGCCCGGCGGAGCTGAGGCGGGACTTCCCGGCGTGGTTCTCCGGCTACCTGCTCAGGCCCCGGGGGTGACGGGCCCTCACCGGCGTCCGGGCGGCCATCACCCCCGACCGGCTGCAAGGGCGCGCGGTGCTGCACCCTCCTGCCCTCCGGCACGGCAGGGAGGTGGCGGGTGAGCACACTCATCGCCCGGCCGCTCCGAACCGAGCGACTCGACCTGCTGCCGCTGCGGGTGGAGCACGCCGAGGAGATGGCCCTCGTCCTGTCCGACCCGGACCTGCACACGTACATCGGAGGCACCCCGGACACCCCGCCGGCCCTGCGCTCGCGCTACGAGCGGATGGCCGCGGGTTCCCCGGATCCGGCGGTCTCCTGGCTGAACTGGGTGCTGCACCTGCGCGCCGAGTCCTGCCTGACGGGCACGGTCCAGGCGACGGTGGGTCCGTCGGACGACGGTCTCACCGCCGAGATCGCCTGGGTGGTGGGCACGCCGTGGCAGGCACGGGGCATCGCCCGCGAAGCGGCCTGCGGACTGCTCCGGTGGCTCCGCGACCGGTCCGTGCGCACGGTCGTCGCCCACATCCACCCGGACCATCGGGCCTCCGAGGCCGTGGCCACCGCCGCCGGCCTCGTGCCGACGGACGCCTGGCACGAAGGCGAGCGGCGCTGGCAGCGGACGCTGGGCCGCTGACCGCCCCACGAGACGAGAATCGCCTGGCAGTTGCCGCACCGCCACCGGTACCGTCCGGCTACCGAAACCCACCCGCGTCCACCGAAGGGACTGCCCCGATGACCAGCCGGCGACCGACGACGACCCTGTGGCGCCCCACCGGTCCCGAGGAGCTGGAACTGGTCCGGCGGTCCGAGTGGCGTGCCTGGCCTCCGCGCCTGCCCGAGCAGCCGATCTTCTATCCCGTCCTGAACGAGGACTACGCGATCCGGATCGCGCGGGACTGGAACGTGAAGCACGACGGCGCGGGATACGTCACCCGCTTCGAGGTGGACGCGCAGTTCGTCAGTCGCTATCCCGTGCGCCAGGCAGGTGGACGGACGATTCTCGAACTCTGGGTGCCGGCCGGGGAACTCGACGAGTTCAACGCCCATGTCGTCGGTGACATCCGGGTGGTTCACGAGTTCTCCTGACCGAGGCCACCGGGGCCACCGAGGCCACCGGGGCCCGAAGGATCGCCGGTTGCACCGGTCGTCGTCCACTGCTCTCGACCCCCTCGTCCATCACGCAGCGTGACACTCCGGCCGCGAGGTCGTCAGCGGGTCCGGTCGCGCCCCCGGCCGATCGGACCACGCTTCGGACAACGCCGTCCAGCCTCCCGCCACCCACTGCGTCGACGGCCTCGCGCGCCGTCGTCCCGTTTACCCAAGGTTTAGTAAAAGCGCAGGTCAGCGTGTTGAATCTCGTGGGAAAGCGTCTAGACCGGTCTATGGACACGGCCGCGACGCTGCGTCTACGTTGAGCGCTCATCGGGCCGAGGGCACCGAGCGCCGACATGGCGCCCCTTCGCTCCGTACGGCCTGTTCTCCCAACGAGAGGTGGCGGGAATGCGAAGAAACTGGCTCGCGCTGACGGCTGCGACCATGGTGGCGGCAACAGCCTGTAGCGGACAGGGAGGCGGCGAACCCGGTGAGATCGCGGCACCCCCGAGCGACCCCGCGAAGGTGACGGGGAGCATCACCGTCCTGACCAACAGGACCGACCAGATGACCGACGGCACCCTGGAGAAGTACGCCACCGAGTTCCGCAAGGTGTATCCGGGGGTGAAGGTCGAATTCGAAGGGCTCACCGACTACGAGGGTGAGACCAAGATCCGGATGAACACCGAGCACTACGGTGACGTCCTGCTCATACCGAACTCCCTCTCCGTCAAGCAGTACCCGGACTTCTTCGCCCCGCTGGGCAGGGCGGGTGAGCTGTCCGCGAAGTTCGACTACACCGACCACGCCACCGTCGACGGCCAGGTGTACGGTCTGGCCAACATCGGGGTCGCCAACGGGTTCGTCTACAACAAGAAGGTCTGGGCGAAGGCCGGCATCGACGAATGGCCGTCCACACCCGAGGAGTTCATCGCGGACCTCAAGGCGATCAAAGCGAGGACGGCGGCGATCCCGTACTACACCAACTACAAGGACGGCTGGCCGCTCACCAACTGGACGAACGCGATCGGCTCCCCGACCTGCGACACCGGGGCCTACGACGCCCTGGCCACCACGGACAGGCCCTGGAGCCGGGGTTCGGACCTGTACGCCATCGACAAGCTCCTCTACACGATCGTGGACGAGAAGCTCGCCGAGCCCGACCCCACGACCACCAACTGGGAGGACTCCAAGGCGCAGATCGGAACCGGCAAGGTCGCCTCGATGTGGCTCGGCTCCTGGGCCGTCTCCCAGATGCGGGCGGCGGCCGAGGCGGCGGGCAGGAACCCGGACGACATCGCCTTCATGCCGTTCCCCGCGCGGAAGGACGGCGCGTTCTGCTCCGTGCTGCGCCCGGACTACCAGTACGCGGTGAACAAGCACTCGGACAACAAGGCGGCCGCTCGCGCGTGGATCGACTGGTACATCACCAAGTCCGGCCAGGCCGCCGCGGAGGGCTCCATCTCCTCGGTGAAGGGCGCACCCCTGCCCGATACGCTCGAGGCGTTCGCTGACAACGATGTCACCATGATTCCGCAGAGCCAGAAGAACGTCTCGCGGGTCAACGCCGTCGACAAGGCGTCCGAGGTGGGCATCACCGCGCAGGACTACCGGCAGAAGCTCGTGGACGTCGCCCGCGGGGCCTCCGAAGGGGACATGGACAGCTACTTCGACGAGCTGAACGACAAGTGGTCCGAGGCCCGGCAGACCCTCGGCGGCTGAACCGGACACGGTGCGGCGGGCACCACGGCCGGGGGAGCCCGTCCCCGGCCGCCACTCGCTCCACGCGGCCCCAGCCGCTCACCGCGTCACAGCGACGGCACCCCGTCACAGCGACGGCACCCCGTCACAACGACGGCACCCTGTCACAACGACGGCACCTTTGACCGGGAACCCACCACGAGGAACCATGAGATGACCGTTGTCCACAAGACCCGCGCCGCGACACGTGCCGCCGGCCGGCGGGGCGCTCCGCCTCCCGGGGGCACCGCCGGCCGGTCCCGCGCGGGCGGGCGCCGCCGAGCCGCCGCCCTGACCCCTTGGCTCTTCCTGGCCGCCCCGCTGACGCTGCTGGTGATGTTCACCTACGTCCCGGTGGCCGACATGATCGGCTACAGCTTCACCGACTGGGACGGCGTCAGCCCGGCACGCTCCTTCGTGGGCGCCGACAACTACGCCGACCTGGTCACCCGGCCGGCCCGCTTCGAGGTGTTCCTCGTCAGCGGTTTCTACCTGGCCGCCTCGATCGTGCAGATCGCGGTCGCGCTGTACTTCGCGACGGTCCTCGGCTTCAGCACCCGGTTCCGCAACCTGTTCAAAGGGCTGCTGTTCTTCCCCTACCTGATCAACGGCGTGGCCGTCGGATTCGTGTTCCTCTACTTCTTCCAGCCCGACGGGACCCTCGACACGCTGCTGCGCCTGGCAGGTGTGGAGGGCAGGCATCTCTGGCTGGGCGACCCGGACCTGGCCAACCCTTCGCTGGCCGGAGTGTCGGTGTGGCGCTTCATGGGGCTGAACATGGTGCTCTTCCTGGGCGCCATCCAGTCGATCCCCCCGCACCTGTACGAGGCTGCGCAGCTGGACGGAGCCAACCGCTGGCAGCAGTTCCGGCACATCATCGCCCCCGGCATCAAGCCCGTCATCAGCCTGAGCTTCGTCCTGGCGGTGTCCGGCTCCCTGGCGGTCTTCGAGATCCCGTACATCATGACCGGCGGCGCCAACGGCACCGAGACGTTCGTCATCCAGACGGTCAAGCTCGCCTTCCAGTTCGACAAGGTCGGTCTGGCCTCGGCGTCGGCCGTGGTCCTGCTGCTCCTGATCCTGCTGGTCACCTGGGTCCAGAGCCGGCTGATCCCCGAGGAGAGGGTGGAACTCTCGTGACCGACGACTCCGTTGCGACCCGGCGCGCCCACCGCGGCACGCCGTCCCGGGCCGCCGCCGCCCTCACGTACCTCTCGCTGCTGATCGCCTCGGCCGTGGTGGTGGTCCCGCTCGCCGTGGTGCTGCTGACCTCGCTCAAGACGCAGTCCGAGGTGGCGAACGACGGGCCCCTGTCGCTGCCGGGCGACTGGTTCAACTTCGCCAACTACGCGACCGCCTTCGAACAGGGCGCCATGCTGCGGGCGTTCGGCAACACGGCGCTGATCCTCGTGGTCTCCACCGCCGGTACCGTCCTCATCGGCTCGATGACCGCCTACGCCATCGACCGCTTCCAGTTCCGCCTGAAGCGCCTGGTCATGGGGCTGTTCCTGCTGGCGGCGCTCGTCCCGAGTGTCACCACCCAGGTCGCCACCTTCCAGGTCATCGACGAACTCGGTGCCTTCAACACCCGCTGGGCGCCCATTCTGCTCTACACGGGGACCGACATCGTGTCCATCTACATCTTCCTGCAGTTCATCCGGTCCATCCCCACGTCCCTCGACGAGGCCGCCCGCCTGGACGGCGCCAACTCCTGGACCATCTACTGGAAGATCATCGTTCCCATGCTGCGTCCGGCCGTCGCGACCGTCGTGATCGTGAAGGGCATCGCGATCTACAACGACTTCTACGTGCCCTTCCTCTACATGCCCGACCCCGAACTCGGCACCATCTCCACCGCCTTGTTCCGGTTCAAAGGGCCCTTCGGCGCGCACTGGGAGACCATCTCCGCCGGCGCCGTCCTGGTGATCGTGCCGACCCTGATCGTCTTCCTGGCGCTGCAGCGCTTCATCTACAGCGGCTTCGCGGCCGGTTCCGGCAAGTGATGCGCCCGACCGCCGCGCCCCGCACCACGTCCCACGAGGAGTACCGCATGAAGGTCCGCACCCCCCTGTCCGAGGGCTGGACGCTGCGCCTGAACACCGAGCGCCACACCCCGGACCAGGCACCGCCCGGCCTGGTCGGTTCCACTCTGCCGGCGCAGGTTCCCGGCTGTGTCCACACCGACCTGATGGCGGCCGGGTGGCTGGCGGACCCGTACCTCGACCTCAACGAGGACGAGGTGGCGTGGGTGGGCCGGGCGGACTGGACGTACGCCACCGAACTGCCCGGCAGCGACGGGACGTTCGAGCGCACCGACCTCGTCTTCGACGGCCTCGACACCGTCGCCGCCGTACGGGTGGGCGGCCGGCGGCTGGGACGCACCCGCAACATGCACCGCTCCTACCGGTTCGACGTCACCGACCTGCTGTCCGGCGGCCCCGCCCCGCTCGACGTCACCTTCACCTCCGCCTACGCCGAAGCAGAGGCCGTGCGGGCCGTCCTCGGCGAGCGGCCCAACTCCTACCCGGAGCCCTTCCACTACCTCCGCAAGATGGCCTGTTCCTTCGGCTGGGACTGGGGGCCGACCCTCGTGACGGCCGGCGTCTGGCGTCAGGCACGGATCGAGCGGTGGTCCACCGCCCGGCTGGCCGCGGTGCGGCCGCACGTCACGGTCGCCGAGGACGGGACGGGAATCGCCGAGATCACCGTCGACCTGGACCGCACGACGACCGGGCGCGACCGCCCGCTGCGCCTGCTGGCCGCCGTCGGGGAGGCGTCGGCCGAGGTCACCGTCGCACCGGGGGAGAACAGCGCCACCGTGACCGTCCGGGTGCCGGACGTCGATCGGTGGTGGCCGCGCGGCTACGGCCCGCAGGTCCTGCACGCCTGCACGGTCACCCTCGGCGACCTCGACGCAGGCCATCCGCTCGACACGTGGGAGCGTCGCATCGGCTTCCGCACGATCCGGCTCGACACCTCCGCCGACCGTCACGGCAGCGCCTTCACCCTGGTCGTCAACGGCGTGCCCGTCTTCGCGCGCGGAGTCAACTGGATCCCCGACGACGCCTTCCCCACCCGCGTCACCCCCGACCGCTACCGCACCCGCCTCGGCCAGGCCGCCGACGCGGGTGTGGACCTGGTGCGCGTGTGGGGCGGCGGCATCTACGAGGACCACGCCTTCTACGACACCTGTGACGAACTGGGCCTCATGGTCTGGCAGGACTTCCTCTTCGCCTGCGCCGCCTACCCGGAGGAGCAGCCGCTGCGCTCCGAGGTCGAGGCGGAGGCCCGGGAGAACGTGACCCGGCTGATGCCCCACCCGTCGCTGGTCCTGTGGAACGGCAACAACGAGAACCTGTGGGGCTTCGCCGACTGGGACTGGGAACCGGCCCTGGCCGGTGACTCCTGGGGCGAGGGCTACTACCTGGGCCTGCTCCCGCGCGTCGTGGCGCAGACCGACCCGACCCGGCCGTACTGGGCGGGCAGCCCCTGGTCGGGATCCTGGGACCACGCCCCGAACGACCCCGGCCACGGCACCGCACACTCCTGGGAGGTGTGGAACCGCCGCGACTACGGTGACTACCTCACCTCGGTGCCGCGTTTCGTGGCGGAGTTCGGCTGGCAGGCCCCGGCGACGCACGCCACGCTCGAACGGGCGCTGTCGGAGCGCCCGTTGACGGCCGACTCGCCCGCCATGCTGCACCACCAGAAGGCCGAGGACGGCAACGGCAAGCTGAACCGTGGCCTCGCCCCGCACTTCGCTCCGCCCACCGGCTTCGACACCTGGCACTACCTGACCCAGCTGAACCAGGCGCGCGCCGTGGCCGCGGGGGTCGAGCACTGGCGCTCCCACTGGCCGCGCTGCGCCGGCGCGGTCCTGTGGCAGCTCAACGACTGCTGGCCGGTCACCTCCTGGGCCGCCATCGACGGCGACGGCCGCTTCAAACCCCTCTACTTTGAACTGCGCCGTCTGTACGCCGACCGGTTGCTGACCATCCAGGAGCGCGACGGGTCGCTGACACTCGCGGGCTGCAACCAGGCCGGGACGGTCTGGGACACCACCGTCACCGTGCGCAGGGTCGGGGCGGACGGGACGGTCCTGGCGCAGGCCGAGATCCCCCTCAAGGCCGCCGCCCGGGAGGTGGCGCTGGAGCGGCTGCCGGAGACGGTCGCCCGGTTCACGGACATCACCCGCGAGTTCCTCGTCGCGGACGTGCCGGGCTTCCCACACCCGGGCGAGGAAGGTGAGCGCGCGGTCCACTTCCCCTGCCCGGACCGCGAGTTCGCCCACACCCCGGCCTCCTACGACGTACGGGTGCACGAGGACGGCGAGACGGGAACCCTGATCACGGTCACGGCCGGGACGCTCGTCCGGGATCTGCTGCTCCAGGCCGACCGGCTGGACCCGGGGGCCCGCACCGACCGGGGGCGGGTGACCCTCCTGCCCGGGGAGAGCGCGACCTGGCGGGTGACCGGCTGGACCGGCACGGACACCCGGAGTGCCCGTGCGGCCCTGTTCTGCGTCAACGAGGGCGGAGCCGTCCGTGAGTGAGGGCAGGGAGCACCGGCCGGGGCGCGTCACGATCTCCGACGTGGCGGCCCTGGCCGGCGTGTCCAGGGGAGCGGTGTCCCTGGCGTTCAACAATCGTCCCGGGGTCTCGGAGGCCACCCGGGAACGGATCATGGCGGCGGTCGCGGAACTGGGCTGGGTCCCCAGTCAGGTCGCCATCAAGCTGTCCGGGTCGGCGACCGGGGCGGGGGACACCGTCGGTCTGGTCATCGCCCGGCCCGCGCGTCAATTGGGCCTGGAACCCTTCTACATGGAGTTCATCTCCGGGGTCGAGTCCGTCCTCGAGGAGCAGGGGTGCTCGCTGCTGCTGCACCTCGTGCGGGACACGGCGCAGGAGATCGCCGTCCATCGCCAGTGGTGGAAGTCCCGCCGGATCGCCGGTTCCCTGCTGGTCGACATCCAGCGGGACGACCCGAGGATCACCGAGCTGGCCGCGATCGGACTGCCGGCCGTCGCCGTCGGGCATCCGTCCCTCACCGGCGGGTTCACGTCGGTGTGGACCGACGACGAGACGGCCGTGCACGAGGCCGTGCGCTACCTCGCGGTCCTCGGGCACCGGCGGATCGCACGGGTGGGCGGTCACCCCGCTCTCGGGCACACCGCGATCCGCACCGCCGCGCTGAACGCGATCGTGGAGCGACTCGGCCTGGAGCCGGCCCGCAGCATCACCACCGACTACTCGGGCGAACAGGGCGCACGGGCCACCAGATCGCTCCTCAGCGCCCACGAGCGGCCGACGGCGATCATCTACGACAACGACGTCATGGCGGTCGCGGGGCTGTCCGTGGCCGCCGAGATGGGGCTGAGCGTGCCGAAGGACATCAGCCTGATCGCGTGGGACGACTCGCAACTGTGCCAGCTCACCCATCCGAACCTGTCGGCCATGAGCCACGACGTCTTCGGTTTCGGCGCGGACGTGACCCGCCGCCTGTTCGACGTCGTCCACCGCCGCAACCCGGAGTCCGGCCCGGCCGCGACCCCCGTCCTGCTGCCGCGGGGGAGCAGCGCACCACCACCGCGCGACCCCGCCTGACGGACGGCGGCCCGGGACAGGACGGACATCCTGCCCCGGGCCCCGGGCCCCGGTGCCCGCCGTGCCCTGTCGCCACGGCGGTGGAGAGGCGGGAGCGGCATCGGGCACGCCCCGTGACCACGGAGGACGACCCTTGAGACTCACGACCCGCAGCTGGGGCGAAGGTCCCCGCACGGCCGTCCTGGTGCACGGCATCATGACGGACTCACGCAGCTGGAGCGGCGTCGCACCGGCCATCGCCCGGCACGGCTACCGGGTCGTCGCCGTCGACCTGCCCGGCCACGGGGGCAGCGGCCCCGCCCCCGGCTACACCCCGGCCTCCCTCGCCGCCGCGCTCCTCGCCACCCTGCCGGAAGCGCCCGACCTCGCCGTCGGCCACTCACTGGGCTCGGCCGCGCTGCTGCTCGCCGCCTCCCGGCTGCGCTGCACCCGCGCGGTCCACTGCGACCCCGCCTGGCTGCCCCGGCACCGGAACCTGGACGCCCTGCGCGCCACCCGGCACGCCACGTGGCACGAGCTGCGCGCGGCGCATCCCCGCTGGCACGCGGACGACATCACCGCGGAGCACCGGGCCCTCGCCGCCTGGGATCCCGCCTCGGTCACCGCCCTCCAGCACCTGCCCGGCCTGCCCGGCGCCCCCGCCGTTCCCTCACTGGTCGTGCTCGCCGGTCCGAGCGAGCGGATACCGCCGGCGCACGCCGCGACGCTCAGCCGCCGGGGCTGGCGGGTACGCACCGTGGACGGCGCCGGTCACGCCGTCCACCGGGACGACCCGGCCGGCTTCCTGCACGCGCTGCACGGCTGGCTGTGACGACACCGCCGCGCTCAGCCGTGCAGGCGGGCAGGTGTCAGGGCAGAGTCAGCTCACCCTGGTTGAGCACGCGCGGGTGGAAGTACGCGGCCTGGATCTCCGCGTTGGTGTTGTTCCCGCGCAGATGCTCGGACCACATCATGAACCACGCCCACTGCGTCTGGCTGTCGAGCAAGGCCGCGGTCGGCATCTTGCCGATCTCCGCGATGGCCATGGGTTTCGTTCCGGCGATGCCGCGCATCTGCTGGTAATCGGCAGAACTCGGATGGTTCTTGTACCAGACGTCCAGCGAGACGACATCCACGTACTGATTTCCCGGATAGTAATTGCTCCAGCCGCCCGCCGGATTGTCCTGCACGTTCCAGACCCAGATGAGATTGTCCAGGCCCTTCGTTCCCGCGAGGTAGTCGCGCGTGATCTGGAACAGCCGCGCGCTGCCTTGGGATCCGGGGCGGTTGCCCCACCAGTTCCACGACTCGTTCATCTCGTGCAACGGCCGGAACAGCACCGGAACCCCGGCGTCCTTCAACTGCCGCAGATAGGGGACGGCCTCGTCGAGGCGCCGCTTCCAGGCGGTGTTCAGCGCACTGCCTTCGGTGAGGATCTGGGAGAACTGCGCGTTCGAGATGTTCGACTTCACCCCGCCCTCGAAGGCGCAGGTGCTGCCACCGGTCGGCGGGCAGACGTGCCAGGTCAGGGAGACGAGCGAACCGTTGGCCCACTCGATCTTCGCCTGGTCGATCACGCGCTGACGGTTGGCCACGTCAGCGGCACCGAACATGAGGTCGCCTCCCCACAGCCCGGGATACTGACCGGTCACGTCCTTCACCTGTTGGGTGTACTGTCCCGGCGCGGAGGCGGGCTCCTTGTTGTGCTGGCCGGAGACGATGTGATGTCCGCTGATGGAACGCAGATGGTCGAGCACCTTCTGCTTGGGGGTCGGAGGGAAGGCCTGCGCGGATTCAGTGGCGGGCCAGACGAAGACGGCCGCCGCCACCGCGGTGACGGCCGCGGCTGAAGTGAGTTTCTGTCGCATTCTTTTCATCAGCGTCCCAGCCCTCGTGGTCTCGGGAATTCGGTCGACGCAATGAAGGTGGCGGCCCGGTCCGGCGGGCGTCAATAGCCCCGGCCGCAAGAGGAAGCAGGCGCGCTGCCGTTTTTACTGAACGATTCCTCAACGCGGTGGAATACCTGTGCGCTTGTCCACCATGCCTGTTTCAGGGCGGCGTCACGTCGGCCGGTCCGCGATGTCCTGTGACGCCTCCCGCCGGAGGCGCGACGGCGATCCGGTCACCGCCCGGCGGCACGTGAAGTCCGCCCGGTGCGCCGCTGATAGCCTCGTGCTGATCACGGGACCAGACGCGACTCACGTCGCCCCGGCCCCCGGCTCGGGCCGGCGGACCGCCGCGCCCGTCCCGACGCACTGAAAGGCGCCACCCCACTCCCATGCACATGCGCACCACCCGCACCGCTCTGGCCGCATCCGTCGCCGCGCTGGCGCTGACCCTCACCGCCTGCGGCAGCGGCGGCGACTCCGCCGACGGCAAGGCCCGGCCGAGCGCGGGGAAGTCCGAGTCGGCGAAGGCCCGGACGACCTTCCGCCTCGGCGAGTCGAGCCCGGTCCAGGAGAGCACGGCCGAGAAGTACAAGGGGACGAAGTACACGCTGACCCCGACGAAGGTGGAGACCGGCACGGAGGCCGACATGGCTGCCTCCGGTCTCAAGAAGGACAAGGACGACAAGCCCCAGGTACCGGTCTACGTGTGGACCACCCTGAAGCACGTCAGCGGCAAGCCCATGGCGTCCGGCGACATGGACGACGACCTGATCGTCCGGACGGACAAGGACAAGCGCACCCGCGCGCTCATCGTGCTGCTGGGCGAGGCGAAGTGGCCCGACTGCCCGGCGCCCCAGGACAAGACCCTGAGCCCCGGGCAGTCGCAGAAGATCTGCAAGGCGTTCCTCATCCCCGCCGGCCAGAAGGCGAGCGCCGTCGAACTGTTCCAGGGCTTCTACAAGGAGCCCCTGGAGTGGCCGGTGAACGGCTGACCGGCTCCGGTCCTCAACGCACCGGGAACCCGCACGAGTAGCCCTGCTGCTCGAGCCAGGGGAGGATGCGGCGCAGGGCCTCGACGGTCTGGGAGCGGTCGCCGCCCGCGTCGTGGAAGAGGAGCGTCGGTCCGTTGGCCAGCTCCCGCTGGACCGTGGCCACGATGGCGTCCGTGCCGGGGCGTTCGAAGTCCTTGGTGTCGACGTTCCAGCCCAGCGGCCGCATCCCCCGCGACGCGGCGAGTTTTCGGCTGTACGGGGTGAACGCCCCGCCGGGCGCCCGGTAGTACAGCGGCCGGACGCCCCCCGACGCCTCCGTGATCATGCGCTCGGCGTCGAGGATCTGCCGGGACTGGTAGGTCGTGGAGTTCTTGTCCATGGCGGTGTCGTGCGAGACGGAGTGGTCGCACAGCCGGTGCCCGGCCGCGACCACCTTCTTGACGAGGCCGGGGTGCGCCCGCGCCTGGGTGCCCACCATGCAGAACGTGGCCTTGACCCCGTACTGCTTCAGCACGTCGAGGACTTGAGGGGTCCACACGGGGTCGGGGCCGTCGTCGATGGTGATGTTCACGCCCCGCGCCCCCTTCTCCGAGGCATGGGCGATGGTGACGGCGACCGGCTCGACGTCACCGCCGGGCGAGGCCGCAGCGGTCGCCCTCGGCGCCGGGGAGTCGGTGGCGCCGGCCTGCGCGGTCCACACCGACGCGCCGGTGGCGAGCACCGTCACCCCCAGCGCCGCCCCCACGACCTTGCCGTACCAGCCCCGCCCGCCACCGTGCCGCGCCATGTCCGCCCCGCTCTCCCGCAGTTCCCGTCCGGCCCCCGGTCGTCTCACGACCACCTGACAGGACGAGGACCGACGGCTGCGGGATCCGCCCGTTACGGTTTCCGGACGATTCCGCCGGGGTTCCCGGACAACCGGCGGCGCCCCCTCGCCCGGCCGTCGGCGCAAGCGCGAGGGGCCGCCGCGCAGAGCCGGTCCCCCCTGTCCCGTTCCGTCAGGTGCCCCCGGCAGCCTCCCCTGGCGCCCCGGAGACGCTGGGCTCCCACCGCCCCGCCCCGTGGGGCGCGACCCCCGGTGTCACCCCCGACCCGGGCGGGGCCGGCCGCCGGTCCGACGCGTTGAGGCTCAGCCGGGAGACGATGCGGTAGCGGTCTCCGCGGTAGATCGAGTGGACGTACTCCACCGGCCGCCCCCGCGTGTCCCCGGTGTGGCGCTCGAAGAGCAGCGCGGGCGACAGTTCGGGCACGCCCAGCAGCCGGGCCTCCGCCTGGCTGACCACGGTGGGCTCGATCGTCTGCGTCGCCTCGCTGACCTCCACCCGGTGCCGCTCGCGCAGATGCTGGTAGAGGTCTCCCGTCTCCAACTCCCGTGCGGTCAGGGCGGGGACGAGGTCCGCCGGGATGTGCAGGTGCTCGATGGCCATCGGGGCGCCGTCGACCAGCCGCAGGCGCGCCGCGTAGACGATCTCGGCGGCGGGGGACAGGTGCAGTTTGCGGCCCACCCGGGCGCCCGCGGTGATGGTGGCGAACTCCAGCAGACGGCTCGACCAGGCGCCGGACGCCTGCGGCAGGACCATGCCGTGGGAGTCCGAGACGAGTTCCTGCGTGATCTTCTCCGGTGCCACGAACATGCCCCGCCCGTGCTCGCGCACCAGCAGTCCCGCGGCGACGAGTTCGTCGACCGCCGCCCGCAGCGTGGGGCGGGAGACCTTGAGCGTGGCGCACAGGGACCGTTCCGAGGGGATCGCGTCCCCCGGGTGCAGCGACTCGATGAGCTGGAGGATGTGGTCCCGGACCCGCTCCCGTTTGAGTACCGCCCCCGACCCGTCAGCGCCCATGCCCGACCGCTCCCGCCCCGCCGTACGCGAATGTTCTCCGACCCGTCCTGGGGACTCTTTACCACTCGACGCCCGCTGGTCAAGCGCGGGGGAGACCGTGAAGGTCACTCGCCGCGAGTCGGCGCGCCCAGAAGCCGTGTGCACGCGGGGGATTGACGCCTCTATTGGTCTATGCCATTTTCATCGACCAACGAGAGGTCACCTGTCCAGTGGCTCAACTGGTCAGGTTCCTTGGCGTCTTACCTCCAGAGGTGAACTGTGAAGCTCCGCACGCTTGCAGGACTGACCGCACTGGTGATGGTCTCGGGCGTCAGCGCCTGCGGTGACGGCTCCGGATCGTCCGGTGACTCCGCCGGCGGCGCCACGACGATCGACGTCTGGCTCATGCGCGACAGCGTCTCGGCGCAGTTCCAGAAGGAGTTCGTCGCCGCGTTCGAGAAAGCCCACCCGGACATCGACGTCAAGGTCCAGATCCAGGAGTGGGACGGCATCGGGGAGAAGGTCACGGCCGCCCTCGCCAGCAACGACGCCCCGGACGTCATCGAGACGGGCAACACCCAGGTCGCGCAGTACGCGCAGAGCGGCGGCCTGCTCGACCTCAGCGACCGGACCGAGGAACTCGGAGGGGACGACTGGCTCAAAGGGCTGGCCGAACCCGGTGCGTTCGAGGGCAAGCAGTACGGCATCCCCTACTACGCCGCCAACCGGGTCGTGATCTACCGCACCGACCTGTTCCAGAAGGCCGGCGTCGACGCGGCCTCCATCAAGACCCGGGACCAGTGGATCGCCGCCACCGAGAAACTCGACTCCGGTGGCACCCAGGGCATCTACCTGCCGGGCCAGATGTGGTACGCACTGGCCGGCTTCATCTGGGACGAGGGCGGCGACCTCGCCACACGGTCGGGCGACAACTGGCGGGGCGCACTCGACACGCCGCAGGCGCTGCGCGGCATGGACTTCTACAAGAAGCTCCAGGCCCTCGGCAAGGGCCCCAAGGACTCCGACGAGGCCGAGCCGCCCCAGGCCGAGGTGATGGCCAAGGGGCAGGTGGCCCAGATCATCTCCACCCCCGGCGGAGCCAACGTGGTCACCGAGAACAACCCCGACCTCAAGGGCAAGCTCGGGTTCTTCCCCGTCCCGGGCAAGACGGCCGAACGCCCCGGCTCGGTGTTCATCGGCGGCTCCGACCTCGTCGTCCCGGCGGCGTCCGCCAAGCCGGAGGCCGCCTTCACCTTCGTCAAGGAACTCACCGGTGACACCTGGCAGCGCAAACTCGCCGCCGCCATGAGCTACGTCCCGAACAAGACCACCCTCGCCGACGCGGTCGCCTCCGATCCGGGCGCCTCGGCCATGGCGACGGGGGCCGCCGTCGGCAGGGCGACACCCAACACCCCCGGCTGGGCCGCCGTCGAGGCGAAGAACCCCATCAAGGACTACATGACCGCGGTGCTCACGGGTGCCGACGCCCGGGCGGAGGCGACCCGTGCCTCCGCGGCGATCACCGCCGCCATGAACGGTTCCTGACTCCGCCACGGCCGCCGCACCACCCGCCTTGGGGGCCTTCCGGCCCCGTCCCGCCGTACACGCCCCTGACGACACCCGAGGAGGCGACACCGTGTCGGTCGTCCGCGACTCCAGTGCGCCACCCGTCCGGCCCCGCCCGCCGGCGCGGCCCCCGGCCAAGCCGCGACGCGGCAGTGCACCACGGGCCGGCCGGGCGGGCCCGTGGCCCTACCTGCTCGTGGCCCCCACGGTCCTGGGCATGCTGTATCTCCTGCTGTACCCCCTCGCCCGCGCCGTGCTGATCTCGCTCCAGGACTTCCGGCTCCGCCAACTGATCCAGGGCGACGCCCGGTTCGTCGGCCTGCGCAACTACCGGACGCTGCTGGCGGACGAGCGCTTCTGGCAGGTCGTACGCCGCACCTTCGTCTTCATGGCGGTGAACGTCGTCCTGATCATGCTGCTGGCCACCCTGGTCGCCCTGCTCGTCGAGCGGCTGGGCCGCCTGTGGCGAACGGCCGTGCTCAGCGCGCTCGTCCTGGCCTGGGCGATGCCGGTCATCGCCGCCACCACCGTCTTCCAGTGGCTGTTCCACTCCGAGTACGGCGTCGTCAACTGGGCGCTCCAGCAACTCGGCTTCTCCTCGTTCGACCGCTACCCGTGGTTCGCCCACGGTCCGGCCGCGTTCACCATCCTCGTGCTGCTGATCGTCTGGCAGTCGGTGCCCTTCGCGGCCATCACCCTCTACTCCGCCCTGACGACCGTCCCCGCGGAACTGTACGAATCGGCCCGCCTCGACGGCGCTTCGGCCGGGCGCGTCTTCCGCGCGGTCACGCTCCCGCTGATCCGGCCGATCTTCATGCTGGTCCTCTCCCTGGAGGTCATCTGGACCTTCAAGGCGTTCGTGCAGATCTGGGTCATGACCAACGGCGGGCCGGGCGACGCCACCACCATCCTGCCCGTCTACGCCGTGCAGACCGCCCTGTCGAGCCAGCGCTACGACCTCGGCTCGGCGGCCTCCATGGTCACCGTCGCGCTGATGGCAGGCGTACTCGTCCTCTACTTCCGCCAGCTGTTCCGCCAGGAGGGCGAAGCCGTATGAGCGCCGGTCCCCCGACCTCCGGATCCACACGCCGAGGTGCCCGCACCGCCGCGCGTCCTCGGGCCCGCCGGCGCCTGCTGCTCGACTCCGCGGCCTGCCTGACGATCGGGGTGTGCCTCTTCCCCGTCTACTGGATGGTCACCACCGCGTTCACACCCAACCGGGACATCCAGTCGGACACACCGCACCTCCTGCCGCACACCTGGACGACGGAACACTTCCGTGCCGCGGTGGCGGCGGACGGCTTCGCACTGTTCTGGCGCAACAGCCTCATGGTGACCGCCGGCGCCGTCCTGCTCGCCCTCGTCGTCGCGCTCGGCGCGTCGTTCGCGGTGGCCCGCATGCGGTGGCGCGGCCGACGGCAGTTCATGCTGCTGGTGTTCGTCGCCCAGATGGCACCCTGGGAGGCGCTGATCATTCCCGTGTACATCATCTCGCGGGACACCGGCATGCTCGACCGGCTGCCCACCCTCACCCTGGTGTACTTCATGATGACCCTGCCGTTCACCGTCGTGGTGCTGCGCGGCTTCATCACCGCCATCCCGCCGGAACTCGAGGAGGCGGCACAGGTCGACGGCTGCACACGCCGCCACGCCTTCCGCCACATCACCTTCCCCCTCCTCGCACCCGGACTGATGGCCACCTCCCTGTTCGGCTACATCACCGCCTGGAACGAGTTCGCCTACGCCAACTTCCTCATCATCAAACAGCAGGACAGCCGCACCCTTCCGGTCTGGCTCTCCTCGTTCCAGAACGTCTTCGGCACCGACTGGGGCGCCACCATGGCCGCCTCCACCCTCTTCGCCCTCCCCGCCCTCGTCGTCTTCCTCCTCCTGCAACGCCACGTGACCGCCGGGTTCGCCGCCGGCGCCGTCAAGGGATGAGCCCGCCCCCCCGCTCAGCCACGACCCTTCCGGAGACAGCCGTGACCCCGTCCCCACCGCGGACCGCGCTCGTGCCCCGACCCGCCAAGGCCCGCTTCAAAGCAGGGCACTTCACCTTCGGCACCGACACCCGCCTGCGCGTCACCGCGGGCGCCGAGCCCGCCGCGGAACTCCTGCGCACCCTCCTCGCACCCGCCACCGGGCTGCGGCTGCCCCCGGCCGCCGACGGCCCCGTCGTCCTCGCCCTCGACACCGCCCTGACCGGACTGGGCAGCGAGGGCTACGGGCTGACCATCGGACCCCGCTCCGTGCTCCTGCGCGCCCGCACCGTCACCGGCCTGCTGCGCGGTGTGCAGACCCTCCGCCAACTGCTGCCCGCGCAGGCCCTGGCCGCGACCCCCCGACCGGGCGTGCCCTGGACCCTGCCCTGCGCCGACATCACCGACGTCCCCCGGCTGCCCTGGCGGGGAGCCATGCTCGACGTGGCCCGCCACTTCCAGCCCCTGCCGTACCTGCTGCGCTACGTCGACCTGCTCGCCCTGCACAAGATCAACGTCTTCCATCTGCACCTGACCGACGACCAGGGCTGGCGCATGCCCGTCTCCGCCTACCCGAAGCTCACCGAGATCGGCGGCCACCGGCGCCGGACCATACGCGGGCCGAGCGGCGACCACCACGACGGCACACCCCACGGCGGCGCCTACACCCGGGCCGAGCTCGGCCGGCTCGTGGCGCACGCGGCGGCACGCGGGGTCACGGTGATGCCCGAGATCGAGATGCCGGGCCACTCCCGGGCCGCCCTGGCCGCCTACCCGCACCTGGGCAACCGGCCCGAACGCGCCCTGGACGTGTGGACGCGGTGGGGGGTGTGCGACACGATCCTCGGGGTCCACGAGGAGGTCCTCGACTTCTGCCGGACCGTGCTGGAGGAGGTCATGGACGTCTTCCCCTCGCAGCACCTGCACATCGGCGGCGACGAGTGCCCCACGACCGAATGGGAGCGGAGCCCGGCGGCCGCCGGCCGCGTCCGGAGCGAGGGTCTGGCCGGGCCGGCCGCCCTGCACGGCTGGTTCCTCACCCGCGTCGGCGCCTTCCTCAGCCGGCAGGGACGGCGCCCGGTGGCCTGGGCGGAGACCGGCACGGAACTGCCCCCGGGCTTCACCGCGATGGCCTGGCGCGACCCCGAACACGCCCTGCACGCCGCCCGGCACGGCCACGACGTGATCAACTCCTATCACCGCGCCACCTATCTGGACTACCCGCAGAGCCCCGGCCCCGACGAGCCGCCCGGCCAGCCCGGCGGCGTCGTCGGACTCCGGGACGTCCACGGCCACGACCCCGTGCCCGCAGCGGCTTCCCCGCAGACAGCCGCCCGCATCCTCGGCACCCAGGCCCACCTGTGGACCGAGTACGCCGCGACACCGGCCCGCATCGAGTATCTGACCTACCCCCGTCTGTGCGCCCTGGCCGACGCCGGCTGGACGGGTCCCACCCCCTGGGCCGACTTCAGCTCCCGTCTGGCCGGCCACACGGCCCGCCTCGACGCGCTGCGGGTCGCCCGCCACCCCTGAACCGCACCACCCCGCACCGCAGCACCGCACCGTCCGTGTCCGTCCGGCCGCCCCGAGCGGCGGGACGGCCCACCCCCACCCGGAAGGAAACCGCATGCAACGGCGCACCACTCCCCAGCGGTGGCGCATCGCCGCCGTGGCCGTGGCCACCGCAGTCACCTCCCTCGCCGCCCTCACCGGTACGGCCGACGCCGCCGGCGAGACCGTCGCCGTCCAGTACCGCACCGGCGCCGGCTCCGCCACCGCCGACCAGTCCGAACCCTGGCTCAAGGTCCGGAACACCGGGGCCGTCCCGGTCCAGCTCTCCACCGTCAAGGTGCGCTACTACTTCAAGGCCGACTCGGCCGGGGCCGCCTACCGCTTCGCCTGCTCCTGGGCGGTCAAGGGCTGCGCCCACATCACCGGCACCTTCGGCACCCTCGCGCACCCCACCGCCACCGCCGACCGCTACCTCGACATCGGCTTCACCGCCGGGGCCGGCAGCCTCGCGCCGGGTGCCGACACCGGGGACATGCAACTGCGCTTCCACCGCACGGACTGGCAGCCGCTCAAGCAGAGCGACGACTACTCCTTCGGCGCCGCCCGCACCACGTACGCCGACTGGCCCAAGGTCACCGCACAGGTCTCCGGCAGCACGGTGTGGGGCACGGCCCCCGAGGGCAACGACCCGACCGATCCGCCGACCGATCCGCCCACCGACCCGCCGGCCGGCGGACAGACGCTGTTCGACGACTTCAACTACAGCGGCCACAGCGACCCGAGAATCTCCGCGAACGGCTGGAACGTCCGGGCCAACTCGGGCGGGCCCGGCGTGCCGGGCGCCACCTGGGCGCCCGAGAACGTGACCTTCGCGGCGTCCGGCGGCAACTCCGTCATGAACCTGCGCACGTCGACCGCGGGAACGGCCGCGAGCACCCGGCAGACCGAAGTCCTCACCAAGGCGACGAAGTTCAGGAACGGCACGTACGCCGCCCGCGTCAAGTTCTCCGACGCGCCGGTCTCCGGCCCCGACGGCGACCACCTCGTCCAGACGTTCTTCACCATCAACGACCTCAAGGCGCCGATGGCCGACGACTACGCCGAGTACGACTTCGAGTACCTGCCCAACGGCGGCTGGGGCGAGCCCGCCAACATCCTGTACACCACGTCCTGGGAGACCTACAACCCGGATCCGTGGCAGGCCGTCAACCAGCACACCGAGTCGCGGCAGAGCTACGCCGGCTGGCACGACCTGGTGCTCACGATCGACAACAACAGCATCACGTACTACGTGGACGGGCAGCCGTTCGGCACCCATGACGCCGCCTACCTGCCGGAACGCCCCATGTCGATCAACTTCAACCAGTGGCTGATCGACCTCGCGGGCCAGACGAGCACCACCCCGCGCGCCTACGACCAGCAGGTCGACTACGTCCTGCACGTCAAGGACCAGGTCCTCACACCGGCGCAGGTCACGGCGAAGATCAACGCCTACCGCACGTCCGGCACGACCTTCGAGGACACCGTCCCCAACGCCTGACCGGGGAGGTGATCTCCACGGGCCGGGGCTGCCCGCCGCACCGACGGGCGGCCCCGCTCACGTGCGGCCGGGACTCAGTCGAGGCAGAACTCGTTGCCCTCGACGTCCTGCATCACGATGCACGACTCGTTCTCCTCGTCGGCGAGCAGCACCTGCACCTGCGCCGCCCCGAGCGCGATCAGCCGCTCGGCCTCCGCGGTCAGCGTGGCCAGCCGCTCCTCGCCCACGAGGCCCGTGCCGACCCGCACGTCGAGGTGCACGCGGTTCTTGACCACCTTGCCCTCGGGCACCCGCTGGAAGTACAGCCGCGGCCCCTGGCCCGAGGGATCACTGCACGCGAACCAGGCCCCCCGCCGCTCCGCCGGCTGAGCGTCCTCGTAGGCGGCCCAGCTCGCGAAACCCTCCGGCGGTGGCGGTGCCACGTACCCCAGCACCTCGCACCAGAAGCGGGCGACCCGCTCCGGATCCGCGCAGTCGAAGGTGACCTGGAACGTCCTGATCGTCGGCATCGGCGCACCATAGCAGCGGACTTCGCCGCGCTTCCGCTCTTTTTCCGCCCGCCCCTGCCGACGCGCGGATCAGGGGGATGTGCCGCGGTCCCGAGGTGCCGCCGCAGGCCGTCGTGCACCGGGTGGGGCCTGCCCGGCCGCCGTCTCCGGAACCGCGGCGTGGCTGCCGTGGTCGAGGGGTGTGGTCCCGGCGAAGCCGCTGCGGGTCATCTCGCCCCACACGGGCGTCCCGTTGCGCAGCGACGCCCACCACCCCTGCAGTCGCCACAGGGCCGTGAGCTGCCGGTAGCCGAGGTTCTCGACGACGGTGGCCGCGGCCACCGCAGCCAGGTCCCCGAGCCGGCGGTAGCGGTGCAACCCCAGCTCGTCCAGCAGCAGGGCGAGCAGCGACAGCAGCACGGCGTAGCCGAAGGCCGCCATCAGGAACAGCAGGGCCAGCGACGCGGAGACCACACCGAACCCGAACCCGACGCAGACCGTGACGAGACCCCACACCTCGAGCAGCGGGGCCAGCAGCTCGAACAGGACGAAGTAGGGATAGGCGACCATGCCGATGACGCCGTAGCGGGGACGCAGCAGCATCTGCCGGTGCCGCAGCAGCGTCTCGTACAGGCCCCGGTGCCAGCGTCTGCGCTGCCGGGCCAGGACGCGGCCGCTGTCGGGGACCTCCGTCCAGCAGACCGGCTCGGGGATGAACTCGATGCGGTAGGGGCGGCGCCGGTCGCGCAGGTGCCGGTGCAGGCGCACCACGAGCTCGAAGTCCTCTCCGAGGGAGTCGGCGTTCATCCCGCCGACCTCGACGAGAACGTCACGGCGGTACAGACCGAACGCCCCGGAGATGATGAGCAGGCCGTGCAGACGGGCCCACCCGGTGCGGCCCATGAGGAACGCCCTCAGGTACTCGACGACCTGGATGCGCGGGAGCCAGCCCTTCGGGATCCGGGGTTCGGCGACCCGCCCGTGACGTACGACGCTGTCGTTGACGGGACGGATGACGCCTCCGGCGGCGACGACGTGCAGCGGATCGGCCACGAACGGCTGGGCGAGCGTCAGCAGGGCGTCCTCGTCGAGCAGGGAGTCGGCGTCCACCATGCACACCAGGGGGTGGGAGGCCAGATCGATGCCGACGTTGAGGGAGTCGGCCTTGCCCGAGTTCTCGGTGCGCACGACGGTGAGGGGCACGGAGTGGGTACTGACGAACACGGCACGGGCCGGTTCCCGCGACGTGATCTCCCGGGGGCGCACGCGTTCCACCGGTACGAGCCCGAAGGCCTCGCGGAGCCGGGCGAAGGTGCCGTCGCGTGAACCGTCGTCGACCAGGACGACCTCGTGGCGCGGGTAGCGCAGAGCGAGCATGGCCCGCACGCTCTCGACGATGGTCGGCTCCTCGTTGTACGCGGCGGTCACGATCGAGACCGGCGGGGTGAGGGGGCTGGTGGCGAGGTCGTCGAGGCCGGTGAACCGACGGCGCCGGGCCAGACGCGGGATGGTGCGTCCGGCCACCACCAGCAGCACCAGGTACACGGTGTTCAGCACGAGGAAGTAGCCGATGACCAGGTACTGGCTGAGGTGGACGAGGGTGACGACGATGTCCTTCACCGGTCGGTGCCTCCCCGGTCGACGGCGCAGGAGAGGGCTTCACGGGCGTGCGCCCCGGCGGGATCGCCCCCACGTGCCGCGTCGGTCAGGGCCCGCCGTCCCGGCCGGTCCAGGCGCAACAGGGCGCGGGCCGCGGTATGGGCCGGGCGGTAGCTGCCGTGCCGGAGTGCCTGCTCCAGCGCGGGCACCGCGCTCTCGTCGCCGATCAGACCGAGCGCTTCGGCGGCGGCCGCCGCGACCCGGCCGGAGGGGTCGGTGCGGACGATCGTGGTCAGCGCGGTGACGGCCGCGGGTTCGCCGACCCGGCCCAGAGCCGCCGCGGCCGCCGCCCGGACCATCGCGGCGGGATCGTGCAGCGCCACCGACAGGGCCGGAAGCGCCCGGCGGTCCTTGATCAGGCCGAGCAGTTCCACGGCCAGGGCCCGGTGCTGTTCGTCGCCGCCTCCGGCCGCTGCTGTGAGCGCCTGGACGGAGGCCGGTCCGATGCGGACGAGCGCGTCACCGAGCAGGCCGGGGGCGACGGACCTTGGCGCGTCCAGGGTGGCCAGCAGCAGACCGGCACTGACCCCGTCTCCGAGCCGCCCCAGAGCGCGTACCGCCGTCTCGCGCACCGTGACGCTGCGGTCTTCCAGCAGGCCGTGCAGGACGCGCCGTGCCTCGGCTCCGTGCACGGGGTCCGTCCGCAGGCTGGGCCCGGTCAGGGCGAGCCACGTCGCGGCTCGGGCCCGCTGCAGCGAACGGGGCCCGGCGGCGTGGGCCAGGGCCGTGTCGACGACACCGCGCTGCACCAGGACGTCGGTGAGCGCCCGGTGCGCGCCTCCCTTGACGCGGCTCAGCAGGCGGGTGACGGCCGGCTCCACCGCCTGCCAGGTACGCCGGTCCAGCGCGGCCAGCGCCGCGCCGGCCGACGGGTTCTCACCGCCCGCCGTCTCCACGACGAGGCGTCTCGCGGCCGCCGCCGCACCCCCGACGGCCCGTTCCCGGCGGTTGCGCACCGCCCGGATGACGCAGAGCGCGAGCAGGCAGAGCGCCGCCCAGGCCGCGGACACCGACAGAACCGCCTGCGCCACCGTACGCACCGCTGTCCGCCCCTTCGTCGCTCACGCGACCAGCCTCCGGCGGTGCCCGGGCGCGGGCCAAGGAGCCGCGTGCGTTTGCCACGGCGCGTCCCTCGGAGGGGTGACCGGACACCGCGCGGAGGGCGGGCGGTGACGGCGCCGCGCCACCGGGGCTGGAGGCGGGCGCGGTGGTCCGGTGTTGCGGGCACCGGCAGGCCGGGTGAAGCTGCCGAGGACCGCACACGTGTGACTCCGCGGCAGGGAGGCCCGACTCGTGGACGCCGGCGACGACCCCGCCGAGCACCGCCGACTCGCGGTGCTGGAGCGCTACGGCATCGTCGGGGCGCCCGCACCGCCGGACCTGGACGTGATCGTCCGGCTGACCGCTCGGGTGTGCGACGCTCCGCAGGCCGCCGTGAACATCATCTCCGCCGACCGCCAGCACCAGATCGCCGCGGTGGGCATCGCCCCCTCGGTGTGTTCGCGTTCGGACTCCATGTGCGCGGTGAGCATCCGCGCCCCCGGCCAGGTCCTGGTACCGGACGCACGGCGGGACCCGCGGTTCGCCGCCAACCCCTGGGTGACCGCCCCCGCGGGCGCCGTACGGTTCTACGCCGCCTCCCAACTGCACTCACCCGAGGGCGAGACGCTGGGCACCCTGTGCGTGTTCGCCCAGGAGGTGCGGTCCCTGACCGGGCGGCAGCGGCAGGCGCTGGACGACCTGGCGTCCCTGGTCGTGGACGTTCTGGACCTGCACCGGCACCGGCAGTTGCTGCACCACGCGCTGCTCGCCGCCGACCAGGGCCGGGCCGAGCTGGAGCGCTCCAACACGGCCCTGGAGCAGTTCGCCGGGCAGGTCAGCCACGACCTGAAGAACCCGCTGACCGGCATCACCGGTCACGCGGGCCTCCTCGCGGAGCTGCCGGGCGTGACCGTGGACGCGCAGGCGTCGGCGTTCGTCAGCCGTATCGAGGCGGCCACGTCCCGCATGAACCGCACCATCGAGGCCGCTCTGTCCCTGGCCCGCACCGGCGGACGGCTGCAGCTCGTCCAGACCGACCTGCGCGTCGTGGCCCAGGAGGCGATCGCGGACCTGCACGAGGAGCTGACACGGGCGCGGGCACACGTGTGTCTCGGCATGCTGCCGGTGGTCCCCTGCGACGGCACGCAGATCCGCAGGCTCCTGCAGAACCTCGTGGCCAACGCCGTCAAGTACCGCCACCCCGGCCGGCCCCCGCGCATCGAGGTGAGCTGCGACAACGACGCGGACGGCTGGAACCTCCGCGTCACCGACAACGGCGTGGGGATCCCCGCCGAACAGCGCCGTCACGTGCTGGAACCCTTCGTGCGGCTGGACACCGGCGCGCCCGGCTCCGGGATCGGCCTCGCCACCTGCCAGCGCATCGCGGTGGCGCACCGCGGCACCCTCGCCGTCGACGCGGCGGCCGGCGGGGGCACGACGGTGACGTGCCATCTGCCCTACCCGCCGGCGACGCAGGACTGAGCGCTCCGGCGGCGCCGGTCAGGCACCCGAGCGGGCCAGGACGGCCTGGACCCGGCTGCCGACCTCGCGCGGACTGAACGGCTTGGCGATGTAGTCGTCCGCGCCGGCGGCGAACCCGGCCTCCACATCGCCCTCCTCCGACTGGGCGGTCAGCAGGATGACCGGAAGCGTGGCCGTCGCCGGGTTCTGCCGCAACCGCCGGCACACCTCGACACCCGTCAGCCCCGGCATTCGGACGTCCAGCACGGCCAGGTCCAGGCTCAGGCTGCTCGCGATCCGCAGGGCCTCCGGGCCGTCCTGCGCGGCCAGTACGGTGTGGTGGGCGCTGCCGAGCTTGAAGGACACGACGTCCCGGACGTCCTCGTCGTCATCCGCCACCAGAATGGTCGCCACGGCACACTCCCTGTCAGCGAACACTCGCGCGAATCGGCAGGCATGCGGCCTTCCGTCGCCGCTCGGCCGCCCGTCGCCCCGCCGCGCGCCGGGACGACTCCCAGTATCACCCAGGGGGGCCGGGGCCGCCCGGCCGCGGAGGTCCCACCGCGGACGGCTGCGGCGGCGCCGCGGGGGAGCGGAAAGTGGTGCCGCCACAGCCGGCCTGAGGTGTAGGTGCCCACCGGGCGTCACCGCAGTCGCCAAACCACCCCCGCCGGTGAAACCCGCCCGGGCCCCCTGGCCGCCGCGACCGCTGCCGCGGGTGCGATCTTCATCCGCTCGGCCCATGGTGGTCCTGGACCCTCTGCGTCACGCCGCGCACGGCACCGCTGGTCAGGAGGCGTCATGATGGCCTTGGCACTGCTCACGCCCCTGGTGCTGCTGGGCGTGGTGTTCGCACTGGACGCCTTCGAGGGGTTCCTGTTCCCGCCACCGCCCGCCGGCCCCGCCGACGCGCCGGAGGAGACCACGCCCGCCCACCTGTTCACAGAGGAGTGACCCGGGCCGTCACGCCTGGGCCAGCAGGGGGTCGTAGGCGGTCGTGCGCCGGCGCCCGGCCATGAAGGACAGGAAGTCGCCGACGAAGGCGCTGCGGCTGTAGGTCGCGTCGGCGCCGGGGGCGTCCCGGTGGAAGCCGGTGCGGAACAGCGCCCGGTACTCGTCGGCGTCGATGCGCTGGTTGCCGTCCTTGTCCGTGACGTCGAAGAGGACCTCGGCGACCCGGATCAGGGCCGGTCCGGCCAGGGACGGGACGGCGGCGGCGTACTCGTGGGCGCTGACGCGCCCGTCGCCGTCGGCGTCGAGGGCCGTCTGCAGTTCGCGCCACCAGTCGGCGTACGCGTCGTAGAGCCGGGTCTCCTCGGGCTCGTCGAGGTCGAGGCGGCCGGACAGTTCCCGGGCCATGGCGGCCAGGTCGGGCCAGTCCAGGTACCCGTCGCCGGTCTGGTCGAGGACGTCCGCGAAGAACTCCTCCGCGCTGCGCCGGGCCGTGCCGCCCGCGGCCGGTTGCGGTTCCGGTTCCGGCTCCGCGGGGAGCGGGGTGATGAGGCGGATGAGGGCGCCGGCCCGCTTCATCTGGTCCCGCAGGGCGCTGATCGTCCGCGCACGCGGATCGTCGCTGTCGGGGGAGAGCGTGACCATCTCCGCGATGGTGTCGGCCTGGATCCAGCCCTCGGGCAGGAACCGGGCCAGACCGGCCGCCAGGTACGCGCCCTGCATCAGGGTCGGGACGCCCGCGATCTCCGGCAGACCGGCCCGCCGCCGGAACGGCTCCGGGAGGGACGCCACGGTGATCGCTCCGATGACGGGGCCGGCGACGGCCCGGCCGGTCGCCCACAGCGCGGGGAGGCCGTTCAGCAGCGGAGGGGCGGGCAGGTGGTCGAACAGCTTGTACAGGATGATCCGCATCGCCTCGGTGTTCTCCAGCTCCTCGGCGACCACCCGGTCGTAGTAGGGCCAGAACTCGTCGAGGGTGGGCGGCAGATGGGAGGCGTCACCCTCCATCGTGGCGAGGAACGCCTGGAACTCGGCGTACAGCTGCTCCATCCTCGCCTGGTCCAGCGGCTCGCCGCTGAGACGGCACATGGTGACGGCGCTCTCGAACATGGTCGCCACCACCCAGGCCCGCACGGCCGGGTCCATCGCGTCGTAGGGCCGCTCCCGTGCGTCGGTCCCGCGCAGCCGTGCGTGCATGCGGTTGAGCCGGGCCGCCTCCCGCTGCCGCACCTGCTCGTCGGCCCCGAACATCCGGCGCAGGCTCATGAACGTGTTGCTCAGCCGCCGCCAGGGGTGGACGACGAACGTGGAGTTCTCGATGAGGGCGGCGCCGATCTGCGGGTGTGCCGCCTCGAGCACGGTGGCCCGGATCATGGCCAGCGCCCAGCGCGGGTCGTTGAAGAGGGCGTGGAACTGCGAGCCGGGACCGAACAGGGGCCCCGGCGCGGTGTCGTGGTCCTCGGTTCCTTGCTGTTCCGTACCGGCACCGGCGGGCGCGGAGCGAGGGCTGTCTGCGGTCGTCACGATCGGGTCTCTCCGTTCTGGGTCGGCAGTACGCCGCCGAAGCGGCGGTCGCGCTGCCGGTAGGCGTGCAGGCAGTCGAGGAAGTCGGGGGCGCGGAAGTCGGGCCACAGCGCCGGCGGGAAGACCCACTCGGCGTAGGCGACCTGCCAGAGCATGAAGTTGGAGATGCGCTGCTCGCCGGAGGTGCGGATGACCAGGTCGACATCCGGGGTGTCGGGGAAGGGCAGGTGGTCGGCGAAGCTCCGCTCGGTCACGGCCTCGGCCGGCACACCACTGCGGATCAGCGACCGTGCCGCCTCGACGATGTCCCTGCGGCCGCCGTGGTCGAAGGCGACGGTCAGGGTCATCTGCCGGTTCTGCGCGGTCAGCGTCGTCAAGTCGCGGATGTCCCGGGCCAGTTCCGGGGGGATGCGGGGATCGGTCATGCCCAGGAAGCGGCAGCGGATGCCGCGCGCGTGCAGCAGCGGGGCGTGTTTGCGCACCACGCGGCGCACCAGGTGCATGAGGAAGTCGACCTCGGCGTCGGGCCGTCGCCAGTTCTCCGTGGAGAAGGCGTACAGGCTCAGCCAGCCCACACCGGCCGCCCGCGCGGCTTCGATGACGTCGATCACCGTCGTCTCGGCGGCACGGTGCCCCGAGGTCCGGGGCAGTGAACGGCGGGCCGCCCAGCGGCCGTTCCCGTCCATCACGCACGCGACGTGGCGGGGCACCGGACGGGGCCCGGGCACGCTCACGCCGCCGTGCGACGCAGCGGGAGGAGAAGTGAGCACCTCGCTCGTCGACCGCTCCGCTGTCACGTACGCCCCCCTCAGCGCCCCGGCCGGCGCGCCCCCCGGGGAGCGACGGCGCCCGACGGGCCCCCGCCGTTACTCGATCACCAACGGCAGGTTGACAGCGATCAGGCGGGCGGGGACGGCAGTTGCGGGGGAATCACCCCCCGTACGCGTGTCCGGGGCCGGGACGCACGACGGCCGGGCGGACGCCCCGCAGGGTGCCCGCCCGGCCGGCTGCCCCCGGTCAGGCGGCGGCCTCGGCCTCGGCCTCCGTCACCGGGGCGGTGCGGGACGGTTCGGCGACCACCCGGCGGCGGCGCGTCGGAAGGCCGATCGTCGGGTGTGCGACCCCCCAGGCAGCTCCCTTGCAGATGAGCTCCTTGTAGGTCGCCGCGAGCCGTCCGGTGAGGGCGTGGCGCACCGCGCGGTCGTCGGCGGTGACGTACTGGATCAGGCCCTGCCTGCGGCCCAGCGAGATGCACTGGTTGAAGTAGCGGATCGAGATCTCGGGGAGCTTCCGGCCCGTCAGGCGGGCGGCGATGGCGTCGGCGGCCTGCCAGGAGGTGGGGACGCCCGAGGCGCAGGACATCCGCAGCGGCTTCCCGCCCGGGCCGGCCACCAGGGCGGCGTCGCCGACGGCGTAGACGTCCGGGTGGGAGACCGAGCGCATCGTGGCGTCGACGACGATCCGGCCGGTGCCGTCGACCTCCAGGGCGGAGGCCCGCGCGATCGGGTGGACCGCGAATCCGGCGGTCCAGACGGTGACCTCGGCGGGCACGGCCGTGCCGTCGGAGGTGAGGATCCGGTCGGCCTCGACCGCGGTGACCTCGACGTTCTCGTGGACGGTGATGCCGAGCCCGTCGAACACCCTGCGCAGGTGCCGGCTGCCCTTGTCGGACAGCCAGTCGCCGAGGCCGCCGCGGGCGGCGAGGGAGACGTCGAGGTCCGGGCGGGCCTCGGCGATCTCGGTGGCGGCCTCCACGCCCGTCAGGCCGCCGCCGACCACCACCACGGGCCGGCCGGCGTCCAGCCGGGCCAGGCGGTCGCGCAGCCGCAGCGCGCCGGGCCGGCTCGCGATCTGGTGGGCGTGCTCGGCGGTGCCGGGAACGCCCTGGTCGTTCCAGCCGCTGCCCAGGGCGTAGACGAGGGTGTCGTACTCCAGCTCCTCGGTGCCGCCGCCGGTCGTCACCGTGACCGTCCGGGCGTCGACGTCGATGCCGGTCACGTGCGCGACCTTCAGGGTCACGCCGGTGTCCGCGAACATCTCGCCGAGGGGCCGGGGCGTGAGCTCCTGGCCGACGGCGAGCTGGTGCATCCGGACGCGTTCGACGAAGTCGGGCTCGGCGTTGACCAGCGTGATGGCGACATCGTCGCGGTGCAGCCGCCTGGCGATGCGCCCGGCAGCGGACGCTCCGGTGTATCCGGCTCCGAGAACGATGATGCGGTGCTGCATGGCCTGCTCCTGTCGTCAGCGGGTTCGCCTCCTGAACCGGGCGGCGTCCCGTTTCCTGACAGCCAGGGCTTGTGACGTACGTCACACTTTCCTGAGGGGTCAGAACGCTTGCAACAAGGGCTCCCCGTGCTCGGTGGCGGCCCACCGCTCCGTCGCGCGCTCCAGCTTGTCGGGGTTGACCTGGCTGCGGAACGCGGCGATGCCATCGGCGCCGATCTCCAGGCACATGACGCCGACGACCCGGCCGTCGACCACCACCACCAGGGCCGGGCCCCCGTTCGCGGTCGAGGCGTAGATGTCCGGGGAGCCGCCGACCAGGTCGCGCTTGGCCTTGCTCGGCTTGAACAGCCCCCGCATGAACGTCGCGACCGCGGCGGCACCCTCGAACGCGCGGGCGCGGGCCGGGACCTTGCCGCCGCCGTCGCCGACCGCCACGGCGTCCTGCGTGAGGAGCCGGACGAGCGGCTCGGTGCGACCGCTGGTGGCGGCCGCCAGGAACTCGTCGATGATCTTCCGGGCGGCCGCCTCGTCCACCTCGGCCCGGGCCTTGCCGGCCGCGACGTGCTTCTTCGCCCGGTGGTGGATCTGCTGGCTGGCGGCCTCGCTGACGTCCAGGATCTCGGCGATCTCCCGGTGCGAGTAGGCGAAGGCCTCACGCAGCACGTACACCGCCCGCTCGTTGGGTGACAGCCGCTCCAGCAGGACCAGGACGGCGTACGACACCGATTCGCGCTGCTCGGCCGTGTCCGCCGGGCCGAGCATCGGGTCACCGGCGAGCAGCGGCTCCGGCAGCCACTGGCCGACGTAGGTCTCGCGGCGGGCGCGGGCCGAGGAGAGCTGGTTCAGGCACAGGTTCGTGAGCACCTTGGTCAGCCAGGCCTCGGGCACCTCGATGCGGTCGACGTCGGCCGCCTGCCAGCGCAGGAAGGTCTCCTGCACCGCGTCCTCGGCCTCGCTCGCCGAGCCGAGGAGACGGTAGGCGATGGCCCCCAGGCGGGGCCTGGCCGCCTCGAAGCGGTCCACGTCGTGCACGGTCAGCACCATGGCCCGGATCCTAACCGGCCCGCCCACCGGACGCGGCGGCCGGTGCGGCTGCGGGTGCGGGGGCGCCGGGTGGTCGTACGGCTCCGACCCGCGAGCAGGCGGGTGAAGCCTGAGCCACCGTCAGCTCCCCGGGGCATGCATGAGGATCGCCGCCGTATCCCGGCCTGGGCGGCGGCATCGACGCGCTGGAGGCGAGAGTGATGAACGAACGAGCCGGACGGACGGGCCCCGACACCATCAGCGTCCCGGTCCTCATCGTAGGCGGCTCCCTGGTCGGCCTGTCGACGTCCCTGTTCCTGGGACGGCTGGGCGTGCCGCACGTGCTGGTGGAGCGTCACGCGGGCACCTCGATCCATCCGCGGGGCCGCGGCAACAACGTCCGCACGATGGAACTGTTCCGGGTGGCGGGCGTGGAGAGGGCGATCCAGGACGCCGCCGCCACCCTGGCCGTCAACCACGGCATCCTCCAGACGCCCACGCTGGTCGGCGACGCGGGCGAGTGGCTGTTCCGGGACATCGACCCGGGCGGCGGTCTGGCCCGCTTCAGCCCCAGCGGCTGGTGCCTGTGCAGCCAGAACGACCTGGAGCCGGTCCTGCTCGACCACGCCCGCGCGCACGGCGGCGACCTGCGCTTCTCCACAGAGCTGATGTCGTTCGAGAGCGACGCCGACGGGGTGACCGCCCTGGTCAAGAACCGCGAGACGGGAGAGCACACCACCATCCGGGCCGACTACCTCGTCGCCGCGGACGGCCCGCGCAGCCCCGTGCGCGAACAGCTCGGGATCACCCACAGCGGACCGGGCGACCTGTTCCACAACGTCAGCCTGACCTTCCGCTCCCGCCGGCTCGCCGACGTCGTGGGCGACCGCCACTTCATCGTCTGCTACCTGACCGACCCGGAGGCCGACGGCGCCCTGCTGCCGGTGGACAACCGCGAGAACTGGGTCTTCCACGCCCCCTGGCACCCCGAGCGGGGACAGAGCCTGGACGAGTTCACGGACGAGATGTGCACCGACCACATCCGCCGCGCGGTCGGGGTCGACGACCTCGACGTGGAGATCACCGGCAAGGCACCCTGGCACGCCGCCCAGCGGGTCGCCCGCAGCTACCGGTCCGGCCGGGTGTTCCTCGCGGGCGACTCCGCCCACGAGATGTCCCCGACCGGCGCCTTCGGCTCCAACACCGGCATCCAGGACGCGCACAACCTGGCCTGGAAACTGGCCGCGGTACTGGGCGGCTGGGCCGGCGAGGCACTGCTGGACACCTACGACGCGGAGCGCCGCCCCGTCGCCGAGGCCACCAGCGCCCGGGCCGCCGCCCGGTCGGCCGAGCACAGCCACCCCGGTTTCGCACCGCCGCCGGCCGCGGGCGGCGGCGGCCCGCAGCGGGGCATCCTGAACGTCGCCCTCGGCTACCGCTACACCCAGGGTGCCGTCGCGGGCGCCGACCCCGAGGCCCCCGTGGTGCCCGAGGGCCTCGACCTGACCGGCGCGCCCGGCACCAGGGCTCCCCACCTGTGGGTGCGCCGCGGGGACGACCGGATGTCCACACTCGACCTCTACGAGCGCTCCCTGGTGCTGCTCAGCGACGCCGCCGAGCCGAACGGGTGGCACGAGGCGGCCCTCCGCCTCGCCGGAGAGCTGTCCGCGCCGCTGGAGTCGTACCGGGTGGGCAGCGGGGACCGGGCGGATCTGGTCCCGGAGGACTCCGCCGACTGGGCGGAGCGCCACGGCACCGGTCCCGGCGGCGCCGTGCTCGTCCGGCCGGACGGGTTCGTGGCCTGGCGTTCCCGCGGGGCGGAGGCGGACGCCGAGGCGACGCTCCGCGACGTCCTGCGGACCGCGCTGGCCGTGGGCTGACGTCCGCACCCCCTCGCGGCCCGGCACGTCGAGCGCCGGGCCGCGGCCGTGCGGCGGGAAGCCGCCCACGGGCCCCCTCCCGACGTGTGTAGACGGAAACCACCCGCGCCCGGCACGGGCCGTCACCTGTGCGGGGGAGTACGGGCGGCGGAGCAGCGGCATCGCGCTTCGGCAGGTCCGCCCCGGCATATGCCCCCCGGCCGCACCCGCCGCATCACTCCTGCACTACATCCGAGTCGCGCGATGCGTGGAATCGGCCACAGGATCGAGGAACGCTGACGTCGCCCCTCTGCGACCGGCGCCCACTTTCCCCTCCGCGAAGGAGCTGTGCGCAGGATGACCACCACGTCCGAACGGGCCGCAGGTTCGCGGGTGCGGCAGGCGTCGCACCATGTCTCCCAGTCCGTCTTCGACGGCTCCCGGCTGCGCGTCGTCCTCCTGGTCGACGTGAACGACGGTGCGCAGCAGGAGTTCCTCGAAGCCTACGAGCAGCTGTGCAACCAGGTCGCGTCCGTCCCCGGGCACGTCAGCGACCAGTTGTGCCAGTCGATCGAGAACCCCTCCCAGTGGCTCATCACCAGCGAGTGGGAGAGCGCCCCGCCGTTCCTCGCGTGGGTCAACAGCGAGGAACACGTGCAGATGGTGCGGCCGCTGCACAACTGCGTGCGCGACACCCGTTCGCTGCGCTTCCACGTCGTGCGCGAGACCGGCGGCCCGGCGGACGGCCCCGACGCGGCACAGCGCCGCCTCCAGGCCGCGCCCCGGATCGGTGACGGCGTCATCCGGCACGCGCTGACCTTCACCGTCAAGCCGGGCAGCGAGGACGTCGTCGCCAAGATCCTCGCCGAGTACGCCTCGCCCGAGCCGAAGGTCGACGACTCCACCCGGCTGTGCCGCACCTCGCTGTTCATGCACGGCAACCGCGTCGTGCGGGCCGTGGAGGTGCGCGGCGACCTGCTGGCGGCCCTGCGCCACGTCGCCCGCCAGCCCGAGGTACGGGCCGTCGAGGAGGCCATCAACCCGTACCTGGAGCAGGACCGGGACCTCAACGACCCCGAGTCCGCCCGGGTCTTCTTCACCCGTGCCGCGCTGCCGGCCGTCCACCACGTGACGGCCCGGGACCAGGACGAGCGGGCCGAGCGGCACGCCCTGTACTACCCGGCCCGGCCGGAGTGCGGGATGCGGCTGGCCGAGCTCCTGGCGCACCAGGACGAGGCGGCCGCGGACGACCCGCGCAGCCCGGTCCTGCGCAGCACGATCTTCCAGCGCGACGACGTCGTCGTCCGGCTGGTCGACGTGCGCGGCGCGCTGGAGGACGGCGACCCGGCCCACATCCTCGGACTGTCCGACCCGGCGCGGACGGCCGAACTGACGACGCTCCTCGACGACGCCGCGGACGCGTCCGGGGACGCCGGCCCGGCGCGCCTGCTGGAACTGGCGCGCATGGACTTCGTCACCGACCGCCGGGCGCCCGACGCCTGACCGTCCACCCCCGGGGAGAGGCGGAGCCCGCCTCTCCCACGCCGGTGCAGCACATCAACGGAGGAACGCGTGATCACATCCCGTCCCAAGATCGTGAGCCTGAACGACGTCGAGCCCAACCGCCGGCGAGGCGGTGACCTGCGCGCCATGCTCACCCCGGCGGCGGTGGGCGCCACCAGCGGCTTCATGGGCGTGGCGCTCATCGAGCCCGGCGACCGCATCGGCGAGCACTACCACCCCTACTCCGAGGAGTTCGTGTACGTGGTGTGCGGGCAGCTGGAGGTCGACCTCGACGGGGAGCCGCACCCGCTCCTGCCCGAGCAGGGCCTGCTGATCCCGCTCAACGTGCGCCACCGCTTCCGCAACGTCGGCAACGTGGAGGCGCGCCTGGTGTTCCACCTCGGCCCCCTCGCCCCGAGCCCGCCGCTGGGCCACGTGGACACCGAGGAGACCGACGCCGAGTCCGCGGTGGTGGGGGCGGAGGCGGCCGGACGAGACCAGGTCCCGTCATGACCCGACGTGTGGCGGTCACCGGTATAGGCATCGTCGCGCCCGGCGGCATCGGCGTCCCCGCCTTCTGGGATCTGCTGTCGGCCGGGCGCACGGCGACCCGCGGCATCACGTTCTTCGACCCGGCGGGCCTGCGGTCGCGGATCGCCGCCGAGTGCGACTTCGACCCCGCCGCGCACGGACTGGCGGCGAGCGAGGCGGAACGCTCGGACCGCTACATCCAGTTCGCCATGGTGGCGGCGGACGAGGCGGTCCGGGACGCCGGTCTCGACGTGGACGCCGAGAACCCGTGGCGGGTCGGCGTCTCGCTGGGCACGGCGGTCGGCGGCACCACCCGGCTGGAGAACGACTACGTCCTGGTCAGCCACGGCGGTGAGCGCTGGGACGTGGACCACCGCCGGGCGCGCCCGGACCTGCACCGCGCGTTCTCGCCCAGCACCCTGGCCTCGACGGTCGCGGAGCGGTTCGGGGCGCGCGGCCCGGTGCAGACCGTCTCCACGGGCTGCACCTCCGGACTGGACGCGGTGGGCTACGCCTTCCACACCGTCGAGGAGGGCCGGGCCGACGTCTGCATCGCCGGCGCCTCGGACTCGCCGATCTCCCCGATCACCATGGCCTGCTTCGACGCCATCAAGGCCACCTCGCCCAACAACGACGACCCGGCCCACGCCTCACGGCCCTTCGACGCCGACCGGGACGGGTTCGTCATGGGCGAGGGCGGCGCCGTCCTCGTCCTGGAGGAGCTGGAGCACGCCCGGGCCCGCGGCGCCCACGTGTACTGCGAGCTCGGCGGCTACGCCACCTTCGGCAACGCCTACCACATGACCGGCCTGACCAGTGAGGGCGTGGAGATGGCCCGTGCCATCGAGGAGGCCCTCGAACACGCCCGGCTCGACCCCACCGCCGTCGACTACGTCAACGCGCACGGCTCGGGCACCAAGCAGAACGACCGCCACGAGACCGCGGCGGTGAAGCGGGTGCTGGGCCCGCACGCCTACGAGACCCCCATGAGCTCCATCAAGTCGATGGTGGGCCACTCCCTGGGCGCCATCGGGGCGATCGAACTCGTCGCATGCGTCCTGGCCCTGGCGAACCAGGTGGTGCCGCCGACCGCCAACTACGAGACGCCCGACCCCGAGTGCGACCTGGACTACGTGCCGCGTGTGGCCCGTGAGCGCAGGCTCGACAGCGTGCTCTCGGTGGGCAGCGGCTTCGGCGGCTTCCAGTCCGCGGTGGTCATGAGCCGGCCGAGGGAGACACGATGAACGCATCCCGCCCACGGCGCGCGGCCGTCACGGGAGTCGGTGTGATCGCGCCCAACGGATCCAGCACCGACACCTTCTGGAAGTCCACCCGGGAGGGCATCAGCGTCCTGGACCGGGTGACCCGCGAGGGCTGCGAGCACCTGCCGCTGCGCGTGGCGGGCCAGGTGCGCGACTTCGACCCGTCGGCGGCGATCGAGGAGCGCTTCCTCGTCCAGACCGACCGGTTCACCCACTTCGCGATGGGCGCTGCCGATCTCGCCCTGGACGACGCCCGGTTGCCCCGGTCGGAGACCGACAACGCGCCGTTCTCCGTCGGCGTGGTCACCGCGGCCGGCTCCGGCGGCGGCGAGTTCGGCCAGCGCGAACTGCAGCAACTGTGGGGCAAGGGCAGCCGCTACGTCGGCCCGTACCAGTCCATCGCCTGGTTCTACGCCGCCAGCACCGGCCAGATCTCCATCCGCCGCGGCTTCAAGGGCCCCTGCTCGGTGGTCGCCGCCGACGAGGCGGGTGGCCTGGACGCCCTCGCGCACGCCGCCCGGGCCGTGCGCCGCGGCACCGACGTGATCGTGGCCGGGTCGACCGAGGCACCGATCGCGCCCTACTCGGTGGTCTGCCAACTCGGCTACGAAGAGCTCAGCACGGTCGACGACCCGGCCCGGGCCTACCGCCCGTTCACCTCCTCGGCCTGCGGGTTCGTGCCCGCGGAGGGCGGCGCCATGCTCGTCGTCGAGGCGGAGGAGACGGCCCGGGCGCGGGACGCGCGGGTGCGGGCGCACCTGGCCGGGCACGCGGCGACCTTCACCGGCGCCTCCCGGTGGGAGGAGTCCGCCGAAGGGCTCGCGCAGGCCGTGCGCGGCGCCCTGGCCGAGGCCGAGTGCGCCCCCGAGGAGATCGACGTGGTCTTCGCCGACGCGCTCGGCGTGCCGCTGGCCGACCGTGCCGAGGCCCTCGCCCTCGCCGACGCCCTGGGAGCCCACGGCACCCGGGTGCCCGTCACCGCGCCGAAGACCGGCATCGGCCGCGGCTACTGCGCGGGACCGCTGATGGACGTCGCGGCGGCGGTGCTCGCCATGGAGCACGGCGTGATCCCGCCAACGCCGAACGTCTTCGACGTCTGCCACGACCTCGACCTCGTGACGGGGCAGGCCCGCACCGCCGAGGTGCGCACGGCCCTGGTCCTCAGCCGGGGACTCATGGGGTCCAACTCGGCGCTGGTGCTGCGGCACGGCGCCACCGGCGCCTCGTCGTGAGGCGCCTCGGAACAGGAGAGGAAGGAAAACGCCATGAGTGACCGCATCACCGTGGAAGAGCTGTCCGAACTCATGAAGAAGTGCGCCGGTGCCACCGTCAGCCCGGCCGAACTGCGCCAGGAGGGCGCGCTGTTCGAGTCCATGGGCGTCGACTCGCTGGGCCTGCTGGGCATCGTGGGCGAGCTGGAGAACCGGTACGGCACGCCGATGCCGACCGACGCCGAGCGCTCCAAGTCGCCCCGGCAGTTCCTCGACCTCGTCAACGGCGCCCTTCTGGCAGGAGCGTGACATGGCCGGACACACGCAGAACGAGATCACCATCGCCGCGCCCGTGGACCTGGTGTGGGAGGTGACCAACGACCTGGAGAACTGGCCGCAGTTGTTCAGTGAGTACGCCTCCGTCGAGATCCTGTCCCGGGAGGGCCGCAGGACGACCTTCCGCCTCACGATGCACCCCGACGAGAACGGCACCGTGTGGAGCTGGGTCTCCGAACGCGAGCCGGACCGCGACACCCTCACGGTCGACGCCCGCCGGGTCGAGACCGGCCCCTTCGCCCACATGGACATCCACTGGCGGTACGAGGAGGTCCCGGGCGGCACGCGGATGGTGTGGACGCAGGACTTCGCGATGAAGCCGGACGCACCGGTCGACGACGCCTGGATGACGGACAACATCAACCGCAACTCCAAGGTGCAGATGGGGCTGATCCGCGACCGCATCGAGAAGATCGCCGCCGAGCGCGGCGAGAGCCCGGTCTGACCCGCTGAACCGGACGGAGCACACCCCATGCACCAAGCCCTGATCGTCGCCCGGATGGCCCCGGGATCGGCGCCCGACATCGCCAAGGTGTTCGCGGAGTCCGACCGTGGGGAACTGCCGCACCTCGTCGGCGTGACCCGGCGCAGCCTCTTCCAGTTCGGCGATGTGTACATGCATCTGATCGAGTCCGAGCGCGAGCCCGGGCAGGCCATCGCGCAGGTGGCCGGACACCCCGAGTTCCGCGACATCAGCGAGCGGCTGGAGGCGTACGTCAGCGCGTACGACCCCGCCACCTGGCGTTCCCCGAAGGACGCCATGGCGCAGCGCTTCTACCTCTGGGAGCGCGAGCCGGCCGGCTGACCGCCGCCGGACCTCACCGGTTCGCCGGGCCCACGACGTCGTGGACCCGGCGAACCGGCGTCTGCGGCCGGCCGGGGGAGACCCGGGGTCGCCGGGGCTCCCGGGCGTCCGGGGTGCGCTCGGGTCAGCCGGGGATGTGGCAGTCGAACGCGTGCAGATAGGGGTTGACGGGGCTGATGTCGTCGATGACCAGTCCCGCCTTGGTCAGCCGGTCCACCATGCTCTGCGTGGTGTGCTTCGCCCCGCCCACGTTGAGGAGCAGCAGCAGGTCCATCGCGGTGCTGAACCGCATGGAGGGCGTGTCGTCGACGAGGTTCTCGATGACCACGACACGCGTGCCCGCGCCACCGGCCTCACGGACGTTGCGCAGGGTCCGGGTGGTGCTCTCGTCGTCCCACTCCAGGACGTTCTTGATGACGTAGACGTCGGCGCGCACCGGCACGGCCGAGCGGACGTCGCCCGGCACCACGCGCGCCCGGTCCGCCAGGTCCCCGCCCGGCAGCAGCCGCGGCACCGCGTTCTCCACCACCCGGGGAAGGTCGAGCAGCGTGCCCTCCAGGGTGGGGTACTTGTCCAGCAGGCTCGCCACCACGTGCCCCTGTCCGCCGCCGATGTCGGCGACCGACGCGCAGCCCGTGAGGTCGAGGAACCGGGCGACGTCCTGCGCGGACTGCACGCTGGAGGTCGTCATGGCGCGGTTGAAGACGTCGGCGGACTCCGGGGCGTCCTCGTTGAGGTAGGGGAAGAACTCCTTGCCGTACAGCTCCTGCACCACGCTGCGGCCGGTGCGCACCGCCTCGTCCAGCTTCGGCCACACGTCCCATGTCCAGGGCTCGGTGCACCACAGGGCGATGGCCCGCAGGCTGTCCGGGTCGTCCTCGCGCAGCAGCCGCGAGAGGTCGGTGTGCGCGAACGTGCCGTCGGGGCGCTCACTGAAGACGCCGTAGCAGGACAGGGCCCGCAACAGCCGCCGCAGCGGGGCGGGTTCCGTCTTCACGGACGCCGCGATGTCCTCCACGGCCATCGGCGTGTCACCGAGGGCGTCGGCCACGCCCAGCCGGGCGGCCGCGCGCAGGGCGGCGGCGCAGGCCGCCCCGAAAACGAGCTCCCGCAGCCGCATGGACGGGGGAGGAGCGGGCTGAGTGGTCGTCATGTGCCGCCTTCCTGATCAATTCACGTGAAGCACGAGGGTCGTCAGACGTGTGGGGGACGGGCGCTGCGGCGCGCAGGGCGACGACGCGCCGTCAGCACAGACCGGCGGGCTGCGAGGAGACGCAGGAGTTGCCCTGGAACGTGTTGCCCTTGCCGGGGTCCGTGTTGACCAGGTCCGCCGGGGAGTTGCCGCTCAGCAGGTTGTCGCTGATCCGGTTGCGCTCACTGGGCGTGCCCACGAAGCTCTTGAACACGACGATGCCGCCCGACAGCGGGGACGTGCCGGCGTTGTCCCTGATCACGTTGTGGGTGATCACGTTGTCGTCGGTGCCCGTCAGCACGATGCCGGAGCCCTGGAGAGCGTCCAGGCGCGCGGTCTTCGGGCAGGACTTGTTGTTGCGCTCGATACGGTTCTCGCGCACGGTCACCCGCCCCGCCTTCGGCTTGTTCTCGTCCCCGACGAGGAACACCGCCGCGCAGTTGCCCGTCAGGCGGTTGCCGACGACGGTCAGGTTGCGCAGCCGGCGGACGGTGACGCCGATCCGGTTGCCCTCCAGCCGGTTGCGCTCCACCACCGTGCCCCGGGCGTCCGAGGCACCTTCCTCCTCCGTCACCGTGTTGGCGAGGAACAGGCCCGCGTCACCGTTGTCCCGTGCGGTGTTGCCGCGGAACACCCCGCGCGGCGAGCGCTCGGTGGCGATGCCCCAGACCCCGTTCCCGACCGCGGCGACGCTGCGCACGGTGAGCGCCTCGGCCGAGTGGGCGTACACGCCGGTCTTGCGGAAGCCGGTGACCGTCAGGGAGGCGATGGTGACGCCCTTGACGCTGTCGGTCCTGGTGCCCGTGACGCAGATGCCGTTGCCGGCCGCGGCACACGCCCCGGCGGCGGCCGAGGCGGCCTTGGCGGTGGAGGAGGAGCCGGTGGCCGCCGCGGGCCGGAGCACGGTGCCGCGGCCCATGCCGCGCAGGGTGATCCCCGGCGTGGTCACGTCGACGCTGCCGTGGTGGACGCCGTGCGCCAGCAGCACGGTGTCGCCGGGCCCGGCCGCGTCGACCGCCTGCTGGATCGAGTCGCCCGGCTTCACCAGACGGACGGTGTGCGCGGCGGCGGTGGACGGAGCGGCACCCAGGCTCGTCCCGAGCAGCGCGGCCGTGCACGCCAGATACGCGATATGGCATTTGTTCATATCGCGCAGGTTATGTTCCCTTTGGCCGGGAACCGGTGCGATGGGCCATCCGGCGGCGTGGCATCAGGCGCGTTCCGCCACCCGCCCGCAGTCGGGAGCCGCACGGGATCTCGGAGCGGCCTCAGTCCTCCCGGCCGTCCGTGGCCCCCGTCGCCCGGGGTGCGTGCCGCAGCCATCTGTAGGCGACCGGCTGAACGGCGTTCCAGCTCTGCGCCAGCCCGTCGTCCACCGGCACGAACCCGGCGCCCAGATAGCATCCGAGGGCCCGGTCGTTGTCCGGGTGCACCCGCAGGAAGACGTCGGCGAAGCCGGCCTCGACGGCCCGGGCGGTGAGTGCCGCCACGAGCGCACGGCCCCGTCCCTCGCCCCGGGCCCAGGGCGCCACGATGAGCCGCGCCAGCTCGACCTCGCCCTCCTCGGCGTCGAACCACAGCTCCCCGTACGCCAGGGGCGTTTCACCGTCGACCAGGACGTGGGCCCGTACGTCGTCGTCCTCCTGCCACCCGGTGACCGTCCGCGCGGACAGGGGGAACTCGCGCCGCCCGCACCACATGAGGACCTCCGCCGCGGACGCCGGCCAGCCGGCGACCGCCGGCGCATGCCGAGGGGCGAAAGGGCGAAGTTCCATGATCACCTGCCGTCCGAGCGCTTCCGGGGCAGCGACGGTACGCCGGACGGCTCCCGGCGAGCCACCGGTTTCCGGCCTCACACCCCGGCGGGGGCGGCGTCGCGCACGGCCCGGTGGACGGCGCGGGCCAGCCGCGCGCCCCACAGCGAGCGGGGGCCGGCGAAGGCGTGCGCCTCGTCCCCGGGCAGGGGGGAGCGGGCGGCGACGCACACGGCGTCCGTCGGGGTCCCGGAGCAGTCGTGGCCCGCGTCGAGCAGCGCCTGCACCTTCGCCTCGGTGGCCGTCGCGACGGCGTTGACCAGGGCGGCGTCGGACAGGGCCACGGGCAGCGCGACGACGATGTTGACCGTGCCCGGCCGTGCGTCCGCGTCACTGCCCGCCACCGGGGAGGCCGCCCAGCCTCGCACCCCCAGGCCCGCGGTGGCGAACGCCTCCACGCCGCCGTCACGGGCGCGGCCGTGGGCGCGGACGTCGGCCGCCGTCATGAGCCCGACGCCCGGCCCGTCGGCCCCGGCGGCCCGGGCGAGTTCCGCCAGGTGCCGGTCGGGGTCGGTGCGCCGGTAGCCGTGCGCGACCTGGGCGTTGAGGACGAACGTCCGCGTCCCGATGCCTCCCCCGAGGACGGCGCTGCTGACCATCCGCCACCCCTCGCCCGCCCGCCACAGCAGCCCGTGGAGCCGCTCGCCGTCCTCGACGCGGCTGAGCCGCTCCACCGTCAGCAGTTCGGTGGCGGCGGGGCGGGGCAGCGGGATCGCGGCGGTCACGGACGGGCACTCCTTGCAGGACGGCTACCGGCCGATCGTATGCCGGGCCCGCCCCGCGTCCGGGGGGCGGACCCGGTGTGGGCCCGATCAGGGCGCTTGCTCACGGCTGCCCGGCACGCAGACCGATCCCGGTCAGGTACCGCTCGACATGTGCGGGCGCGTCGGTGGCCAGACCGATGTGGTGGTCCGGGCGGATCACGAACAGTCCACTGCCCAGTGCCTCGGCGAGCGGGCCGCCGGTCACCCGGTGGGTGCGCAGGCCGGGCATGGGCCGCGGCGGCGCGCAGTCCACGGCGAGCAGGGTGAACTCCGGCCCCCGCAGGAGGTCGAAGAGCCGCTCGCAGGGGCCGTCGGCGGTGACGCACGGCAGGTCGGGAGCACGGTCACCGGCCCGGACACCGCTCGCGGAACGGTCGGCGCGGGTGTCGGTCGAGAGACTGCTGTCGCGGTAGTGCACCGACAGCAGGTGGCAGACCTTGCCCCGGTAGCGGGCCTGCTCACCGGCGTCCTGGGTCCTGCGTCCGGCCCGGTACAGCCGTGTGCTCAGATCCAGCACGTCGGCGGCCGCCGCCCGGCGCTCGGCCTCGTAGCTGTCCAGCAGCGTGTCCGGGGCGTGGGACCCCGCGACCAGGGCGAGCTTCCAGCCGAGGTTGCAGGCGTCCTGCACGCCGATGTTCAGTCCCTGGCCGCCGCCCGGCGGGTGCAGGTGAGCGGCGTCCCCGGCCAGGAGGACGCGTCCCTGCCGGAAGCGCTCGGCCAGCGCGGTGCGGGGCCGGTAGAACGAGAACCACCCCACGTCCGTGACGGCGTCCGGGGGGAGATGGGTCCGGGCGGCGACCAGTTCGCGCACGGTCCCGGGTGCCGCGGTGAACTCCTCCCCGGTGATCTTGGCGTTGAGCTGGAAGTCCTCCGTACCCGGCAGCGGGCACATCAGCAGCTCACCGGCCGGGTCGGGCCAGATGTGCCAGTGCTCGCGGTCCAGTCCCCGGACGCGGACGTCCGCCACCACCGCCGAGCGGAGCCCGCCGTCCTCGCCCTTCATGGCGATGCCCGACGCCTCACGGACCGTGCTGTGGCCGCCGTCGGCACCCACCAGGTAGAGCGCCGGGAGCAGCCGCCGGCCACCGTCGCAGGACGTCACCTCGGCCGTCACCTGCGTGTCCGACTGCGTCAGGGAGGTCAGCCGCGCACCGCACTCCAGCGTCCCGCCCAGTTCGAGGAAGCGGTCGCGCAGGATCTCCAGCGTGCGCCACTGCGGGACCAGCCACGGCCGCGGATGGCGCGACACCGGGGCGTCCGGGTCCGGTTCGATCAGCTGCCACTGGCCCCCGCGCTCGCCGTCCCGCCACGTCTGCATGGGCGGGAAGAGGGAACCGGCGGCCTGCACGGCGTCGCCCACGCCGAGGTCGTCGAACACCTCCAGCGTGCGTGACTGCAGGCTCTTGCCGCGGGAGCCCGCGGGCAGGTGCTCGGCCGCCTCGACGACATGGGTGCGCACACCGCGCCGGGCCAGGTCGCAGGCGAGGGTGAGACCGGTCGGTCCGGCGCCGACGACCAGCACGTCCACGGTCGGCTGCCGGGGTGACGAAGGGGTGGGATCAAGCACGTCTCCCTGCTTTCTGCCGTTTGACCGGCACTGGGTGCATGGAGCGGCGCTCTGCCGCACTATGCGGAATGTCCCCCTCGGGCAGGGCGGCCGAGGCCCGTGCCGACCGGTTCCGCCCACATGGCCGCACCCCCGCACGCCCTCAGGAGTACACATGGCCCACGCCGCCGCCTGCCCCTTCGACTTCAGCGAGCACCTCGCCTTCGACCCCGCCCTCGCACACCTCATGGCCCAGGGCCCGGTCACCCGCATCCGGCTGTCCCACGGCGAGGCCAAGGCGTGGCTGGTCACCAGCTTCGAGGGGGTGCGCCAGGTGACCACCGACCCGCGCTTCAGCCGGGCCGCCGTCGTCGGCCGGGACTACCCCCGGATGACCCCCGAGCCGATCGTCTCCCCGGAGTCGCTCAACGTCATGGACCCGCCGCGCAGCACCCGGCTGCGTCATGCCGCCGCCCGGGCCTTCACACAGAGCAGCGTGAGGGGCATGACACCGGCCATCGAGCAGGTGGCGCACCGACTCGTGGACACGATGGCCGAGACCGGCCCGCCGGCCGACCTGGCCCGCTGCCTGTCCGAGCCGTTGCCCAACCACACCATCTGCGCGCTGCTGGACGTACCCGCCGCGGACCGGCCCCTGATGCTGCGCCTCACCCAGCAGATGCTCACCACCGCGCCCGAGGCCAGACAGACGGCGGTCGCGGCCAAGCAGCAGCTGCGCGCCTATTTCACCGCGCTCGTCGCCGAACGCCGCAGGGACGGCGGCAGCGACCTCATCACCACCATGGCGGCGTCCGAGCGGGGGGAGGAGCCCCTGAGCGACGACGAACTGGCCGTCCTGGCCCTGACCCTCATCCTCAGCGGCAACGACACGGCCACCTGCCAGATCAGCAACATCGCCTACACCCTGCTGACCCGCCCCGACCTGCGCGCCCTGATGGAGCGCAGTCCCGAGCGGCTGCCCCGGCTGCTGGACGAACTCCTGCGCCACATCCCCTTCCGCAAGGGCGTCGGGATCCCGCGCGTCGCCCTGGAGGACGTGAAGCTGGAGGGTGTGCTGATCCGCGCGGGTGAATTCGTCCACGTCTCCTACCTGGCGGCCAACCGCGACCCGGAGGTGTTCGAGGACCCCGACGCCATCGACGTCGAGCGGACGCCCCACCCGCACATGACGTTCGGCTGGGGCGGTCACCATTGCGTCGCCAGCACCCTCGCCGTCGCGGAACTGAGAGCCGCGATCGAGGTGCTGTTCACCCGGCTGCCCGGCCTGCGCCTGGCGGTCCCGGCGGAGGAGCTGATCTGGGACACCCGCACGATCCGCCGCTTCCCCGTGGAGCTGCCGGTGGCATGGTGAGGTGACCGGGGGGTGCGGGGCGTGGCGCAGGCGGATGCCCGGTCCCGTCGCCGGGAGCCCACGGCCCCCGCCGCCGCCCGGGTCAGAGGCAGGAGTCGCGCCGGTGCTCCGACCCGGGTCGCTCCCGTGCACCTGCGGCGAGGTCGCGGGGGCGGACGTCGGCCAGGGTCGTGGCCAGGGACTGCCAGACATGGGCCGCCAGATCCACGTTGGCGGACTCCGCCGCCTGCCGCCCCAGCCGGCGCAGCGCGGCGATGCCCTCGTCGGCACGGTCCGCGAGGATCTTCAGGCGGCCGTCGAGAACCGACAGGCGTACGCGGTCGCGGTAGGACAGCCGCAGGTCCTCCTCGGTGAGCAGGGCGCGGCTGAGCGCCCTGGCGTCCTCCAACCGCCCCTGGTGGAAGGCCAGATGGGCCTGGAGCGCCCGCATCTCCTGGAGTTGTGCGGGGGTGCCGACGAGGCGGAGGACGGCGGCGGCCTCACCCAGCCGGTGCTCGGCGTCCGCCACGCGGGGCGGTGACGTCTGGAGCGCGGCGGCGGCCGCCGCGAGCCGCAGCCGGGCCCACAGAGCCACATCGTCCCCGCCGTCCAGCAGGCTCAGGGCCCGTTCCAGGCGCGTCCGGGCGGTCGCGGCGTCACCCTGGCGGTCGCTGACCACCGCGGCCGCCCACAGCGCCTCGGCCGCCAGGGCCGGTGCGGCCCGGGGGAGCAGTTCCCGCTCCAGTTCGGCGACATGGCGGCCGGCCGCCTCCAGCTCGCCGAGTGCCGTCTCGACCCCGATCAGCACGGTCAGAGCGGACAGCGTGTCGGCCACGCCGAGGCGCGCGGTGCGCGCCACGGACAGCGCCCCGACGGCCGCCTCCTCGGCCGCGCGCACGTCCCCCAGCGCGCGCGAGCAGCGGGCCAGCCGGACCCGCGACCGGGCCCGCAGCTCCGCCGCGTCCAACCGATCGCTCAGGTCGACGAGTTCCGTCAGCGTCCTGCGCTCCAGCTCGTGGTCGCCCTCGCGGCCCGCGGCCCCGCTCAGCAGCCACAGCGCCTGCCAGCGGGCGGCGGGGTCCTCGCCCGCGTCCTCCTCGACCGCGCGGCGCAGCGCCGGTGTGTCGTCCGCGCCGGGCGGTGCCGAGGCGACGGCGGCCAGGATGCCGGGCAGGGACCTGCCGTCGGACGGACCGGTCAGGGCCGACGGATCGACGCCCAGCCGCTGGGCGAGGTAGGCCACGGCGCGTTCGGTGGGAGGCCGCTCACCGGATTCCAGCCGCGACAGGTATCCCGTCGACATGCCCCGGCCGACCAGTCCGGCCTGGCTCAACCCCCGTGCCAGCCGTAGCCTTTTCAGCCGGCGGCCGAAATGCGGCTGTTCGAGCATCTCCCTCCTCCGGTTCCTCGGCGCCGTCGGCGAGAACTCTGCCGGTCCCGCCTGCCCGGTCGGGCGTGACGATCGCCCACACTGTATGAAGCCCGGCAAGGGGCGACAAGCCATTAAACGCAGGTCAACAGGCCGCCGCCCAGGCGTTGTCCGGATGTGCGGCCGTTGTTTGAAAAGCCGCGGACATTGCCCGGATCAAGCCCGTTTCACAGCGTGGTTGACGGGTTGCCCAGGTCACTTGGCAAACCCTTGCCAGAGGAGTTTCCGACGCTTAATCTCGAAAGCGCCCCCTTGATGTGATCCCGACTTCGTCATGCGGAGGTTCTCGTGCTGAGCAGGTTCCGACCGGGCCTCTCGCGAAGGCCGGAGGTACGGCCCGCGGACCCGGTCCTCGGTCTCCGGTTCGGATCGGACGCCGAGATCGCATGGCCGTGACAACGTTATCCCCGGCAGCCGTGGGCCGTTCGCCTCGGTGCCGCCTCCTCTGCTCACCCTGACCCACCCGGGAGTCCGGCGCCCTCGTGCCGGCCTGCCCGGCAGGACGCGGACACCGGCCCCGGCCACCGGCGAGGTGGTGCACGCCGTCACCGGACGCTCGTCCACACCCAGGCACAGCGCACCGGTCCGCTCCGCGTCCGCTCACCCTTCCCAGCCCGCACGCAGGAAGAAGGACGGTACGTCCGTGGCGACCACGAGTTTCCCCGACGCCTCGCCCCGCAAGAACCGGACGGCCGCCGCGGCCGCCCCCGCCCGCCGTGGCCCGACCGGCGACGGCCCCCCGGGAGGCGCCGCTTCGGCGGGTGCCTGCACGGCCCACGTCTCGCCCGGCGACCCGGTCGTCACGGCCGCAGAACCGGAATTCGCCGGCCAATTCGGGCTGACCGCCGACGAGATATGCGGGCACAGCCTTCTCGACCTTCTCCGTTCGCCCTTTCCCGCACGGCTCCGGGAGAAATTCGCGGCCCTTTCCGCAGGGCGTCTTCGGCGGTTCACGGAAAAGGCGACCGGCCGGGACGGCGACGGCCGTGATTTCCCGGCGGACGTCACCGCGGTCGCCGTCCGGGAACCGGCGGGCGGCATCGTCGGCGTCGTCGTCCTGCTGCGCCGGGCCGAACACGCCCGGCCCGGCGGGCCGGTGCTCAGCGCCCTCGACGCACAGGTCCTGGAGGGGGTGGCGAGCGGTGAGTCCACGGTGCAGCTGGCCTCCCGTCTCTATCTGAGCCGTCAGGGAATCGAGTACCGCGTCGGGCAGATGCTGCGGCGCTTCGACGCGCCCAACCGCCCCGCCCTGGTGGCGCGGGCCCACGCACTCGGGATGTTCGCACCGGGGCAGTGGCCCCCGCGCGTCCTTGCGGAGCACGTGCGCTGAGGCGGCACACGGGCGGCGGTGATCGGACCGTGCGCCGGTGCGGTCCCGGGGCGCCGGTTCCCGGGCGGCCGTGGCGGTGGGAGGGGCACCGCCACGGCCGCGCCTCGTGGGTGACCCGGCGTCAGGCCGCCGACGGCTGCCACGCCTCCTGGAAGCGGCGGCGGGCCCGGAACAGGCGCGAGCGGACGGTGCCCACGGGCAGGGCGAGCACCTCCGCCATCTCCTCCTCGTTGAGCCCGTAGGCACGCAGGGTCAGCACCTGCCGGTGCGCCCGGGACAGACGCTCCAGCACATCGCTGATGTGCACCGCGTCCAGGGGGTTGGCCTCCTGCCGGGAATCCACCTCGGAGCAGCAGCGCTCCTCGCCGTAGCGCTTGGCGGTGCGGACGGCCTCGCGGACCGTCACCGAGCGCACCCAGCCGTAGAACGCCGCCGGTTCGCGCAGGGAACCCAGACCGCGGTAGATGGCGAGCAGCGCCTCCTGCGTGGCGTCGGCGCCGTCGTCGTGGGTGATGGACCGGCAGATGCGCGCGACGTACGGCGTGATGCCGGTCAGCAGGTGGTTCATCGCGTGCTCGTCACCCGCTTGCGCGCGGGGGAGCAGCGTCAGGGGGGAGGGGAGTTCGCTGACGTTGGTCATGTCGGTCACGGGTTCCTCGTCGGCGGCGGGGGAGCGGGGAGAGGCCCTGGTCGGCCCGGGCCGTGGTCAGCCCGTGGCGGCGCGGCCGGGTGCCGCCGCGCTCGCGAGGCGGAGCAGCCCGCCGCGGACGTCGTCGCGGAAGGCGCTCATGAAGGCCGGGCTGTAACAGGCGGTGGAGTGGGGGAACTCGACGGACAGCCGCCCCTCGAAGGAGACGACGCACGCCATGACGGGGCTGCGTCCCGCCTGCGGGAAGTAGTGCTCGCGGGCCGGCACCAGACGCACGTCGGCCGCCCGCAGTCCCGCCGGCAGCCGCGGGCCCGGGACGACGCCCATGTTGGTCACGATCACGGTGGCCAGTTGCAGCGCGGGGGTGCGGGGGATCTCGGGCGTGATGCGCAGTTCGTGGAAGTGGTCGCCGCGGGCGAGGAAGTCGCTCAGGCGGCCGTGCACGGTACGCGCGAGGTCCAGCGGCTCGGCCGTGCCCGACACGTCGAGGGTCTGCAGATGGGTGGTGACCGCGGGCACCAGGGCGGAGGCGGGCAGCGGCGGGGACAGCCGGGAGCGCAGGTCCACGGGGGAGAGGCAGCCGAGGGTGCGGGGGCCGTCGCCGTCCAGCCGCCGCCGGGCCGTGCCCAGCAGCGTCGCGGCGATGAGGGCGTGGACGGAGACACCCGCGTCGCGTGCCCTTCGCCGCAGTCGCGAGGTGTGCTCGGCGTCCAGGGTCAGCCGGCGCACCTCGATCTGCCCGGCCCCGTCGGCGTGTTCGCCGGCCGTGGCGTCGTAGGGCACCAGCTCGACCGGGTGGCTCCGCACGTCGTGCAGACGGGCGTCCAGGTACTTCGCCGTGTCGGCGGCGTCGGCGTCGGGCACCAGCCGGCTGACGGGCTCGGGCCAGCCCGGCGAGCCGGAGCCGGCGGGGGTGGGCTCCCCCTCGACCAGGGCCCGGTAACGGTCCCACAGCGCGTTGTGCAGTGCGATGCTGCTGTGCCCGTCGACGACGGTGTGGTCCACCACCAGGACGAACAGGTGGCTCTCGCCGTCCGGGGCGCTGACCAGGACGGCCCGGCTCAGCGGTCCCCCGACCGGGAGGGGCCGGTTCAGTTCCGCCGCGTAGGCCTCCGTCCCCTCACCGGTCCGGGTGATCAGCCGGGGCCGCTCGTCCTCGCCGAGCACGCGCAGCAGGTGCGCCGTGCCGTCCTGCTCGATGCGGGACCGCAGCGGCGGGTTCGTCTCCGTCATGGCGTCGAACGCGGCCGACAGCGCCGCGACGTCCACGTGTCCGCGCAGCGTGCAGGACAGCACGGCCCTGCTTCTCTGGCCCACGTAGAGCGTCTCGACCGGACACAGCGCACGGTGCATGCCGTCAGCCTTCTTTCCGTCGTCCATCCCGGGGTTCCACGGCCCCGGATCGGGTCGGCCGCCGCGACTCTCCGCGGGGCGCAGGGGGCTCTTCGAGAGTGCACGGCGGAACACGTCCCGATCCAGCCGAGAACGCGGTGGCGAGGCAAGTCGCGTGATTTCCCTAGAAGTTGACGGGACCGGAGCACTCCCCGTACCCGCGCATTCCAGGGAAACCCCTAAGGGAGACCGCCACGGCCCGGTGGCGCTTGACCCGGCCGGTTCGGGTGACGCACCGTGATGTGCCGTGAAACCGGGGCCGGGTGAGGTGCCTCCCCCCGCCCCGGCGTGCGACCTCCGTCCCGCCCCTGTCGGCCGCCGGTCCGGCGCGTACACCCGCGCGAGGACCGCCCGGAGCGGTGGCCGCACCCGTCCGATCCGGCCGGGCCATCGCCGTCCGGGACACAACGGCTAGTCACGTGAGGGTTGTGCCATGTCACTCCGCGAGGACGAACGTCGACCGCTGTCCGGAGCCCAGGAGGGCCTCTGGTACGCCGGGCGGCTCGCACCGGACAGCGCCGCGTACAACACCGCGGAGGCGGTGGAGATCCACGGACCCCTCGACACCGGCCTGTTCGAGGCCGCGCTGCGGCGCACCGTGGGCGAGGCGGACACCTTCGCCCTGCGCTTCGCCGAGACCGACGACGGCCCCCGCTGCCACACCGCCGCCGACGCCGACGACTGGGCCCTGCACCGGGTCGACGTCAGCGGCACCGAGGACCCCGAGGCGGCCGCCTGGGCACACGTGCGCGCCGACCTCGCGGCGCCCGCGGACCTGGAGAAGGGCCCGCTGTTCGCCCACACCCTGCTGACGCTGGCCCCCGACCGCCACCTGTGGCTGCTGCGGGCCCACCACATCCTGCTCGACGGCTACAGCTACAAGCTGCTCGGACGGCGGCTGGCCGAGACGTACAACGCGCTGTCCGAGGGGCGCGAACCGGAGCCCTGCGGCTTCGCGCCGGTGAGCCGGCTCCAGGCGGAGGAGGCCGCCTACCGTGCCTCCGAGGTCCACGTCCGCGACCGCGACCACTGGGCGCAGCGCCTGTCCGCCCTGCCGGAGCCCGCCCGGCTCACCTCCCGCACGGCCGCTCCCACCGCGCCGTTCCTGCGCCGCACCGCCGAACTGACGCCCGCGGAGACCGACATCCTCGACGCGGCGGCCGCCCGGCTCGGCGTGCAGCGCACCGACCTGCTGACCGCGGCCACGGTCGCCTATCTGCACCGGATGACCGGCGCCGACGACCTGGTGCTGGGCATGGCCACCATGAGCCGCCTGGGCAGCGCCGCCCTGCGCACCCCCGGCACCGCCTCCGACGTGCTGCCGCTGCGTGTGACCGCCGCTCCCGGCACGCCCCTGGGAGAGCTGGTGCGGGCCGTCGCCCAGGAGCTGAAGGCCCTGCGCCGGCACCAGCGCTACCGCGGCGAGTACCTCCGCCGGGACCTGGGGCTGCTGGGCACCGGACGCCGGCTGTACGGGCCGGTGCTCAACATCGTGCCGTTCGACGAGTCGCCGGACTTCGGCGGCCACCCCACCACCTGGCACCACCTGTCCGGGGGAGCCGTCGAGGACCTGCAGATCTCGGTGCGCCCGGGAGGTCGGAGCGGCGGGCTGTGGCTGGCCTTCGACGCCAATCCCGCCCTGTACGAGGAGGACGAACTCGCCCTGCACCGCGACCGGTTCCTCGCGGTGCTGCGCCGCGTCGCCCAGGCCGCCCCGGCGGCACCGCTGGGCGACCTGGACGTGCTGCTGCCGGGGGAGCACCCCGAGGACACGCCCGTGCACACGTATCCCGTCGAGCGGACCCTCACGGAGGTGTTCGAGGAGCGGGCGGCGGCCGCGCCGGAGCGGACCGCCGTCAGCTGCGGGGACGAGCGGCTCACCTACGGTGCGCTCAACGCCGAGGCCAACCGGCTCGCCCGGCTGCTCACCGAGCACGGCGCGGGCCCCGGCCGGGTCGTGGCGCTGGCCCTGGAACGCGGCGTGCGGCTGCTGCCCGCCCTGCTGGCCGTCCTGAAGACCGGTGCCGCCTACCTTCCCCTGGACCCCGGCCACCCGGCCGGACGGCTGCGGCTGGTCGCCGAGGACGCGGCCCCCGTCGTCCTCGTCACCGAGCACGCCCATGCCCACCTCGCCTCCGGCGCGCTGCCCGCCGTCCTCCTCGACGACCCCGAGGTCGCGGCGGACCTCGCCCGCCGCTCCGGCGCCGACCTGAGCGACACCGAACGCCACGGGCCGGTGAGCCCGTCCGACACCGCCTACATCATCCACACCTCGGGGTCCACCGGACGCCCCAAGGGCGTGCCCGTCCCGCACGCGAACGTCGTGCGGCTCTTCGCCGCCGCGGCCGAGCACTTCGACTTCCGTGCCGACGACGTCTGGACGCTGTTCCACTCCTACGCCTTCGACTTCTCCGTCTGGGAGATCTGGGGCGCCCTGCTGCACGGCGGCCGGGTCGCCGTCGTGCCGTACGCCGTCAGCCGCTCCCCCCGCGAGCTGCTGGAACTGCTGCACCGCGAGGGGGTGACCGTCCTCAGCCAGACGCCCTCCGCGTTCGAGCAACTCGTCGAGGCGGACGCCGAACGGGGCGGCGACACCGCGCGGTTGCGCTACGTCGTGTTCGGCGGCGAGGCCCTGCGCCCGGCGCGGCTGCGTCCCTGGGTGCACCGGCACGGCCTGGACCGCCCGGCACTGGTGAACATGTACGGCATCACCGAGACCACCGTCCACGTCACCCACCACCGTCTCACCCGGGCCGACCTGGACGACCCGCGCCGGGGCAGCGTCATCGGCACCCCGCTCGCCGACCTGCGCGTGCACCTGCTGGACCCGCAGGGCCGCCCGGTGCCGCCCGGCGCGACCGGCGAGATGTACGTGTCCGGCGCCGGCGTCGCCGCCGGCTACCTGAACCGGCCGGAGCTGACCGCCGAACGGTTCCTCGACGACCCCTACGGCCCGCCCGGCACCCGCATGTACCGTTCGGGCGACCTGGCCCGGCGCCGCCCCGACGGCACCCTCGACTACCTGGGCCGCGCCGACTCCCAGGTGCAGTTGCGCGGCTTCCGCGTCGAACCCGGCGAGATCGAGGCCGTCCTCGGCGCCCACCCCGGGGTCGCCCGCGCCGCCGTCGTCCCCCGCCGGGCTCCCAACGGCGCCCTGCACCTCGTCGCCTACACCGTCCCCGCGGGCGGGGTCCCCGCGAGCCCCGCCGCCCTGCGGGCCCACGCCGCGGCCCACCTGCCCGAGCACATGGTTCCCGCCGTGTGCGTCCCGGTGGACGCACTGCCGCTCACCGCGAACGGCAAACTCGACACCGAGGCGCTGCCCGTCCCCGACTTCACCGCGGCCGCCTCCGGCGCCCGTCCCGAGACGCCGCAGCAAGCCCTGGTGTGCGCGCAGTTCGAGGACGTGCTGAAGCTGCCCCCCGGCACCGTGGGCACCGACGACGGCTTCTTCGACCTGGGCGGCGACTCCCTGCTCGCCACCCGGCTGCTGGCCCGGATCCGGCAGGCCACCGGCGCCGAGATCCCCATCACCGCACTGTTCGACGCGCCCACCCCGGCCGCCCTCGCCCAGCGGCTCACGGTGACGGGCGACGCCCCGCCCCGCCCGGCCCTCGGCGACACCGTACGCCCGCAGCGGGTGCCGTTGTCCTTCGCGCAGGAACGCATGTGGTTCCTGAACCGGTTCGACGACGGAGCGGCCACCTACAACATCCCGCTCCTCGTCCCGGCCGGCGCCGGCCTCGACACCGAGGCGCTCCGGTCGGCCCTCGGCGACCTGGCCGACCGGCACGAGAGCCTGCGGACGGTGCTCGCCGAGCACGACGGAACGGCCTACCAGCGCATCCTGCCGCCGGGGGAACTGCGTCCGGAACTGCGCCGCGTCGACTGCCCCGCCGCCGAGACCGCCGCCCACGTCCGCGCCGCACTGCGGCACCGCTTCGATCTCACCACCGAAAGCCCCCTCGCCGCCTGGCTGCTGGGCACCGGCAGCGACCGCGTGCTGCTGTTCGTCCTGCACCACAGCGCGGCCGACGGCTGGTCGCTCGGCCCCTTCGCCGACGACCTGGGCACCGCCTACGCGGCCCGCCGGGACGGCAGGGCGCCCGAGTGGACGCCGCTGCCCGTCCAGTACGCCGACTACGCCCTGTGGCAGCGCGCCCTGCTGGCCCCCCAACCGGACGGCCCGGGGCGGCTGGAGCAGCTCACCGAGCACTGGCGCACCGCACTGGACGGCCTGCCCGACGAGTGCACCTTGCCCGGCGACCGGCCACGTCCCGCCGCGCCGCGCGGCGGCGGCGCACACGTCGAGACCACCGTCGCCACCGACCTGCACCACGCCTTGCTGCGCCTCGCCGACCGCGAGGGCGCCAGCCTGTTCATGGTGCTCCACGCCGCAATCAGCGCCCTGCTCACCCGCTGCGGCGCCGGCGAGGACATCGTCCTCGGCACGCCCGTCGCGGGCCGCACCGAACCCGCCCTCGACCAGCTGATCGGGCTGATCACCAACACGCTGGTCCTGCGGGCCGACACCTCCGGCGACCCCGCCTTCCGCGACCTCCTCGCCCGGCTGCGCACCGCCGACCTGGCCGCCCTGGACCACCAGGACCTGCCCTTCGACCGGCTGGTGGAGGAACTCAACCCCGCCCGCACACCCGGGCGCCACCCGCTGTTCCAGGTGATGCTGGCCCTGCAGAACAACACCCCCGCCGTCCTCGAACTGGACGGCCGGCGCACCGAGTTGCGGCCCACGGCCACCGGCACCGCCAAGTTCGACCTCTTCGTGGACGTGCTGGAACGCCGTGCCCCCGACGGCACGCCCGGCGGACTGACCCTGCACGTCGAGTACGCCACCGACCTCTACGACGCCGAAACCGCCGAGGCGTTCACCCACGCCCTGCACGACACCCTGCGCACGGTGGTCACCGACCCCGGCGTCCGGCTCGGGGAACTGCCCGCGCTCCCCGAGCGCACCCCCGCCGCGGCCGGGCCCGACCTCGCGGAACTGGAGCAGGCGGCCCTCGCGGTGCCCGGCATCCGCGAGGCCCACGCCCTGCCCGGAACCGACGGCGCCCCCGCGCACCTGTACGTGGTGCCGGGACGGCCGGACGCCGCCGAGCACCTCGAGACCGCCCTGGACCGCACGGGCCACGGCACGGTCCGCGTCACGGCCGTCAACCTGCTGCCCCGTGCGCAGGACGGCACCGTGGACACCGCGGCCCTGCGCACCCTGCCCGCCGTCGACCGCACCGCCGCCGGCGCATGGCGCGAACGGCTGGTCCGGATCCCGGGCGTCACGGCCGCCGAGGTGTCGGTCGAGACCACCGCGGAGGAACTCGGCCGCCGCCACGCCGGCCTGCACGGCCCCACCGCGCAGCCCGCGTCCGCCCCCGCCCGCACAGCACCCCGCTCCACCGTCCCGGCCGTCAGCGAGGGCCCCGCCCTGGCCGAACCCTCGGTGGCCGGCTGGGCGGAGGCCCTGCGCCGCGCCGCCGAACAGGGCCGGGGCGACATCGTCCACGTCCACCCGGACGGCACCGAACACCGGCGCAGCTACGCCTCCTTGATCCCCGAGGCGTCCCGCGTGCTCGCCGGACTGCGCCGGGCGGGCCTGCGCCCCGGTGACCAGGTGATCCTCCAGTGCGACGCGACCGAGGACTTCCTCGCCGTGCTGTGGGGCTGCGTCCTCGGCGGTTTCGTCGCCGTCCCGCTCACCGTGCCCACCGGCTACGACACCCCCTCCGCGGCGCTCACCAAGCTGGAGGGCATCTGGCGGATGCTCGGCCGGCCCTGGATCGTCTGCTCCGCCGCCCGCGAGGCCGGACTGCGCGGGGTCGCGGCCCGGCAGGACTGGCCCGGACTGCGGCTCACCACGGCCGACGCCCTGCGCGAGGCTCCCGAGGACCACGACTGGCACCCGGCCGGCCCGGACGACCTGATGCTGATGCTGATGACGTCCGGCAGCACCGGCCTGCCCAAGGCGGTGCGCCTGACCCACCGCAACGTGCTGACCCGCTCCGCCGCCACCGAGCAGATGAACGCGCTCGGCCCGGACGACGTGTCCCTCAACTGGATCCCGCTCGACCACGTCACCGGCGTGGTGATGTTCCACCTGCGCGACGTGTACCTCGGCTGCCGCCAGATCCACGCCCCCACCCCCTGGATCCTCCAGGACCCGCTGCGCTGGATGGACCTCGCCGACCGGCACCGGGTCACCGTCACCTGGGCGCCCAACTTCGCCTTCGGGCTCCTCGCCGGGCAGGCCGACCGCTTCGCCGGACGCACCTGGGACCTCTCGCCCATGCGGCTGGTGATGAACGCCGGCGAGGTCGTCGTCGCCTCCGCCGCCCGCCGGTTCCTGCACACGCTGGAGCCGTTCGGCCTGCCGCAGGACGTGATGCACCCCGGCTGGGGCATGTCCGAGACCTGCTCCGTGGTCACCGACGCCGTCCTTCCCGCCGAACCCCGACCGGACGAAGGGATGTTCGTCAGCTGCGGACGGCCCTACCCCGGGTTCGCCATGCGGGTCGTCGACGAGCAGGGCCGGGTCCTCGCCGAGGGCGAGGCGGGCCGGTTCCAGATCCGCGGCACCTCCGTCACCGGCGGCTACCACGACAACCCCGCCGCCAACGCCGAGGCGTTCACCGACGACGGCTGGTTCGACACGGGCGACCTGGCGTACCTGCGGGCCGGCGAGCTCCACATCACCGGGCGGGCCAAGGACGTCATCATCGTCAACGGCGTCAACCACTACAGCCACGAGATCGAGGCCTGCGTCGAGGAACTGCCCTTCGTGGAACGGAGTTTCACCGCGGCGGTGGCCGTGCGCTCCGAACCCTCGTCGCCCACCGACGAACTGGCCCTGTTCTTCCACCTCGAGCCCGAGGTCACCGCCGAAGCCCTGCGCGAGATCGCCGGGAAGGTCACCCGGGAGATCGGCGTCAGCCCGGCCTTCCTCGTCCCGGTGGCGCGCGAGACCGTCCCCAAGACGGAGATCGGCAAGATCCAGCGCACCAGACTGCGCAAACGCTTCGAAGCGGGCGAGTTCGACGCCGAGGTGCGCCGCACGCAACTGCTGCTGGGCACCGCGGCCACCGTCCCCGACTGGTTCCTGCGACCGGTGTGGCAGCGGGTGGAGCACCCCGGCGCCCGTCCCGCGGCACCCGGACGGCACACCCTCGTCCTGGCCCGGCCACAGGACGCCCTGGCCCGGCGGCTCGCGGACGCGCTCCGCGAGAGCGGCGGCCGCTGCACCCTGGCCGAGACCGGTACGGCCTACGCGCGCCTGGACGCGGCCCACTACCGCGTCCGGCCCGGCGAGGAGAGCGACCACACCGCGCTGCTTGAGCGGCTGGAGCGCGACCAGCGCCCGGTCGACGCCGTGCTGTACCTCGGCGCGCCGCCCGGTGCCGGCGCCGTGGAGCCGTACGACACGACCGGCGCGGAGGAACTGCTCGCCCTCGCCCGGGCCCTGACCGCACGGCCGGAACCCTCCGGGCCCGTCGACCTGGTGTACGTGACGGCCGGGGCCCAGGCCGTGCGTCCCGGCGAACCCGCCCACCCCGCCCACGCCCTGTGCGGCGCGCTGCTGAAGTCGCTGAGCGAGGAGTGCGGCCCGTTGCGCGCCACGCACCTCGACCTGCCCCTGGACAGCGGCACGGACCCGCTGACCCACCTCCTCACCGAGGCGGCGGCCGCGACCGGCGACACGGACGTGGCGTACCGCGACGGGCAGCGGTACGTACGCCGCCTCGCGCCCCTGCCCGACACCCCGCCCCGCGCCGGACAGCCCTCACCCGACGGCTTCACCCTGCTCACCGGCGGACTGGGCGGCGTCGGCGCCGAACTCGCCGCCCATCTGCTGCGCACCCCCGGCACCCGGCTGCTCGTCGTCGGCCGCACGCCACGGCCCGACGGCCGGGTCCTGACCCGCCTGCGCGAACGGGGCGAGGTCCGCTACACCCCGGCCGACGTCACCGACGAACAGCAGATGCGCGACGCGGTCGGGGCCGCCGCCGCGGCGTGGGGCGTGCCCCTGGGGTCGGTGCTGCACCTGGCCGGCACCCTCGTGGAACGCCCCGTGGGGGAGCTGGACACGGCCACCTGGCGCCGGGCGCTGGAGGCGAAGGTGCGCGGGGCGTGGACGCTGCACCGGCTCACCGAGGACCATCCGGTGACCTCCTTCGTCACCTTCTCCTCGGTGAACGGCTTCTTCGGCGGTGCCATGAACGCCGCCTACGCCGCCGCCAACGCCTACCTGGACGCCCTCGCCCGGCACCGCCGCGGCCTCGGCCTGCCCGCGCAGTCCCTGGCGTGGAGCATGTGGCGCGAGCGCGGCATGAGCCGCGGGTACGGGCTCACCGCGCTCAGCGAGGCCCGCGGCTACCGGCTGCTCGACACCCCCGCCGCGCTGCGCTCGTTCGATCTGGCCCGCTCCCTGGACGAGCCGCACCTGCTCATCGGCGCCGACCGCACCGCCCCCTGGGTCGGCAGCCACGTCGTGGCGCCCGTGCGCGCCACGCGGCGGCTGGCCGGGCGCGTCGGTCTCGAGGACGGCACCGACCTGGGCGCCCTGTACCGGGCGGCGGGCGAAGGCGCCCGTGCGGCCGGGCCGTCCGACGCGTGGGTCCTGCGTTCCACGGGCACCGCGGCCGGAGCGGACCGCACGGAGGCGGGCGAGCACCTGCGCGAGCTGGAGCGCCGGCTCGCCGAGGTCTGGTGCCGGGTCCTGGGCCGCGACCGGGTGGGCCGGGACGACAACTTCTTCGACCTGGGCGGCAATTCCCTGCTGCTCGTCACCGCGCAGACAGCCGTCAACCGCGCCTTCGGCACCGAACTGCCGGTGGTCGACCTGTTCGCGCACCCCACCGTGCGGGACCTGGCACGCCACCTGGCGGCCACCGCCACCGGCCCCACGGGGACCGCCGCACCGGCGGTCCGGGCGGCGCCCCGGCCCGAGCCGGCCGGCCTGGACCGCGCCAAGGCACAGGCGCAGCGGCAGCGGGCCGCGCGCGCACGCCGCTCCGCCCGGCACGGCGGGGACCGCGGCCGTGCCTGACCGGGACGACTCGGGCCCGCACACCACCGAACCGGGAAAGGACGAGGCACACGCCGTGCACGACACCAGCACCCTCCAGGCCGAGGACCTCCCCGCCGTCGCCGTCATCGGCATGGCGGGCCGCTTCCCCGGCGCCGACGACCTCGACGCCTTCTGGGACAACCTCGCAGCCGGCCGCGAATCCGTACGGCCCGTCACCGACGAGGAGTTCCTCGCCGCGGGCGGCGACCCGAGCGACCTGGACGATCCGGCACTGGTCCGGAAGGTGTCCGTCGTCGAGGGCATCGACCGCTTCGACTCCGGCTTCTTCGGCTACAGCCCCGCCGAGGCCGCCGTCGTCGACCCGCAGCAGCGGCTGCTGCTGGAGGTGGCGTACCACGCCCTGGAGGACGCCGGCTGCCTGGGCTCGGAGCGGACGGGCGAGGCGTTCGGCGTGTACGCGGGAGCCGGCGACAGCCGCTACTACCCGGCCCACGTCCACCCGCGCTTCGCCGGGCAGCCCGGCTCGGTGGCGCTCGTCCACGCCGCCACCGCCAACTCCCTCGGCACGCTCGCCACGCGCGTCTCCTACGAACTCGGCCTCACCGGGCCCAGCGTGTCCCTCCAGACGGCCTGCTCGACCGCGCTGGTCGCCGTGCACACCGCCTGCCAGGACCTGCTCGACCACCGCTGCGACACCGCGCTCGCCGCCGCCGTCTCCCTCAACCCCTCGGCCGCCCTCGGCTACCGCCACGTGCCCGACGGGCCCTTCTCGCCCGACGGCCACTGCCGCGCCTTCGCCGCGGACGCCGCCGGCACCTCCTCGGGCGACGGTGTCGGGGCCGTGGTGCTGAAACGGCTGGAGGACGCCCTCGCCGACGGCGACCGCATCCGCGCCGTCATCCGCGGCAGCGCCGTCAACAACGACGGCCGCCGCAAGGTCGGCTTCAGCGCGCCCAGCGCCGCCGGGCAGAGCGAGGTCATCCTCGCCGCGCAGGCCCAGGCGGAGGTCGACGCCGGCACGATCGGGCTGGTCGAGGCGCACGGCACCGCCACCCGGCTCGGCGACCCCATCGAGGTGTCCGCCCTGACCGAGGCGTTCCGGCAGAGCACGCCGCGCACCGGGTTCTGCGCACTCGGCTCGGTCAAGACCAACATCGGCCACCTGGGAGCCGCCGCCGGCATCGCCGGCCTCATCAAGGCCGTCCTCGCCCTGGAGCACCGGCAGATCCCGCCCAGCCTGCACTTCGACCGCCCCAACCCGCTCATCGACTTCGACGCGAGCCCCTTCCGCGTGCCCACCGCCCTGGAGGACTGGCCCGCGGGCGAACACCCCCGCCGCGCCGCCGTCAGCGCCTTCGGCATCGGCGGCACCAACGCCCACGTCATCCTGGAGGAGGCCCCGCCCACCGCTCCCGGCGCGCCCCGCCCGCCCGAGGACGGCCGCCGCCTGGTGCTGCCGCTGTCCGCCCGGACCGCCGGCGCCCTGAGCGGGCAGGCCGAGGCACTCGCACGGCACCTCGAACGCCGCCCGGAGCTGCGGCTGGACGACCTCGCCCACTCCCTGCGCACCGACCGGCCCGCGCTCAACCACCGGCTCACGGTCACGGCCGCCTCCCGCGCGGAGGCCGTCGGCGCACTGCGCTCCGCCGCCGCGACCACCCCGCCCCTCACCGGGGAACCGCCCCGCGTGGCGTTCCTGCTGCCGGGCGGCGGCACCCAGTACCCGGGCATGGGAGCGGAGCTGTACCGCGACCACACCGTCTACCGCGACACCGTCGACGAGTGCGCCCGCATCCTGCGGCCCGTCCTCGGCGCCGACCTGCGCACCGCCCTGTTCGAGGAACGGCGGCCCGACGACACCTCCGCCTTCCTCGGCCTGGTGGTCACCGAGTACGCCCTGGCCCGCACCCTCATCGAGTCGGGCGTACGCCCCGACGCGCTGATCGGTCACTCGCTCGGCGAGTACACGGCCGCCTGCCTGGCCGGCGTCGTCGACCTCGCGGACATGCTCCCCCTGGTCACCGAACGCATCCGGCTCATCGCCTCCGCCGGGGGTGCCACGCTCGGCGTCGCCGCCCCGGCCGAGGAGATCGCGCCGCTGCTCGGCGACGACCTGTCCCTGGCCGCCGTCAACGGGCCCGGCGCCTGCACCGTCGCCGGGCACCTCGACGCCGTCACCCGCCTGGAGGACGAACTCGCCCGCCGGGGCGTGCCGTTCCGCCGTCTGCGCATCCCCGTCGCGGCCCACTCCCACGTCCTGGACCCGGTCCTCCCCGCCTACGAGACCCACCTGCGCCAGGTCACCCTGCGCCCGCCGCGCATCCCCTACGTCACCAACGTCACCGGCACCTGGGTCACCGACGCCCAGGCCACCTCCGTACGGCACTGGCTCGACCACACCCGCCGCACCGTGCGGTTCGCCGACGGCATCAGCGCGCTGTGGGACCGGCTGCACCCCGTCCTGGTGGAGATCGGCCCGGGCGACACCCTGACCAAGCTGGCCACCGGCCGGCTCACCGACCAGGCGCCGGTGACGGTCACCACCATGCGCCACGCCAAGGCCGAGGCCTCCGACGGGTTCGTCCTCGCCGAGGCACTGGGGCGGCTGTGGAGCGCGGGCGTGGACAGCGCCCTGCCCCCGGTCCCCGGCACACCCCGGCGGGTCCCGCTGCCGCCCTACGCCTTCGAACGCCGGCGCCACTGGATCGACGCCCCCGGCGCACGCACCGGCCCCGCCACCGACGACACCCCGGCCACGGCCGCCACCGGCCTCGCCCCCCGGCCCCGGCTCACCACGGAGCACGTCCCCCCGCGCACCGACCGCGAACGCGAGGTGACCCGCCTGTGGGAGGAGATCCTCGGCATCGGCGGTATCGGCCTGCACGACAACTTCTTCGACCTCGGCGGCGATTCGATGCGCGCCGTGCTGCTGGCGGGCCGGCTGCGTCAGTCGGGTGTGCTCGACGTGCCGGCGGCCGCCCTGCTGGCCGCGCCCACCGTCGCCGGGATCCTCGCCGCGACCGGCGAGAACGACCCGAAGGCCCAGGAGCCGGCGCCCACCGCCCTCGGCCCGCTGCTGCCGCTGCGCCCCGAAGGCGCCGCCGGCCCCCTGTTCTGCGTCCACCCCGGCGCGGGCGTTGCCTGGCGCTACACGGGTCTGCTGCCGCACCTCGGCGGCGACCAGCCCGTCTACGGCATCCAGGCCGCCGGACTCGACGGCACGACCCCGCCCGCGCCGGACGCCACCGCCATGGTCGCCCACTACCTCGACCTGGTCCGCCAGGTGCAGCCGCAGGGCCCGTACCGCCTGCTGGGCTGGTCCTACGGCGGTTTCGTCGCCCACGCCATGGCCTGTGCGCTCCAGCGCGACGGCGAGCGCGTCGAGCTGCTCGCCATGCTCGACGCGCCCCAGCCGCACGGCACCACCCACGACCCCGACGCGGCCGAACGCCAGGTGGCGGCCCTGCTGTCCCGGGTGGCGGGCCTGCCCGTCGACCCGGCGCCGGTGGAGACCGTCCTGGACCGCATCGACGCCCGCGTCGCGGCCGACCCGTCGAGTGTCCCCGTCACCCGCGCCGAGGCCGCCGCCATCGCCGCCGTCATGCGCAACAACCTGCGCATCGCACCGCAGTTCACGCCCGGTGTCTACCGCGGTGACGTGCTGTTCTTCAGCGCCGCCGAGGAGCGGCACACCGACGTCCCGGCCGACCTCGCGGTACTGCCCGGCAAGGCCGACAGCTGGCGGCCGTACGTCGACGGGACCCTGCACGACCACCGCGTGCCCTGCGGCCACTACGAGATGACCGAACCCGAACCGATCGCCCGCATCGGCGAGGCGGTCGCCAAGGCCCTGCGCGGCCTCGGCGACCGGCCCGCCGCATCCCCTTCCCCGTGAACCCGCGTCGAGGAGAGACAGCGTGAGTGCGACCCAGGACCTCTACGAACTCGGTGACGCGCCCGAGTTGGGTACCGCCCCGAAGAAGATGTACGCCTCGCTCATCCGGCGTGAGCGCTACGGACAGCCCGTCGACGCCTTCAGGACCGAGGTGGTCGACGTCCCTCCCGTCGGGCGGGGACAGGTCCTGGTGAAGGTGATGGCGGCCGGCATCAACTACAACAACGTCTGGGCCGCGCTGGGTTCGCCGCTCGACGTGATCGCGGCCCGGCAGAAGGCGGGCGCCACCGAGGACTTCCACATCGGCGGCTCCGACCTGTCCGGCATCGTGTGGGCGGTCGGCGAGGACGTGCGCGGAGTGAGGCTCGGCGACGAGGTCGTCGTCCTCGCCAACCGCTGGGACGAGAAGGCCGAGGACATCCGCCTCGGTGGCGATCCCACCTGGTCGACCAGTCAGCGCGTGTGGGGCTACGAGGAGAACCACGGTTCCTTCGCCCAGTTCGCGGTCGTCGACGACTACATGTGCCACCCCAAGCCCGCCCGGCTGTCCTGGCCGGAGGCCGCCTGCTACATGGCGACCGCGGCCACCGCCTACCGCCAGCTGTTCGGCTGGCCGCCGCACACCGTGCGCCCCGGCGACCCGGTCCTGGTGTGGGGCGGCGCCGGCGGGCTGGGCTGCATCGCCATCCAGCTGGTCCGGCACGTCGGCGGCATCCCCGTCGCGGTCGTCTCCAGCGAGGAGCGCGGCGAGTTCTGCCTCAAGCTGGGCGCCGAGGGCTGGATCGACCGGCGGGACTTCGATCACTGGGGGCGGTTGCCGGACACCTCCGACGAGGCGGCGACCGCCCGCTGGCTGTCGGGTGCCCGCGCCTTCGGGCGGCGCTTCTGGGACGTGCTCGGGGAGCGCCGCAACCCGCGCATCGTCCTGGAGCACTCCGGCGCCGACACGATCCCGACGTCCCTGTACCTGTGCGACAACGGCGGCATGGTCGTCCTGTGCGGCGGCACCACCGGCTACAACGGCGACGTCGACCTGCGGTTCCTGTGGATGCGGCAGAAGCGCCTGCAGGGCTCGCACGTCGCCACGGCCCGTGAGGCGCGCGAGGTGACCCGGCTGATCGACCAGGGAATCATTGATCCCTGCCTGTCCCGTACCTTCGATTTCGACGAGATCGGCCTCGCGCACCAGCTCATCCACGACAACCGGCACCCCGCGGGGAACATGGCCGCCCGGGTGGGCGACCGCGGATGAGCGACCGCGGACAATCAGACCGAAATGAGTCGGCTGGGGTGATTCGTCCTCGGCGGGAGGGGTACCTGCGCGGAGTACGACGTACGCGCACTCCCCGGAGGTACCTTCCATGGGCAAGCTGGGCGACATGATGAACAAGGCCAAGCAGATGGCCAAGGGTCACCCCGACCAGGCGGACAAGGGCGTCGGCAGCGCCGAGCGCATGGTCGACGATCGGACGGGCAACAAGTACGACGCCCAGACCGACAAGGCCGGTGACACGGTACGGCGCTCCTACCGGGACGGCGGGACGTCGGAACACTGACCGGCTGGACCGTCCCGCCGCCCCCGGTGCGCCGCGCCGGGGGCGGCGGTATGCCGCAGCGCGGTCAGCCGGGCCGGCCGGCCCACCCGGTGACCTGACTGAACACGCCCGCCCCCACGTGCGTCACCCGCACCCGGACGGCCCGTGCGGGGACGCCCCGCAGGGCCACGCGCAACTCGTCTCCCGCCAGTTCGGCCCGCAGATCCCGCAGACTCCCCGGTGCGGTACCCACCCCGCAGGCACTGTCGCGCACATCCAGGGCCTTCCACGCCGCCTCCTTCGCGGAGAACAGCTCGGTCACCGACCAGGCCGTGCCCGTGGGCCGGCAGCCGCGGGAAAGCAGTCCCTCCTCGTCCTCGCGCAGCACCAGCCGGGCCGCGCCGCGGGGGAGGGGCCGCAGCTCCAGGTCGCAGCCGAGGGGGAGGTCCCGGCCCGGGCCGCGGGCCACGGCGACCGCGATCCCGGCGCTGTGCGAGATCGACGCGGCCGCGCCGGGCGGGAACACCGGCAGCCGCCCCGCTCGGGGGATCTCCCCGCAGTCCAGGCCCACTGCGCGCAGGGCACGCCGGGCGGCCCACCGGCCCGCCAGGAACTCCAGCCGCCGCCGGGCCGGCATCGACGCCGCCACCTCCGCCTCGGCGGGTCCGGCCGGCTCCAGGCACGGCTCGGACACGGTGGCGACACCCAGCCCCAGCCCGGAGGCGACCGGCAGCGCGGCAAGCGCCGACGGGCCGGGCAGGCGCGCGCCGTCGTCACCCCCGAGGACGTCCACGGCAGGCCGCCGCCCAGGTGGCGCGAACGGCTCGAGCGACACGGGTCCGCCACCGTGCGTCGCCGGCCCGGTCCGGTGACGGGTCCGGGTCGGCGCCGGGCTGTCTGCTGTCGGCTCGGCGTCGCGTGCCTCTGACGGACCCCACCAGCCGCCTCGGGCCGGCCCCGGCGTCGTCGCCGTGGCCGGCCCGGCCTGCGTGGGGCGCCCGGTCGTCACCGCCCGCCCCGCCCTCACACCCGCAGCAGCTTCTTGATGATCTTCCCTGCGGGGTTGCGCGGCACCTGCTCGATGAACTCCACCCGCCGCGGCCGCTTGTACGGCGCGAGCAGCCCGGCCACGTGCGCCAGCAGCGCCGCCGCCCCCGGCTCCGTGCCCGGCTCCGTCACGACGTACGCCAGCGGCACCTCGCCGTAGTCCTCGTCGGGCATCCCGACGACCGCCGCGTCGCGGACCGCCGGGTGGGTCATCAGGGCCCGCTCTATCTCCGAGGGGTAGACGTTCTGGCCCGCCCGGATGATCACGTCCTTCGTGCGGTCCACCAGGCTGATCCGGCCCTCCTCGTCCAGGAAGCCCAGGTCGCCCGTCCTGATCCAGCCGTCGAGGGTGATCTCGCGGGTGGCCTCCGGGTCGTTCCAGTAGCCCTGCATGACGCCGGGACCCCGCACCACGATCTCGCCGATGTCACCCGGCGGCAGCTCCCGGCCGGTCCCGTCGACGGCGCGTGCGGACATGCCGGGCACGACCCTGCCGCAGGGGATGCGGGCGGTGACGTCCCCGGGCGCGGGGTGCTCGTCGGGGCCCAGCGTGACGAACGGGCCGCCCACCTCCGTCATGCCGTAGACCTGCCGGAACCCGCAGCCCAGCCGCTCCACCGCCTCGGCGTAGACGTCGAGGGGCATGGGTGCGGCCCCGTACAGGACTTCCCGCAGGGAGGACAGGTCGGTGTGCGCGGACGCCTTGGCCTGGAGCATGAACCGCAGCATCTGCGGGACCATCCACATGTGCGTGGCCCGGTGCCGCTCCACCGCGGCGAGGGCCCGCTGCGGGGTGAAGCCCGGCATCAGCACGATCGTCGCGCCGGCCGCCATGTAGGTGAGGGACACCACCATGCTGCCGTGGTACAGGGGGCAGCAGTTGACCATGACGATGTCGTCCGTGGGGCGGGCCATCACCAGCCAGCCCAGGGCGATGGCCCGGAAGGACGCGCTGTCGACGGTGACGCCCTTGGCCTGCCCGGTGGTGGCCGAGGTGTGCAGCACGGCGATGGGGTCGGTGTCGGCGACGACGGGCAGGTCCCGCTCGGTCGCCAGGCTGCCCAGCGTCGCGAAGGCGGGCTTGTCGAGGGCCAGCCGGATCCGCACCGAGTCCGCGAGGTCGAGGTGCCGGTCGAGCAGATCCGACTCGCCGATGACGGCCACCGCGCCGACGCGCTCGACGATGCCGGCCACCTCGGGCTCGGCCAGGCTGTGGTTCAGCGGCACGAACAGCGCGCCCAGCCGGGCCAGAGCGAAGTAGGTCTCCAGCACCTCGACGCGGTCCTTGGAGAGAACGGCCACCCGGTCACCCGGGCGGATGCCCGACTCGGCCAGCCCTCGCGCCAGTTCGACGGTCCGGTCGTGCAACTCGGCCCACGTGACGCTGCGTTCCTCGTCCACCAGCGCGGTCCGGCCGGGCCGGCACTGGCGGTTGCGTTCCAGCAGCTGCGTCAGCCACATCACGCGCCGCCGCTCGCCCCGGCGACCGAGTGCTCGGCCAGGAAGCGCTCGTAGTCGCCGATGGTGTGCAGCTTCTCCATGTCCTCGGCGGTGATCTCGACACCGAGCCGCTGCTCGACCAGGAGGACCAGGCGCACCAGGTCCCCGGAGTCGATGCCGCTGGCCGCCAGGTCGACGTCGTCGCCGATCCGGTCGGCGTACTCGGCCGTACCGGTGAGTTCGACCAGCAACTCCCTGATGGTGCTCATGGTTTCCCCTTTCCTCGGCGTGCCGGCCGCCGTACGGGACTCGGCTGTCACCTCCTCAAGAGGACGGCACGACCGGTTCCACTCCCGGGGTCGTGCCGTGAGCTTTGTCACGCGCCCGATCCTCGTGCGGCGGGGATAGCCGGGGCCGTGCCCGGCCTCTTTCCGCAACGAAGCGTCCCGGCCGCCCGGTCGGGCCCCGGCCGGGCGAACGCCCCCGAACCGAAGGAGTGATGCGCGTGCCCAGGCAGCCGGTACGGGTCCCGGCACCGGGAGGGTCTCCCGCGCCGGCGTTCCCCGGCGGCGCGGCGGTCGCCGTCCCTGGGGGCGGTGCTGCGTGACCGGATCCACCGCGACGGCCGGAGCGGTCGCCGCCGCTGCTCCCGAGCCCGCCACCGCGGAACAGGACGCACTGCTCGCCCACTTCGACGCTCTCATCGCCGACGGCGAGACCATCGAACCGCGCGACTGGATGCCCGACGCCTACCGCCGCATGCTGATCCGCCAGATCGCCCAGCACGCCCACTCCGAGATCATCGGCATGCAGCCGGAGGGCGCGTGGCTCACCCGAGCCCCGTCCCTGCACCGCAAGTCGGTCCTCCTCGCGAAGGTGCAGGACGAAGCAGGGCACGGGCTGTACCTCTACTCCGCCGCCGAGACCCTGGGCGTGGACCGCGCCGAGCTGCTGGACGCGTTGCACCGGGGACAGCAGCGCGCCTCCGCCACGTTCAACCACCCCGCGCTGACCTGGGCGGACACCGGGGCCATCGCCTGGCTGACGGACGGCGCCGCCGTCATCAACCAGGCGCCGCTGTGCCGCACGTCCTACGGGCCGTACGCCCGCGCGATGCGTCGCGTCTGCCAGGAGGAGGCCTTCCACGTCCGGCAGGGCTACGACCTGATGCGCGCCCTGTGCGAGGGGACGCCGCAGCAGAAGGAGATGGCGCAGGACGCGGTGGACCGGTGGTGGCTGCCGGCCGTGGCGCTGATGTTCGGACCCCCCGACACCGAGGCGGGCGGGGCCGACGCGCGGACCGCCGCACTGGGCGCCGCGGTGTCGCGCCGGGCGATGGCCTGGGGGATCAAGCGGCACACCAACGACGAACTCCGCCAGCGCTTCGTCGACAGTTGCGTCCCGCAGGCCGAACGCCTCGGACTGACGCTGCCCGACCCGGCGATCCGCTGGAACGAGGAGCGCGGCCACTACGACTTCACGCCCGTCGACTGGGACACCTACCGCGAGGCCCTGGGCGACGACACCCACTGGGCCCGGCAGCGCATCGCCCACCGCCGGGCCGCACACGAGGACGGCGCCTGGGTGCGCGAGGCCGCCGTCGCGTACGCCGCCCGCGCGGAGGCGGCGGACGCGACGGGCGCGGCGGACGCCACGGACGCCACGGAGCGCACGGACGTCACGCGTGCCGTGGGGAAGGAGGCGGGATGAACGGCGCAGCGGGGGAGGGCGTGCCGGCGTCCTGGGAGGTGTTCCTGCGGGCCCGCCGGGGCCTCGCCCACCAGCACGTGGGGTCGGTGCGCGCCGCCGGGCCGGACGCGGCGCTGGCCACGGCGCGGGACCTGTTCACACGCCGCGGCGAGCCGCTGTCGCTGTGGGTGGTCCGCTCCGACGCCGTGCACACGGCCTCCCCGGACGAACGCGATCCGTACTTCGCGGGCACCGGCAAGCCCTACCGCCACCCCGAGCACTTCACGCCGCTGACCGAGAAAGGCCCCCGAGGTGACCACCACGCGTGACGACCCGGCAGTTCCCGCGGCGCCCGGCGCGGAAGGCGCCCCGGCCGCCGCGACTTGCACCGCCGCCGACCTGGCCGTCCACCTCCTGCGCCTGGGCGACGACGCCCTCGTCCTCGGTCAGCGCCTCTGCCAGTGGATCACCCGCGCGCCCACCGTGGACGAGGACCTGGCCCTGTCCAACATCGCCCTCGACCTCATCGGGCACGCCCGCGTGCTGCTCACCCGCGCCGGCCGGCTCGACGGCAGCGGCCGCACCGAGGACGACCTCGCCTTCACCCGCTCGGAGCGCGAGTTCACCAACGTCCTGCTGACCGAGCTCCCCAACGGGGACTTCGCGACGACCGTGGCCCGTCAACTGGCCTACACCCACTACGCGGTCGCGTACTACCAGGCGCTGGCGGACTGCTCCGACGCCGAACTCGCCGCGTTCGGCGCCCGCGCCGCCAAGGAGGTCGCCTTCCACCGGCTGCACGCCGACCGGTGGACCCGGACGCTCGCGGGCGGCACGCGGGAGAGCGCCCGGCGCATGCAGCAGGGCCTGGACCGGGTGTGGCCCTACACCGCTGAGCTCTTCGACGAGGACGAGGTGGCCCGCCGCCTGTCCGCGTCCGGCACGGCCCCCTCCCCGGCGCTCGCGCGGACGGCCTGGCAGCGGACCGTCTCCGAGGTCGTCACGGGTGCGGGACTCACCCTGCCCGGCCCGTCCTGGTCGGCCAGGGGCGGGCGGTCCGGTCTGCACACCGAGGAGTTCGGCCCGCTCATCGCCGAACTCCAGTCGGTGCACCGGCAGTTCCCGGGAGGTCGCTGGTGACCGCGTCGACGCCGTCCCCGCCCCGCTGCTCCGTCCAGGAGGTGCGCGAGCGGGTCGGGGCGCTGCCCGACCCGGAGCTGCCGGTGATCGGCCTCGGCGATCTCGGCGTGGTGGGCTCGGTCGGGCCGGGTGCGGACGGGGTGCTGGAGGTGGAGATCCTGCCCACCTACCTCGGCTGCCCGGCGCTGCCCGAGATCACCGCCGCCGTACGGGACGTCCTGGCCGCCTGCGGTCACCCCGACGGCCGCGTGCGGCAGGTGCTGTCGCCGCCCTGGACCACGGACCGCATCACCCCCGAGGGCCGGCGCAGGCTCGCCGCACACGGCATCGCCCCGCCCGTCTCGCCGGTCCCGGACGGCCCGGTCCCTGTCGAGCTGGGCGGCGTGCCCTGCCCCCACTGCGGTTCCCGGGCGACCCGTCCGCACAGCACCTTCGGGCCGTCGCGCTGCCAGTCGGTGCTGTGGTGCACGGCGTGCCGTGAGCCCTTCCCCCATCTGACCGCGCTGTGAGGCCCGCGTGAACACCACCACAGCCCCGCCCACGACCGCCCCGCCCATGCAGCCCGTTCCCTCCCGCCGGGGCGGCTTCCACTCGCTGCGTGTGGCCGGGCTCCGCCGCCCGACGGCCGACACGGTGGCCGTCACCCTCGAGGTGCCGGAAGCTTTGCGCGCCGTCTTCGCCCACCACCCGGGCCAGCACGTCGTCGTCCGGCACCGCCGCCCCGGCGGTGAACTGCGCCGCAGCTACTCGCTGTGCCCGCCCCCCGACGAGCCCGGGGCGCTGCGCCTGGTGATCAAACGCGGTGGCCCCGGCGGCTTCGGCGCGTATGCCACCAGCCGTCTCCGGACCGGCGACCGGCTCGAACTCTCCGCGCCCACCGGCTCCTTCACCCTGCCGGAGCTCCCGCCCGGAGGCCACCACATGCTCCTCGCGGGCGGCTCCGGCATCACCCCGCTGGCGCCGATGGCCGCCCACGCCCTGCGCCGGGACCCGGCCTGCCGGGTCAGCCTGATCCACTCCGTCCCCACCTCCGCCGACGCCCTGCTGGCCGACGAACTGGCTCACTTGAAGGACGAGTTCGTCGACCGGCTCACCGTCCTGCACGTCCTGACCCGGGAGGACCGGGGGAGCGCGGACGGGCCGCTCGCGCGACGGCTCGACGCGGCCGGGTTGCGCCACCTGCTGGCGGCCCTGGGCGCCCGGCCCGGCCCGGACACGGCGTTCGCCCTGTGCGGCCCGCCCGGGCTCCTGCACAGCGCGCGACGGGCCCTGGCGGACTGGGGAGCGGACCCGGCGCTCGTACGCTGGGAACTCTTCACGACGCCGTCGGCACCCCGCCCACGGCGCGAACCCCAGCCGCCGGCGTCCGGACCGGTGCCCGCGGTGGGGGAGACCCGGGTGAGCGCCCTGCTCGACGGGCGCCGCCGCGTCGCCGTCGTCCGGCCCGGGGACCTGTCCCTCCTCGACGCCCTGCTGCGCGCCCACCCCGACATCCCCTACGCCTGCCGCGAGGGCGTGTGCGGCAGTTGCCGGGCCAAGGTCCTGTCCGGGCAGGTGGCGGCGGATGCCCAGCACGCCCTCGACGCGGGGGACCTCGCCGCCGGATACACGCTCGTCTGCCGGGCCCGCCCGAACACCCCCGAGGTCACCCTCGACTTCGACGCCTGAGGACCGCCCCCGGTCACGCCACCCACCAGGAAGGAGACGCGCCTTGACCACCACCACCGCTCGTCACGAAGGGAAGACCGCCCTGGTCACCGGCGGCAGCCGGGGCATCGGCAGAGCCATCAGCCGCCGTCTCGCCCGGGAGGGCGCCCTGGTGGCGGTCCACTACGGCCACGACGAAGCGGCCGCCGAGCGCACCGTCAAGGAGATCGAGGCCGACGGCGGGCGTGCCTTCCCCGTGCACGCCGAACTGGGCGTGCCCGGCGACGCCGACACCCTGTGGGCCGCCTTCGACCGCGCCCTGGCCGCCCAAGAGGCCCCCGACGGCCTGGACATCCTGGTCAGCAACGCCGGCATCACCCTGCCGAAGCCCTTCGCGCAGGTCACCGAGGCCGACTACGACCGGGTCTTCGCCATCAACACCAAGGCGCCGTTCTTCGTCATCCAGCGAGGACTGGACCGGCTGCGCGACGGCGGACGGATCATCACCATCTCCTCCGTCGCGACCCGCGTCGCCTTCCCGCCGATCGTCTCGTACACCATGACCAAGGCCGCCCTCGACTACCTCACCCTCTCCCTCGCCCAGGAGCTGGGCTCCCGCGGCATCACCGTCAACGCCGTCGCCCCCGGCTACACCGAGACGGAGATCAACCCCACGCTCAGCATCCCGGAGATCCGCCGCAGGTACTCCGAGGCCTCCGTCTTCAAGCGGCTCGGCGACCCGGCGGACATCGCCGACGTCGTCTCCTTCGTCGCGAGCGACGACGCCCGCTGGGTGACCGGCCAGTGGATCGACGCCTCCGGCGGCGCCCACCTCGGTGTGTGACCCCGAGCCACCCGCCCCGACCGGCCGGCCTTCCAAGGAGATGCGATGAACCACGGCACGTCCGCCCTCGACCATCCGGTGGACGACGACCTGACCCGCCCCTTCCCCGGCGCGAGCCCCTACGACACGTACGTGCACGCGTCCGTCCTCAACACGCTGCAGCACCCGCTCACCGAAGCCCCGGACGAGATGGGCTTCCTGGTCACCACCCAGGTGATGGAGCTGTGGTTCACCCTGATCGTGCACGAGTGGCGCACGGCCAAGGTGGCGTTCGCCAAGGACGACCCGGCCGCGGCCATGGACGCCCTCACCCGCAGCCGCCGCGCGCTGACGGCCCTCAACGGCGCCTGGGCGCCCATCGCCGCGCTGACCCCCGCCCAGTTCAACGGCTTCCGGGCCGCGTTCGGCCGGGCGTCCGGGTTCCAGTCGGCCATGTACCGGCACCTGGAGTTCCTCCTCGGCGACAAGTCCGCCGGACTGCTGCGCGCCCACCGCGGCGACCCGGCCGTACACGAGGCGCTGGGCGAGACCTACCGCGAACCCTCCCTCTACGACGAGGTGCTGGCCCACCTCCACCGCCAGGGACTGCCCGTTCCCCGGCACGTCCTCGAGCGGGACGTCACCCGCCCCTACACCTCCGACCCCGGGGTCGTGGCCACCTGGCGGCACGTCTACGCCGGACCGCAGCACCACCCCCACCTCGCGCTGGGCGAACTCCTCACCGACATCGCCGAACTGGTCACGCGCTGGCGGTTCGAGCACGTCCTGGTGGTGCGCCGCGCCATGGGCGGCAAGGCGGGCAGTGCCGGATCGGCCGGACTCGCCTGGCTGGAACGCCGCGCGGCCCGCCCGGTCTTCCCCGAACTGTGGGAGGTGCGCGGTGACCTCTAGGGCGATCTCCGCCTTCGCCGCCGAGGAGGAACAGCGGGTCCTGAGCCTGAAACCGGTGCTGGCGCCGGTGCACGGCCGTTACGGCGACCACCCCCACCAGTCCTACGACGCCTGGCCGTCCGGCGACCCCGACGCCCCGCTGGTCGTGCTGCTGCACGGCGGCTACTGGCGTTACGACCGCATGCACCTGACGCCGTTCGCGGCCTACCTGTCCCGGCAGGGCTTCGACGTCCTGCTGCCCGGCTTCCGCCGTTCCGGCGGCGCGGGCGGCTACCCCGAGACCTTCGACGACGTCGCCCGCATCGTCGACACCCTGCCCGGGGGGCGCCCGTACGTCCTCGCGGGCCACTGCTCCGGCGGGCACCTGGCGTTGTGGTGCGCCGCCCGCGGCCTGCTGCCCGAGGGTTCGCGCTGGCACACCCGCACCCTGCCGACGAGTGTGCTCGCCCTGGCGCCGATCACCGACCTGGCCGCCACCCGCCGCGACGACCTCAGCGACGGCGCCGCCCTCCAACTCCTGGGCGGAGAGGCCGTCTTCGCGGAGCGGCTGCCCGAGGTCGACCCGCTCAGCCTGCTGCGCGACGCCGGCTCCACCGGTGTGCCCACCGTGCTGCTGCACGGGGCGGCCGACGAGGAGGTCCCGCTCACCCAGTTCGGCGACTACGCGGCCGTGCACCGCGACCTCAGGACGGTCGTCCTGCCCGGTACCGGCCACTACACCCTCATCGAACCCGGAGCACCCGGCGCCCGCGCGGTCGCCGACACGCTTCGGGACATGGCGGCCGCCTTCCCCCGGAGGGACGCCGGCCGGGCGGGCGAGGAGGCCGCACACCGATGACCACCGCACTGTCCGCACCGGCCGGCCTGCACGGGCGAGCCGCACAACTCGACGCCGACGACCCCCTCGCCCCGCTCCGCGCGCGGTTCCTGCTGCCGCCCGGCGTCGTGTACCTCGACGGCAACTCCCTGGGCCCGCTGCCCGCGGCCGTGCCCGCGGCCCTCGACGACGCCGTGCGCCGCCAGTGGGGCGCGGGGCTCATCGGCTCGTGGAACGCGGCCGGCTGGTGGCAGGCGCCCCTGCGGGTCGGGGACGCCGTCGGTGCCCTCATCGGCGCCGCCCCCGGGCAGACCGTCGTGGGCGACTCCACCAGCGTGCAGTTGTTCACCGCGCTCGACGCCGCGGTCGCGCTCCGCCCGGACCGTCCGCTCCTGGTCACCGACCCCGGGCACTTCCCCACCGACCGCTATCTGGCGGACGCGGTCGCCCGGCGCAGGAACCTGACCGTGCGGCGGGTGCCACCGGCCGCCCTGCCGTCGTTCCTCGCCGCCGAGGGCCACCGGGTCGCCGTCGTCAGCTACACGCCCGTCGATTTCCGCACCGGCGAGCTGCACGACATGCGGGCGCTGACCCGGGCCGTCCACGACGCCGGGGCGCTGGCGCTCTGGGACCTGTGCCACGCGGCCGGCGCCCTTCCCCTGGACGTCGACGGGACCGGCGTCGACCTGGCCGTCGGCTGCGGCTACAAGTTCCTCTCCGGCGGACCCGGCGCACCCGCCTTCCTGTACGTGGCGCGGCGCCATCACGCCGCGCTGGAGACACCGCTGCCCGGATGGACCGGCCATGCCGACCCGTTCGCACTCGGCGACGCGTACACGCCCGCCCCCGGCATCGCCCGCGCGCGGATCGGGACTCCGCCGATCCTGTCCCTGCTCGCCCTGGAGGCGGCCCTGACCGCCTTCGACGGCGTGGACATGCAGCAGGTCCGGGACAAGAGCCTGTCCCTGACGGGCTTCTTCCTGCGCTGCGCGGACGAGTTGCTGGCCCCCTCGGGCTTCACCTCCGTCACGCCGGCCGAGCCGGGACGCCGCGGCAGCCAGGTCAGCCTCCGCCACCCGCACGCCCGCGGACTGGTGGCCGCCCTCGCCGAGCACGGCGTGGTCGCCGACATGCGCGCACCCGACCTGCTGCGCTTCGGCGTCAACGCGCTCTACACCAGCCACCGGGACATGCTCACCGCCGCCCTCCGCCTGCGCGACCTCACCCGGGACGCCGCCTACGACCCGGCACCACCGGCCGCGGGACCGGTGACCTGAGGGACCGGGTCACCGGCTCACCGGGGGCCCGTCCGCTGCGGGGGGCCGTGACGGCGCAGCCCGTCCATCAGGAGGTCCAGGAGCCGGGCCATCCGGGTGTGGTGCTCGGGCGTCGTGGCGGCGAGGGACAGACCGCTGAGGCTGAAGAGCACGTCGTCCGGCTCGATGTCGTCGCGCACCCGCCCCGCCTCCCGGCCGGCGTCGAGCAACTCGGTGATCGCGGCGGTCAGCATGGCCCTGCTCCGGGAGAAGGGATCACTTCCGCCGGCGATGACGGCACGCAACGCCTCCGACATCCCGCGCTTGGTGGTCATGTAGCGGACGAAACCGTCCATCCAGGCGCGCAGCGCGGCGTCGGGTTCCTCGGTGCGCAGCAACTCCGCTGCGGACGCGCACAGTCTCTCCAGCTCGCTGCGGTAGACCGCCTCGACGAGTTCCTCGCGGGTGGCGAAGTGGCGGTAGAGCGTACCGATGCCCACCCCGGCCTCCTTGGCCACGGAGCCGAGCGTCACTGCGGTCCCGTCCTGGGCGAAGGCCCGGGCGGCCACCTCGATCAGTCGCTCGCGGTTGCGGCGCGCGTCGGCGCGCAGCGGCCGGGGGTCGGCGGTCACGGCTCATCCTCCTCTGGTTGCAAACGGAGCATCCTCCGTTTACTCTCGCTGTATGCGGAGGCTCCTCCGGTTCCCACTGTACCGGCCTCGCCGTCCTCCGCGCCCAGCTCCAGGCATGCAGCCAGACGGGACCCGCCATGAACCCCAGCACTTCCCCCACACGTCTCACCACCCCCTTCGATGCGGAGACCACCGCCGCGCAGGTCGTCCAGGGCGTCGACCTGACCGGCCGCCGCGCCGTCGTCACCGGCGGCGCCTCCGGCATCGGCGTGGAGACCGTGCGCGCCCTGGCCGCCGCGGGCGCGCAGGTCACCCTCGCCGTCCGCGACACCGCCGCCGGGCGGCGCACCGCCCAGGACGTCACCGCCACCACCGGCAACCGGGACGTCCGGGTCGCGGCCCTCGACCTGGCCGACCGGGCCTCCGTCGCCGCGTTCGTCGCCGGGTGGGACGGGCCCCTGCACATCCTGGTCAACAACGCCGGGGTGATGGCCTCCCCGGAGCTGCGCACTCCGGAGGGCTGGGAGCTCCAGTTCGCCACCAACCACCTCGGGCACTTCGCCCTGGCCACCGGCCTGCACCCGGCCCTGGCCCGGGACGGCGCCCGTGTCGTGGCCGTCAGCTCCAGCGCCCACCACCGCTCCGGCGTCGTCTTCGACGACATCCACTTCCGCGAGCGCCCCTACGAACCCTGGTCCGCCTACGGCCAGTCGAAGACGGCCAACGTCCTGTTCGCGGTCGAGGGCGCCGTGCGCTGGGCGGCGGACGGCATCACCGTCAACGCGCTCATGCCCGGCGGGATCCGCACCAACCTCCAGCGGCACGTCACCGAGGAGGAGCTCGCCCGGCTGCGCGCGCAGTCCGCGGGAGGTGTGGAGCTGCGCTGGAAGACGACGGAGCAGGGCGCCGCGACCTCCGTGCTGCTGGCGGCGTCGCCGTTGCTGGACGGTGTCAGCGGGCGCTACTTCGAGGACTGCAACGAGGCGGTCCGCGGACAGCTCGGCGCCCGCACCGGCGTCGCCGACCACGCCCTGGACCCCGAGGCGGCCGCGCGGCTGTGGCAGGTTTCCGAGCAGACCCTGGGCACCCACAACTGACTCCAGGGGGGCGACCGTTCCCTACGCGACCCCGCTCCGGCGCCGCGGACCGTGATACCGGTCCGCGGCGCCCGCGTGTGGGGCGGGAGTGTGCTGCGGCCCGGTCGCGCGGCCCGCGGAACCGCGGCTGCGGGAGCGGGGGTCGAGGGTCAGGAGGACTCGCGCACCACCAGTTCCGTCGGCAGGGTGATCTGCCGGCGGTCCGCGCCCTGCCGCGTGATGTCGGCGAGAATGCGGGCCATCGTCCGGCCCAGTTCCTCCACCGGCTGACGCACGGTCGTCAACGGGGGGTTGGTGTGGCGGGCGAGGACGGAGTCCTCGAACCCGACGACGGCCACGTCCTCCGGCACCCGTCGCCTCCAGCGGCGCAGTTCGGCCAGGGCGCCGACCGCCATGAGGTCGGAGGCGGCGAAGACGGCGTCCAGGTCGGGGACGCGTTCAAGAAGCAAACGCATGGCGCGAGCACCCCCCTCCTCGGTGAAGTCGCCCGTCTCGACGAGGAGGTCCGGCGCGGCGGCGCCCGCCTCCCGGTGTGCGGCGCGCCATCCGGCGAGCCGGCTGCGGCCCACGTCCATGTCCAGCGGGCCGGTGATCGTGGCCACCCGCCGCCGTCCGCGTCCCAGCAGGTGCCGCACCGCCTCCGCGGCGCCGCCGGCGTTGTCCGCGTTGACGTAGCTCAGCTGCTCGCCCGCGTCGCGGCGGCCGGCCAGGACGGTGGGCAGCCCCATCTCCTCCAGCATGCCCGGCAGCCGGTCCCCGGAGTGCACGGAGACCAGCAGCACACCGTCCACACGGCGGGTCGCCACCGACTCGGCCAGCTGGTCGCGTTCGGCCTCGTCGCGCACGAGCACGAGCTGCAACTGGGTGCGGCTCTCCGCGCACGCGCCGCTGACACCGCGGATGATCGCGGCGAAGAACGGCTCCGAGCCGAGCCGGCTCTCCGACTCGGGGATCACCAGGGCCACCGCGTCGGTGCGGTTGGTCACCAGGCCGCGGGCGACGGAGTTCGGGACGTAGTTGAGCTCCTTGATCGCCGCGAGCACCCGGGCGCGGGCGTCGGCGCTGACCAGGTCCGAGCCGTTGACGACACGGGAGACCGTCGTGCGGCCCACGCCGGCGCGGGCGGCGACCGTTTTGATCGTTGGACGGCGGTTGCCGGTCATGAGCTCCCCCCTCGGCGCCGCGGCGGCAGATGCCGCGGAGGTGACCTGCGCAATTCTTGCAGATCCAGGCGCCGCCGGGGCACTGCCCGAGCGAGCGGCCACCCACCGCACCGCAGCCTGCGCGGCAACGAGTTGTGTTCAAGTCATTGACAGATCGGTCCGCCCGTACGAGTCTACGAGGCGCCCCGGTGGGAACGTGCCCACCCACGAGTGGGCACGTTCCCACCCTGACAAACCATCCCGAACTCAGCGCTGCGGCCATGCCCGCAGCCAGCGCAGCTCTCGTCGCCGTCGACGGGGCGGCGCCGTCGCTAGGAGGACACCCATGAGCACTTCCGGTTCGTTGCGCAGAAAGGCGGTGGCGGCGGCCGCGACCGCCGGCGCGCTGGCGCTCGTGGTCGGCTGCGGCGGCAGCGACGACTCCGCCACCGGCGGCGGCAAGAAGGACGGCAAGGTCACCATCACCATGGGCCTGTACGGGGTGATGGGCCTCAAGGAGACCGGCCTTCTCGAGCAGTACGAGAAGGAGAACCCCGACGTCGACATCAAGGCCGAGATCGCCGGCGACGAGCAGACGTACTACACCGCCCTGCAGACCAGGCTCGCCGCCGGCAAGGGCCTGAAGGACATCCAGGGCATCGAGATCGGCCGGGCCAAGGAGATCACGGAGACGCAGGCGGACAAGTTCGCCGACTTCTCCGGGACGGAGGGCACCGACCACTTCCTTCCGTGGAAGGAATCGCAGATCAGCACCGGCGACGGCAAGGTGCTCGGCCTCGGCACCGATATCGGCCCCATGGCCGTCTGCTACCGCAAGGACTACTTCGAGAAGGCCGGCCTGCCCACCGAACGCGACGAGGTCGCGAAGCTCTGGGAAGGCGACTGGAAGAAGTACGTCGAGGTCGGCCGCACCTTCAAGAAGGACTTCAAGGGCGACGGCGTCGCCTACATGGACGCGGCCAGCGGCCTGTTCAACGCCATGATCTACGGCAACTCCGAGCAGTTCTACGACGAGAAGGGTGAGCTGATCTACGACAGCAACCCGGCCGTCAAGCAGGCGTGGGCACTCGCCGCCGACGCGGCGGAGGACGGCCTGTCGGCCAAGCTCCGCCAGTTCCAGCCGGGTTGGGACCCCGGTCTGGCCAACGGCACGTTCGCCACGGCCGTGTGCCCGGCCTGGATGCTGAGCCACATCAGTGAGAAGGCCGGACCGGCGAACAAGGGCAAGTGGGACGTGGCCAAGGCCCCGAAGGGCGCCAACTGGGGCGGGTCCTTCCTCGGCGTCGTCGAGCAGAGCCCGGTCAAGGAGGAGGCCAAGAAGCTCGTCGCCTGGCTGACCGCCCCCGAGCAGCAGGCCCACATCTTCAAGGAGATCGGCAACATCCCCTCCTCGCGCCAGGCGCTGGACAGCCCCGAGGTGAAGGACGCCAAGTCGGAGTACTTCAGCGGCGCGCCCATCGGCCGGATCTTCGGCGCCGCGGCCCAGGAGATCCCCGACAAGCAGGTCCTCGGCCGCAAGGACGGCACGATCAAGGACACCTTCTCCCAGGGCCTGACGCTGATCGAGCAGCAGGGCACGGATCGGGACAAGGCGTGGGAGACCACCGCGGAGCGCATCGAGAAGGCGGTCGGCTGACCCCCGGTCCCCGCGGCCGTCCGGGCCCGCCCGCCGCGGCCGGGCCCGGACGGCCGGCTCACCCAACCGCTCTCAGGAAGGAAGTCCGGTGGCCATCTCCACCACCAAGGCCCTGACCGGGGACGAGCCCGCGGGGCCGCCCCCGGAGGAGGGCACCGCCCGGCGGCGCGGCGCGCTCCTGCACCGGCTCGACATCAAGGGCGCCCCGTACGTCTTCGTCGCGCCGTTCTTCGTGGTCTTCGCCGCGTTCAGCTTCTACCCCCTCGTCTACACGTCCTGGATCTCCCTGCACGACGTCGAACTGGCCACCCTCGACGTCATGGAGTGGGTGGCCTTCGACAACTACGTCGAGCTGTGGGGCGACTCCCGGTTCTGGAACGCGCTGCAGAACACGATCACCATCGGCGTGATCTCCACGGTGCCGCAGTTGCTGATGGCCCTCGGCCTGGCGCACCTGCTCAACTACCGGATGCGCGGCTCGCTGTTCTTCCGCGTGGCCTCACTGGTGCCCTACGCCACCTCCGTCGCCGCGGCCGCCCTCGTCTTCACCATGATCTTCGAGCGTGACTTCGGCATGATCAACTGGGCGCTGGGCTCGGTCGGGATCGACCCGGTGGACTGGGAGGCCGACAAGTGGCCCGCCCAGGTGGCCATCTCCACCATCGTGATCTGGCGCTGGACCGGCTACAACGCGCTGCTCTACCTGGCCGCCATGCAGGCCATCCCCGCCGACCGCTACGAGGCCGCCTCGCTCGACGGCGCCTCCCGGTGGCAGCAGTTCACCCATGTCACGGTCCCCGGGATCCGTTCCACGATCGTCTTCACCATCGTGCTCTCCACGATCGGCGCCACGCAGCTGTTCGGTGAGCCGCTGATCTTCGGCCAGGGGCCCAACGGCGTCAGCGGCGGCGCGGACAACCAGTACCAGACCCTGGGCCTGCTGCTGTACGAGGAGGGCTGGAAGAACTACCAGATGGGCCGTTCCGCCACCGTCGCCTGGGCCATGTTCCTGCTGCTCCTCCTCGTCTTCCTCGTCCAGCGCGTCGTCAAGCGCGCCCGCTCCCGCACGTCCTGACCCGGAGTCACCATGACCACTCACAGTCTCCCGGCCCGGACGGACACCGCGGGCCCGGCCTCACCCGAGAAGACCGTCGGCCGCGGGGGCCGCCGGCTGCTGCGCCAGCGGGCCGGCCGCCAGCACCACGCCGGCCCCCTCACCTACGTCCTGCTCGCCGTCATGGCCGTGCTGTCGGTCTTCCCGCTGTACTGGACGATGGTCGCCGCCTCCACGGACAACACCCGGGTCAGCCAGACCCCGCCGCCGTTCCTGCCCGGACCGAACCTGTTCAGCAACCTCGCCCGCGCCTGGGACGAGGCGGCGATGGGCAAGGCGATGATCAACAGCCTCATCGTGGCCGGGGTCATCGCCCTGTCCACGGTGCTGTTCGCGACACTCGCCGGATTCGCCTTCGCCAAACTGCGGTTCAAGGGGCGCAACGCCCTGCTCATGCTGGTCATCGGCACCATGCTCGTGCCGCCGCAGCTCGGCGTCGTACCGCTGTTCATGATGATGGCCGAACTCGGATGGTCGCAGCAGCTGCCCGCCGTCATTTTCCCGACGCTGGTGAGCGCGGTGGGTGTGTTCTTCATGCGGCAGTACCTGTCGGAGGCCCTGCCGGACGAACTCGTCGAGGCCGGGCGCGTGGACGGGGCACACTCGCTGCGGATCTTCTGGAGCATCGTGCTGCCCGTCGCCCGCCCCGCGATGGCCGTCCTGTTCATGATCACGTTCGTGCACGCCTGGAACGACTTCTTCTGGCCGTTCGTGGTCCTCGACATGACCAACCCGACGGTCCCCGTCGCCCTCACCCAGCTCAGCGCGGGCTACGTCCGCGACCAGTCGCTGATCATGGCCGGCGCCCTGCTCGGCACGCTGCCGCTCCTGGCGATGTTCATCGTCTTCGGCCGCCAGATCGTCAGCGGCATCATGGCGGGCGCGGTCAAGGGCTGAACCACCGCCCACGCGGCCGGGCCGCCGCCCGGACGGTCCCGTCCGGCTCTCCGCGCCCGTCACCCCCTCCCGCCCCGGCTCCTCGCGCCCGTCGCACACCTCACCTCGAAAGGACTTACGTGGTCACCGCAGCACAGCAGACCGCGTCCGCCCCGGACGCCGCCCGCACCTTCCCCAAGGGCTTCCTCTGGGGCTCCGCCACCGCCTCCTACCAGATCGAAGGAGCAGCCGCCGAGGACGGCAGGACCCCGTCCATCTGGGACACCTACGCCCGCACTCCCGGCCGGGTCCGCAACGGCGACACCGGCGACACGGCCACCGACCACTACCACCGCCGGCGCGAGGACGTCGCCCTCATGGCCGAACTCGGCCTGGGCGCCTACCGCTTCTCCCTGGCCTGGCCCCGCATCCAGCCCACCGGCCGCGGCCCCGCCGTGCAGAAGGGCCTGGACTTCTACCGGCGCCTCGTGGACGACCTGCTCGACAAGGGCATCCAGCCCGTCGCCACCCTCTACCACTGGGACCTCCCCCAGGAACTGGAGGACGCGGGCGGCTGGCCCGAGCGGGCCACGGCCGAGCGGTTCGCCGAGTACGCGGCCCTCGCGGCGGACGCCCTCGGCGACCGGGTGAAGACCTGGACCACGCTCAACGAGCCCTGGTGCAGCGCCTTCCTCGGCTACGGCTCCGGTGTGCACGCCCCCGGCCGCACCGACCCGGTCGCCGCCCTGCGCGCCGCGCACCACCTCAACCTGGGCCACGGCCTCGCCGCCCAGGCGCTGCGCGACCGTCTGCGCGCCGACGCCCAGGTCTCGGTCACCCTCAACATCCACCACGTGCGTCCGCTCACCGCCTCGGACGGCGACGCGGACGCGGTCCGCCGGATCGACGCGCTCGCCAACCGCGTGTTCACCGGCCCGATGCTGAACGGCGCCTACCCGGAGGACCTGTTCAAGGACACCGCCGCACTGACCGACTGGGCCTTCGTCCAGGACGGCGACCTGACGCAAATCCACCAGCCGCTGGACTTCCTCGGCGTCAACTACTACACCCCCACCGTGGTCTCCGAGGCCGACGGCAGCGGCACCCACACCTCCGACGGGCACGGCAGAAGCGCCCACAGCCCCTGGCCGGGAGCCGACCGGGTCGCCTTCCACCAGCCGCCCGGTGACACCACCGCGATGGGCTGGGCCGTCGACCCCAGCGGCCTGTACGACCTGCTGCGCCGGCTCAGCGCCGACTTCCCGCGGCTGCCGCTGGTCATCACGGAGAACGGCGCGGCCTTCGACGACTACGCCGACCCCGAGGGGCGGGTCAACGACCCCGCCCGGATCGCCTACGTGCGCGGCCATCTGGCCGCCGTCCACCAGGCGATCCTGGACGGCTCGGACGTGCGCGGCTACTTCCTGTGGTCCCTGCTGGACAACTTCGAATGGGCCCACGGCTACAGCAAGCGCTTCGGCGCGGTGTACGTCGACTACCCGACCGGCACCCGCATCCCGAAGGCCAGCGCCCGCTGGTACGCCGAGGTGGCCCGCACCGGCGTCCTCCCGGGCGCCTGACGGACCGGTGCGGCGGCCCGACCCCGCGTGACGCCGCACCGAGCACCCCGCCCCCGGCTCCCCGCGACCGCGGGGAACCGGGGGCGGGGTCGTGCCGCGGGCGGGGTCGTGCCGTGGGCGACAGCCACCCGCGCACGGCACGAGGCGCGCGCGGCTAGAAGGTCAGGTTCCAGGTGTCGATGCGGCCGGTGTCCCGGGTGGCGATGTCGCGCACACGGAGCTTCCACGTGCCGGAGGCGGTCTCCGAGGAGGCGTCGACCGTGTACGTCTTCACCACGTCGTCGCCGCTGTCACCGTCGGCGAAGTCCTCCAGGAGGTGGACGGACCCGTCCGGGGCGACGAGCGAGAGCACCAGGTCACCGCGGTAGGTGTGCTTGACGTCGACACCCACCTTCAGCGCGGCCGGGGCGTTGCCCGTCACGCCGGTCACCGATATCGGCGACTCCACGGTGGCGTTGTCGGTGACGGCGACGTCGGCGGTGTTCTCGAAGTAGCGGCCCGGCTGCGGTGTCGTTCCGCCGACGGCCTTCAGCGCGTCGACCTGGCCCTCGCCGAAGAACGCGTTCTTCGCCGTGGTGCCGGTGCAGCGGCTGTCGGACGGGCAGGCCGTGTCCGTGGCCTGGGCGCCCAGCCGCTCACGGAGCTGAGCCGGGGTGGCCGACGGGTCGGCGCTCTTCAGCAGCGCGGCGACACCGGTGACGTGCGGTGAGGCCATCGACGTGCCGTTCATGTTGCCGTACTTGCCGCCCGGCAGGGTGGAGTAGACGCCGTAGGCTCCGTCGCCGCCCGGCGCCGCGACGTCGATGACGTCCCGGCCGTAGTTGGAGTAGGACGCCTTGACGTTCCCGTTGCCCATCGCCGCGACGGTCACGACGCCCGGCAGTTCCGTCGGGATGTCGACGCAGGCGTTGGTGAGGGTGCGGTTGACGGGGGTCGAGTCGTTCGGGCTGGAGCTGTCCGAGCGCTTGTCGGCCAGGTTGTAGTCGGAGTTGCCGGCCGCGGCGACCTGGAGGGAGCCCTTGCCCTCCGCGTACTCCTGGGCCCGGCGCACCCCCTCGATGATGGCCGCCTGGTCCGGGTCGTCGGGGCAGTTGAACATCCACGGGTCGGTGTAATAGCTGTTGTTGGTGACGTCGAAGCCGTGGTCACCGGCCCACATGAAGCCGCAGATCGTGTTCTCGGCGAAGAACATGCTGGTGCCCGGCTCCGCGATGCGCACCGACGCGATGGTGACGCCCGGTGCGACGCCGACCACGCCCTTGCCGTTCTTCGCGGCGGCGATGGTGCCCGCCACATGCGTGCCGTGGGTGCCGACGTCACGCCACGCCCCGGAGCGGGTGTCGGCCTTGCCGTAGGCGCAGGAGGCGGAGTCGGCGGCGTCGAAGTTGGGCGCGAGGTCCTGGTGCCGGTCGTCCACTCCGGTGTCCAGGACGCCGACCTTGACCGACGGCGAGCCGGTGCTGACGGCCCAGGCCTTGTCGGCGTTGATCCGGGTCATGTCCCACCGCGCGGTCTCGGTGAGGGTGGTGGCCGACTGCGGGGGAGCGCTCGGCAGGGTGGGGGAGTAGGCGTCCGCGGGGACGTCCGAGGTGCGGGTCGCGCCGACCTTCTGCACGCCCGCGACGGAGCGCATGGCGGTCGCGAAGCCGACGGAGGCGGAGTGGGCGACCACGACACCGATCGCGTCGTAGGACGCGAAGACCGAGCCGCCGTTGGCGGCCACGGCGTTGGGGACGGCCGCCGTGTCACCGGGCGTGGTGACGACCAGGTAGGACCTGGTCCCGGCGACCCAGCCGGCGGCGGTCTGGGCGGTGGTGGCGGTGCGGGACTCGGCGCGGGCCGCGGCCGGTGCCGGCGGGAGCCCGGTGCCGGTGCCGGCGGCGCCGGCGGGCGTGGCCAGCGCGAGGGCCGCTCCGACGGCGGCGACGGACAGCAGCGACCGTCTGAGACGGCGCGGTGATGTGCGGGGGGTTGTCACAGCATCCTCCGGGAGCCCGGGGCAGAGGGTGGCGCCGGCCGGGCCGTGGGTCGAATGGGTCGACGCAACATTTCAGATGAGGGCATGACAAGGGAAGGGGCTGCGGGGCACTGATCGTCGCGAGCGGACAAGTAGAGGGCCGGGCTCCGCATCGCGGGCACGGCCGGGACCGCGCCCGGCGACTCGCAGGCCGACGCCGAGCCCTCCAAGCGGCCGCGTCGCCCGGCGACTCACAGGCCGACGCCGAGCCCTCCAGGCGGCCGCGCCCCTACGGCCGCTCCGTCAGCCGGACGAGGGCCAGGAGCGCCGGCACCGGCAGCGCCGTCTCGTCCGGGTGGCACCGGCCCCGCTCCAAGTGGACCGTGTACCGGTTGCGCCGCCCCACGCGCCACCGGGTGAGGAAACCGGCGCGCTCGAGGTCGGCGAGGACGCGGTGTGCGGCGCGTTCGGTGATGCCGCTCGTGTGCGCGATGTCCCGGACGCGTGCGTCGGGCATCGCGGCGACGGCGGCGAGTACCCGGGCATGCGAGGTCACGAAGGACCAGCCGGCCCGCCTGCCCACCACGCCTCCACCCGATCCGGGAACCCGGCGCCGATCGGCGCCGCTGCCTCCCTCTTCCGGCCACACCCGCTGCGCGGATGCACCGGACCGCGTCCCGTCCGCTCGCTCAGGTGCCCTGGGCCGGCTGGATGCTGTCGCCGCGGTTGTTGATCGCCAGGTATGTGCCGATCCGGCGGAAGTCGTTGATCACCCCGAAGAAGCTCTTGTCCGTCGGCAGGAGTGCCTGGAGGGCTGCCTGGTCCGCAAGGCTCGCACGGAGCAGGTCCTTGTAGGCGTTGTAGACCTTCGCCGTGTAGGTGGGCTCCTTCGCCGCGTTCATGCGGTAGTCGTTCGTGATCGCGATGGACGCGAGGTCCATCAGGTAGCAGTCGAACAGATCGGTGACGTCCGCGGCTCTCGCCCCCTCTTCCCCCGCCTGCGCCTGCCGCGCGAGGATCCCGGCCATCCCGACGACGATCTCGCGGTAGATCCGGTGCCTCGTACTGCTGGGGAAGGCCGCCATGATGTGGTCGGCCTGCCCGGCGCCCCGGGTGCTCATCGTGCGCGGCTCGGCCAGATCCGCAAGGCCCGGCACCGGCAGCGGAATGTCCTGGAACATCGACTCCTCGTCGGGGATGCCGGTGTCGCGGGAGGCCAGGGGGTGCAGGCCGATCTCGTGGGCCAGCATGCCCATGATGTAACCGATGTCGTACTTCTCGAAGTAGTAGCTGGCGAGGTTGATCTGCACGCCTTCGGCGCCCAGGTCACGGACGTCGGCCGGGGTCTCGGTCGTGCGCAGGTGCAGGGTGATCCGCACGGGGCGGTCGCCGACGTAGGACCGGATCACCGGGTGATCGCCGAGCAACTCGATGATCCTGACCGCCTTGTCGCGGTACCTCTCGTTCGTGTGCTTGAGGTTGGTGAACTCGAAGTTCCCCGACCTGAACGGCGTGGGCGCCTGCGCGGCGGCCGGTGCCCGGTCCGCGCTGCGCGGCATGAGGGCCGGGACCTCGGTGGGGTGTGTGCCGTCGGCGGTGGCCTCCGCCGCGGGCAGGGACACCGGGTCGACCCAGACGGAGGTGCGCGGCACCGGCGGGGTGCCGGTGCGCGCCTCCGCCCACGTCGGTTCGGCGCCCTGCGCGCCCTGCGGGGACCGCGGCGTCACGTCACCGACCTGCGCCTGCAACAGGGCCAGATGCCGGCTCCGGAGACCGGCGGCAGAAAGAGAGGCGTCCTCGGGGTCCTCGTCCAGTGCGCCGAGGAGGCTGCCGGGCACGTGGGGGCGGTGCGGGGTGCCGTCGTCGCGGTACTCGTCGCGCAGGCCGAGCTGGTGGCTGAGTTCGTGCACCAGCTGCGCGGGTTCGGCGTCCGTCCACCAGGTGTTCTGGTCCATGGCCCGGTCGCGGCCGGTCAGTTCGACCGTCAGGTGAGGGGCTTCGGCGCCCGGTGCGGCCGGATCGACGTGTTCCACCGTGACGTGCAGCCGGTCGCCGTTCGGGAGCAGATGGCCGGGCGAGTTGAGGAGGTGGTGCACACCCCACTGGAGCCGGTCGAGGACGCGTGCCCTCTGCTCGTGGGTGCCGCGCAGGGCGACGCGGACCGTCAGGTCGGTGACCGGCTCGCCGTCGTAGGTGAAGCGCCGTGCGTCGAAACCCGAGCGGACGACGAACCGGGGGCGGTGGTCGAGAGGTGTCTGGGCCGGCTGCGATGCGGGCGCCCGGTGCGGTCGCGGCGCGGTGCCGCCCGCGGCGGGCAGTCCGGGCCGGGCCTCGCCCGTGGTGCCGCCGCCCGGTTCCGAGGGCCGGGCCTGGATGCTGTCGCCCTGGTTGTTGAAGGCGAAGCTGGCCCCGAGTCCGAGGAAGTTGTTGGTGACGTTGTACCAGCTCTTGTCCGGGGGCAGCAGCCGTCGCACGGGACTGTCGGGCGCCAGCCGCGCGGCGAACTGCTCCTTGTAGGCGTTGTAGACCTTCGCCGTGTAACGGGGTTCCCACGCCGCGTCCTTGCGCCGGTCGTTCGTGACGGCGATCGTGGCGAGGTCCATCAGGTAGGTGTCGACGAGGTCCGTGACGTCCTTGCTCCTGGCGCCCTCCTCGCCGGCCCGTGCGTCCTCGTCGAGGATCCGGGCCATGTCGACGACGATGTCGCGGTAGATGCGGTGCCGGGTGCTGCTGGGGAAGGCGGCCATGATGTGGTCGGCCTGGCCCGCGCCTTCGGTGTTCATGGTGCGCGGGTTCTTCAGGTCGCTCAGTCCGGGGACGGTGAGGGGGACGCCCTGGAACATGGCCTCCTCGTCGGGGATGGCGGTGTCGCGGGAGGCGAGGGGGTGCAGGCCGATCTCGTGGGCGAGCATGCCCATGATGTAGCCGGTGTCATACTTCTCGAAGTAGTAGCTGGCGAGGTTGATGTCGACGCCGTCGTCGCCGCGGTCGATGACGTCGGCGGGTGTCTCGGTGGTGCGCAGATGCAGGGTGATGCGGACCGTGCGACCGCCCACGTAGTCCCGGATCGTGGCGTGCCGGCGGAGCAGATCGATGATGCGGATCGCCTTGTCGCGGTACCTCTCGTCCGTGTGCTTGAGGTTGGTGAACTCGAAGTTGCCCGACGTGAACGGCGCGAACACCGGTTCCGGAGCCGGGGGTGCGGAGTCCGCGGACTGCGGCATACGCGGTGGGACGGCCGCTGCCGCCTCGTCGCCCGCTCGGGGCAGCCGGGGGCGGGCCTCACCCGGAGGAGCCGGGGTGTGACTGTGCTGCGCGGGTCGCTGGATGCTGTCACCGCGGTTGTTGGTGCCGACGGCGGTGGCCAGTTGGGCGAAGTCACCGAGCACGCCGAACCTGCCCTTGTCGGCGGGCAGCAGGGCCCGGACGGGGCTGTCCTGCGGGAGGCGCTGGAGCAACTGCTCCTTGTACGCGTTGTAGACGCGGGCCGTGTAGGCGGGATCCAGGATCGCCTTCGCCCGGTGGTCGTTCGTCACCGCGATGGAGGCCAGATCCATGAGATACGTGTCGACCAGGTCGGTGACGTCCTTCGCCTTCGCTCCCGGCACGCCCACCTGCGCGCGGTGGGCCAGGACCTGGGCCATCTCGACGACGATGTCGCGGTAGATCCCGTGGCGGACGGTGTGCGGGAAGGCGGCCATCACGTGGTCCTCCTGGCCGGCGCCCTCGGTGTTCATGAACCGGGGGGTCTTCAGCGACTCCAGCCCCGGGACAGGCAGGGGCATGCCGCGGTAGAGATCCTCCTCCTCGGGGATGCGGGTGTCGCGGGAGGCGAGGGGGTGCAGGCCGATCTCGTGGGCGAGCATGCCCATGATGTAGCCGGTGTCGTACTTCTCGAAGTAGTAGCTGGCGAGGTTGATGTCGACGCCGTCGTCGCCGCGGTCGATGACGTCGGCGGGTGTCTCGGTGGTCCGCAGATGCAGGGTGATGCGGACGGTTCGGTCGCCCGTGTAGTTCTTGATGGTGGGGTGTTCGTCGAGCAGTTCGATGATCCGGACGGCCTTGTCGAGGTAGTCGTCCGTCTGGTTGAGGTTGGTGAACTCGTAGGTGCCCAGCTTGAAGGGCACCGGCGCGGGCGCATCCGGCGTCGCGGCCGCGTCCTGCGGCATGGGGGCGGCGACATCGGCGTGTGCGGTGCCGTCGGCCGGCCGGGGCAGCGAGACCGGGTCGACCCAGACGGATGTGCGGGGTTCGGGGACGGCGGCGCTCCGGGCCGCCGTCCAGTCGTGGCCGTCGTGCGCACCGTCGTGCGGGAGCGGTGGCGGGGTCAGCTCGCCGACGAGGGCGCCGAGGAGGGCCAGGTGCCGGTCGCGCAGGCCCGCCGGCGCGAGTGAGGTGTCCTCGGGAGCCTCGTCGAGACCGCCGAGCAGGCTGCCGAGGACGTGGGGGCGGTGCGGGGTGCCGGCGTCGCGGTACTCGTCGCGCAGGCCGAGTTGGTGCGTGAGTTCGTGCACCAGCTGCACCGGGGCGGCGTCGGCCCACCAGGAGACCTGGTCCATGGCCCGGTCGCGGCCCGTCAGGTCCACGGTCAGGTGCGGGGCGCCGCCGTCCGTGTCGGTGGCGCCGACGAGTTCCACGGTGACGTGCAGCCGGTCGCCGTAGGGGAGGCGGTAGGCGGGCGCGTTGAGGAACTCCTCGACCCCGCCACTGAGTCGGGCGAACACGCGGGCGGTCTGCTCGTCCGTGCCGCGCAGGGCGACGCGGACGGTCAGGTCGGTGACCGGCTCACCGCCGTACCGGAACCGGCGTGCGTCGAAGCCCGAGCGGACCACGAACCGGGGGCGGCGGTCGACGGTGCCCCGCGGCCCCGGAGTGCCCGGCACGGGTGACGGCGGCGCCGTCTCGGGGCGGCTCTCGGGCAGTCGGGGGCGCGCCTCCTCGGAGCTGGAGCCGGGGCCCGGGCCGGGACTGCCGGTGACGCCGGAGGCGGTGGCGGTCTGTGCCGGGGCGGCGGGCCGCTGGATGCTGTCGCCGCGGTTGTTGGTCGCGATACTGGTGGCCAGCTGGGTGAACGACCTCGCGACGCCGAACAGGGTCTTGTTCGACGGCAGCAGGTTCCGCAGCGCGGTGTTCTCACCGAGCTGCGCGGCGAGCAGCTCCTTGTAGGCGTTGTACACCCTGGCCGTGTAGTTGGGTTCCTTGACCGCGTTCAGCCGGTGGTCGCCGGTGACGGCGATGGAGGCGACGTCCATCAGGTAGGTGTCGAACAGGTCGGTGACGTCCTGGGTCTTCGCTCCCGGGACGCCCACCCGGGCCCGGTGCGCGAGGATCCGGGCCATGTCGACGACGATGTCGCGGTAGATGCGGTGCCGGGTGCTGCTGGGGAAGGCGGCCATGATGTGGTCGGCCTGGCCGGCGCCCTCGGTGTTCATGATGCGCGGGTTCTTCAGGTCGCTCAGTCCGGGGACGGTGAGGGGGACGCCCTGGAACATGGCCTCCTCGTCGGGGATGGCGGTGTCGCGGGAGGCGAGGGGGTGCAGGCCGATCTCGTGGGCGAGCATGCCCATGATGTAGCCGGTGTCGTACTTCTCGAAGTAGTAGCTGGCGAGGGCGATGTCGACGCCGTCGTCGCCGCGGTCGATGACGTCGGCGGGTGTCTCGGTGGTCCGCAGATGCAGGGTGATACGGACCGTGCGACCGCCCACGTAGTCCTTGATGGTGGGGTGTTCGTCGAGCAGTTCGATGATCCGGACGGCCTTGTCGAGGTAGTCGTCCGTCTGGTTGAGGTTGGTGAACTCGTAGGTGCCCAGCTTGAAGGTGCGCAGGACCGGCTGCGGGGCCGCGGGCTGCGTGCCCGTGCCGGTGTCGTCGCCCGACAGCGTGCTCAGCTCGTACGCCTCGTCCTGCTGGGGCAGGAGCGGGACGAAGTCGCCGCCCCGGCGGCGCAGCCGCAGATGGGGGCCGTCGGCGGCAGGTCCCGCGTAGGTGTGCGCGGTGCCGTTCTCCTCGATCAGGGTGACCGTGGTGCCCGTCGCGGCAGCGGCCCACTCGGCCACCGCGCGATCGGCCTCCGGGCCCCAGGGAGCGTCCGCGAGATGACGGCGCAGGTGCCCCTCGAGAGCCTCTTGGCTCGGCTCGGGCGCCCCCGGTCGCCTGCGGAGGGGAGGGGGCGAGAAGAGGGCGTCGCGCTCGGCGGCCGTCCCCGGGAGGCCGTTCAGCCGCATCAGCTGTGCCGGCGTGAGCCCGGCGCGGGTGCGCAGGCGCGCCGCCTCACGGTGGTGCAGTCCGGGCTGTGCGGCCGCTTGGCGCAGGGCCGTGGACAACGCGCCGAAGAATGCGTTCCCGCGGCCGGTCGGGGTGCCCTGGGTGTAGGTGGCGCCGTCGGGTGCGGTGAGGACGCCGTTCCGGTCGAGGCGGTACCGCGGGCCCGTGCCACCGGTCGGCGGCGACCAGGGCGGTGAGGTGTGGCTCGGACGCGGGGCCTGCTGCCGGCCGGGCGTGCCACTGCGGTGCGCGGACGGCGTGCCGAGGGTTCCGGCCTGCCCGGCCGCCGTGGGGTCGGTGGGCCGCGGAAGAGAAGCGGCCGGAGGGGGCGGGGTGCCCGGCGGGAGCGCGGCGTGGAAGAAGCCGCCGGCGGTGAAGAGGACGGGGTCGGTGGCCGGCCGCACGGCGGCCGGGTCACCGCCGTGCGGGAGGAAGAGCTGGCTGCGGCCCTCCCCGGTGACCACGGTCAGCGGGACGCCCAGGGTCCGGGCGGCGAGGGCGGGCAGCAGGTCGGCGCCGCCGTGGTCCCCGGCGCGACGCCCGGGCGCGGCCCGGTCGTCGTCCGGGTCTGCCGCCGCTTCGCGGAGCGGTTCGCTCGCGAACGGCCGGGCCAGGGCTGCCACGGCCAGTGCCACCCGCTGGCCGGGGCTCGGCCAGAAGGTCTGCGGCAGCCGTCCGAAGGCATCGAACTCCGCTTGCTGGGCCGGGGTGAACCGCACGCCCGCGGCGTCGAGTTCCTCCTGGGTGAACGTGTCGGCCGTGTCCAGGGCGAGCGAGTCGAGCAGGTCGGCGTTGCCGTCCTCGCCCAGTGCCCAGGCCAGACGGTCGCGGGCGGTGCCGACGGCCTCGGCGGTGACCCCGGGATCGCCGGGAGCCGCCGTGAAGCGGCCGGCCAGGTCGGTGCCGAGCAGGTGGGGCAGCCGCCCCCGGTCCCGGGCGACGGCGAGCAGGGCGTGGAAGAACGAGGCGCCGTCGTGCGGCACGTCGTGGATCTCGCGCACCGTGGCGCCGTCGGGCGAGGTGAGCGTGCGCGGGCCGGAGCCGGTGGCGTCGGTGACGGTGTACGGCTCGGGCGCCTCGGAGCGCCACGCGGGCGGGGCGTACGGCTGCCGGGGGTCCGGGGCGGGGACGGCGGACGGGTCGCGGTGATGGGCGGTGAGGCGGGAGGCGGCCCCGTGCAGACGGTGGTGCTCCGCGGCGGCGGCGTCGGTGCGCTGCTCCCACAGCCGGACCTCCGCGCGCGCCGCCTGCCACGCGGCGACGGCCGCTGACGAGGGCGGTGGTCCCGGCTCCCCGGCGACGGTCTCCTGCTGTTCCCGGGGTGTCAGGTCGAGCCAGGTGTCGCGGGCCCGTGCCCGGGCGTCGTAGTAGCGCTGCTCGGCGGTGGCGAGGTCGGCCGTGGCCTTCGCCAGGTCGTCCCAGGCGGCGCCCACCTCGCCGGGGAAGGTGGTGTCGTCGAGGAGGCCGTAGTCCCGGGCGATGTCCTCGCGCAGCCAGACCAGGGCGGTCGTCCGGGCCTCCGCGGCGCGCGGCCCGCGCCGGGCCTTGCCGAGGGCGTGCAGGGCCCGGCTGTCGCCGACGTGGTGGTGCACCTCGCTGACCGACAGCCAGCTCACCGGCAGCGCGAAGAGCATGCTGCGCTCGGTGACGACCTTGAGGTGGGTGCCGAGCGTCGTGTCCACGGTGCCCTTGAGGGCCGTGCTGTCGTTGGCGCCGCCGATCGGGACCGTGGCGCCGGGGTTGGTCACGCCGGCGTTGCTGTTGCCCGCCAGGGGCGACGTGCCCACCGTGCCCTCGACGTTGTCGGTGATGCCGGACTCCAGCGCGTCGGAGGTCTTCCTGCGCTGCATCGCCTCCATGCGCGGCTTGTTCTCGACCGCGAGCAGGCGTGCCCCGGTGCGGTGCATCTTCGCGTGGAGGCGCGAGTCGGCGGTGTGGGACTGCCCGAAGAGGCGGGCCGAGGACTGGGTGGGCAGGACCGAGCCGTCCGGGCCGAGCGCCTCGCGGAACCCGGCGGTCAGGCCGCCCTGGGACGTGGCTTCCAGCTGCGCCTGGGCGGGGGCCGTACCGAGGCCGGTGAGCGGGGTGAGACGGGCCATGCGCACCCGCTCGGCGAGGACGCGGCCGCTGTGCCGCCGGCCCAGGTCGCCGTCGCCGAGACCGTCCGCCCGGGCGGTGGCGAGGGTCAGGCCGTCCTGGACGTTGGCCGCGCCGACGATGTCCACGGCGAGGATCCCGGAGCCGATCCGGTCGTCGAAGGGCAGGACGTCCGACTCGCCGGTGCCGTCACCGGACGTGCGCCACGCGGCGATGCCCTCGGGACGGGCCTGCTCGGCCGTCAGCATCCGCACCGCCCGCTCCGGCTCGGGCACCTCCTGCTCGGTCACCGCACCGTCCGAGCCGTCGCCGTCCGGGGTGAGCAGCGAGACCGGGAGCATCTCGTTGAGGGTGCCGACCGAGGCCGCGGTCCGGGGCGCGAGCGGCGCGCCGGTCGTGTCGGTCATGGAGACGGTCAGCACATAGCTGGTGACGATCTCGGCGTGCGCCTGGGTGGTGGCGATGTTCGGCATCGCGGTGCTGCCGTGCGTCTCGGTCCGGGTGCTGGAGCGCTGCTTGGCGGCGGTGCCCTGGAGCGCGGGGCTCGCGGTGAGGACACCGCCGCTGCCGGCCGCCGCACGCTCGCTGACCCCGAGGGTCGTGTCGGCACCGCGGTCCTGCGACGAGGCGACGGCGTCGTCGCGGGCGATGGTGCGGTAGTCCTCCAGCTCGAAGCCGGTGCGCAGTCTCTCCACCGTGGTGGTGACCGGGGTCAGCCGGAAGTGGAGGACGGCCGGGCTGCCGCCGACGGCCAGGTGGTGGGGGCGCGTCATGACGCGGTGACGCACCGGCAGGGTCATCCCGTCGGTGGTCAGCTCGTGCAGGTGGGCGCGCAGGAAGTCGGGAGAGAGGCGCTGAAGGACCTGCTCGCGGTCGTGCGAGGGCACCCCGATCGTCTCCAGTTGCCCCAGCAGGTGCCGCGCGGCACGGCTCGCGTCGAGCCGGCCGCTGGGGTGGGTGGGGAAACGCCGACCGCGCAGGAAGCCGGGCACCCGGTAGCCGCCGCCGAGGTTGCGCGGGGTGGCGGTGCCCAGGCCGTCCGGGGCGAGCCCGGTCTCGATGGCGTCCTGCATGGGCAGGTGGAACATCACCGCGTCGCGGATGCGGTGCAGCGCTGCGGCGGCCCGCCGGGGGGCGAGGCGGCGGCCCAGGTGTTCCGACAGGCGCCCGGCCGCCGCGCTGATCCGGGTCCCGGCGCGGGTGCCCGCCAGGCCCATCGCGGCCGTCCAGCGGTCCCGGACCGCGACGGTCTCGGCGGCGTCGGCGACCACCAGATACATGCGCCCTGCGAAGGTGAGGGTGGTGTTGCGGCCTCGTGTGAGGGTCTGCGCGATGCTGCGCCCCCGGCCCCAGGCGTACTGCAGGGCGGTCGAGTAGGTGCCCGTCACCGCCGCCTGCCCGGGGGCCTGCTGGAGCGGCATGTGGGCGCCCTGCACGCCGAGCGTGGCGTGCGAGACGCTGCCGGCGGTGCCGACGACCCGGCGCTCGTTGCCGATGGTGGCTTCCAGGCTGGCCGGCTTGGGGTCGCTCCTGACGCGCAGGTTGGACAACTCGCCCCGGATCGCGGCCTTGAGGTAGTGGGTCTGGAGCGGTCCCGCGCCGGTGAGTCCGGTGATGCGCGAGCCGAACGGCCCTAGATACTGGCCGAGTTGACTCGCCACCGAGAGGTTCGCCACGGCCCGGCGCAGAGCGGTCCGGACCGGGGCCCCGGGTGCGCCGACGTGCCAGGACGAGCCGGAGGCCTGGTCCGCGACGTCCTGCACGAGCTGCTGGCGCCGGGGACCGCCCTCGGTTCCGAGCACCACGTGCGGCGCGCTCAGCAGCCGCTCGGTGAGTCGCCGGTCGGCCGGGTCGGCCCGGTGCAGCGGACGGGTGCCGTCGAGGAGCTGGTCGGCCTCGGTGGCGGGCAGCCGCTGCGCGGGAGCGACGGCTGCGGGGGCTGCGGGCCGGCCGGGCGGTGGGTCCGCGGGGCCGTACCGGACGGAGCCGTGTGCGGCGGGCACGGCCAGTTCCACCCGGCCCACGGTCTCGGATCCCCGGGCGAACAGCGGCCGTTCGGCGACCCTGCTGACGAAGACGCCCGCGCCCAGGATGCCGAACGAGGCGAGCCGCGCCCAGCCCCGCGGGCGGCGGTGCCCTTCGAAGGTGGCGCCCAGCTCGACCCGGTAGCTGTAGAGGTCGGCGCCGTTGTGGAACGTGAGGTGGTCGTGGGTGACCGCGGCCGTGGTGCGGGTGGCCTTCTGGTCGGTCGTGGCGTAGCGGGCCCCGAGGGTCACGTTCCCGGTCCGGCGCGGCAGCCCCGCCTCGGGCACCTTGTCGTGGTCGCGCGGCGAGATGCCCAGCTCGACACCGCCGGAGAGCGTGACGGACGCCTGCTGCCCCTGCCCGGAGATCTCGGTGCCGACCACCGCGTTGCGCAGCGATCGCTCGCTCATGGTGGTCTCGAACCGCCGGTCGGCCAGCCGCGCCCTGAGGACGAGCGTGTGGTGGCCGCGCTCGACCTTCCCGTCCTCGGTGAGGGTGACCGGCACCCCGGTGGTGGTCAGCTCGTCCAGACTCTGCGCCAGGCTCGGCCGGTTGAGGGCCTCCCGCACCTGGCGGTCGTTGTGCGAAGCGGTCCGAAGGCGCCCGTCGCCGTACCAGAACCTGGCCAGCCGCGGGTGGCGCAGCATCAGCGGCGGGACGAACAGCGACGGGTAGGAGTGGTGCAGGGTGTCGAGCACGGCGTCGGTGAAGACCCGCAGCGGGTCCTGCGGGGCGGACTGCCGTGCGGCGTCGGGCGACGGCTCCTGCGGGCGGGACGGGGCGTCCTGGAGGCGGTCGTGCCGCGGGCGGTCGGGGCGGAAGCCCTCGGCCCGGACCTGGCCTCCGAGGTGGACCGGGTCCTCCCGGGTGAGGTACCAGGGCACCGGTGGTTCGGCGTCGGGGTCGGGTCCCGTCCGGCCGGGCGTCCGGCTGTCCCAGCCCGCCAGCCGGCGCGCGTCCTGCGTGGACATCCAGTCGAGACTGACCACCCGCACCGGACGGGCCGCGGACGCCGGTTCCCCGGGCCTGCGCACCATCAGCGTGCGCTCGACCCGGTACAGGGCCATCGGGTGGTTGCGGATCCGGCCGGTGGTCTTGCGTGCCGCGTCGGCACCGAGGTGGTGACCGCGCCCGCTGGTGAGGTCGGCGCGGACCAGCGGACCGCCCTGGAGGCGCACGTCCGTCTCCGGGCCGACGAGGGTGTGGTTGGGCCCGGCGGTGACCTGGACGCCGAAGCGGGTGTCCCGGACGTGACCGCGTTCGTTCTGGTAGGTGGTCTGGGTGAGGTCGCGCACCTCCGCCTTGACGGACTCGGTGACCAGAGTGGCCCGGTGCGGCACCGACCGTTCCACGACCAGGTGCCCCAGCGGGTACCGGCCGCTGCCGCGGGTCAGTTCGGGCCCGGCGACCGCGCCCGTCATCCGTCCGAACAGGCCGAGCAGCCGCGTCGGCCGGACGTACGACACCAGCGTGCGGTGCGCCGAACTCCCGGGCCGCGCACCGGAGACGGCCAGCGCCACGTCCTCCGGCGGGTCGACCAGGTGCAGACCGGTGACATCGGTGACCCGCGGCTCCGTCCCGTCGGGGAAGGTGAGGGTGCGGGGCGCGCGCCGAGGGCCCTGGAACGGCACGGTGAGGTCGTCCGGCAGTCGCCAGCCGAGACCGTCCCGCACGGCGAAGTGCGCCGCGTGCACCTCGGTGCGCCGCCAGGCCGGCCGCACGGGGGCCGGGTCGGCGGCCGGGGCGGACTCCGCGGACCGGCTGCCTCCGCCCACCGGTCCGTCGGCCTTCGGCGCCTCGGTGACCCGCTCCACCCGCACCCGGTAGTACACGTCGTCCAGGTGCAGGTGCGAGCCCTCGTGCGCGCGCCACTCGGTCTGGTTGTACGCCTGCGTGCCCTGGGCGTAGTCCGTTCTGCGGGTCCAGCCCAGGGAGACACCGATCTTCAGCAGCCAGTTCAGCGGGGGACCCATGCTCACCCCGCCCGCGATCCGCCGCCCGACACCGACACTGCGCCCACCGGCGGTGCCCGCCTGGCCGCGCCGCATGGTGTCGACGCGCGTGGTGCCGCCGTCGACGTCGGCGAAACGCTCCCAGCGGTGGTACGGGACGGCCTCGACCGTCATCTCGTGCCCGACGCCGGACTTCTCCCGGCCCACGAACCGCGCACCGCGCGGAGCGGTGAAGGCGCCCGGGTGGTCGGTCAGCATCCTCAGCAGCTCCGCCCCGTCGAACTGGGACCGCAGGCGCCCCGGCAGTCCGTCCAGGATCTCCCGGGCCACCGACTCGGGCGAGCGCAGGGTGACGACGCCGGGGCCGGTGAACAGGCCGCCCGGGAGAGCGCGCGACGCCCGGTCGCCCGGGGTCCCGCCTCCGGGGTCGCCGTCGGGGTGGATCAGGACCGTGGGCAGCCGGCTGCCGTCCGCGAAGGTGACGGTGCGCGGCGCCGGTCCGGGCACGGTGACGTCCTGGCCGGTCAGCAGGCGTGCCGGCCGGTACCTCTCGAGTTGCGTCTCCAGCGGCACGACGTCACCCCGGTCGGGGTTCTCGGACTCCGGGCCGCCTTCCGCGTCCTGAGCGGTGGTGTCCTGTCCGGTCGCGTCCTCGACGGCCGTGTCCTCGACGGCCGTGTCCTCGACGGCCGCGTCCCGTGCGGGAGGAGCGGAGGTGACGGGGTCCTCGGCCTGGGTGTCCCGCGTGCCGACCGGGTCCGGACGGGGGGTGAGCGGGGCGGGCTCCGGGACCAGGGCGTCGTAGTGGTCGGTGCCGTTGTACGCGAGGTGCAGGGTGCCGCTCCGGCCTCCCGGGTGCAGCGAGGTGACGAGCGAACCGGCGGACCCCTGCGGATGCGGCCGTACGAGCCGCAGGTCCAGGTCCAGGGTGTGCGCCAGGGCCTCCGGGAGCAGGTCGGCGAAGGGGGACGCCCACAGGCCGGGCCGCTCGGCGGCCGCGGCGACCAGGGCACCCGAGCCGATCCGGCGCGCCTCGGCGGGCGTGGGGGCCACGTCGGCGAGGTGCGGGTAGTCGCTGTCGCGCAGGAGTTGCCGCCACCGCTCGGGGTCGCCGTCGGTGACGACGGCCCGTGCGATCCGGTTCCACTCGTCGGTGATGCGGGCGCTCTCCCCGGCGTCGCGGGCTCCGGCGAGGGCGCGCACCCGCAGGTCGTCCACGACGGAGTAGACGGGGTCCGGGAACGCCGTCGCCGCCGCGGTACCCAGTTCGGTGCCCCGGATCCGGTCGCGCAGCAGTCCGCGCAGACCGGCGACGTTGCGCGCGGCCCACGCCGGGGGCACCGGCCGGCTGCGGGCGCTGTCGAGGAGCGCCCGGAACAGGCAGTCGCCCCCACCCGGGGTGTCCAGCCGCGTGAAGGCGTGTCCGTCCGCGTGCACCGTCTCCACGCCGGCGGGAGCGGTGCCGCTCGTGCTGAACAGGGCCGGATCCTCGGCGGGACTTCCCGGCCGGCTCGGCTCCGGGACCAGATCGGGCCTGCGGCGGGCCAGCTCCGCGCTGTCCTCGGGGCTGAGGGCCAACTCGGCCAGCGGCAACGGGGTGTCGGACAGCGACCAGGTGATCTGCGCGGAGGGTGCGTACGTCAGTCCGCGCACGTCCGACGGCGAGACCATGGCGGTCGGGGGGAGCGCGGGCGGCGGCGGGGGCAGCAGGGTCTCCAGCGTGGCGTCGACGCCCCCGGCGGAGCGCAGACCGGCGGCGGCACGCAGGAACCGCGTGTACTGCTCCGGGGCGGGGTCGCTCGCCGCACCGGCATCGCTGCCCGCCGGGTCGCTCCAGTCGGTGACCATCCGGCGCAGCAGGTCCGGGGTCATCCGGCCGTCGCCGTAGCGGGCCGCGGTGCTCGGACTCAGCCAGCGCAGGTTGTCGACCAGGGCGAGCCCGGCGAGCAACGCGTGCTTCTCCGGCCGCTGTTCGGCGTCGGTGCCGAGGGTGTCGCGCAGGGTGCGGATCTGCTGGAGGGTGCGCGCGCGGGTGAAGGCGTCGGCCGGTTCCGGACCGGCGTGCAGACCGGCGATGCGCGCCAGGTCGTCGAGGTCGGCGCCACCGGGCTCCGGGGTGAACAGCCGCCAGCGGCCGGGGCCGTCCGGCCCTTCGGTGAGCACCGCCCGGACGTTGCCGTCGCGGTCCCGGGCCGTTCCCACCTCGGTGGTCGGTGCGAACACCGGCCGCCCGGTGCGGTTCGCTACGTGCTGGGCGACCGGCAGGCCCGCCACCGCGGGCTGCCGCCCGGTCTCGCAGGAGAACAGCACGATCGGCCGGTCCGGAGCACCGTCCTCGGACCACGACTTCAGGACCTCGCCGAACTGCACCCCGCTCACCTTCACGCCGGGGTGCGCGGTGTCGTCGGTGCCGAGCGTGACGGTTCGGGGGGTGCCGTGCGCGACGACGTAGTCGGCGCCGGCCTCGGTACCGGAGCCGGGCAGGGCGGCGGGCGGCCCGGTGAAGACGGTCCTGGGCGGCGCGGACGCCCCGTCGACGGTGGCGGGAGCGGACACCGTGCGCACCCCGCGGTACGTGTCCTGCCCGAGCAGCGTCCGACGGCCCTCACTGTGGGCCGTACCGTCCTCGGCCGGGCTCTGCGAGACGGTCAGCGTCCGTACCGCCCGGCCGGGTCGGGGCTGGGCGGCGGCCTCGGGCACCCAGCGCCGCAGGTGCGCGACAGGCACGGTGTGACCGGTCAGCGTCGTCACGACCGGCCGCGCCGGGGAACGACGCGCAGGACCGGCCCCGGCGTCGGCCGTGGCGTCCACCGGACGAACGACGAGCCCACCCTGCGGTGGGGACACGGCGAGCGGCGCCGGCGAGTTGCCCGACTCGACGTGCACCTCGGTGGCCGGCTCCGCCCACGGCCGGGACAGGGTGGAGGGCCGGGTCGCGGGCGGCGCGGTGGGGGAGGCGGCGTCCGGTTCCGTCGGGCCGCTGTCCGCCGGGGGCGTCACCTCGGCCGGCATCTCGGTGGGCGACGCGTCCGCAGGCGACGGAGCCGACTCGGTCCTGAACGGTTTCGCGTCGAAGGCCGAGCCGGTGTCGCTCGTGGGGGCCGGGGGGTTCCCGACGGCGGCGCTCTCGGTGGCGGGCCGGGAGGCGCGACCGGCGGGGGCGGGCGAGCCGACGGCGTCGGCGAGGGGGAGCAGCACGTCGGAGCCGGGGAACGCGGCGTCCACCGTGCCCCCGGTGCCGTCCGGCGCCCCCGGAGCCGGGCCGGTGAGCGGCCGGACGTCGACGGGCTGGCCGGGCCCTTCACGGGTCAGCTCGACGGCGGCGCGTACGGGACGCCCCGCGCCGTCCAGCGTCGAAGGCGGCCCGAGGACGACGGCACGGTCGGCGCCGGCCCCGTCCAGAAGCGCAGCGGCCTCCGGCGAGCCCTGCGCAGGGGGCGGGGACTCCGACACGACGACGGTGAGGGGAGCCGTCCCCGTCGGGTCGGCGGCTGGGTCGGTGAGAGCGTCGGGCTCGCTCACGGCAAGGCCGTCCGACACGGCGACGGTTCGGGGCGCCCTCCCCGTCGTGTCGGTGACCGGGCCGGTGAGAAGGTCGGGCTTGTCCTGGGTAGCGCCGTCCGATACGACGACGGTTCGGGGCGTCGTTCCCGCCGGGTCGGAGACCGGGTCGGTGAGAGCGCCGGGCTCGCCCTCGGCGACGCCGTCCGCCTCGTCGCGGACGCCCTGCCTGTCGACGGTGTCTCCGTCCGCCTGCGGGGCGTCCGGCGTGCCAGGGCTGCCCTGCGACGGGGCGGGGGAGGAGGGCGCCCCGGAGGTGCCCGCCGTCGGCACGCCACCGGGCCGGGCACCGGAGGCGCCGGAGACCGGGCTGCTGCCGGAGCCGGTGCCGGGCGCGGCGGGGCTGCCCGAGCCGGTGCCGGGCGTGGCGGGGCCGAGGGAGCTGGTCCCGGGTGTGACAGGGGCGGGGGCGCCGGCGTCGGGTGTGGAGGGGCTGAGGGAGCCGGTGCCGGGCGCGGCGGGGCCGAGGGAGTCGATCCCGGGGCTGGTAGCGCCGGGGGAGCCGGTGGCGGCAGAGCCGTCGTCGGCACCGTGACCTGGGGCCTGCCGAGGTGGGGCCGTCTCCGGTCGGGCTTCGGTCGACGTGCCGCCGGACATGTCCGCCGAGCTCGCGGTGTCGCCGGGCAGGGGCGATTCCACCGTGACCGGTACGCCGAAGGAGTCGAGAGCGCGCCGCACCTCGTCGGTGTCGATCCGGGCGGCGGGGCTGTTCCCCGCGGGCACCACCCGTACCTCGGGGCGCTGCGACAGGTCGCTGTGCAGCGCGTCGCGGACCCCGATCTCCGTGCTGCCCGGGGGCTGCGCACCGCGTGCGGTGGCGAGATCGCGCAGAGCCTGCTCGCGGATCTCGGGCGGACCCGTGTGCACCTGCTGCCACAGCGCGTTCTCCGCGGCCGTCACGGGCAGCGGGCCCGCGGTGTAGGGCGGCGGGGGCTGACTGCCGGAGAAGTCGGCGGACGGCGAGGTGACGTTCGCGACGCCGCCAGGACCGGTGGTCTGCGGGGTGCCGGGCGGGGGAGAGGCGAGCGTGGAACCGCCGCCCGTGCTGCCGCCCGGCCGGTCACCGGTGCGGCCGGTCCCGTCACCGTCACCGGTCCCGTCGCCGGAACGAGAGCCTGGGGAGCCGGAGGAGTCCCCGGACGTCCGGTCGCCGGAGTCACCGTCGCCGCCGGACACTGTGGACGGCCTCAGCCGCAACTTGTCGATGGCGTGGCGCAGTTCGGCGCCGCTGTTGAGCGCCGTGTCCGTGAGGGTCGCCTCGACCTGGCTGCTGATGCCCGCGCCGACGAAGGTGGACCAGCTCGTGGACCAGTCGCCGTCGAACGCCCCCTTGATCAGGATCTCCGCGAGGGCCTCACCGGAGCCGGCGGCGAGGAAGTCGGCGGCTCCCTTGAGGCCGTAGTGACCGGCCAGCGCGCCGGGCCGGTCGGCGTTGTGGCGCAGCAGCCGGTTGTTGCGCCACAGACCGGGGTTGTTCCGGAAGGAGAGCGGATCGTCGCGGAAGGTCGTCAGGGTGTCGCGGTGCGGTGTCGGCCCGTTCGGGGACGGGTCAGGGCCGGGGCGGCCGTCGGAGGTGTGGTCGCGGTGCGGCCCCGCGGCGGGCCTCGTGTCGATGTCCGGGACGTCGCGCCGGCCGGGGCCGTTCTTGAAGTCGAGGTCGGGGCCGTTCTTGAGGAAGTTGTTGTCGTAGCTCCTGACGATGCTCTTCGCGAAGTCGTCGAAGACACTGGTGAGGAAGCCCGCGGCGGCGCCGAACGCGGCCGACTTGAGGATGTCGTTCCAGTCGAAGCCGCCGGGGCGGCGGCCGTTGGGGGCGAAGTTCATCATCGCCAGCCGCACCGCGAAGGTGGTGAACGCCTCGGCGAACGCCTCCGTCAGCGACGGCGCGAGGTGCAGCCGCTGGAGCAGATGACTGAGCGTGGTGAGGATCATGAACCGGCTGCGGAGCTTGGCCATCATGATCTGACTGGCCGAGGCGCCTCCGGTGAAGAAGGACATGGCGAGGTAGATGGCGATTTCGATGAGCAGCCGGATGACCTCGGCGATGACCTGCCACTTGGACTCCATGATGTCCATGGACGTCTTGCGCCGGCCCTCGGCGATCTTGTCGAGCTGCTCGGCGAACTCGCGCAGGTAGTTCTTGCCGCCGTCGTCGACGAGCATGCCCATTGCCTTGGCGTACGACTTGGACAGGTCGTCCGGCATGGACTCGGCGATGTCGTGGATCGACTTGTCGATCAGGGACGAGAGCCGGTCGATCTTGCGGCCCAGGCCGGAGTAGGGCTTGCGGCTGTCGTAGGCGAGGTCCTCGTCGGCGTCGATGAGCTTCTCCCCGGTGAGGATGAAGATCATCGCGTTGACCTCGGGTGACGCCTGGAGGCTCATCGGCGGCCGTCCCGGGCGTCACGCGGGCAGCACGCGGTGGCCGCTCCCTCGGGGACGAGGGAGCGGCCGGTGGTGCCGGTGTCAGCGGCGCCCATGCCCGCCCGGGCTCCCGTCGCCGCCCAGTCCGTCGGTCTCGATCCGGCTGTTGCGCTGCTCGATGTCCTCGATGTTGCGGTCGCGGGTGTCCTTCATCATCCGCACCTGGCTGACCGTGGCGTCGGTGATGCCCACCAGGGCGTCACGGATGGACATCATCGTGTCCTTGGTCGTCTGGCGTTCCTTCTGCTCCTGGGGCCTGGCCTTCTCGGCGAACTCCCCTTCCGTGCCGGGCCAGTTGACCGTCGGCGCCAGTTCGTCGAGGAACTCCTCGGTCATGCTCCGGGCCAGGGAGCCGATCTCCTCCAACTGCCCGGCCAGGGCCTCGATGCGGTGCGGATCCACGTAGTAGCGCTGTCCCACCGTCAGTCCTCCCCGTCCTCGTCGAGTGCGTCCCGCCAAGCGGGCCCCTGCTCACCGCCGCGCGCCGGCTCCTCGTCGTCGCGCAGCACCTCGGGGCCGAAGATCCGCTCCCAGTCGACCTCGAAGCCCTTCAGCTCGGGCACGTTGCTGCTGGGCTCCGTGAAGGGAGCCATCGCCTTCATGACATGCCGGTTCATCTTCAGGCGTGCCGCGCCCGCCGCTTCCAGGACACTGGCGGCCAGCTCCTGCGGCGACATGTCGCGGTACTTGTTCTCCAGGAACTCGAGCCCGGTCAGCTCACCCTGCGGCCCGACCGTCGCGCGTACCGCACGGTCGGAGGAGAGCACCGCGAACGACGTCTCGCGCAGCTCACGTTCGGTGCGGGCCAACGCCTCCTGGGCGGCCTGGAGTTCTGCCATCGCCTGTTCCAGGCGCTTCTCCAGCGGTTCCGTCACGCTCGCCCCTCCCTTCTTCCGCGGGGTCCGTTCATCGGCCGATGACGGCCGGTGTGCCGCCCTCGTCGGTGCCCCACACGTCCGCGTCCTCCTCCAGGTAGTCGGCGGACGTGGCCGGCCTGCGGCCGGGCTCCGCCTCCTCCTCGGGGGACTCGCCACCGGTGGTGGCCACCCGGGAAGCGGGGGCGAGGAAGGTGTCGGCGTCCTCCTGGCGGTTCCACGGGCTCCGCCGGCGGCGATTGCGCCGTTCGCTCTCCTCCGCCGCGTCGACGAGGACGGCCCGCACCCGTTCGCCGTTGCCCCGCTCACCTCCCGCGCCCATGCCACCCATGCCGCCCATGGGCATGCCGGGACTGCCGGGCATGCCGGGGCTGCCCGGGGCGCCGGAGGTGGCGGCCGGTGCGAGCGGGGCGGTGGCGCCCTCCGACAGCGGAGCCACCCCGGAGCCGTCGGGGGAGAAGGAGCCCGCAGCGGAGAAGCCGCCCGGAGCGGCGGAACTGGCGGCCGGTCCGCTGCCGCCCCCCAGCCCCAGTGCGGACAGCGGAACGTCCCGGGTGACCGTGGAGCTGCCGCCACCGGTTCCGTTCAGCTCGCCCACACCGTCGAGGAGGTCGGAACGGTCCGGCACCGACGGCGTGTTGAGGTCGTGCAGGTCCACCGTCTCGGTGCGGCCCTGCGGGTCGGTGACCGTGGCGATGCCGGTGTCCGGGTCGATGACCTGGGTGCTGCCGTCCGGGAAGGTGGTGGTCAACCGGCCGTTGTCCAGGGTGGTGAGGGAGCCGTCCGGGTTGGTGACCGTGGCACCGTGGGTGAGGTCGGCGGTCGTGCTGGAGCCGTCCGGCCGGGTGGTGGTGAGCATGCCGTTGTCCGGGTCGAAGACGCTTTGGCTGCCGTCGCGGAACGTGGTGGCGAAGTCGCCGTCGTCCTCGAGCGAGGTGTGGCCGCCGGTAGGTGTCTCCAGGCCGGACGGGTCCGCGTGGAGGCCGCCGAGGTCGCCCAGGTCGCCGATCGACTCGGTCGCCAGGTCCCGGCCGAGGTCGCCCAGGTCACCCAGGTCACCGGAATTCCCCTGCTGGTTCTGGCCGTTGAGGCTTCCCCACTGCCCGAGGTCCTCGGTGGTGGTGGTGCCGTCCGGTGCGGTCGTGGTGGTGCGGCCGGTGGTGGGGTCGACGCTCTGGGTGGTGCCGTCGGGGAAGGTCGTGGTCAGCTTGCCGTCGTCGCCGAGGGACGTGACCGAGCCGTCGGGGTTGGTCACCCTCGTGCCGTCGCCCAGGTCGGCCGTGGTGACGCTGCCGTCCGGGTGGGTGGTGGTGAGCACCCCGGAGTCCGGGTCGAAGGACGTGCGTCCACCGTCGCGGAAGTCGGTCGTCAGATCGCCGCCCTTGAACTGTGTGCTGCCTCCGGTCGGGGTGTCGAGCACCCCGTCGCGGCTGTTCAGGCCGTCGAGGCTGCCCAGGTCCGTCGTCGAGGTGGTGCCGTCCGGTGCGGTCGTGGTGGTGCGGCCGGTGGTGGGGTCGACGCTCTGGGTGGTGCCGTCGGGGAAGGTCGTGGTCAGCTTGCCGTGGTCGCCGAGGGACGTGACCGAGCCGTCGGGGTTGGTCACCCTCGTGCCGTCGCCCAGGTCGGCCGTGGTGACGCTGCCGTCCGGGTGGGTGGTGGTGAGCACCCCGGAGTCCGGGTCGAACGAGGTGCTGCTGCCGTCGGGGAACCCGGTGGTGAGCTTGCCGTCGTCGAGCCGGGTGCTGCCGCCGGTCGGGGTCCGCAGGGACGCGCCCGGACCGTCGTTCAGTGCGCCGAGGCTGCCGAGGCTCCGGGTGACCTCGTCGTCGGCCGCGCTGCCGGTCCTGCCGGACGGGCCGTTGTTCAGCGCGCCCAGATTGCCCAGGGACGTGGTGACGGGAGGGATGCCGCCGGTCGGGCTCCGGTCGTCGCCGCCCGTGCCGTTCAGGTCGCCGGCGCTCTCGGTGACCGGGACGTTCCGGCCGAGCAGGTCGTCGAGGCTGCCGAGGTCCTGCTCGTTCAGCGGGCCCCGCGGGTCGTTGAGGCCGCCCAGGTTCTCCTCCATGGCCTTGCGCTGCTCCTCGGCCTCGCGCCTGGCCTCGTCCTGCTCGCGCTTCTGCTCCTCGCGGAGTTCGTCCGCGTACTTCTTGTCCTCGTCACGCTGCTGGTTCTGCTCCGCGCGCAGCTCGTCCTGGTACTTCCTGGCCTCGTCCTGCTCGCGCTTCTGCTCGTCGCGGAGTTCGTCCTGGATCTTCTTGGCCTCGTCCTGCTCGCGTTTCTGCTCCGCGCGCAGTTCGTCCTGGTACTTCTTGTCCTCCTCGCGCTGCTGGTTCTGCTCCTTGCGCAGCTCCTCCTGGTACCGGCGGTCCTCCTCGCGCTGGCGCTCCTGCTCGGCGCGCAGCTCGTCCTGGTTCTTGCGGTTCTCCTCGTTCTGCTTGTCGATCTCCTCCTTCTCCTCCTGCAGCTTCCTCTTCTCGTAGTCGTCGGCCGCGGTGGTGGTCGACTTCGGCTCGGGCAGGTTCTCCGAGAAGTCCTTGCCCAGGTCGAGGAAGTGGTTGTTGAGAGAGGACTGCACCTGGGCCGCGGGTTTGCCCAGGTACTCGTCGACGCCCTGGCTCCAGATCCTGACGGCCTTGTCGCCGACCTTCGCCCAGTTGGCGATGTCGGTGAGGTCGCCGTACTCCGGGTGCTCCTGGAGGAAGCCGGCCTGCGGGGAGTGGTAGGTGGAGCTGCCGTACCGGTAGTGGGTGACCTTGATGTCGGTCTTGGCGACATTGTTGGCGTCCACCCACTGGGCGAGGTCGTCCAGGACGTACCGCAGCACCTGGTGCGGGTCGTAGTACGGCGACTTGGCCCAGTCCAGCCACGCCTTCAGCAGGGTGTCGGCCGCGTTCTCCAGATACGTGCGGCCCAGGGACAGGGCGCGGGAGTAGACCGTGTTGCCGGTGCCGGTCCCGCTGCCCGAGCCGGGATTCGCGTTGAAGGTCTCGACGTAGTTGTCGTAGTTCTCGCGGATCTTCTTCAGCAGGCTGCGGAAGACCTCGGCGGCCTCGCCCTTCCAGCTCGCGTCGTCCCGGCCGAAGCGGTCCTCCCAGTCCTTCAGCACCACGGCGTGGTCCTTGAAGAACTTGGCGGCGTAGTCGAAGGACTCGCCGGTGGTGTCGAACGAATTGAGGTCCACCACGTCGCCGCCGCCGACGCCCAGGTTGCTGAACCGGGCGTCCTGGGTGCTGCCGCCCAGCAGGGCGAGCAGCGCCGCCCGTGGCCCGTTCATGTACCGGGCCAGCGGGATCGTGCTCATCTTGTCCTTGTTGTAGTCCGTGAACTCGTTGCCCTCACGGACCTGGGCGTCGTGCACGTTGTCGGACCCCGGGGAGGCGAAGATCACCTCGTCCCCGGCCTTGACCCGGCCCTCGAAGACGATGCGGGCCTGCTTGATCTGGGTCTTCTTCCCGCGGTCGAAGAACCAGATGTCGTAGTCCTCGCCGGTGTTGGTCAGGAAGCCGGAGTCCTTGACGAGCAGGCTGAGGCTGCGGTCCTTGATGTCCATCCGGAAGAGCTTGCCGCCGTGGTCGGAGCGCAGGGTGTCGAAGATCGTGCCGCGGTCCGGCACGGGGTACCCGGTGATGTGGGTGACCAGGGTGGCCCAGGTGTCGGACGACGGGTCACCGGCGTTGTCGAACTTGTCCAGGTTCGCAACGGAGTTGGGATCGTACCGATCGGCCACCGGGCGCCCTTTCTGGTCGGTGCCTGTCCTGTGTGCCGGTGCACGGCGTTCTCATGCCATCAGCAGCCGGGTGCCGCGGTGCGGGTGTGCCGGCCGCTCCGCGGCCGGGCCGGCACGTGCGGCGCGGGGTCAGGTGTCGTCGTTGTTCCCGCCGGAGCTGCCGGCGGTCAGGGAGTCGACCTCTTCGAAGGTCATGAGCAGCGTCTGCGCGTCGATGGCGCTGAGGTTCTTGTCCTTCGTCTTGTTGGCCTCGTCGATGGTGTCGCCGAGGGCCTCCTTGAGCTCCTTGAACAACTCCATCTGGTCGCCGAGCAGCTTGTCGATCGACTCCGCCGCGGCGCGCACGTCCTCGATGAGCTTGGGGCCCGACACCAGCGGTTCGGTGACCATCTTGCCGATGCGCAGCAGCTGCTTGTCCTGGGCGAGGTTGTCCGGGGTGGTGTGCCCGTCGATGAGCTGGCCGAGCGGGCGGATGTGTGACCCGTCGCCCTCCTCGCGGTGCTTCTTGGCGGCGGTGTACACCGGCTGCACCTCGTTGTCGCGGAAGTTCTCCATCTGCTTGAGGTCGAAGTGCTTGACGTCGGCCTTGTCACCGGCCATGGGACGTCCTCCTGCGGCTTGGTACCGGACGGGGTGACGAGCGGCACCGGTACGGTCCGCCGGCGCCGGCGCGCGGACGGCCGTACCGGTGAGGGGCCGAGGGTGCTACCTGGCCCGGACGTTGCCCCAGTTGTCGGCGCTGCGGCGCTCGTCGCGGGAGTGGTTGTCGTGGATGCTCTGGATCAGCTGACCGCTGTCGCCGAGCAGCATGGCCATGTTCTTGGTGGCCTGGTCCCACTCCGCCTGGACCTGGACGTACATCTGCCGGTCGGAACCCTCCCAGGAGCCGACGAGCGGCTTCAGCTCGTCCTCGAGGGTGTTGAGCGTGTTGATGATCTGCTGGGTCTGGTCCTTCAGATCCTCGATGGCCCGCTGGACCACGGGGTACTGCACGTCGATGATGCCGTCGGCCATGACGTCTCCTCTCGGGGGCCGGGCGCCAGGCCCGGAAGGCTCACGGGGTCCGGCCACGCCACGAGGGCCGATGCCGGAAGGGGGGAAGTCAGCGCAGTGCTTCGAAGACGCCCTGGGTGGTCTTGCTGTTGAGGACCTCGGTCAGGTCCTGGTTCTCCTGCGCCAGACGGTTGGCGGAGGTCACGTTCTCCTGGAGCGCGTCGACCATCTTGCTGATCTGGACGACGACCTTCTGCGCCTCGGCGTTCCAGCTCCGGAAGAGCTTGAGGAGGGCCTGCCCCTCGTCACCGCCGACGCCCGAACGCGCGGCCAGCTCGGCCACGTTGTTCTGGATCTTCTCGACCTGGCTCCGGGCCGACTCCAGGGACGAGACGCCCCCCAAGCCCTTGGCGTAATCCGCTTTCCTCGCGGCACTGTCCGCCATGTCGCGCTCCCTTCGTTCGAGCAAGTCCTGTCGCCTGGTTGCCCGCTGAGGCTAGAGAGAACCCCGCGTTCCGCGCAACGCGTGCAGGAATGGTTTTGAGCTTCGGTCCGGCTCACCAAGGACCCTACATACCAGTGGAGTTGCCGGGGGGTTTCGGCAGGGTGAAGGTATCCGCCGCACCGGTGGGCGAGTACCCGGCGGCACATTCGCGGAAGCGGGCACGAAGCGGGCACGGGAGGGGCGCAAACGGTCACCGCGGCGGCTCGTTTCCTGGAATGTCCGCGTGGGCCGCGGTCATTCCAGGCATCGTCTCCCGGGAATTCTTGAGCTTCATTTGAGGTGGCGCGCCGGACACCGGCAATTCATCGCGCCGACTTCCGGCGGCCGCGGGGCCGGGCATCGGCGTTTTCCCGAGTTCCGCCCCGGCCGTCGGCGGCGCCGGCCGTACGCCGTCCGGAATCAATTCGGCTGGAATTCGCCCCCGCTGCCGCCCCTTTTCCCTTTGTTCGGTCCGAACGTGTTCCTTGTCCGGATCACTGCGCGGTGCGGACTGTGTCGGGCTTGTCCGCCGTCCCGCCCCCGGCGCCCTTGCGCTCCGCCGCGGCGGGGCCGCACGCGGGGGCCGTGACCCTCACCTCGGCGGCGCCCGAGGCGGCGGCCGGGTCCAGATCCGCGCCGGTCGGGAAGGACGCGAGCAGGGGTGCCGGCACCGAGTCGACGTCCCCGGCCCCGTAACCGAGCGCGGACAGCGCCTCCTTGGAGGTGACCCGGTACTTCACACCGTTGTCCGCCACGAGGTAGGTGGTGCCCGCGTGGGCCGCGCCGCTGGCGTGCAGCGCCCTGACCAGGGCGCCGTGCCCGGGGCGGACGACCGCGGCGTCCGGCGGGGCACAGGCCGGTTCCACCGGCTCGCCGGCGCCCTGCGGCACAGCCACCGGGGCGAGCGCGGCCAACGGCGCCAGCACGGAGCTGATCCGGGCGCCGCCGTCCCCGCCGTCCACCTTGGCGCACAGTGCCGATCCCCGCGGTGTGGACTGCACGGTCGGCGGCGCGTCCGGCAGCTGGGCGGATCCGGCCGGGCCGGCGTTCCGCGCCCGGTGTTCGCGCAGGATGTCGGCGCCCACCGTGCGCACCTCGGGCGACTTCCCCTGGTAGGCCTCCTTCTGGGTGGCCGGGTCGCCCAGCACCAGAGCGGCTCCCAGCCGTGTCAGCGGTACCAGGCCGTCCTTGCGGAGCAGGTGGTAGGTGCTGCCGCCCCCGGGCACGCTCACCTTGAACAGCTGGCCGACACGGCCGGCCTCACCGCCGAGCTCGGGACCCTCCTCGCCGCGTCCGGGCACGTCGGGCGGCTTCAGGGCGGGCCCGGGGGCCAGCGCGTCCAGGAAGGCCGCGGAGACCCGCATCGGCCGTTCCGAGCCGTACCCGAGGGCGTTGCGCGCGTCGGAGGCGCGGTCCAGCGGCAGCCTGCTGCCCCGCCACACCAGGTACTCGGTGCCGTCCGGGCCGCGCACCAGTACCGCGCGGTCCCCGCCCACCCCCTGGGAATCCACGGGTGCCCCGGCGACCACCGTGGTGGCCCCCGGCTCGTCCACGCCGGTGTCGGCCGTGGCGCCGGAGGTGCTGGGCAGCGCCCCCTGCGGGCCGGTGACGCACATGTGCCAGGCGCCGTCGTCCAGCCGACCCGGGTCCGGCACGGTGTCCGGGGCGCCGGGGATGCCGACGGGCGCGCCCACCGGGGTGTCGCGCAGCGAAGCGGTGCCCACGTCGTCCGTCTCCAGGTCGGGCCCGCCGATCAGCCGCGCCGACGCGTAGTTGCGCACCGGGTGCAGCACCCCGTCGGTGCCGGTCCACAGATAGCGGGCGCCGGTGTCGCGGTTGACCACCAGGTGCTCGCCGTCGCGCCAGCCGTCGTTGCCGCCGGGGCGCAGCAGACCGTAGACGGTGGCGCCCGCACCGACCAGGACGGTGACCAGCACGCCGAAGACCACACCGCGCGTGGTGCGTCCCAGCGGGCTCTCCGGGGCGTCCGGGTCGGCCGTCAGCAGGCCCGAGCTGAGCCTGCCCATCATGAATCCGTGGGCTTGTACCTGGTCGCGTTTGGACTGCACAGCCTCTCCTCACCTCGTACTCGATGGACCGGCTTCGCGAACGCTCAGCCGAACAGGCCGCGCAGCCAGCCGAACAGGCCCGCCACCCACAGGGCGAGCGGCAGCAGCGCCACCGCGAAGCCGGTGTGCGCCAGCTCCGCAGCCCGGCCCCAGTACGGCAGGACGCGGCGGCCGGGCACGACCCAGGCCGCCACCACCAGGCCCGCCGCCGCGGCGAGCAGGACCGCGCAGACCACCGTGCGCCCGCCGCTGCCGCTGTCGACCGCCCAGGCGCGGGCCAGCAGCAGCAGACCCCACACCCCGGGGACCGCCAGGGTCAGCCGCTGGGCGATGTGCACCAGGCCCCGGCAGTGCAGGAGCAGCAGCAGGCTCAGCGCCAGGCAGGTCAGCACCTCGGGCAGGTCCGGACGTTCGGCGAGCACGGCCAGCGCGGTCGCGCAGACGACGCCGGTGGCGGCGAACAGCGCGGTGACCCAGCGCCCGGCCAGTTCCGTGCGCTCGGCGACCTCGGCGCCCGCGTACGGCTCGATGCCCTCCTGGAGCTGGCTCGCCGACGACGGCAGCGCCGGCATCCGCATCCCCGCCAGCTTGAAGGCGAAGGGCGCCACCGCCCCGGCGCCCAGCGCGACCACCGTCGCCACCAGCGCCGCCGTGGCCGGCACGTCCAGACCGCTGTAACCGATCAGCGCCCCGGCGACCGCGGCGGCCACCGACACCACCGCCGTGGCCACCAGCGCCGGAGCACCGACCGCGGTGGCGGCCAGCGCCAGCACGGCCCCGCCCGCGCCCGCGGCGCCCGCCGCCAGCAGCCGCGCACCCACGACCTGTGCGGCGTCCGGCCCCGTCAGGTCGCCGCCGGGCAGCACCCAGCCGGCCAGCGCCAGACAGGGCGCCACCAGCAGGCCCAGCGCACTGGCCGAGAGCCGGTCCCCGACCGCGCGGCTGGCCGTACCCGCCCCGGCGAGCAGCAGCAACCCGGTCACCCCCGCGTACGCGGGCCGCGACGAGGAGTTCACCCCGGGCCAGAACACCAGCAGCAGCGCGGTCAGGACGGTGGCCACCGCGGTGCCCACCAGCAGGCCGCGCGCCGCGCCCGGGTGCCAGTTGTGCAGCCGCCGGCCCGCCGTGTCGGCTATCCCGTCGACCAGGTCGTCGAGCCTGGCCTCCGGCAGCGCCTCGGTGTGGGGACGCAGGTAGAGCACGTCCCCGTCGGTGAGTCCGGAGCGGGCGAGCGTGGTCTCCTCGTCGAGCGGGGCGTCACCGAGCCGCTGGAGCACCCAGCCGGCGTGGTCGAGACCGGCCTCCTCGGCCTCCTCGCCGACATAGCGCAGCAGGGTGGGCAGCAGATCGGCGACCGGCACATCGGCGGGCACGGCCAGATCGACGGAGACGCTCGGCGCGCGTACGGTCAGGCGGCACAGTTCGGCCACCGCGCTGTCGGTCATCAGCTGAACTCTCGTCTTCCGTGGGGGTGGGTGACAGGGAGACGTGCCCCCGGGAATGGGGGAACGGATGAAGAGTACGCACGGTATATGCGGCCACCAACGACGGGCCAGAGCACTGGAATTGTCGCCGAGCGTCCGGTAACCACCCCTCTCGCGTGGACAGGTGGCGTGCGGTGAATGCAGACTACTGCCGACGCCCGCCGGATTGTGCTGCGGATCGGACACGCCCGGTACGGAGCAGATCGGCACAGGAGTTGCCCGCCCCCACCGCCCGGAACACGACCGCCCCGGATATCGCCGTTGCCCGGGACCACGCGCGTCCACCCGGTGGGACACTTCCCGCCACCACGCATGGCGGGTATTCGGTGCGGGCCGGAAAGTCCAGCGAACCCGGAGGTTTCGTCCCTTGAGCGTGGTGCTGTTTCGCCGGCCTGCCCGCAGACGCGGACCGGAGATGCCCGAAGGGCAATTGACCCTCCAGGAACCCCCGGTCCTCGCCGAGACGGTTCCGGACACCTCGGCGATATGGACCTATCTGCCGATGGCGCTGATGTCGGTGTCGATGATGCTGATGTTCCTGCGCCCCGGTGGCGGCAACGGGGTCTTCATCTACCTGGCGATGGGCGTCATGGCGCTGTCGGCCGGAGCCATGCTCCTGGGCCAGCTGATGCGCCGCTCCAGCGAGCGCAAGCAACGCCTCAGGGGCGAACGCCGCGACTACCTCCGCTACCTGGCGCAGATCCGCAAGCGCGTCCGGGCCACCATCGTCGAACAGCAGCGGGCCCTCGCCTGGCGCCACCCGGAGCCGGCCTCGCTGCGCTCCCTGGCCCGCACCTCCCGCCTGTGGGAACGACGGCCCGCCGACGAGGACTTCGGCGAGGTCCGCCTCGCGGTCGGCGAGCAGCAGCTCGCCCTCACCCTCCAGCCGGTCTCCACCCGGCCCGTGGAGGACCTCGAACCCCTCTGCGCGCACGCGCTGCGCCGCTTCATCCGCGCCTACTCCACCATCCCCGACCAGCCCCTCGGCCTCTACCTGCGCTCCTCCGCCCGGATCCTGCTGCGCCCCGAGGAGAGCCCCGACGACCCGTCCGCCCGGCCGGCGCCGACCGCCTCCCCGGCCGCCTCCCCGGCCGGGGATACCGGACATGACGCCGTCCGCTCCCTGGTGCGCGCCGCACTCGGTCAGCTCGCGGTGTTCCACGCCCCCGAGGAGCTGTGGCTCGCGGTCTGCGTCAGCGACGAGCGCCGGGCCGACTGGGAGTGGGCCAAGTGGCTGCCGCACGCCCTGCACCCGCACGAGGAGGACGGCGCGGGCCAGGTCCGCCGGATCACCGCCGACCTCACGGAACTGGACGACCTGCTCGGGGCCGAGTTCGCCGAGCGCCCCGGCTTCGACCCCGACGCCCGCCCCGGACGCGACGAGCCCTACACGGTCGTCGTCCTCGACGGCGTCACCGTCCCCGAGGGGCACCGCTGGGAAGGGCACGGCTACCGCAACGCGGTGGTCCTCGACGTCTCCGGTGCCCTGCGCTGGCGTCCCGGCCGCAACACCCTGCGGCTGACCGTCGGGCCGGACCGGGTGAACCTGGTGCGCACCGACCGCAGCCGCAAGGAACGCTCCGTGCCGCTCGGCCGCCCCGACCGGCTCGGCCCGCTCGGCGCGGAGTCCCTGGCCCGGCTCCTCACCGCCCGCCGCATCAGCCTCGGCACCGACATCGCCCAGCCCCTGGACTCCGACGTCGAGCTGACCACCCTGCTCGGCATCCCCGACCTGCACCGCCACGACCCGCAGACCCTCTTCGCCCGGCACACCGGCTCCGCCCGGCTCCGGGTACCCGTCGCGGTCGGCGTGGACGGCCGCCCCGTGGAACTCGACATCAAGGAGTCCGCGCAGGGCGGCATGGGACCGCACGGCATGCTCATCGGCGCCACCGGCTCCGGCAAGAGCGAACTGCTGCGCACCCTCGTCCTCGGCCTGGCCCTGACCAACTCCTCGGAGACGCTCAACTTCGTCCTCGTCGACTTCAAGGGCGGCGCCACCTTCCTCGGCCTGGAGGAACTCCCACACACCTCCGCCGTCATCACCAACCTCGCCGACGAAGTCGCCCTCGTCGAACGCATGCAGGACGCCCTGCACGGCGAACTCATGCGCCGCCAGGAACTGCTGCGGGCCGCCGGGAACTACACCTCCGCCCTGGAGTACGAGCGGGCCCGCGCCGCCGGAGCCGGGCTCACCCCCCTGCCCAGCCTGTTCGTCGTGGTCGACGAGTTCAGCGAACTGCTCTCCGCCCACCGCGAGTTCATGGACCTCTTCGTCATGATCGGCCGCCTCGGCCGCTCCCTCGGGGTGCACCTGCTGCTGGCCTCGCAGCGTCTGGACGAGGGCCGCATGCACCAGCTGGAGAGCCACCTGTCGTACCGCATCGGCCTGCGCACCTTCTCCGCCATGGAGAGCCGCGGCGTGCTCGGGGTGCCGGACGCCTACCAGCTGCCCGCCCAGCCCGGCAGCGGCTACCTGAAGTCCGGCGTGGAGGCACTGACGCGCTTCCGCGCGGCCTACTCCTCCGGCACCTACCACCGCCGCACCGGCGCCGTGGTGCAGGCCCGGGTGGCCAGCCAGGTCGTGCCGTGGACCAGTGGCTGGGTCGTGCCGCGCACCCTGGAGGCGGCACCCGAGCCGGAGCCCGAGACCGAGGAGACCGGCGAGGAGGAGACCCTCCTCGCCGTGGCGCTCGACCGGCTGCGCGACTCCGGCCCGGCCGCCCACCAGGTGTGGCTGCCCCCGCTGGACGAGCCGTCCCCGCTCGACGCCCTGCTGCCCGGCATCGCCCCCGACCCCGAGCGCGGCCTCACCGCCGCCGGCTGGCCGGGCACCGGCAGGCTGCGCGTCCCGGTCGGCCTGGTGGACAAGCCCTTCGAGCAGCGCCGCGACCCGCTGGTCGTGGACCTGTCCGGGGCCGGCGGGCACGTCGCCGTCGCCGGCGGTTCGCAGAGCGGCAAGTCCACCCTCGTCCGCACCCTGATCGGGGCCCTCGCCCTCACCCACACCCCGGCCGAAGTCCAGTTCTACTGCCTCGACTTCGGCGGCGGCGGCCTCTCCCAGCTGGCCGGCCTGCCGCACGTCGGCGGCGTCGCTGCGCGGCTCAACCCCGAGCGCGTGCACCGAGCGGTCGCCGAGGTGATGACGCTGCTGGCCCGCCGCGAGCAGTTCTTCGTCGACCACACCCTCGACTCGATGCAGTCCTACCGCCGCCGCCGGGCCGCCGGTGAGTTCCCCGACGAACCCTTCGGCGACGTCTTCATGGTGGTCGACGGCTGGTCCACCGTCCGCCAGGACTACGACGACCTGATCCCGAAGTTCAACGAACTCGCCGCCCGCGGCCTGAACTACGGCATCCACCTGCTGATCACCACCACCCGCTGGGTGGAACTGTCCGCCCAGGTCCGCGACCAGGCCGCCACCCGACTCGAACTGCGCATGGGCGACCCCATGGACTCCGAGGTCGACACCCGCAAGGCCCGTTCGGTGCCGCGCAGCGGGGGCCGCGGCATCACGGCCGACACCAAGATGCACTTCCTGGCCGGTCTGCCGCGCCTGGACGGCAGCGGCTCCCTGGACGACCTCGGCGACGGGGTCGCCCACCTGGTGTCCGAGGTGTCACGTCACTGGACGGGCCCGTCCGCCCCCCAGGTCCGCATGCTGCCGCACCGGCTCCCGCTCGCGGAACTGCCCGCCCCCGAGGCCACCGAGGGCGGCGGCATGCGCCTCCCGCTCGGCATCGACCAGGACGCCCTGGAACCGGTCTGGCACGATTTCAGCCGCACCCCGCACCTGATCGTGGTCGGTGACACCGAGAGCGGCAAGACGAACCTGCTGCGCCGCGTCTCCGCGGGCATCACCGCCCGCTACGCCCCCAGCGAGGCGAAGATCATCGTGGTCGACTACCGCCGCACGCTCGTGGACACCGTCCCCGAGGAGTACCGCATCGGGCACGTCATCTCCCTGGACAACCTCAAGGAGACGGTCGAGGGCGCCGCCCGCGCCATGAAGACCCGCGTCCCGGGCGCCGACATCGCACCGGCGCGCATGCGCCGATGCGACTGGTGGACCGGCCCGCGCCTGTTCATCCTCGTCGACGACTACGACATGGTCTCCACCAACTCCTTCCAGAGCCCCTTCGAGCCGCTCTTCGAGCACCTCACACTCGGCTTCGAGATGGGTCTGCACCTGGTGGTCGCGCGCAGTGCCATGGGGGCCGGCCGCGGCCTGGGCGACGGCCTGCTGCGCCGCCTCGACGAGGCCAACAACCCCGCCGTCCTGCTGTCCTGCCCGCCCACCGAGGGCCGCCTGTTCGGCAACGCCAAACCGCGCAACCTCCCCCCGGGCCGCGCCCTGCACATCGCCCGCCGCCGCGAGCGCCTGATGCAGACGGCACTGGTGGAGGGGGACCGGGAGCCGGACGCCTGACGGAACGGGAGCGGGGGCCACCTGAGTGGCCCCCGCTCCCGTTCCGTCGGTGACCGCGCGCGGGCCCCGACGTCAGCTCACCGCTGATCCGTCCCGGTGCCCGCCTCCGCCGGGCGCCAGCCCCGGGCGCGGGCGCGCGGGTAGGCGAAGGCGGCCCACAGGACGCACAGGACGCCGGCGGAGCCGACGAGGACGAACAGCGTGGCGCGGTGGGTGACACCCTCCGCCGCGGACGTGTCCCGCACGGCCACGGGCGTGGACCCGCCCTCCGCCCGAGCCGTCCCGGGGGAGCCCTCCAGGACGGTGGTGACGGCGGCGTACGGGTCCAGCTGGGGGATGTCGGCCGGGTAGGCGGTGGCGGTCAGACGGCGGGTGACGGCCGCGGGGGAGGCGTCGGGGTGGGCGGCGCGCACCACCGCCGCGGCCCCGGCGGCGTAGGCCGTCGCCACGGCGGCGCCGCCGCCGAGGTAGTGGCCGTCGCCGCGCGGGCCGCCGGACACCACACCCGCGCCGGGGGCGGCCAGATCGATGCCGCCGGTGCGCGGGGAACCCTCCGGGCGGGCCCCGCTGGGCAGCATGTCGGCGACGGACAGGACACCCGGCTCCCCGGCCGGATAGTAGGTGCGCGCCGGGGTCTCCTCGCCGCCGCCGCGGGACGGCGGGTCCGGGGTGGCGGCCGCGACCACCACCGCACCGGCCTCGCGGGCGTCGGCCACCGCGCGGCTCAGCGCGGGGTCGCGGCGGGGCAGGGCGACCCCCACCGCGATCACGTCGGCCCGCGCGGCGACAGCCGCGCGCAGCGCGTCCACCACCAGCGTGGACTCCGCCCGGCCGTACGTGTCGGTGCCCCGCAGCGCGAGGATCCTCGCGCCGGGCGCGACACCCGCGAGACCCGGCGTCGTCCCGCCGGTGCCCGCGACGAGCCCGGCGAGGAAGGTGCCGTGTCCCACGCAGTCGTCGCCGGCCGCGCCCTGGGCGGTGACCCGTCCGTCCAGCCCGGCGGCCTCGGGGTCGACCCCGGTGTCGATCAGGGCGACGGTCACCCCGGCGCCGGTGCTGTGCCGGTGCACCCGTTCGAGGTCCAGCCGCTGACGGGACCAGTCCTGCTTCTTCGCCGTCGCGTCGGAGGCGGGGGTGCAGGCCTCCTGCCCGGCGTCCGGATCGAGCGCGGAGGGCATGCCGGGCAGCTGCTGCCCCTTCCCGTCGGCCGCGGGGTGCAGGGGCGGCTGCGCCGCGAGCGCGCTGCCGGCCGGGGGCAGCAGCAGCGCGGCGGCCAGGCCGGCACCGGACAGCAGGCGGGAGGCGGCACGGACGTGGGCCTTCATCGGGGAGCCGCCTTCGCGGTCGCGGCGGTGACGTCCTCCGGCAGGAGGATGCGCAGGTCGTCGAGGGTGGGCGCGGCCAGCGAACTGAGCCGCCCGGCCTGCCGGGTGACCATCGACTCCACCATCTGGCGGGCCAGCCGCGCGTTGCCGAAGGAGCGGTCCCGGGGCAGGGCGTCGAAGTACTCCTTGAGCAGCGGCCCGGTGCCGGGACCGCACTCGTAGCCCATGTCCGCGGCCTGCGTGCGCACGATGGTGACCAGTTCCTCGGAGGAGTAGTCGGCGAAGGCGACCCGCCGCGGGAACCGCGAGGACAACCCCGGGTTCGAGGCCAGGAAGCGTTCCATCTCGTCGGTGTAGCCGGCGACGATGACGACCACCTCGTCACGGTGGTCCTCCATCAGCTTCAGCAGGGTGTCCACCGCCTCCTGGCCGAAGTCGTTGCCCTCGCCGCGCGGGGTGAGGGTGTAGGCCTCGTCGATGAACAGCACGCCGCCGCGGGCCCGTTCGAAGACCTCACGGGTGAGCTGCGCGGTGTGGCCGATGTACCGCCCGACGAGATCGGCGCGGGCCGCCTCGACCAGCTGGCCCCGCTCGAGGATGCCGAGCTGGGAGAGGATCTCGCCGTAGAGGCGGGCCACCGTCGTCTTGCCGGTGCCGGGCGGGCCGGTGAACACCAGGTGGTGGCTGAGCGAGGGAACCGGCAGTCCGGCGGCCGCCCGGTGACGGGCGGTGGTGATGAGATTGACGAGGTCCGCCACGTCCCGCTTGACCTCGGCCAGCCCGATCATGTCGCCGAGGCGGGTCAGCGGGTCGTCCCCGGCCGGGGACGGGTCGCTCGCCGCGGCGGCGGCCGTCGCCGAGACGTCCTCCGGCAGCAGCAGCCGCAGATCGTGCTCACTGACCTGCTGCTGGGAGGCGAGCCGGACCGCCTGCCGGTCCACCATCTCCTCGAACACACCGCGTGCCGCACGGCCGTTGCCGAAACCGGCGTCCCGCGGCATCGCCTCGAAGTGCGCGGCCAGCGCCTGCGCGGTGCCCTCGCCCAGCTGGTACTGATGCTGGGCACACATGTTCTCCATGATCGCGACCAGTTCGGGCACCGAGTAGTTCTCGAACTCGACCGTGCGCGAGAAGCGCGAGGCCAGGCCGGGGTTGAAGGTGAGGAAGGACTCCATCTCGCGGGAGTAGCCCGCGGCCACGACCACCACGTCGTCGCGATGGTCCTCCATCAGTTTCAGCAGCGTGTCCACCGCCTCACGACCGAAGTCCGCGCCGCCGTTGCCGCTGTCCGAGGTGAGCGTGTACGCCTCGTCGATGAACAGCACGCCGCCGAGGGCCCGTTGGAAGGTCTCGGTGGTCTTGATCGCGGTCCCGCCGACGACCTGCGCGACCAGGTCGGCACGGGACACCTCCACCAGGTGCCCGCTGCGCAGCGACCCCAGCTCGGCCAGGATGGAGCCGTAGAGCCGGGCCACGGTCGTCTTGCCGGTGCCGGGCGGCCCGGCGAAGACCAGGTGGCGGCTCATCGGCGGGGCGGGCATGCCCAGCTTCTCCCGGCGCTGGGCGAGCTGCGTCAGGTTGACCAGGGTGCGCACCTGCTGCTTGACGTTCTCCAGACCGATCAGCGCGTTGAGGGCGCCGAGCGGCCCGTCGGCGCGATCCGGTGGGGGTGCGTCCGCCGCGCCGGAGCCCGCCGGATCGGTGTTCTCGGCGTTCCCGGTGCCCCAGGCGTCCCGCTTGCCGTTGCCGGTACTGTTCAGGCCCTCCACGGCGAGCCGTTCACCGGGGGCCGTCTGCACCAGGCCGCCCCCCTCGTTCTCCCGGGCCAGGCAGTTCACCAGCGAGACGGGCGCCGTGGACTCCACCCGGAAGCCGTCCTGCGCTCCGCCGGTCGCCTCGCAGCCGCTCAGGGACGCCAGCGCCCCCTCCCGCAGCAGGAAGCCGTGCCCCTGGGCGGCGTGCACCGCGGTGCGGTTGGCGGTCAGCTCGCCGCCGGCGGCCACCACCACACCGTCCTCGCCGGACACCTCGACGCGGAAGTCGCGGACGGTGACGTTCCCGCCGTCCTCGACGGCCAGGCCGCCGGCGGCGGCGTCGGACACCCCGCCGCCCGCCAGGTACAGGGTGCTGCCCGAGGCGACGCGCACCCCCGCGCCCTTCGGCCGGAGTATCTCGCAGTCCTCGGCCCGCCCGCGGGCGTCCTTGACGGCCGTCACCCCGTCGCCGGACGGCTCCACCAGCCGGGCCCGGCGCAGCAGCGGGTTGGCGCCGCCGCGCACCAGGACCGCCGGTGCTCCGCCGATCACTTCGAGGCGGTCCAGTTCCGGTGCCGAGTCCTCCTCCAGCAGCAGACCCGTCTCCTCGCAGTCGCGGACGGTGAAGCCGGTGAGGGCCGGCGATGCCGCCCCGGCGACCCGCAGGGCCGCACCCCCGGCGCCGTCCACCCAGCAGTCCTCGAAGGTGCCCCGGGCCCGGTCGGTGACCAGCACACCGTGGCCGCGGGTACGGGAGACCCGGCAGCGCCGCAGCACCGGGTCGGTCCCGGCGGCCAGCGTGATCCCGTTCCCGGAGGCGCCCGTGACCCGTACGTCCTCCAGCGTCGTACGGCCCGCGCTGCTCAGGTGCACGCCGGTGCTGGTGTCGTGCACGACGGTGCGGACGACCGAGAGGGAGCAGTTCTGCTCCAGGGCCAGGGAGGGCTTGTCGGTGGAGGAGAGGTCGCAGTCCTCGACGGTGCCGCGCGACTCACCGTTGGCGAGCAGGCCGTTGCCGCGGGCGTCGCGCACGGTGCAGCCCCGCACACGTGCCTCGCCCTGCTCGGCGAGGACCAGGCCGCTGGTCCCCAGGTGCTCGAAGGTGCAGGACTCCACCGTGGTGGGCGTGGTCGAGGTGACCACGACGCCCGCCCCCTGCCCATTGCTCACCCGGCAGTCCCGCAGGGCGAGCGAGCCGGTGCCTCCGGCGAGCAGCGCGGTCCACGCGGCGCCGACGATCTCACAGCCGTCCAGCGCGGCCTGCCCGCGCCGCACGTCCACGGCCGGTTCCTCGGCGTCGCCGCCGCGCAGGGTCAGTTCGGAGAGCATCACCGCGTCGGCGCGCAACGCGAGCACGCTGCCCGAGCGCGGCCTGATCTCCACGGTGCCCCGTCCCTCGGCCGCGGTGAGGGTGACCCGGGTGTGGATCACCAGGTTCTCCGCGTAGGTCCCGGGCCGGACGCTGATGATCGCGCCGGTCCGGGCAGCCGAGAGCGCCTCACCGATCGTCCGGTAGCGGTCCCCGTCTCCCGGGCCGACCGTCAGTACCTGGCGCGACACGCACCAACCTCCTTGCCGTGGCGTGGTCTTCAGCGTGCGCCCCGCTCGACGGGGGCGCGTGTCGGCGGGCCGACGGGGTCATGATGCCTCGCCCCTGCGCGAGGCGAGTCTCCCGGAGCGGTACGTCGCTCCGCTGCCTGTCCGGTCAGACGCTCCACTTCTGGTTGTCGGTACCGGCGCAGGTCCACAGCTGCAGCCCGGCCCCGTTGCCCCGGTTGTTGTCCTTGACGTCGACGCACTTGCCGACCACCGTGTTGACCAGGTCGTGGCTGCCGTTCAGCGTGAACTGCTGCGCGGCGTTGCCGTTGCACCAGGCGATCTGGATGGGGGTGCCGTCGCCGTAGTCGGCCCCGGCCACGTCCAGGCACTTGCCGCCGATGCGCACGGTGCCGTCCGAGGCGAACTGCCACTTCTGCGCGGGGCTGCCGTTGCAGTCCCACACCCACAGCTGCTTGCCGTCGCTGAAGTCGCCGTCGGCTACGTCGACGCAGCGGCCGGAGAGGTGGCTGTGCAGCGAGACGGGGGAGCCGAGGCTGACGCCCGAACCGGCCTTGGCGGGCCGGTCCTTGCCGCCGCCGGACCGGTCCGCGCCGTCCCGCCCGCTGTCGGCCGGTGCCTCGGGCTCGGCCTTCGCCCCGGAGTCCTTCTTCGGCGTCTTCGGCGCCTTGTCGCCGTCGTGCTCGTCGGTGCCCGCACCGGGGGTGACCCGGGTCGCCGGCTTCCCGGGCTCGGCGGTCGGCTTCTCCGGTGCGCGGGAGGGCCTGTCGCCGGGCGAGGCCGCCACGAACTCACCGGGCGCCTCCTGGCCGTCGTCGCCGAGCACGGTGCCCGCACCGGCCGCCTGCTTGCGCTCGCCACCGTCGTCGTTACCGCCGAGCACGAGGAACGGCACCGACACCAGCAGCGCGCCGACGATCGCCGCTCCGGCCAGGACCGCTTTGCCGGGCCGCCCGACGGCAACCGCCTGGGGCTGCGGCCGGTCGATCGCGGTGCGGGACATGGTCCGTACGAGGGCGGGCAGCCGGCTCTCGGCCACCGCGGCGGCCTCGGGGTCGGCGTCGCTCCCGGCCAGGGCGGCGGGGGCCGTTGCGGTCGTGGCGCCGGTGGGGGTTCCGCTCCCGTGACCGGTCGCCTTCACCGCTGTGGAGGACGCCTCTTCGCCCTGCGACGCCACCTCGCCCTTCTCGTCCGGCGGGAGTGGTCCGGTGGTCGGTGCCCCGGCCGCCGCCGTCGCCGTCGTCCCCGTGCCGGCTTCCGGCGTCTCCCGCTCGGGGGCCGACCCGGTGGCGGTGGTCGTGGCGGGGGCGGCCTCGCTCTCGGGGCGGGCCTGCGCGGGGGCGTCCGGGGTGGTGGGGGGTTGCTGGGCCGGTCGCGTCACGGGGTCCTCCCTGTGGTGTGGGGCCAGGGTTCCTGTAAGCCGTCACCCGGGAACACGGGGCCGGCCCCGTCCCCCGTACCGGCTCCGGATCCGGGGACGCTGTCAGCCGGGACCAGTAGCGGCGCCGCCGCCCCGGCGTTGACCAGTAGCACGGTGCCGGGGCCGGGCAGGGAAGGTGTCAGCTCCTCCACCGACAGGGTGTCGTGGTGAAGTGCCGAGGACATGAACGCGTGCGCCGGTGAGGTGAACAACAGCACCACCGGCGCCCCGTCCCGCCCGGCGGCGACGAGCGGCCCGCCGTCCGGCCCGCGCACGACGGCGACCTCCGCTGCGGCGAGTGCCGCCAGGGCGTCGTCCACCGGGCCGTATCCGGTGGCGGCCCGCTGCGCCGCGGCGTCCACCGGATCCGTGGGCTCCGGCCAGCCGAGCATCCTCGCCGAGGGCCGGTAGGCGGGGTTGGCGCGGAACTCGGTGACGTCCCCGCTGTCGTCCGACCGCCATTCCCCGAGCACCGCCCACTCCGGCGGCGTCCGCTCAGGCGCCCAGTCGGGGTCCACCACACCGATCCAGTGCCCCGGGGCCCGACGGGCCGCGGCGCGCACGGCGTCGGGTATCTCGGGTGTCTCGGGTGTCTTGATCGTCTCGGGTGTGTCAGGTGTCTCGGGCAGGGCGCCCGGCAGGGCCGCTTGCCGTTCTCGGGGCCGCATCTCCACCTGAACTCTTGGGTCCCTACGCATACTTGGGTAGTCGAGTGCCGAACGGCACGGACACACGCCGACACCGATCGGCCGGGGTCCTCAGGATGCCACACCGGCCTGGTCCGTAGGTGCCCGAGCAAGCTCCGTATGGGCCTGTGGCGTGCCCGTTTGCTGCCCGGGTGGAGAACGTTCCGGGAGCAGCGAGACGCCAACGGACAAAGCGACTCCGGGTGTTGCAGCGGTGGCGGGGTCGTCGTCCCGGGGACGCGTTAAGTTGGCTTTGTCGTCGGACTCGTCGACGTACGGTTCGGTCCTGCCGGGACGTCCGACCGCAGGCGTGCTGCGTTCCGGGGTGCCGAGGTGTCGTGCATGCTCGGCGACGCGGACGAGCCGAAGGCTCACCGAGGCGTGGCACTGCCGAACCCGCGCCCGGCGGCGCGGCGTTGACCGCGTTCGGCCGCCGCGCGGCCCCGCCCATCACCGAGAGCTCCGCCACCGAGGAGGAGTAACCGCATGTCCCCCCAGCACCACACCCCTGGCGCGCGAGCGGAGAGGGCCGCCGGCCCCGGCGGAGAGGAGACCGGCTCCCCGTCCGGCACGTCCGCACCGACGGCCGAGGGCCCGGGCCGTGCCACCGCGCCCGAGGAGAAGCCGGCCACCACCGAACCGGGCATGGCCGAGTCGGGTACGACCGACACGCGTACGGCTGAGTCGGGCACGACCGAACCGGGCACAGCCGAGTCGGGTACGGCCGAGCCCGGTGCCGCACCTGCCGGGCGACTGGCCGCTCCCACCGCTCCCGAAGCCGAGCCCGAGGGCACTGCGGCCCCCGCCGCGCCGGACCCGGCCGCGGAACCCCGGACGGGCACCGCCGCGCCGGAGACCGCCGCTTCCGCACCGGAAGCCACGGCGTCCCAGGCGTCGGCGGCACCAGAGGCTCCCGTCACGCGCATCGGCGTGGCCGCTGCCGCCACCGCGGTGCATCCCGCCCCCGCGTCCGGCACCGGCGTCCAGACGGGCCGGCCCCGCAAACCCGTCCTCGCGGGAGCAGCGGTCCTCGGCGCCGTGCTGGTGGCCGTACCGCTGCTGCTGACCGGCGGCGGGAACGACGACGACGGCCGCAACGCGTCCAGGACGGTGACGGCCGGCGACGCGGACACGGTCCTGAAGCCGGAGTCGGCCCCCGCCGCCCTGGACGACTACGTGGCCGAGAAGCCCAGTGCGTCGCCCAGGAAGAAGCCGCGGAAGAGCGCCGCCCCGGTGGCGGCCGCGCCCCAGCCGGTGGCGGCCCCGCCGAAGCCGAGCCCGAGCAGCTCGCCCACGAAGAAGTCCGCGCCCAAGCCGAAACCGAAGCCGAAGGCCGCGCCCAAGCCCGACTGGGGCACCGCGACCGTCTCGGCGGTCAGCGTCCTGGAGGTGAACCAGGCCTGGACCACCAACCGCATCCGCATGATCATGCAGACCGACGGCAACCTCGTCGTCTACAACGAGAAGGGCAAGCCCATCTGGGCGTCGATGACCTTCGGCGAGAACCACCGGGCGATCTTCCAGCAGGACGGCAACCTCGTCATCCACAACGGTGACGACCGTCCCATCTGGGCCGCCCGCACCCATGGCCACGAGGGCGCGCAGTTGGTGCTGCGCGCGGACGCCAAGGTGGTCATCGTGCACAACGGCGGAGTCATCTGGTCGACCTGACCCACCCGGTCCCGACCCCTGCCGCCGGAGTCGACGGCGACGCGGTGCTACGTCCGGGGCGCGGCCGGCCGCGCCTTCGCTCCGGGCACCGCGCACGCCGCCGTCCCGCCCGGCAGCCGCATGCGGTTCCGGGCCACGAGACGGTAGACGCCGTGGGCGACCCACCGCACGGGCGGCAGGGTGAGGACGGCTCCCGCGACGGGCCACGCTCCACCGGCGCTGAGCAGGGTCTTCGCCACCGCCTGGGCACCGCCGTACACCCGCCCGGTGGGCGTCACCCACAGGGCCTCGTGGCGGGCGCGCTCCGCGGTGACGCCGAGCGCGCCGAGATCCGCCTGCTGCCAGGCCACGACCTCGCAGCGGGGCCGCACCAGGCGCTGGACGACACCCACGGACGAGGTGCAGAAGCCGCAGTCCCCGTCGAAGATCAGTACTGGTTGCCTTCGCACCCCTCCATCGTCCCTCACCCGGGGGACGGGCCGTCGGCCGCCCCGCGGACGGCCGCCGGCGACGGCACACCGCGGGGGGCCACACAGGACGCACTACAAGGGACGCACCTGGATGTTGCGGAAACGAACCTTGTTGCCGTGGTCCTGCAGGCGTATCGCTCCCGCCGCGGGCGTCTCGGCCCGGCCGGAGGCGGTCGGCCCGTCGAGCACGAGGTCGTCGTGGACCTTCCTGCCGTTCCACACGACCGTCACCCGGGCGTCGGCGGTCTTTCTGCCCTCCTCGTCGAAGCGGGCCGCACGGAAGACGACGTCGTAGGTCTGCCACGTCTCCGGCGCGGTCGCCCTGTTGCTGTCGGGTGCCTTCTTCAGGTAGATGGCACCGGCCTCGTTGTCGGCCGGCGAGGTGTCGCCGTAGGAGTCGAGGATCTGCAGTTCGTAGCGGTCCTGGAGGAAGATGCCGCTGTTCCCCCGGTCCTGGCCGGTGACGTCCGGTGGGAGGAGGGGCACGCGGAACTCCACGTGCAGGGCGAAGTCCTGGTAGGCGTCCTTGCTGCGGAGGTCGCCGCAGCACACCTCCATCGACTTCTCCTCGCTCAGCGGCCAGGCCGCCTTGCGCCCGTCCGTGTGCTGCCACTGCGCCTGCGACCCGGCGGTTCCGTCGAAGAGCGTCACCTCGGCGCCGTGCGGACGCACGGTGATCAGGTCGAGGTTCACATGGCCGGTGTCACCGGCGTCGATCCGGTAGGAGAGGGCGTTGCGGCCGGCGCGCAGCTTCACCTGCTCGGTCCGGGTGGACCAGGAGTCCCAGTCCCCGGTGGACGGCAGCAGGGTCTGCCGGACCTTCCTGTCGTCGGCGTACAGGGACAGGGACTTGGTGCCTGCGAACGGGTTCGGGCCGTTGGAGTAGCGGAGGTTCACGTCGTACGTGCCGCTCCTGGGGACGGTCACGTCGAATGTCGTGGCGGCCTTGCCCTCGGTGGCATACCGGTCGACGAAGCCGCTGCCCGAGTAGCCGGAGTAGTCGGTGTTGATCCCGGCCGCGCCGGTCAGCCGGGCCTCCTCCGCCTCGTACAGGGTGGCGGCCGGCGGCTGCTTCCCGGGCAGGGCGTTGAGCGTGTACCAGGCCTCGGTGCTCCACAGGGCCTCCCCGGAGGCCGAGGTGAAGGGGCGCGGGGAACGCACGTGCACCACGTGTCCGGGCTTGAGCCCGTCGGTGCGCAGCCGGACGGTCCGGCGGTCGCCGGAGAGCGTCGCCGAGCGCACGGCCAGCTGCTCCTCGGCGATCTTCGGGCCGCCGTAGTCCTTGGTCGGGGTGTAGCGCCACTGCTCGATCCGGTAGCGCGCGGCGAGCTGTGCGGCGGTCTGCTCGGACACCGGCTGGGTGTACGTCAGATCGAAGCCGCCCGGGACGGCGCGCATGGCCTTGATGTCGAAGGTGTTGCCGCCGTTGGGTGTCAGCTTCTGCAGTCCGAAGCGGAGTTTGCCCTCCTGGCCCCAGTTGCCGTCGGCGCCGAGCCCGCCGGCGTAGAGGGCGCCGTCGGGTCCGAGGGTGAGGCGGTTGACGCCGGCCTCCAGGCCCTGGGTGTAGCGGAAGACCGCGCCCTGGTACTGGCCCTTGACCTTCTCCAGGTAGGCGCGCTGGAGGCCGCCGTAGGTGACGTCGCCGATCAGCATCTGGCCCGCGAACGGCCCCTTCTTCAGGTACAGCGGTGTCGAGGGCGAGTTGGCGATCTCGTTCTGCGGCAGCCACAGCACCGGCGCGGTGACGGGGGAGGACTCGAAGGGCCCGGCGGGCTCGGTGTAGTGGTTGAAGAAGCGGCCCTGTTCGATCTGGACCAGCTTCGAGGAGGGGAGCCAGCCGCCCTGGTTGTCGGTGGTGAACAGGCCGCCCTCCGGGCCCCATCCGATCCCGTTCGGTGTGCGCAGCCCACCCGCGACCGGGCTGATCCGGCCCGTCTTCTTGCTGATCCGGTACGTGGTCCCGCGGTCGGGGGCCGGCTGTGGGGTGGTGGTCGCGCCGCCGTAGTCGATGGCGACGGACAGGTTCACGTAGAAGTAGCCGTCGCGGTACAGCAGGCCGAACGCGAACTCGTGGAAGTTGCCCCCGTAGGGCCAGGTCGCGACCGTGCGGTAGGTGTCGGTGACGTCGTCGCCGTCGTCGTCCACCAACCGTGTCAGCTCGTGCTTCTGCGAGACGTACAGGGACCCGTCGACGTACTTGATGCCCATGGGCTCGCGCAGGCCCTCGGCGACCTTCTTGACGGTGACCTTGTCGCGGCTGGTCCGGCCCGTGACGTTGCCGAGCAGGTACACCTCACCGGCAACGTTGTCACTGCCGCCCCAGGTGCTGATGGCCAGCCGTCCGTCGGGCAGCCAGTCCATGCCGCTGACCTGGGGTTCGAAACCCTCCGGACGCAGATCGGTGAGGTCGAGGTCGGGGCGCACGGAGGTGAGGGGCAGCCCGTCGCCCGGGGAGTCGCCGCCCGCCTCGCACTCCTTGCGTCCGGGCGCCGTCACCCGGACCACACCGGCGTCGGTGCTCAGCGCCTCGCGCGGCACGACGGTGAACTCGCTCTCCCCCGGCGGTTTCCAGGACAGCTGCACCTGCTGCCCGCCGTCGCGTTCGAAGTGGTCCACGCGCAGGGGGTGCGGTCCGGCGGTGAGGTGGACGGTGCCGTCCTTCGGTTCGGCGCCGTGCAGTCCGTCGTGGTCGATCACCGTGGACCCGTCGAGCGAGAGGCGGGAGCCGTCGTCGCTGGTGAGCCGGAACACGTACGACCCGTCGCGCGGGGCGACCAGGTAACCGGTCGCCTCCGAGACGAACCGGTCCTCGAACCCGCCGAAGTCGGCAGCCGTGGACCAGTCGATCGTGGGCATCAGCTTGTCGTGGTTGGGCGTCTGCCCCGGCTTGAGGGTGCACAGCTTGCCGAGCGGTGTCTGGACGTCGTAGACGCGCAGTGTGACGCCCGGCTCCTGCGGCGGGATGTCGGCGGCGGCCGCCGGCGGGGGCTCGGTGACCGCCGGGGCGGGATCCGCCGCGACTGCCGGGACGGCGAGGGCGCCGCCGGCGAGGACGGTGGACGCGAGCAGCGCGAGGAAGTGTCTTCGGGCTCGTGGGAAGGGTCGTTGGCGCATTGGTCCTCCTGTGCTGGGGACCGGACCGTGCCGGATCGTTCCGGTCGTTCACGGGGTGGAGCGCGGTTGCGCCGCAAAGGTAAGAGACTTTCGCTTGTCATGTCCAGACTTTGTCATCGATGTGTTCAAAGTGGTCCGGCCGGACCGCACGCGCCACTTGACGAGCCGTCACCACCATGGTGCTTCCGCCGCCGCGGGACCGGGGTGTTCAGAAACCCGCGACGGTGGAACTGATCATGAGAGGGTGCACTGGGACCCGGGAAGCGTTCCGGGAGTGGGCCCGGGGGAGAGGCGGTGACGACACGTGACCGAAGAAGGCGGCCGCGACTGGGTGTGCATGACCCCGGACGACTTCGACCGTGAGGCGCCGCCGCGCCCGGAGGCGGACACGTGGATTCCGGCCGAGCTGGACGAGTGCGGTACGGCGCCCCTGTTCGGCGAGGAGCCCGTGCCGGCGCGCGCGGGGACGGGCCGGCCCGACGCGCGCCCTGCTCGGCAGGTCACGCAGGGGCGGCTGTTCTGAACTGCCGGGCGATGCGGCCCGAGGTTCGGTGCTGACCCGTGGTGATCGTGACGCCTTGCGCCTGCGGTGCCCGCACGGGTGTCACCCCGGCTCGACGGGAAGCCACAACTCGCAGGTGGCGGTGGTGAAGTCGTCCGTACGGTCGAGGACGGAGACGGCCGAGGGACCCGGTCGCAGTCGCCACGGGTTGGAGGGGAACCACTCGGTGGCGGTGGCCGCCCAGGTCGACTGCAGGGCCTGCGGATGCGGCCCGCTGGTGCGGAAGACCGCCCACCTGCCGGCCGGCACCTCGATGACGTCGAGCCCCTCCGGCACCGGTGTGTCCCCGCTGACGGCGACTCCGTGCAGGTAGGTCAGCTCGGTGCCCTCCCGGCCGTCGGGATCGACGTCGTCGCTGACCTGCAACAAGCCCTCGGGCACCGTGTTGCCGAGGTCCTTCAGCCGCTGGTGCTCCGACAGCGGCAGTGAGGCGATGTGCTCCTGGATGTGCGGGTTGACGCCGCGGTGGATGAGCGGGACACGGACGGCGTGTCCGACCAGACGGAACGCGGGGCGGTCGACGAGGCGGGTGTCCATGGGGGTACTCCCTTCGACGGTCAGGCGGAACCTGAGCTGCGGTTGTGTGCGCAGGGGGCCTCCGTCTCGGCGTACGTCGCCGGGGCCCGCGCCGTGGACCGCCCGGAACGCGCGGCCGAACGCCTCGCCCGAGCCGTAGCCGTACCGGACGGCGATGCCCAGCAGGTCGCCCTCGCCCCGGACCACCTCGGCGGCGGCCAGCGTCATGCGCCGCCGCCGCACGTACTCCGACAGCGGCATGCCGGCCAGCGACGAGAACATCCGGCGCAGGTGGTACTCGGTGGTGCCGAGCGACCCGGCCAGCCGGCCGACGTCGAGTTCCTCGGAGAGGTGCTCCTCGACGAGGTCGACGAGCTGGTTGAGTGCCGAGATCATGCGGCCTCCTTTCGCCTCCCACCTTGGCAGCGGGCAGGGGGCCCGCGCCTGATCGCCGAGGACGGGTTCGATCGGATGCCCGGCCCGCGACGCCCGGAGCCCCGCCGGGGCTGCACCGCGGGCGTGTCAGCCCTCCCGGGCCCGCAGCGGCTCGCCGACGCTCCTGAGATGCCGCAGCGCCAGGCCGTACGACTCGATCAGCCCGGTCTGGTGGTAGGGGACGCCCAGCTCGGCGCAGTACCGTTCGGTGATGTGCTGGGCCCTGGCCAGGGCGGGCGTCGGCATGCTGGGGAAGAGGTGGTGCTCGATCTGGTAGTTGAGCCCGCCCATGAAGACGTCGATCAGCACGCCGCCCTGCACGTTGCGGGAGGTGAGCACCTGGCGGCGCAGGAAGTCCAGCCGGGTTCCCTCCTCGATCATCGGCATGCCCTTGTGGTTGGGAGCGAACACCGAACCGAGATAGACCCCGAACAGGCCCTGGTGGACCGCGAGGAAGACGAGCGCCTTGACCGGCGAGAGGACCGTGAACAGGCCGCCGAGATACACCGCGAAATGCGCCACGAGCAGCGTCCCCTCCAGCACCGGCTTCTTCATCGACGGGCTCGTCAGGGACCGGAAACTGTTGAAGCTGAGATTCAGTCCTTCCAGGGTCAGCAACGGGAAGAAGAGCGCGGCCTGGTGCTTCCCGACGAAGGCCGGCAATCCCTTGGCCTTGCGCGCCTGCCGCTGTGACCACACGAGGATGTCCGGCGAGACGTCCGGGTCCTTGCCCTCGTGGTTGGGATGGGCGTGATGCCGGGTGTGCTTGTTCATCCACCACCCGTAGCTCATGCCCAGCAGCAGGTCGGCCACGAGCAGTCCGCCCGCCTCGCTGGGCCGGCGACGTGAGAAGACCTGCCGGTGGGCCAGGTCGTGCGCGGCCAGCCCGAGCTGCCCGAAGACAGCGGCCAGGGCGACGGCGACGACCAGTTGGACCCAACTGTCCCCCAGGGCCACGAACGCGCCGACGCAGCCCGCGAGAGCGGCAGCGACCAGCCCGAAGCGCACCGAGTAGTACAGCGGACGCCGCCGGAGAAGTCCGGCCTCCGCCATCCGCCGTGACAGTTCCGCGAAGTCGCTGCCACCCCGCTGCGTGCCTCGGCCGGCTGACGCCGGCGGATCGACCGGAAGGACAAGGGAATTCGTCATGCCCTCAGTGTCCGGGCGACCCGCCGCCCGCAGAATGGAGTGCTCCCCCTGATCAAGGTGGAGGTAGCACCACCTCCCACCTGGGGAGAGCCGCAGCGCGAGAGGGCACCGCGGTGCGACGCGGTCGGCCCTCCGGCACCATCGTGGAATCACTCACGCTCGGCCCGCAGGGCCGTCACCACGACCCGGCCCCTCGCGATCGGTAGGCTGCGACCGTGCGCACGGTCGAGTTGCTGCTGGATGAGGGTGCGGAGCACGAGGTCCGGGAGGCCTGGCGCCGGCTCGCGGACGCGGGGCTGCCCAGTCAGGCGCGCCACCGCTCACCGACCAACAGCCCGCACATCACCCTGGCCACCTGTCCGGAGCTGACCGCACCCATCCGCTGGGAGCTGACCGAGGTCGCCGCCACGTTGCCGCTGCTCGCGCGGTGCACCGGCGTCGTCCGCTTCGAACGGCCCACCTCGGTGCTCGCCTGGGAGCTGGAACTCGACGCCGCCCTGGTCGCACTGCACCGCCGGGTGTGGGACGCGGTGGCCGCGGACAGCCCCGCCGACACGCTCAACCCCTTCCACGAGCCCGATCGCTGGGCCCCGCACATCACCCTCGGCCGCACGAGGCGCGCCGGCGCCTTCGCCGACCGGCGGATCCCCGCACTGCTGCCGCCCCCACCCTCTCCGTTGCAGCTCACGACCCTGCGCAGCTACGACACCGTGACCGGTGCCCTGGAGGTCCTGGATCCCCGTGAGTGAGCTGCCGCCCGGGAGGGCAACAGCGCGCGTGAAGACGGCTGATCGAGTGTGCGGCCCTCCCTGCCCGAGCGGGACCCCTCAGCCCAGGAGGACCGCCACCGCCAGTGCGCCCAGCAGGGAGTCGATCCGGTCCAGGAGTCCTCCGGCTCCCGCCAGCCATCGACCGGAGTCCTTGACCCCGGCACCGCGCTTGACGAGGGACTCCACCAGGTCGCCCGCCGGGCCGCCCACGGCCACCGCGAGTGCCGCCTGCCAGCTCCACGCCGACAGCAGCGCGAGGACCGCGAGGCCCGCTGCCGCGCCGCACAGCGTGCCACTCCACCGCTTGGCCGGCGACAGCCGCGACAGCAGCGGCCCACCCAGCCGCTGCCCGGCGAAGTACGCCACCACGTCGGCGACCGACACCGCGGCGAAGAGCGCCAGACCGAGCGCGCCCAGCGGCGCGAGGCCGGCCAGCACCCCCAGCCAGAGCAGGCCGAGCAACCCCGTGCCGAGCCGCCGCAGCCCGTCGTCCGCGTCGCCGCTCACCAGGAGCACGGCGACCAGGGCCAGCGCCCCGGCACCCGCGACCCGGCCGACCTGATCGGGCGCCCACGCGGCGGCGGCGATCAGAGCGGGCACGGCCGACGCCAGCACCGCCCGGTCGGGGCGGGGGAGCCGAGCCAACGCCCCGAACTCCAGCACCGCGACGACCGCGACGACTGCGGCAAGCAGGGTGATCCCGGGCCGCCCCCACCAGAACGCGGCCGTCACCACCGGCACACCCACCGCCCACGCACACCACCGGGTGACCAACTCCCTTCGCCGCGACGTCCCCACCGCCACGCCACTCACCAGCAGAGCACCGCCCAGCCACGGAGCCAGCGCGGCCACCGAGGTCACCGCCCGGCCCCGGCGGCCGACAACGTGCGCTCACGCAGCGGCAGTTCGCCGAGAGCGGCTCGGTACGCGTCCACGATGCGGGCGTTCTCGCCGGTGTCGCGGACCGCGACACGCACCGTGCGGCCCTCGTACGCCGGCGAGAGCGGTGACAGGTCCCTCAGGTGGACACCGTGCCGCCGGCACTCCGCGACCAGGGACGCGGCGCTCGGCCCGCCCCGAGGCAGTGTGAGCGTGAGGAAGTTGGCCACCGACTCCTCGACCGTGACGGAGTCGTCGACAGCGGCCAGGTCCGCCGCGAGCAGCGCGCGCAACTCGTGCGTGCGCTGCAACCGGTCGGCGTAGTAGCCCGGATCGCGCAGCGCCGCCACCGCCGCGAGCTGGGCCGGCAGGCTCACCGCCCACGGGGGCGTCCATCGGCGCAGCTCCGCGGCCGTGCCGGGCTCGGCCACCAGGTACGCGGCCCGCACTCCGGACAGGGCGTACGTCTTCGACATCGAGGTGCAGACCACCACACGCGGGTCCCGCGCGGCGAGCGGGGCGAGGGACTCGGAGGGGTCGACGTACCCGAGATACGCCTCGTCGATCCACCACCGGGTGTGGGCGGGCGCCGCCGCGATCACCGCGGCCAGCTCGCCGGCCGGTGCGTGGCGGCCGGTCGGGTTGTTCGGGTTGACCACGACCACGAGGTCGTACGAGCCGTCGGCGACGACCGCCGACAGCCTCCCCGGATCGATGCGCCAGCCCTCCTCGCGCCGCAGCCGGAACCGGTCCACGCGGCAGCCGATCACCCGTTCCGTGACGTGGGCGTACTCGCCGTAGCCCGGGTCCATCAGCAGGACCCGGCTCGCCGGGGTCAGCCAGCGGCCGAAGGCCCGGAAGATCAGGTCGGAGGAGCCGGAGCCGACAGCGAGCGTCCGCGGGGGCAGCCCGCGGACGGAGGCGAGCTCCGCGAGCATGCCCTCCGCACCGGTCGGGGGCGAGGTGCGGGCGACCCAGCCGGCGTCCTCGGTGAGCACGGCGTGTGCCGCGGGGGCCGGTGGGAACCAGGCGTCGAGCACATCGGCCGTGACGACCTCGCGACGCCGTTCGAGCGTGCGGAAGTCCGTCCCGATCGCGGTGAACGAGGCACCACCGTGCTCGCAGCCGTCGGGCCCGGGCGCGAACGGGGCGTCCAGTCGCCAGTCCACGCCGGCCGCCGCGCGCGCCAGGGCCCCCGCATGCCGTCCCGTCGCGCAGCGGGACAGCTCCGCCACCTCTGCCGTCAGCACCTCGAAGTCGACCGCGCCGCTGCGGACGGTGCGGCCGGCCGGACGCAGACCCGCCGCCCGGTACATGCCGATCAGGTCGGAGCGGCCCATGGCCACCACGTGCCGCCCGCCCCGGGAGGCGATCCAGCGCAGTGCCGCGTACATCAGCAGGAGGCCCGACGCGCCGAAGCGGGCCCGCGGCTCGACGGTGAGCAGCCGCACCTCGAAGACGTCGGGCCCGTCCAGGAGCGGGAGTTCGGCCCGGGTCAGGTACTTGTCCAGCCCGTACCGTCCCACCCACGGCGGCGTCACGCTCACGAACCCGAGGCGGTCCGCGTCCCGCGCGGCGACCAGGTAGACGTTGTCGCCGTCCAACCCGTCGACCAGCCGTCCCTCGCTGTTGCGCGGGTGCTGGCCGAGCTCCTCCGCGTAGACACGGTGCCGGAGTTCATGGATCCACACCATGTCGTCGGCGTCTGCGGAGCGCAGGGTGAGGGGACGGCTCATCGGAACCTCTTCGGTCGGGACCAAGGGGGTTCAGTGTGACGTCGGCCGATCTTGGTGGAGCAGGGTAGGACAGCTCGGACGGTCTGAGTACGGGTACTCAGGCGGTGAGCGGCCCGACCGGCTGTGCGCCGTCGGCGTGTTCGGATCCTGGGCGTGCTGTCGGGACGTATTGCTCCCCGGTCGTCAGAGGGCCGGTCCACGCCGTGACGCGGTGACCAGCTCGGTCACCGTGGCCAGCTTCCTGCGGGGTCTGCCGTCCGGTCCGCCGCGCAGGCGCTCGGCCCGGTCGATGGCCGCCATGCCCCGTGCGTCGACGAGGCGCGGTGCTCGGCGGCGGGCCAGCCGCTGGAAGGACCTCGCCGAGTGGGCGGGCGGCTCGAGGACGTCGGCGACGGCGTCTGCGAGCAGGCTGCTCACCGTTTCGGCGGCGCAGGCCCGGTTGGTGCCGATGCCTCCGGACGAACCGCGCTTGATCCATCCGACGACGTAGGCACCCGGCATCCCGGCGACCCGGCCCTCGTCGTGCGGAACGGTTCCCGTCGTCTCGTCGAACGGCAGCCCGGGAACCGGCGTCCCGCGGTAGCCGATGGCCCGCAGCACGGACGTGGCGGGGATCAGGGCTTCCCCGCGTGCGTCGGTGACGCGCACGGCCCGAACCGCCGCCGCGTCGGTTCCCACGATCTCCGTGGGCGCGGAGTGGAAGCGCAGCACGATGCGCCGGCCCGCACCGGGCGCCCCAGACCAGTCGAGTTCCTCGCGCCGCACCTCCCGCAGCACCGCGGCGATGTCGTGCGGCCCGGCGGCCTCGATGGCGCGGCCGGTGCGGGGATCGTGGTCGTCCACGATCAGGTCCACACCGGGCAGGTGGGTCAGGGCGAGCAGTTCCGGCCGCGTGCAGGCGGCGTTCTCCGGGCCGCGGCGGCCCAGGACGACGACCTCGCGCACGCGGGAGTCGCGCAGGGCGCGCAGCGCGTGGTCGGCGATGTCGGTGCCGGCGAGCTGCTCGGGGTCGGTGACCAGGATGCGGGCCACGTCCAGGGCGACGTTGCCGTTGCCCACCACGACCACGCGCTCGGCGGACAGGTCGACCGCGTCGGGGGCGACGTCCGGGTGGGCGTTGTACCAGGCGACGAACGTCGTGGCGGACAGGCTGCCCGCCAGATCCTCCCCGGGGAGGCCGAGCCGGCGGTCGGCGGACGCCCCCACCGCGTACACCACCGCGTCGTGGTGGGCGGCGAGTTCCTGCGCCGACACGTGTGCGCCGACCTCCAGCCCCAGCAGCATCCGCACCCGCGGGTGGGCGTGGAAGCGGGCGAAGGTGTCGCCGATCTGCTTGGTCGTGGGATGGTCGGGGGCGACGCCGAACCGCACGAGCCCGCCCGCGACCGGCAGCCGGTCGACGAGCGTGACCTCGGCGTTGGTGTGCAGCAGCAGGTCCTGGGCGGTGTACATGCCGGCCGGCCCCGTGCCGACGACGGCGATCCGCAACGGCCGGAAGTCCGCCGGCAGGACCCGGTCGAACACGGGCCCGTCCCAGACGTGGAAGTTCGGGCTCTCCTCGGGGAGTTCGGGTGCCGGCGCCTCGGCGAAGTAGGCGGCGTTGATGTCGGCGTACGCCTTCTGCGGGCCGGTCAGCCGGTCCACGGGGAAGACGGCGTCGACCGGGCACGCGTCGGCGCACGCGCCGCAGTCGATGCAGGCCCTGGGGTCCACGTACAGCATCTCGGTGCTGCCGAACGCCCGCTCCTGAGGGGTGGGGTGGATGCAGTTGACCGGGCAGACGGCGACGCAGGTGGCATCGGCGCAGCAGGTCTGGGTGATGGCGTAGGTCATGGGTCCGCTCTGCTCGAACAGCGCTGCCTGGGGGCTGGTCAGATGAGGTGGGCGCGCTGGTAGAACGCCAGCGCCGGCTTGGTCAGCAGCCCCGCCGAGGCGAGGAACTCCATCAGGCCGGCGCAGCTGGAGCGCATCATCGCCTTGTGGTGCTCGTTGGCGCGTGCCTCGGCGCGTGCCCGCTCGGGGTCGAGCCCGGAGTTGGCGTAGACGGACTCGTTCACCATGCTCGTGACGATGACGTACGCCGCCACGGCGATCACGAACGCGTGGATGTGCCGGCGGACCGGCCCGGCCTTCGCCAGATGCCGCCGGGTCTCCTCGCGGGCGAACTTCATGTGGCGGGACTCCTCGACCACATGGATGTTGTTGATGGTCCTCACGAACGGCACGACCCGCTCGTCCCGCATCCAGTCGCGCTGCATGACGTCGAGGACTTCCTCGGCGACGAGGATCGCCGCGTAGGCGGCCTCGCCGAACGCCAGCGTCTTGAAGGCCCGGCCCAGTTCGATCGCCAGGCGGCGGGGCCGGTAGGCCGGTGCCCCGAGCTTCCGGGCGCCGCGGGCGAACATGATCGAGTGCCGGCACTCGTCCGCGATCTCGGTGAGGGCCCACTGGACCGTGTCGTCGGTCGGGTCCTTGGCGTAGACGTCCCGGAGGATCAGCTGCTGGAGGATCATCTCGAACCAGATGCCGGTGCTGGCCACGGAGGCGGCTTCCTGCCGCGTCAGCTCCTTGCGCTGCGCCTCGGAGAGCTCGTTCCAGTACGACGTGCCGTACAGGGTGCTCCACTCCGGGCTGGCGCCGTGGAAGTCCTTGTCGAGGGGTGTCTCCCAGTCCACCTCGGTCGCGGGGTCGTACGACAGTGTCGCGGCCGAGTCGAGCAGTCGGCCGGCGACTTCGCCGGTCCGGGTGTCGCGCTCGACTCCGGGCCGGGCCGTGCTGCTTGCCATGCTCTCAACTCCTCAGTCTCGAGTGACGGTCCGTCTCCGTCTGTGGCACATGCGATCGGTGGGGCAGGGCCGTCCGGTGCGCCAGGGGCGCTCCGCGGGGTCTGCGGAGGTGCCGCCGGGCGTGACGCGGCCACGAGGTGACGCGCGGCGCGGTCCACCGCCGGGCCCTCTTGTTAGACGGAATGTATAACAAGGGGCGGTGCTCGGCCTACCCCTCGGTAGGCAGTGGTTCCTCCGGAACGACCATCGGCGCCGTCCCGCCGCACGGGGCGGGACGGCGCCGAAGCTCTGGACTTGCTCAAGAAGCGATACCGGTGGTCCCCATGCCGGGCATACTGCGGGCAATCCGGGCACCGCCCGGCGTAAGGGGGACGCTGTGTTGATCGCATTCGTGTTGGTGGGTGGGTTCGTCCTGGTGGCCGTCACGGTGGTGACCTGGCTGGTGCGCCGGGCATGGCACCGCGCCTGGAACGACCTGGGGGTACGGGCGGCGGCGTACGGTCCGGGCGCCGGGGCGCGACGTGGAGCGTGGTCGACCGGTGGCAGCGCCGGCGCCGCGGGCGCTCCGTACGGAGCGTCGACGACGCACGGTGCCGGGAGCCCGGTCGACCACTCGTCCTGGTGGGCGCCGGGCGGCGACGGCTCGTCCGGTGGCTGCTCGGGCGGCGGTTCCTCGTGCGGCAGCTCCTCGTCCTGCGGCTCCGGTTCCTCGTCGTGCGGCAGCAGCTCGTCCTCGTGCGGCAGCAGTTCCTCGTCGTGCGGCAGCAGTTCTTCGTCCTGCAGCAGTTCCTGCTGAACACGTCCTCGAGGTCACCGGGTTTTCCGGGTTCACCGCACCGACGGAGGCCGACGGGTGGCCCAGTACTCGGACGCGGTGAGGCCCATGAGGACGACGTCGTGGTAGTCGCCGGCGAAGAACTCGTGCTGGCGAAGCCGCCCTTCCTCGACGAAGCCGAGCTTGCGACAGAGGGCGAGGGACGCGTCGTTGAAGGCGTAGATCTCCACTTCGCACTTGTTGAGGCGCTGTTCGGCGAACATGTAGGTCAAGGTCAGCTCCATGGCCTCGACCGCGTATCCCTTCCGGCGACTGCCCGGGTCGACCTCGATGCCGGTCCTGAACCGCCCGGCCCGGCGGTCGGTCTCGCCGACTGTCACGGACCCCGCGAAGGTACGCTCGTTCAACGCCTCGATGACCAGCCGGAACGCGTCCCCGCCCGGTGGACGGCCGGCGCGCTCCGCAGTCCAGATGCGGAAGCTCTCCTCGGAGCGCGGCGGCTCGACGACGTCGGCGTTGCGGACGTCGACGGTGTGCCGGGCAAGGTCACGGAAACCCTGCCAGTCCTCCGGCTCGACGCCGCGAAGCCGTACCTTCTCACCCGTCCACATGTCAGTCATGACGCTCGTCGCTTCTCTCGATCGCGGGCACTGCCGGCCCTGGCCCATCAAGCACCGCAGTCACTGGGCGTTCAGACCGTGCCAGGCGGTCTGGGTCGGTGCATCGGCCGCCACCACGGACAGGGCGTCGGTCAGGAGCCTTCGTGCGGCAACCAGATCAGATGTCTTCACCGCCTGATCGTCGCACGCGCCCGGCTCGTGCCGCCGGGCGCGGACGACAGGGGAGCGACCACGGGGCATTTCAGTGCTCGCAGAGGGAGAACTCCCGCTCGTAGAGCTGCTCGTTGTGTTCGGCGACGAAGAACTTGCGTTCCCGCATGAGTTCCTCGCGGTACGCCTTGGCCTGGTCGAGCGTCATGGTCGAGGTGCCGGACCAGGGCTGCTGCGGGGGAACGTCGGACGTCGAGACGATCCGTTCCGACGGATCGACCAGGAAGAACGCGAGGATCTTGCGGTGACCCGGCCGTGCGGGGTCCTTCAGTCGGAACGAACCGACGCGGTGCTGCAGGGTGTTCGGGAACGCCAGGCAGCGGCCCGCCGGGGTCGGCGCCGATCCGAGCACCTGGTTCAGCGCGTCCTCGTCCTCCAAGCCGTAGACCTCTCGCAAGCCGTTGTCGTCGTTCTGCTCGTAGTCCGGGTCGTCGAGTGCCGTGCGGAAACCCAGCCGGCTCTCGGTGATGTTGTCGCTGTCCCAGTAGTAGATGCCGGTCGAGACGATCCGCTCGTTCAGCATTCCCTCGACATGCCAGGAACCGCCGGGATACTCGGGCTTGTCCGGGGTGAGATGAAGGGTGGCGAGTTTGACGATGACCTGGAGGCGGCGACCGCGGAGGTCCACACGCGCGGACCCATCGGGCACCGCGGGTGGCGTGAAGGCGGGGGCGTCCGGAACGACCGGGCGGCGGTTCTCCCACCATGCGTCAAGGGCCTGCTGCCACGCGCGGTAGGCCTCCGCGTAGGCCGCTTCGTCGGTGAAGGAAGCCTTGTCGGGGTACTCCGGCTCCGAGTCGTACCAACCGTACGGATCGGCTTCGATCCGCAGAGGGCGCGGATGCCGCAGGTCGGTGAGCACGTTCTCCCACAGGGGACGCATCCGGGCGAACAACTCCGGCAGGACGGAGGCCAGTTCTCGGTGCTTCTCGGGATGCACGTTGTTGATGTAGGAGCGGAAGGTGACGTCACCCTCGTCGTCGACGTCGACGTCCGTGGGCAGCCACTGGAAACGCTCGGAGAACTCGTGCTTCGAGTAGCGGTCCGTCGGGTTCCGCCAGGCCCGCTCCGGTGCGCCGCTGACCTCCCTCACCAGGCAGAACAGCGAGGGATGCACCAGGTCCAGCACCTGGCCGTCCGATCCCGGATGCCAGTCCCGCTCCGCCTCGGGAACCTCTTCCAGGACTTTGACGGCGTCGCGCAGGCGCGATCGGAGGGTGTCGTCGACCAGCGTGTCCGACTGCCACACTCCGTCGACGGCGGCCACTTCGATGCCCGTCCGCTCGTCCCGCAGCGCGGCGTAGTGCGCCAGTTCCGCGACGACGAAGGCGACCTGCGCTTCGGTCAGCCCCTGGGCGACCGCTTCCCGCGTCCACGTCGCGACGATGCCCGGGTCGTTCATCTTGTCGAACCACCCCGGTTTCGCCCGTATGTGGGCGCTGCACTCCATCATCTGCAGTTCCCGCAAGGTCCGCGGTCGTGCGAACGCCGTGGAACGGGATGCCTGGAAGGGCAGGGGGAACGGGGGCGAGCTGGACACGTTCTTCGGTCCTCCGGGTCGGTGTGCGGTGGCGGGAAGACTACGACAGTGCACTGACATCGCCGGACTCTCCTGCGAGCGGACCGCGCTGGTTGAACGCGTTCAAAAGCTCTGTCAGTATGAGCCCGGCCGGTGTGCTGCTCACCCGGCGGGGGAGGAACCACTGCCATGACGAGTTCACTGCTGACGCCGAGAAGACGCGCGTTCGTCGACGCTCCACGGCACGTGACCGGGAGCACGGCGCCGACAGCCGTCCTCGACTGGACCGACGGCCGTGTCACCGCGCTGCTCCGCGACATCGACGTGGCGACACCGCACTCCGAGCGAGGAGCCGGCTCCCGAGCCGGTGCCCGGATCGACCTGCTTCGGCGAGCTCACGGTGTGATCACCGACGCGGTGCGTCCCGTCTACTCCGTGCAGGACGAGCGACCGGTGTCCCAGGTGCTCCGCAGGGGCCGAGGCTCGTGCAGCCAGCGGCTCGCGGTCCTGGAGGCGGTCGCCAGGGCGAGCGGGACCGCGACCCGGGTCCGGGGCCTGCTGGTGGACGGAGCGTTCTGGTACCCGCGCTTCCCGCGCATGCGGCAGATCGTGCCCGACCGCGTCGTGCTGGCCTGGCCGGAGTTCCTCATCGAGGCGGAGGGCGGGGCGGCTTCGGCCGGTGCGGGGGAGAACGGGGGAACGGGTGTGGAGTGGTTGACGGCGTCCGAGATCTTCGGTGACCTGAGCCGACTTAACCGACGGGATGAGGGCGGTTTCACCAACAGAGGACCGGAGACGCTGTTCGAGGCGCTGTCCCGGACGGCCGTCGACTGGGACGGGGTCACCGTCTGCCCGACGGGGACGGCCACCGGGGGTACCGTGGATGCGGCCACCGGAAGCCGGACCGGCGACGACGTCACCGCGAGGAGCTGCGACTTGTCCTCCTACGTCCTGGCAGACCTCGGTCGTTTCGACTCACGGGACGAGCTCTTCGCCCAGCACGGCCAGACCCTCTGCTCCCCGGCCAGGCTGCTGGCCGAGCCGATCCTCGGGCGCTGGGCCGCAGGAGCTCGCAGCTGAGCGCCACGCAGGCCGACGGTGGCAGCGCCGCTCACGGCCCGGCCCACCACCCCTCTCCCGCCGTCACCCGCACGGGGCCTGCGGATGGGGAAGTCTCAGCACGCCGTCCACGATCCGCCCGGTGCGGGCCTCTCGGGCAAGTACGGCCAGCCGCTCCAACAGGCTGTGCCCGTCGCACAGTACGGTTTCGTGGCCGACGTAGGACTGCAGGTTGATCACTGCGGCTTCCACATGACGGATCTCGCTGACCAGCATCGGCACGCCCGCGGCACCGGATGCCGGCACCGCCCCTGCCCGGGCGTGGAGGAGGGGGAGCAGTTCCGCCCCGCTGGCGTTGCCGATCGTCTGCGCGTCCGCGTCGCTGTCCGCCTCCAGGCGCTGTCGGGCGTGCTCGATCACCCGGGTGAGCATCTGGAAGTCGCTGTGGGCGAGTTCGAACGCCAGGTGGTCCGTCCCCGCGTGTGGTGCGGGTGCAGACTCTCTTCGCCGCCGCCCCCAAGGCATAGCCGGCCCCCCATCCGATCGACCAAGGCGGTCATTCCGCGAAGGTCCTGCGAAAGCAGAGCGACAGGAACGATCGTGAGTAACCGCCCACACAGTACTGCGCTGTGCGGGAAAACGCTTGCTCCATTGCACGCTTGTCGACCGGAGCAACTGCGCAAAGCCCTCCAGGGTCGAACCCATGGTGATGAACTTCGGTCGGCAGCGCACGCTCGCCGTTGCCGAGGTGGGTCCCGCGCGAGCCGGGGGCCTCCTGACCGGTCTGGGACGATGGCGCCATGGACGAGGAAGTCATCCCCATTCTGCGCGTCGAGGACGCTGCGGCGGCGGTCGCCTGGTATGCGCGGCTCGGCTTCGCCCAGCAGTGGGAGCACCGCTTCGAGCCGGGACTACCCGCGTTCGTCGAGGTGGCCCGGGGCGGGTTGCGGCTGTTCCTGTCGGAGCACCGGGGCGACGCCCGGCCCGGCACGCTGGTGTACCTCCGTGTGAGGGATGTCGACACCCTCGCCCGGGAGTTCGGTGTGACGGTGAGCGACGCGGCGTGGGCACGTGAGATCGAGCTGCGGGACCCCGACGGCAACCGCCTGCGGATCGGCACGCCCACCGCATGACGGGCCGCCGGCATCACCCACGGGGGTACCGGCGCGATCCGGCTGCCGGGACCGCGCCGTGTGGTCGCTCCCGCACGCCGTGGGGCAGGTGTGCCGGCGGGGTTCGCGCGGTCGCTAACCCTGTCTGATAGCGGAGATGTCGAACTCCAGGACGATCTTGTCGCCGACGAGGACGCCGCCGCCCTCCAGGGCCGCGTTCCAGGTGACGCCGAACTCCTTGCGCGAAATGGTCAGCGAGCCCTCCAGACCGACGCGCAGGTTGCCGAACGGGTCGACGGCGTTGCCGGTGTACTCGAAGTCGATGGTGACCGGCTTGGTCAGGTCCTTGATGGTGAGCTCGCCGGTGACCCGGTACTCGGTGTCGGACCGCTTCTCGACCTCGGTGGTGCGGAAGGTGATGTCGGGGAAATTGGGGGCGTCCAGGAAGTCGTTGGTGCGCAGGTGCTGGTCGCGCTGCTCCACGCCGGTGTCGATGCTCTGCGCCTTGATGACCACCTGGCCACTGGACCGGGCCGGATCGGCGCCGTCCAGGTGGGCGGTGCCCTCGAACTCGTGGAAGGCGCCGCGCACCTTGGTGACCATGGCGTGGCGGGCGACGAAGCCGATCCGGGTGTGGGCCGGGTCGAGCACGTAGTCGCCGGTGAGGTCGGGGATCGGGACAGTCATGGTGAGGAACCTCCCTGGGAGCCGGATCGGCGGCGGACCGCCGGGATCGTTACCGGCCACGCTAGGCCGCCACGCGATTCCCGTCCCGCCCAACGCGCACGGCCGCGGGCGATTGCACCCTGACCGGCGATCGCCACTGCAACGCGTTCAGGTGCACTTCGCGGCCGCGGACGACTCGGCGCCCGGCCGGTCGCCGGCCGACCCGGAAGAGGCTCGGAACGCGCCGAACGGCCCCGAGCGGGGCCGTTCGGCCGGGTCGTGCGCCGGGCTCAGGGGTGGTCGGGCTGCTGCGCCGGAGGCACTCCGCCGCCCTCTCCTCCACCCTTCTCGCCCTTGTCCGTGCCGTGCGGGGTACCGCCTCCGGTGCCGTCCGGCTGGGCCGCCTTCATCTGGCGACTGTCCTCGGGGGTGGCGGCTCCCTTGTCGTTGCGCCGTAGCTCCGGCTGCTGCGGATTGGGCATGCCACGAACCTCCTCTGGTGGTGCGATCTGGTGGTGCGAACTTGCGGGGCCCGGGTTCCCACCGAGGCGCGGGTGACGCACGTCGTCCGCGGAAAGGTCGCGGCAGCGGGACGGCCACCGGCCGACGACCCCGTCCCGCGCACCTACCACTGCCCCGGCGCCCGGTCGTCGGGTCCCGCGCTACCGCGCGTGCTGGCGTGACGCCTCGGCCCGGTCGCCGCACACCGCCTCGGAGCACCAGCGGCGCGTCCCGTCGCGCGACGTGTCGAAGAAGCGCAGCGCACAGGAGGGGCGCGCACACCCGCGGACCGGGTCGGGACACGCAGCAACCGCAGGCAGGAGTAGGCGGCCGTCCGGGCCGGACCCCCCTGTGGGGTCGGCTGACCCACGCCGGACGCCGCCTCCGCGTTGCTGCTCGCCGGCCAGACGGTCAGCCCCTCGGTGCCCGTGAGCAGGTCACGCCCCACCCCGCCCCCGAGCCCCGGGTCCCGAGCCTCGAGCCCCGGGTCCCGGGTCCCGAGCCAGCCTGCTCTTCGCGGACTGGACGACCGGCAGAACCCTCCAGGTCACCGGCACCGCGCGGGTCGACATCGCCGGGGACGGAGCCCGTACCGTCCGTTTCACCGTCGGCGCCGTGGTGGACGCCCTGCGGGCCACGCGGCTGCGCCGGGCGGCCGCGTGACCCCGGAGGGCGTCACCCGGGCATCTCGCTGCTCCGGCCGCCCGTGAGGACGGGAAGGGCGGGGTACGCGACGAGCAGCGCGAGGGCGACCAGCAGTCCGCTCAGCCACAGGGGCCCCGACTCCCCGGCCGGGGAACCGAGGGCGGCCGCGGCCGCGACGGGACCGGCCGCGGCGCCCGCGTTGAGCGCCGCCGTGGCGTAGGCGCCGGCCAGGGTCGGGGCTCCGGCCGCCTCGTGCAGGACCCGCGCGATGAGGGTGCTCCCCAGGGCGAACGACAGGGCGCCCTGCACGAACAGCAGGGGGAACAGGGCGATCGGCTCGCCGGCGAGCAGTGCCAGGGCCGGCCAGCCGGCAAGCAGCAAGGGACCGCCGAGAGCGACCACCCGGCCCGGACGCCGGTCGGACAGCCGGCCGGCGACGGTGACGCCGGCGAACGAGCCGGCGCCGAAGACCACCAGGGCGACGGGGACCCACCACTCGCCCAGCCCGGCGCTGCCGGTGACGACGGGGGCGAGGAAGGTGAGGCTCCCGAAGGTGGCCGCGTTCACCAGCGCGCCGAGCAGCATCACCAGGAGCAGCGGCGGCCGGGTGAGCTCGGCGAGCTCCGCCCGCAGCGAGGGCCTCCCCGCCACCCCGGCCCCCTCACGTCCGGCCGGGACGCCCCGGAGGATGCCGAGGGCGGCGGGGAGGCAGAGAAGGGCCACAGCCCAGAACGTCGCACGCCAGCCGAGCAGAGCGCCGAGCGCGGCCCCGCCGGGGACACCGGCGATCGTGGCCAGTGCGGTGCCGGACAGCAGCACCGCCAGCGCGCGTCCCTTCCGGTCGGGCGGGACGAGCGTGACGGCGGCCGTCAGGGCCACGGCGAGGAACCCGGCGTTCGCGACCGCCGCGACGACCCGGGTGGCGAAGAGGACGGGGAAGCCGGTGGCGACGGCACCCACGGCGTGGGCCGCCGTGAACACGAGGACGAACACGAGAAGGCCGGCCCGCGTGGACCGGTTACGGGCGAGCACGGCCACGAGCGGGGCGCCGACGATCATGCCGATCGCGAAGGCCGAGGTGAGGGAGCCCGCTGTCCCGACCGGGACGCCGAGATCCGAGGCGATGTCCGGCAGGAGGCCGGCGAGCATGAACTCCGAGGTGCCCATGGCGAAGACGGCCACGGCAAGCAGATACAGGGGAAGAGGCATCGAGTGGCTCCGGGGTGAGGAGAAGCACGAGAGGTCATCTCGTCACCGCGGTCAGCCCGGGAACGCACACGTGTCACGCCGCGGAGAGCGGCGCGACGGCAGGGTTGCGGACTCAGTGAGCAAGGGGGCTGACGGCGTGACCGTGAGCCCCCACCTCGTCCGACTCAGGACTCGACATGGCCCGCACGCTACCGGACCGGTGCCGCGCGAGGCATCCCGGTTGTGCGTCACCAACCGGTGTGCAGCAGGTGGTTGACGGCCAGGGCGACGAGCACCTGGGCGCACAGCCAGCCGCGCGCCCTCGTCAGGTAGGCGCACGCGGGCAGCAGCCACATCGCGAACGGCAGCCAGATGCGTTCGGTCTCCGCCTTGCTCATGCCGGACAGGTCGGCGACGAGGAGGGCGAGGCACGCGGCACCGACCACGAGCGCCAGCCGCGCCCGAGCCGTGCCCTGGGGCGAGGGCCCCTCCCGCCGCAGCCGCGCGGGCACACCGGCGGCCCGGGCCAGGCCCGCGGCGGTGGCGAGCCCGGTGATCACGACCGTGCAGGCGAGGTTCGCCCACACCCAGTAGCCGTACGGGCGCACTCCGCCCGCCCCCTGGTAGTACCGCGTGACGAGCAGCCGGTACGCCTCCCACCAGTCGAAGCCGGCCAGGGTGAACAGCGTGGGGACGACCGCCGCGCCCGCCGCGAGGGCCGCCCCCAGCGCGGGCCGGGCGCGCAGCCCGCGACGCCCGAGGAACAGCACGCTCGCGGCGATCGGGGCGAACAGGGTCAGGCCGTAGGAGAGGTAGCAGGTGAGGCCGAACAGCAGCCCGGAGGCGGCGGCCGCCCCGCACGAGCGCCTGGTGACGGCCACGGCGAGCAGGGCGACGGCCCACGCGGCCACCCCCGCGAAGTAGGCGTCGGCCGACGTGCCCATCCACACGGCGGCCGGGGCGAGGACCACGAAGGGGGCCGCCCGGCGGGCGAGGTCTTCCGAGGCGAGTGCGCGCACGGCGACCAGGACCGCCGCACCGGCACTGGCGCCCACGGTGATGCACCACGCCCCGGCCCAGCCGCCCCCGTGCAGACCCACCCTGTCCAGCAGGACGAAGGTCAGGGTGGCCGCGGGCGGATGGCCGGCGACATGGGCGGGCCAGTTGTCGGGGGAGTGCAGCAGGATGTGCTCGGTGAAGCCGCCCAGCGCCGCCGGGATGTCGTGGAAGCGGTCGACGACCTGCAGGTACTCGTGGCGGGTCGTGAGGCGCACGGCGACCCCGGCGTGCGGGCCGTCGATCAGCGCCAGGGACCAGATCCAGGCCATGGACGTCAGCCAGGCGCCCAGGGGCACGGCCCGCCACGGCAGGCGCGCCGCCACCCGCGGCCCGTACGTCACGCCGGCGACCGCCAGGAGGACGGCCGCCGGGGTGCCGGGGCCGAAATGAGGGTCGAAGTCGGCCAGCAGCGGCGGCCAGCCGACCCGCAATGTGTCACGGAAGTCGTCGGTGTGCCGTCCGACCAGAATCGCCGCGGCGACCAGACCGGCGGCGAGAGCGGCGGAGCACAGATCACGAAGAGAGGCGCGGTTCACCGGCGCCACGCTAGATCGAGGTGTGCCGCACCGGGCGTGCACACCGGCAGACGTCAGAGGTCCGTAAGACACCCGTCCGGTACCCGTCCGCCCGTCGCCGCGCCGGGCGCAGACGTCCCCGCCCCGTAAGGATTTGCCCGTTCCGGCGCCCGCGCACAGGCAGTGGGATGGGAGGCATGAGACCACGCTTGCTCCCACCCCGGTTCGACGGCAGGCTCCACGACCCCCGTACGGCGACCGTGATCGGCCGCTGGCTCGGGGCCGCCTTCGTGCTGTGCTTCGGCACCGGGCTGATCAGTCACCTCATGCAGCACCCTCCGGCGTGGCTGCCCGGCTTCCCCAGCCGTCCCGTCTGGGGGTACCGGCTCACCCAGGGCCTCCACGTCGCCTCGGGCATCGCCGCCGTTCCCCTGCTGCTCGCCAAGCTGTGGACCGTGTACCCGAGGCTGTTCGTCCGGCCGCCCGTGCGTTCGGCGCGCCACGGGCTGGAACGCCTGTCGGTCGGACTGCTGGTGGGCGCTGCTGTTCTGGAGGTGGGGACCGGACTGCTCAACACGGCCCAGTGGTACCCGTGGCCGTTCTCGTTCGTCCCCGTGCACTACGCCCTGGCCTGGGTGGTCACCGGATCCCTGGTCCTGCACATCGCGGTCAAGGCACCGCAGATCAGGGACCATTGGAGGCGGCGGTCGGCCGACACGCTCGCTCTTCCCGCTCAGGACGCCTGGGACCGGCGCTCGTTGCTGACCGCCGTGGGGCTGGCGGCCGGCGCGGTGACGGTGACGACCGTCGGTCAGTCCTTCACACCCCTCAAGGGCCTCGACCTTCTCGCTCCGCGTCACCCGGACAAGGGCCTGCAAGGACTGCCGGTCAACCGGACGGCCGCGGCGGCCGGCGTCGGGACGGTCGCCGCGGACGGCTACCGGCTCACGGTCGTCGGTCCCCGCCCCTTCGTCCTGACCCTGTCCGAGCTGCGCGGACTGCCGCAGTACGAGGCCGAGTTGCCCATCGCATGCGTGGAAGGCTGGAGCAAGTCGGCGCACTGGGGCGGTGTGCGGATCGCCGACCTGCTGGAACGGGCGGGTGCGCCCGCCCACGCCCGCGTCCGCGTGATCTCCCTGCAGACCCGTGGGGGGTACCGGGTGTCCGAGCTGGACGTCGCGCACGCGCGCGATCCGCTGACCCTGCTCGCCCTGCGCCTCGACGGTGAGGAACTCGCCCCCGACCACGGCTTCCCGGCGCGTTTGATCGCACCGAACCGGCCGGGCGTCCTCCAGACCAAGTGGGTCGCCCGGCTGGAGGTGCTGGAGGCATGACGACGCGACTGCTGCGGCTCCTCACCGGCCTGCTCGGCCTGGCCCTGCTGGGGACGGGTGTGTCCCTGCTGCTGGAGGTGCGTGACCTGTCCGGCGTGGTGGTGTGGCTGGGGGGTGCCGTGCTGCTGCACGACGCTCTGATCGCGCCCGCGGTGCTGCTGATCGGCATGATCGCGGTGCGCGGCGCGGCCCGCGGGGCCGTCCGGGGCGGCCTGCTGGTGGCCGGCGCGCTGACCGCGGTCGCCCTGCCGCCCCTGCTGCGCCCCGGGCCCCGCGGCAACCCCTCCGTGCTCCCGCTGGACTACCCGCGCAACTGGCTGCTCACCCTGCTGAGCGTGGCCGTGGTGACCGCGGTGCTCGTTGCCGTCCGCAGGGTGCGCCGCGGCCGACGGAGGCCGCGACGCACGGGCGCCGGCGGCACAAGCCTTACGAACTCCTGACGCACCGGGCCGACGCACCCCGCGCGGCTCCCCGCAGCCGTACGGTCGCGGGCATGAACATCCTGGTCACCGGAGGCGCGGGCTTCATCGGCTCGCACATCGTCGACGCTCTGCTGCGCAACGGCGACGAGGTGCGGGTGCTCGACGCCCTGCTCCCCGCCGCCCACCACGTTCCGCCGGCGGTCCCCGACGGAGTCGACTTCCGCCGCGCCGACGTCCGCGACGCGGGGGCCGTCGCGGACGCGCTCGCCGGAGTGGACGCCGTCCTGCACCAGGCCGCGATGGTCGGGCTGGGCAAGGACCTCTCCGACGCCCCGGACTACGTCGCCTGCAACGATCTCGGCACGGCCGTCCTCCTGGCCGGGATGGCCGCGGCCGGCGTCGCGCACCTGGTCCTGGCCGGTTCCATGGTCGTCTACGGCGAAGGCCACTACACCTGCCCGCGCCACGGCCACGTCCGGCCGGGCCCCCGGGTGGTGGGCGACCTGGAGGCGGGCCGGTTCGAACCGCCCTGCCCGCGGTGCGGTGACCGGCTCGCCCCCGGCCCGGTCACCGAGGACGCTCCCACCGACCCGCGCAACGTCTACGCGGCGACCAAGCTGGCCCAGGAGCACCTCGCCGCCTCCTGGGCCCGGGCGACCGGCGGACGGGTGGCCGCCTTGCGCTACCACAACGTGTACGGACCGGGCATGCCCCGGGACACGCCCTACGCGGGGGTGGCCTCGCTGTTCCGGTCCGCGCTGGAGAGGGGAGAGCCGCCGCGCGTGTTCGAGGACGGCGGTCAGCTGCGGGACTTCGTCCACGTCCGGGACGTCGCCGCGGCGAACCTGGCGGCCCTCACGGGACTGCGCTCTCTCCCGGCGGGTACGGCGCGGGCGTACAACGTCGGCAGCGGAGAGCCGCACACGGTGGGTGAGGCCGCCGCCGCTCTCGCCGCCGCCCGCGGCGGGATCCCGCCCGTGGTGACGGGCGAGTACCGGCTGGGCGACGTCCGGCACATCACCGCCTCCTCACGGCGGCTGCGCGAGGAACTGCGGTGGACGCCGCACGTGCCGTTCACCCAGGGGATGACCGAGTTCGCCACCGCACCGCTGCGGGGCGACTGACCGGTCGACCGGGCCACGGCAGCGCCGCCCCCGGTCGACCGGGCCACGGCACCGCCGCCCCCGGTCGGGCGGTGGCGGCGCGCCCTCAGGCGGTGGCGGGCAGACGCACCTCGAAGCGGCAGCCGCCGGGGACGTTGTGCACCGCCGCGCGACCGCGATGGGCCTCGACGATGCCGCGCACGATGGCGAGCCCGAGCCCCGCCCCGGCCGGGGGCGTACGGGCGTCGGTTCCCCGCCAGCCGGTGTCGAAGACCCGGGGCAGATCCTCGGCCGGGATCCCGCCGCAGGCATCGGTCACCGCCAGGACGACGTCACCGGACTCCCGCCTGGCGGAGACGGCGACCGTGCCGTCGGCCGGGGTGCGGTGGATCGCGTTGACCAGGAGATTGGTCAGCACCCGGGTCATCTCACGGCCGTCCACCTCGACGGGAACCGGCTCGACGCCGTCGCCCACCAGCCGCACCCCGTGCTCCTCGGCCAGGGCGCCCGCGCCGGCCAGCGCGTCGTCGACGAGGTCGTACACCGACATCCGGGTCGTGCTCAGCGTCAGCACCCCGGCCTGGATGCGGGAGAGCTCGAAGAGGTCGCCGACCATCTCGCTCAGGCGCCCCACCTCCGCGCGCATCCGGGCGTGGTACACGTGCGGGTCGGCGACCATCTGGTCCTCCAGCGCCTCGGTCATCGCCTGGAGACCCGCCAGCGGGGTGCGCAGATCGTGCGAGATCCAGGCGACCAGCTCACGGCGGGACTCCTCCAGGGCGCGTTCCCGTTCCCGCGAGGCGCGGAGCCTCGCGCTGGTCTCGGCCAGTTCCCGGCCCAGTTCGGCGAGTTCCGCGGTGGGCGCGGCAGCCGGCGGGGTGAAGACGCCCTCCTCACCGAGCGTGCGGGTGGCCCGTGCCAGCGCCCGGCTGCCGCGCACGACACTCCGCCCCAGGACGAGGGCGACGATCAGCGAGACGACGGCGGCGATCGAGCAGACCGTCGTCACGACCCACAGGTCGTGGTCGGACAGCAGCATCGCCCAGGCCACGAGCATCGTTCCGGCGAGCATCGCCACGACCGTGACACCGGCGACGACGGCGAGCGACACCGTCAGGGACCGGTGGCGCAGCAGCCGCAGCACCACCGTGCCCAGCACACCGGCGCCGACCGCGCCGATCGTCGCGTACAGGACGATCAGCAACGTGTCACGCCACATCGTGAGCTCCTCCCGCCGGATCCGCGTCGAAGCGGTAGCCGACGCCCCACACGGTGCTGATCAGCCGCGGCCGTGCCGGATCGTCCTCGATCTTCGCCCGCAGCCGCCGCACATGGACGGTGACCGTGGACAGGTCCCCGAACTCCCATCCCCACACGCGGTGCATGAGGTCCTCGCGGCTCGTGGCCTGCCCGGGATGGCGCAGGAAGTACTCCAGCAGGTCGAACTCGCGCAAAGTCAGGGGGAGTTCACGCCCTCGCAGTCGGGCGCGGCGAGCCGACGGATCCAGGACGAGCGCACCGGCGCGCATCTCGTGGGCGGGGCCACCGTCACGGCCCGCGGTGTGCGCGGTCGCGGCCCTGCGCAGTACGGACTGCACGCGCAGGACGAGTTCACGGGGGCTGAAGGGTTTGGTGACGTAGTCGTCCGCCCCGATCTCCAGGCCGAGGATGCGGTCCTCCTCGTCACCGCGCGCGGTCAGCATGATGACGGGCACCGGGCCGCGCCCGCGGATACGGCGGCACACCTCGAAGCCGTCCATGCCGGGCAGCATCAGATCGAGCACCACCAGGTCCGGCAGTTCGGCGGAGACGGCCGCGACCGCTGCCGGACCGTCCGTGGCCGCGGTGACGGCCAGGCCGGCCTGGGTCAGGTACGAGGCGACGACTTCCACGATGGTCGGGTCGTCGTCGACGACCAGTACACGTTTCACGGCTACGAGTCTGGCACCGGATCGGCCGGCCGTGCCGCGGGCCGGGCGCAGACGTCAGCAAACGGTAAGCAGGGCGCGGACGTCAGCGATCCGTAAGGCCCCGAGATCCTTTATGCCCCTTTTGCGTTCGTAGGGTGAGTCACGTGATCGACGAATCCCCGACCTCCCCCGCCCCTGTCGACGTGGTGCTGCCCTGCCTGGACGAAGCGGCGGCCCTGCCCTGGGTGCTGAGCCGGATCCCCCGCAACTGGCGCGCGATCGTGGTCGACAACGGCAGTACCGACCGCTCCGCCGAGACCGCCCGGGCCCACGGAGCGCACGTGGTCGGCGAACCACTCCGCGGGTTCGGCGCCGCCTGCCACGCCGGGCTGGCCGCGGCCACGGCCGACATCGTCTGCTTCTGCGACTGCGACGCCTCCCTCGACCCGGCCCTGCTGCCCGAGCTCGTCGCCCCGCTGACCGCGGGCAGCGCCGACCTGGTCCTCGGACGGCGGCGCCCCACCACCTTCCGCGCCTGGCCCCCGCACGCCCGCCTGGCCAACGCCGAGCTCGCCCGCCTGATCCGCCGCCGCACCGGCCTGCCCCTGCACGACCTGGGCCCCCTGCGCGCGGCCCGCCGCCGCGACCTGCTGGCGCTGGACCTGACCGACCGGCGCTCCGGATACCCCCTCCAGATGGTGGTCCGCGCGGCCGACGCCGGCTGGCGCGTGCGGGAGACGGACGTCCCGTACCACCCGCGCACCGGGCGCTCCAAGGTCACCGGAACCTGGCGCGGCACCTGGCAGGCCGTCCGGGACATGCGCCGCGTCCTGGACGAAGACCCTGCGGCGGTCACGGCGCGCGACGGGGGAGGCGCACGGTGAATCCGCCGACCCTGCTGGTGATCGCCAAGGAGCCCCTGCCGGGCCGCGTCAAGACACGGCTCACCCCGGCGTTCAGCCCCGCACAGGCCGCCGCGTTGGCCGAGGCGGCGCTGGCCGACACCTTGCGCACGCTCGCCGGCGTCCCCGCGGCGCGCCGGGTGCTCGTTCTCGACGGCGCGCCGGGACCGTGGCTGCCGGCCGGTTTCGACGTCGTCCCGCAGGCCCGCGGACCTCTGGACGAGCGGATCGCCGCCGCGTTCAGCGGATGCCGGTCCGGTCCGGCGGTCCTGGTGGGTATGGACACACCCCAGCTGACGTCCGACCTGCTCACCCGCATCACCTGGGACAGCACCGACGCCTGGTTCGGACCGGCGGCCGACGGCGGCTTCTGGGCCCTGGGGCTCAGGACGCCGGCGCGGGCCGATCACCTGGTCAGGGGAGTGCCCATGTCCACGCCCCACACCGGGGCCCGCCAGCGGCGACGTCTCCTCGACGCCGGCCTCGTCGTACGGGACCTGCCCGTGCTGCGGGACGTCGACACCGCCGAGGACGCCCGTCACGTCGCCACCCTCTGTTCCCCGGACTCGCACTTCGCCGCGGCGCTGCGCGCGCTGCCCCGGGCCGTCCGGTGACCGGCCCGGACGCCCCGCCCCTGCGCCCCGGACGTCCGGCTCCCCGCGCCGGGCAGGCACCCCCGAGGGCGCTGAGCACCGTCCCCCCGGCACAGCGCCGGCCGTGGATCGACGACCCCTACGACGCCGCCCTCCGCGCCGGCCGGGGCCCGCTCTTCCTGCGCTCCCTCACCGACGCCGCCGCCGGCCGGGAGCGCCTGCTGCCGCTGGACGTCGAACGCTGGTGCGCACCACCGGACGCGGCGGACCTGAGCGTCCTGCGCCGCTGCCGAGGTCCCGTCCTGGACGTCGGCTGCGGGCCCGGGCGGCTCGTGGCCGCTCTCGCCGGGCGGGGCGTACCGGCACTCGGCATCGACGTGAGCCCCGCCGCCGTGGCCCGCACCCGCCGGCTGGGCGGCGCGGCCGTACGGCGTTCCGTCTTCGAGCGCGTGCCCGGAGAGGGACGGTGGTCCACGGCCCTGCTCCTGGACGGCAACGCGGGGATCGCCGGCGACCCGGTCACGCTGCTGGCCCGGATCGGCCGGGTCACGGCTCCCGGCGGGCTCCTCCTCGCCGAAGCGCTCGGCCGGGACGTCGACGAACGGCTGCTGGTGCGGATCGAGGACGCCCGGGGCCGGCACGGCCGGCCCTTCCCGTGGGCGCGCCTGGGCGCCGCCGCCCTGCACGACGCAGCACGTGCCGCCGGGTGGGCCGCCGTCGACCGGTGGGCCCTCGGGGGGCGTTGCTTCCTGGCCCTGCGCAACACCCGCACCACCGTGCAGGGCACCGTTCCGTGACGGCGAACGCCCGGATGCCGGACTCGGGTCAGACCGGTGCGGACCTGCTCCGGTCGCTCGCCGGTTCGAGGCGGACCACGATGCCCTTCGACGTGGGCTGGTTGCTGATGTCGGCGACACTGTCGAGCGGCACCAGGACGTTCGTCTCCGGGTAGTAGGCGGCGGCCGAGCCCTTGGCGGCCGGGTAGGGCACGACCTCGAAGTTCTCGGCCCGGCGCTCGGAGCCGTCCTCCCAGACGCTCACCAGGTCCACCTTGTCGCCCTGGGCGAGACCCAGTTCACGCAGGTCGGCCGGGTTGACGAGGACGACGTGGCGACTGCCGTGGATGCCGCGGTACCGGTCGTTGTCGGTGTAGGGGACGGTGTTCCACTGGTCGTGCGAGCGCAGCGTCTGGAGCAGCAGGTGCCCTTCGGGGGCCCGGGGGACCACCGGCTCGTTGCAGGTGAACAGGGCCTTGTCGACCTTGGTCTTGAACACGCCCTCGTTGACCGGGTTGGGCAGCTGGAAGCCTCCCGGGCGGGTCACCCGGGCGTTGAAGTCGTGGAAGCCCGGCACGATCCGGGAGATGCTGTCCCGAATGGTGTGGTAGTCGCCCTCGAACTTGGCCCAGGGGATGTCCGCCGTGCCGTCGAGGGTCAGCCGGGCGAGCCGGCACAGGATGGCGACCTCGCTCAGCAGCATGCGTGAGGCCGGTTCGAGCCGTCCCTGCGACGTGTGCACCTCGCTCATGGAGTTCTCCACGGTGACGAACTGCTCGCCGTCGGCTTGGACGTCGCGCTCGGTGCGTCCCAGGGTCGGCAGGATCAGTGCGGTGTCGCCGCAGACGGTGTGCGAGCGGTTCAGCTTGGTGGAGATGTGGGCGGTCAGCCGGCACGAGCGCATCGCCTTCTCGGTGACCTCGCTGTCGGGCGCGGCGCGCACGAAGTTGCCGGCCAGGGCGAGGAAGACCTTGACGCGGCCCTGGAGCATCGCCTTGATCGAGTTCACCGAGTCCAGGCCGTGCGCGCGCGGCGGGTCGAAGCCGAACTCCTGCTGCAGGGCGTCCAGGAAGGTGTCCGGCATCTGCTCCCAGATGCCCATGGTGCGGTCGCCCTGGACGTTGCTGTGGCCGCGCACCGGGCACGCACCGGTTCCGGCACGTCCCAGGTTGCCGCGCAGCAGGAGGAAGTTGACGATCTCCCGGATGGTGGGCACGCCGTGCTTGTGCTGGGTGATGCCCATCGCCCAGCAGACGATGACGCGTTCGCTCCTCAGGACCTCGTCGCGGACCTTCTCGATCTCCTCACGGGTCAGTCCCGTCGCCGCGTGCACGTCGTCCCAGTCGACGTTCCGGGCGTGCCGGGCGAACTCCTCGAAGCCCGCGGTGTGGGCCTTGATGAAGTCGTGGTCGAGGACCGTGCCGGGACGGGCGTCCTCCGCCTCCAGCAGCAGCAGGTTCAGGGCCTGGAACAGGGCGAGGTCGCCACCCGGCTTGATGTGCAGGAAGGCGTCGGCGATCTGCGTGCCGCGTCCGACGATCCCGCTGGGCTTCTGCGGGTTCTTGAAGCGCCGCAGTCCCGCTTCCGGCAGCGGGTTCACCGCCACGATGCGGCCGCCGTTGCGCTTGGCCTCCTCCAGGGCGCTGAGCTGCCGCGGGTGGTTGCTGCCCGGGTTCTGGCCGACCAGGAAGATCAGGTCCGCGTGGTGGAGGTCCTCCAGGCTCACGGTGCCCTTGCCGACGCCCAGGGTCTCGCTCAGGGCGAAGCCGCTGGACTCGTGGCACATGTTGCTGCAGTCGGGCAGGTTGTTGGTGCCGAAGGCCCGGGCGAAGAGCTGGAAGACGAACGCCGCCTCGTTGCTGGCGCGGCCGGAGGTGTAGAAGACGGCCTCGTCGGGCGAGTCCAGTCCCCGCAGCTCCTGCGCGAGGACCCCCAGGGCGTCGCTCCAGCCGATGGGCTCGTAGTGGTCCGACCCGGGCCGCTTGATCATCGGCTCGGTGAGCCGGCCCTGCTGGTTGAGCCATTTGTCGGACCGGGCGGCCAGATCGCTCACGCTGTGCTCGCGGAAGAAGTCGGCGGTGATCCGGCGCCTGGTGGCCTCGTCGTTGATGTGCTTCGCGCCGTTCTCGCAGTACTCGTTGCGATGGCGCCGGCCCGGGGCGGGGTCCGCCCACGCGCAGCCGGGGCAGTCGATCCCGCCCACCTGGTTCATGGTCAGCAGGTCCACCCCGGTCTTGCGCGGGGAGGTCTGCTCCAGGGAGTACTCCAGTGCGTGCACGACCGCGGGAACTCCGGCCGCCCACTTCTTCGGCGGTGTCACGGAGAGGGAGGTCTCGCGCTCCTCACCGGGCGGGTTCTGCATCGCTGTGCGCCTTTCTCTCGCCGTGTCCGGTACGCGGGTCAGCCGACGGGCCACTGGGCGACACGGCTCCGGGGCGGTTCCGGGGTGTCGTGCTGGACGCGGCCGTTGCGGATGGTGCCGCGCCAGGCGCCGCCTTCCTGGCCCAGTCCCTCGATGAAGTCCTTGAAGCGCCGCAGTTCCCCGCGCACCAGCCGGGCGGCCACGCCGGCCACCCGGGGGGACCGTCCGAGGACCCGCGCGGCCCCCGGGGGGTCGAGGAACATCCGGACCGTGAGCGCGGTGCCGCCGGACTCCGTCGGCCTGAACTCGACCTCGCCCTGATGGGTGGGGTGCTGCTCCAGCCCCCGCCAGGCCAGGTAGGAGTCGGGGTCCTGCTCCACGATCTCGACCGCGAAGCGGTGGCGCAGGGGACCGTAGCCGAGGGTCCACGCCGTGACGGTGGGCCGGAGCTGCTCGACGTCGCGCACCACGGCCGAGAAGCGCGGGAAGGTCTTGAACTGCGTCCACTGGTTGTAGGCCGTACGGACCGGCACCGCGAGCTCGACCGTCTCCTCGACGTGCCGCTCGCGCAGCGGACGGCGGCGCGTGACGCCGCCGTCGTCGGTGCGCAGGCCCGGCGTGTTCGGCACGGCCTGCCCGCCGTCGTCTTCGTGCGCCATCGTGGTCTCTCTTCCGGTGAGGGAGCCGGGCGTCCGGGCACCCGGTTGCCGCTCGTGGGTCGGGGCTTCTCTTCCGGTTCCCCCATCGCGCGCATCGAGTCACCCCGGTGCGCCGGCGCCCCGTGCGGTCCTGGTGGCGAGAGCGTCACATCAAGCTTCACCCCCGGCGCGGCCCACCGCCACTCACTGCGACCCGGCCCGGCCGGGGAAGCCGCCTCGACCGCTGTCGGCGGTGCGGGGACGGCGAAGGCCCGGCTCCGCCGGCCTCAGTCCCGGGACCACGTGCTCAGCAGGTCGGCGAGTGCCCGGGCCGTCTCGTCGGCGTCCGGGCCGTCGTCGCGGGCGTCGGGTGACAGCTCCACGTGCAGGAAGGGGGCGTGGCGGCGTTCGGCCGAGCGGCCCTGGACGTTCCGGGTGCCCTCCAGCGGACACCGTGCCGACCAGCCGCGGCACACCCGCAGACCGTCCGCCTCCAGCCGGTCCGCCAGTGCCGAGGCCTCGCCGGACGCCTTCTGGGCCGCGCCCCCGGAGACGATGGCCTCGTACGGGCGATCGGAGGTCTGCGCGAAGCCGTGCAACTGGAGGCCCGGCACGCCGCGCTTCTGCAACTCGTCGACGACCGTGTGGAAGGCGCTGTCCTCGCTGTGCGCGACGTCCGCCTCACCCGCGCGGCCGGCCCGGCGGTGCGCACCGGCCAGGACCAGCGCACCGGACGGCTCCTCCTCCAGCAGCCGGACGCCCAGCTCCTCGGTGGCCCGGTCGGACACGGGGTGCGGTACCTGCACGTTCCAGCGCAGCGCCGAGTCCGCGGTCACGTACAGGCGGCCCCAGCTCGCGGCGTCCCCGGCGGACCGGGCGGCGGCGATCTCGTCGTAGCGGCGCCCGGAGTCGGTGTCGGTGAGACGGGTGACGGCGAGGCCGAGCGGGGCGAGCAGGCGCTGCGCCGCCGCGGCGTCCCCGTCGAGCAGGCGCCCCACGCCCTCCGCGAGCCGGGCACGCTCGTCGTCCCCGGGCGGCGTGTAGGCGGCGCCGGGCTCGAACCCGGCGGTGTAGTCCAGGATCCGGCTGCGGAGGTCGACGAGCTCCCGAGCGCGCGGAGCCGAGGGTTCCGCGCGGTCGGACGAAGCGGAGTCGCATGCTCCCAACGTCAGGATCAAAACCACCGGGGCGAAAATGCGAGCGAAACGTGATGTTCTTGTGATGGTAGAGATCGATTGGGGTGTGCGTGACGTGTGAGTATGTCGCGGTGACATTCCGTAAGTCTCTCCGTATAGGTCGCTCGGTGGCGGTTCTGGGTGCTTTGGCAGGCCTCGTCGCCTCCTGCACCTCCGAGCCGTCCGGGGCCCAGGTGAAGCCGGGCGGCCGCTCCTTCACCGTCGCCGCCGCCGGCGATGTGCTCATCCACCCCGAGCTGGTCGAACAGGCGGCCAAGGACGCCGAGAGGACCGGCAAGGGCCGGGCGGGGCTGGACTTCGGACCGCTGATGGCCGGGGTGAAGCCGGTCGTCAGCAAGGCCGATCTGGCCATCTGTCACATGGAGACGCCGGTCGGCACTCCGAAGGGCCCCTTCGAGGGGTACCCCGAGTTCCTCGTTCCGCCGCAGATCCTCACGTCCCTCAAGGACGTGGGGTACGACACCTGCTCGACGGCCTCCAATCACACCTACGACCACGGCCTCAAGGCCGTGAAGCGCACCCTGGACGCGATGGACGAGGTGGGCCTCGGCCACACCGGGTCCGCGCGCACGCCCGAGGAAGCGAAGCAGATCAACATCCGCGACGTCAACGGCGTCAAGGTCGCCCACCTCGCCTTTTCCTGGGAGTCCTTCCTCAACCCCACGCCCGAGAAGGAGCGCTGGGCCTTCAACCGGCTGAGCACCGACGCCATCGCGAAGGCCGAGAGCCGGGCCCGGCAGAAGGGCGCCGAGGTCGTCATCCTCACGGTCCACTGGGGCCTGGAGCACTACAACGAACCGAGTGTGCCGCAGCTGGAGCTCGCCGAGCGGATCACCAAGGAGACCGGGGTCGACCTGGTGATCGGCCACCACTCCCACGTGGTGCAGCCCATCCAGAAGGTCAACGGCACCTGGATCGCCTACAGCCTCGGCAACCAGGTGGCCCGGCACTCCTCGCCGACCGGCCTCACCGAGGAGGGCGCGATCGGCTGGTTCGAGTTCAAGGAGACGGCCGACGGCTGGAACGTCAGCGCCCGCTACCGGACCACGCTGGTCGACATCCCGCCGGAGCTGGAGGCGGGGGAGAAGGCACCCGAGGGTGCGGTCGCCGACCACCGGGTGGTGGACGTGCAGGCGGCCCTGGACGACCCGGGTGACCTGTCCGAGGAGCGGCTCGCCCGCTACCGGCTGGCGGCCGACCGCACCCGCGGTTTCCTCTACAACCGGGGCGCCCCCGGCGGCGACGGTCTCCGGCAGCTCTCCCTGGGGACGTGACCAGCGACACAGGCGGATGTTGAGCGAGGAACCCAACCCTCGCGCGTGTCGAAGGTCATTTAAGGCGACGGCGTCTCACCCTCCGCGTCAGCGGTGGCTCCCGCGAGCGCCCGAGTAGTGAAGAGGCGAAGGAAACCACCGGTGACTTCAACCCAAGGCGCGCCGCGTCCCGGACGGGGCGGCCGGAGGCGCTTGCGCAGACGCGCGGACATGCCGCTGCTGGGCGGCGTACGCCCGCCGATCGCGTTGCTGTGCCTGCTGATCATCGCCCTGGCCGGGCTGACCGCCAAGGTGCTCGGCCCGGCCGGTGAGCCCGCCGTGCCCAAGGCGGTGCTGAACTCGCAGCAGCACTTCGCGGAGGACGGCGCGATCGCCCTGCGCGCGTCCATCGACGAGCGGGTCACCGACCTGGACCGCACCGCGGCCGTGCTGAACGACGGCAAGCCCGCCGATCCCGAGCGCGTGCTGTCCGACCTGAGCCGGACCTACCAGAAGTGGACCGGCACCACCGTGCTGGACCTGGAGAGCGGCAAGGTCCTGGCAGCCAGAGGTGAAACGATTCCTCTGGGCTGGCTGGACAAGGAGGTCCTCACCGGCCGGCACGCCCTGACCCCGCGCATGGTGCGGCTGGAGACCGGCGACGTACGGCTGATGACCATGGCCCTGCTGGACCGGAAGGACGGACCGCAGCAGCTGCTCGTCGCCTCCAACAGCCTGTCCGTGCCCGCCATCAACCTGGGCCCGTTCCGCTCGATGGCCGTCGTCGCCCGCGGCGGCGAAGTCCTCGCCACGGAAGGCTTCGAGCAGGCCGAGGCGCTCAACTCGGACGCCGAACGCGACGAGCTGACCTTCCTGCAGAAGCAGATGAGCCGGCTGTCGGAGCAGGCCGCCGCCAGGACCGAGCAGAACCCTGTCAGCGCCCGCGAGCCCGGCTCCCACGGGTACCCCGGCGTCAGCGGCACCCTGCTGGGCGACTCCTACAACGGCCGGGTCGCCACGGCCGGTTACGCCTCCCTCGCCTCCGCCGACCCCGAGCAGCGCCGCAGCGTCGGCGCGGGACTCGGACTGACCGTGGTGGCCATGCTGCCCGTCGTGCAGGAACAGGCCGTCGGGCAGGAGCGGGAACTGTACGGGCTGGTCGCGGCCGGCGTCCTCGTGGTCGTCGGCCTGCTCGCCGCGGCCCTGCTCTGGCGGGCCGTGCAGCGGCCCCTGCTCGCGCTGTTCCTGGAGTCCCGCCGCCTGGCCCGCGGTGACCTGACCCGGCCCGTCGCCGTGCCCCGCTGGGGCGAGGCCGCCCGGGTCGGCGCCGCCCTGGAACGGCTGCGCGGACAGCTGTCCGGCACCGGCACCGGCACCGGCACCGGTCCCGCCGCCGGCGGCAAGGGCCGCCGGGGCCGGTTCGGACTGCGGGTGTCGCTGGCCGTCACGGCCGTCCTGCTGCTCCTGTGGTGCGTGCCGGTGGGCCTGCTGCTCAACCGCACGGACGCCTCGGTGAGCGTGCCCAGCACCATGGTCAACGACCAGCGCGACCGCACCGACCTCGTCGCCGACCGGGTCCGCCGCGCCCTGAACGAGGCCCAGGCCGACCTCACCTCCATGACCCGCCTCATCGACCCGGACGACCCCGACGCCACCACCGACGTGCTCGACGACGCCGTGCGCAAGCACACCCGCTACGGCTCCCTGTACGTCGTCGACCCCGGCGGTGACGTCGTCGCGCGCGCCGGAGCCGAGCCGCACGGCGGCTGGGACGCGGACGCCGGGACGAAGGGCCAGGACGCCCCGCTCGTCCGCGTCACCGGCGAAGGCGGCAAGAAGCCCGTCGTCCAGGCCGGGGCACCCCTGCCCGAGCACAAGGGCCTGACGCTCGTCGGCGAGATCCGGGTGGAGTTCCTCAACTCGCTGCTCGCCCGGCCCGGACTCGGCGAGGTCCGGGTCGTCGACGCCGAGGCCAGGACCCTCGCCGCCAGCGACGGCTTCCTCGCCTTCGAGGACCTGCCGCGCGACTCCCTCACCGACCTCGTACGGGCCGGCGGGGTCAAGGTCGGCGCGGGCCCCGTGGAGAACGGGCTGCTCATCCGTGAAGGACGTGCCGTCACCGTCGCCGCCGCCGCGCCCTTCTCCGGCGGCGGCGTGGCCGCGGACATCGGCTGGACCGTCGTCAGCTGGCAGAACGCCAAGCACTTCGAGATCACCCCGTACGAGCGCGAGGACCGCAGCGTGCTCGCCGGGATGCTCGGGCTCGCCCTGATCGTGGTCTGCCTGGGCTGGATCCACCTGGTCGTCGTCCGCCCCCTGCGCGCCCTCGCCGACAGCGCCGAGAAGCTGGCCGACGGCGACCTCAAGACCGTGCTCTACCCCCGCTATCACGACGAGGTGGGGGCCGTCGTCCGCAGCCTCGAACTGGTCCGCCAGCAGTTGCAGGCCCGCAGGCAGAACCAGGCCCGCCGCAGTGCCGAGCCCCGGCTCGACGCCCGAGGAAGGTGACCGGCTGTGCTCTACCTCTACTTCGTCCTGCTCGCCGGCGGGATCTGCCTGTTCGTCGCAGGCGTCGTCGAACAGCGCAGGCACTACGCCGCCCTGCACACCATCCTCTCGCGGGTGCTGGTCAACGGCATCCGCGGCAAGTCGTCCATCACCCGGCTGTGCGCCGGCGCCCTGCGCGGCGGTGACCTGGTCACCGTGGCCAAGACGACCGGCACCGCGGCGCGCTTCATCCACCCCGACGCCACGGAGGAGCCGGTCTACCGCAAGTTCGGCATCGCCAACGTCGTCGAGCAGATCGGCATCGTCCGCCGGGCCGCCACCTACCGCCCCGACGCGCTCGTCATCGAGTGCATGGCCGTCATGCCGGCGCTCCAGGAGGTCAACCAGAGCAAGCTGATCCGCTCCACGATCGGCGTGCTGTGCAACGTCCGCGAGGACCACCTCGCCGAGATGGGACCGACCCTGGACGACGTCGCGCGCTCGCTGTGCCGCTCGATGCCGGAGAACGGCATCTGCGTCACGGCCGAGAAGGAGCGCTTCCACATCCTCCAGGAGGAGGCCGACGCCCGGAACTGCGAGTTGATCTACGCCGACCCGGAGACGGTCACCGACGAGGAGCTGCGCGGCTTCAGCTGGTTCACCTTCAAGGAGAACGTGGCGATCGCCCTGGTCGTGGCCGACCTGCTCGGCGTCGAGCGCACGGTCGCGCTCCAGGGCATGTACGACGCCCCGCCGGACCCGGGCGTGCTCTCGGTGGAACGGTACGTCGCGCCCGACGGCAAGCGGCTCGCCTTCGCCAACGTCTTCGCGGCCAACGACCCGGAGTCGACGCTGATGAACATCAACCAGCTGCTCGACCTCGGAGCGATCCGCCGCCCGCTGAACGTCGTCATCAACTGCCGCCCCGACCGGGTGGAGCGCAACGGGCAGATGGGCGAGATCATCCCCGACCTCCAGCCGGACAACGTCTTCGTCATCGGCCACCCGGCCAAGAGCGCCATCGACGCCATCCCCGCCGACTGGCGCGACCGCGCGGTCGACCTCGGCGGCGAGCGGCGCTCGGCCGAGGAGTTCATGCCGACCCTGCTCGGCCGGATGTCCGACGGCTCCTCCCTGGTCGCCATCGGCAACATCCACGGGCAGGGCGAGGAACTGCTGGAGTACCTGGCCGAACTCCCGGCCGACGAGAGCGCGGTGGAGGAGGCCCCGGAGGCGGTCGCCAGCGCCCCGCAGCAGGCACAGCGCCTGGACCCGTTCGCCTCGTATCCCACCGCGTACGAGGAGCGGTACCAGGCGTCGCAGACCCAGGAGATCCCGGTGATCCGCATCCCCGCGCAGCCGACGGCGTCGTACGGCGACACCGCGCACACATACGCAGGGACGGCGGGTCGGCACGGTGCCCCGTCCGCGCCCGCCCACGACGGGGCGTCATGGCAGTACGGGGACGGCCACGCCGCAGGAGGCGGAGCGTACGGCGCCGCGCAGGGCCACGGCCCGACGGCGTCGCCGTACCCTCCGGCGCAGCACCACGGTCAGGTCGCGCCCCCCACCCCGGAGCGGAGCTACGGCCCCGGCGCGCACGGCGCCGCCGACGGCGGACGGGCGCAGGACGCGCAGGGCTCCGGCTGGTTCGGCGCGCCGGCCCGGCCGCAGGGGCCGCACCCCGACGCGCACCGCCGCCGGCCGCGCCCGCGGCCGGACGACGGCGAGGGACACCAGCCGCGCGCCTGACCCCGCGCACGAGGTGGCGCGCACGCCGCCCACCCGCCCACGACCACCGCACCCCTTCGTCCGGAGACCCCGTTGACCACCGCCGCCCTGACCCCCGAGATGGCCGCCCTGGGCATCGCCATAGGCCTGTTCTTCTCGCTGCTGTGCTATCTCACGACCAACCTGTCGCCCGGCGGCATGATCACGCCCGGCTGGCTGGCGCTCACCCTCATCGAAGACCTCCAGCGCGCGGCGATGGTCGTGGGCGTCACCGCGCTGACCTACGGCGGCACCAAGATCATGCAGCGGCTCGTGATCCTCTACGGCAAGCGGCTGTTCGCCGCGGTGGTGCTGCTGGGCGTGCTGCTCCAGGCCACGGTGATGATCGTGCTCTCGCTCGAGTTCCCGCTGATGTACGGCAACCAGACGCTCGGCTTCATCGTGCCGGGCCTGATCGCCTACCAGATGGTGCGCCAGCCCAAGGGGGCCACGCTGCTGGCCACCGGCACCGTGTCCCTCATGGCCTACATCGTCGTCGCCGCCGGCCTGCTGCTCGGCGTCATGCCGACCGTCTGAAAACCGAGGAGCAAACGATGGCAGGGAAGAAGAAGTCGAGGCCCGTCGTCACCGGCGCGGTGCTGCTGGCGCTCGTCGGCACCTCCGGCTACCTCACGCTGGAGCTGCGCAAGCAGGACGACCAGGGCGTCACCGAGGTGCGCAACGTCGGAGTCCTGGAGGGCGGCCGCAGCACCGGCACCAAGGAGACCGGCAAGGCGACCTGGTCCCGGCTGGAGAACCCGGCGCGATCCGTACTGCGCGGGTCCGACGGGCAGATCGAGGCCGTGTTCACGGACGGCGCGCGCACCGCGACGCTGACCGGCCCGGCCCGCACCTTCCAGGAGCCGGCCTCCACCGCATCGAAGGTCAGCACGACGGACTGGGTGCGGCTGATGCCGGAGCCCTGGGCCAAGGGCGCCCAGGAGAAGAAGTGGTTCAAGGACTGGTACGCCGAGTACAAGGACAGCAAGGAGGACGACATCTTCGCGTTCGCCTTCCAGTACGTGGCGGGCGCACCGGAGAAGAAGGACGAGCGGGGCACCGTCTACGCCGGTGACGCCAACTTCGGTCCGCTCAACACCAGCGGGGCCGAGGGCGGCGACCTCAGACTGGAGCAGTCCGACTTCTACGACTACCTCCAGGTGCCCTACCCCTTCCGCGACGGCGTCGTCGGACAGCCGGAGTCCATGCGGGCCAAGTCCATCGACTGCTCGGGCTTCATCCGCATGGTGCTGGGCTACCGGGCCCGCTACCCCCTGATGTCCTCCGACACCTCCGGCAACGGCCTGCCCCGTACCGCCAACGGGATGGCCCGTTCCAAGCAGGGCGTCGACATCCTGCCGCTCACCGGCATCTCCGCCAAGGACCGGCCCGCCGCCATCGACCAGCTCCAGCCGGGCGACCTCGCCTTCTTCAAGCTGGACACCCGCACCGGCCAGCGACTGGACCACGTCGGCATGGTCCTCGGCCACGACACCGAGGGTCACCTGATCTTCGTGTCGAGCCGGGAGGAGGTCAACGGGCCGACCATCGGCGACGTCGGCGGCGTGTCCCGGCTCGACGGCAACGGCTACTACGCCAAGACCCTGCGCAGCGCCAAGCGGCTCTGAACCGGTCCGGGGTCCCCGCCCCGGACCGGCCCGCATGCGCTCGTGCGCTCCCGGTGCTGCAATGGGCATGGTCGCGCGGCCGGGCGGGTCTCACCTGAGCAGCCCGGGCATGTTCCGATGCTTGGACGTCTCAGAGGACGGCTGAATGCCCGAACACGCTGGAGGCATCTCTCCCGGAGGGTCCCGGCCGCGGCCGCGCGAGCACCGGCTCCTGTCGCCCCGCAGGCTGACACCCCCGGTCCGCAGAAACCTGTCGCAACTGTTCTGCGCGCTCGTTGGCGCCGGTCTGGGGCTGCTCGCCCCGCTGATCACCGCCGGGCCCCGGGCGGACGTGGGCCGTGTGGTCAGCGTGCTGTTCACCCTGGGGTTCGGGGTCATCAGCCTGGTCAGCATCATCTACTCGGTGCTGTTCCTGGTCGTGCAGTTCTCCGCGAGCACGTTCACGCCCCGGCTCAGCCTGTTCCGCCACGAACCGGTGGTGTGGCGGACCTTCGCCTTCACGATCGGCGTGTTCGTCTTCTGCATCACCGCGGCCCTGGCCGTCGGATCGCAGCGGAAGGTCTCCGCTCTCGTCCCGGGCGCGGCCATGATCCTCACGCTGGTGGCGCTCGCCCTGATGCGCACCCTCCAGATGAGGGCCTTCGACTCCATCCAGCTGGGTCACTCCCTCTCGGCGATCGCCGTCCGGGCGTATCGGCTGTACGACACCCTCTACGCCCGCCCGTTCACGAGGGCCGCCGACGCGGCGCCCCCGCCCCTCGTGGCCGGTTCGGGGACGCCGATCCGCTGGGCGGGGCCGTCCGCCGTGCTGCAGACGATCGATGTGTCCGCGCTCGTCGAAGCGGCCCGCACGCACGACTTCTCGGTGGCGTTCCAGGTCGCCCCGGGCACGACCCTGTCCGAGGGGACGGTGATCGCCGAGGTCACCGGGGCCGGCGCGGGGGAGAGCGCGGTGCGCGCAGCCCTGACCACCGGGGTGGAGCGGACCTTCGTCCAGGATCCGGGACTGCCGTTCAGACTGCTCGTCGACATCGCCCTCCGCGCCCTGTCCCCGGCGATCAACGACCCGGCGACGGCCGTCGAGGCCCTGGACCGGATCGAGGGTCTGCTGGTCCGCCTCGCGGGCAGCGACCTCGACGTGGGACGGTTCCACGACTCCACCGGGCGGACGCGGGTGGGTGTCCCGGTCCCCGGATGGGACGACTATGTCCGGCTCGCCGTCGACGACGTGGTCCATGCCGCCGCCGGAGCCCCGATGGTCCTGCGCCGGACACGTGACCTCCTGCGCAGCCTGCTGGAGCTGACGCCCGAGGACCGGCGCGAGCCCGTGGCCGACCGGCTGCGACGGGTCGACCGGACCGCCCGGACGACGTACTCGTTCGTCTGGGACTGAGACCCGCCGTCCGGATCATCCCGGGCGCCGCGGGGCCGGCCGCCCGTCCGCAGCCGACCTCGGTGGCGTGCCGTGTGCCGGATGGGGATGCTGGGAGGGGGGCCACCCGACCGAGAGGCACCTCATGACCCGGACCACCAAGGACACGGACCACCGGGCCCACTCGTCCGGCCCCGGCGCTCGTCGCCTCGTCCCCTTCGCCGTGATCACCGCGATCGCCCTGGTCTTCATCTTCGAGAACCGCTCGCACGTGCAGATCCGGCTGCTCATCCCGCTGGTCACCATGCCCCTGTGGGGTGCTCTCCTCATCGCCTGGGCACTCGGCGTCCTCGCCTCCTTCGTCACCGTCCGCCGACGGTCGAACCGCCCCTCCGGGCGTACCCGCCAGCGGTGAGCCGCGCACGCCACGGGAAGCACGGGCACGGCGCGATTTCAACCGCGCCGTACGGGCTACTCGTCCGCCATGACTGACACACGGCCACTGGCCCTGATCACCGGGGCGTCCAGCGGGATCGGCTACGAACTGGCCCGGCAGTTCGCGGCCCACGGCTACGACCTGGTGGTGAACGCCGAGGACGAACGACTGGAACCCGCTGCGGGGACCCTGCGGGAGTCGGGCGCGGAGGTGCGGGCGGTGCGCGCCGACCTCCGGACGGCCGAAGGGCGGTACGCGCTGCTGGACGCACTCGACGGGCTGACCGTCGACGTCGCCGTCCTCAACGCGGGCGTGGGCCGCGGTGGCGCCTTCGTCGACACCGACCTCGCCGACGATCAGGAAGTGATCGATCTCAACGTCACCGCGACCGTGCGGCTGGCCAAGCCGCTGCTGCGGGCCATGGTGACGCGCGACGCGGGCCGGCTCGCCTTCACCTCGTCCGTCGCCTCGACGATGCCCGGCGCCTTCCAGCCCGTCTACAACGCCTCCAAGTCGTTCGTGCAGTCCTTCGCCCAGGCGCTCGCGGAGGAGGTGAAGGACACGGGTGTCACGGTCACCTCGTTCATGCCCGGGCCGACGGACACCGACTTCTTCGAGCGGGCGGGCATGGCGGACGACACCGTGATCGGCACCATGAAGAAGGACGACCCCGCCCAGGTCGCCGAGCAGGCCTTCGAGGCCATCGTGCGGGGTGACACGAAGGTCGTGACCGGGTCCCTGAAGACCAAGGTGCAAGGGCTGGCCGGAAAGGTGCTGCCCGACGGGGTCAAGGCCGCGGCCCACCGGCGGATGGCGGAGCCGGGGAGCGGCAACGACGAGGACACGGGGCGCCCGGGCTGACACCGCCCGCCCCCACCGGCCGGACACGGGCCGTGCCGCTCGCCGTGCTACCGTCGGCTGTTTGCCGCGTCGCCGTCCACCGCTCCGCTCGGTGTCCCGGCCGGTGATCGCACCCCCTGCCGCGCCTTCCCGGGTACGGTCCCTCCCCGAGGAAGGCTCTCCTTGAGCGATTCAGCACGCAGCGCGGTCCGGCCGCACGACGACCGGTCCGTCGCGCCCAGCGAGGCTCCCGCGGTGACGTCCTTCGCCCGCTTCGGCCTCCCCGCCCCGATCCTGCGGACGCTCGACGAGCAGGGTGTGGCCGTGCCCTACCCCATCCAGGCCGCCGCGCTGCCGGACGCCCTCGCGGGCCGGGACGTCCTGGGCCGGGGACGCACGGGATCCGGCAAGACGCTCGCCTTCGGTCTGGCCCTGCTGACCCGTACGGCCGGGCGGCGCGCACAGCCCAAGGAGCCGCCGGCGCTCGTGCTGGTCCCCACCAGGGAACTGGCGCAGCAGGTCGCCGAGGCGCTCACGCCCTACGCCGAGGCGCTGCGGCTGCGGCTCGCCACCGTGGTCGGGGGAGTCTCCATCGGGCGTCAGGCCGCCGCCCTGCGGGAGGGGGCCGAGATCGTCGTCGCCACGCCGGGCCGGCTGCACGACCTCGTCGCCCGCAAGGGCTGCCGACTGGGACGTGTGCGCATCGTGGTCCTGGACGAGGCCGACCAGATGTGTGACCTGGGGTTCCTGCCGCAGGTGGACGAGATTTTGGACCAGGTGCCCTCCGGCGGGCAGACCATGCTGTTCTCCGCCACCCTGGACCGGGACGTCGACGACCTGGTGCGTCGCCGCCTGCGCGACCCCGCCGTGCACGCGGTGGACCCCTCGTCCGGTTCCGTCCCGGCGATCGAGCACCACCTCCTCGTCGTGCACGGGCCCGACCGGTACGCCGTGGCCACCGAGATCGCCGCCCGGGACGGCCGTGTGCTGCTGTTCCTGGACACCAAGCACGGCGTCGACCTGCTCACGCGGCACCTGCGGGCCAGTGGCGTGGCCGCGGCCGCCCTGCACAGCGGGAAGTCCCAGCCGCAGCGCACCCGGACCCTGGCGCAGTTCAAGGAAGGCCAGGTCACCTCACTGGTGGCGACGAACGTCGCCGCACGCGGCCTGCACGTCGACGACCTGGATCTCGTGGTCAACGTCGACCCGGCCACCGACCCGAAGGACTACCTGCACCGCGCCGGACGCACGGCGCGGGCGGGCCGCTCCGGCACCGTCGTGACCCTCGTCCTGCCGGGGCAGCGCCGGGAGACGAGCCAGGTCATGACGGACGCGGACGTCACTCCGAAGGTCACGAAGGTACGGTCCGGCGAGGCGGAGCTGAGCCGGATCACCGGCGCCAGAACCCCCTCGGGCCGGCCCCTCGACGGCGGACCGGCCGCACCGCGCCCCAAGAACCACAACGCTCCGTTCCGCGGCCTGGGCACCGCCAAGGACGCCAGCGGCGGCTCCGGCGGCAGGCCGTCCCGCAGGAGCAGTGAGGCCCGCAAGCTCGCGGAGGCCCGCAGGGCCGCCCGGGTGCGCCGGGGCGGCTGACTCAGATCGGGAACTGCAGTTCCGGCCGGTCCCAGGGCACGGCGGGCGGGTTCGCCGGGACGGTTCCGGTGGGCCGCGCCCCGCTGCTGAGGTAGAAGCCCTCCGCCGGAGGGTGCGACACCACCCGTACGCGGTCCAGTCCCGCCGCCCGCGCCTGTGCCTTCATGTGCGCGACGAGCAGCCGCCCGATGCCCCGGCCCTGCGCCCCGTTGTCGACGAAGAGCAGGTCCAGCTCGGGCGGCACCAGGAGCAGCGCGTAGAAGCCCAGCACCCGGCCGGCCGGGTCGTCGGCGTCGACGGCCACGAACACCTCATGGGTCTCGATGTAGTCGGCTCCCACGCGGTAGCCCGCGACCATTGCCGCGTAGTGGCCCTCGTAGGCACGCGAGCCGCGCACGAGCCGGGTGAGCCGCTTGGCGTCGCGGGCGACGGCCCGGCGCACGACGGGCGTGCCGTGCCGGGGAGCGGGGGCCGGGTTCATGAAGGGCATCCTACGAGGTCCCGGGATGCCCTTCCGGGGGCGTCAGGGGAGGGTCCACTTCTGGTTGGGGCCGGTGTGGCAGGTCCACAGGTGGACGGGTGTGCCGTCGTTCCAGGTGCCGCCGGAGGCGTCGAGGCATTTGCCGGACGGGGGGTTGCGCAGGGTGCCGTCGGTGTGGGGGGTCCATTGCTGGGCGCCGGTGCCGTTGCAGGTCCACAGCTGGATCCTGGTGCCGTCGGCGGTGGCTGCTCCGGAGATGTCCAGGCACTTGCCGAGGGCGCGCAGGGTGCCGTCGCCGGGCAGGGTCCAGCGCTGGGCGGTGCTGGTGTTGCAGGTCCACAGTTGCACCTTGGTCCCGTCGGCGCTCTGGGCGTTGTCGACGTCGAGGCACTTGCCGCCCACACCTCTCACCTCGCCCGCGCGGGGACCGGGCTGGGTGCCGCCGCCCTGCTTGACGCGGATGTTCCGGAACGACACCGAGTCCCCGTCCCCGTGGTTCTGCAGGCCGATGTGCCCCTGCCGGAGGCTGCGCGCGGGGTCGGTGTTGGTGAAGTCGTTGATCTTGCGGCCGTTGAGGAAGATCTCCAGCCGCTCACCGGTGACCCGCAGCTCGTAGGTGTTCCACTCGCCGGGCGGGTTCAGCGCCGCGTCGCGTGCCGGCAGGTCCGCGGACTTGAATCCGTAGACCGCTCCGGTGGTGCGTGCCGCCTCGTCGGTGGCGTCGATCTGGATCTCGTAGCCGTTGTCCACCGCCGACCACGGGTCGTCCGACGCGGGGAAGCCGATGAAGACGCCGGAGTTGTCGTCGCCGTCGGCGCGCCAGTCGAGCTTCAGGGAGTAGTCCCCGCTGATCTCGCGGGAGTGCCACAGCATGCCGAGCCCGCCGTGCGAGGTGAGGGTGCCGTCGGCGAGCGTGAAGCCGCCGGGCCCGGCCTGCTTCCAGCCCGTGGTGCCCGAACCGTCGAACAGGGAGGTGTAGCCGGTCTCGGGACGGCAGTCGGCCTCGGTCATTCCGGCGGCCCAGCGGACACCGCCGAGCAGATGGCGGCGGAACGCCGGCTCGGCGTACGCCTCGTCGGTGTGGCCGCCGCCGGTGTAGAAGGCGCGGCCTCCCTGGTAGTCCTTGCACCAGGCGATCGGGTGGTCGCCCTGCATGGTGCCGCCGGAATAGCTCGACTCGTCGAGCGAGGCCAGCACATGCGCCGAGTCCCGCGGATTGGTGCGGTAGTTGTACCACTCGTCGGTGCGTCGCCAGGTGCCGCCGAGGTGGGCGGTGGCGTCATGGGCCCGGTCCTCGACCTCGACGGTGGCGGACTGGACGGCGGGGTGGGAGTGGAAGAGCGCGCCGGCCAGCCCCGCGTAGAAGGGCCAGTCGTACTCGGTGTCGGCCGCGGCGTGGATGCCGACGTACCCGCCACCGCCCTTGACGTAGCTCTCGAACGCGCTCTGCTGGCCGGCGTTGAGCACGTCGCCCGTGGTCGACAGGAACGCGACCGCCTTGTACTGGGCGAGGTTGCCGGTGGTGAAGGCCCCGGCGTCCTCGGTGGCGTCGACGGTGAAGTTGTTCGCCGCGCCGAGGTCCCGCAGCGCCGCTGTGCCGTCGTCGATGGAGGAGTGCCGGAAGCCCGCGGTCTTGGAGAACACCAGGACCTTGTAGGCGGGGTCGGCGGCCGGCGTGGCGGCCGGCGTGGCGGCCGCCGGGTGGGCGGCCGACACGGGCGGGGCGGTGGCGCGGGGATCGTCGCCGGACGCCGGCAGGGCGACGACGGACGGGGAGGTCAGGCACAGTGCGGCGCCGGTGAGGAGACCGAGCAGCGGCTTGATGGGGGAGCGCATGGGGATCGCCTCCTTTCTACGGAAGGGTCCACTTCTGGTTGGGGCCGGTGTGGCAGGTCCACAGGTGGACGGGTGTGCCGTCGTTCCAGGTGCCGCCGGAGGCGTCGAGGCATTTGCCGGACGGGGGGTTGCGCAGGGTGCCGTCGGTGTGGGGGGTCCATTGCTGGGCGCCGGTGCCGTTGCAGGTCCACAGCTGGATCCTGGTGCCGTCGGCGGTGGCTGCTCCGGAGATGTCCAGGCACTTGCCGAGGGCGCGCAGGGTGCCGTCGCCGGGCAGGGTCCAGCGCTGGGCGGTGCTGGTGTTGCAGGTCCACAGTTGCACCTTGGTCCCGTCGGCGCTCTGGGCGTTGTCGACGTCGAGGCACTTGCCGCCCACACCCTTCACCTCGCCCGCGCGGTCGGAGCCGGCGGTGGTGAAGGCGAACTCGTCGACGTCGAACAGCGAACCGGCGCCGCCCTTGAAGACGAGGTGGAGCTCGGTGGTCCCGGCGGGCTGGCCGGTCAGTGCGGCGGTCACGTCCTGGAACGTCTCCCACCCGCCGGTCACCGGCACGCTCGCCGTGCCGAGCAGGGTGCCGGTGGGGGACCCGGCGCGGACCTCGATGGTGCCGCCGGAGCCGGCCGACGAGACACGGGCGGTGAACCGCGTGGCGCCGGCGAGGGCGTAGGGCTCGAAGGAGATCCAGTCGCCGTTGTCGATGTGGCCGACCGTCCTGCCCCCGTGCGCCGGGGTGTGACTGACCACCTGCACGCCCGAGGAGTCGCCGTAGTGTTCGGCCTGCCGGTGGCTGGGCTGGGTGACGTGCTGGTCGTGGGTGGTCAGCGCGGGCTGGCCGTTCGCGCCCCTGTCCGTGTACTCGGCGTCGACGACACCGAAGATGTTGGCGTTGGGATCGTGCTCGCCGTCCGCCAGGGTCCGCAGGGTGCCCGAGCAGCCGGTCGCCGAGGTCTGGGGGTGGCCGTGACTGTCGTGACCGACGATGAACGTCACCTTGACCTTGGTGCAGTCGATCGCGCCGTCCTCGGGATCGGTGACCGTCACCTTGAAGGGGATCGCGGCGCCGAAGTCGTAGATGCTGCCGTCGGCGGGTAGGTCGAGCCGGACCGTCGGGGCGGTGTTGCCCACGGTGATCTGCACCGACGCGGTCGCGGACTTGCCGGTCGTGTCCGTCACCTTCAGTGTGGCCGTGTACCGGCCGTTCGCGGTGTACGTGTGCGTGGGGTCGGCGGCGGTGGAGGTGGCGCCGTCGCCGAAGGTCCACGCGTGACTCAGGGCGTCACCGTCGGCGTCGGAACTCCCGGCGGAGGAGAACGAGACCGTCAGAGGGGCCTTGCCGGAGGTGACGCCGGCCTTGGCCTGGGCCACCGGGGCGTGGCCGTCGGCGACGTGCTCGATGCGGTAGAGCGCGGAGTTCGCGTCACCGTTGAAGTAGCCGGTGCCGTAGTCGAGGACGTACAGGGCGCCGTCCGGTCCGAAGGCCATGTCCATCACCTGGGTGCCGGTCCAGGGGAAGGCGTTGACGGACTGCACGGCGCCGTCGCCGCCGGTCTCGATCCGCTTGATCCAGCGGCGGCCGAACTCACCGGCGAAGAAGTCGCCGTCGTACTCCTGGGGGAACTTGACCGGGGAGGTGGAGGCGGCGTCGTAGCGGTAGACGGGGCCGCCCATGGGCGATTCGGAGCCGGTGCCGAACTCCGGTACGGAGCCGCCGTCGTAGGGGATCCAGGCGGGCTGGGCGGGCGGCAGGTCGGTGAGCCCGGTGTTGCGCGGCGAGGTGTTCTTCGGCGCGGCGCAGTCGAACCTGGCGCCCGCGCTGCCGCTCGCGAAGTCGTGGTCCACATAGGCGTCGTTCGCGCCGGTGCAGTACGGCCAGCCATAGTTGCCCGCCTTCGTGATGCGGTTGAACTCGACCTGCCCGGCCGGGCCGCGGGAGGCGCTGGCGGTACCCGAGTCGGGTCCGTAGTCACCGAGGTGGACCACTCCGGTCGCCTTGTCGACGCTCATCCGGAAGGGGTTGCGGAACCCCATCGCGTAGATCTCGGGCCGCGTCCTGGCCGTGCCGGCGGGGAAGAGGTTGCCTGGCGGCACGGTGTAGGACCCGTCGGCGGCGACCTTGATGCGCAGCACCTTGCCCCGCAGGTCGTTGGTGTTGCCCGCCGAACGCTGGGCGTCGTAGGCGGGGTTGCGCGAGGCGCGCTCGTCGATCGGCGTGAAGCCGTCCGAGGCGAAGGGGTTGGTGTCGTCGCCCGTCGACAGGTAGAGGTTGCCCTGTGCGTCGAAGTCGATGTCCCCGCCGACATGGCAGCAGATGCCCCGGGACGCGGGGACGTCGAGGATCTTCTTCTCGCTCGCCAGGTCGAGGGTGCCGGTGCTGCCGAGCACGAACCGCGACAGCCGATTGACGCCGTCGAAAGGTGCGAAGTCCGCCGCCGACCCGTCGGAGGGGGCGTCCCCGCCCGGGGTGCTCAGCTTCGGCGCGTAGTAGAGGTAGACGAACCGGTTGGACGCGAAGCCCGGGTCCACGGCGACACCTTGGAGGCCCTCCTCGTCATGGCTGTACACCTCCAGCTTGCCGGCCACTCTCGTGGTGCCGGCCGCGTCCGTGAGCCGGACGGTGCCGTCCCTGGAGGTGTGCAGCACCGAGCGGTCCGGCAGGACGGCGAGCGTCATCGGCTCGCCCGTCTCGGCCACACCCTTGGCGAGCGTGACCTGCTGGAACTCCTCTGCCGCAGCGCGGGGTGCCGCTCCGGGCCCTTCGGGGGCGGCGACCGCCGCACCGGGGACGAGGCAACCGACGGCACACGCCAAGGCCGTCACGAGCGAACGGACGAGTCCGGGTCTGACCACTTTTGAGCGCACAGACGTCTCCCGTGGGGTGGGGTGACGGCAGGCCGATGTCAGGACTGCCGTGGGGAGCACAGGCGCGCGCCGTCGCGCCGTCGAGCCATTGCATGCGCATGACCGGTCGCAAGGGAAGGTAGCGGCCCCGGATCGAAGGCGTAACCCCTTTCGCATCCACTCGCGACACTTTTTCCATGATCAGGACAAAGTGGATCGAGCGGGCGTGGTCCGCGGCGCGGCGGTCGCCTCCCCGCGCCGGAAAAACCGGTACCGGTGCCCGAGTTGTGACGTAAGACCGAGAGAGGGCCTCCCACCCGCACCGGAGGCCTCCGCGTTACCCACGGAAACTCTTTTCCCGCGGCCGCTCTTCCTCCACTATGAGCCGTCATACCCGCCGGTAGGTCCGTTCTCCGCGCGGTTCGCAAGGGTGCCGGGAGGCTGCGCGATGGCTGGGGCCGACGACGGAACGGGCGGCGCTGCCGAGCCCGGTCAGGGGACGCTCGGGGGTGTGCCCGACGCGCGGCTGACCGAGCTGCTGCGCGCCGACACGGCGACGGCGTATCCGGCGCTGCGCGAACTGCGCGCCCGCCATCATCACCCTGTGCTCGCCTACGCCCGGCTGTGCACCCCCAACGAGTCCACGGCCCGCCAACTGGCCGCGCAGGCCTTTGCGCTGGCGGCGCGTCAGGTCGCCCGCGGCATCGACCCCGGGCTGCCCTGGCGCCACCGACTCCTCCTCCTGGTCACCCGTACGGCCGGGACCTGGGCGGAGGACGCGCGGGCGGCCGGTCTCGACGCGGGCCTGCTGCTCCTCCTGAACACGGTCGGCGGCTCCGGCCCCCTGCCCCCGATGCTCGCCGCCTTCCAGTCCCTGCCGGCCCGGGACCAGGGCCTGATCTGGTACGGGCTCGTGGAGCGGGAACAGCCGGGCGTCACCGCCGTGTTGCTCGGCCTGACCCGCGAGGACGTCGCCCACGGCACGGACCGCGCACTGCGCAGGCTGGCCCAAGTCTGCCTGCGGGCGCGTCTGGCCGCCTCCGACGACCCGGACTGCCCCGACTTCGGCCGCCTCATCGAGGAGTCCGTGCGCCCGGACAGCCCTCGCGCCAGCGCGGACCTGCATGCGCACATGACGCGCTGTCCCCACTGCACGACGGCCCACGAAGAACTGTCCACCCTGCGCGACGCACCGCGCGCGGCCCTGGCGGAAGGACTGCTGCCGTGGGGCGGGGCGGCGTACACGACCGGTCGGCGGGCGGCACCGGACGCCGTCACGGGACGGAGCCAGGCCGGGGGAGCGGCCACGGGAGCGAACTCCGGTGTGGAGGAGCACGGAGGAGCCGTGACTCCGGACCGCCGGCGCACCGCACTGGTCTCCGCGGCGATCGGGACGGCCACGCTGTGCGTGGTGGCGTTCCTGGTGGTGCAGGACGGATCTCCGGCACAGGACCGGGTGAGTTCGGCGCGGGCTCGGACGGACGCGCCCCCGGTGGCGGTGACGGTGACGGCCACCGTGTCGGCGACGCCGTCGGTGTCCTCGCTTTCCCCCTCGACCTCGCGCTCGCCCTCTTCCTCTCCCTCTCCGGTGCGCAGGTCTGCGTCCCCGACGCCGCGCAAGTCGCCGACGAGGACGCCGAGTCCGCGACCGGAGGCCCCCTCCACCCACCCGCCCTCCGGCACCTTCACCCAAGTCGTGAACGTGGCGTCGGGGTTGTGCCTGGACGTCGGCGGTGGCTTCGGCAACGGCACCGACGTGGTCACGGCCCCCTGCTCCGCCGCACGCACCCAGCGCTGGCGCGTCGACGCGGACCGCGGGGTGCTGCAATCGGCCGCCGACCCCGGCTACTGCCTGGACAGCCGTGGAGACACCTACCGAGGCGTCGGCATCTGGACGTGCGACTCGGTGGAGGGCCGCAACGGCCGCAACCTCGTGTTCGTCGTGGACGGCAGCGGCCTGATCCGCCCCGCCATCGCCTTCGACACGGCCGTCACCCCCGACGGCGGGTCAGGGGCCGGGCTGTCGCTGGAGCGGGCAGGACGGGGCCCCGGACAGCGGTGGCGTGCCGGCTCTTCCTGAGAGCAGCCGCCGCACGTCCTCATTCACCTGCTACAACGCACAACTGTTGAATCCGCATTCATCAACGCCCCATTCTCGAAGGGGCTTTGAATCAGCCTGATTCTTTCCGCGCCGTGCGGTCTGCACCAATTCCAGGTTCGCCGGAGCTGCCGTCCGGCAATCGCTTGCTGGGAAATCGGCGGTGTCTACCCGGATTTCATGCGGTCACGTCGGCACCGGACACATGGGCACACATTCTCGACACGACGCCCGCATGCAGGGCGGGTGTGTGAGGAACGGGTGTGCGCCATGGGTGGCCGATTCACGCCCAGCTGACCTGCTGTTACGGCACTGATCCGCCGTAAAGCCTTGATCTGCGCACATCAATCAGTCAGGTTCGAGGCGGGCCGGATGCAGGTGCGGTCCGAACTCCCACACCCCCCACACCCCCTGACGAGGAGAACCCTCACATGGCATCTCGCGCATTCACACGCAGAATGCAGCTCCTCACCGCCACGGCCGTCGTCATCACCCTGACGACCCTCGGCACGGCACACGCCCAGTCGGCACCCGAACCCACTCCCGCCGAGGGCACCGTGTACGGTATCGGCGCCGAGGGTGCCGTGCCCGGCACCTTCATCGTCACGCTGGACGAAAAGGCGGACAAGTCCTCCCTCGCCGAGGAGTACGGCGGCACGCTGCGACGCACGTACACGACCGCCGTCAACGGCTTCTCCGCCGGCGGCCTCTCGACGGCCGAGGCCGAGCGCCTCGCCGCCGACCCCGCGGTCGCCAAGGTCGTACAGGTCAAGAAGTTCAGCATCGACGCCACCCAGGACAACCCGCCCTCCTGGGGCCTCGACCGCCTGGACCAGGCGGACACGGCCGGGGACAGCAAGTACACCTACCCCGACGGCGCGGGTGAGGGCGTGACCGCGTACGTCATCGACACCGGCGTGCGCATCACACACAAGGACCTCGCGGGACGCGCCACTTCGGGCTACGACGCCGTGGACAACGACAACGACGCCGATGACGGCAACGGACACGGCACCCATGTCGCCGGCACCATCGCCGGCACGGCCCACGGCGTCGCCAAGAAGGCCGAGATCGTCGCGGTCCGGGTGCTCGACGACAACGGTTCCGGGACGACCGAGCAGGTCATCGCAGGTATCGACTGGGTCGCCAAGAACCACCGGGGCCCGTCCGTGGCGAACATGAGCCTCGGCGGTGGCGCGGACCCGGCCCTCGACGAAGCGGTCAAGAAGGCCATCGCGGCCGGTGTCACCTTCGGCGTCGCCGCCGGAAACGAGTCCTCCGACGCCGGCCAGGGCTCCCCGGCCCGCGTGGCGGAAGCCATCACGGTGGCCTCCTCCACCAAGGACGACAAGCAGTCCGACTTCTCCAACTCCGGCTCGGCCGTGGACCTCTACGCCCCCGGCTCGGACATCACCTCCGCGTGGAACGACAGCGACGAGGGCACCAAGACCATCTCGGGTACGTCCATGGCCACACCGCACGTGGTGGGCGCCGCCGCCGTCTACCTGGCGGGCCACCAGGACGCCACGCCGGACCAGGTCGCCAAGGCGCTCACCGACGGCGCCGTCCCCGACAAGATCTCCAACCCCTCGCAGGGCACCCCGAACAAGCTGCTCAAGATCGTCCAGTAGCCACCGCCGACCGACGCCCGCCGCGCTGCCCCCGCCGGGGCGCGGCGGGCACCGCCGTAGCTGGAGGACGGCGACCAGACAGGGTGCGGCCGGGGCGGCGGGTGCACCACCTGACCTCGTCGTGCAGGGGCTTGCGGCTCACGGTTGCGACGGTGCTGCGGCGGACCCTCGCCAGCCGGCGAGCCCCGGCCCTGCGCGTGCGGTCACGGGGCGGCCGTCTGGTCCGGCCGGTGGCCGCCCCGGCGCAGAGCCCCGCCCGGCCGGGGCATCCCGGCCGGTCAGGGTCGCTCGGGCGGAGAGGGGCGGGTGGCCGACCGGTAGGCGTCGACGTCGGCCCGGCCGCCCGCGCCCAGGACTCCGGTCTGTCCGGCGAGCCGGCTCGGGGGCTGCCGGCGCAGTTCCTGGCGGGCCAGGAGGGAGACAAGGGCAGGGAAGGCCGGCCGCAGGGGCTGGCACCAGCGCAGCCACGGGGGTGCGTAGACGTGGCGGGCGCGCCGGGTGATGCCGGAGGTCAGCCACCGGGAGACCTCGTCGGTGCTGTGCACCTTGCGCGCGAAGCGGGGCTGGTTGCGGCGCAACGCCTGCAGTACGGGGTGATCGTCGATGCCGTGGATCATGTCGGTGCCGGTCCAGTGCAGGTAGGCGATGCCGACACCGACCCCGTCCGGCTCCACCTCGCCGCGCAGCGCCAGGGCGAACGACTCCACCCCGGCCTTGGAGGCGCAGTAGGCGCTCATCAACGGGGACGAGCCGAAGGCGGCGGTGGACGCGATCTGCAGGAAGTAGCCGCGCGTCTCCATCAGTTGGGGGAGGAAGGCACGGGCCGTGTTCGCCGATCCCGTGAGATTGACGTCGATGACCCGCTGCCACAGGTCGGCCGGTGTGTGCAGGAAGGGCCCGCCGGTGGCGATGCCCGCGTTGGCCACCACGACGCTCGCCGGCCCCAGCCGGTCGCGGACCTCGCGGGCGGCGTGATCGAGGGCGTCCCGGTCGGTGACGTCGGTCTCGACGCACAGGCTCCGGCCGGGCAGAGCGTCGGCCGCTTGGCGGAGGGTGGCCTCCTCGCGCCCTATCAGCGCGACCCGCATCCCGGCGTCCGACAGACGCCGCGCGAGGGCCTCGCCCACGCCTCGGGCCGCTCCGGTCACGACGGCGACCCGCCCTGCCAGGGGCGGGCCGGCCGCCCCCTCGAACCGTCCCGATCCGGGGACCTCGCTCATACGTCCTCGTTCCGTCACCGCGCCGCCCCGCCGACGGCGCCCTCGAACCCCTTCCGTCATACCCGCCGATCCGGATGCGGTCGCGATCTCTAGCCCGTTCGCCGGAGGCGGGTCACCTGGTGGCCGGCAGCGGCAGTGCGTCGGTGTAGGCGTTGGCGGGCCGGGGGACCCTCCGGACGGCGTGGGCGTCCAGCGCGACCGGGGCGGACTTCGTGCCCAGGGTCCCGCCGGGGTGCCAGGTCCCCGTGACGTCCACCCACGTGTCGGCGGGCAGCTCCGGAGCCCCGTGGATGCGCACCTTCACGGTCTGGGCGTCCGCGGCACAGCAGTTGAGGACGAGCCGGGTCAGGTACCAGTCACCGCCTTCGCCGGCCGGGGTGACGAACCCCGTCATCCGGACTGTGCGCCCCTTGATGCCCTGAGCGCGGTCCTGCTGCACACGGCTGGTGAACTCCGTGAGGGTCAGGGGGACCGGGGAGACCGCGGGCAGGGGATCGAAGTCGTTCCGCTCCTGCACCGCCCGCGGGGACTCCCGGGCGGCGGTGTACGCGCCGAGGGCCGGCGGGGCGTGGAAGAGCAGGCTCAGTGCCGGCAGGAGCAGCAGCCAGGCGACACGGGGCACACCGGAGTGGTCGTGACCGCCGGCCTCCGCGGGCTCCTCGCCCGCCCCGGCGTCCCTGCGCCGCCTCGGGTACGACACCGCTTCCGCCGCTCCCAGCAGGAGAAGCAGGCAACCGGAGGCGATCAGGAACGGCCGCATCCCCTCCTTGACGTATCTGAGGTAGAGGTCGGTGAGCAGCGAGGCGTGCAGCAGGCCGAGGCCGCTCAGGACGAGCAGCAGCACCTGGAAGAGACGTCTCACAGCAGCACCGCTCCGATCAGGAGGCTGCTCGCGATCGCCACCACCGTGGTGACCGCGCAGAAGCGGATGGCGAAGGCCCGGCCGAACGTACCCGCCTGCAACGCGAAGAGCTTCAGGTCCACCATGGGACCGACCACCATGAACGCCAGTCGGGCGACGGGGGAGAAGCCGGTGAGCGACGCCGCGACGAACGCGTCGGCCTCGGAGCACACCGACAGCACGACCGCGAGCCCGGCCAGGAAGAGCACGGACAGCCAGGGGGACCCGGAGAACGCCTCGAGTACCGAGCGCGGGACCGTCACGTTGAAGGTGGCCGCCGCCATCGCGCCCAGCACCAGGAAGCCGCCGGCGTGCAGGAAGTCGTGCTGGAAGCCGTGGCGGAACTCCGTCCAGCGGCTGTGCCCCGGCCGGTGCCCGGTGTGCCGCACGCGGGGCCGCAGCCACGAGTCCCGGCCGAACCGCAGCCACAGCCAGCCCATGGCGGCGGCGGTCGCGAGCGAGGCGAGCAGCCGGGCCAGCACCATGGCGGGGTTGCCGGGGAAGGCGATCGCCGTGGCGGTGAGCACCACCGGATTGACGGCGGGGGCCGAGAGCAGGAACGCGAACGCGGCGGCCGGGGCGACACCCCGGCCGATCAGACTGTTCGCGACCGGCACCGAGGCGCACTCGCAGCCGGGCAGCACCACGCCGGCGCTCGCGGCGACCGGCACGGCGAGCGCGGGCCGCTTCGGCAGCAGACGGCTGAACGCCCGGGCCGGCACGAAGGCGTTGATGGCGCCGGACAGGGCCGTCCCCAGCAGCAGGAAGGGCATCGCCTGCACGGTGACGGCGAGGGCGACCGTGCGCCAGGCCTGCACGGCCGGCGCATCCAGCCGGCCACGGCCCACGAGGAGCACCACGTTGAGCAGGACGACCGCTCCCAGCAGCACGAGCAACCCCGACCAGAGCCGCTCCTCCAAGGCCTTGACCTCGGCCGCCCCGGTGACCGCTTCAGCGTCCTCGGTACGTTCCTCTGCTGTGTGCACGCCAGCCCTGTAGGTCGGATGTCGAATGCGGGCTCGAATATAACCGCCCCCCGCCCGGGAACGAGGACGGGTCCCGCACCACGACGTGATGCGGGACCCGATGCGCAGAACAGGCGGGGCGGTACGGCTCAGACGCCCGCGACCGACTGGATCCAGGAGCGGTACGCCGTCACGTTGGTGTAGGCGGTGGTCGTCTGGCGGTCGCTGGTGGAGGCCACCCCGACCTGGACCCCGTTCGCCATCATCGGGCCGCCCGAGTCGCCGCCGGCGGTGATGCCGTCGCCCCGGCGGGCGCAGATGGCGGAACCGCCGTAGGCGTCCGAGCAGCCGCCGGTGACCGTGACGTTGGCGACCTTGAGGTAGCGCGACTGGCAGGTGGCCTCGGAGCCGCACTGGGAGGTGGCGCCCCAGCCGTACACCTGCACGCTCTGGCCCACCCGCACGGTGCCGGGCTGACCCAGTCGTGCGTAGGTCGCCGACACGGAACGGTCGAGGCGGACGAGCGCCAGGTCCGCACTGTGGGTGTAGGTCTGGACGCCGTTGGCCACGGTGCCGCCGCTGTGCTGGTCCAGGCTGCCGATGCGGAACGACAGCCCGCCGCCGGTGACACAGTGCTTGGCGGTGAGGATCCACGTCGGGGCGATGATCGTCGCCGAACAGGTCTCCCTGCCGTTCGAGAACAGCCGCGCGGCCCAGGGGCCGCTGCTCGCGTAGGAGCCACCGATGATGGGCTGCGGGGCCTTGGTGACCGCAGGCACCGGGGCCTGTGCCGCGGCGGCGTTCGGGGAGAGGAGTGCGAGGACGCTGACCGCTGCGGCGGCAAAGGCGGGCATGAGCCTTGATATGCGCAAGGTTCCTCGATTCAGTGGACACGCCGGGTGGGCGTGCGGGTGTGGGGGTCGTCGGCCCCCACTCGGGGGGCCGCCATGACGAACTCGCCCTCGTGGGGCACCGGTTCGTCGTGGACGTGGCCCAGAATCACGGAGGATCGTTGAACGGCGGTAGCAGCACTTGGCGATAACGCGGTGTTATGCCCGCCCCTACCTGCGGACCTTCGTCGGACGCCGCGTCGGTCGGATGTCCGGCGCTTCGCATCTCTGCGTAGTTCCGTGGTCCGTAGGCGTTACAAAGAACCGGCCGACCGGTATATTTCGCGGTGCTCGTGCGACTGAGCGGGATGGACGTTCACCCCTGGGCCGGAGCCCCGGGGTGGTCGCTTCACGCGTTCAGGTTCCGTCGACGACAGGGGGAGATCTGGAAATGGCGGACTGCATACAGGCGCAGGTGGTGATCGCCGGCGGCGGGCCGGTGGGGATGGTGCTGGCGTGCGAACTGGCGGGCTACGGGGTGTCCACCGTGGTCGTGGAGGCCGGCACCGCGGTGTCCGGGCGGCCCAGGGCGACGACCCTGCACGCCCGGACGGTCCAGTGCCTCGTCCGGCGCGGCTACTTGGAAGGGCTCTCGCACTCCGACGACGGCGCGGAACCGGCGACGAGCGCCTTCCACTTCGCGGGGATGGCGGGGCTGGGCATCTCGGCACCGGCGGCCGAGCCGGAGCCCGTGCTGAAGCGGACGCAGCAGGAGCTGGAGCACCACTTCGAGGAACGTGCGCGGGCCGCGGGGGCCCTCATCCTGCGCGGGCACCGGGTGACCGGGCTGCGGCAGGGCCCGGACGGCGTGCGCGTGACGGCCGACGGCCCGGACGGCGCGGTGACGTGCACGGCGGAGTACCTGGTCGGAGCGGACGGGGCACGCAGCGTCGTCCGCGAGCAGGCCGGATTCGCCTGCCGGACGTATCCGGCGACGGTGTCCGCGCTGGCGGGTGACGTCCTGCTGGAGGAGCCCGGACAACTGGAGGAGGGGTGGCGGCGCACCCGGCGCGGCTGGATCGTCGCCAAGCACCTCCCGGACGGCGGGACGCGGCTGCGGACCCTGGACTGCGCCGGTGCCCACGACGAGCGGCACCGGCCACCGACCCTGCAGGAGTTGCGCGGCGAGGTGTCCCGGATCGTCGCGCGGGACGTGCCGATGCGGGCGCCGAAGTGGCTGAGCAGGTTCAGCGACTTCGCGCGGCTGTCCCGCTCCTACCGCAAGGGACGGATCCTGCTGGCGGGCGACGCGGCGCACGTGCATTTCCCGATCGGCGGGCAAGGGCTGAGCACCGGCCTGCTGGACGCGGTCGACCTCGGCTGGAAGCTGGCGCTGACGGTGCGCGGCAAGGCCGGCGAGGGGCTGCTGGACAGCTACGACCGGGAGCGCCGGCCCGCCGCCCAGCGGGTCATCGACCATACGCGCGCGCAGCTCGCCCTGATGCGTCCCGCTGCCGAACTCGACCCGCTGCGGGCCCTGTTCGGCGAGCTCCTGGGCGGGCAGGGGGCGGGCGGCGCGCTGGCGTCGATGGTCAGTGCGCAGGACACCGTGCTGCCGGCGCGGGCCCGGGATGCCTCACCGTGGGAAGGAAGGTTCCTGCACAACGTGGGCCTGACCACCCGGCAGGGGCGGACGGATGTGATCGACCTGCTGATCGCGGGCCGGCCGCTGCTGCTGCTCCTGGGCGCGGCCGGTGACACCTACGCCGGGCAGGCGCGCGGATGGGCCGGGATGCTGCGCGTGGTGCACGCGGAGCCGGCTCCGGGGCTGCCCTGCGAGGCGCTCCTGGTGCGGCCCGACGGCTACATCGCCTGGGCGGCGGGCGGTGGCGCCCTGCGGTCCGCCCTGACCGCCTACTTCGGCATCGCCACGGGGACGGCAGGACGCGCGGCGGGGACCGGTGCGCTCGCCCCGGCCCTCGGCTGAAGGGCACCGCCGGGTGCCGGGCCATACGCTCTCCGCGCCGACGCGCCGGGGCCGGGGGCGGGCGGTGGCGCGCCGCATCGCCCCCGGGCTGCGGCCGCCGGGCCGGACGGGCGAGCCGCGGAGCGCGGACCGGGGGCCGACGGGCCGGCCCCGGCCGTCAGCCGACGGCTGCGCTCTCCTGCCGGGCGGCGCGGGCCAGCAGCTCCGCGTGCACCCGGGCGCCGCGGTCCTCGGTGATGTCCACGGAGGCCAGCACGGAGGGGATCACCGCGCTGGGCAGGACGTGCCGCAGCAGGGAGCTGACCCGGCCGGGCAGGTCCTGGTACTCGCACACCGCCTGGGACATGGCCTGTATGCCGGCGAAGGACCCCACCAGGACGTCGGCGGTCTCGCCCGGGTTGACGTGGTCGAGCAACTCGCCCTGCGCCTGGGCCTTCTCCAGCAGTTCGTTGCCCACCTCGCTCCAGCGCACGAAGGGGCCGCTGCGGTCCAGTCCCTGCGCCTGCTGGTCGAGGGTGAGACGCACCCCGGCGCGCACCATCGGGTCGGTCTGGAGACGGTGCGCGTGCAGCACCACCGTGTCCACGAGCTGCTGGACCTTGAAGGGGCGGTCGGGGACGGGCAGGGTCTGGTCCTGCTCGGTCAGCACCCCTTCGGCCAGGTGCTCCTTGGAGGGGAAGTGGAAGTACAGCGCCCCCTTCGTGACCCCCGCCATGGTGATGATCTCGCTGATCGTCGCCGCCTGGTAGCCGCGCTCCTCGAAGACCTTCGCCGCCGCCGACAGGATCGTCTGCCGTGTCCGGATCGCCCGGTCCTGCTTCGCCACTTCGGCCTCCTCCATTCGATGAGCCCGGAGACCCCTGAGAAAAAACCGTCCAGTATGTATATTACAGCCGAAGCGGCTTCGCGCAGCCCCCTGGACGTCACCAGGTGGAAAGACTCCGCAAAGCCGTGCACCGACGCGACGAGGACGTACGCGACGAGGGGGGACTCGCGGTGATCCTGGTGACGGGGGCCACGGGCACGGTGGGGCGGGAGCTGCTGCGCCGCCTGCCGGCCGGGACGGACGTGCGGGCCATGGCGAGGGAACCCGGGCGCGTCGCCGCCGCGGGCCGCCGGATCGAGACGGTCGCCGGGGACTACACGGACACCCGCTCGCTGGAGCGGGCGCTGACGGGGGTCCGGACGGCCTTCCTCGTCACCGCCGCGGTCGAGGGGCGGCACGACGAGCGCTTCCTCCGGGCGGCGCGCGACGCCGGCGTGCAGCGGGTGGTGAAGCTCTCGGCCGCGGCCGTGCTCGACGACCGCGCCCAGGACCTGATCACTCGCTGGCAGCGGGCCAGTGAGGAGGCCCTGCGCGGTTGCGGTCTGGAGTGGACGCTGCTGCGGCCGCGGGCGTTCATGTCCAACTGCCTGTCCTGGGCGGCGTCGGTGCGCGGCGAGGGCGTCGTACGCGCGCTGAACGGGAGGTCCGCCAGTCCGTGTGTGGATCCCCGGGACATCGCCGGGGCCGCGGTGCGCGTCCTCACCGAGGAGGGGCACGAGGGGCGCGCCTACACGCTCACCGGCCCCGAGGCCATCGCGCCGGTGGAGCAGGCGCGCCAGCTCGGCCGGCTGCTCGGCGTGCCGCTCAGGTTCGAGGAACTCAGCCCGCAACAGGCCCGGGCCGGGCTGGCCCTGCGCTATCCGCGGCCGGTGGTCGAGGCTTTGCTGGCCAGCGCGGAACGCCAGCGCGCGGGTGCCAAGGCCCGGGTGGACGGGGCGCTCGCCGCGCTGCTCGGGCGCCCGGCGACGACGTTCCGCGCGTGGGCCCGTGACCACCTGGAGGCCTTCGCCCCCGTTCCCGGGTGAGGGAGGGCGAACCCGGAACGATGAGCCGCCCGGACGCACCGGCGAGCGCGCGGTGCGACCCGGGCGAGTCGCGCGGCCGGGCCGCTCAGTCGGTGGCCGGGAAGCGGACCGTGCAGCGGAACACCTGCTCACCGCCCTGATGGGCGGTCACCAGCACCGACTCCCCGTCCTCCGAGGTGCGCAGGTGCTGCGCCTCGACGGTGCAGGGGGCGTCCAGTTCGACGTAGCGGGTGAACTCGCTGATGACGTCCAGGGGAAGAGCGGTGCGGCCCAGGGTGGCGGTGGCCGCCTGGCGGGCCGCCTCCATCAGCACCATGCCGGGCACGTGGTCGACCATGTGGTCGAACAGCACGGGGTGGCGGGTGTCCACGCGCAGCTGCCAGCGGTTCGCCTCCCCGATCGGGGAGAGCACGACGTCCGTGGGGGAGGTGCGCCCCACGACCTGCGGGGCCTCCGGCGCGGTGAGCTGGATGACCTGCGGCATGCCGTCCGCACCCAGGCGGCCGGCGCGCAGCCGCTGGTAGACCCGGGGCGTGATGCAGGTGAGCGAGCCGCCGCCGGTGGCGGCGAGCCGGCCGTCGCGGCGGATCTGCACGGAGATGCGGAAGCCCAGCAGTTTGTCGCCGCGCCGCTTCACCTCCGTGCAGGTGACCTGGAGCTCCAGCGTGGCGGGGGTCCGCTCGACGCGCAGGTGCTCGGGATCGACGTGGACGCTCAGGTCGCTCACCAGGAAGTGGTGGCCGAGCGGGACGCCGAACTCGGCGTGCGCCAGAAGAATACCGGCCTGGCGGATGGTTTCGGCGGCGATCAGCGGGTCGTGGCAGCCGTCCACCTTCATGAAGAAGCTGTGCCCGCGCGGCCACTGGGCGGCGAGGGTGAAGTGCTCGTCGTCGACGCGCGCCCAGTCGGTGAGCATGACCTCGCAGACGCTGGCGCGGTGCACGAGTTCCTTCGGCACGGTGGTGGTCAGGGACGGGAAGCGCGGGACGAAGACGCACACCGGCGTCGTGCCGTCGCCCTCGCCGCTTCGGGTGCCGGGTGCCGGGTGTGCGACGTGGAACGTGCTCGCGGACATGTCTTCTCCCCGTGGGCCGCATGAGTGTGACGTTGCTGTGGAGGGCCGCTCAGGTCTGCGAAGATACATACCACCCGGTTTAGTTTCTAGCGGTACGAAGCATTCCGGCTAGGGAGTCCGGTGAACGGCTTGTTCTCGTTGAGTACCCTTCCGCGGGCCGCGCAGGGGTCATGGCTCCGTGAACAGGGGTTTCACGGAGCCGAGTTGGGCGGAGGGAGTGGCGGCCGGTTCACCTGCCGCATGTTTTCGGCCAGCGGTCCGATGTGAACGGACCGGGAGGCCGGCTCTCGAGCGGGTCCGGAGCCGTCCTTGAGCGCCCTGGTTCAGCCTTGTCGTCAGCCCCGGGGGAGGGGTGGTCGAGGGGGTGGATCGAGGTGCCGCTTCGCGTGGGGTGCCGACGAGTGGGCCAGGTCGGGCCGACTGGTCCGACTGTGGCGTCGTCCCACGTCGCGGGGGTGTTGGCGGGGGCGGGGGTGCAACTCGTGAGCGGTGCGGGTGTCCGCTGGGCGCGGTCGGCGGGCCGCGCGGCGCCCGGCTGTCCGGCACGGACGCCGTGACCTGCTCGGCGCAACGACCGCCATATAGAAACCGCGCATTCGGTTTGTTAAGATTTCCGAGAGCCGGGCGGGGGCCGCTTCGGCCTGTCCCGGGGAGGGACCAGACATGGTGACGAGGACTGCCCCCGTACCGAGCAGGCCAGGGCCGGCCGACGCGCGCGGACGCGTGGCTGAACTGCACGAGATCCGTGCGCAGGCGGTGGCCGGACCGAGCGAGAAGGCGACCGAGGCGCAGCACGCCAAGGGCAAGCTGACCGCGCGCGAGCGCATCGAACTTCTCCTGGACCCGGAGTCCTTCCGTGAGGTCGAGCAGCTGCGCCGGCACCGGGCGACGGGCTTCGGGCTGGAGACGAAGAAGCCCTACACCGACGGTGTGATCACCGGCTGGGGCGCGGTCGAGGGCCGCACGGTCTTCGTCTACGCGCACGACTTCCGTATCTTCGGCGGCGCGCTGGGCGAGGCCCACGCCACGAAGATCCACAAGATCATGGACATGGCCATCGCGGCCGGTGCGCCCCTGGTCTCGCTGAACGACGGCGCGGGCGCCCGTATCCAGGAGGGCGTCTCGGCGCTGGCCGGCTACGGCGGCATCTTCCAGCGCAACACCAAGGCCTCGGGTGTCATCCCGCAGATCAGCGTCATGCTCGGTCCGTGCGCAGGCGGTGCGGCCTACAGCCCCGCCCTGACGGACTTCGTCTTCATGGTCCGCGACACCTCGCAGATGTTCATCACCGGCCCCGACGTGGTCAAGGCGGTCACCGGCGAGGAGATCACCCAGAACGGCCTGGGCGGCGCCGACGTCCACGCCGAGACCTCCGGCGTCTGCCACTTCGCCTACGACGACGAAGAGACCTGCATCGCCGAGGTCCGCTACCTCCTCTCCCTGCTCCCGCAGAACAACCGGACCGCCCCGCCGCCGGTGCCCTGCGCGGACCCCGCGGACCGCCGGTGCGAGGCGCTGACGCGGCTGGTGCCGGCCGACGGTCATCAGCCCTACGACATGTGCACGGTGATCGAGGAGATCGTCGACGACGGCGAGTACCTGGAGGTCCACGAGCGCTGGGCGCGCAACATCATCTGCGCGCTGGCGCGGCTGGACGGGCAGGTGGTCGGCATCGTCGCCAACCAGCCGCAGGCGCTGGCCGGGGTGCTGGACATCGAGGCCTCCGAGAAGGCGGCCCGCTTCGTGCAGTGGTGCGACTCCTTCAACGTCCCGCTCGTGACGCTGGTGGACGTCCCCGGCTTCCTGCCCGGCGTGGGCCAGGAGCACGGCGGGATCATCCGGCACGGCGCGAAGCTGCTGTACGCCTACTGCAACGCCACCGTGCCCCGGGTCTCGCTGATCCTGCGCAAGGCCTACGGTGGCGCCTACATCGTCATGGACAGCCAGTCCATCGGCGCCGACCTCACCTACGCCTGGCCGACGAACGAGATCGCGGTCATGGGCGCCGAGGGCGCGGCCAACGTCATCTTCCGGCGCCGGATCGCCGAGGCGGACGACCCCGAGGCCGTGCGACAGAAGGTGGTCAAGGAGTACAAGTCCGAGCTGATGCACCCCTACTACGCGGCCGAACGCGGCCTGGTCGACGACGTCATCGACCCCGCGGAGACCCGCGGGGTCCTCGTCGGCGCCCTTGCGATGCTGCGGGCCAAGCACGCCGACCTGCCCTCCCGCAAGCACGGCAACCCGCCGCAGTGAACCGACGAACGACGCGGTGCACGGCAGGCCCTCCGCCCCGGAGCGCCACCCGTGCACCGGAGGCAGGAGACGATTGATGGTCAAGCAGGAGCGAGCGGCCCGTACCCGCCAGGCTCTGATCCGTGCCGGAGCCGAAGTGTTCGCGCAGGAGGGCTTCGCGCGCGCCTCGCTGACGACGATCAGCCGGCAAGCGGGGGTGAGCAACGGCGCCCTGCACTTCCACTTCCCGAACAAGCAGGCGCTGACGCAGGCCGTCATGGCGCAGGCGCTCGACACCGTGCGGCAGATCGTGCGGGACGCCGGAGCCCGGGACGTCGGCCCGCTCCAGACGCTGGTCGAGGGCACCCACCGGTTGATGGACCGGATCGGGCACGACGTCGTCGTACGGGCCGGGTTCGGGCTCTCCGACGATCCGCTCGGGGGGCGGGAGCCGGTGCTGCGGCTCGAATGGCAGCGCTGGGTGGAGCACGTGCTGCGCCAGGCCGAGGAGGACGGCCATCTCGGCGAAGGGGTCTCGGCCGGCGACGCCGTCGTCGCCGTCGTGGCCGCCACCGTCGGCCTCGAGGTGCTGGGCGGCACCGACCGGGCGTGGTTGTCGCCCGAGACGGTGACACGGCTGTGGGACGTCCTCCTGCCCCGGCTGACGGGGCACGGTCGAGACGTCTCCTGAAACAGTCCAGACGGTCTGCTATTCGGATCTTCGTGCGTACGTGCAGCTCCGCAGCGGTGTCCGTGCACGCGCTGACCGCTCGCCTCGCTCGGAGAAGGCCAGCTCAAGCGGCTGTCGAGTGCCGGTGGAGCGGCTCGAAGGAAAAAAACAGCGCGGATGGTTTGGTATTGACAAACCATCCGCCCCGTTTTTTACTGGGAGCCCGGTAGCGGGACAGGGGAGACGACATGGACATCGCAGTACTGGGCGCACTCGACGTCAGGGAGAACGGGGTCTCGGTCACCCCGACGGCACCCAAACCGCGCCAGGTGCTGGCGCTGCTCGCCCTGCACGCCGACCAGGTGGTGCCCGTCGCCACGCTGATCGAGGAACTGTGGGGCGGGCAGCCCCCGCGCAGTGCGCGCACCACCCTGCAGACCTACGTACTGCAGCTGCGCGAGATGATCTCGGCCGCTGTCGCCCGTGACGCGGAAGGAGCCCCGGCGCGCACCGCCAAGGACGTGCTCGTCACCTCGCCGGGGGGCTACCTCCTCCACACCCGGGGCGGTGCCAGCGACGTCCGCGAGTTCGAGCGGCTGGCCGGCACCGGGTACCGGGCCATGGACGCGGGCGACTTCACCGGCGCGGCCCGGCAGTTGCGCGACGCGCTGTCGCTGTGGACCGGCTCCGCGCTCGCCGACGTGCACACCGGCGCGCAGCTGGAGATGGAGACCCGGCGGCTGGAGGAGACCCGGCTGTGCGCCCTCGACCAGCGCATCGAGGCCGACCTGCGGCTGGGCCGCCACCGTGAACTGCTCGGCGAGCTGACCGTCCTGGTCAGCCGCTACCGCACCCACGAGACCCTGCACGGGCAGCTCATGCTGGCGCTGCACCGCTCCGGCCGCCGCAGCGAGGCTCTCGACGTCTATGCCCGGCTGCGCACCGCCCTGGTGCGGGAGTTGGGCCTCGAACCCTCCGCCGGGCTGCGCCGGATGCAGCGCTCGATCCTCATGGCCGGGCCCGAGTCGGCCCTGCTCGCTCCGGCCGGCGGCGAGCGGCTCAGCCGGGTCGGCTGACCCCGCAGCCGGCCGCCATCAGCTCCGCAGTCGAGGAGAGGGGCCCGCGATGCAGGCCAGGTCACGACGGACGCGGCACAGGCTCGTCCGGGCAGGTGCGCACGCGTTCGACCGCAACGGCTACGCCAGCGCCACACTGGGGCAGATCGCCCAGGAGGCCGGACTGACCAAGGGGGCGCTGTACTTCCACTTCGCCTCCAAGGAAGGACTGGCCGACGCCGTCCAGGAGCAGGGCCGGATCCTGCTGCGCGACTTCGTCCAGGGCCGGCAGGAGGCCGGGGCGGCGCCGGTGCAGGCGCTGATCGACCTGACGCACTGGCTGGCCTGGGTGCTCCACGAGGATCCGGTGATCCGCGCCAGCTTCCGCATCACCAGCGAACGCAGCGGGCGGCAACCGCCCGTCACCGACTTCCACCAGGTCTGGATCACCGAGGTGCTCCAGCTCGTCGGCCTCGCCCGCGAGGCCGGCCATCTGCACGAACACCTCCGCCCGGACGGTCCCGAGGCACTGACGTCGGCGGCGGTGTGCGGCATCGGCGTGCTGTCCGGCACCGGGCTCTCGCGTCCCGAACTGCGCCGCAGAGTCGCGGCGTTGTGGGATCCGCTGCTGACGGCCCTGGTCCCGGCCGGGGACACCGGCCGCTACGACGTCCGCGCCTCGGCGCTGGCCGCCCAGCTCACCCCGGTCGCCTGAGCGGCGGGCGGCATCCCTTCCTCGCGGACCGGACAGGCACCCGCGCCGCACCTCGCGCGGCAACCGTCCGCGGCCCCACTCCCCTCTTCCCTGTTTCCGTCGTCGGCCGGCCGGGACGGACGGACCCCTGGAGTCAAGTCATGCCCGACCACAGCGCCACATCCCCCGGCGAGGTGTCCACCGATCTGATGCAGGACCTCGTGGTCATGCTCGCCACCGTGCTGCGTCTGAGGAGTGAACGGATCGACGTCACGCAGACCTTCAGGTCGCTCGGCCTGGACTCGCTGCTCACCGTCGAGTTCGTCGCCACCGTCAACGCCCGCTACGGCACGGCGGTCAAACCGGACGCGCTCTTCGACCACCCCACGCTGCTCGAACTGGCCCGGCACGTCGCCCGGGAGCGAGGGCTGCCCGGTGACGCGCCCTTCGAGGAGCCCGTCACCCACCCGGCCGCGCCCGCCATGGCGACGGCATCCGTGCCCGCCCCGGCGAGGGCACCCGTGCCCGCCGCAGGAGCGGTGCTGGACGTGCTGCGCGAGGAACTCGCCCGCATCCTGTGCTGCGACCCCTGGGACATCGACCCCGGTGCCCCCTTCAACGTCCTGGGTGTGGACTCCATCGTGGGCGCGCAGTTCGTGTCCACGATCAACGACATCTACGGCCTGCACGAGCGCGCCGTCACCCTCTACGACCACCCGGACCTGGCCGCCCTGGCCGCGCACGTCGTCTCCGCCACGGCCGCGGGCACCGCGACCCGCCGGCCCGCGCCAGCCGTCCTGCCCGCCCCGGCAGCCCTGCCCGAAGCAGCCCCGCGAGGCGGCGTCATGGGTCTCGAAGCGCTCCTCGACGCCGTGCGCGAGGACCGGATCTCCGTCGACGACGCGCTCGGCCTGCTGCGCCCCGGGCCCTGAACGGACAGAACACCCATGGACGAACGCGAGATACTCACCCGCTTCAAGGCCGGCACGCTGGACCGCGCGCAGGCCACTCGACTGCTGGCCGGCGCGGCGACCCCGGCGCTCGCGGCGGCCCGGAAGCCGCCCGAGCGGCCGCGCGCCAACGTACCGGCGCCCCCCGGCCCACCTGCCACGGACGGCCGGTACGCCGTCGTCGGCCTCGCCGGACGCTATCCCCTGGCCGACGACCCGCACGCCCTGTTCGAGAACCTGTGCGCCGGCCGCGACACCGCCCGCGGCGCGCCCCCCGACCGACCCGGCCCGTCCGTGCTCGCTGCGGGACGGCGCGGCCACTTCCTGGACGGCGTCGAGCAGTTCGACGCCGCGTTCTTCGGCCTCACGCCCCGCGAGGGCGCCCTGCTCGACCCCCAGGCCCGGCTGCTGCTGGAGAGCGCCTGGCTGGCTCTGGAGGACGCCGGCTGCACCGGGGCCCGGCTGGACGCCCTGACCGGTCCGGGCGGCGTGCCGCGCGCCGTCGGCTTCTTCGCCGGCGTCGGCTCCGCGGACTACGCGCTGCTCGCCGCCGAGGGCCGGGGGCGCGGTCTGCGCGAGATGCCCCGCGGTTCCCACGGGAGCCCGCCCGGCAGACTCGCGGCGATGCTGGGGCTGAGCGGGCCGGGGCAGGCGGTCGACACCGGCGCCTGCTCGGCCCTCACCGCCGTCCACCTGGCCGTCGCGTCGCTGGAGCGCGGTGAGTGCGCGGCGGCCGTCGCCGGCGGCGTCGAACTGCTGCTGCACCCCTCGCGGGCCGGTGACGGCGCCGGGGAAGGAGTGGGCGCCGTGGTGCTCAAGCGGCTCGACCGGGCGCTGCGTGACGGGGACCGGGTGCACGCCGTCGTCCGCGACACCTACAGCGCCTACCGGCCCGCCGCCTCCCGCCACCCCGTGGGTGACGACATCCCCCGCGGGGCCGGTGGCTTCCGGCCGCGCGTCACCCGCGCCACGCTCGCCCGGGACGTCGGTGACGCCGGCGCGGCCCTGGGCATCGCGGGTCTGACCGCCGCCGTGCTCCAGGCGCGGCACGGGGTGATCGCCCCGGCCGGGCCGGGGGAGGAGCCCGTGCCGTGGCAGCGGGCCCGGGACGAGCACGGGCGCGACCTGCCGCGTGCCGCCACGGTCGAGGTGGACGACGGCGACGGGCTCGTCGCCGGGGCGGTCGTCGAGGAGTTCTTGCCCCCGCCCGCCCCGGCACCGGCGGAGGCGGACGGCACGGAGCAGCTCGTCCTGCTGTCCGCGCCCACCCCCGCACACCTCGTGGCCGGCGCCGCCCGGCTGGCCGACTGGCTGGAGGCACCCGGGCAGGACGCCGGCGCCCCGCTGCTCGCCCAGGTCGCGCGGCACCTGCGGGCCGGGCGGGCCGCCCTGCCCTGCCGGATCGCCGTCCTGGCCGCCGATGTGCCCGAACTGCTCGCCGCGCTGAGGGCGTTCGCCGACGTTGGCAAGGCCGGCGGGGGCCTGCGCCATGCCGATCTGCGCGACGGCGCCGACCCACTGCACCTGGGTCAGGCCCCCGAGACCCGTGACTACCTCGCCGCGCTCTGGCGCAGCGGGCGGATCGAACAGCTCACCCGGCTGTGGCTGAGCGGCGTCGACCCCGACTGGGCCGCGCTGGAGGGCCCGGCGGCGGGTGGGCCGGCGCTGCCCCCGCCGTCGGTGTTCCTGCGGCGAGCCCTGTGGCTGGACGCGGGGGAGCGCACCGGATGACCCCCACGCCCACGGCGTCGCAGCACCCCCCCGGCCTCCCGGGGCCGCCGGACGAGACGGTGAAGCTGTGGTTCTGCCCGAACGAGGAACTGGCGCCGGGCATCGCGGCCACCCTGGCCACGCACTGGCTGGACGAGCACGAGCAGGAGATTGCAGGAAGGTTTCTCTTCGAACGGGACCGGCGCCAGTACCTCGTCGCCCACACCCTCGTACGGCGGGTGCTGGCCCTGGAGAGCGGGGTGCCGGAGCCCGAGGCGGTGATCTGGCGCTCCTCGCGCGGCCGGCCGTTCCTGCAGAAGCCGCCGGAGGGACTGCCCCGGGGAGGACGCGAACTGGACTTCAACCTCTCCCACTCCCAGGGCCACAACCTGGTCGGCGTGGTGCGGCGCCACCGTATCGGCGTCGACGTGGAGCGGCTCGACCGCGGCGACAAGGGCCTGGACACCATCGTGGAGACCTTCGCCGCGGAGGAACGCCACTGGGTGGCCCGGGCCGCGCCGGGCCGGCCGCGCGACCGGAGGGCACTGCGGCTGTGGACCCTGAAGGAGGCGTACTCCAAGGCACGCGGACTGGGTCTCGGGCTGCCCTTCGACTCGTTCTCCTTCACGCTCGCCGAGGACCGCGGGGTGACCGGATTCCGGCCGCCCGGCAACGACCACGAACGCTGGTGGCGCTTCGTGGAGCTGGAGCCGGTGCCCGACGTGGTGGCCGCCGTGGCCGTCCTGGCCGGCCCCGGGGCGCCGCCCGTCCTCCAGCTCCACCACGGCTTCCCCTGGGGCCGCGCCGCGCCGCGGCTGGTGCCCCTGCCCGAGCCCGTGGCCGTACCGGTGTGAGAGGTGACCCGGAGCCGCGCCCGGCGTTCGAACGGGCCGGCCCCAGGTCGGAAGGCCACCTGTGGAAGGTCGCTCGAACGCGGGTGGAGATTACGGGGCGCGCGCCCCGAACCGAGCTAGCGTGCTACACGGCCGACGGCTTCCAGCCACGAGTGGAACCACCCACTCAACCGGTACGGGGAGGAAACTGTGGAGATACAGGTTCTGGGTCCATTGAGCGCCGACGTCAACGGGATCTCGATCGTCCCGACCGCGGGCAAACCGAGGCAGCTCCTCGCCCTGCTCGCCTTCTACCCGGGCCGGGTCATGACCGTGCCCACGCTCATGGAGGAGATCTGGGGCACCGACATGCCCCAGAGCGCCATGACGACCATGCAGACGTACATCCTTCAGCTGCGCCGCCGCCTCGGTACCGCCATGGGCCCGGACGCCCCCGGCACCGCCAAGGAGGTGCTGGCCACCCGGCACGGCGGGTACCTGCTCCAGATCCCGCCCGAGAGCGTCGACGTGCACCGCTACGAGCAACTGGCGACCGCCGGTCAGAGCGCGTTCGAGGAGGGCGACGACGCCCGGGCCGCCGGGCTGTTCCGGGACGCGCTGGCCATGTGGCAGGGACCGGCGCTGGTGGACGTCCGCGTGGGGCCGATCCTGGAGATCGAGGTGCTGCGGCTCGAGGAGAGCCGCCTGGGCACCGTGGAGCGCCGTATCGACGCCGACCTCCGGCTCGGCCGGCACGCCGAACTCATCGCGGAGCTGACGGACCTGGTGGCCCGTCACCCGCAGCACGAGGGCCTGCACTCGCAGGCCATGGTGGCGCTGTACCGCTCGGGCCGGCAGGCCACCGCGCTGGACGTCTACCGGCGGCTGCGCGGCCGGCTGATCGAGGAACTGGGCGTCGAGCCCTCGCCGCAGCTGCAACGGCTGCACCAGGCGATGCTCACCGTCGACCCGGCACTCGACCAGGTCTGCGGAGAGCGCCGCACCTCCACCTTCAACCTGTTCGCCGCCTGACCCGGGCGCGGCCCGGCCCGCGGTGCGGGCCTCGGGGACGCCGGATCCGCGGGACGGGCCCGGGTTCGGCGTCGGGTGGGGCGGGCCGCCGGCGGGAGCCGTGGTCCCGGTCGGCCGCCGGCCCCGCCGGCCCCGGCACAGATCGAGCACTCTTCGAACATTCCTCAAGTGCTTCGGCAGACCGTGAGTGGTGCCGAGCGGTGCACGCGCCGCCCCCGCCGAGCCCCGGAGGAGAACGAGCCGTGCCCGACTTCACCTACCCCGAGCTTCCGGTGGACGGGCTGCTGCGCACGGCAGCCGAGCGCCATCCGCACCGACTCGCCCTGCGCACCGCCCACGAGGCCCTGACCTTCGGCGAACTGGCCGTCCGGGCCGAGCGGATCGCCGCGTTCGTGGCGCAGGCCACCGGCGGCCGCCCCGGCGCCCGGGTCGCCGTCGCCAACGTCCTCGACCCCGTCTTCGCCGCCGCCTACCACGGCGTGATCGGCGCCGGCGCGACGGTGGTCCTGGTCAACCCGCTGATGGGGGAGGACGGACTGCGGCACGTGTGCGCCGCCTCCGGTGCCGAGCTGGCGCTGGTCCCGGCGGCGACCGCGGGCTCGCTGGCGAAGATGCGGCGCCTGCTGCCCTCGCTCGCCACCATCGCCGTGACCGATTCCCCGGCGGCACTGGTGCCACCCGGCTGCGTGGCGTTGCACACCGCCCTCGAGGAGGCGCCCGCCACCGGCGGCCGGCCGCCCGCCGACCTGGACGACGTCGCCTGCGTGCAGTTCACCACGGGGACCACCGGCCGCCCCAGAGGAGTGCGGCTCACCCACCGCAACGTGGTCGCCAACGCGCGGCAGACCGCGCTCGCCCACCTGCTGGGCAGCGACTCGGTCACCGTGAACCACCTGCCGCTGTACCACGTGATGCACCTCAACTCGGCCCTGTCCGCGGGCGCCTGCCAGGTGCTGTGCACCGATCCCGACCCGCTGGTCTCGCTCGCCGTGGCCGCGGGCACCGGCGCCACCCACTACTACGGGCTGCCCGCACGACTGCACCGCCTGGCAGCCGACGACCGCCTGCCCGGCACGCCGCCGCCTGCCCGGGGCGGCTCCCGGCTCACCGCCGTCCTCTCCGGCGGCTCACGGCTGCGCCCCGACGCCGCCACCACACTGCGCGACCTGCTGCGGGTACCGGTGATCCAGGGCTACGGCATGGCCGAACTGTCCCCGCTCACCCACTGCCAGCGGCCCGGCCTGGACCGGCCCGGAGCGGTCGGCGTCCCGGTGCCCGGCACCCGGTGCCGACTGGTCGACCCGGCCACCCGCCGCCCGGTCGACGTCTGGTCGACCGGGGAGGTCCAGGTCAAAGGCCCGCAGCTGATGGCCGGCTACCTCGGTGAGGACACCCCCGCCCGCACCGACGCGGACGGCTGGTTCTCCACCGGCGACATCGGCTACATCGACGGCGACGGAGCGCTGCGGCTGGTCGACCGGGCCGACGACATCTTCAAGTACGACAACGAGATCGTCTCGCCCAGCCGGATCGAGGAGATCCTCGCCACCGATCCGCGGGTCGCCGACTGCCTGGTCGCCGACTGGCCCGACGACACCCACGGCGGGCTCGTCTGGGCGGGCATCGTGCTGCGCGACACCCCGGGATCCGGCGACACCCCCGGATCCGGCGACACCCACGAGGTCCTCGACGTCCTCGACTCGATCACCGCCCGCGCCAACGAGCACCTCGCCCACTTCGAGCGGATCCGGCTGACCGAGGCGCTGGACGCCGTGCCCCGCACCCCCAACGGCAAGCCCGCCCGGCGCCTGGTGCGCCGCAGGCTCGCGCAGCAGGCCGCCTGCTGACCCGGCCGTCGCCCACCCCCTCCCGAGGAGCAGACCATGGTGACCTTCGTCAACAAGCTGACCGTGCACGGCGACATCGACGCCTTCCTCGCCGTCAAGGGACGGCTCACCTCCTACATGTCCGCCCAGCCCGGCTACGTCAGCCATCTGACGCTGCGTCACGCCGGTGAGCCCAACGTCTTCCTCGAACTCGCCGTGTGGAAGGACGCCGGGGCCCACCGCAGGGCCGTGCGCAGCGAGGAGTTCCAGTCCCTGGTCCAGGGCCTGGGCCCGCTGGCCACACCCGACCCGGCCCTGTACGAGATCGTCGAGGAGAGTGCCTGATGCCCGGCCGCGACCGGCCGCGGGCCGTCGTCGTCGGCGCGGGTCCCGTCGGCCTGACCGCCGCGCACGAACTCGCCCGCAGGGGCGTGACGGTGCGGCTCGTCGACGCCGCGCCCGGGCCCGCGCCGACCAGCCGGGCCGTGGCCGTGCACCCCCGGACCCTGGAGACGTTCGCGCAGATGGGCCTGGTCGACGACCTGCTGGCGCGGGGGCGGCGCAACCGCGCCTTCACGATGTACTCCGGCGGACGGCGCCTGGTGCGCCTGGAGGCCGACTACACGACGATGCCGACGTCCTACCCGTACACGCTGATCGTCCCGCAGACCGACACCGAGGCCGTCCTGCGCCGGGCCCTGGCCCGCCTCGGCGTCGCCGTCGAGTGGGGCGTGCGGCTCACCGGCTTCGAGCAGGACGGTGACGGGGTGAGCGTCCGGCTGCGCCGGGCCGACGGCACGCACGAGAGCGTGCGGACCTCCTGGCTGGTCGGCTGCGACGGCGGCCACAGCACCGTGCGCAGACAGCTCGGCCTGGAACTGCTGGGCGAGTCCAGCGAGACGTGGATGCTCGCCGACGCGCCCGTGGTGAGCGACCTGCCGCCCGACACCATCTACTGGACCCACACCGGCGGGCACGCCCTGATGATGGTGCCCTACGCCCGCGACGGGCACTGGCGGCTGCTGGACACCGCACCCGTGCCCGAGGGCGGCACCGCGCACCTCGCGGCGAAGCTGTCCAAGGGCCTCGGACGCGCGGTCCGGGTCGGTGAGCCCGAGTGGACGTCCGTGTTCACCTTCCAGCAGCGCATGGTCCGGCGGATGCACGACGGCCGCGTGTTCGTCGCGGGCGACGCCGCCCACGTGCACAGTCCGGCTTCCGGGCAGGGCATGAACACCGGCGTGCAGGAGGCGTACAACCTCGCCTGGAAGCTCGCCCAGGTCGATCGCGGCCACGCCGGTCGCGGCCTGCTCGACACCTACAGCGAGGAACGCGTGCCGATCGGTGAGGCCCTGCTGGGTTCCACCCGGACCGCGACCTTCCTCGTCCAGCTGAAGAATTTGTTCGCGTCGGCCGCGCTGCCGCTCGTCCTCGGCGTCGTGCGCTCCGTGCCCGCGCTGCGCCGCGCCGTCCAGCGCAAGGTCCTGGGCGGCATGTCCGGCCTGCGCATCGCGTACCCCGGCTCCCCTCTGACCACCGCCGCTCGGCGCCGGCACCTGACGGGCACGGGCAACGCGGCGGTCTCCGCGACCGTCCCGGCCCCCGGGCCCGCGCCCGGCCGGCGGATCACCGAGGCCGCAGTGCACCACCCCTCCTCGCCGGGCTGCCGGGCGCTGCACGAGGAACTGCGCGACCCGCGCTGGACGCTGCTGCACGTCGCGGGGGGCCCCGGAGCGGGCGGCGGGACCACCGCCGTGAGCCTCGACGCGGCCGTCCGGTACGGCGCGTGGCTGTCGGTGCGGACGGTGACCGGCACCCGCACCGACGGACCCGCCCCGCTGGCCGACCCCGACGCCCGGCTGCGGTCCGCGCTCGGCCTCGCACCCGGCTCCTGGCTGCTGGTACGCCCCGACGGCTACGTCGCGGCACGCGGCGAGGACCTCACCCGGCCCGCGCTGGACCGGGCGCTGGCCCCGCTGGGTCCTGAAGCCCGGCACCCCGTCCCCGCCACGGCCCCCATCCCCGGCGCGCACGGCGGACCGGTCGCGTCCTGACCCCCGCCCCCACTGCCGAAGTACTCGACGGACACGAAGAGAAGAGGTACCGAAGGTGGCGGCTGACCAGATGCACCGCACCTCCCACTCGGCCCGGGTGGACGCCCCGGCCGGCGTCGTCTACGGGCTGATCGCGGACGCGCGGCAGTGGCCGTTGTTCTTCCCCGAGAACGTGCACGTGGAGCGGCTGGAGTTCGACGGCGCCGCCGAACGGCTGCGGATGTGGGCGACGGCCGAAGGCCGGGTCAGGTCCTGGATCTCCGAGCGCGCCCTGGACCCCGGGACGCGGAGCGTGGAATTCCGGCAGACCCACCCCCAGCTCCCGGTGACGGCGATGAACGGGCTGTGGATCGTCGAGGAACGGCCGGACCAGTCCAGCCTGCTGACGCTGCGCCACGACTACACCGTGCACGCCCCCGGCGACGCGGCCTGGGTGGAGCGGCGTCTCGCCGCCAACGCCGAGGCGCAGATGGCGAGCATCGGCTCGCTCGCCGAGCGGTGGCGGCTCCTGGACGACCTCGTGCTGTCCTTCGAGGACGCCGTACGCATCGAGGCGCCGGCCGAGCACGTCTACGACTTCCTCCACCGGGTCGACCAGTGGCCCGCGCTGGTGCCGCACGTGCGACGGCTGGAGGTGACCGAGGACGTCCCCGGGGTGCAGCTCATGTCGATGGACACCCTGACCGCGGACGGGTCCGCCCACACCACCGAGTCGGTGCGCATCTGCTTCCCGCACGCCGGGCGCATCGTCTACAAGCAGACCGCGACGCCCGCCCTGATGGCAGCGCACACGGGGGAGTGGAACATCGTCCCCGACGCGGACGGGGTGACGGCCGTCGCCCAGCACAGCGTCGTGCTGCGCGAGGAGGCCGTGGAACGGGTCCTGGGCCGGGGCGCGGACCTCGCACAGGCCCGCCGCCACGTGCGCGAGGCCCTCGGACGCAACTCCACCGCGACCCTCCACCTGGCCAGGCAGCACGCCGAACGCCTGACCCGGCAGGGGTGACGACGGCCGGAGCCGGGACCCACGTGGAGGCAGCACGCCATGACCGTCGAGCTGACAGACACCGCCACCTTCCCCGAGCGGCACTTCGCCGCCCTGTACGCGCAGGCGCAGCACTTCTACCACCGGGAGATGCGGATCCTCGACACGCACGACACCGAGCGCTGGGCGGACACCTTCACCGAGGACGCCGTCCTCGAATTGCCCGGCCGTCCCGGCCCGGCGCCCGCACGGGCCGAGCTCCGCCGCTGGGCGCGCGCCGGGGCGCAACGGCAGCGACGGGCCGGCGGACGCCTGGACCACTTCGTCGGCAGGCTCGACGTACGGCCCCGGGCCGACGGGTCGCTGCGCACCCGCTGCTCGGCCCTGACGTACGTCACCGCGCCCGGCGGGGCTTCCCGCGTGCTGGCGGTGTGCGTCGTGGAGGACGTCCTGGTGCGCACCGGCAGCCGCTGGCGCATCGCGCACCGCCGGGTGACCCGCGACGACCTGGACTGAACCGCGCGCACCGACCCATCCCGGCCACGGGAGCGGGCGCGTACCCGGACCGAGCACAGCGGACAGCGAGGAGGCAGCCATGCCGGACGTCGGAGCACACCGGGCAGCGCAGCCGGGCACGGACGAGATCGCCTCCAGGGCGCGGGCGGAGGCGCTGGCGATGACCGGGCAGGGCACCGGCCGGGACCGTGACCCGGCGGGCGAACTGGCCGCCGCCGCCCTGCGGACGCACCGCACGCTGGTGCGCCGGCTCGGACGGGACGTGCCGCTGGCCGCCCTCGGTCCGGGCGCCGGCGTGTGCGGTCTGACCGCGTTCCTGGCGGTGTACGGCACCGAGCATCCGCCCGGCGGCGACGGCGGTGCGACACAGCGGTGAACTCGGCCGACATGTCGATGAGTTGACACGGGCCCACGCGGGACGCCCCGGGTGCGCGGACCGGCGCCCGCCGGTGTCGAGCGTGGCCCCGGCGCTGTGACCAGCACCGGGGCCGCGGCGCACGACGCCGGCGTCCGCCTCACGCGACCGGGGACGCTTCCTCCAGTGGCTGGCTGTGCCCCAGTTCCCGCTCCGCGCGCCGCAGGACGACCGAATCGGCGATCTCCCCGCTGCGCACCGCGATGTTCGACAGCAGCGCCGACGACAGGCCGTGGGTGTGCTCGGTCCCGCCCTGCAGATAGACGCCGCACGCCAGAGCCGTGGACGAGACGAGGCGGTAGTCGCGCTCCACCCGGTGCCGGCCGGACGCGTCGCGCAGAAAGTGCCGGTCGAAGTCACCGAGCAGCCGGGCCGGATCCAGGCCGTCGTACCCGCTGGCGAACACCAGGGCGTCCACGGCGAGTTCCTCGGTGTGCTCGTCCAGCACCGAGCACAGCGTCACCCGTGTCTCGTTGTCCCGCCGCTTCACCTCCGACACCCGGGTCAGGTTGCGGACGTGCAACCGCCGCACACCGCGCACCTCCTCGTCGTACACCCGCTGGTACAGGGCCCGGATGACGTCGGCGTCGACCACCGAGTAGTTGGTGTTGCGGTGGTAGCGCCAGAACGCCTCGCGGCCCTGCTCGGTGCCGAAGTAGTACGCGTCCACCGCGCCGGGGTCGAACACCTGGTTGGCGAAGGGGGTGTCGTCGGCGACGGAGTAGCCGTACGAGGGGATGATCGCGTGGACCTCGGCGTGCGGCAGCTCGTCGTGGAGGAACCGGGTGATCTCGGCCGCGCTCTGACCGGCACCGACCACCGCCACGCTCCCGAGGTCCCGCGGGTCGTGCGCGCGGAACCTGCGGAGGAACTCCGAGCTGTGCCAGACCCGGTCGTCGGCCGTCACGCCCTGGGGCAGCCGCGGCACCAGGCCCGTGGAGACGACCACGTTGCGCGCGGTGACCGTGCGGGTCGTGCCGTCACCGGTGCGCACCTCGACGCGCAGCAGTTCGGGCGGTGCCGACCCGTCGGTGACCGGCCGGACCGAGGTGACCTCGGTGCCGTAGCCCACCCGGTCGCGAAATGCGTCGGCCGCCCACTCCAGGTACTGGTGGAATTCCTGGCGGGTCGGATAGAAGTCCTGGTTGTTGACGAACTGCACGAGCCGGTTCTTGGCGTGCAGATAGGAGACGAAACTGAACCGGGACAGCGGGTTCCGGAAGGTCGCCAGATCCTTGAGGAACGAGATCTGCATCGTCGTCGACGGCAGCAGCATGTTCCGGTGCCAGCCGAATGACGGCTGGCGTTCGAAGAATTGGAATCGGACGGGCTGTTGCGGAGCGCTCGCCCCATGCTCCTCCAGGGCGATCGCGAGTGACAGGTTGGACGGGCCGAACCCGATTCCGACCAGGTCGTAGATCTCTTGGTCACGGCTACCCGTTATGCCCATAGAAAATTCTCCCGATTGCGTCTGGAAAACTCGGCCGGCGGCCCGAGGCATCGCTGTGCAGTGTGGCTCGGACGACATCTCGAAGGCAACTGGAGGACGGCTCGAGTCTCGCTGGAGCGACGGCACTTCCGGAAGCGTTGTCCTGCCGGCGGGACATCGTTACGGTCGGCCCGGATTCTCGAAATCCGACGGAAGAAGCCTTGAGGAAAGGGTGGCTCCGGATGTTCGTTCCCGACTTCTACCGCGAACCGGGCAGTTCCTGGATGGTGGACCTGGTCCGTGGAAATCCCCTGGCACTCGCCGTGTCCAACGGCGGCGCGGGCGACGGCCCGTTCGCCACGCACCTGCCCGTCATCTTCGACCCCGAGACGTCGGCCGACTGGTCCGGCGACCTGCGGGGCGCCACGCTGCTCGGCCACATGAACCGGGCCAATCCGCACTGGGCGGCGCTGGACGAAGGCGGCGTGCTGCTGCTGACGTTCACCGGCCCGCACTCCTACGTCTCACCGACGGTGTACCGGAAGACGCTGGCCGCCCCCACCTGGAACTTCACCGCGGTGCACGTCCGCGGCACGGTGGAGAAGATCACGACGACGGAGGAGACGCTGGGCGTGGTGGAGTCCACGGTGCGCGCCTTCGAGGGGGCGTTCGGCGACGGCTGGGACATGACCGGCTCGCTCGGCTACTTCCGCAAGATCGTACCCGCCGTGGGGGCCTTCCGCTTCACGGTGACCGGCGCCGACGGCATGTTCAAACTCAGCCAGGAGCAGCCGGGCGACGTGCGGGAGCGGGTACGGGAGTCGTTCGGGCAGAGCGGGTGCACCTACAAGCGGCAGACCGCCGAGCTGATGAGCCGGCTGCCGTGACGCGCCGCGGTCCCGGACGCCCGGGGCTCAGGCGCCGACGGCCACCGGCCGGGTCCGCCCGGCACGCCCGTCGGCGGAGCCGCCGGCGGCCGGCGCGCGCAGGACCTGCACGCCCGGGGGTCCGGCACGCTCCACGCGCTCCTCGAGGACGCCGAGGTCCTCGAGGGTGCTGGCGGCGGCGCTGTCCAGCGCGGTCGTCACCCACTGCTCGAAGTCGACGCCGAGCTGCTCGGCGGCGGCGTGCCAGCGCTGGAGCCGGCTGCCGCGCACCTCCAGGCGCCGGATCGGCTCGGCGGACCCCTCCGGCCGCCCACCGCCGTGGCGCTCGGCGCGGACGGCGGTGCGCAACTGCCGGGTGGTCCACTCCTCCCGCTCGGCGCGGTCCAGCCACCGGTCCTGCTCCTCGACCGTCAGGGAGGCCAGCTCCGCGTGGTGCTGGAAGCTCAGGGCGGCCCGGCGCCGGCCGAGCTCGAACCTGCGGGACACCCAGGCGTAGTTGCGCAGGGTCTGGTACGACAGGCCGGCGGTGCGGATGCCGCGCTGGTAGCGGTCGGTGTAGTGGTCCTTGCCGTAGACCAGCCAGTCGCCCAGCCACCACGAGGACGAGTCGAGGACGTCGGCGAGCTGGCGTCCGGCCCGCTCCCACTCCTCGAAGGCCATGCGCGACGGCATCTGCAGGCCCACCTTGGTCGTCAGCACCTGGCCCCCGCGCGGCCCGGCCGCCGCCGTTCGCGGCTGCCGGGGCGGGAGGGCGGCTGCCTGGCCGCTGTGCGGCTGCGGGGCGGTCCGACCGGCCTGACGCGTCATCATGCCTCCAGGGGAAGGTGCATTCGACTGGCCAGAATTCTCGCCTCCTTGGCTGGAGCGGCACTCGAACGGTTGCACACCCGGATGTCTGTGTGGCATGGGGCGCTGCACCGGTGCCTTTCCCCTCATCGGCCCTGCACAACGCCGGTGCGGGGCCCGGACGGCGACGTGCCGGGCACGGCCCCGGCCTGCGGGACCGCGCCCGGCTCGGATGCCGTTCGGACCGCCCTCAAGCCGCGGTCGGGGTCTCCTCGAGAACGTCGGACAGCGCTGCCCGCAAGCCGTCGACGAACACGTCCACCTCGCCGTCGGTCACGGTCAGCGGCGGGGCGAGCCGGATGACGTCCGGTGCCACCGCGTTCACCAACAGCCCCCGGTCCTGCGCCGCGCGCTGCACCCGCGCCGCGACCTCGTCACCGAGCACGACACCCAGCAGCAGGCCCGCACCGCGGATCTCCCGCACCAGTGGATGGGCCGGCAGCCGCAGGCCCCGGCGCAACCGCTCGCCGGCGCGGGTCACGGCCTCCAGGAGGCCGGCCTCCTCGATGGTGTCCAGGACCGCCAGGGCCGCCGCGCACACCACGGGGTTGCCGCCGAAGGTGGAGCCGTGCGTGCCGGGCGTCAGCAAGGCCGCCGCCGCGCCGAAGGCGAGCGTCGCGCCGATCGGCAGCCCGCCGCCCAGGCCCTTGGCCAGGGTGACGACGTCCGCCTCGACGCCCTCGGCCTCGGCCGCGAACCAGCGCCCGGTACGGCCGACGCCGGTCTGGATCTCGTCCAGCACGAGCAGGGTGCCGCTCGCCGCGGTGATCTCGCGTGCGGCCCGCAGATAGCCCGGCGGCGGCACGATCACACCGTTCTCCCCCTGGACGGGCTCCAGCACCGCCAGCGCGGTGCGGGTGCCGACGGCGGCGCGCAGCGCGTCGGCGTCCCCGTACGGCACGTGTGTGACGTCGCCCGGCAGGGGCCGGAACGGCCGCCGCTTGGCCTCCTGGCCGGTCAGGGCCAGCGCGCCCATCGTGCGGCCGTGGAATCCGCCGGTGGCGGCGACCAGGTGCGGGCGGCCCGTCAGCCGGCCGATCTTGAAGGCCGCCTCGTTGGCCTCGGCGCCCGAGTTGGAGAAGTACACCCGCCCCTCGCGCCCGGCCAGCCGCAGCAGGCGTTCGGCCAGGCGCACGGTCGGCTCGGCGATGAACAGGTTCGACACATGCCCGAGTGAGGCGATCTGCTCGCCCACGGCCCGGACGACCGCGGGGTGCGCGTGGCCGAGCGCGTTGACCGCGATGCCGCCGACGAAGTCGAGGTACTCCCGGCCCTCCGCGTCCCGCACCCAAGTGCCCCGGCCCTGGACGAGCGGCAGCCGGGGGGTGCCGAAGTTGTCCATGAGGGCGCCCCGCCAGCGGCGGGTCAGCGCCGCGTTGGCCCCGCCCGGATCCGCGCCGCCGCTCATGCCGTCGCCCCCTGGGCACCGACGTCGCCGGGGACGACGACGGTGCCGGTGCCACCGGTGAACAGCTGGAGGAGCAGGGCGTGTTCGACCCGGCCGTCGACGACGCGGGCGCTGCCCACCCCGTTGTTCACCGCGTGCAGGCAGCCCTCCATCTTGGGGATCATCCCGGAGGCCAGCCCCGGCAGCAGCGCGGCCAGTTCACCGGCGGTCAGCCGGCCGATCACCTCGTCGCTGTGCGGCCAGTTCCGGTACAGCCCCTCGACGTCGGTGAGGATCAGCAGCATCTCGGCACCGAGGGCGGCCGCGACCGCCGCGGCGGCGGTGTCGGCGTTGACGTTGAACACCCCGCCCTCGGCGGCGTCCTTGTCGTCCTCGGGCCGGGCGATGGAGGAGATGACCGGGATGCGGCCGTGCTCGATCAGGTCCCGCACGATCCCGGCGTCCACCCGGGCGACCTCGCCGACGCGGCCGATGTCGACGGGCGTGCCGTCCTTGTCCGCGTAGCGCTTGACGGCGGTCATCAGACGGGCGTCCTCACCCGTGAGGCCCACCGCGTGCGGGCCGTGCGCGTTGAGCAGGCCGACCAGTTCGCGCTGCACCTGCCCGGCGAGCACCATGCGCACGACGTCCATGGTCTCCTCGGTGGTGACCCGCAGCCCGCTCTCGAACCGGGACTCCAGCCCCAGGCGGCCGAGTTGCGCGCTGATCTGCGGGCCGCCGCCGTGCACCACGACCGGGCGCAGCCCCGCGTGCAGCAGGTACAGCACGTCCATGGCGAAGGCCGTCTTCAGGTCGTCGTCGACCATGGCGTGGCCGCCGAACTTGATGACGACCGTCTTGCCGCGATGGCGCGCCATGAACGGCAGCGCCTCGACGAAGGAGGGGACCGGTTGCGCGGGCGGTGAAGCGCTCATGAGGAGTACTCGCTGTTCTCGTGGACGTAGGCGGCGGTGAGGTCGTTGGTCCAGATGACGGCGCCGTGCGGACCGGCGGCGAGGTCCACGGTGATGCGGACGGTGCGGCCGCTCATGTCGACCAGCGCGCGGTCCTCGCCGACCCCGCCGTGTCTGCAGACCCACACGTCGTTGACGGCGACGCTCAGCCGGTCCGGGTCGAAGGCGGCCGAGGTGGTGCCGACGGCGGACAGGACGCGGCCCCAGTTGGGATCCTCGCCGTGCACGGCGCACTTGAGGAGGTTGCTGCGGGCCACGGAGCGGCCCGCCTCGACCGCGTCGTCCTCGTCGGCGGCGCCGACGACCTCGACGCGGATCTCCTTGCTCGCGCCCTCGGCGTCGCCGACGAGCCGGGCGGCCAGATCTGCGCACACCTCCCGCACGGCCCGCGCGAACACCTCGTACGCGGGAGTGACGCCGGAGGCGCCGGACGCCAGCAGGAGCACGGTGTCGTTGGTGGACATGCAGCCGTCGGAGTCGACCCGGTCGAACGTGACCCGGACGGCCTCCCGCAGCGCCCGGTCGAGCACACCGGCCTCGACGTCGGCGTCCGTGGTGATCACGGCCAGCATGGTGGCCAGTCCCGGGGCGAGCATCCCGGCGCCCTTGGCCATGCCGCCCACCGTCCAGCCGTCCCGGGTCAGGGCGGCCGTCTTGGGCACGGTGTCGGTGGTCATGACGGCCCGGGCCGCGTCCTCGCCGCCGGACACCGACAACCGGAGGGCGGCCTCGTCGACGCCGGGCAGCAGCCGGTCCATGGGCAGCGGCACGCCGATCAGACCGGTGGAGCAGACCGCCACGTCGCAGGCGTCCAGGCCGAGCCGCTCGGCGGCCCGCTCCGCGGTGGCACACGTGTCGTGGAAGCCCTGTGGGCCGGTGCAGGCGTTGGCGCCGCCGGAGTTGAGCACGACCGCGCGCAGCGAGCCGTCGGCGAGAACCTGCCGGGACCACCGGACCGGCGCCGCCTGCACGCGGTTGGAGGTGAACACGCCCGCTGCCGCGCGCCGCGGCCCCGTGCCGACGACGAGAGCCGTGTCGAGGGCGCCGTCGGGTTTGATGCCGGCGGCGACGCCCGCCGCGGTGAAACCTCGTGCTGCGGTGACGCTCACGGTGCGACTCCGATCGTGGACAGTCCCAGATGCTCGGGCAGGCCCAGGGCGATGTTCATGCTCTGCACGGCCCCGCCCGCGGTGCCCTTGGTCAGGTTGTCGAGGGCGCTGATCGCGATGATCCGCCCGGCGGCCGGGTCGAGGGCCACCTGGACCTGCGCGGTGTTGGACCCGTACACCGCCGCGGTGCTCGGCCACTGCCCCTCGGGCAGCAGCCGCACGAACGGCTCGTCGGCCAGCGACTTGCCGTACGCCGCCCGCACGTCCTGCGCGTCCACCCCGGGCCGCGCGGCGGCGGAGCAGGTGGCGAGGATGCCGCGGGACATGGGCGCCAGGGTCGGTGTGAAGGAGACGGCGACCCGGTGGCCCGCCACGGCAGCCAGGTGCTGCGCCATCTCCGGTGTGTGCCGGTGGCCGCCGCCCACGCCGTAGGGCCGCATGGCGCCCATGACCTCGCTGCCCATCAGGTCCGCCGCGGGTGCCCGTCCGGCCCCCGACGTGCCGGACGCCGCGACCACCACCGCCTCGGGTTCGGCCAGGCCGGCCGCGAACGCGGGGAACAGCGCCAGCAGCACCGCGGTGGGGTAGCAGCCCGGTACGGCGATGCGCCGGGAACCGGCCAGCGCCGCCCGGGCGCCGGGCAGTTCGGGCAGTCCGTAGGGCCAGGTGCCCGCGTGCGGGGTGCCGTAGAAGGTCTCCCAGTCGGCGGGGTCCGCCAGGCGGAAGTCCGCGGCGCAGTCGACGACGAGGGTGTCGTCGCCGAGCCGGCGCGCGATCTGCGCCGACCGGCCGTGCGGCAGGGCGAGGAAGACGACGTCGTGTCCGGCGAGGGTCTCGGCGGTGGTGGGCAGCACCTCCCGCCCCGCCAGCGGGACCAGATGCGGCTGCGTCTCACCCAGCCGCCGGCCCGCGCCGGAGTGGCCGGTCAGCGCGCCGATCTCCACGCCGGGGTGGGCCAGCAGCAGGCGCAGCAGTTCGCCTCCCGCATATCCGCCGGCTCCGGCGACGGCTGCTCGCACGGTCATGAGCCCTCCTGGGGGCAGGCAGGTCGTTCACACGTCGAGGGGGATGTGTCACGGCGTCAGCCGGACGGGGTGGCGCAGAACTCGGCGTTCAGGGTGGGCAGCAGCTGGGAGACCTCCCAGTCGCCGTTGTAGTTGAAGGTGAGCTGGTGACGGCCGTCCTCCGTGGTGGCGACGAACGTGAGGGAGCCGACCGTGCCCCCGTCGTGGTACCAGAGCGTCTCGCCGCAGCCCATCTCGAGCCGCTCGATGCCCAGCCCGTAGGAGGAGATGGGCAGATCGGGGTTGACCACGGTCGTCTTCAGCTCCGCGAGCTGCCGCGGCGGCAGCAGCCTGCCCCGCATCAGCGCCCGGAAGAAGCGGTTCAGGTCGCGGCTGCTGGAGACGATGTCGCCGTCGCCCCAGACCTGCGAGCCGTGGAACTCGGTGACGTCGTCGATCCGGTCCGGCTGCGTGTCGAAGAACAGCTTGGAGTATCCGCGCCCGCTCGGCCGGGGCAGGCCGGTGCCCGCGCCGGGGTGGGAGGTCGCCTTCAGCCCCAGCGGCTCGATGATGCGCCGGCGCACCTCGTTCTCGTAGGAGGTGCCGCCGACCTTCTGGACGATCAGCGCCGCCAGCAGGTCGTTGGTGTGGGAGAAGGCGTGCCGGGCGCCGGGGGCGAACTGCGGCGGGTGGGCCAGCGCCACGTCCAGGCGCTGCCCGGCCGTCAGGGGCTCGTACCGGTGCTTCAGGAAGCCGTCGCCCAGGACGTACGTGCGGTAGTAGGCCGGCTCGGAGAGGTAGTCGAACAGGCCGCTGGTGTGGTTGAGGAGCCGGCGCACGGTGATGGTGCGGCCGTCGTTGCCGTTGCCCGTGACCACGCCGGGCAGATGGCGCTCGACGGTGTCGTCCAGCGACAGCTTCCCCTCCGCCGCCATCTGCAGCAAAACCGTCGCCACGAAGGTGTTGGTGATGCTGCCGACGCGGAAACGGTCCCGGGCGCCGCGGGCCTCGCCCGTGCGCAGGTCGCCGACGCCCACCGCCGTGCGCCAGACACCGTCGGCGTCCCGTGCCTCGGCGGCGACACCGGGGACCCCGGCCCGGACGGCCGCCTCGATGGCCTGCCGGGTCCCCTCGTGCCCGGCGCCCCCGGCACGCGTGTCCCGGGCCGCCCGGGCGGTGCCCGTCAGCGCCGTGGCCGTGATCAGCACGGCCGCCAGAGCGGCCAGGCCGGCTCTCGGCCTCGTCCGTATCGTCATGTTCCCCACTCCCCGTTGTGTGCGTGGTGCGTCATCGACCGAGGTCGTCCGTGGCCCGGGTGCACCCCGGGCGGGTGGCTCGCCCTGCGCCGCGTCGCCGGCCGCCCGGGGCGGCTCCGCCGTCGCGGCGTTTCCGGGCGGGTGCGGCACAGCGGAACGGCGGACGGCTGTGTGCGTGTGGAAGCTGGCCGGCGCGGCGGCGCGGGCGGGCGTGCCGCTCGTGCCGGGTGGCGTCACGGCCCCGGCCGTGGCGTGCGCCGCGGCGGAGGGCTCAGCGCTGCGACGACCGCGCCCGCGGCCCGGGCCGTCGGGGCCGCTTACGGCTGCCCGAACCAGTGACGGGACCGTGCGCGCGGGGCCGGTCCGCAGTCGTGCGATCGCGCCCGGGAACGCCCCGGCAGCCGTGTCGTGCGGCCGCCGGCCCGGGTCGTTGTACGGGCGACAGGGCGGAATGCTGGCACACGGGCCGGGGTGAAGTACAGGCGATCGAGCGGCTGTCGAGCCGGTCGTGGCAGCCGTTCGCACAGGGGCCTGTCCGCCCTTGAAGCGCCGGCGGCCGAGTCCCTACGGTGACGTGGCAACGCCGAGGCCGCCCCCGACGCCCGGTGTCCCGTCGACCGGACAGGCAGTGTCCCGTCGACCGGACAGACCGGCCGCGGCCCCGCCCGGTGCCGTCCCGCACCGGCCCGGCGACATCCCGACCCCAGTCACACCCTGACGACCAAGGACGGTGCCCAGGTGAGCACGAACCCCTTCGACGACGACAACGGCCGCTTCTACGTCGTGGTCAACGACGAGGAGCAGCACTCGCTGTGGCCGGCGTTCGCCGACGTGCCCGCCGGCTGGCGGGTGGTCTTCGGCGAGGCGGCCAGGCCCGAGTGCCTGGAGTACGTCGAGCAGAACTGGACCGACCTGCGCCCCAGGAGCCTGCGGGAGGCCATGGCGGCCGACTGAGCGCCGCGCCGTCGGCCCCGCACGTTCCAGCAAGCACTCTGAGTAAGGAGAACAAGGTGGTGAGCAGCGCTGTGAAACCCCCGAGCGCGAGATCTGCGGCGGGTCGTGGTGAGCCCGCGCAGCGCGATGTGGTGCTGCCCTTCGTGGGGTCCCAGGCCACGGTGCGCACGACGGGGATGATCTTCCCGGAGAACCTGCCGGAGCGGTCCTGGGAGCGCATCGGCAGCAATCTGCGCGAGCTGGTGAACTCCTCCGCGTGGTGGCTCGCCGACTGGCTGATCTACGGGGAGACCACCTACGGCTGGCGGCGGTACAAGGAGGCCATCGAGCGGACCGGGCTGGACTACCAGACCCTGCGCAACTACGCGTGGGTGGCCCGGCGCTTCGAGCACCACCGCAGGCGCGACGGCCTCAGCTTCGCCCACCACGCCGAGGTGACCCGCCTGTCGCCGCCGGAACAGGACTACTGGCTGCGCAAGGCCGAGCAGCAGAAGTGGTCGCGCAACGAACTGCGCCGGGCGGTCCGCGCGGGCCTGGCCGTGCAGAACGGCACCGCCGAGGCGTCCGAGGGCGGCGCCGACGAACAGCGGGAGGTGCCGCGGCTGGCCGGTGCGGCGGCCGGCAAGCGGCGGCAGAAGGTCACCACCCTGACCATCGAGCTGTCCGCGGCCCAGCTCGACCACTGCGCCAAGGCGGCTGCCGCGCACGGCCTGCCCGTCGCCCAGTGGGCGGCCCGGATGCTCGAGAGCGCCGACCTCCCCGCCGCCGAACGGCGCACCGCCTAGCGCCACCACCGCCCAGCGGCACCACCGCCCGAGCCCGCGCGCCCGGCGGAGCGTCCGACCGGACACCCCTCACAACGGAGCCAGTTGATGATCCTTCAGGGAAAGCGGGTCGCCCTGCCCTCCGCGCCCGTCGTCCACCGGCGGTTCGAGGAACACGCGGCCGCCACCCCCGACGCCGTCGCCGTCGTGCACGCCGGCCGGCAGCTGACATACGCGCAGCTGGATGCGGAGGCGAACCGTTTCGCGCACTTCCTCAGCGCCCGCGGACACGGCCGCGGCGCCAAGGTCGGCGTCTGCCTCGACTACTCGCCCGACATGCTCGTCGCCATCCTCGGCACGCTGAAGGCGGGCGCCGCCTACGTGCCGTTCGACCCGGCCTACCCGCCGGCCCGCCTGCACCTGCTGCTCGGCCAGGTCCCCGGCCTCGCCCTGATCGTCACCTCCCCGGCGACCACGGCGATGGTCAGCTCCGCGGACGTGGACAGCGTCGACCTCGCACAGCTCGCCGGCCGGCTGGCGGACCTGCCGGCCACCGCGCCCGGCACCGACGTCACCGGCGACGACGTGTGCTACGCCGTCTTCACCTCCGGCTCCACCGGGACACCGAAGCTGACGGCCGTGCGCCACGAGGGCTGGTTCAACCTCATGAACTGGCTGCAACTGGAGTACGGCCTGCACAGCGGATCGCACAACCTCGTGGTCAGCGCCTTCGGCTTCGACCTGTCCCAGCGCGCCCTGATGACCCCGCTGTTCTGCGGCGCCACCCAGTACCTGCCGGCCAGCCGCAACTTCGACGCCATGATGGCCTACCGCCTGCTGAGCGAGCACGACATCCGCGTGGTGCACTGCGCCTCCAGCACCCTGTACGTGCTGGTGGACTGGGAGAAGGCCCGCGGCGGCCACGCCCTGGCCGGTCTCGACCACGTCCTGTTCGGCGGTGAGGCGCTCAAGGCCGAACGGCTCGCCGACTGGGCACGGCGCGAGGACAACACCTGCACGCTGCTGCACCAGTACGGCGTCGCCGAGTGCACCGACGTGGCGACCTCCTACGACCTGGCCGCCCACCGGCCCGGCGAGCAGGACGTCCCGCCGGTCGGCCGGCCCGCCTACAACACCGACATCCACCTCCTGGACGAGGACCTCCGCCACGTCGCGCCGGGGGAGCGGGGCGAGATCTGCATCGCCGGCGCCGGTGTCGGCGCGGGATACCTCAACGCCGGTCCCGAGAACGGGAGGTTCACCACCGTCGAGGCCGGCGGCGAGCAGGTCGCGATCTACCGCACCGGCGACCGCGGCTACGTGACCGAGGCGGGCGACCTCGTCGTCCTGGGCCGGATCGACGCCCAGGTCAAGGTGCGCGGCATGCGCATCGACCCCACCGACGTCGAACGCGCCCTCGCCCGGCTGGACGGCGTGCGCGAGGCCGCCGTGGCGGTCACCCGCGACAGCGCCGGAGACGCCGAGCTGACCGCGTTCCTCGTCCCCGCCGGCGACGGTCTCGACGCCGACGACGTACGCGCGCGGCTGCTGCGCACGCTGCCGCGGAACATGGTCCCCGCCCGCTTCCTGACCATCGCGCGGCTCCCGCTCAGCCCGCACGGGAAGGTCGACCGCGCCGCCCTGGCCGAGCTCTGCCGCCCGCCCCGCGCCGAGAGCGGCACGGCGGCCTAGCCGGCGGCCGCGAACGACAACCGAGAGGACAGCGATGACTGCCGACCGCGTGGGCGCCATCTGGCGCCGGGAGTTCCAGCGCGACGACATCCGGCCCGACGACGACTTCTTCGCCCTCGGCGGCGACTCCCTGGTCATGGTGCGGATCCAGGGCGCCTACATCGAGGAACTGGGCGTGGAGGTGCCGATGGACCAGATGTTCCTCAACCCGACGGTGGCGTCCATCTCCGCCTACATCGAATCCCAGGCCGCGGCCACCGCGCCGTAGCCGTTCCGTGCCGGGAACCACCGGCAAGAGAGGCGCGCCATGTACGACGTCATTGTCATCGGTGCCCGTTGTGCGGGATCGCCGACCGCCATGCTGTTCGCGCGGCAGGGCTACCGCGTGCTGCTGCTGGAGAAAGCGCGCTTCCCGCAGGACACGCTCTCCTCGCACTACCTGCACATGCAGGGCGTGGCACTGCTCGACCGGTGGGGGCTGCTCGACCGCGTGCGCGCCTCGGGCGCCCAGCCGATCACCCACCAGATCTACCAGGGCCCCGACGTGCGCATCGAGGGCTTCTCCCTGCCGATCGACGGCCTGAGGACCACGTACGCGCCGCGCCGCTACGTCCTGGACCCGATCCTCGCCGAGGGCGCCGTCGCCTCCGGCGTCGACTTCCGCCAGGGCTGCGCGGTCAAGGACCTGGTGTGGGAGGGCGACCGGGTCGTCGGGGTGCGCTGCACCACGCCCGGCGGCACCGAGACCACCGAGCGCGCGCGCCTGGTCGTCGGTGCCGACGGCATGCGCTCGCTGGTGGCCCGCAAGGCCGGCGCCGAGAACGTCGTCGAGCACCCGCGCATGACCACCACCTACTACAGCTACTGGTCGGGCGTCCCGGCCGACTTCGAGCTGTACGAGCGGCCGGGCCGCTGGATCGGCGTGCTGCCCACCAACGACGACCTCACCCTGCTCATGGCGTACTTCCCGCAGGCCGACTACCACCAGGTCCGCAGGAACGCCGAGCCCGCCTACCTCGACGCCTTCCGCACCACCGCCCCCCAGCTGTACGAGCGGATGCAGTCCGGCAGGCGCGAGGAACAGCTGTACGGCACGGGCCACCAGGAGAACTACTTCCGCAAGGCCTACGGACCGGGCTGGGTGCTGGTGGGCGACGCGGTGAACCACAAGGACTCCATCACCGCCCGCGGCATCACCGAGGCCTTCGTCCAGGCGCAGTCCCTCACGACCCTGGTCGGCGACCGGCTGCACGAGGACGCCGCGCTCGCGACGGCGCTCAGGCGCTACGAGAACGAGCTGGGCAACGAGGCCCTCAACCACTACCAGGGCGCGCTGAACGTGGCCGAGCTCAAACCCGAGGGCCGCACGGAGATGCTCCGCAAGCTGGTCGGGCACCAGGACCACATCGACCGGTACTTCTCCACGCTGTCCGGGGCCATCTCCATCGACGACTTCTACAACGACGAACTCCTGACCCTCCTCGACAGCTGAGCGACGACCCCGCTTACTGGTTCGCCGATTTTGGAGACACAATGATCCCGTTGTCGTTCGCGCAGCGCCGGCTGTGGTTCGTGGACCGGTTCGAAGGCCCCTCGCCCACCTACAACGGCGCGTTCGCCCTGCGGCTGACCGGCGAGCTGGACGTGGACGCCCTCGCCGCGGCGCTCGACGACGTCGTCGGGCGGCACGAGGTCCTGCGCACCGTGATCGTCGAGGGCGACGACGGCGTGCCCCACCAGCGGGTCCTGCCCCCCGGGGAGCGGCCGTTCGTCCTGCCCGTCCTCCACGTCACCGGCGACGAGCGGGCGGCGGCCGTGGAGCAGGTGGCCACCGAGACCTTCGACCTGGCCGCCGACCCGCCCCTGCGCGCCCGCCTGCTGCGCAGCGCGCCGCACGACCACACCCTCGTCGTCGTCGCGCACCACATCGCCGTGGACGGCGAGTCCTTCGGGCCTCTGTTCGGCGACCTCACCACCGCCTACGCGGCCCGCAGACAGGGCCGGGCCCCGGCCTGGGAGCCGCTGCCGGTGCAGTACGCGGACTACACGCTGTGGCAACTCGACCTGCTGGGTGAGGAGTCCGACCCCGAGAGCCTCGCCGCGCGTCAACTGCACTACTGGCGCGAGACCCTGGCCGACCTGCCGCAGCCGCTCCCGCTGCCCACCGACCGCCCCCGCCCCCGGGTGATGAGCCCCGAGGGCGACCGCATCCCCTTCCGCCTCGATCCCGGCCTGCTGGAGAACGTGGAGAAGCTGGCCGCGGAGCTGGACACCACGGTGTCGATGGTCATGCACGGGGCCCTCGCGGTGCTTCTGCAGCACCTGGGCTGCGGCGACGACGTGTCCATCGGCGCGCCGATCACCGACCGCACCGACGAGGACCTGCGCGACCTGGTCGGGTTCTTCGTCAACACCTGGGTGCTGCGCGTCGACCTGTCGGGCGAGCCCACCTTCCGCGACCTGCTGCGCCGGGTGCGGGAACGGTCCCTGGCCGCCTACGACAACCAGGACATGCCCTTCGAGCGGCTGGTGGAGCTGCTCAACCCCGACCGCTCCACCGCCTACAACCCGTTCTTCCAGGTCATGCTCTCCTGGCAGCCGCCCGTGCCGCCGCTGCACCTGCCCGGCCTGGCCGTGCACGTCGAGCGGCTGGAGACCGGCACCGCCAAGTTCGACCTCTTCTTCGACCTGCTGCCCGACGGGGCGGGCGGGGCGGACTGCCGACTGGAGTACGCCACCGGCCTGTTCGACCGGGACACCGCCCGCGGCATCGCCGAGCGGTTCGTCCGCGTCCTGGACCGGCTCGTGGCCGGCCCCGACCGCGCCGTCGCCACCGTCGACGTCCTGGACACCGCCGAACGCGACCAGTGGCTCGCCCGGGCCGCCGGCGCCACCGCCCGCCTGCCCGAGGCGACGATCCCCGAGCTGTTCGAGCAGCAGGCCGCCGCCACCCCCGAGGCCCCGGCCCTGGTGTGCGACGGCCGGACCCTGACCTACCGCGAGCTGGACCGGCGGGCCGACGCCGTCGCCTGGGAGCTGATCGAGCGCGGAGCCGGCCCCGAGGACCTGGTGTTGCTGGCCCTGCCGCGCACCGAGGACCTCGTCGCCGGACTGCTCGGCATCCTCAAGTCCGGCGCCGGATACGTCCCGATGGACCCGCGGTACCTCGGCACACGGGCACGGACCGTGCTCGGCGAGGCCCGTCCCCGCTTCGCGGTCAGCGACACCGCCACCTGGCGCGACCTGCCGCAGACCGGCCTCACACCCGTCGACGTCGACGACCGGGCCGCCTGGCGGACACCCGCCCGGTCACCGCGCGACACCGACCGCACCGCGCCGCTGACCCCGGACAACCTGGCGTACGTGATGTACACCTCCGGCTCCACCGGCACCCCCAAGGGCGCGGCGATCACCCACCGCAACGTCGTCAACGGCCTGCGGGAACTGGTGCGCGTCCTGGACACCCCGCCCGGCTGGCGGATGCCGGCCGGCACCTCGGTCAACTTCGACGTGTCGGTGTTCGAGCTGCTCACCACCCTCACCACCGGCGGCACGGCCGAGCTCCTGCCCGACGCCCTCGCGCTCGGCGAACGCGACGGCATCGACGGCCACATCCTCAGCGGTGTGCCGTCGGTGCTCGGCGAGTTGGCCGGCCACCTCGACAAGGCGCCCGACGTGCGCACCGTCGTCCTCGCCGGCGACGTGCTGCCCGCCCGGCTGGTGAGGCAGCTCCGCGACGCCCTGCCCGGGGCGCGGATCGTCAACTCCTACGGCCAGAGCGAGACGTTCTACGCCACCACCTGCTCCCGGCCCCCCGGAGCGGAGTGGACGGACGGCGACGTCGCCCCCATCGGCACCCCGCTGGGCAACATGCGCGCCTACGTCCTCGGCCCGGGCCTGGCCCCCGTGCCGCAGGGCGTGGTGGGCGAGCTGTACGTGGCCGGGGCCTGCGTGGGCCGCGGCTACCAGGGCCGCCCGGGCCTGACCGCCGAACGCTATGTGCCCGCCCCCTTCGGCCCGGCCGGCGAACGGATGTACCGCACCGGTGACCTGGCCCGCTGGAACGCCCACGGCCGGCTGGAGTGCGTCGGGCGCGGCGACGGCCAGGTGAAGGTGCGCGGCTTCCGCATCGAGACGGCCGAGGTCGAGGCGGTCGTCACCGCACACCCCGGCATCAGCGAGGCCGTGGTGATCGGCCGTGAGCTGCCCGCGGGCGGCAGGCAGCTCGTGGCGTACGTGGTGCACACCGGCGAGGGGGCCGTCGGCGACGACGGATCCGGCGGCATCGGCGACGTCGACGTGCAGGCCGGCGCCTCCGCCGCCGAACTGCGCACATTCACCGCGGCCCGGCTGCCCGACTACATGGTGCCCTCGGCGTTCGTCGCCCTGGGCGCCCTGCCGCTGGGGCCCACCGGCAAACTCGACCGCTCGGCGCTGCCCGAGCCGGAGTTCCTCGGTGAGACCTACCGCGAGCCCCGCACCGAGGCCGAGAAGATCATCACCGCCGCCTACGCGGACGTCCTCGGCGTGGACCGGGTCGGCGCCGACGACGACTTCTTCGCCGTCGGCGGGGACAGCCTGCGCTCCCTCCAGGTGGTGGCCCGCGCCCGCGCCAAGGGCCTGGACCTGACCACCCGGGAGATCTTCGAGTACCGCACCGCCGCCCGGCTGGCCGAAGTGGCCGCCGACCGCCGCGACCGGACACCTGTGCTCGCCGAACTCGACGGAGGCGCCGTCGGCCCCGTGCCGCTCCCGCCGGTGGCCCGCGAGGTGTTCCGGCACGGCGGCGGCTCCGACCGCTTCGCCATGTCGATGATGCTGGACCTGCCCGACGGCATCGACGCCGACGGTCTCGCCGCGACCCTCGACGCCGTACTCGACCGGCACGACCTGCTGCGGGCCCGGCTGGTGCCCGGGGACGAGCCCCGCCTGGAGGTGGGGGAGCCCGGCACCGTCCGCGCCGCGGACCTGATCCGGCGGGTCGACTGCGCCGGAGGACTCGAGGGGCCGGCCGCACTCGAGGCGGCCCGCGCCGAACTGCACGCCGCCGTCGGGCGCCTGGCCCCCGAGACCGGCACCATGGCGGACTTCGTCTGGTTCGCCCCCGGAAGCGGCCGGGGCCGGCTCCTGATGGTGCTGCACCACCTGGTCGTGGACGGCGTCTCCTGGCGCATCCTCATGTCGGACCTCGCCGAGGCCTGGCAGCAGGTCCGCTCCGGCAGGGCGCCCGAACTGCCGGAGACCGGCACCTCGGCCCGGCGCTGGGCGTCGGCGCTGGAGGACGAGGCGTACTCCCCGCGGCGCGAGGCGGAACTGGCCCACTGGCAGGACGTGCTGGAGCAGTCCGACCCGCCGCTGGGCACCCGGCCCTTCGACCCGGCGTCGGACGTGTGGTCCACGGTCGACACCGTCCGGGTGGACCTGCCGGCCGACCTCACCGAGGCGGTGCTGACCACCCTGCCCACGGCGTTCCGCGGCACCGGCACCGACGTGCTGCTCGCCGCCCTCGCCCTGGCGGTGCACCGCTGGCGCGGCGCGGACACCTCGACCCTGGTCCGCCTGGAGGGCCACGGCCGTGAGGAGGACGCCGTTCCCGGCGCCGACCTCTCCCGCACCGTCGGCTGGTTCACCAGCATGTACCCCGCCCGCGTCGACGTGCGCGAGGTGGACCTCGCCGAGGTGCTGGCAGGCGGCGCCGCCGCCGGACAGGCCGTCAAGCTGGTCAAGGAGCAACTGCGCGCGGTCCCCGGCAAGGGCCTCGGCTACGGGCTGCTGCGCTGGCTGAACCAGGAGACCGGCGAGCAGCTCGCCGACCTGCCGGCCCCGCAGATCGGGTTCAACTACCTCGGCCGCATCTCCGACTCCGACGTGCCCGAGCACCTGCGCGCCGAGGGATGGGGACCGGCGTCCTGGTCGGCCGAACTGATCGCCCTGCCCGACCCCGACCTGCCGGCGCTGTCCACCCTGGAGGTCAACTCCGTCGCCACCGACACCCCCGACGGACCCCGGCTGCGGACGGCCTTCATGTTCCCCACCGGCGTCCTGTCCCGCGAGCGCACCACCCGGCTGGCCGAGCTGTGGACCGACGTGCTGCGGGGCATGGCCGCCTACGCCGCGCGCCCCGGCATCGGCGGGCTCACCCCCGCCGACGCGCCGCTGGTCCCGGTCCGGCAGCACGAGATCGAGGCGTGGGAGGAGCGCTACGGCCGGCTGACCGACATCTGGCCGCAGGCACCCGGGCAGTCCGGCATCCAGTTCCAGGCCGCCCTCGCCGAGGGGTCCTTCGACGTCTACCACATGCAGTTCGCGCTGCACCTGTCCGGGCACGTCGACCCCCTGCGCATGCGGGCCGCCGGGGAAGCCCTCCTGCGGCGGCACCCCAACCTGCGCGCCGCGTTCCTCACCACCGACGAGGGCGAACCGGTGCAGGTCGTGCCGGACCACGTCGACCTGCCCTGGCGGCACCTGGACCTGACCGGGACGAGCGAGGCCGAGCAGGAGGAGGCACTCGACCGGACCCTGGCCGAGGACCGGGCCGACCAGCTCGACCCGGCCCGCCCGCCACTGATCCGCCTGGCGCTGCTGACCTGCGGGCCGCAGCGGGCCAAGCTCGTCGTCACCGCACACCACACCCTGTTCGACGGCTGGTCCTCGCCCATGGTGATCACCGACCTGATCCGCCTGTACTCCGGCAGCCGGGAACTGACACCCGTCCGCAACTACGGCGACTACCTGGCCTGGCTCGCCACCCAGGACCAGACCGCCTCCCGGGAACGGTGGCAGGCCGAGCTGGACGGCTTCGACCAGCCCACCCTCGTCGCCCCCGACGCCGCCCTGAAGGGCACGGCGTCCGCCCTGGGCCGGGTCGAGGTGCCGCTGTCCGTCGACAAGGGACGCGACCTCGCCCGCCGCGCCGCCGGCCTGGGCGTCACCCTGAACACCCTGCTGCAGGGCGCGTGGGCGATCCTGCTGTCGCAGCTCACCGGCCGGCACGACGTGGTCTTCGGCGCCGCCGTCAACGGCCGCCCCGCCGACCTGGCCGGCTCCGACGAGATGGTGGGCCTGTTCATCAACACCCTGCCCACCCGCGTGGTCTGCGACCCGGCCCTGACCATGGGCGAGGTCATCACCGACCTTCAGGACCGCCAGACCGCGCTGCTCGACCACCACCACTACGGGCTGGCCGACATCCAGCGCAGCGTGGGACTGCCCGCCCTGTTCGACACACTGATCGTCTTCGAGAACTACCCGATCGACCGCGAGGGCATGGTCGAGGCCAACACCTCGGCAGGCTTCACCATCGACGGCATCCGCCCCTTCGCCGGCTCCCACTACCCGCTCACGCTCAACTCCTCCGACCCCTACCTGCGGCTGTCCCTGGACTACCAGAACAACCTCTACGACCGTGCGGCCGCCGAGGAGATCGCAGCCCGGCTCGTCCGGATCCTGGACCGACTCCTGGCCGACCCGGCCACCCGCCTCGGGGACCTCGACGTCCTGGGGGAGGCGGAGCGGCACTGGCTGCTGCACCAGGTGAACGACACCGCCGAACCGGCTCTCGAGGAGGGCGGCCTGGTCCAGGCCGTGCACCGGCAGGCCGAGGCCACCCCGCAGGCCCTCGCCGTCGCCGCCGAGGACACCAGCCTCACCTACGCCGAGCTCACCGAGCGCGCCGGCCGGCTGGCCCACTGGCTGATCGACCACGGCGTCGGACCCGAGTCGCTGGTGGCCGTGCGGCTGCCGCGCTCGGCGCAGCTCGTCGTGGCGCTGCTGGCGGTGCTCGAGGCAGGCGCCACCTACGTCCCGATCGACCCCGGGCACCCGCGTGCGCGCATCGAGCACATCCTGGAGGACGCCCGCCCCACCCTCGTCCTGGACGCCGACACCCTCGCCGAGGCCGACTGCTCGGGCCACCCGGCCACCGCGCCGGCGGTGACCGTCCACCCGGACGCCGCGGCCTACGTCATCTACACCTCGGGCTCGACGGGCCGGCCCAAGGGCGTGTCCGTCACCCACCGGGGGCTGGCCAACTTCCTGGCCACCATGCGGCGGCGCCTCCCGCTGACCGGCTCCGACCGGCTGCTCGCGGTGACGACCGTGTCCTTCGACATCGCCGGACTGGAGCTGTACCTGCCCCTGATCTCCGGGGCGGCGGTCGTCCTCGCCGGCAAGGACACCGTCTCCCACCCCTCGGCCCTGCGGGAGCTGATGCGCCGTCACCGGGTCACCGTCGTCCAGGCCACCCCGGCGTTCTGGCAGATCCTGCTGCTGGAGGAACCCGACGGCGCCACCGGCCTGCGCGTCCTCGTCGGAGGGGAGGCACTGCCGCCGCGACTCGCCCGGACCCTGGCCGCCCAGGCCGAGGAGGTGACCAACGTCTACGGCCCGACCGAGACGACGATCTGGTCCACCGCCGCGCCCGTCGAGGCGGACGCCCCGGCCCCCTCCATCGGCACCCCCCTCGGCAACACCCGGCTGTACGTGCTCGACGCCCACCTGCGGCCCGCCCCGCGCGGGGTGCAGGGCGAGCTGTACATCGCCGGCGACGGCGTGGCCCGCGGCTACCAGGGCCGCCCCGACCTCACCGCCGGACGGTTCGTGGCCTGCCCCTTCGGCGCACCGGGCGCACGGATGTACCGCACCGGCGACCTGGTGCGCTGGCGCGAGGACGGCCGGCTGGAGTACATCGGGCGCACCGACTTCCAGGTCAAGATCCGCGGCTTCCGCATCGAGCTGGGCGAGATCGAGCACGTCCTGGCCGACCACCCCGCCGTGGCCCAGGCGGTCGCCCTGGCCCGCGAGGACCGTCCCGGCGACCAGCGGCTGGTCGCCTACGTGGTGCCGGCCGGCAAGGCCGACCCGGCCGGGCTCGACCTCGCGCCCCTGGCGGAACTGCTGCGCCGGCGCCTGCCGGACTACATGGTGCCGTCGGCGATCGTGCCGCTCGCCGCGCTCCCGGTCAATCCGAGCGGAAAACTCGACCGCAACGCGCTGCCCGCCCCCGACCAGGGCCGGGCCGAGCCCGGCCGCGGCCCGCGCAACGCCACCGAGGAAGCCCTGTGCGCCCTGTTCGCCGACCTGCTCGGCAAGGAGGACATCGGCATCGACGACGACTTCTTCGGCCACGGCGGCCACTCCCTGCTGGCCACCCGGCTCAGCGGGCGCATCCGCAACCGGTTCGGCGTCGACTCCAAGGTCACGATGGTCTTCCGCAACCCGACGGTCGCCCAACTGGCCGAGCGCATCGAAGAACTGACCGCGGACGGCTCCCGGCCGCCCAAGAAGAACCGCCCCCAGCTGCGCCAGATGACCGTGCAGGAGAGTGCGCGCCGATGATTCCGCTGTCGTTCGCCCAACGCCGGCTGTGGTTCCTCCACCGTCTGCAAGGCCCGTCCGCGACCTACACCATCCCCTTCGTGCTGCGTCTGGAAGGGCCGCTGGACACGGCGGCCCTGGCCGCGGCCGTCACCGACGTCGTCACCCGCCACGAGACGCTGCGCACCCTCGTCGCGGAGAACGCCGACGGCACGCCCGAACAGCGGATCCTGCCCCCGCAGGAGGCGGCCGTCGACTTCCGGGTGGCCGATGTCACCGCATCGGCGCTGGACGCCGCGCTGAGCGAGGTGCTGGCGGAGGGCTTCGACCTGGAGAGGGAGCTGCCGCTGCGCACCACCGTCCTGCGGGTGTCCCCGCAGGAGCACGTCGTCGCGTTCGTGTTCCACCACATCGCCGTCGACGGCGCGTCCATGGCGCCGTTCCTGCACGGGCTGGTGTCGGCCTACACCGCCCGCCGGTCCGGCCGCGCCCCGCAGTGGGAGCCGCTGCCGGTGCAGTACAAGGACTACACGCTGTGGCAGCGCGAGGTGCTCGGCGACGAGACGGACCCGGAGTCGGTCGCCGCGACGCAGATCGACTACTGGCGCCGCGAACTCGACGGGGTGCCGCAACCCGTCCAGCTGCCCCTGGACCGGCCGCGCCCGACCCTGTCCGGCCACCGCGGCGGGCACGTCTCCTTCGCACTGGAACCCGAACTGCTGGACGGGCTGGGCCGTCTCGCCGCCGAGCGCGGCGCCACGCCGCCCATGGCCGCCCAGGCCGCACTGGCCGTGCTGCTGCACAAGCTGGGCGGCGGCACGGACCTCACCATCGGCAGCCCCATCGAAGGCCGCGCCGACGAACAACTCGACGACCTGATCGGGTTCTTCGTCAACACCTGGGTGCTGCGCGCCGACCTGTCGGGCAACCCCTCCTTCGGCGAACTGCTCGAACAGGTCCGGGACAAGGCCCTGGCCGCCTACGACCACCAGGACGTCCCCTTCGAGCGTCTGGTGGAACTGCTGGGCCCCGAACGGGCGACCTCCTACCAGCCGCTGTTCCAGATCATGCTGGCCTGGCAGTTCGTGTGGCCGCCCATCGAGATGCCCGGGCTGCGGGTCACGCCCGTGGCCGCGGACACCGGCACCGCCAAGTTCGACCTGTTCGTCAACGTCGTCCCGCAGGCGGACGGCGGCGCGTACGGGCGGCTGGAGTACGCGGCCGACCTGTTCGACCACGGCACGGCCGAGGCGATCGCGGACCGTTTCGTGCGCCTGCTGCGGCAGGTCGTCGCCGACCCCGCCACCCCGCTGGCCTCCGTGGACGTGCGCACCGGCGAGGAACGCGCACTGCTGGCCCGGGTCAACGACACGGCGGCCCCCCTGCCGGCCGGGACGGTGGTGGAGCTGGTGGCCGCCCAGGCCGCCCGCACCCCCGACGCGACCGCGGTGGTGTGCGGTGACACCTCGCTGACCTACCGCGCACTGCACCGGCGTGCGGACCGGCTCGCCGCGGTGCTGCGCGAGCACGGCGTCGGGCGCGGCGTGCTGGTCGCCGTGGCGCTGCCGCGCTGCGCCGACCTGGTGGTCGCGGTGCTGGCCGTGCTCCGGGCCGGCGGCGCCCACCTGCCGGTCGACCCCGCCCACCCGTCCGCACGGACCGGCCGGCTCCTGGACGCCGCCCGTCCGGCGCTGGTGCTCACCGGCGGCGACGCGGCGGCCACCGTGGCCGGCTGCGCGGCACCGGTGCTGCGCCTGGAGGAGGTGGACCTCGACACCCCCGGCCCGGGCGCGCCCCACGTGCGGCTCTCGGCCGACGACCTGGCCTACGTGATGTTCACCTCCGGCTCGACCGGCACGCCCAAGGGCGTCGCCGTGCCGCACGGCGCCGTCGTCAACGGCGTACGCGACCTGTCCCGCACCGTCGGCGTGGCGGCGGGCTCGCGGATGCTCGCCGCGACGTCGGTCGCCTTCGACGTGTCCGTGTTCGAGATCTTCACCGCCCTCACCACCGGCGCCACCGTCGAGGTCGTCCGCGACGTCCTCGAACTCGCCGAACGCGGCTCCTGGTCGGGCACCACCGTCAGCGCCGTGCCCACCGTGTTCGCCGCCCTGCTCGACCAGCTCCCCGCCGGCCCCGGCCGCGGCCTCGACGTGCGGACCGTCGTCCTGGCCGGCGAGGCCCTCACCGCCGACCTCGCCCGCGCCGTGCGCGACGCCCTGCCCGGCGTGCGCATCGTCAACGCCTACGGTCAGACCGAGAGCTTCTACGCCACCACCCACACCCTGCCCGAGCAGCCGGACGCCCCCGGCCCCGTCCCCGTCGGACGGCCCCTGGCCAACATGCGCGCCCACGTCCTCGGACCGGACCTCGCCCCGGTGCCGCCCGGCGTGACCGGCGAGCTGTACGTCGCCGGGCGGCTCGCCCGCGGCTACCACCGCGCCCCCCGTGCCACCGCCGAGCGGTTCGTCCCCTGCCCGTTCGGCGAGCCCGGCGCCCGCATGTACCGCACCGGCGACCTCGCACGGTGGGACGGCGAGGGGCGGCTCGTCTACGCGGGCCGCGCCGACGCCCAGACGAAGGTCAACGGCATCCGCGTCGAGCCGAGCGAGATCGAGACGGTCCTGACCCGGCACCCGGCGGTCGGCCACGCCGCGATCACCGTGCACCGCGACCCCGCCGGCACCGCCCGGCTCGTCGGCTACGTCGCCCCCGCCGGTCCCGGACCGGACGACGCGGCACCCGCCTCCCTGCCGGACGTGGCCGACCTGCGGCGGTTCGCCGCCGCGCGGCTGCCCGACTACATGGTGCCCGCCCTGCTCGTCGTGCTGGACCGGCTGCCGCTGACCGCCGGCGGCAAGGTGGACCGGGCGGCTCTGCCCGAACCGCGGTTCACCGGCGGCGAGTACCGCGCACCGCGCACCCCGGCCGAGCGGATCCTGGCCGAGGTGTACGCCGACGTGCTCGGCACCGAACGCGTCGGCGTCGACGACGACTTCTTCACCAGCGGCGGCGACAGCATCCGCTCCATCCAGGTCGTCGCACGGGCCAGGACCCGCGGCGTCGTGGTCAGCACGCGGGAGATCTTCGAGCACCGCACGGTCCTCCGCCTCGCGGAACTCGTCGAGGGCCGCCGGCAGGACGAGCCGGTGCGCCTGGCCGAGCTGCCCGGCGGCGGCACCGGCCGCTGCCCGCTGCCGCCGACCGCGGCGCACGTCCTCGAACTGGGCGGCGGCATCGGCCGGTTCTGCATGTCGGCGCTGCTGGTCCTGCCCGAGGGCATCGACCGCGCCGGGCTGACCGCCACCCTCCAGGCCGTGCTCGACCGCCACGACGTCCTCCGGTCCCGCCTGGAGCGCACCGGGCCGGGCCTGCACATGGCCCCGCCCGGCAGCGTCGACGCCGAACCCCTGCTGCGCGAGGTCCCCCACGAGGGCGCCGACGTGCAGGCCGAACTGGACGCGGCGGCCGGCCGGCTGGACCCCGACACGGGCGTCATGGCGCAGTTCGTGCGGTTCACCTCCGCCACCGAAGCGGACCGGCTGCTGATCGTGCTGCACCACCTCGTCGTCGACGGGGTGTCGTGGCGGATCCTGCTGCCGGACCTGGTGTCCGCCTGGCAGCGGGTCCGCGACGGCCTGCCCGAGCGGCAGGCCGTGCCGGGCACGTCACTGCGCCGCTGGGCGCACGCGCTGGCCGACGAGGCGGCCACCCCCGCACGGGAGGCCGAACTGCCCCTGTGGCAGGCCATATTGAGCGGGGAGGAGGCGCCGCTCGGCGCACGCGCACTCGACCCCGCCCGCGATGTCGCCGCCACCGTCGACACCGTCCGCGTCCGGATCCCCGCCGACGTCACCCGCACACTGCTCGACACGGTGCCCGCGCTCTTCCACGGCGGCGCCGACGACGGGCTGCTGGCCGCCCTGGCGCTGGCCCTGCTGCGCCGGCGCCGCACGCGCGGCGAGCCCGGCTCCACCGCGCTCGTCCGGCTGGAGGGGCACGGCCGGGAGGAGCAACTGGTGCCCGGCGCCGACCTGTCCGGCACGGTCGGCTGGTTCACCGCCATGTACCCGGTCCGCCTGGACCTGTCCGGCATCGACGTGGCGGACGCCTTCGCCGGCGGCCCCGCGGCCGGACGGGCCGTCAAGGCCGTCAAGGAGCAACTGCGCGCCCTGCCCGGCAACGGCCTCGGCTACGGCCTGCTGCGCCACCTGAACGCCGACACCGCCGCCGCCCTCGGCGGCATGCGCCCGCCCCAGATCGGCTTCAACTACCTCGGCAGGTCCTCCGCCGCGGACATCCCCGAGCACCTGCGCGGCCTGGGCTGGACCCCGGACACCACCCACGGGGAGCTGATCGCCGCACCGGACCCGGACATGCCGGTGCTGTCCGCGCTGGAGATCAACGCGGTCGCCACCGCCGGCCCCGAGGGCGACGAACTGCAGGCCTGGTTCGGCTTCCCGACCGGTGTGCTCTCCCGCGAGGAGGTCACCGAACTGGCCGGACACTGGGTCGAGGCCCTCACCGCGCTCGCCCGGCACACCGGCAGCCCCGGCGCCGGCGGGCTGACCCCCAGCGACGCGCCCCTGACCGAGGTGAGCCAGGAGGAGATCGACACCTGGGAGGCCCGCTTCGGCCCGCTGAGCCACGTGTGGCCGGTGACCCCGGCCCAGTCGGGGATGCTGTTCCACACCCTGCTCGCCGGACCGTCGTCGTTCGACGCCTACCACATGCAGATGGTCTTCCACCTCGGCGGCGCCGTCGACGCCGAGCGGATGCGCCGCGCCGGGCAGGCGCTGCTCGACCGGCACCCCAACCTGCGCGCCGCCTACGCCGACCGGGCCGACGGCGAGGTGGTGCAGGTGATCCCGCAGGAGGTGACCCTGCCCTGGCGGCACCTCGACCTGACCACCGCCGGGGAGAGCACACCCACCGAGGCGTTCGAACGGTTCCTCGCCGAGGACCGGGCCGCCCGCTTCGACCGGGACGCCCCACCGCTGTTCCGGCTGTCCCTCGCCGTCCTCGGCCCCGACCGCAGCGAACTGGTGATGACCGCCCACCACGTGCTGTTCGACGGTTGGTCCACGCCCCTGCTGATGCGGGACCTGCTGCTGCTCTACGCCCACAACGGCGACCGGGGCGCCCTGCCGGCCGCGCGCGGCTACGGCGACTTCCTGACCTGGCGCGCCCGCCAGGACCACCAGGAGTCGGCCCGGGCCTGGGCGGCCGAGCTGGAGGGCCTCGACGAGCCCACCCTGCTCTTCCCCGGCGCCCGCGACGCGCGCGACGCCGGACTCGGCCGCGTCGAGCTCGCGCTGCCGCCGGAGCTGGCCCACGGCATCGGCCGCAGCGCCGCGGCGCTGGGCGTCACCGTCAACACCCTGATCCAGGGCGCCTGGGCGCTGCTGCTCGGCCGTCTCACCGGCCGCCAGGACGTGGTCCTCGGCGCCACCGTGTCCGGACGCCCGCCCGCCGTGACAGACGTGGAGTCGATGGTGGGGTTGTTCATCAACACCCTGCCGGTCCGCGTCCGCCACGCCCCCGGCGACACCCTCGCCGACATCCTCACCCGGCTCCAGGACCGCCAGGCGGCCCTGCTGGAACACCACCACCACGGCCTCACCGAGATCCAGCAGGCGACCGGCCTGCAGTCGCTGTTCGACACACTGGTCGTCTTCGAGTCCTACCCGGTCGACCAGGAGGGCCTCGGCGCCGCGCTCGACGCCACCGCCGGGATCACCCTCACCGGCATGAGCGCCGACACCGGCACCCACTACCCGCTGACCCTCATGGCGCTGGTCGAACCGCACCTCCGGCTGTCCCTGCAGTACGCAGAGGGCGTCCTGGACCGCGCGACGGCGCAGACCTGCGCCACCCGCCTGGTCCGGGTCCTGGAGCAGCTCACCACCACCCCCGGCCTGCGCGCCGCCGAGCTGGAGATCCTCGACCCCGCCGAACGCCACCGGCTGCTCACCACGGTCAACGACACCGCCGCTCCCACCCCCGACACCACCGTCGACGCGCTCGTGCGGGCCCAGGCCGAACGCACCCCCGACGAGGTCGCCGTGGCCGCCGAGGGCGTGACGCTCACCTACCGGGAGATCGACACCCGCGCCGGCCGCCTGGCCGCCGAACTCGTCCGCCGGGGCGCGGGCCCGGAGTCCCTGGTGGCGGTGTCCCTGCCCCGGTCGGCGGACCTGGTGGTCGCCCTGCTCGCCGTGCTGAGGGCCGGCGGCGCGTACCTGCCGGCCGACCCCCGCTACCCGGGCGCCCGCCTGCGCGACATCCTCGGCCAGGCACGGCCCCACCTGGTCCTGACCGATACCGCGACGGCCGCGACCCTGCCGCCGCACCACACCCCCGACCTGCTCCTGGACACCCTCGACCTCACCCGGGGGCCCACCGGGCCGCTGCCGCGGGTCCACCCGCAGCAACTGGCCTACGTGATGTACACCTCCGGCTCCACCGGCACACCCAAGGGCGTCGCCATCACCCACGCCAACGTCGTCAACGGCGTGCTGCGCCTCGCCTCGCGTGTGGGACTCGGACCGGGCAAGCGGATGCTGGCCGGCACCTCGGTCGCCTTCGACGTCTCGGCGTTCGAGATCTTCACCACGCTCGCCACCGGCGGCGTCGTCGAACTGGTCCGCGACGTACTGGCGCTGGGGGAGCGCGCGGCCTGGAGCGGCGCCGTCGTCTCCACCGTGCCCTCCGCCTTCGCCGAACTCGTCGACCGGATCGCGGACCGCACCCGCGTGGAGACGCTCGTCTTCGCCGGCGAGGCCCTGCCGCTGGCGCTCGTCGAGCAGGTGCGCAAGGCCTTCCCCGGGGTGCGCGTGGTCAACGCCTACGGGCAGAGCGAGTCGTTCTACGCCACCACCTGCACCCTCACCGACGGCACCGGACCGGGCAACGCCCCCGTGGGCACGCCGCTGGGCAACATGCGCGCCTACGTCCTCGGGCCGCACCTCGGCCCGCTGCCGCAGGGCACCGTCGGCGAGTTGTACGTCGGCGGCAGCGTGGGCCGCGGCTACCACGACCGCGCCGCCCCCACCGCCGAACGCTTCGTCGCCGACCCCTACGGACCGCCCGGATCGCGCATGTACCGCACCGGCGACCTGGCCCGGTGGAACGCCGACGGCCTGCTGGAGTACGCCGGCCGCGCCGACACCCAGGTCAAGATCCGCGGCTTCCGGGTCGAGCCCGGCGAGGTCGAGGCGGCCTTCACCGCGCTCCCAAACGTCGCCCAGGCCGCCGTCGTGGCCCGGGGCACCGGCTCCGGCAAGCGGCTCGTCGCCTACGTCGTCCCCTCGGGACGGGCCACCACCGCACAGCGGCTGCGCGACGCCGTCTCCGAGCGGCTGCCGGACTTCATGGTGCCCTCCGCGCTGGTGCTGCTCGACCGGCTGCCGTCGATGCCCAACGGCAAACTGGACCGCACCGCGCTGCCCGAGCCCGAGTTCACCTCCGCCCCCTACCGCGAGCCCCGCACCCCGCGCGAGAAGGCCCTGGCCGAGCTGTTCGCCGAGGTGCTCGACGTGACCCGAGTGGGCCTGGACGACGGCTTCTTCGCGCTCGGCGGGCACTCGCTGCTCGCCACCCGCCTGATCAGCCGGGTCCGCGCGGAGCTGGGCATCGAGATACCCATCCGCCAGGTCTTCGACCAGCCGACGGTCGCCGCGCTCGCCGCGTGGTCGGAGGCATCGGCCGCTCCCCGTCGCCCCAGTATGCGCCAGATGTTCACCAAGGAGTGAAGCGATGATTCCGCTGTCCTTTGCCCAACGCCGCATGTGGCTGCTGCACAGACTCGAGCGGGGAGCGGCGACCTACAACATATCGGCGGCGTTCCGGCTGACCGGCATCCTGGACCAGGACGCCCTGGTCGCGGCGCTCCACGACGTGGTCGGGCGGCACGAGATCCTGCGCACCACCTACGGCACCGACGACACCGGTGAGCCGTACGCCCGGATCCACCCGACGGACGAGGCACCCCTGCGGGTGCCGGTGAGCGAGGTCACCGCCGCGGAACTGACCGCCCGGATCGAGGAAGCCGTCGCGCACCGCTTCGATCTGACGTCCGAACTGCCCTTCCGGGCCGCCCTGTTGCGCCGCTCGCCGACGGAACACGTCCTCGTCCTGGTCATCCACCACATCGCCTCCGACGGCAGCTCCAGCGCCCCGCTCATGCGGGACCTGGTGGCGGCCTACACCGCGCGCCGGGACGGCCGGGCCCCGGCCTGGGAGCCGCTGCCGCTCCAGTACAAGGACTACGCGCTGTGGCAGCGGGAGGTCCTCGGGGACGTGAGCGACCCGGGCAGTCTCGCTGCGGCGCAGATCGAGTACTGGCGCAAGGAACTGGCGGGTGTGCCGCAGCCCCTCGACCTGCCCCTGGACCGCCCGCGGCCCGCGGAGGCCGGCACGGACGGCGACACGGTCGCCATCGAGGCGCCGCGCGAGGTGGCGGCCGGGCTCCAGCGGCTCGCCGACGAGCGCGGGATGAGCCTGTCGATGGTCGTGCAGTCCGCGCTGGCGGTGCTGCTCGGCAAGCTCGGCGGCGGCGAGGACGTGACGATCGGCTCGCCCATCGCCGGACGCACCGACGAGGCGCTGACCGACATGATCGGATGCTTCGTCAACACCCAGGTCCTGCGCACCGACCTGTCCGGCAACCCGCGCTTCACCGACCTGCTGGCGCAGGTGCGCGACAAGGCGCTGAACGCCTACGAGCACCAGGACGTGCCGTTCGACGTGGTGGTCGAGACGATCAACCCCGAGCGCTCCGCCGCCTACCAGCCCCTGTTCCAGGTGATCTTCTCTTGGCAGAGCTACGACAAGCCCGACCTCGCCCTGCCCGGCCTGGAGATGCGCTTCGAGCAGGCCATCCCCGCGACCGCCATGGTCGACCTGACGTTCTTCCTCGCCGTCGACGCCGCGGGCGCGCTGCGCGGGGACCTGCAGTACGCCACCGAATTGTTCGACCGGAGCACCGCCGAGGAGATCTCCGCCCGGCTGGTGCGGGTGCTGCGGCAGTTCGCCGCCGACCCGGACCTGCGCGTCGGCGACGTCGACGTGCTCGACGCGGCCGAGCGCGAGCGGCTGCTGGTCGAGGTCCACGCCGACGGCGACCCGGTGGAAGAGGTCACCCTGGTCGAGCTGTTCGAGCGCCAGGCCGCACAGCGCCCCGGTGAGACGGCCGTCGTCTTCGAGGACACCGCCCTCACCTACGGGGAGCTGAACGCCCGCGCCAACCGGCTCGCCCGGCACCTGCTCGCCCGGGGCGTGGGCCCGGAGTCCCTGGTCGGGGTCTGCCTGGAGCGCTCCGCGCAGCTGGTCGTCGCGCTGCTGGCGGTGCTCAAGGCGGGCGGCGCCTACCTGCCGATCGACCCGGACTCCCCGGCCGACCGCATCGCCCACATCGTCGCGGACGCGGCCCCCGTCCTGCTGCTCACCACCGACGGCACCGACGCCGCACAGGACTTCGCCCACGACCTCCCCCTGGTCCACCTCGACGACGCCGGGGCCTTCGACGGCGAGTCCGCCGCCGACCTCGCCGACGCCGAGCGCCGCACCGCCCTGCGCCCCGCGCACCCGGCGTACGTCATCTACACCTCCGGCTCCACCGGCCGCCCCAAGGGTGTGCCGGTCCCGCACCGCAACGTCGTCGGGCTGTTCACCGCCACTCGCGACTTCGGCTTCGGCGCCGACGACGTGTGGACCCTGTTCCACTCCTACGCCTTCGACTTCTCGGTGTGGGAGCTGTGGGGGCCGCTGCTGCACGGCGGACGCCTGGTCGTGGTGCCCTACGACGTCTCCCGCTCCCCGGCCGAGTTCCTGGACCTCCTCGCCCGCGAGCGGGTCACGGTCCTCAACCAGACTCCCTCGGCCTTCCACCAGCTCGCCCAGGCCGACGCCGACACCCCCGGCCGGGACCTGGCGCTGCGCTACGTGGTGTTCGGCGGCGAGGCCCTGGACGTCGGCCGCCTCACCGACTGGTACACGCGCCACGCCTCCGACGCGCCGGTGCTGGTCAACATGTACGGCATCACCGAGACCACCGTGCACGTCACCCGCTTCGACCTGGACGAGCACTGCGCCGCGCGCCACGGGGCGGGCGTGATCGGCCCGGCCGTGCCGGGCCTGCGCGCGTACGTGCTGGACGCCCACCTGCGCCCGGTGCCCGCCGGCGTGACCGGCGAACTGTACGTGGCCGGCTACGGACTGGCCCGCGGGTACCACGGCCGGCCGGGCCTGACCGCCGGACGGTTCGTGGCCTGCCCCTTCGGCGAGCCGGGGGAGCGGATGTACCGCAGCGGCGACCTGGTGCGCCGGGGCCGCGACGGCCACGTGCGCTACGTCGGCCGGGCCGACTCCCAGGTGAAGATCCGCGGCTTCCGCATCGAGCCGGGCGAGATCGAGCACGCGCTGGCCGCCCACCCGGACGTGGCGCAGGCGGTGGTCGTGGTCCGCGAACTCCCCGACGGCGACAAGCGCCTGGTCGGCTATGCCGTGCCCGAGTCCGGGGCCGCCGTGACCGGCGAGGAGCTGACGCGGTACCTGCGCACCCGCCTGCCCGACTACATGGTGCCCTCCACGGTGATCCCGCTGGCGGACGTCCCGCTGACCTCCAACGGCAAGCTCGACAAGCGGGCCCTGCCCACCGAGGACACGTCGGTGACCGCCGCCGGACGGCCACCGCGCAACGCCTACGAGCGCGCGCTGTGCGACCTGTTCGCCGAACTGCTCGGCCTCGACCGGGTCGGCGTCGACGACGGCTTCTTCGCCCTGGGCGGGCACTCGCTGCTGGCCACCCGGCTCAGCGTCCGCATCCGCGACCGGTTCGACATCGACATCCCCATCCGGACGATCATCCGCTACCCCACGGTGGCCGAACTGGCCGCGCTGATGCTGGCCGGCGGCATCCCCGACGACGGCGCCGACTCCTTCGCGGTGGTCCTGCCGCTGAACGACGACCCCGGCACGGGCAAGAAGCCGGTGTGGTTCTTCCACGGGGGCGGCGGCCTGGGCTGGGCGTACTACAGCTTCGTGCTGCACCTTCAGGACCGGCCCGCCTACGCGCTGCAGTCCCGCGGGAGCGACGGCGTGGAGGAGCCGGCCGGCTCCGTGCAGGAGATGGTCGAGGACTACGTCGCCCGGATCCTCGAGATCCAGCCGGAGGGCCCGTTCAACCTGATCGGCTGGTCCTACGGCGGCTCCGTCGTCCAGGCCGTGGCCGACGCCCTGGACCGGCGCGGCCATCAGGTCGCCCTGGTGGCCGTCCTGGACGCCCAGCCGGGCGGGCACGGCTTCGAGCAGGTGCACGCCGGCAAGGACTCCGAGGATTTCCGGGCGGAGCTGGAGGACGACTTCAGCCAGTACATCCGCACGGGCAACCGCCGGCAGCTGCTGGACACCATGTCGAGGATCCTGGCCAACAACACGGCCCTGATGATGGACTTCGAGTCGCCCGTCTACCGCGGCGACGTGGTGTATTTCAACGCCACCCTCGAGGACACCTCGTACGCGCACCTGTGGCGCCCCCACGTGCAGGGCACCTTGGAGGTGCACGACGTGGCGGTCACCCACCACGAGATGCACATGCCCGGACCCGTGGCGGAGATGTTCGAGGTCCTGCACCCCAAGCTGGCGTAGCGACGGGCCGCCTACACCCCCCTTCAATGAGCGAACACAAGAGTGACGGGAGTTGGTCGGAGTGAGGGAACCCGGAGTGTCCGCGGGCCACGGGGACGGGACCGCGCTGCTGTGCGTGCCGTTCGCGGGCGCGGGGCCGTCGTTCTTCCACCCGTGGCAGGCCCTGGCGGCCGGCCGCTGGCGGGTCACCTCGGTGGAACTGCCGGGACGGGAGCGGCGGTTGCTGGAGACGCCGTACCGCAACGTCGTCGAGGCGGCCCGCGGCGAGATCGACGGTGTGGTCGCCGACCTGGGCGAGGGGACACCGGCCGTGCTGTTCGGGCACAGTCTGGGCGCGGTGCTCGCCTACGAGCTGGCCCACCTGCTGACCGCACGTGGTGTGCCCGTCGAGCGGCTGGTCGTCAGCGGCTCGCCGGACCCGTGGACGCAGCGCGAACGGCGCGCGGCCGGACTGCGGGGCGACGAGTTCCTCGCCCGCGTCGAGGAGTTCGCGGGCTTCCGCCACGAGGCCCTGGACCACCCCGAGATGCGGGAACTGATCCTGCCCACGCTCCAGGCCGACTGCGAGATGCACGAGGCGTACGTGCCCGGCAGCGACGAGCCGCTGTCCGTGCCGATCACCGCGCTGCGCGGTGACCACGACGGCCTGGTCTCCGCACAGGAGGCCCGCCGGTGGCAGGCGGCCACCACGGCCGCCTTCACCTACGCGGAGCTGCCGGGAGACCACATGTACCTGGTCGACCTGGGCCCGCAGGTCCTGGACGTGATCGAGGCGCAGTGTGCGGCCGAGCGCCGTGTCAGCGCCCCGGCGGGCCCCTGACCGGACGCACGGAGCCCCCGGCGACATCAGGACATGTCGCCGGGCGGGCCGGATCCCCGTTCGGCCTGCTGCTTCACGCGCGGCGACCCCGCGCGCGCGGCCGTCGCACGGAGAGCTGTGGGGCCAGAATGGCTCGGTATGGCATCACGGGTGTGCCATGGTGGAGTCACCGGCTCCGGCCGGTGACCCTGCCGTGCTGCGAGAGGAAACCCGATGAGCCAGACGGTTCCCGTTCCCGACGGCCTGCCCATGGAGCGGGACGCGGGTCCCTTCGACCCGCCCCGCGCCCTCACCCGGCTGCGCGCGGCCCGGCCGGTCAGCCCGCTGCGCTTCCCCGACGGCCACGAGGGCTGGCTGGTCACCGGCTACGACGAGGCCCGCCGGCTCCTGGCCGACAACCGGTTCAGCTCCCGCCAGGACCTCGGCGTGCTGCACGTGCCCTACGAGGTCCCCGGCATGCCCGTGCCCACCGAACCCTCCCCGCAGATCCCGGGCATGTTCATCGCCATGGACCCGCCGGACCACACCCGGCTGCGGCGCAGGCTCACCGGTGCCTTCACCGCCCGGCGGATGAAGGAGCTGCGAGAGCACATCACCGACATCGCCGAGCGGCAGCTGGAGACCCTGGCGCGACGGACCCCGCCGGTCGACCTGGTCGAGCAGTTCGCGCTGCCGGTGCCCTCGCTGGTCATCTGCGAACTGCTCGGCGTCCCCTACGCGGACCGGGCCACCTTCCAGAGCAACACCGCCGCGTTCCTCGTCCGCGACCAGGAGCTCGACGCGAAGATGGCCGCGTACGGCGCCCTGACCGGGTACCTCGCCGACCTGGTCGTGCGCAAGCGCGCCGACCCCGGCGACGACATCCTGTCCGACCTGGCCCGCCAGGACGACCTCACCGTCGAGGAACTGACCGGCTGCGCCTTCCTGTTGCTGCTCGCCGGCCACGAGACCACCGTCAACCAGCTCGCGCTGGGCACCTTCGCGCTGCTGGAGCACCCGGACCAGGCCGCCGCCCTGCGCGCGGAGCCGGACTTGATGCCCGACGCCGTCGAGGAACTCATGCGCTACCTGTCCGTCGCCGACATCTTCTACCGCTACGCCACCGAGGACATCGAGCTCGGCGGTGAGACCGTCGGCGCCGGAGCCACCGTCGTGGTCTCCCTGCTGGCCGCCAATCGCGACCCCCGCCGCTTCGAGAACCCCGACACCCTCGACGTGCGCCGCAAGGCCCGCGGGCACCTGGCCTTCGGCCACGGCGTCCACCAGTGCCTGGGCCGGCAACTGGGCCGCATCGAGATGCACGCCGGCTTCGCCGGACTGCTGCGCCGCTTCCCGACGCTGCAACTCGCCGTCCCGGCACGGGAGGTGCCGCTGAGGACCGACATGAACATCTACGGAGTCCACGCCCTGCCGGTCACCTGGACCCGGACCGCGCCCTGAGCGGCCCGGCCCGGCCGCGGTCAGGGCCGGGCGCGGTGCACGTCGATGGTGCCGTGGCGGGAGCGCGCGCGGATCGTGACCGTGTCCTCGCAGCCGTCCGGCGCCCCGGAGGCGGTGAGGGTGTTGCGCACCTGCCCGGAGCCGGAGCGCGCGTCGAGCCAGGCCGCCGTGCCCGCCCGGACGCCCACCTCGATGGCGCCGGTGCCCGTCTCCAGCCGGACGGTGCCGCGCGCCACCTCGCCCAGGCGGACGGTGCCGTGCGCGGTGGTCGCGGTCACCGAGTCCTCGGCGCGGGCGATGTCGATGTCGCCGTGTGCGCCGCTGACGCGCAGCTCGCCGGTGGCGGCACCGACGGTGGTCGTGCCGTGGGCGTTCTTCACGACGGCGGGACCGTCCAGCAGCCCCGCGCGCACACTGCCCGAGCTGGTGCTGATCCCGGCCGCCCCTTCGACACGTTCGACGGTGACCGAGCCGTGGGAGGCCGTGACGGTCAGCGCGCCGGTGGCGTCCAGACGGACGTCGCCGGAGGAGGTCCTCACCTTCACCTCGCCGAGCCGGCCCTCGCCGAACACCTGGGTCCAGGCGCCGGTCAGGTCGATGTGCGAACCCACCGGCAGTGCGACGGTCACGTCCACGGTGCCGGTACGGCCGAACAGGCCGGACTTGGGAGTGCGGACCGTCAGCAGGCCGTCCACCAGGACGACTTCCGTCTGGGCGGCCGTGCGGACGTCCAGGTCCTTCTCCGGATCACGGGGCCGCACCTCGACGACCGTGTCGGCGCGCAGCCCCGCGGCGAACTGGATCGACCCGGCCTCCACGCGCGCGGTGACGGAGATCGCCTCGAGGGTGTCGAAGGTGGGCATGGCCGTCCCGTCTGGTGGGGGTGGGTGACGTGGCGGGCTGCGGACGCGCTCAGCGCACCCAGCCCGTGAAGCTCTGCCCGACGGTGCGTGACCGGTCCGCCGTGCGCGGCCGCACGCCACCGTCCACCGCGGCCGACACGGCACGCACAAGCCAGGCGTTGACCGACAGGCCCTCGCGGGACGCCGCCTCCTCGGCGCGGGCCTTGAGGTGGGCGGGCAGGCGGAGGTTGATACGGGCGGTGCCTCCCTCGTCGCCCACAGGCGGAACGGCCGGCGACGCGGCCGGATCCGCGGGCACGTCCGCGGGCGGCGGAGTCACCACGAAGTCCGGATCGAGTCCGCGCAGCCGCACGTCCACGGAGCCGGGGGCGAGTTCGCGGGTCACCTCGTCCATCGCGGCGGACAGCACGCCGAGCATGGCCAGCCGGGCTGCCGACTCCAGGGGCGCGGCGAGCCGCATGGCCAGCTCCCGGGCCTCCTCCCCGCCGGCCTCGGCGGCCACCGCGAGCTCACGGCGGAGGGTGTCGACGTACGGCGAGAGGTCCATGACGTCATGGTGGCACCGCCGTGGTGCCAGGTGCAAGCGCGTGAGCTGCGACGAGGCCCCACAGGGCGCCTTCCGAGTCATGTGGGTGACGTACGCCGGAAGTACTCCGCAGGTACGCCATGCGTACGCTGTTCAGCCGCGCAGGGACGGGCCGAACCAGGTGGCCAGAGCCGTACGCAGCGCGGACGGGTCCGGTTCGCGATCGGGACCCGCTGCCCAGGCGACGTGGCCGTCGGGGCGTATCAGGAGGGCGTCCGGCGCGTCGATCTCCCCGATGCCCGGGACGGTCCAGTGCGTCTCCTCGCTGCGCGCCTCCACCAGGTCCACGCGGTCGGCCCACCCCTTGACGACCGCCGCCACCTCGGTGCTGCCGCGCAGGTCGAGCAGGACGGGCCGGGCGGCGTGCAGCAGCCCGTGGACGCGGGACGGCCCGTCGCCGGCGGCGAGGTCGGCGTCCGGGACCCGGCGGCCCTCCAGCGGGTGGTCACCGCCGGCCGGGTAGCGGATGTCGAGCGCGTTGAGCAGGTGACGCAGATGCCGGTTGACGTCGTCGAAGACCATGAGCGCGCCGAACACCTCCCGCAGCGCGTCCGTCTGGGCGCCGGGACGCACCAGCGCCGACTGGGCACGGGTGTTGTGCAGCACGCGTTCGCCGACCGGGTGGCGCTCGGCGTGGTAGCTGTCCAGCAGGCTCTCCGGCGCCTGGCCGCGCAACACCGCCCCCAGTTTCCAGCCGAGGTTCACCGCGTCCTGCACGCCCGTGTTCAGCCCCTGGCCGCCGGCGGGGAAGTGGATGTGCGCCGCGTCGCCCGCGAGCAGCACCCGGCCCGAGCGGTAGCGGGCCGCCTGCCGGGCGGCGTCGGTGAAACGGGAGACCCAACGGGGGTTGCGCATACCGAAGTCGGTGCCCGCCACCCTGATCAGCGACTGCCGCAACTGCTCGAACGTCACCGGCTCGTCGCGGCCGGGCCCGCGGTCGTACTCGGAGGTGATCACCCGGTACCAGCCGGGCTCGAAGGCGATCGCCGAGTAGTCGCCGGCCGGCCGGCGCCGCACCCACACGTAGTCCTCGGGCAGCTCGGGGAGTTCGACGTCGCCGATCAGCGCGGTCATCGTCGGCTCGGTGCCGGGGAAGTCGATACCGGCCAGCTTGCGTACGGTGCTGCGCCCGCCGTCGCACCCCACCAGGTAGCGGGCGCGCACGGTGGTGCCGGGCGCGTCCTGGCCGCCCAGGCGGACCGTCACACCGCCGTCGTCCTGGCGCACGCCGGAGACCGGGGAGGACCAGCGCATGCGCACACCCAGCTCGCCCGCCCACTCCTCCAGCAGCCGTTCGACGGCGGACTGGAGGATCATCAGTGGATACGGGTGGCGGGACTCGGACTCGTCGAAGTCCACGTAGAGCCCCGAGAAGTGGCCCACCGGCTGCAGTGCGCCCTCGGCCAGGAAGCGGTCCAGCACGCCGCGTTGGTCGAGCACCTCCAAGGTGCGCGAGTGGATGCCGCCGGCACGCGACTCACCCGTGCGCTGCGCGAGCTGCTCGGCCACCACCACGTCAGCCCCTGCCAGGCGCAGTTCACAGGCGAGCATCAGGCCGGTCGGCCCCGCGCCCGCGATGACCACGTCCGCGTCCATGCCGGTGTTCTCCACGTCGTCCGCCCCCTTTTCGCGTTGTCCGCGGGCAGGCTTCCGCCCGCGGTTTCCGTCGCCGGTCCGTCGCTTTTCCCTGCGTGTCCCTTGCTGTCCCGCTTCTTTCCCGCTGCTGTCCCGCTGCTTTTCCACCGCGTGTCCAGCGGGTTTCCGGTACGCCGCGAGGTGCCTCGGCACTTTCCGTCCGTCCGGTCCCGCCGGCGGGACATTTCTCTGGGTGCGACCGGTCCGGGGGTGTCAGCCTGCGGGTGCGCCGCGGCGTCCTCAACCCCACCGGCCGCAGCGAACCGGCGGGGCACCGGCCCGGTGGGAACGGCCCCGCGGCTGGGCGACACTCGATCCGGCCATTCACCCGGCCCGTCCCGGATTTCGTCTCGCCGGCGGGACAGCGGAAAAGAGTTCGGCGGAGGAAGGAAATGGCAATGGAGCAGCAAGCCGCGTCTTCGAATGCCCCGGTTTCCCTGGTGCAGGAAATCGCAGCACTGTGGGGGGAATGCCTGGGTGGCCGCGAGGTGGGGGCCCAGGACGACTTCTTCGCCCTGGGCGGGAACTCGCTCACCGGCATCAAGATCATCGAGCGGGTGACGCAGGACCACGGCGTCCGGCTCTCCGTACGCGACTTCTACCTCGCGGGCACCCCCACCCGGGTCGCCGAGCTGATCGAGCAGGGGAGGGCGGGGACGTGAGACTGACGCCGGGCCCCGCACGCGAGATCGACCTCGACCACGTCGACCTGTTCGACCTGGACCTGTACACCGAGGGCGACCCGCACCCCGTCTGGGACGTCCTGCGCGACAGAGCCCCGCTGCACCACCAAGTCCTGCCCGACGGACGGGAGTTCTGGTCGGTGACCCGCTTCGAGGACGTCTGCCGCGTCCTCGGCGACCACCGTGCCTTCACCTCCGAGCGCGGTACGGTCCCCACCCACCTGGGCACGGACGACGTCGCGGCCGGTGTGCTGCTGACCTCCACCGACCCGCCGCGGCACACCGAGGTCCGCCGCCCGCTCGGTTCCAAGCTCACCGCGCGGGCGGTGCGGTCCTGGGAGGACTCCATCCGGGGCACGATCGTCCGCTTCCTGGAACCGGCCCTGGACGGCGAGCCCTTCGACCTGGCCGAGCAGGCCCTGCTCCTGCCCGCCATGGTCACCGGTCCGCTGCTCGGCATCCCCGAGCGGGACTGGGCCGAACTCGTCCAGCTCACCGCGATGGTGACGGCCCCCTCCGACCCGCACTTCCTGACCGGCGGCGAGGCCGCAACCCTCGCCATCGCCCACCACGAACTCGTCACCTACGTCCGCGAGTGGGTCCGCACGCGGCGCGCGTCCGGCTTCGAGGACGACAGCCTCCTGCACCACCTGATGAACGTCCGCCCCGGCGGCGCGCCCCTGTCCGACGAGGAGATCGCCCTCGACGGCTACAGCATCCTGCTGGGCGCCAACGTCACCACCCCGCACACCGTCTCCGGGACGGTGCACGCCCTCATCGAACGGCCCGAGCAGTTCGACAAGGCCCAGGCCGACCCGACGCTGATCCCCAACCTCGTCGAGGAGGGGCTGCGCTGGACCTCTGCCGCGTGCAACTTCATGCGGTACGCGGTCGACGACGTCGAGATCGCCGGGGGCACGATCCCGGCCCGCGGGGCGGTCGTCGCCTGGATCGGCTCCGCCAACCGGGACCCCGCCCAGTTCCCCGATCCGCACACCTTCGACATCACCCGCGCCAACGCCAAGCGCCAGGCCGCCTTCGGCTTCGGGCCGCACTTCTGCATCGGGGCGCCGCTCGCCCGGCTCACCCTGCGCGTCTTCTTCGAGGAACTGCTCCGGCTCTTCGGCTCGATCGAGCTCGCCGGCGAACCGCAGCACCTGCGGTCGTACTTCATCGCCGGAATGACCCACCTGCCCATCACCGCCCAGAAACGGCACACGCCATGACCCCCGGCCCCACCACCGTCGCCTCGCCGTGGTTCGTCCGGCCGCCGGCCCCCGGCCACCCCGCCCGGATCTTCGGCCTGCCCTTCGCCGGGTCCGGGGCCTCCGCCTTCAGCGCCTGGCCGGCCACGCTCGGGGACGCCGAGTTCTGCCCGGTGCAGTTCCCCGGCCGCGAGAACCGGCTGGCCCACCCGCACTACGGCACCTACGACAACCTCGCCGCCGGCCTCGCCGAGGCGCTGCGACCGTATCTGCACCAGCCGTACGCGCTCTTCGGGCACTGCGCGGGCGCGCTGCCCGCCTACGAGACCGTCCTGAAGCTCGCCGCCGCCGGACTGCCCGCGCCCGCCTGCCTGTTCGTCTCCGGCCAGCCCGCGCCGCACGACGCCGCCGGCGACCGGATGCTGTCGCTGACCGAGGCCGGACTGCGCGCCGAGGTGGAGACGTTCCTGCGCGGCCGGGGCATCGAGCCGCGGCCGGACATGATCGACCTGGGCCTGATGGTGCTGCTGCGCGACCACGCTGCCGCGGCCGCCTACCGGCGCACCGAGCCGGTTCCCGTGCCCTGCCCCGTCGTCGTCCTGCACTGGCGCGACGACCCCGACGTCGGCCTCGACCGGCTCCAGGGCTGGCGCCACTACGCCGACAGCGTCGAGTTCGTCTCCGTCGACGGCGGCCACTACGACTTCATGGACGCGCCGGACCAGTTGCGCGACGTGCTGACCCGCCGGCGATGAGCGCCCCGCAGCACCCCACACCGAGGGAACGGAAGGACATCGTATGAGTGGCGCAGCCACCGACATCGCCGTCATCGGGATGTCGTGCCGCTTCCCGGGAGTGCGCGACATCGAGGACTTCTGGCACCTGCTGCTCGACGGCGGGTCGACCATCGGGACCTTCCCCGGCCACCGGGAGGTCCTCCCCGGCCGTACACCCCACCCGGACGCCGCCCTCGTCGAGGCCGGGTCGTTCCTGGACGCCGTCGACGGCTTCGACGCCGAGTTCTTCGGCACGTCCGCGGCGGAGGCGGCCGCCATGGACCCCGTGCAGCGCCTCGGCCTGGAACTGGCCTGGGAGGCCGTGGAGAACGCGGGCGTCCCCGCGTCGGCGCTCGCGGGCCGTGAGATCGACGTCGTGATCGGCTCCGGCCCGTCCGGCTACGACCTGCTGCGCAAGCTGACCGGCAGCGACCGGGACGACCACTACGCCGTCCTCGGCTCCGGCGGCGCGCTGATCGCCAACCGCATTTCCCACCTGTTCGACCTGCGCGGCATGAGCCTGTGCGCGGACTCCGGCCAGTCCTCCTCGCTCGTGTCCCTGGCACTGACCTGCGAACGGATCCGCAGCGGCGCGGTCGACACGGCGCTCGCCGGCGGCGTGCACCTCATCGCCGACCCGGAGGCGGGGCTGGGCCTGGCCAACCTGGGCGCACTGTCGCCCGACGGGCGCTGCCACCCCTTCGACGCGCGGGCCAACGGCTTCGTGCGCGGCGAGGGCGGCGCGTTCGTCGTGCTCAAGCGCCTGGACCGGGCCCTCGCCGACGGCGACCACGTCTACGCCGTGGTGCGCGGCTGGGGCGTCGGCAGCGGCGGCGCCTCCTCCCGGATGCCCGACCCCAGCCCCGCCGGGCAGGCGGCGGCCGTGCTGTCCGCCCTGCGCAGTGCGAACGTCGACTTCGACGACGTCGACTACGTCGAGGCGCACGGCACCGGCACCCGGCGCGGCGACCCGGCCGAGCTGGCCGGTCTGCGTCAGGTCGTGCGGCGCACCGGTCGCGACCGCCCCCTGGTGATCGGCTCGGTGAAGGCGAACGTCGGTCACCTGGAGCCCGCCGCCGGTCTCGTCGGCTTCGTGAAGGCCGCGCTCTGCCTGGACCGCGCCCACCTGGTCCCGCACCCGGGATTCGACACGCCGAACCCCGAAGTCCCCGACTTCCACGACGACTTCGAGGTCCTGCGCACCGCGCGCCCCTGGCCGGGCACCCCCGAGCGGCCGCGGCGCGCGGGCGTCACCTCGGTCGGCATGGGCGGCACCACCGCCCACGTCCTGCTCGAACAGGCCCCCGCCGCGCCGGCCGAGCCCCCCGCCACGCCGGCCGAGTTCTCCGCCACGCCGGCCGAGGCCACCGGTCCGGTTGAGACGCCCGGTGCGGAGGGCGCCGTCCCCCTCGTGGTGCCCTGGGTGCTGTCGGCCCGCTCCGAGGCGGCCCTGCGCCGGCAGGCGGCCCGGCTGCGCGACCGTGTGGCGGGCGACCCGTCCCTGACGGCGGCCGACGTCGGGCACTCCCTGCTGATCACACGCACGCCATTCGCCCATCGGGCCGTGCTGCTCGTATCCGGCCGCGACGAGGCCCTGTCCGGCCTCGCCCGGCTGGCCGACGGCAGAGACCCGGCACCGGCACCCGCCGCCCGCACCGTACGCGGCGTGGCCGACGGCCCGACCGGGCCGGTCGTCTTCGTCTTCCCCGGCCAGGGCTCGCAATGGCTGGGCATGGGACGGCAGCTGTACGCCGAATCGCCGGTCTTCGCCCGCTCGATCGACGAGTGCGCCCGGGCGCTGGAGCCGTGGCTCGACTGGTCGCTGCTGGACCTGGTCACCGGCGCGCCGACGGCGCCCCCGCTGGAGGGCCGGGACACCGTGGTGCAGCCGGCGCTGTTCGCGATGATGGTGTCCCTGACCCGGGTGTGGCGGTCCCTGGACGTGGTCCCCGACACGGTGGTGGGCCACTCGCAGGGCGAGATCGCCGCCGCCTGCGCGTCCGGCGCGCTCGACCTGGAGGACGCCGCCCGGCTGGTCGCCCTGCGCAGCCGCACCCTGGGCGCGCTGGCGGGCCTGGGCGGCATGAGCGCGGTCGCCGCGCCCCTGGCCGAGGTCGGCCGGCGGCTGAGTCGGTGGCCCGGGCGGCTGTCCGTGGCCACCGTCAACGGGCCGGCCTCCGTGGTCGTCTCCGGGGACCTCCCGGCTCTGGAGGAGTTCGCCGCCGAGGCCGCCGCCGACGGCGTGCGGGTGCGCCGCATGAAGGTCGGGTACGCCTCCCACTCCCACCAGGTCGAGCGCATCCGCGACGAGGTGCTGGCCGCCGCCGCGCACGTCACGCCGCGGCCGACGCCGGTGGAGTTCCACTCCACGGTCACCGCGGGGCGCGTCGACACCCGCCGGCTGGACAAGGCGTACTGGTACGACAACCTGCGCTCGACCGTACGGTTCGGCGAGGTCGTCTCCGCCCTGATGCGCGAACGCGGCGGGGTGTACGTGGAGGTCAGTCCGCACCCCGTGCTCCAGGTGGCGATGGAGGAGACCGCCGACACGCTGGAACGCCCGCCCCTGGTGGTGCACACCCTGAGCAAGCACGACGGCGGCACCGCCAAGGTCCTCACGTCGGCGGCCGAACTGCACGTGCGCGGTGTGCCGGTGAGCTGGCGGACGGTGTTCGACGCGGCCCGCCCGCGCCGGGTCGCCCTGCCCACCTACCCCTTCCAGCGGCAGCGGTACTGGCTGACCGCGCCGGACGCCACCGCCACCCCCGGTGCGCCCGGCGCGCCCGCCGGAGGGCCGGACCTGACCTCGGAGACCTCCGTCCGTGCGCTGGTGTGCGCCGAGACGGCCGCACTGCTGACCGCCAAGGACCCGGAGACGCCGCTGACGCAGGCCGATCTCGCGGCGCGGGGGAGCGAGACCTTCAAGGCCCTGGGCTTCGACTCCTCGATGGCCGTGGCGCTGCGCAACCGGCTCACCGCGGCCTGCGGGGTACGGCTGCCGGCCACCGTCGCGTTCACCCACCCCACACCGCGCGAGCTGGCCCGCCACCTGTTCTCCCTCCGGACACCGGCACGGCCCGAACCGCCGCAGCCACGGCCCGCGCAACAGCCCGGGCCCGCGCAGCCGGCCGCCCCGGCACAGCGCCCGGCGCACGAGGAACACCCGGAGGGCCGCAGTGATGACGATCTCTACGCATTGATCGACCGCGGATACGTGTAGCAGCACCGATCGTCCCAGCAACCGACAAGGGGGAGGCCCTGGTGGAGGATGTCGACAAGCTCCGGTCCTATCTGCGTCGCGCCGTCGGCGACGCGCAGCGACTGCGCGAACGCGTGCGCGAGCTGGAGGAGTCCGCGCACGAGCCCGTCGCGGTCGTGGGGGTGGGGTGTCGCTTCCCCGGAGGGGTGACCTCCGCGGAGGACCTGTGGGACCTGGTGTCCGGCGGTGTGGACGCGATGGGCGACTTCCCCTCCGACCGCGGCTGGGACACCGAGGCGCTGTACGACCCGGACCCCGGGGCCCGCGGGAAGACCTCCACGCGCTCGGGCGGGTTCCTGCACGAACTCCCCGACTTCGACGCGGAGTTCTTCGGCATCAGCCCCCGCGAGGCGCTGGCGATGGACCCCCAGCAGCGCCTGATGCTGGAGACCTCCTGGGAGGCACTGGAGCGGGCCGGCATCGACCCGGCGGCCCTGCGCGGTTCCTCGACCGGGGTCTTCACCGGCGTCTACGGCGTCGACTACGGCCCCCGCATGGGCGGTGGCGCGGCCGGCGAGGTGGAGGGCTTCACCCTCACCGGGACGCACCTCAGCGTGGTCTCGGGCCGGGTGGCCTACGTCCTGGGGCTGGAGGGCCCGGCGGTGTCGGTCGACACCGCCTGCTCCTCGTCGCTCGTCGCCGTCCACCAGGCCGTGCGCTCGCTGCGGTCGGGGGAGTGCACGCTGGCGCTCGCCGGGGGTGTGTCGACGCTGCCGACCCCGGGGATGTTCGTCGAACTGTCCCGGCAGCGCGGCGTGTCGGCCGACGGGCGGTGCAAGGCGTTCGCCGACGCGGCCGACGGCACCGGCTTCTCCGAGGGCGCGGGCGTGCTGGTCCTGGAGCGGCTCTCCGACGCGCTGCGCAACGGCCGCCGCGTCTGGGCGGTCGTCCGGGGCTCCGCGGTCAACCAGGACGGCGCCTCCAACGGCCTGACCGCCCCCAACGGCCTGGCGCAGCAGCGCGTCGTCCGGGCGGCCCTCGCCGACGCCGGCCTGACCGCCCCCGACGTGGACGCGGTCGAGGCGCACGGCACCGGCACCCGGCTGGGCGACCCGCTGGAGGCGGAGGCGCTGCTGGCCACCTACGGCCGGGAACGCGACCCGCACCACCCGCTGTGGCTGGGTTCGCTGAAGTCCAACATCGGCCACACACAGGCGGCGGCCGGCGTCGGCGGCATCATCAAGATGACCATGGCGATGCGCCACGGGGTCCTGCCCCGCACCCTGCACGTCGACCGGCCCTCCACGCACGTGGACTGGTCGGCCGGGGCGGTGGAACTGCTCACCGAGGCCCGCCCGTGGACCACGCCGGCGGACCGGCCCCGGCGCGCGGGCGTGTCGTCCTTCGGCATCAGCGGCACCAACGCGCATCTGATCCTGGAGCAGGCACCCGAGCCCGTCCGTGCGGCCGGCACCCCTGCGCCCCCCGGATCCGCCGCCGAGCCGCCGGCCGTGCCCTGGGTGCTGTCGGCGCGATCCGCCCAGGCGCTGCGCGAGCAGGCGCGGCGACTGCACGACCACGTCACCGCCGACCCCGCCCTGCACCCGCTCGACGTGGGTCACGCGCTGGTGACGACACGTTCGCTGTTCGAGCACCGGCAGGTGATCGTGGGCGCCGACCGTGACGCACTGCTCGCCGCGCTGGCCGCCGTGGCCGACGGCGAGGAACCCGACTCCGCCGCCGCGGTGTCCGGCCTCGCCCGGCCCGTCGGCGCGACGGTGTTCGTCTTCCCCGGCCAGGGCGCGCAGTGGACCGCGATGGGCCGGGAGCTGTGGCGGACCTCCCCCGTCTTCGCCGAGCAACTGCGCGTCTGCGCCGAGGCGCTCGCGCCGTACGTGTCCTGGTCCCTCGTCGACACCGTGTGCGGCGGACCCGACTCCGCCGACCTGGAGGACATCGACGTCGTCCAGCCCGTGCTGTTCGCCGTGATGGTGTCGCTGGCCCGCGTGTGGCAGTCGCTGGGGGTCACCCCCGACGTGGTGATCGGCCACTCCCAGGGCGAGATCGCCGCCGCCCACATCGCCGGGGCCCTCACCCTCGACGACGCGGCGAGGATCGTCGCCCTGCGCTCGCGGCTGCTGGCCACCGTCGCCGGCCAGGGCGGCATGGCCGGCATCCTGCTGCCCGAACAGCGCGTGCGGGAACTCCTGGCCGGCCTGAAGTCCTCCCGCATCGGCATCGCCGCGGTGAACGGGCCCCGCTCCACGACCGTCTCCGGCGAGAACGGGGCCGTCGAGGAACTGGTCGAGGCCTGCCGGGCGGAGGGCGCCCGCGCACGGCTGATCAAATCCAGCGTGCCCGGCCACTCCCCGCTGATGGACCGCTTCGCCGAGCAGCTCCCCGACCAGCTGGGCCGGATCACCCCCGCGCCCACACCGGTCCGGATCTACTCCACGGTCACCGGCGACCTGATCGACCCCACGGCGCTGGACGAGGCCTACTGGTACCGCAACCTGCGCGAGCCGGTGCAGTTCGCGGCCGCCATGGCGCGCCTGGTCGAGCGGGAACCGGACAGCGCGGTCGTCGAACTCAGCCCCCACCCGCTGCTCGTGCTGACCATCCAGGAACTGTTCGACACCACCCCCGGCGCCACCGGATGCGTGGTCGGCTCCCTGCGCCGGGACGAGGGCGGCCTCGCCCGGCTCCACCGGTCGGCCGCGGAGGCGTTCGTCGCGGGCGCCGACGTGGCGTGGCAGGCGGCGTTCCCCGACCGGGACGGCCGCTGGGCCGAGCTGCCCACGTACGCCTTCCAGCGGCAGCGCTACTGGCTGGACACCCCTCGGGACGCCACCCACGACGCCACCTCGGACCACCCGCTGCTCGACGCCGTCGTCGACCTGCCCGCCGGCACCGGGCACGCCGGAGTGGCCGGCGCCGGGCGCGGGGGAGTGGCCGGCGCCGGGCGCCTGTCGCTCGAGCGCCGGCCCTGGCTCGCGGAGCACCTCGTCCACGGCACCCACCTGGTGCCCGCCTCCGTCGTGGTGGAGCTCGCGGCCTGGGCCGCGCACCGGGCCGGCTACGACACCGTCGGCGAACTCACCCTGGAGACACCGCTGGTGCTGTCCCGCACGGCCGAGCGGGAGCTCCGCGTCGTGCTCGACGACTCCGGCAGCGTCAGCGTGCACTCACGCGGCCGGGGCGAGAGCGCATGGACACGCAACGCCGTCGGTACGGCGGGCCCGGAGGATCCCGCCGGCGGCTCCTCGGCCCCCGGCGACAACCCCCTCACCGCCTGGCCCCCGCCGGGCGCCTCCCCGGTACCCGCGGACGAGGTCCACGCCCGCCTGACCGCCCTCGGCTTCGGCCACGGCCCCGTGTTCGGCGGCCTGACGGAGCTGTGGCGCCAGGGCGACACCCTTTTCGCACGGGCCGAGCTGCCCGCCGTCGCCACCGGGCAGGACCTCTTCCGCATCCACCCGGCGCTGCTGCACGCCGCGCTCCTCCCGGCCGGCCTGGACCTGCGCGCCGGCACCCGCCTGTCCGAGGGCCGGCTGCCCCACCGCGCCACCGGCATCCGGCTCGGCTCCGCCCGGCCGGGCGCGCTGCGCGTGCGGCTCGCACCGGCGGGGGACGACACGGTGTCCGTGACCCTCGCCGACGACCGCGGCGCCCCGGTCGGCGGCATCACCGCACTGACCCTGCGTCCGGCCGACGCCGGGCGGCTCACGGCACTGGGCTTCGACCACCACGACGCCCTCTTCCGCACGGACTTCGCGCCCGTGCCCGCCCCGCCCGGACCGGCCGGCACCCCGTACGCCGTACTGGGCGGCCCCGCCCTCCCGGCGCCGGACGCGGCCGTCTTCGGCGGCCCCGGCGACCTCGCCGCCGCCGGTCCCGTGCCCCCGGTCGTGATCGCCGCCGTGGACCGCACGGCACCCGGCACCGCCGACACCCCCGCCGCCGTCGAACGCGTCCTGCACCAGGTGCTCGACTGGATCCGGCAGTGGCTGACCGACGACCGCTTCGCCGCCTCGCGGCTGGTCCTCGTCACCCGGGGGGCGTTCGCCGACGCGGCCACGCCGCGCCCCGACCCGGCGGCGGCCGCCGTCTGGGGACTCGTACGCAGCGCGCAGACCGAGAACCCGGGCCGGTTCACGCTCGTGGACAGCGACGACCACGCCGCGTCCCGGGCCCTGCTGCCCGCGCTGACGGCGACCGGGGAGGAGCAACTCACCCTCCGTGCAGGCGCCCCGGCCGCCCCCCGGCTGGCCCGCGCCGACAACGGCCACCGCCCGGGCGAGGCGCCCGCCCTCGGCACCGGGACCGTGCTGATCACGGGCGGCACCAGCGGCCTGGGCGCCCTGCTCGCCCGCCACCTCGTGGAGCGGCACGGCGTGCGCCGCCTGCTGCTGACCAGCAGACGGGGACCGGCCGCACCGCAGGCGGCCGCACTCGCGGCCGAACTGACCGGCGCGGGCGCACAGGTCGACATCGCCGCGTGCGACGTCACCAGCCGCGACTCCGTCGCCGCGCTGCTGGCCGCCGTGCCCGCCGAGCACCCGCTGACCGCCGTCGTCCACTGCGCCGGCGTGCTGGACGACGGAGTCGTCGAGACGCTGACCGGCGCACGGCTGGACGCCGTCCTCGCCCCGAAGGTGCGCGGCGCCTGGAACCTGCACGAACTGACGCGGGAGCTGCCGCTGTCCGCGTTCGTGCTGTTCTCCTCGGTCGCGAGCGTCCTCGGCACCGCCGGACAGGCCAACTACGCCGCCGCCAACGCCTTCCTCAACGGCCTCGCCCAGGCCCGCCGCGCCGACGACCTGCCCGCGACGGCGCTGTGCTGGGGCTTCTGGGCGCAGCGCAGCGAGATGAGCGCCGACCTCGACGACACCGACCTGGGGCGCCTGCACCGCCAGGGCGTGCTGCCGATGTCCTCGCAGGAGGGCCTCGCCCTGTTCGACGCGGCCCTACGGGCCCACGGCGAGCCGGTCCTCGTACCCGCACGGCTGGACCTGGCGGCCCGGACCGGCCACCTCGGCTCGCCGCTGCTGCGCGGCCTCACCGGCACGCCCGCCGCCCCGCGGGACGAAGCGGCGGGCGCCGACGGACCACTCGCCCCGGCCCTGGCGTCGCTGCCGCCCGCCGACGCCGAAGCAGCACTGCTGGACGCCGTCCGCACCCGGACCGCCGCCGTCCTCGGACACGCCGACCCGACGCGGATCGGCCCCGCGGTGGCCTTCAGGGAACTGGGCATCGACTCGCTCACCGCGCTGGAGCTGCGCAACAAGCTGGCCGCGGCGACCGGCCTGAAACTGCCCGCCACGCTCGTGTTCGACCACCCCAACCCCGGCGCCCTCGCCCGGTTCCTGACCGAGCAGATCTCACCCGTCGACCCCGCGGCGGCACAGACCCCGGCCGCCCACCTGGCCCAGGAGATCGAGGGCCTCGGGGCCCGGCTCCAGGACGCCTTCCTCGAACTCGACGCCGAGGAGCGGAGCACCATCTCCACGCTCCTGGGCGAACTGCAGGGCCGCGTCCGCTCACTGGCGGGCGCCGCGGCACCGGCCGGCATCACCGACCGGATCAGTTCGGCCTCGGCGGGCGAACTGCTCGCGCTGCTGGACCAGGAACTCGGCTAGGGAGAGCCATGACGACCGACGACAACGCCGACGTTCTCGACTACCTCAAGCGGACGTCGATCGAACTGATCGAGACCCGCAAGCGCCTGCGGGAGCTGACCGACGCCGCGGCCGAACCCATCGCCGTGGTCGGCGTCGCCTGCCGCTTCCCGGGCGGCGCGAGCACCCCCGAGGACCTGTGGGACCTGGTGCGCACCGGCACCGACGCCGTCTCCGACTTCCCGCAGGACCGCAATTGGGACGTGGAGAACCTGTACGACCCCGACCCCGGCCGGCCCAACAGCAGCTCCACCCGCCAGGGCGGCTTCCTGTACGACGCGGGCGACTTCGACGCCGACTTCTTCGGCATCAGCCCCCGCGAGGCGCTGGCCGCCGACCCCCAGCAGCGACTGCTGCTGGAGACCTCCTGGGAGTCCCTGGAACGCGCCGGCATCGACCCGCACTCCCTGCGCGGCAGCGACACCGGCGTCTTCGCGGGCCTGGCCTACTTCGGCTACGGCAACCACCTGAACACCCCCGACGCCATCGCCGGCTACGCGCAGATCGGCTCGCTGCTGTCCGTGGCGTCCGGGCGCGTGTCGTACGCCCTCGGCCTGGAGGGGCCGGCGGTGTCGACCGAGACGGCCTGCTCCTCGTCCCTGGTGGCGGTGCACCAGGCGGTGCAGTCGCTGCGGCAGGGCGAGTGCGGCCTGGCCCTGGCCGGCGGCGTCACCGTCATGGCGACCACGCAGGTGATGCGGGAGATGACCCGGCAGCGCGGCCTGGCGGCCGACGGCCGCTGCAAGGCCTTCGCGGACGCCGCCGACGGCGCGGGCTTCTCCGAGGGCGTCGGCGTGCTCGTCCTGGAACGGCTCTCCGACGCACGGCGCAACGGCCGCCGCATCTGGGCGGTCGTCCGCGGCTCGGCGGTCAACCAGGACGGCGCCTCCAACGGCCTGACCGCCCCCAACGGCCCCGCGCAGCAGCGCGTGATCAGGGCGGCGCTCGCCAACGCCCGGATCCAGGCGGCCGACGTCGACGTCGTCGAGGCGCACGGCACCGGCACCACCCTGGGCGACCCCATCGAGGCCCAGGCACTGCTGGCCACCTACGGCCGGGAACGGAACCCGGACGAACCGCTGTGGCTGGGGTCGCTGAAGTCCAACATCGGCCACGCCCAGGCGGCCGCAGGCGTCGGCGGCCTCATCAAGATGATCATGGCGCTGCGGCACGGCGTCATGCCCCCCACCCTGCACATCGACCGTCCCTCCACGCACGTGGACTGGTCGGCCGGAGCGGTGCGCCTGCTCACCGAGGCCCGCGACTGGCCCGGCGCACCGGGCCGGCCCCGCCGCGCGGGCGTGTCCGCCTTCGGTGTGAGCGGCACCAACGCCCACGTGATCCTCGAGGAGGCCCCGCAGGAGGAGACGGCGTCCCCCGCCACCGGGGGGCTGCCCGGCGCCGTCGTGCCGTGGGTCCTGTCCGCCCGCTCGGAGCAGGCACTGCGGGCCCAGGCGCGCAGACTGCGCGACTTCACCGCCGGCGCCGATCCGGACCCCGCCGACACCGGCTGGTCGCTGGTGTCCGGCCGGGCCGGCCTCGAACACCGGGCCGTGGTACTCGGCCACGACCGGCAGGACCTGCTCGCCGGCCTGACGGCCCTGGCCGAGGGCGGGGAGTCGGCCGCGGTGGTGCGCGGCGTCGCCGGTGAACCCGGCGCCCGCGTACACCTGTTCCCCGGGCAGGGCGCGCAGTGGGCCGGCGTGGCGGGTCCGCTGAAGGAGGCGTTCCCCGTCTTCGCCGAGGCGCTCGACGAGGTGTGCGCGCGCTTCGACGCCCACCTCCCCTTCGCCCTCCGACCCGTGCTCCTCGCCGCCGACCCCGACCCCGGGCTGCGCGAGCGGACGGACGTCGCGCAGCCCGCGCTGTTCGCCCTCCAGGTCGCCCTCCACCGGCTGCTCACCCACTACGGTCCGGCGCCTGACCATCTGATCGGCCACTCCGTCGGCGAGATCGCCGCCGCCCACGTCGCCGGAGCGCTCGGCCTGGACGACGCCACCCGCCTGGTCGCCGCCCGCGGACGCGCCATGCAGACGGTCACCGCACCGGGCGCCATGCTCGCCGCACGCCTCGACGAGGCCCGGGCGGCCGCTCTGCTCGCCGCGTACGACCGGGTGGGCCTCGCCGCCGTCAACGGCCCCGAGTCGGTCGTCTTCTCGGGCCTGCGCGAGCAGGTCCTCGCCCTGCGCGACCGGATCCTGGCCGACGGCGGATCGGCCAAGCTCCTCCCGGTCGCCCACGCCTTCCACTCCCCGCTCATGGACCCGGTCCTGGACGACTTCGCGGCTGCGATCGGCGCACTGCCCTCCGCCGAGCCGGCGATCCCCGTCGTGTCGACCCTGCTGGGCCGCGAGGCCACCGCCGGGGAACTGACGTCCGCCGCGCACTGGGTACGCCACGTCCGCGCACCCGTGCGCTTCCACGAGGCGGTGGAGCACGCGCGCGCCGCCGGCGCGGACGTCTTCGTCGAGGTCGGCCCCGGCGCCACCCTCACGGGCCTCACGAAGGACGCCTTCGCGAGCACCGGCGTCGACGCGCTGGTCGTCCCGGCGTCCCGCCGGGACCGCGAGCCGGCCCGGGCGCTGACCGGCGCACTGGCCGAACTGCACGTGCACGGCGTGCCCGTGGACTGGGCCGCCCTCTTCGGGCCGCGTCGCCGGGTGGACCTGCCCACCTACGCCTTCCAGCGGCAGCGGTACTGGCTGGACCTCACGGCCGGAACGGGACCCGCGGACCTCACCTCGGCCGGACTGGCGGCCCCCGGCCACCCGCTGCTGGGCGCCGTACTGGACCACCCCGGCAGCGACGAGGTCCACTTCACGGCCCTGTGGTCGCTGAAGACCCACGACTGGCTGTCCGGGCACACCGTGTTCGGCGCGGTCGTCGTCCCCGCCACGGCCTACCTCGACCTGGCCCTGACGGCGGGCCGGCACGTCGGGTGCGCCGTACTGGAGGACCTCACCCTGGCGGTGCCGCTGATCCTGCCCGAGACGGGCGGCGTGCAGGTACGCGTCGTGGTCGGCGCGCCGGACGCCTCGGGCCGCCGCACGCTCGAGGTGTACGCACGCCCCGGCGAGCACGCCGCCACCACCGGCGGCTGGACCCGCCACGCCCAAGGCGGCCTCGCCCCGGACAGCCCGAGCACCCCGGCGGCCGCCGGCACCGCCCGGCCGCTCACCGCCGGGCCCCCGCCCGGTGCCACCCCCGTCACCGTGGACGGCCTCTACGACACCTTCGCCGACGCCGGGTTCGACTACGGGCCCGCCTTCCGCGGCCTGCGGGAGGTGTGGCGGCACGGCGACGACCTCCACGCCCTGGCGACCCTGCCGGACAGCGCCCCGGCGGGCGCCCACGCCCTGCACCCGGCGCTGCTGGACACCGTGCTGCACGCGTCGGTGGCCGGCGGTGTCATCGAGGTGACGGGCGACCAGGGCCGGATGCCCTTCGCCTGGGCCGGCGCTCGCCTCACCGGCACGTGCGGGCCGACCGTACGGGTCCGGCTCACCCCCGTCGGCGAGGACACGGTGGCGCTGACGGTCGCCGACGAGGACGGCCGCACGATCGCCTCCGTCGCCTCCCTGACGTTCCGCCCGGCCGGCGCCGAACAGGTGCGCTCGGCGCTCGGCGGGCAGGAACCGCCGCTGTACGAGGTGCGCTGGCGGCCGGTCCCGCCGGGCGATCCCGCCGCCCGTCCCGCGCGGTGGGGCGTGATCGGCACGCACCCCGGCCCGGCCACCCGGCTCCTGCGCGCGGGCGGCGACCGGGCCGTGGCCTACGCCGGTCTGGACGAGGTCCCCGCGCGCGACGCCCCCACGCACCTCCTGCTGTGCCCGGACGACACCACCGGTCCCGCCGATCCGCTCGCCGCGGTCGGCGCCTGCACCGCGCACGTCCTGCGGCAGGTCCAGCGGTTCCTCGCCGAGGAGGCGCTCGCCGCGTCCACGCTGGTGGTGCTCACCCGCCTGGCCGTGGACACCGGCACGGGACAGCGCCTGGAAAGCCTCGCCGGCGCGTCCGTGTGGGGCCTGCTCCGCTCCGCCCAGACCGAGCACCCCGGCAGGCTCCGGCTGGTGGACCTCGACGACGAGGAGACCTCCTGGGCGGCGCTGCCCGACGCGCTCGCCCTCGGCGAGGAACAACTGGCGCTGCGCGGCGGTGAGTTCCTCACCCCCCGCCTCGCCCCGGCCACACCCGCCGAACAGCGCCTCGACGCCCCCGGCGACGGCCCCCACCGGCTGGGCATCCCGGACAAGGGCACGCTGGAGAACCTCACCTGGGTACCGTGCCCGGAGGCCGAGGCGCCCCTGCGGAACGGGCAGGTCCGCATCGCCGTCCAGGCCGCCGGGCTCAACTTCCGCGACGTCACCATCGCCCTGGGCCTCGTGGAGCGCACCGCCCTGGACGCCGGCATCGGCAGCGAGGGCTCCGGTGTCGTGCTGGAGGTCGCCGACGACGTCACCGCCTTCGCGCCGGGCGACCGGGTCACCGGCATCTTCGGCGGTGCCTTCGGCCGCGTGGCCGTCGCCGACCACCGCCTGCTCACCGCCGTCCCCGACGGCTGGAGCCACGCCGAGGCGGCGTCCATGCCGAGCACCTTCCTCACCGCCTACCACGCCCTCTTCCACATCGCCCGGCTCGAGAGGGGCCAGCGCGTGCTGATCCACGCGGCGGCCGGCGGCGTCGGCATGGCCGCAGTCCAGCTCGCCCGGCACGCCGGCGCCGAGATCTACGCGACGGCCAGTCCCGCCAAGTGGCCCGCCCTGCGCGAGGCGGGCCTGGACGACGCGCACCTGGCGTCCTCCCGCGACCTGGACTTCGCCGCGAAGTTCCTGGCCACCACGGACGGCCGCGGCATGGACGTCGTCCTGAACTCCCTGGCGCACAGCTTCGTCGACGCCTCGCTGACGCTGCTGCCCCGGGGCGGCCACTTCGTCGAGATGGGCAAGACCGACATCCGCGACCCGCGGCAGGTGGCCGCCGACCACCCCGGCGTCACCTACGACGCCTTCGACCTGTACGAGGCCGGACCGGACGCCCTCCAGGCGATGTTCCGCGACGTCATGGACCTGTTCGCCGACGGCCGCGTGCACCTGCCACCGGTGTCCGTCCGCGACATCCGCGACGCGCGCCGCACCTTCCGCGAGATGAGCCAGGGCCGCCACGTCGGCAAACTCGTCCTCGACGTCGGCGGTGGCTTCGGCGGCGGCACCGTTCTGGTCACCGGCGGCACCGGGGGAGTGGGCTTCCTCGTTGCGCGGCACCTCGTCACCGGGCACGGCGTGCGCTCCCTGGTGCTGGCCGGCCGGCGCGGTGCCGCCGCCGACGGCGCCGCCGAACTGGTCGCGGAGCTGGAGGAACTGGGCGCCGAGGTCCGCGTCGCCGCCTGCGACGTCGCCGACCGGAGCGCCGTCGCGGACCTGCTCGCCGACATGCCGCCGCACCGGCCGCTGACGGCGGTCGTGCACGCGGCAGGGGTCCTCGACGACGGCACACTGGAGTCGCTCACCCCCGGCAGCCTCCAGCGGGTGCTGCACGCCAAGGCCGGCGGCGCGCTGGTCCTGCACGACCTGACCAGGAACCGCCCGCTGTCGGCGTTCGTGCAGTTCTCCGCGCTCGCCGGCACCCTCGGCACCGCCGGACAGGCCAACTACGCCGCCGCCAACGCCTTCCTCGACGGCCTGGCGGCCCAGCGCAGGGACGGCGGCCTGCCCGGCACCTCCCTGGCGTGGGGCTGGTGGGAGCAGAGCAGCGGCATGACCGGGGAGCTGGCGGAGGCGGACCTGGCCCGCTTGCGGCGGATGGGCGTCGCCGCCATGCCGACGTCCGAGGCACTGGCCCTGTTCGACGCGGCCCTCGCGGGCGGCAGGACGGTCCTCGTCCCGGCCCGGCTGGATCTCACCGCCCTGCGCGGCAGGACCGGCACGGACCTGCCGCCGCTGCTGCGCGACCTCGCCTCCGCCCGCCGCCCCCGCCGGCCGGAGAGCGCCCGGGACGACACCGCCCGCGGCCTGCCCGCCCTCCTGGCCGGCCTCCCGGCCGACGAGGCGCACACCACCGCCCTGGACTGGCTGCGCGAACAGGTCGCCCTCGTCCTCGGCCACTCCTCCGGGGCGTCCGTCGACGCCGAACAGGCCTTCACACAGCTCGGCTTCGACTCCCTGACCTCGGTCGAACTGTGCAACCGCCTGGCGTCGCGGACCGGACTGCGCCTGCCGACCACGCTGGTCTTCAGCTACCCGACCCCGCGCGAGATGAGCGAGCACCTCGTCGGCCTGCTGCGCCCGGAACCGGAGCCCGGCACGGATTCCGGCAGGAGCTCCGGCACGGCCTCCGGCACGGACCTCGGCACGGACGAGTCCGCCGAGCTGGAGGGGCTGTCCGACCTGGACCTGGAAGCACTGGTCGACCTGGCTCTCGACGAGAAGAGGTAAGTGAGATGACCGACTCCGCGGAACGCACGGCGGACGGCGCGGACCGGGTCCAGCGGGCGCTGCGCACCCTGCTGGAGGAACGCGACCGCCTCCGGCGCGAGAACGACGCCCTCAAGGCCGCCCGGGACGAACCCGTCGCCGTCGTCGCCATGGCCTGCCGCTACCCGGGTGGCGTCTCCTCGCCCGAGGACCTGTGGAAGGTGCTGCGCGACGGCCGGGACGTCGTGGGCGACTTCCCCGCCGACCGCGGCTGGCGGGACGTCTACGACCCCGACCCGGACGCCACCGGAAGCTCCCGCACCCGGCAGGGCGGCTTCCTGAAGGACGTGGCGGACTTCGACGCCGACTTCTTCAACATCAGCCCGCGCGAGGCCCTGGCCGTCGACCCGCACCACCGGCTGCTGCTGGAGACCTCCTGGGAGGTGTTCGAACGGGCCGGGATCGTCCCCGCCGACGTGCGCGGCACCGACGTCGGCGTCTTCTCCGGGGTCAGCTCCTCCGAGTACGGCTGGCGCTTCCTGGAGGGCCGGCACAAGGAACTGGAGGGCTACCTGCTGTACGGCAGCGCACTCAGCGTGGCCTCCGGCCGGGTGGCCTACGAACTGGGGCTGACGGGTCCGGCCGTGTCGGTGGACACCGCCTGCTCCTCGTCGCTGGTGGCCCTGCACATGGCCGTGCAGTCGCTGCGCTCGGGGGAGTGCTCCCTGGCGCTGGCCGGCGGCGCGCTGGTGATGGCGACACCGTCGATGTTCGTCGAGTTCTCCCGCCAGGGCGCCCTGTCCGCCGAGGGCCGCTGCAAGGCGTTCGCGGACGGGGCCGACGGGACCGGGTGGGCCGAGGGCGTGGGCGTGCTGCTGCTGGAGCGGCTGTCCGACGCCCGCCGCAACGGCCACCCCGTGCTGGCCGTCGTCCGCGGCAGCGCCGTCAACCAGGACGGTGCCAGCAACGGGCTGACCGCGCCCAACGGCCGGGCGCAGGAGAAGGTGATCCGTCAGGCCCTGGCCAACGCGGGCGTCGCCCCCGGCGAGGTGGACCTCGTCGAGGCGCACGGCACCGGCACCACCCTGGGCGACCCGATCGAGGCGGCCGCGCTGCTGGCGGCCTACGGCCGGGACCGGCCGGCGGACCGGCCGCTGTGGCTGGGCTCGCTGAAATCGAACATGGGCCACGCCCAGGCCGCCGCCGGGGTCGGCGGGGTCATCAAGGCCGTCCTGGCGATGCGGCACGGGTACATGCCCAAGACCCTCCACGTCGACGCCCCCTCACGCCACGTCGACTGGTCCTCCGGGGCGGTCGAACTGCTCGGGGAGGGCCGCCCGTGGGTCCGGCGGGACGGCCCCCGGCGGGCCGGGGTGTCCTCCTTCGGCGTCAGCGGCACCAACGTCCACGTCGTCCTGGAGGAGGCGCCGCCCGCGCAGCCGTCCGCCGAGCAGCGGCCCGGCGCGGGCGTCACCGGCGGCCTGGTGCCCTGGGTGCTGTCCGCCAAGACCGCCGAGGCCCTGCGCGGCCAGGCGGCCAGACTGCGCGACTTCCTCACCGCCGGGGCCGACACCGCCGATGGCGTCGCCGCCGTTGATGCCGCGGTAGCTGACGCCGGGACCGGAGCCGGGGCCGGGGCCGAAGCGGGAGCCGAGTCCGACGCCGCCGTCGGCTGGTCGCTGGCGTCGGGCCGCTCGCGCTTCGAGCACCGCGCGGTGGTGCTCGGACGCGGCCGGGACGAACTGCTCGGCGGGCTGGACGCGTTGAGCCGGGGCGCCGAGTCGCCCGCGGTGATGACCGGCAGCACCGCCGCACTCGGCGGCGTCGCGTTCGTCTTCCCCGGCCAGGGCTCGCAGTGGGCCGGCATGGGCCGGCAGCTGTACGAGACCTTCCCGGTCTTCGCGCGGACCCTCGACGCCTGCGGGGACGCCCTGGCCGAGTGGGTCGACTGGTCGCTGCGGGACGTCATACGGGGCGAGGCCGGGGCGCCCGGCCTGGACCGGGTGGACGTGGTGCAGCCGGCGCTGTTCGCGGTCATGGTGTCCACGGCCGCCCTGTGGCGGTCCTGGGGCGTCGAACCGGCCGCGGTGGTCGGCCACAGCCAGGGCGAGATCGCCGCCGCCTGTGTCAGCGGCGCGCTGTCCCTGCGCGACGCCGCCCGGGTGGTGGCGTTGCGCAGCAAGGCCCTGGTGGATTTGCAGGGCCACGGCGGCATGGCCTCGGTCGCCGAGTCCGCCGATGTCGTGGAGCGGCGGCTGGTCCCGTGGGGCGATCGGGTGAACATCGCCGTCGTCAACGGGCCGAGCTCCGTCGTCGTGGCCGGCGAACCGGACGCGCTGGACGAGTTCGTCGAGAAGACGAAGGCCGACGGCGCCCAGGCCCGCAGGATCCCCGTCGACTACGCCTCGCACTCCCCGCACGTGGCCCGGGTCCGCGACCAGGTGACCGGCGCACTGGCCGGAGTGCGGCCGAGAACCTCGGACCTGCCCTTCTGCTCGACGCTGTACGGCGAGGTCGTCGACACGGCGAAGCTGAACGCCCGGTACTGGTACGACAACCTGCGTGAGAAGGTCCTGTTCGAGACGTCCGTGCGGCGGCTGGCCGACGACGGCTTCCGGGTGTTCATCGAGATGGGCCCGCACCCGGTCCTCACCGTCCCCGTGCAGGAGACCCTGGAGGACCTGGACGACGCACTGGTGCTGTCGTCCTCACGGCGCGAGAGCGACGAGGTCCGGGCCCTGCTGGGGTCGCTGGCCCGACTCCACGTCCGCGGCGGACGGGTGGACTGGGACGCCCTGTTCGCCACGCGCCGCCGCGTCGACCTCCCGACGTACGCCTTCCAGCGGCGGCGCTACTGGCTCAGCTCCTCGCCCGCCGCGGCGCCCGAGGCCGAGCTGCCCGCCGCACCGCCACCGCCCCCCGAGGAGCAGGCCGTTCCCCTGCCGGAGCGGATCGCGGCCCTGACCGGAGCCGACGCACACGCCCTGGTGCTGGAGCACGTGCGGGAGAAGGTCGCCGTCGTCCTCGGGCACACCTCGGCCGACCTCGTCGGCCCCGACCAGGAGTTCAAGGAGCTGGGCTTCGACTCGCTGCTGTCGGCCGAGCTGAGCAAGCGCCTCACCGCCTCGACCGGACTGAAGCTGAGGGCGAACCTGGTGCTGCGGCATCCCTCGCCGCGGCGCATCGCCGGACACATCCTGTCCTCGCTCGCGGCGTAGCGCGTCCCGCCGGCGGGACACGGCAAGAGCCGCGGTCCCACCGTCTCGCCGGGCACCGACGTGTCTTGAACGGCCGATCCGCCTCCCGGAGGGTGGAGGTGATCCGACCAGTGCCGAAATACCGGGCCATTTTGCTGAGGGGTTGATTCGTGTGCCTTCGTTCGGTGCGTCGTCCGCGCACAGAGGCATGTGGCGAGCGCAGGAGATGGCTCCCGACACGCCGAACCACGCGCTGACCATGTGGGACGTGCACGGCGCGCTGGACGCGGCCGTCATGGAGGCCGCCTTCCTGCACGTGATGGGGGAGGCGGAGGTTCTGCGCGTCACCTTCGTCGACGACGGGAGCGGACTGCGCCTGGTCCCCCGCGAACTCGGCGACTGGCGGCCGTTCTTCTGGGACCTGACCGCCGAGGCGGACCCCGAGCAGGCCGCCCGCGCGGCCCTGGCCGACCTGGTGCGCCGGCCGTTCGACCTCGGACGCGACCTGCTGTTCCGGCTGGGCGTGGTCCGGCTCGCCGGCGACCGTTCCCTGCTGGTGATCGCCTACCACCACCTCGTGTCCGACGGGTTCGGCGCCGGCGGACTGCTCTCCCGGCGCCTCGCCGAGGTCTACACGGCCCTGGCACGCGGCGAGCGGGTGCCCGAGCTGCCGCACCCGTGGGACACCGCCTCCTTCGCCGACGAGGCGGTGCACTACCTCGCCTCGCCGAAGTTCACCGAGGACATGACCTTCTGGGGCGACTACCTCAAGGACGCGCCCCCGCCCGCCCAGGTGCCCCGCCTGGCGCTGTCCGAGGAGCGCCGCACCGCCCTGTCCCAGCCGCTGGGCAGCGCCGACCGCTGGGCGGAGGTGGCCGACGCCATCGGCATGGTGAGCCGTACCCTGACCGTCCCGCGTGCCGAGGCCGACCGGTGGACCGAGGCGGCGCAGTCCATGGGCGTGTGGCTGTCGCAGATGCTGACCGCCGCCGCGGCCGTGTACCTGCGCCACCGCTGCGAGCGCCCGCAGTTCCTGCTGTCCCTCGCCGTCGGCAACCGCGTCGGCGTGGCGAGCCGGACGCCCGGCCTGGCCGTGAACGTGGTGCCGGTACGGGTGAAGGTCCCGCTCGGTGCGACGTTCACCGAGATCGCCGAGTCCCTCGTCGACGAGACGTACGAGGTCTTCGACCACACCGCCTGCCACTACTCCGACATCCAGCGCGCGAGCGGCACCGCCCTCAGCGGCCGGGGCAGCTTCGGCGCCGTCGTGAACGTCGTCGAGTTCGCGGAACAACTGCACTTCGGCGACAGCCCGGCCCGCTACTCGGGCGCGACGACCGGCACCTTCGAGGAGCTGTCCATCGGCGTCTACACCGACGGCAGCCCCGGCAGCGACCTGTTCCTCCGGCTCGACGCCCCCACCGGCCTGTACGACCGCGCCGAACTGCGCTTCATCGGCGAGGAACTGATCTCCTTCGTCCGGGCCGCGCTGGACGCCGGCGCCCGGCCGGTCGGCACGCTGGACGTGACCGGCGGCGAGGAACCGGACCGGGCGCTCGCGGCACCCGACTCGTCCGGGGCGCCGCTGCCGGGCCTGACCGTCCCGCACCTGTTCGCCCGGCAGGCCGAACGCACCCCCGAAGCCGTCGCGCTGGTCTGTGGCGACACCCAGGTCTCCTACCGTCGGCTGGACGAGCGGTCCGGCCGGCTGGCCACGGCGCTGCGCCACCGGGACGTCGGCCCCGAGACGATCGTCGCGGTGGCGCTGCCCCGGTCGGTGGACCTGGCCGTCGCCCTGCTGGCGGTGGCGAAGGCAGGCGCAGCCGCGCTGGCTCTCGACCCGGCGGCCGCGGCCGACGCCACACCGGCACACCTGCTGCTCACCGGCACCGCCACGGCCGGCACGCTCCCGGCCCGCCCGGACCTGCCGGTGCTGGTCCTGGAGGACCTGACCACCGACGGCGCCGGCGAGGCCGGCTCCACCGTCCCCGACGCCGCCCGGCTCCACCCCGACAGCGTGGTGGCCGTGCTGCACGGCACCGGCCCGGACGGTGCCGCGAGGCCCGTCGCGGTGACCCACCGCGCCGTCGAGCGGTTCGTCACGGACCACCGCTGCCGGGACGCCGGCCGCGGCACCGTCCTGTGGCACGCGCCGCACGCCTGCGACGCGCTCGCCCTGGAGCTGTGGACGCCCCTGCTGAACGGCGGCCGGGTCGTCGTGGCCCCCGAAGGGGACCTGGACAGCGACGCGTTGACCGGACTGCAGGCGGCCCACGGCATCACCACACTGTGGCTGCCCGCCGCCCGCCTCACCGAGCTCGCGGCCGCACACCCCGAGCGTCTGACCGGACTGCGGGAGGTGTGGACGGGCGGCGACCGCGTCCCCGCGGCCGCGCTGCGCCGGATCCGCGAGGCCTGCCCCGGGCTGACGGTCGTCACCGGGCACGGCGGGGCGGAGACGACGGGCCCCGCCGCCGTCCGGCACCTGCCCCCCGGCGAAGCCGTCCCCGCGTCGGACACGATCGGCCGTGCCGGGGACCACACGGCCCTGTACGTGCTCGGCCCCGGCCTGACCCCGGTCCCCGTCGACGTGGCCGGTGACCTGTACGTGGCCGGTCCCGGTGTGGCCCGCGGCTACCCCGGGCGGCCGGCGGCGACCGCGGAACGCTTCGTGCCCTGCCCCTACGGCCCGCCCGGGACGCGCATGTACCGCACCGGGGAGCGGGTGCGGCCGACGGCCGACGGCCGGCTCGTCCACGTCGGTCACGCCGGCACCGCCGCGGACGTGCGCGGGGTGCGCGTCGAACCGGCCGAGGTCGAGCAGGCGCTGTCCGAACACGCCGATGTGGCGCAGGCCGTCGTGGCCGTCACGGACGACGGCAGCGGGCTGCAGCGCCTGGCGGCCTGTGTGGTGCCCCTGCCCGGCACGGCCGTGTCCGCCGACGACCTGCGCCGGTTCGCCGCCGCACGGCTGCCGGAATCCCTGGTGCCGTCGGCGTTCACCGTCCTGGACCGCCTGCCGCTCACCGCGGGCGGGCGGGTGGACCGGGCCGCGCTGCCCCGGCCCGCCTCCGACGACGACACCCGCCGCGCCCCGCGCAACGAGACCGAACGGATCCTCGCCCGGGCCTTCGCCGAGGTGCTGGACGTGGACCGGGTCGGCATCGACGAGGACTTCTTCGACCTCGGTGGCAATTCGCTGCGGGCGATCCGGCTGGTCGGGCTGATCCGGGCGGAGCTGAACCAGGAGGTGTCCATCCGCAAGCTGTTCACGGCCCGCACCGTCCTCGCACTGTCGGACGTGTGCAAGGACCTCGGCCGCTCCAGCCGCCCGGCGCTGCGCCGACGCACGAAGGAGGGCGCGGTTCTCTGACGCGCGACGCCGCCCGGGGCGGCACGGACCAGGTCCGTGCCGCCCCGGGCGGTCGTCCGGCCCCGACGGCCGGTCAGGAGGCGGGCGCCCCGGTGAGGAGTTCCTCGGTGACGACCGCCGCCACGTCGCCGGGCCGGTCGTAGAGGTAGAAGTGACCGCCGGGGAAGACCTTCACCGCCACGTCCCCGCGGCTGTGCGCCCGCCAGGTCTCCGCCTGCTCCACCGTCACCACCGGATCGCTGTCCCCGACCAGCACGGTCAGCGGGGCGGTCAGCGGCTCGGCCGCGCGCCAGGTGTACGCGCCGAGCGACCGGTAGTCGGCGCGCAGCGCCGGCAGCACCATCTCCATCATGTCCGGGTCGTCCAGCATCGACTGGTCGGTGCCGCCCAGCCTGCGCACCTCGGCGAGCACGTCCTCGTCGTCGTAGTGCCCGAAGTGGGCCGTGCTGTGCGCGTCCGGTGCGCCCCGACCGGACAGGAACAGCCGCTGCGGCCCCGGCAGCGGGCCCCGGGCGAGCAGCCGGGCCGTCTCGAACGCCACCAGCGAGCCCATGCTGTGGCCGAACAGCGCGTAGGGCCGCCCCGGGTCCGCGGTCAGCACTCGGGCGAGCTCCTCGGCCACCGCTTCTGCGAGCACGGTCAGATCGGTGAAGGGCACCTCGCGGTGCCGGTCCTGACGGCCCGGATACTGCACGCACATCACGTCGAGTTCCGCGGGCAGCGCCTGGGCCAGGGTCCTGAACGCCGTCGCCGAACCCCCCGCGTGGGGAAAGCACACGAGCCGCGGCCCGTTCCCCGCAGTGGTGAAGCGCCGGAACCACGTGCTGTTCACAGTGTGTATCCCTTCGTCTGTGCCGGCCGGCCCACGGCAAGGGGCCCGCCGGTGCCCTCGGGGGATGCGGGCACCGGCGGGCGGTCCGTCGCCCCGCGAGGGCCCATGCCCTTCCGTCACCGGAGCTGATACCCAAAGCGTCCCGGTCAAGCCTCGACGGGGGTTCGCGGGACGGTGGAGTGCCGCAGGGGCGGCCGGGGCATCCCGTCGGACCGGCGCGCGAGCCGTCCTCCACCCGTGCCGCGTAGCTTCCGGCGAGGTGCACGACCCGCACCGCGACGCGCATCCGCCGCAGCGTCCGCCCGCGCCGGCGGACCAGCCCCCAGCCCCGACAGGAGCGACACAGAATGTCCGTGGTAGCCAACTCCCCCGGGACGGCAGGGACGGGCGGCAAGCACGTCCGTCGTCTGGATCGGGTGGTCATCAGGTTCGCGGGTGACTCGGGTGACGGCATGCAGCTCACCGGTGACCGTTTCACGTCGGAGACGGCGTCGTTCGGCAATGATCTGTCGACGTTGCCGAACTTCCCGGCGGAGATCCGGGCGCCTGCCGGGACGCTGCCGGGTGTGTCGTCGTTCCAGTTGCATTTCGCCGATCACGACATTCTCACGCCCGGTGATGCGCCGAACGTGCTGGTGGCGATGAACCCGGCCGCGTTGAAGGCGAACCTGGGGGATCTGCCGCGGGGCGCGGAGATCATCGTGAACACCGACGAGTTCACCAAGCGGGCGATGCAGAAGGTCGGCTACGCGTCCTCGCCGCTGGAGGACGGGTCGCTGGACGGCTACAGCGTGCATCCGGTGCCGTTGACGACGTTGACGGTGGAGGCTTTGCGGGAGTTCGATCTGAGCCGCAAGGAGGCCGAGCGCAGCAAGAACATGTTCGCGCTGGGGCTGCTGAGCTGGATGTATCACCGGCCCACGGAGGGCACGGAGCGGTTCTTGCGGTCGAAGTTCGCGAAGAAGCCCGCTATCGCGGCGGCGAACATCGCGGCGTTCCGGGCGGGCTGGAACTTCGGGGAGACGACGGAGGACTTCGCGGTCTCCTACGAGGTGGCTCCGGCGGCGACGGCGTTCCCGCCGGGTGTGTACCGCAACATCTCCGGGAACCTGGCCCTGTCCTACGGGCTGGT